>DAMBZP010000013.1:0-5818 GCA_032059885.1 Sedimentibacter sp.
CAGGAAAAATTCCTGTTTCGCGGAATTTTATTATATAAATAAAAAATAAATAAAAACAGGTACATTAAGATGATTATTGGTAATATTATGTATTATTCCAGTACGTAAATCCGGAAAAGCAATAACAGTTATAAAAATCAGTATTGTGATTTTATAAAATAAAATGTTGAAATATGAGGAATAAGCAGAAGTATGTAAATTGTAATTTAATTGGCATGATAATTGCTTTATAAAGCAGCAAGGAATAATAAAATTTACGCAGGCTTTTCTGCAAATAGCTTTGGAGGTGAGCAAACGATTTTAAGCATAAAAGCCTTAAAAAAATCATAAGAAGAGATCTTGAAAGGAGATAAAAAAATGATTAATGGAATTTGGTTAGGATTAATTGTTATTGGAGTTATAGTTGCTGTTTTTACAGGCAACGTTCAGGCTGTCACAGATGCAGCAATAAATTTTTCTAATACAGCAGTTGAAATTGCTATAGGACTAATTGGAATAATGACATTGTGGCTTGGTATTATGGCTATTGCTGAAAAGGCAGGTTTAATAAGGGGATTGGCAAAGGGATTAAGTCCGGTTATGAAAAAGCTATTCCCTGATGTTCCTGCAGACCATCCTGCAATGGGCGCAATGATAATGAATATTGCGGCAAATATTCTTGGACTTGGAAATGCTGCAACTCCATTTGGACTTAAGGCTATGGAAGAACTTGATACATTAAATGAACATAAGGGGGTTGCAACAGATGCAATGGTAATGTTTCTTGCAATAAACACATCCTCTGTAACGCTTCTTCCTGCTACTGTAATAGGCTTGAGAGCTGCTGCAGGATCTGCAAATGCAACTGAAGTAATAGGACCTGTTATTCTTGCTACTACAATATCAACCGTATCAGCAATTATACTTGCAAAGTTATTTGGTAAGATGAAAAGGTATAAGGTTGAAAATTATATAGAAAAATCTGATGCTGAAAGTGTACAGGAGGGTTAATATGTTACAGACAGTTTTAAATACAATTTCATTATATGCTATACCTGCATTGCTGCTGGGTATACCGTTATATGGATATTTTAAGAAAGTAAAGGTTTATGAAGCATTTGTCGAAGGTGCAAAAGAAGGTTTTGATACCGCAATCAGAATAATTCCATACCTGGTGGCAATGCTTGCTGCCATAGGGGTTTTCAGAGCATCAGGAGCAATGGGATATGTTGTTAAAATATTTAGTCCGATAACTAATTTAATCGGAATGCCTGCTGAGGTTCTTCCGATGGGAATAATGAGGTCACTGTCCGGCGGAGGAGCCGAGGGAATGATGGTAGAATTATTCAATACATACGGACCTGACTCATTGATAGGAAGAATGGCTTCAGTGGCAATGGGTTCAACAGAAACAACAATGTATGCCATAGCGGTATATTACGGAGTTGTAAAAATTACAAAAGTAAGACATACACTGTCAGTAGGACTGCTTGTTGACGCTATAAGTTTAATAGCTGCCGCAGTTATTACAAATATTGTATTTTAATTATAGAAAGCTGAGGTAAAAAATGTTATTTCCAAAGAAGTTAAGTGCCGGAGATACAGTTGCAATTGTATCTCCTTCTTCACCGGTTACGAAAAATGAAGCGGATTTATGCAAGAAGCTTGTTGAAGATATGGGATACAACGTTAAAATGGGCAAGTGCACATATGAATCCGTTCACGGTTATTCAGCAGGAACCGGAAGAAGCCGCGCAGATGATATTAATGAAATGTTTGCTGATAAAGAAGTAAAAGCTATATGGTGTATCAGAGGCGGAGATACGAGTTCCCACATGATGGATAAACTGGATTTTGACTTAATTAAAAATAATCCTAAAATATTCGTGGGATACAGCGATGTGACAAATCTAAATATAAATTTTAATCAAAAATGTGATTTCGTAACATTTCACGGTCCAATGGTAAAATCCAATATGCTGAATTCCTATGATGAATTTACAAAATCAAGCTTTGAGAAAGCATTAAATATGCAAAAAGAATTAACTTTAGAAAATCCGGCCGGGGAAGATTTCAAGGTCATGGCTGAGGGAAGTGCTGAAGGAACAATAATAGGAGGTAACCTATCTCTTATTGTTTCAATGATAGGCACTCCATATGAAATTGATACAAAAGGTAAAATTTTATTTATAGAAGATGTTGACGAAAATGTCAGAAGACTTGACAGAATGATGTATCAGCTGAAGTATTCAAACAAACTTAATGACGCTGCAGGAATAATCTTTGGAGACTTTTCTGACTGTATAAACGAAGCCGATAAAGATTACACAGTTTTTGAAATGCTTAGAGATGTTCTTACAGGCTACCAAAAGCCGGTTATGTATAATATTAAATCAGGGCATTGTTTTCCAATGTCTACTATACCTCTTGGGGCTGACTGTAAAATAGATACAAAATCAAAAATGATTAAATTCAGTATTTAGCAAAGATAAAACTTCCTCATAAAGGGAGTTTTTTTACAGCAGTTTTGTGAATAAATTAATTTATTGAAAGCTAATAATATATTTGATAAAATAATTTAGTTTAATATTATGCGCCCTATCCTGCCTGAAAAATAGTATTATTTTACTTGTTTTCAGCGTAGGAAGTCCAAGGTGTGCAGCAGAACGTATAGAATGAAGGATTTAGTCTTTAGCAGAACTGTTTTTACAGCATAGTCATTAGTGACTATGACATTATTATACCAGGAGATAATAATATGGAAAGAGAAATTAGAAATAATACATTGTATTTTGACGGGTGTGATACAGTTGAATTAGCAAAAAAATATGGGACACCTCTATATGTTATGAGTGAAACTGCCATAGTTGAAAGGTGCAGGGAAATAAGAGAAACGTTTCTAAATAAATATGAGAGAACACGAGCCGCCTACGCATCCAAAGCATTTTTAACTCTCTCAATGTGCAAGATAATTGAGCGGGAAGGAATGTGCATGGACGTCGTTTCAGGGGGAGAGTTATATACGGCAATAAAAGCCGGGTTTCCTGCCGAGAGAATAGAACTTAACGGAAACAACAAATCGGTTGAAGAACTGGAGCTTGCCATAGATTACAATATAGGAAGAATAATAGTAGATGGCCTGGATGAATTGGGCTTAATAGAAAAAGCATGCCGCGATAAAGGCAGAAAAATGAATATTCTTTACAGGGTGACGCCAGGTGTGAAAAGCGATTCCCATGACTATATAGTTACAGGAAAAAAGGATTCCAAATTCGGGATACCTTTGGATGATGAGGTAATATTCCCAGCAATAGAGCAGGCGATAAATTCTGACTGTGTAAACTTTATGGGATTTCACTTCCATGTTGGCTCACAGCTTAATAATAATGAATCACACTTGAAAGCGCTGGACATAGTTTTAAAATTAATAAAGGATACAAAAGATAAATTTAATTATATTACGCCGGAATTAAATATCGGCGGAGGTTTCGGCATAAGATATACAGATGATGACGATAAAAAAACATACTCTTATTTTCTCAATCCTATGATGGAAAAAATAGAGGCGTTTTCTAATGAACTGAATATAACAAGACCTGAAGTAGTGATTGAACCTGGCAGAAGCATTGTAGGAGAGGCCGGGATAACCCTTTATACAGTAGGTACTGTCAAGGATATTAAGGGAATAAGAAAATATGTATCTGTTGACGGAGGAATGACTGACAATATAAGACCGGCACTTTATCATGCGAAATATGAAGGTATAATAACCAATAAGGCAGAAGAACCAAAGACAGAGGTGGTTACAATATGTGGTAAATGCTGCGAATCGGGAGATATACTCATAACAGATGCTAAGATTGCCAGACCTGAAAGAGGAGATATATTTGCAATTTTTTCAACTGGAGCGTATGGTTATACAATGGCAAGCAACTATAACAAAAACCCTCTTCCGGCAGTCATCCTTGTTAAGGAAGGCAAGTCAGAAATTATAGTTAAAAGACAGACATATGACCATATGACCTCAAATGAGGTTATTCCTGAATCATTGAAATAATTATAATAATTTAATAAATAGAGGGGTGTATTTATGGATTTTACTAAAATGCAGGGAGCGGGCAATGATTTTATAATTATCAACAACATGGAATTAAAGATTCCTGTTGAGAAATTGTCCGCAATTGCCAAAAAATTATGCCAGAGAAAGCAGTCCATAGGAGCGGATGGATTCATGGCAGTTGACTTTCCCGAAGGTACAGCTGATTTTAAGATGAGGTTTTATAATCAGGATGGAAGTATTGGTGAAATGTGCGGAAACGGAGCGAGATGTATTTCACGCTATGCCTTCATGAATAAAATTGCCGGGGAGGAAATGACATTTGAAACAGGTGCAGGAATTGTAAGCTCGGAAATTCTTGAAGGAAGAATGGTTAAGGTACTGCTGAACAAACCTGAAGTAATTAACATTGATAATGACATTGAAATTGATAACGTGAAATATGAATGCTCTTATGTGGAATTAGGAAATCCTGGCTTACCTCATGCCGTAGTACGATATGATCTGCAGAATTTTAATGAAGACAGGATATTTGATATCGGCAGAAAAATAAGATATTACGAAGGATTTCCTAAAGGTGCGAACGTAAATTTTTTTGAAGTTATAAATGAGAATACCGCTATTGTTAAAACATATGAAAGAGGTGTGGAGAATATTACATTGGCCTGTGGGACCGGTTCTGCATCGGCTGCTGCAGTCCTGATTATTAAAGGATATTTAAAAGGCAGCAGAGTTAAAATTATTGTTCCGGGAGGAGAGCTGTTTGTTGAAGTTGAACAGAACAACAATAAGGTTGAAAAGCTTTATCTCATAGGTGATACAAATATAGTTGCAGTTGGTAAGGTAATGGATGAAGAACTATTATTCTGAAGACAAATAATCTGGTTATATGTTTTAAATTGCAGGGGAAGAATCATATCCCCTGCTTTATTTTATACTTCATGTTCGGTCTTGTTTTTCTTTATATATTTCAATATGTTCTGAGTATTTAAATTGGTTATTATCAGCCCTATTAATACAACAGATACACCCAGAAGCTGCATGCCGGACAGATGTTCATTAAGTATGATTCTGGCGGATATAAGCGCTATGACTGGAACAGACATGGGGAGAGGAGCAACCTTTGACATAGGGTATTTTCCCAGCAGAACATTCCATACACCATAACCAAACAATGTTGATGCAAAGGCGAGATAAATGACAGCAAATATTGAAATTCCGCTCAAGCTGCTCAAAATATTTAAAAGGCTCTGCGGTGTGTCAAGCATCAAAGACAATCCCAGCATTGGAATGGGAGGTATAAGCGCTGACCATACGACCAGGCTGAACATATCAAGCTTCTCACCATTAGCAGCGGCTTTGTCTGAAGCGACTCTTGAAACAATATTTGATGCTGCCCAGAAAAAAGGAGCCAGAAGATTTAAAATTATTGCTGTTAGAGGTATTGAACCGATTCCGTTCTTTGTGTTTGACCATGCTATAATAAACAGACCTGCCGCTGCTGTCACAAAGCCTGCAATTTGCTTTGCTTTTATTTTCTCGTTTAAAAATATCATTGCCAGTGCAGGAGAAATGAAAGCCTGAATCTGAAGCACTATGGAAGCAATGCCTGCAGGCATTCCAATTTCCATGGCATAAAACAAACATGAAAACTGACCCACACCCACTGTAAGTCCGTAAAGTATTATATATTTCCATTCTGTTTTTGGCTTTTTAATAAAGAATACCGCCGGAAATGCAGTCAGCAGGTATCTTAGCGCTACAAGCAGCATTGAAGGCACT
>DAMBZP010000013.1:5828-30428 GCA_032059885.1 Sedimentibacter sp.
CCAGCTTTATAACGGTGAAGTTAACCCCCCATATAGTAACAAGGAGCAGTGCCAGTAAAATATCTTTTTTCTTCATAAATAATTCTCCATCATCAAAATAATATCTTTTTTAATTTCGCTTTCATTACACAATAATTCGATGGTTACTCACCACATTCATTCTTATATTTTCGTAAAACAGGAAATTGTCTGTCTCTAAATTTTGCCTTTATATGTGAAGCGTCACAAAAAGGTTTGTTATTTGATTTGCCGCAGCGGCATAAGGTCTGACGGTTCCTTAATTCATAGACGTAACCATCTGACGATTCAACAGGAATATTGCCCTTGACATAAATGGGACCGCTGACTCTTTCTTCCGGGTCCTGAAGTATTTCAATGCATGGTTCAAAATCAGTTTCCATTTCTTCTCCGGCCTTGGTTACTGCCAGTAAACGACCTGCAGGGCATTCCCTGGCGGCAATAATTACCTCATTTTTCAAAAAATCATCGTCAGAATCCTCTGTAAGTTCCCATGCATCGCCATTCTCTCTGTGACAGAAACGAGCGAGAGCACATCTGCCGTCATCCAGCAAATTTATTCCGGGTCCCTCAAACAGATCAGCTCTATCCTTAAAGCTGTCGCGTGAAGCAGTTTCTTTTCCGTTAAAATCAATTTTAAGATGTGTACCGTCACAAAAAGGATGATTTTTTGTGCTGCCACACCTGCAAAGAGCATAAGTTTCATTTTGCTTCATGATGCAGCCTTCTTTGTATTCATATCCGTTTCCTTTCGGAGTGATTACCTTTTCGCTCAAGCGTACATTTCCTGATACCAGGTATGGACCGTTTTTAACTATTTTTATTTTTTTGTTCATTGGCTTCTCCGTGTTAAAAATATATTGTTAAAGTATTTAATGAGGGAAAACAAAATATGTGTCATTATATCATACTTATAAGAATTTGTATATTTGAATGCATTTATAAAAAATTTCCGTTTAAATTTGACATATCCGATTTATGTTGCTATAATTAATTATACAATTTATTATTTTCCATGCAATTGGAAAAGTCTAACGGCTTAATATAATCTGCTTTATAGGTTATAATATGACATCTTTATTCTTTTGTCGGACATTAAATTTTCAACAAAAAAACAATAATAAACTTTGCATTAAAAATAAAAATACAATACATTAAAAAATATAATTATAAGTTTTATTTTTATGTTTTTTAATTTAATTATATATAACTAATAAGTATTTATTTTATAGCATAAGTATTTATTTAGTATTACAAAAATTTAAGGAGGATACACATGAAAAGATTTTTTGCATTTACAATGGTGCTTCTTGTTATATCATCTGTTATCTCGGGGTGCTCCAATGGGGCATCAACGGGAGCGAAAGAGTCTGTGAAGATAGTCGTAACAGATAATGGATGGGACAGTCAGAAGCTGCATAATGAAATTGCTAAAATAGTTGTTGAACATGGCTATGACGGCTATGATTTTGAGCTTTCAACAGCCGGCTCATCTACTATGAACTGGCAGGCTCTCATAAAAGGCGAGGTTGACCTGGACATTGAAAGCTGGACGGATAATGTAGCCAGCTATCCCGATGACATAGCCAACGGAGATATTGTGGACGTAGGAGTTTTAGTTCCCGACAGTGCTCAGGGACTTTATGTTCCCAGATATGTAATAGAGGGAGACCCTGAAAGAGGAATAGAACCAATGGCGCCTGATTTGAAAACAGTTGAGGATTTAAAAAAATACCCTCAATTATTCCCGGATGACGAGGATAGTACAAAAGGCCGTATATATGGCGGTACTCCGGGTATGATGGCAGATGAAGTGCTGTATAAAAAATATGAATATTATGGATTGGATGAAATGTACAATTATACGAGGCTGGGAAGTGAGGCCACAATATTTGCTTCTTTGGCATCAGCTTATAATCTTGGAAAGGCATGGGTTGGGTATTGCTATGAGCCTACATGGATAACAGGAAAGCTGGATGTTGTACGTCTTGAAGATGCTCCATATGACCCTGATACATTCTTTGAAGGGAAATGTGAGTTTCCGAAGCAGGAATTGAAAATAGTAAGCAGCAGCAAATTTGCTGATAAAGCTCCGGATCTTCTGGAATTCTTCAAGAAATATAAAACAGGAAGTCAGTTAATTTCAGATGCTCTTGCATATCTTGATGAGACGAAGGCTTCACATGAGGAGACCGCAAAATGGCTTCTAAAAGAAAATGATTATTTGTTGGATGAGTGGCTTCCGAAAGAGAATGCAGAAAGGGTACGAGCCTATCTGAACGAATAAACATGGAGAGGACACAATTATGAATGACTATATATTT
Organism: Sedimentibacter sp.; assembly: GCA_032059885.1. Lineage (GTDB taxonomy): Bacteria > Bacillota > Clostridia > Tissierellales > Sedimentibacteraceae > Sedimentibacter. The sequence continues at coordinate 8,171 of DAMBZP010000013.1, forward strand.
GAATTTCCAAAAGCGTGGCAGTTTAATATAGGCACAACTATAGATGATGCCGTAAAACTTTTCAGCCGTAACAATCAGGGAATACTTGATGCGATTAAAATTACCGTAATAAAAGCGATTCAGGGAATTAACTGGGTGCTGTCTTCTATTCCGTGGTTCATACTAATTTTAATTATTGCATACTTAGGCTATAGGGTAAGCAGGAAATTCATCGTAGGGATAGCATATGGCATTATGGTTTTCTTTATAGGTGCATGCGGTTTGTGGGAACATATGCTGGAAACAATAAGCTTAGTAATTGCTGCAGTGACCATTTCTCTTGTTATAGGGTTTCCCGTGGGGATATTTATTGCAATGAGCAAACGGGCTGACAGAGTGGTGAGACCTGTATTGGACCTGATGCAGACAATGCCTGCTTTTGTATACCTGGTTCCTGCAGTAGTACTGTTCAGTGTGGGAACGATGCCTGCTTTGCTGGCTACAACCATTTATTCCATAGTACCTATGATCAGAATGACGAGCCATGGAATAGTCCATGTGGACAAGGAAGTGCATGAGGCTGCAATGTCATTCGGTTCAACAAAAATGCAGGCTCTCATAAAGGTCCAGATTCCTCAGGCAATGCCAACTATTATGACGGGTGTCAACCAGACAATTATGATGGCAATGTCAATGGTGGTTACCTGCGCGATAATAGGAGCAGAAGGACTGGGACTTGAAATACTTCTTGCCACAAATCGTGTGGAGATGGGGAAAGCACTGCTTCCGGGCATATCCATAGTGATTGTAGCCATTATTCTTGATCGCCTTACTCAAGGATTAATTAAAAAAAGCGAGGTGAGTGAATAATGGATGATATTATAGAAGTGAGTCATGTGTCTAAGTTATACGGTTTAAATAAAAAGGATGCGGCGAAGCTTATGAATGAAGGCCTTGAAAAGGATGAGGTATATAAAAAAACAGGAGTGACAGCTGCATTATGGGATGTATCATTTAAAATTAAGAGAGGTGAGATATTTGCCATAATAGGGTTGTCGGGTTCAGGAAAGTCCACATTGGTCAGGTGCTTCAATCAGCTGCTGAAGCCTACATCAGGGAAGATATTGTTTGAAGGTAAAGAAATAGAATCATTTAATAAAAAGGAGCTGCTTGATTTCAGAAGAAATAAAATATCCATGGTATTTCAAAATTTTGGACTTATGTCCCATAGAAATGTTATGGACAATGTTGCATACGGGCTGGAGGTAAAAGGAATTTCAAAAGAGGAGAGACAAAAAAAGGCTTTGGAAATGACAAGGCTTGTTGGGCTTGAAGGCTGGGAGTACAAGCCTATTGACAGTCTGTCCGGGGGAATGAAGCAAAGAGTAGGTCTTGCAAGGGCACTTGCCAACGATCCTGAAGTGCTCCTTATGGATGAACCTTTTTCTGCATTGGATCCGCTTGTTAGAAGGGATATGCAGTTTGAATTGTTATCGCTTCAGCGTAAGCTTGAAAAAACAGTGATATTCATCACCCATGATATAAATGAAGCATTTAAGCTTGGAGATACGGTTGCAATTATGAGAGACGGAAAGGTTATTCAAATCGATACTCCCGAAAATATGTCGGCACAGCCGGCGGATGATTATGTGAAAAAGTTTATTGACAGCGCTGATAAGACTAAAGTATTGAGTGTAAAGCATATTATGATTACTCCGTCATGCCTTATCAGAGAAAATGATTCCGCAAAGATTGCAATTCGTGAAATGCAAAACAATTCCGTTTCCAGCGCATATGCAGTTGACAGCAAAATGAGATATAAGGGCATTGTAACAATAGATGATGCCATAAAAGCAAGCAAGGAAAATATAAAATTATTTGATTTAATAAAAAAAGATACTATAACTTCCAATGAAGATACACTTATAAGCGATATACTTCCAATTGCGGCAGAAGCTAAATATCCGATTGCCATTATTGATGAGGAAGGTGCACTGAAAGGAATTGTTACAAAGACTTCAGTGCTCTCATCACTGTCAGAATAGGTAAGAATTATATGAATACAAAAAAGCTATATGTTTAAAATAATAAGCATATAGCTTTTTCATATATAACAAAGTGATTTCCAAAGGAGTGTATGAATATCAGGTATCCGAAAAAGGCAAGCCTTGGCTGGGCAAGTGAAATAAAAAATAAGCATTTTGGCATAGTTCTTCTTGAGCTTTTCATATATTATCTGGCAGTAAATTTATTTTTTTCGGCAGCTTACTATTTATTTAATGTATTGGAGAATACGAAAAGCTTTTTTGATTATGTTTATTTTTCATTTGTAACGTCTCTTTCTATAGGATATGGTGATTTTGTCCCTGTCACTCTGGAAGGAAAGGTTCTTGTAATATTGCAAACCTGTATAACTGCGATGTACTTTGCATTGATGGTTTCCGTATTGTCTTTAAAGATGCTGTATCCCAGAGATTTGATTAAATTTTCCCAGAAGATAATATATAATTCTGAAACAGATATGTTTATTTTCAGGACTATAAATACCGGCAGGGATGCTCTTGTCAACCCGGATATCAGAATAAGCATTACAGAGCACAGCACAGGTGAAAAAAGTACAGGGATGTTTAATATTCCCATAGATTATAATCTTACATACCTTGGGAAATATGACTTTTCATATTCTTTTAAAAACAGTTATCAATTCTTCAATATCATGAATGAAGCTAAAAAGGCGATAGAATTCAATAAGTCGGCAGCAGGTTCAACGCAAAGCCGGTTCAGAATCAACATTTCCCTGACAGGAAGCTACGGGTTCAACCACATTGCAATGTATAAAAAATACTATGCAGATGATGTTGTTATTGCAGGAGCATTTAAATCAATTACATACAACAAGGACTTTTACGGAAGAAAAAAAGGCATAAGATACAATAAAATAAAAAATTACTGGGAGGATTTTGAAAGCATAGAAGGATTGAAGAATTAGAGTGTTAAAGGGGTTACCCCCTGAGAGTGGCAATTAATGCATTTGTATTCAACAATAAATTAATTCCGTCCTCAATTGATTTTACTAAGATATCAGCTTCTTTAAGCAGACCTGTGCATAATCCTTCGCTTCCGAGAACAGCGATAGAGAGAGCTGCAGTTTCAAACATTTTTATGTCATTGTATCCGTTGCCGAAACATATTGTCTTGTTTCCGACTAATTCATCCACTATTTCAGCTTTAAAATCTGCAGCATTATCTTTGGGGAATGTTTTTAATTTTAAATCAAGCCCACAACATTCCAATGCGGCAGAACCGTATGTATCTGCTGTAAGCACATAGACGTTTGCCATATTGCATAAGAGAGATATTTTTTCTTTTGTTGTTTCAGGAATTTTTCCGTCAGCAGCAATTGTCCCGTTGTAGTCAAAGACTATGTTTTCTATTGAAAGATCAAATCTTCCGGATATTTTTATTTCTATCATAATGTACCTCTTCTAGTTTTTCATATACATAATATATTCCTGAGTGCGGAAATCTGCAGGATGATTAAATATTTCATCGGGAGTTCCTGTTTCAATGGTTGCACCGTCTTCCATAAAAATTACATTGTCAGCTATTCTTTTTGCCTGGGCCAGATTGTGAGTAACAATAATAATGGTATATTCATTCTTTAGCTCTAAAAGCATCTTTTCAATATGTGCAGTATTTTTTATGTCCAATGCTGAGCAAGGTTCATCCAGTAATATAATTTCCGGATTTACGGTCAGGCATCTTGCAATTACCAGACGCTGCTGTTGTCCACCGGACAATTTTGATGCCTGCATATTTAGGTTTTCCTTAACTTCATCATACAATCCTGACTTTTTTAAATTGCTTACAACTATTTCGTTTAATCTGTCCTTGTTTTTTTCGCCGTAATAAACAGGGGCATATGTCATATTTTTATATATGGAAAACGGAAATACTACAGGAGTTTGAAATACCATTCCAATTTTATTCCTGATTTTCTGCAGAGACATATTCAGTATATCTGAATTATTTATATAAATATTACCGCTTATTTTCCCTCCGTATTCTTCGACTGTTCTGTTTAATGATTTTAAAAATGTAGATTTTCCACATCCTGAAGGTCCTATTACAGCAGTTATTTTATTTTTTTCAAATGAAGCATTTATATTTTTTAATATATTTTTTTTACCGTAATTAACACATAAATTTTCAGTTTTTAAAATTATATCATTCATTTACATATCCTCTAAATTGCCTGTAAGATGGCAGATTAAATTTATCAGCAAAACAATGACTATCAGTACAAAAGCGGTCCCATAAGCCATTTCAACGGACAGTCCTTCATTTACCAGGACATATAAATGGTATGGAAGTGACATGAACGGATCTGTCAGCCTGGAAGGTATTCCCGAAATTATTACGGCTCCGGTAAACATGACAGGTGCTGTGGCTCCCATGGCAAGGACAATTCCCAGACCCAGGGAAGTCATAATATATTTAAAAGAATTTGGTATAACTAATTTGATTATGGTATAACTCCTGGAAATTCCCAGGCTTAACGAGCCAATGAATTGATCCTTTGATATTTCCTCCAAAGCTTTTTTTATTCGAATTGAAATAAATGGAATTATCATAATGGTTAAGGTTATGGAAGCACTTAACAGACTTTTGCTTATTCCTAAGCCAACTATAAAAAATGAATAGCCGAACAGCCCCAGAACTACAGAGGGAATTCCTGCAAGACATTGAAGTGCATGCAAGATGTAATTGCGTACTGTTTCATTTTGACAGTAAAAAACCAAGTAAACAGATGTGCACAGCCCTAATATGCCTCCAAGCAGTCCGGAGAGGAGCCCTGAAAGCAAGGAGCCCGCAATTGCAGGTAAGATCCCTCCTTCGGTGCCCAAGGGTATTCCTTTAGGGGAATCCAGAATAAATTCAGCAGAAACAATGCCAGAACCTTTATATAACAAATATAAAAAAATACCTATGGTTACGGAGATTATTATTACTCCGGAAAACCAAACCCATAGCTTAAATAATGAGTCTTTTATTCTCATCAGAACTGCCTCGATCCTATTTTATTTATCTTATGTGCAATTAACTGTATAATTAGTATTATTACTATTAAAACCAGCCCTGCTGCATAAAGTGACGAATAATGAATGCTTTTATATGTTGCTGTACCCATTTCAAGTGCAATTAATGATGGAATGGTCTCTGCTCTTCCTAATAGTTTTGGAAATATGGGAGAGTTTCCTGTTACCATCATTACAGCCATAGTTTCTCCTATAGCTCTGCTGAATGCCAGCAGCATATTGACGAAGATACTGTTTAATGCAAAGGGAAGCATTATTTTTCTCATAGCATACCATTTTGACACACCCAAGGATTCAGATGCTGTATAATATTTCTCTTTACCTTTTTCAAATGTTTCTGCACATCCTGTGACTATGTACGGAAAAAGCATAACGCTGAGCAATAAGCTACCGGCCAAAACACTTTCACCGGTAACCATGCCCAATTGTTTTTCCAAAAACTTAACTAAAATGACCAGACCCATGAAACCAAAAATAACAGAAGGAACACCTGCAATCATATCAATAAAAGATAATATAATTTTAGAATGTCTCTTTTTGACATAAAAACTTAAAAATAATGCACATCCCACACTCAGCGGTGTTGATATTGTTATAGCTAAAAATGAAATATATAAGGTTGAAAGTATCATAGGAAGAAATGAATAATTTGGCCTGGGACTTAATGGTCTCCAGGAATTCCCCAAAATATATTCGGTAAATTTTATTTCTTTAAAAAATATCAGACTTTCTTTCAAGATATAAAAAAATACCAACAGAACCAATATGCTTGACAATAAAGTTCCAATGGTAATTATTATACGAAAAATGCTTTCTTTATAATCCTTCATGATGACTCTCCGTTAATTGGAGCTCCCGCATAAAAGCGGGAGCTTCAGCAATTTATTTTATAGGTACAAAACCCATAGATTCAACAACTGCCGTTCCATCTTCACCCATTACGTAGTCCATAAATGCTTGTTGAGGAGCAGATAGTTCACCGTTGAATATTGCAATTAACGGTCTTTGTATTATGTAGGATCCATTTATTATATTTTCTTCCGTTGCTTCAACTCCATCAACTTTTAGAGTTGCAACCTTTCCGGCATTTTGATTAACAACTCCAAACGATGCATATCCGATTGCATATTCATTTTCAATTATTTTAGTAACTAAAGCTCCCATTGATGGAGCCTGTATAGCGTCAGCTTTTACCTGTACATCACCCATTATTTTTGATTGAAATACCTCGTGTGCTCCCCCTCCGATATCTCTTGTCACTACTATAATTTCTTTATCAGGAAGCGAAGTGTCTAAATCCTTCCAGGTTTTAAATTCTCCTGAAAATATTTTTACTATTTCATCTTTTGTTAGATTGTCTTTAACTGACAGTACAGGATTGTTAGGATTTACTCCCAATGTTAAGGCATCAATACCAACCTTAAACTCCTTAAGCTCAGGGAGCTGTTCTTTTTCAGTATCTTTAACTGTTCTTGCGACCATACCGAAGTTGCTTGTTTTATCTATGACTGATTTTACACCTTGTCCTGAACCCCCGGCTGAAACATATATTGCAATGTTTTCTTCAGGAAATGAAGGATCAACCTTGTCCCATGTTACATTGCCTTCAATGAAATTAGTTGATATAGAGGCCATTACAGGAGCGAGTGTTGATGAACCGTTAAACAATATCTGTGGGATGAATTCATCAGAATGCGGTCCTGCGCCAGAAGGTTGTTCTGCAGATTCAGCCTGTACGGTCTGTTCAGTCGGGCTGCATCCAGCCAATACAAGTACAAAAACTAAAATAATACCTAAAATGTTAAACTTTTTCATTTATTCACCTCATGTTCTATATTGTTAAAAAATTTACACTTGATTAATAATATAACATAAATAAATACTTAAATATAATAAAACATTTTTATGAAAATGCTGATAATTATAAAAGAAGGGAATAGTAAAAGATATTTAAATATTAAAAATGCTGTTGTAATATGAAAATATATTGTATAATATCTACATGATGAAAGTTTGATATTTAGATTACAGCATGTAATTTCATGTGATGACATAATATGGGTATAATAAACATAACAAGAAATTAAGGAGGAAAAAATGAAAAAACTTGTAAAGAATAATGTTTACTGGGTAGGGAAGATGGACTGGGAGCTGGAATCTTTTCATGGAGCAGATTATTCCATTAATCATGGCTCGAGTCAAAATGCATACTTGATTAAAGAAGGAAAGACTGTATTAATTGATACTGTGTGGAAACCACATTCTACAGAATTCGTGGATAATTTGGAATCAGAGATTGATTTGAAGAAAATTGATTTTATTGTAATGAACCACGGTGAGGTTGATCACAGCGGTTCATTACCTGCACTTATGGAAAGGATACCTGAGATACCAATATATTGTACGGCAAATGCGGTGAAGTCACTGACAGGACAGTATCATCATCCTGAGTGGAACTTCCGTGTGGTAAAAACCGGTGATTCTATCGATATAGGCAATGGGAAACAGCTTGTATTTGTTGAAATGAGAATGCTGCACTGGCCTGACAGTATGGCGACATATATGACAGGCGACAACATTTTGTTTTCCAATGATGCTTTTGGTCAGCATTATGCAGTTGAAGAGCTGTTTAATGATAAGGCTGACCAATGCAAGTTGTGGGAAGAAGCCATAAAATATTATGCTAATATACTTAACCCGTTCTCACCGCTTGTAAAGAAGAAGGTAGAGGAAATTACAGCATTAAATCTCCCTATAGATATCATTGCACCAAGTCATGGTTCAATATGGAGAGATAATCCTCTGCAAATAGTAGAAAAGTATTATGAGTGGTCTAAAAATTACCAGGAAGATCAGATAACCATAGCTTATGATACAATGTGGGATGGAACAAAGCAGCTTGCACATAAGATTGCATCAGAAATTTCAGCAATTTCGCCAAATACACGAGTAAAAATATACAATATATCTCATACAAATAAAAACGATATAATGACAGATGTATTTAGATCAAAAGCAATTGCAGTAGGTTCACCGACAGTAGGTCAGAATATTCTTTCTTCTGTAGGCGGATGGATCGAATTTTTAAAGGAACTGAAGTTTAAAAATAAGAAGGCAGCAGTGTTCGGATGCTATGGATGGAGTGGAGAATCTACAAAGGTGCTTCGTGAAAGATTGGCGGATTCAGGCTTTGAGGTTGTTGAACCTGAAATTAGATGCAGCTGGAATCCTGAAAACGCAGATTTAGATAAAGCTTCAGAAATTGCAAAGGCTCTTGTGAAGGAATAACAAAAACAAATACCTGTCATTTGATTAAACAACTGACAGGTACTTTATTTATTTGTCTTGGAATTAAATACCTGTATACAAAGGTTATAGATATATTATATATTTTATGCTCCCTTTAAAGTTGATATCTATAGTAAAAAGGGGCATTTCCTGTATTTATATGAATAAATATGTTATTAATTTCATTCACCTCAAAAAGTGTCATAAAAGTGTCATAATTCCGTCATTGACATATCCTTCCAAATTATTTCAATTTATTCAAGAATACCTTATAATTGCTTATTAGTCTAAGTGCATTGACAATAATTATATTCAGCATATCAGTGGATGCGGCAGAAAAGGGTCAATGTATCAAATTTATAGAGTAAATCAAGCAGGAGTATGAATAATGGTGTGGAATATTCTTAAAGAAAGCGATGTTTTAAAAGAAGCATTAGACAACAATGAATTTATTCTCAACTATCAGCCGATTGTGGATGCTGATACATATGAGACTTTGTGGGTTGAGGCACTGATGAGATGGCGAAGCAGTATAATCGGAACAGTATCTCCGGAAAAATTCATACCGGTATTGGAGGAAAAGAACCTCATGCTTGCGGCTGGAGAATGGGTTCTTAAAGATGCATGTGTACAGATGAAAAAATGGCATAGCTGTGGATACACAAGCAGCGGCATATCTGTAAATGTTTCTCCCGTACAGCTGAGGCAGCACAATTTTGCAGAAGTGGTGAAAGACGTACTTGATGAAACAGGATTACAACCAGAAAAACTCTCACTTGAAATAACTGAGAGCATTAAATTAGATGAAGCCCCTTATGTTATAAAAACGTTAAAGAGTTTGAGGAAAACAGGAGTAAGAATATCAATAGATGATTTCGGAACAGGATATAATTGCCTGAAATATTTGCAGGAGATGGACTTCACCAGTTTGAAAATAGACAGGGCGTTTGTTTCAAACCTGAAAAACGACAGAGGAAGAATGCTGGTTGAAAGCATAATTTCTCTTGGACATCGTATGGGAGTAAAAGTTATAGCAGAAGGTACTGAAACTGCCGAACAGTGTGAACAGCTCAGAGAAATGGGATGTGACATGCTTCAGGGGTATTATTTTTGTAAACCCATATCTGCCGAGAAATTGTGTTTTTTTCTGGAAAACAGCTGCATCGATGAAAGAAATGGTTCGGAATAATATAACAATTGAATATCATTCAAACTATGTATAAAATGGACTTGAAAGATATTATAGTAGTCAAACAGCAGTATACTATGTTAACATAAGTTCATTAATTTTTGTACTAAAAAGAGGAAAATAAGTAGACATGAACAATATGACATTTGGTGAATGCCTCAACTGTATGCTTTCGGCTTTGGATGTAAGCATGAATCGCCTAGCTAAATCTATAAATGTAGATAATTCGCTTGTTAACAGATGGGTTCATGGGGAAAGGATTCCTCCTTATGGTTCATCTTATATTGAAAACATTGCAGAGTATCTGTCTAAAAATGTTCGCAATGCATATCAGATTAAAAATCTTAATGAACTTTTCAGTGAGCAAGGCTTATCCCCTGACAATACAAACAATATAGAAGATAGAATAAAAACAGTTTTGTCGGAAGCTCAAGGGTATTCATATGAATATAAAAAAAGAATATTGAAGGATAAAAAAATAAAAACCAAAGAAATATCTGCAGAAGAAAAAAATTACAGTACAAGTTCTGCAGGTTCATATAAAATCAATTCTGAGCAGTATACTTTTCAGCTGGAAACGGCAGACGATATATTTGCATTATCAAGTAACGATAAAGTGGTATTAGGTTCGGACAATATAAATATGCTTGTGTCTGATTTGCTTGACCGGGCAATAAAAGATATCTCTCATGAAAATAAAATAATTTATATGACTTACAATAGCAATATAGTGAGAAGTGACAATGAAATTATTGAAATAAGAAATCGTTTTTTAAAAATGATTAAAAATGGCTGGAAATTTATAATTCTGATAAAACTGGACAATGATTTGTGCAGGATATTTAACTTTATTAAGTTTGCCATGCCGTTTATTACATCAGAAGGATTAACAATATATTACTGCACAAGGTATGGGTTATCTGATGTGGAAAGAGAAACCTTTGTAATTCCGGACATTGGTGCGGTGTCAGGCTTCTCATACAATTGCAGTTCAAATATAAATACGGCCTTTTATCTTAGAAATGCAAGAGCCGTCAATGTATTTGAAGAATATTTCGAAGCCATGCTCAAGAATGATGCCCGGCCTTTGATAAGAAATTTTGAGTCTAATGAATATACGGAATACTCCCGTGCTTTAACAGAAGCCGATGAAGCGGTAGGAAGCCGTATGTCATATAGTTCCGATTTAAATGTAATGATGCTGCCTGAACAAATATATGTTAAGCTGCTGAAAAAGTACAAGCTTTCTGATGATGTTATAGATTACGCATTTAAAAATTACAAAAAACAATGTAATGCGTTTAAAAGGAACATAATGTATTACGAATATAACGAGATATATCTTATGGATTCGATTAACAGCTTAATAGAAGGGCAGGAGTTTTATCTGTATTACTATTCTGGAATTCAGCAGATAAAACTGGATGCTGAAGATATTATCGAATTGCTGAAAAATATCATAGATAATCTTGAAGCATACAAGAATTATAATATTTCATTTATAAATGAAAGAATTGAGGGTATAGAAGCAGAAAGCTTTTCTTTTGTCATAAAGGAAAGACAAGCATTATTTTACGAGGGATACGGGTTGGAAGATGACTGCCTAAAAACAAATATTTCTATGAATGAACCAATTTTTGTAAAGGCTTTTGAAGAACGTTTCAGAAAAATCTGGGAAGAGAATATTGTACCAATGCATAAAGAAAAATCAGAAATTATAAAATTTCTTCAAAGACATATGAATGCTCTTAAATAAAATAAATGTTTTCCTGGAAAATTATAATATAATATGTTATAATAATATACAATATAACTGAAATCTAAACTCAGAGGTGCAATATGTTTAGTTACAAATTGTGGTTAAAAGTTAGAAGATTTTGTGTCATTGCATTAATAGGAATCATAGCGTTTTCTTATATCTCTAAATATCTGTTTTAATGAAGCAATATTAATATATTTAGTATTTTGCTCGTTTATTGTCAGCCGCGAAATACGCACAATCCAAAGCCCCATAATAAATTTATGGGGTTATTTTGACAAAAAATTAATTTGCATAAGTTACAAACTTGTGTATAATGTTATAAGGGTTGATATTTTCAAAAAAATGCAACGATGAAATTAAAAAGATATTTTTATGTAAAATTTATGTAATTAAGCTTATATATTGGTACGTTTACATCAGGAGGATGAAATGAAGCAAGTTAAGACTGTTGATGCGGTAGGTCATATCCTTTGCCATGATATTACTCAAATCATAAAGGGAGTTACAAAGGACGCAGTATTTACAAAGGGACATGTTGTAAGAGAAGAGGATATTCCGGTGCTTCTTTCTGTTGGGAAAGAAAATCTTTATGTATGGGAAAATCAGGAAGGTATGCTTCATGAAAATGAAGCAGCGGAAATACTGTATGGAATTTGCAAAAATGACTATATGAAGCCTTCACCGGTCAAAGAGGGAAAAATAGAAGTTATAGCCGATGCAGATGGCCTGTTTAAACTGGACACGGAAAGACTGTATCAGATAAACAGCCTTGGAGAAATGATGATAGCAACAAGACATGGCAACACGGCTGTAAAAAAAGGAGATAAATTAGCCGGAACAAGAATCATTCCGTTGATAATAGAAGAATATAAGATGAAAAAAGCTCAGGAAATAGGAGCAGGTAAACCGTTGATGAAAATCTTGCCCTTTAAACATAAAAAGGTAGGAATAGTTACAACGGGAAGCGAGGTTTTCCACGGAAGAATCAAGGACACATTCGGACCGGTAATAGTTGAAAAGTTTGGTGAGTTTGATACGGAAATTTTGGGACAAAAGATTGTGGATGATAACAAGGAAGAAATAACTTCAGCAGTCTTGTCATTTGTTGAAAAAGGCGCAGATATTGTGGTATGCACAGGAGGTATGAGCGTTGATCCTGATGACCAGACTCCAGGCGCTATTAAGGATACGGGAGCGGAAATAATTACATATGGAGCACCTGTACTTCCGGGAGCAATGCTTTTAATGTCGTACTACAATTACGGAGGAAATAAAATTCCGGTCGTAGGACTTCCGGGTTGTGTCATGTACGCGAAACGAACTATTTTTGATTTGATTCTGCCCAGAATTATGGCGGATGATATAATTACCAGGGCGGATGTTGACAGGCTGGGTCAAGGCGGATTATGCCTTAACTGCGATGTCTGTACATATCCTAACTGCGGGTTTGGTAAAGGCAATTGATGCCTTTATAACAATCGTTATATTTTGAAAAGATCAGCGAAATTTAATTATATAAATTTTATTGATTTTTTAAAATAAAAAATAATTTATGCTAAAAGGAGCACATGAAAATGAAAAAAGTTATTAGTTTGTTTTTAGTTTTATGTATGGTATTCTCATTGGCAGGATGCAATTCAAGCAATCCAAATACTCAAAACAATGAAGAAGCGAAAAACGAAAAACCTGAAGAAATTCAAAAGCCTGAAGAACCGGCAAAACCGGATACAACAATACTTTTGGCTGCAGCAGCAAGCTTAAAGAATTGTATGGATGATGAATTAATACCATTGTTCACAAGCCAAAATCCTAACATAAAGGTTAATGCTACATACGACAGCTCAGGAAAGCTTCAATCACAGATAGAAGAAGGAGCAGAGGTAGATGTATTTTTTTCTGCAGCAATGAAGCAAATGAATGCTCTTAATGAAAAAGGATTAATTGCAGAAAATTCAATAGTTGAACTTCTGGAAAACAAAATTGTATTAATTGTTCCAAAGGGAAGCGATAAGGGAATAAGCAAATTTGAAGATATAGTAAATGCAGGAACAATTGCTGTAGGAGATCCTGAAAGTGTACCTGCAGGACAATATGCAAAGGAAGCATTTGATAATCTTGGATTATGGGATCAGGTTTCTGCAAAAGCAAGCCTTGGTACAAATGTTACAGAAGTGCTGAACTGGGTTGCAGAAGGAAGCGCTGAAGCAGGAGTCGTATATGCGACAGATGCAGCAAGTAATGAAGGTGTTTCAGTCGTAGCAGAAGCACCTGAAGGAAGTGTATCAAAAGTAATATACCCTGTAGGTATAGTAAAGGCTACAGAAAAATCAGATGCTGCAAAAGCCTTTACGGAATTCCTGCAGAGTGATGAAGCTTTAAAAATATTTGAGAAGTATGGATTCACAGCAAACAAATAGGAGATAAGATGAAACTTTCGCCAATATTAATATCAATGAAAACTGCATCGGTAGCAATAATAATAACATTTTTTCTCGGAATTTTTGCAGCAAAATGGGTTGTGAAAATTAAATCTGAAAAAATAAAAATGTTTTTAGACGGCATATTGACATTGCCCTTAGTATTGCCCCCAACCGTAATGGGTTTCTTTGTACTGCTAATACTTGGTGTAAAAAGGCCTTTAGGGAAGTTCCTGTTAGAGTTTTTCAGCGTAAAAATAGTATTTTCTTGGACAGCCACTGTAATAGCGGCTGTTGTCATTTCATTCCCTCTCATGTATCGCTCGGCAAGAGGTGCTTTTGAGCAGGTTGATCAGAATTTAATAATTGCCGGAAGAACACTTGGAATGTCTGAGAACAGGATATTTTGGAAAATTACAATGCCTCTTGCATTGCCGGGAATTGCATCAGGAGGAGTGCTGGCATATGCAAGAGGCCTTGGAGAATTTGGAGCCACAGCTATGATAGCAGGTAATATAGAAAATGTTACAAGAACTCTCCCATTGGCAATTTATGCGGAGGTTGCGGCAGGAAACATGGATTCTGCAATGAACTACGTTGCTGTTGTTCTGGCTATATCATTTATTGTTATTGTGCTGATGAACTACTTCACATTCAGAGGAAGAAAATACTTGGGCAGGGATAAGGTCAAATGAGTTTAAAAGTTGATATAAAGAAAAAATTCAAAGGATTCAGCCTTGACGTTTCTTTTGAAACAGACAAGGAATACATGGGTCTGCTTGGCGCTTCAGGCAGCGGAAAAAGCGTGACCCTGAAATGTATTGCCGGCATTGAAACACCTGATGAGGGCAGGATTGTGCTGAATGGCAGGGTTCTGTTTGATTCTGAGAAAAAGATAAATCTCAGGCCGCAGGAAAGAAACATTGGATTTTTGTTTCAAAACTATGCACTGTTTCCAAATATGACAGTGGAAGAAAATATAGGAGCAGGACTAAAGCTGACTAAAAAAGAAAAAAAACCCATTGTTGACGAAATGATAAAAACATTTCATCTTCAGGGAACAGAAAAAAAATATCCCGGGCAGATATCAGGAGGTCAGCAGCAGAGGGCGGCACTTGCAAGGTGCATTGCCTATAATCCGGATGTGATTCTTCTTGATGAGCCTTTTTCAGCGCTGGACTCCCATTTAAAGGCTCAGGTTCATGCAGAAATATTTGAGCTTTTAAAGCTGTATGCAGGTGAGGTATTAATTGTTACTCACAGCATGGAGGAGGCCTACAAGTTTTGCAGGAAGCTGGTCATTGTAGACGGAGGGAAATCTGTTTTATTCGGCGATACAAAAGAAATATTCAGAGAACCAAGACTTGTTTCCGCAGCAAGGCTGACCGGATGCAAAAATATATCCGGCTGCAGCATGGTGTCAAATGACCGAATGTATGCACATGACTGGGGTTTTGAGATAAAAATAACCAAGCCGGTATCTGATGCTGCATTTATCGGAATTGATTCATATGGATTCGAAATTTCAGAAGGTTTTGATTCTTGCGATGAGGGAAATATAATAGAATGTAAGATAATCGAAATAATTGAAATGATTCAAGGATATACGATTATATTTCAAAACAAAAATAGCAATATTGCATTAACAGATATGTACTTTGATGTAAAAAAAGAGGTGTGGGACAACAGAAAAAATAAAAGTGATTTATTTTTAAAAATACCTGAAGATTCCATACTCATGTTAAATTAGAAATGCTAAAAATCCCTGCTTATGCAGCAGGGATTTTTTTATTGCAAGTATTTCCTGAAATATTCTTCAAACAGACTGTTGGTATTTTCCTCTACTTCTTTGCTGAATTCTTCATAAATTTTTAAAAACTCAATACACTCAGATGTTAATGTCGAACCTCCTCCGTGAACACCTCCTATTTTTCTCTCCAATAGTTTGAATTCCATTGCTTTTTCTGTCTCAACTATCATTCTGTATGCTTTTGAATAAGAAAGGTCCATGCTCTTTGCAGCTGCATTTAAAGATTCATATTTTTCGGTCAGCCTTAATAAGTCCAGGACTCCCGGACCGAAAAAAACTTCTTCTTTAGCCAATCTGATTTTTAAAGCACAATGCAACTTTTTCATTGCAACCTCCTGAACCACGATATTTTATAAAATCAAACAACATGAATAAAATTGTATTATACCAAATATGATTTTTTAATAATTTAGTTATAATTCAATAGATTTTGTTCTGAACATTTCCATCATTTCACCGGTAAGACTTATTTTGATATCTGCAGGAGGTATGTCCTCTCTGCTCAGCCACACACCCAGAGATAGCTCATCCTCCTGCAGCGTTATGGTGTCATCACCATCAAGCTCTGCGTAAAATCCCGCAAGCAGTGTATCAGTAAACGGCCATGGCTGGCTCTTATAGAACTTAAGATTCTTAACCTTCAGACCGACTTCTTCCTTTACTTCCCTGTGAACGGTCTGCTCCAGGCTCTCTCCTATTTCAGCAAATCCGGCTATAAGTGCATATCTGTTGGTGCCTCGTCCTGCATACTTGGTCAGAAGCAGTTTATTTCCATTATGAACGGCAACTATTACACATGGAGATATAACAGGGTATACTTGAAACCCGCAGGATTCGCAATAAAGCATTCTTTCTTTTTCAGAAGCTTTCATAATCTTTCCGCATCTGCTGCAGTAATGATGATTATTATACCAGCGGTTAAGCTGCCATCCTACAGCGCCTGCAAATGAACGCCAATATTTAATCTCCGTCCTGAATCTGTCTGTTGAAACATAAATCCAGCCTTCAACAGAATCAAGTTTTTTTTCATTTACCAGATAGTAGTTGATATTATCGATTGTAAAAAGGAATTGTGCCTTATTTATCAGATCAGGATAACTTTTTTCAAAGTCAGAAAACGAAGGATACCAAAGCTTATTCTTGTCTTCACGCACAAGAATTGTGTTTCCGTCATATGAAAGGAACAAATCCTGTGGTGATGCTTTCCTATTTTCAAATGTATTGCTGAATATTCTTGGGAAAATATCTTGTATCATAATGTACCTCTTTAGTTTATTAGTAACTATCATTATATCATAATATTTAAAATAATAAACATAGAAGCTTAATTTATTGGCAGTCATTATATTATTTGTACTATTCTTATTAAATTTAACGCTGTAATTTCCAAAAATGGGAGCATATCAACATCTGATTGACAAACAACACATAATATATTACTATTAGTACTAAAGTTATGATTGGAGTTAAAAGAAAATGAAAGCAGTAAAAGTAAAAGGAAATACATATTGCATTGATGTGGGTGCAGCTTATATTCCTTTCTATAAAATAAATGAAAAAGATATTATTTTGTTCGATACAGGCAGCTTGCATGAAAGGAAGACATTAGAATCCGTCCTGGAAGAAAATGATTTTAATGTCAAGGCTGTTATAAACAGCCATACTCATCCGGATCATGTGGCAAGCAATCAATATTTAAAGGAAAAATACAACTGCATTATAGCTGCTCCCATGTTTGAGGCTCAAATATGCGGTTCTGCCATGAATCTGAAGACCAACTATTCCGGCAGTACTCTTACGGAAGTGAAAGAAATATACGGTTATATGCTGTTTAAGACAGATATATATATAGATGACACACAGAATGAAATAAAAATCTGCGGCGTTAATTTTAAAATAATGCATACTCCGGGTCACAGCCCGTCACACATATGCATAACAACTCCTGACAATGTAAGCTATGTGGCAGATACTCTCGTAAGCTATGAAATGATTGAATCATATAAACTGCCATATGATTATGTATTGCTGGAGGATTTGAAAAGCAAGGACAGACTGTACGGCCTGGACTGCTGCAAATATATAGTTGCACACAAAGGAATTTATGATGACATTACAAACCTTATAGCAGACAATATAGCATTTTATATCCACAGAGCGGAAAAAACGTGTGAGCTCATAAACGAGAAAATGACGATAGAAGAGATTATAATAGCAGCTTCAAAAAGCTTTGGCGTAAAAATCGACAACATTTACAAGTATGACACTATTTCCAAGATGATAAAGTGCCAGCTGGACTATTTGTGTGAAACAGGAAGAATTACGCTTGCAATGGATAAAGGCTTACGTAAATATGAAAGAAATGAAGACATAGAAATTGTGTCATAAAGAAAAGAAAGTTAATGCAAAAAACAGGACCTAGTTATTGTAAAGGTTCTGTTTTTTATTTATTTTGTTTTTTATTTCAGTTTGCTTTTAAAGCCTTTATCCTTGTTGCTTCGGTTGATGTTTCCCGATTTTATGTCTGAATCGGGGACATCCTGCAGTGAGTCAAAGTCCAGCTCATCCGTGGATTTGGTGCCGGATGTTATGCCGTTGCATGCACCATGAAACTTGTCCATTCCGTTACCCATGCTGTTTTTTCTGAACCTTCCGTTACCCTTGCTCATATTGCACCTCCTTGAAGTTATTTTTATATATTTCCTCTAATTTTTTAATTTATACTTAACTGTAAAAAATTAAAACTTGCAATACTTATTCGATAATTATAAAATAACAGAAGATTATTTTTAAAATTGAGAGGAGTGAAAGTATTATGAAATACGATTTTACCAGTATTATAGACCGCCGGGGAAAAGATTCCATCGCAGTTGATTTGTCACCTGAATCTCCTAAGGAGGGCTTTGACGTAATTCCTATGTGGGTTGCGGATATGAATTTTCCAACGGCACCGACTATACAGGAAGCTATAATTGAACGTGTTAAGCACCCAATGTTCGGATACTTTAAACCCAGCAAAGAATATTTTGATTCAATTATAAAATGGCAGGAGATTCGTAATGGTGTAACCGGCCTCGCTGCTGAACATATAGGTTATGAGAACGGAGTCCTGGGCTGCGCAGTATCGGCAGTCAATGCGTTTTCAGCTCCCGGTGATTGTGTGCTGCTGCATTCTCCTACCTATATAGGCTTTACATCATCTTTGGAAAATAATGGTCGTAAGATTATACATACTCAACTGAAACAGGATGAAGCCGGTGTCTGGCGCATGGACTATAAAGATATGGACGCTAAGCTGAAAGCATATAAAATTCATGCAGCAGTTTTTTGCTCCCCTCACAATCCATGCGGGCGTGTATGGGAACGTGAAGAAATAGAAAAAGCTATGGAAATTTACAGGAATAATGACTGCGTAGTAATATCTGATGAAATCTGGAGCGACATTGTACTGTACGGAAACAAGCATATTCCTACACAAAGTGTAAGTGAAGATGCACGGAACAGAACAATCGCAGTTTATGCACCCAGCAAGACATTTAATCTTGCGGGATTGGTTGGAGCATACCATATAATTTACAACAAGTATCTTCGCGATCGTGTAAGGTCACAAAGCAGCAAATCTCACTATAATGAGGTTAATGTTCTTTCTGTTCATGCACTGATTGGTGCTTATAAGCCTGAAGGCTGTGAATGGGTTGATGAGCTTCGTAAGGTACTTGCAGAAAATGTGGATTATGCCTGCGATCACATTGCCGATAATTATAAAGGAGTTAAATTTTCAAAACCTCAGGGTACATACATGCTGTATCTTGATTGTGAAGAGTGGTGCAGGAAACATAATATGACCTTGGAACAGCTGTACAAATCAGGTACTGATGCAGGTGTAATGTGGCAGGACGGCCGGCCATTCAATCGTCCATATGCAATCCGTCTGAATTTGGCTCTGCCAAAATCAAAAATTATTGAAGCCTTTGAAAGATTGGATAAATACGTGTTTAATATTTAATTATTTTATATCTCTCTGCGGTTAATGACTGCAGAGAGATATTGTTTTTTGATAATAAGTTACCTGTATGCACTAAAAAATTATCGTAAAACGATAAATAATTATTGACTTATGTGAAAGCTGTGATATAATTATGATTACAACTAATCAATAATCAATTGGAGGCTTTTATGTATCAAAAAAGTATTGTTCATTATATGACTAAGGTTTGTATTGATGTTTTGTTTTATTTAGGAATAATATGCTGTGTGCTGATTCCTTTTTCATCATCATGGATGAAAAAATACTTTTATGTAGCTGATGAAAGGGTGTTGTTTGTAACAATTATATTGCTTGCATCCGGAATTTCATGCATCTACATATTGTGGCAGCTTAAGGTAATATTCAGGACGCTTTTGAATGGCAACCCGTTTATTTATGCCAATGTGGCCTGCCTCAGAAAAATTGCTATGTCCTGCATGGCTGTTTCCTTGATATATATTGTTAAGCTCATTGTGATGCCGACAATATCAACTGTGATAATAATAGCGATATTTGTAATAGCCTGCTTGCTGTGTCTGACGTTAAAGGATTTGTTCAAGCAGTCCATTTACTATAAAGATGAAAATGACTTAACCGTGTAGGAGGGTGTATAATGGCAATAATAATACAGCTTGATGTGATGATGGCTAAAAGGAAAATCGGTTTGATGGAGCTTGCCGAGAAAATAAACATAACACCTGCTAACCTTTCAATATTGAAAAACAACAAGGCAAAGGCCATACGCCTTTCAACACTGGAGGAAATATGCAAGGCACTGGACTGTCAGCCGGGGGATCTCATAGAATATGTTAAGGATGAGGAGCAGCCATGAAAAGCAGAATAAAATCAAGACTTTCAATATACGGAATTATTTCTGGAATTTCATATATTTATCTTATTTTGATTCCCAATCCGGGAATCAGTATTCCAATATTCTTTGTGATACAGATGGTTTCTTTATATTTAATTGTAAAAGGAAATCCTGAAGTAAAAAATATAAAGGGCTTGTGGGTGATGGCTCCTATATTTATAATATCCCTGAATAATTTAATAAGCACGGCTAATTTATTGGGACCTGTTAATTTTTTAGTGATTGTATTTCTATACAGTGTTATGATTCTTATTATGAATGATAAGCTGAGTCTGAAAAAATTAAATATTTACGGAATACTAAAAGCTGCTGTAAATGTTTTTGAACCCTTGATTAGCTTTAATGTTCCTCTTAAATGGATAGCTGAAAGAACAAAAAACAAAGGAAAAAATATTTTTGTAAAAAGAATACTGCTTGGCATTGCCGTATCCATACCTTGCGTGCTGTTTCTTGTTACCATGCTTTCATCAGCAGATATGGTGTTTTACAATGATTTTGTTTCTTTTAACAAATGGATTTCAGAGCTGCTTAATTTTATTTATATTTTCAAAATTATTATCGGAACATTTGTGGGATTGTATTTATTTGGACACCTGTATTCAGTCTTTGATAAAGGCCACAGCAGTATTGTCAATCCGGAAGGCAAAAATTCCTTTGCTGCCATGCATATAAAGGGTGATGCAGTAGTTTTAAATATACTGCTGGTATCAATTTTAACAATTTATACAATATTCATTACAATTCAGTTCAGATATTTGTTTTCGTCGGGAGAGCTTCCATATGGATTAAATTATGCGGAATATGCAAGGCGCGGATTCTTTGAGCTGGTATTTTTAAGTGTTCTGAATATTGCTCTTATATTGCTTGTCACTTACTTGCTTAAAGACAAAATATATGTCGAGAAAAGCATATGGTCATCAGCAACAAAAATTATGCTGGCATATCTGTGCATAATAACCGGAATTATGCTTGTATCCTCATACTTCAGGATGTCACTTTATGACAGCGCATACGGATTCACAAGATTGAGAATTCTGGTTTATACGTTCCTGATATTTGAAGGATTGGTACTGACAGCAACATTAATATACATTATTAAGCACAATTTCAACATATTTGCTGTATATGCCGCATCAGCACTTGTATTTTATCTTGCACTCAACCTTGTAAAAATTGATGGAATAATTGCCGAAAGAAATATTGACATGTATTTTGCGGGGCAGACGGAATCATTGGATATGGATTATCTGATGAGCTTGTCTGCAGACGCGGCTCCACAGATAATGAGGTTACTGGATAAGGATGTTGAAATTATCACCAGAAATATGGCAAGAATTTACATGGAAAGGTTAAATGAATTGTATTCCGGCAATGAATACAACTGGAGAAGTTATAATCTGCCGGCGAAAAAAACCAGAGAACTATTAACTGTAAACAAGGATAAAATTAAGTTCATATATTAAAATTCAAAACTCTTATAATTAAGTGATACTGTGTATCACTTAATTATTTTTGTGCATTTTAATATTATATAAACTGAATTAAAAAAATTAAAAATATTTATGTAATTCAAACTTTTTATAATATACAGCCGTCTAATAATTGTATCAGTTAACTGTACAGAGAGGCAAAGGAGTTGGTACCAATGGGTAAAAGCAGTTTAGATGAACAAATAGCAGAGCATGTTCTGAAATATAAAGAGAGTCATTACAGATTGGCATACAGCTATGTCAATAATGCTGATGATGCTCTGGACATAGTCCAGGAGTCTGTTTATAAAGCAATTTTACATAAAGGCTCACTTAAAAATCCTGAC
>DAMBZP010000013.1:30444-92756 GCA_032059885.1 Sedimentibacter sp.
TTGATTTAAAAATGGCTTTGGATAATTTGCCTGTTAACTGCCGTATGATAATAATTTTAAGATATTTTGAGGATTTGAAAATTGAAGAAATTGCAGAAATTCTCAATGTAAATGCCAATACGGTAAAAACACGCTTATACAAGTCACTTAAAACATTGCGAATTAAAATGGAAGATTATGAGGAGGTTTAAATGAAAAATAACAATCTTGAAGAATTAAAGAAGAAATATATGGAAACACCTATACCGGAAGAGCTGGATTTTATGGTCAGAAAGTCATTGCAGGACAGCAGAAAGGTTTCCGGCAAAAAGACTGCATACAAGAGAATAGGCGTTACTGCTGCATCAATTGCAGCATCATTGGCAGTGTTTACTGCAGGTATTAACATCAGTCCTGCATTTGCATCCACTATGTCGAAGGTTCCCGGTATTGAAAGTATTGTAAGAGTTCTGACATTTAAAGAGTATGTTGTAAATGACAATACTTATAATGCTGATATAAAGGTACCTTCAATAGAAGGATTGGAAAACAAAGAGCTCCAAAGCAGCCTGAATGAAAAGTATCTGGCCGAAAATCAAAGACTATATGAAGAATTTAAAGCCGGCATGGAAGAGATGAAGAAAAACGGTGATGGACACCTGGGAGTTGACAGCGGATATGTGGTTAAGACAGATACGGATAAACTTTTATCTATAGGCAGGTATGTTGTAAATACGGTAGGGTCTTCTTCTACAATCATGAAATATGATACCATTGATAAAGAAAATGAAATATTGATTACATTGCCAAGCTTGTTCAAGGATGAGAGCTATGTCGATATTATAAGTGAAAATATCAAGGAGCAGATGATAGATCAGAATAAGGCTGATGAAAGTAAGACATATTGGGTTGATGGAATAGAGAATGAAGGTATAGAAGAAGTATTCGAAAAGATATCGAAGGATCAGAATTTTTATATAAATCCTGAAGGAAAGCTTGTAATTTCATTTGATAAATATGAAGTTGCACCAGGATATATGGGAGTTGTGGAATTTGTAATCCCAACCGAGATAATTTCTGATGCCCTTGTAAGCAATGAATATATAAAATAAATATAAGGATCATGGTTTTAACATTTAATTAAAACCATGATTTTTTTTACATTTATGCTTTGTATTCTCTGCGCAAATAAAAGATAAAATATATATAGATTAATGTTTATGCTTATATTATAATTAATAAAAAATAAATTGTGCGGGGGCGTACCATGGAGTTCAAAGTTTTATTGGGTGACATTACAAAAGTAAGAGCTGATGCAATTGTCAATGCTGCTAACAATACATTATTGGGCGGAGGTGGAGTGGACGGTGCAATTCACCGTGCTGCAGGTCCGGGGCTGCTTGAGGAATGTAAGATGCTCAGGGGATGTGAAACAGGTAAGGCTAAAATAACAAAAGGCTATAATTTACCGTCTAAATATGTTATACATACAGTGGGGCCCATTTGGCAGGGAGGAAGCAGCGGCGAAGAAGAACTGCTTGCCGGATGCTATTACAGCAGCCTGTCGCTTGCGGAGAAATATAACTGCCGGTACGTGGCGTTTCCTTCTATCAGTACAGGGGCGTATCATTTTCCGATTGAAAAGGCCGCTGAAATTGCGGTTAAAGCTATTATGGAGTACTGCGGTGACAGGTATGTTATTGATAAGGCGGCAATGGTATGTTTTGATGAAAAAACGAAAGAATATTATGACATGGCATTAAAAGAATATAAAGCATATGAGGATTAAGGAGAAAAGGAATTATGGCTGAAATTAAATATGAAATAACTGAGGAATTAGCTGTTCTTTCTGAATCATCAAGAGGATGGACTAAGGAAATCAATTTGGTAAGCTGGAATGACAGAGATCCTAAGCTGGATATAAGGGAATGGTCTCCCGAGCATGAAAGAATGGGCAAGGGAGTCACATTGAGCAAGGAAGAAGCAAAATTGTTAAGAGACATATTAAATAAGATAGATTTATAACATCTTGGAAACGAATATATTCTGGAACAAAAAGGCAGAGTAAAGTCTGTCTTTTGTTATGTTGTTTATCATAGGCTCCTGCTTTATTTATAGCTTCTTTTTCATTCTTTTCTAATAATCAAAGTAAAAAAGTATGCATATATTGAATAATAGGAATTAGTTATTTTTTAATGCAGAAATAATATTTATATTCTGTTTTATTTATGTGTGATATAAACAGAAATGAGGAGATACCATGCATCCCTTTAAAAGATTTGAAAAAGGCAATATAAATATATTACAGATGAGTCAGCTGCCTGCAACAGCCATTGTCACCATACCGACCACAATTACTGTCCATCTGGGAAGACCGGACGAAGATGCAGAAAATGTCACGGTTCCTTACCTTGAATACATAAAAAATGTAGGATCAAGCGAGCTTTATCCTACATGGCCGGAAAATGCATTGCGAGCGAACATTCATGCTATTACATCGGTAGCAATGAACAGGATATTCACGGAATGGTACAGAGCCAGGGGATATGATTTTGATATAACAAATTCAACTCAATACGATCAGGCATTTGTTCCCAACAGAGGTATATTTGATACCATCGGTGTAATAGTTGATGAGATTTTTACGCAGTACATAGTAAGAGAAGGGCAGATACAGCCTTTATTTGCTCAATTTTGTGATGGAAGGATTTCACAATGCGATGGGTTGCAGCAGTGGGGAACTGTTGAATTGGCTGAGGCAGGTTTTACACCTATTGAAATATTAAGATATTATTACGGAGAGGATGTTAACATAGTCACAAATGCCCAGGTAGGCTATGTAACGGTGTCATATCCAGGCACTCCTATTGTACTTGGGGATTCAAGCCTCGATGTTCTTACAATCCAAATTAGTCTTGACCGGATAAGATTGAACTATCCTGCACTGCCGCGAATAGAGCTAATCAGCGGATATTTTGATGAGTCTACGGAAGCAGCAGTCATGGCATTTCAAAGTGTGTTTAATCTTCCTGTAACCGGTATTGTTGATCAGTCAACATGGTACATGATAAGAAATATATATGTTGCGGTTACAAGACTGGCAGAACTTACGGCACAGGGAATAACACTTAGCCAGCTTACGGGAATAACGAGAGAAACATACCTTGAGGGTGATATTCGTCCCAGAGTTGACCTTATTCAATATGCGCTTAATGTTTTGTCGGCATATTATCCATCAATTCACCAAGTTGCCATAACCGGAATTTTTGATGAGCAAACAAGGCAGTCGGTAATAGAATTTCAGGAAACAGTGAATCTCAATCCGACAGGAGTGGTTGACAGTGCGACATTTGATGCCTTGACGGCAAGTCTTTTTGGAATTCTCGATACTTTGCCTCCGGAAGCCATTTATCTGCCTACCATGCGATGGCCGGGAATTATTTTTTATCCGGGAGATGAGAATCCTAACATATATATTATTCAGGAAATGCTGTCATATATTTCACTGGTTATCCCGGTTATTCCGTACATTATACCCAACGGAGTTCTGGATGCTGATACACAGCAGGCGGTAAGCACATTTCAAAGCATTGAAGGATTTGAACCTACAGGAATAATTGACGAGGAAACCTGGAATTCTATTGTGGATGTATACAGGCAGCAAAGATACGGGACTGTGTCCGGCATACCTCCTGTTTAAGTATTTTTGGATAATATATTCAATATAAGTTTAAAGTTTCCTTAATTCAGGTATAATATAAATATCATGCGAAGAGAGTTTTTTATAAACGGAGGTAGATTATGTCAAGACTTTTTTCAAATTACATAATTAAGAATTTAGAATTAAAAAACAGAATTGTTATGGCACCTATGTGCATGTATTCGGCAGAAGATGATGGAAAAGCAAAGGAATGGCATCTGCTTCATTATGCATCAAGAGCTGTAGGAAGTGTCGGTCTGATAATTCAGGAGGCGACAGCAGTTGAGTCGAGAGGAAGAATTTCGGCAAATGATCTCGGGATATGGGATGATTCTCAAATTGAAGGGCTAAAAAGAATTTCAGATACATGCAAAAAATATGGCGCAAAAATAGGAATTCAGCTTGCACATGCGGGAAGAAAGTGTGAGGCGGAGGGCGAGAGAATAATAGCACCAATCTCCGTAGCGTTCAACGATGAATACAGAGTACCCCATGGGATGACTAAGACAGAAATAAACGAAGTGATACAGGCGTTTAAGGAAGCAGCACACAGATGTGCTGAAATAGGATATGACATAATAGAAATTCATGGAGCTCACGGGTATTTAATAAATGAATTTTTATCTCCTTTAGCCAACAGGAGAAATGACGAATATGGGGGAAGCAAGGAAAACAGAGCCAGATTCCTAAAGGAAGTAATAAGGGCTGTAAGGACTGAATGGCCTGAGGAAAAACCACTGATGCTGAGGGTTTCTGCTGAAGATTATGATGATGAAGGAAATCACCCTGAGGATTTGGCAGAGCTGATTAATTTAGTAAAAAATGAAGGTGTAGATATTGTAGATGTAAGCTCCGGAGGCGTGGTAGATGTTGCTCCAAAGGCATTTCAAGGATATCAGGTTAAGTTTGCTGAAATAATTAATAGAGTAACAAATCTTCCTGTTATTGCCGGAGGCTTGATAGTAGAACCTCATATGGCTGAAGAGATATTGCAGAACAGAAGAGCGGACTTGGTTTTCTTTGGAAGAGCATTGCTGAGAAATCCATATTGGCCGCTGTATGCGGACCAGGAGCTCAGCAACATAGCAATATGGCCGAAACAATATGAGAGAGCAAGACTCCGAAAAAGATAATAAGAAAATACTGAAAATTTAAGAAAGTTTTTGCAGGAATACGGATTGTCACAAGTACAGGAACATTCTCAGGTGCTTGTGACATTTTTTGATTAATAAAATTGTTTATTTGTAATATAATGATGGTATATTATCTACTACCACTGATTGGCTACATTGACTGAGAGGAAGTAAGGACCAATGAAAAAATTGCTTGTTTTTTTAATTAAACTGTTATGCTATGCGGTATTTTTTACTGCAATATTTGGCTTATCTGCTTATGGAGGATATCTGTACATTACTCCGTCTGGTTATGTGACCTTGAACAGCAGCACCTCAGTCAAATATACAATAAATTATTATAACAGAGTAATCCAGGTCAATACAGACAATGAAGACAAGTTAACATTGGATAATTTAAACTTGACTCATAAGGATATAGCAGACGCAATAGAAATAACGGTTAAGGAACTTAAAACAAGCGGCAACCTTCCAAAAAATGAAGATACAGTATTTATATCCGTTTCAGGCAAGGACGAAAATAAAGCAAATTTGCTGTCTGAAAAGCTTAATAATAAGCTTCGGATAAATTATGGCAAAAATGAAGATGTAAAATAAGATATTTTGGAAATATATTGCATACATGTTAAAAATATATGCAATATTAAAATAAAAACAATTAAAGAAATTCCGGTTTTTAACGCAAAAAATGTAGAATGTTCATTTTTTATGTTGACATAAATATGCAAATCTCTTATAATTATAAATACATTTTTAATTACTGGAGGATATGCATGAAATTTAATTTAATAGGAGTGCCGGTTAACTACGGCTGTGATAGAGAGGGAGCTCAGTTTGGTCCTGAAACATTCAGAAAAAATAATATTTTGGATTTAATTAAAAAAGAAGGTCATGAAGTTTGTGATAAAGGAGATATAGAAATTCCGTTTGCTTCACCTGAAGAAAAGTTTGCGGGTCACAGGAATCTGAAATACTTAGGTCCAATCGTTGAATACAGCAATAATTTAGCTGAAGCAGTATACGGTTCGCTGAATGAAAATGCTGTACCGTTTGTTTTAGGCGGAGATCATTCTCTTGGCATGGGAAGTATCGCAGGAGCAAGCAGGCATTTTGGCGAAATAGCGGTTATTTGGATTGATGCTCACGGAGATATTAATACAGAAAGCTCTTCACCATCGGGAAATATACATGGAATGCCGCTGGCAGCATCCATGAATGAAGGAAATCCCGCTCTGACAAATATTTATTATAACGGACAGAAGGTTAAGCCTGAGAATGTGTATATCATAGGAGCCAGAGACATTGACCAGGGGGAATATGACCTTGTGGAAAGGGTTAAATTAAATTTATATACTATGAAAACAGTGCGTGAAACAGGTCTGGAAAATGTGTTGAAATCTATAATAAATAAAATAAATAAATCCAGTGTAAACGGAGTGCATTTAAGCTTTGACATTGATGCCCTTGATAAATCCATTGTTCCCGGAACAGGCACTGCTGTATCTGAAGGATTCAGCATGGAAGAAGGAAAATTAATTTTTTCCGGGCTGATTGAAAATATTAATATAAATTCGATGGATTTTGTGGAACTGAATCCTGTAATTGATGATGAAGATAAAAAAACCGTTAAAAATTGTTTTGAATTGTTAAGACATATATTTTATACTTTTAAAAAACAAGAAGAAAAATCAATTGAATATGCTGTTTAGAGTATCAATATATCAGAAAATCCTTCTATGATGAATCATATATTTAAAATTCCGGAAGCATCCGGAATTTTTTTACTGAAATTTTCCTGGCTTAGCTGCCAATATAAGAAAAGTATATTTTGAATACACCGTGGTAAGATAATTATTGATAAAATTTTCAAGAGGTACTTTATGCAGCTAAAACAAAGAAAAATAAATTACAATGTACTTGATGATGAGAATAAAGAAATTTTTTTATATGAAATGAACAACCATCTTCTCATGGATGAAAAACCGTCAGAATATTTCAACAGCATTTCTGATGTGCCCATATTTAAAAAGCATCCTTTTTGTATGCTTTACAATTTAAAGACAGCAGAGCAGTCACCGGTCCACCATCCTGAGGGAAACGCATGGAAACACACCATGCTTGTTATAGATTATGCAGCGCAGGAAAAGCACAGAAGCAAAGATGAAAGAGTATTTATGTGGGCCGCGCTGCTGCACGATATTGGGAAACCGCCAACAACAAAAGTGAAAAAGGGAAAGATAACTTCTTACGACCATGAAAAGGTTGGAGCTGTAATGGCAAAGGAGTTTCTGGAGGAATTCACCACAGATGAAAAGTTCATCGCAAAGGTTTGTTCATTGGTCAGATGGCACATGCAGATACTTTATGTTGTAAAGGATATGCCTTTTAGTGATATAAAAACAATGAAAGAGGAAACGGATGTGAATGAGGTGGCTGTTTTGGGATTCTGTGACAGAGCAGGCAGAAAGAATCCTGATGTGGAAAAAGAGCTTCAAAACATTTCTGTTTTTTTAAAAAAATGTAAAGACTTTAATTGATAATATAAAATTCCGGAAATTTGCCGGAATTTTATGTTATTTTACCAGAACCGATTTTAAATTTACAAACGTTTCGAATATATTTTCATGAACTACGGATTTTATGTCAAATTTCAAGAATTTAAATGTATATTGCAATATGAAGCTTATGCCGAATACAGCTATAACTGTTCCGAGCCCTACCTTGGCTTTCAATATAAAGCCAATGAAAAGAACAGTACCTTCGATTGAACCTCTTATGGCACCGATTGGAACATTGGGGAATTTTTTACCCAGTGCAACCATAAGAGTGTCTCTGGGGCCGCATCCCAGTCCGGTGCCTATGTAAAAATAGGACGCCAGGCTTATAACCACTTGACCCAGTAAAAGCATCAGGATGCCTAAAAAAAAGTTGGTCATGAATGGTATTAACTTAATTGACTGCATCATATCAACCATTATTCCAATGAGAAGTGTATTTAAAACCGTTCCGAGACCTATTTTTTCCTTTAAAAATCCTGCGACAACAACAAGTATGACTATGCCTGTCAATATGCTTATATTACCGTAGGAAAGGCCTGTTAAGTTTGAAACTCCGACGCTGAATGCGTCCCATGGCGCAAGGCCGACATTTGCCTGAATGCTGAGAACCAATCCCAATGCATACAGGAACAATCCAAACAACAGCCTGACTATTCTTTTTAAGTAATCTTCCAAGAATTCACCTTGCTTTCAATAGTATTAAATTAATTATATTTGCTTTATTGTAAAGTGTCAATCAATTAAATGAAGCCAATAACACATAATAAACCTCCCTGCTGTATATACTAGTATACATAGGGGGTGTTGCCTTTGAATCCAATGGAAGTACATTACAAAAATAGCTTTGCAACTATAAAAATCGGTCATTATCTTGGGTCGCAAATGAATAACAACACTGCAATTATCTGTATTGGGACGGACAAATGCATTGTGGACAGCTTAGGACCTTTGACAGGCACTCTGTTATCAAAAGAGAATTTGAATATCGATGTATACGGTACACTTGACAAGCCTGTTCATGCCATGAACATAAGCGATTATATAAAGATTATTAAAAAGAAGAATTATAACAAGATTATTGCTATAGACGCATGCCTCAGCAATAAAAAAAATCAGGGTGTAATTGAGATCAGAGAGGGAGCAATAACACCTGGGAAAGGAATCGGTAAAATCCTTCCTGAGATTGGAGACCTTTCAATAATAGGGGTTGTGGATTCAAGTGACAGAGATTTTCATGACCTGGTTCAGGATACACGGCTTTCACTGATTTATGAAATGTCTGAGGTCATCTGTGAAGGTATTATAACAGCATTAAACATGGGATTTGAAGCAAATAATGATTTCAGGCAGCAGGCTTCAATGAGCAGCATATAGTATAAAAAAGGGGATGCCTTGCGGTATCCCTTTAAAGTTTTTGCTGCCTTATACAAATTATTTATTCAATGCTTCCACGGCTGCTTTTAACTGCAGGTCTTCAGTATTTTCCTGAGAATGCTTTACCAATGCACTGTAAAGAGTATTTTGAGTTGCTATATCAATTGTACCGTATGCATATAAAAAGTTATCTTTTTGGAATTTAATTATCTGTTCAAAAGATTTTTGATCATAAACTCCATCAGGCTCATCAACATCATATCCCAGAACGTCAAGAATCATTTCTGCAGCCAGTACATCAAGGCTTACGCTTCCAGGAACAGGCTTCTTTTCCTTGCTGAACTCGGGGTATTTGGAAATATCGGGTTTTTCATTTTCAACTATTATGTCCGGAGTAATTCCTATTTTATGTACAGGGGTTCTGTCAACAGAGAAGTATTCTGCGGTGGTGAATTTTACTCCGCTGCCGTCAACCAACGGATAAAGAGTTTGGACTATGCCCTTTCCAAAAGAGGTTGTTCCCACAATAATTCCTTCTTTTTTATATTTGACTGCTCCTGCAAATACTTCTGTTGCACTGGCGCTGCCTCCGTTTATCAGAACGGCAATTTTATATTTTTGTTCCTTAAGCCTGCTTTCATAAACATCTTCCTTGCCTTTAGCATAATCAACATATACCACGGGACCTTCGGTAACGAATAAATTCAACATGTCAACTGCCGAATTCAATGTTCCGCCTCCGTTGTTTCTCATATCTATGACAATTTTCTTTACATTGCTTTTATCAAATGCTGCAAGCTCATTTTTGACAAGCTCCACTGTGTTGTCGGAAAAATCAGTTACTTTTAAATAACCTATATTATTATCCATAATTTTTCCTTCAACTTCGCTTGTAACGATTGTTCCTCTTATTAAATCAAAAGTCAAATTTTCCGTTCCTCTGATTATACCAATCTTTACATGGGTCCCTTCCTTGCCTCTGATGAGCAGCGATGCCTGTGATGTAGTAAGACCTGTAACGTCAGCACCATCAACGTATTTTATTATGTCTCCTGCCTTAATTCCTGCATCAAGTGCCGGTGAACCCGGCAGTGGAGTCACCACAACAATCTGTCCGTTTGAATCTATTATCTGAACACCTATTCCTGTAAATTCACCTGCTGTGGTATCAAGCATATCACGATATTCCTTAGGCGTGTAGTACACACTGTAATCATCCAAAACACCAAAAAAACCATCATAAAGTCCGTTAAGAACATCCTCCTGACTCACCTCGTACTGGTAATTATCAAGTACAAAATAAATGACATTCTTCATGAAGTCTATGTCGGTATCAAACTTGTCCTTATCTATTTCAGCAGCAAACGCCGTTGAAGTGAAGGAAGTCATAATCATAACAACTGCCAGCATTAAACATAGTTTTCTTTTCATATTACACCTCTTTGCTATTTTAAGTCTTACATAAGTATATTTCAAAAAAAGCAAAGTGTAAAGCAGTATATAAAAATTGCTGAAAATTATATTGAATAATTTCCAGCGATAGAAGACAGAAGTATTTTTTGTTTAAAAAGTGTTCGTTTTACAGTTTCCAACCTTCTGCAGATGATTCTTCCAGGAAATCAAAAGCAAATTGGGCATAAAGAGCAGCACCTCTGTGAAGCACATCTTCATCTACGGTAAATCGGTCGTTATGGTTGGTGTATATGAGGCACTTTTCCCTGTTTTTTGTTCCTATAAACCCATAAAACCCCGGTACATTTTCGGTGAGATAGGAAAAATCTTCTGAACCCATAAGCCTTGGCATGTATGCGAGGCTTTCTTCTCCATACAGCTTAACAGCAGAATTCCTGACTATTTTGTTAAGCGGTTCATATTCATTTATTACAGGAGCAGCATAATAATTATATTCGAGCTTTGCGCTGCATCCAAGTGCAGAAGCGGTTTGTTCCGCTATTTGCTTTAAATTTTGTTCGACAGTCATCCTTATCTCACGGGAATGTGATCTTACGGTACCTTCCATTTCTGCATGATTAGCTATTATATTAAATCTCTGACCCGCATGTAAAGTTCCTACAGATACAACGAGAGGATTTAGGGGGTCGTTCATACGGCTTACAAGCGACTGGATGTTTGTGATTATGGCTGAAGCTGCCAATATTGCATCCTTGCCAAGATTAGGAGCCGAACCGTGAGAAGAAACGCCTTCTACCGTTATTTTAAAATTATCCACCGAAGCCATTCGGCTTCCTGACTCAAGGTTGAAGAACGGAACTTCGAGAGTGCCCCATATATGCATTCCGAAGACCGCATCAACTCCCTCCAGCAGATTATTGTCTGCATAGTATTTTGCGCCATAGCAGGACTCTTCTGCCGCCTGAAACAAAAATTTTATTGTTCCTTTAATTTCACTTCTATAATCATAAATTATTTTTGCAGCACCAAGGAGCATGGCAATGTGTGCGTCATGCCCGCATGCATGCATGTTTCCGTTTTGTGATGCAAAAGGAAGACCTGTATGCTCTTCAACAGGAAGAGCATCTATGTCTGCGCGGAGCATAACTGTCTTTCCGGGAAGTTCTCCTTTAATTGTGCCTATAAGTCCGTTGTAATCCTTAAAGGTTTCTACGTCAATTCCTATGTCAGCCATGTCTCTTGCAATTGCCTCAGTGGTTTCAAATTCCTGAAAGCTGAGCTCCGGAATTGAATGATAGAATCTTCTTCGCTGAATGATATAATCATTATATTTTTTCGCTGCCTCTTTTATATCCATAATACACCTCTCTTATTATATAATTGCCCCGGAATAAAATTCCGAGGCAGATGTGCCGGTTACAGCATATTTACAAAAATGCCTGCAATTATAACCGAAGTGATGGTTACTGTTATAAATCCTCCGACTATCATCATAGGCATAAGTTTACTCATGAGATATTCATGTTCTTCCGGGTTTTCAGCCAAAGCTTTTACACATTCCTCCGTAAGTATATAATTAGGCGGGAATCCGTAGAGCGCTGTAAGAGATACGGCAAATGCCATATTCCAGCTTATTCCCAATACTTTACCTGCTGCTACTGAAGTCAGACACATTCCGGCAATGCCCAAAACTATAATAGATATTAAAGGAAATGCAGCTTCAAGCAATATGGTGGGAGTAGCATCCTTCAGACCCGAAAAAACATAAACCATCAGTACAAACATTAAAAATCCATATGAATTTGCTTTGTTCAAGGAATCCTTATCAAGGAAACCTATTTCAGTAAAGGCTATACCCAGTATCAATGCCCATACGGCCTGGCTTATTCCTGTCAGAGCACCAAGCTTGCTTGCTATATAAGCAGTTATCATAAGCTTTAAGAGTATGAAGGCTGTTGTCATATATTTCTGTGGCATCGGTGGAATGAGTTTTTTCTTTTCCTTTTCTTTGATATCAAAATTCCCTGCTGATTCATCAATTTTTGCTATTGAAATTTTTCCTTCGCTTTTACCGGATCTGAATCCTGAAAGCAGTTTTTTACCTTCTTTTTTAAGCATTATTGCTGTTAAAGGGTATCCGGCAAATCCCTGGCATACATACATTGCAATAGCAAGTACTGCTGCCGACGTAAGCCCCTTATCCAACGCTGCCTGGTTCATCATTGTTGCAGCGACAATACCGCCTGTCAGCGGCGGCAGACCGGCTACAACATACTCTTTTCCCACTATTGGAATACATATTATCCAGCATGCTGCTACCATTCCCGCTAAGCCGGCCAAGGTTATAACAATTACCTTCCACTGTTCAAGCAGTTGCTTTATGCTTATGATTGTACCCATGTGCGTTATACACAGCATTATAACCATTGTTCCTCCAAGAGGTGCTCCGAGTCCGGCAAGGTCTACAATGTTCTTAGGAAAAAATGTCCAGTATCCTGCAAGAAACAAAACAGCTATTACAAATACAGAAGGTATCCATGCCTTTGTTTTTGTACCTACAAATTCTCCGATATAGTAAACGGCTGAAACAATTAAGAGTGCTAAAAGGTTATTCATTTTATCCCCCCTGAAATTAATTTGTTATGTTAACATTTATTAAGCATAACCTCAAGAATTGAAGCGTCGGTATTCTTCATTCCGGTATTTGAAATAAGAGACAGGTTCTCAATTGTTTTCTGAGGTGTTTTTCCAAGAATACCGTTATTATCAGGTATAAATATATTTTTCAAGGCCATAGCCGAAGCATCAACGGCAGCGTCCACTGATATTGAAAGCTTGTATGAGCATCCTACTTTAGCCCCGTCACATAACATACCTGAAATTCCCGCGACCATATTGTTTATAGATGCTTCTATTTGAGCTGTATTTCCCCCCAGAAGATAAGTGAGTCCGGCGGCGCATCCTACTCCTGAGGCCACTCCGCAGCCGCATATAGGTGATAAGGAGCCTATGTACGCCTTGACGAGAATGGTTACGAGATGACTTAATGTAACACTTCGTATGATTTTATCTTCTGATATATTTTTTTCATATCCTATGTAAGATATGGGTATTATTGCTACCAAGCCGTGGTTTCCAGAACCGGCGCTGCTCATTACAGGCAATGGGTACCCGGACATTCGCGCTTCCGAAGCAGCAACGGTATATGCTTTTGCTTTTGAAAATATATCGCTGGCATTGCTGTAAAAATATTGCCCGAGGCCGATTCCGGTTTTGTTTTTCAGACCTTCATCTGATATTCTCATGTTCATTTCAATGCCGTTTTTTATAAAACTTATTTTATCGGCAGAAACATTGTCTGTAAAGTCAATTAAGTCGTTTAAAGTGTAATCCTTGATTTTATATTTTATTTCGCTTGAACCGTTATTATCTTTTTCTGACTTTTTCTGGTCGGATTCATTGTTGAGCAATATTTCACTGTTCCTGCTTTCATAAACAATATTTGTATGAGAATTTTTTATTATGACGCAGGAATTGTC
The DNA here is from genome assembly GCA_032059885.1 of Sedimentibacter sp. Lineage (GTDB taxonomy): Bacteria > Bacillota > Clostridia > Tissierellales > Sedimentibacteraceae > Sedimentibacter. The sequence continues at coordinate 44,141 of DAMBZP010000013.1, forward strand.
TTTTTTTGTTCTCATTTTAACTTTTATAAATAATCCTTCGACATTTTCGTTAAGATTGAGGCTTATGATACCTGATCTGACAATTTCAAGCGCTTTGTCTATACTTTTATTATCAACATCTTTGAGTACTTCAAGACCGTATTTTGACTTCCCTATTACAAGAGACAGCGCAGCGGCAAAAATTATTCCGTGTTCATTGGTTCCTGGAATTCCTACACTCATGCCGTTTTTTAAAATATTTTTGTCCACTTCTATATTAAGTTCTTCGATATCAATATTTTCCAATATTTCTCTTGATCTGGCGACAGCATATGCTACTGCTCCGGGTTCCGTGCATCCGAGGGCAGGAGTCACCTGGTTCTTTAATATATCAATGAGCAATTTGTCATTCATGTTTAACACATCCTTTCAGCTTACATACAGCAAGATTTGTGCCAAAAGTAAAAGATAAAAAAGTGCTGTAAAATTCATGATAAATAATTAAAAAAATCTAAAAATTTATTATATATGATAAGTAAAATGTTTATATGTTTACAGCATGTGCTAAAATCAATGAATGCAGGAATTTATCATAAATAAGTTTGATTTCTCATTTTTAATAATAATTTAATATATAAAAAATTAAAAGACTATTTACAATTTATGTATCAATATTATATATTATACTATAATCTTACTGTTAAAATAAATCTGAAAGAGGGAATCTTATGAGCTTGCTGACAGATATAAAAAAGGAACTTCTGCATGTTGTCGAGGCGCTGCATGCAGTGACAAATATTGACATTATAATAGTTGACAGTAATCTTAGAAGGGTGGTTTCAACTGTTAAGCATGATGAGGGATTTAAGGGGAACGCACCTGAAAACTCCGCTTTCCATAAGTGCATGGCTACAGGAAGACGTTATTTTATTGAAAATCCCAAATCAGATCATGTTTGTGAAAAATGCGCGAATATAATTAATTGTAAAGAACTGATTGAGTTTTGCCTGCCTATAAAATATGACGGTAAAATAATAGGCGTTTTGGGAATGTGCGCTTATGACGAAACGGCAAAGCAAAATCTTTTAATCAACAGAGACAGTTATATAAACTTTGAGAGCCGTCTCAGTGATATAATTTCAACCATGTTAAACGAGAAAGATATTATGAAGAAGCTGGAATACAGGTATTCCGAGCTTGGAACATTAATAAACTCTCTTAACGATGGTATAATTGTAATAAACAATAATAAGCATATTGTAACAACCAATAAATACATAAATGAAAAGCTGAACATTGATATAGATAATGTTCCATCCTTGAGGGAACTTCTTACTGACAGAGTATATGAAATGCTCATATCTAAAAGATTCAATGCAAATGAAGGGCCTGTTAAAGTAAAAGGTATGGAATTTATTATAAGTACAAACCCTATTTTGGTTAAGGGAAAACAGGAAGGTATCGTCCTTGTGCTTTCGGATTTTAATAAAATGAAGGAATCGGTACTCGAATCCAACAGGAAAAAAGATTTAATAACGTTTGATGACATTGCAGGAGAAAGCGAAGCCTTGCTTCAGGCAAGACGAGAAGCCGTACAGGTTGCAGACAATGATGCTTCAGTTTTAATCTGCGGTGAGACAGGAACAGGCAAGGAGGTTTTTGCAAGGGCCATACACAACTTAAGCAAAAGAAAAAACAATGTGTTTATGGCTATAAACTGCGGTGCTATCCCGGACAATTTAATTGAAAGCGAGCTTTTCGGCTATGAAAAGGGATCATTCACAGGAGCCAGTTCTGCAGGCAAGATAGGTAAGTTTGAAATTTGCAAGGACGGAACGCTGTTTCTTGATGAAATAGGTGATTTGCCCTTCCTGATGCAGGTCAAGCTTAACAGGGCACTGGAGGAAAAAGAAATACTGAGAGTTGGAGGAAACACCCCCGTAAAGGTAAATCCAAGAATAATATCTGCCACACATAAGAACCTGAGCAATTTAGTAAATAAGAATTTATTCAGAGACGATTTGTACTACAGGCTGAATGTTGTACCCATATATCTTCCGCCTTTAAGAGAGCGGGGATATGATGTTATAATATTATCAAGATATTTTTTAAATCATTTCTCTCGGGTTTACGGTAAGGATATCAAGGGATTTTCTCCGGAAGCAGAAATACTTCTTTTAAAGCACAGGTTTCCCGGAAATATAAGAGAACTCAGAAACCTTGTGGAATATGCAGTGATATTTGAGCAGAACAGCATTATAGGAGAAGAAAATATAAGGAAGAAAATCGGAGCGGCAGTTGAAAACAAAAATGTCAGATTGTCTGATTTGACAAAAGCATATGAAAAGACTGTGATAGAAAATAAAATTAAAAATCTCGGTGATGACCTTGACGCAAAAAAAGAGGCTGCAAGACAGCTTGGTATCAGCATTGCGACTTTGTACAGAAAGCTTGAGGATTAAAATTAATTTTGACTTTATATAGTTTTTGGGGTAAAATGTTATAATTAGATATAACGGAAAATGAGGGAACAATGAACAGAAATAATAAAACATCAAGCATTACTGAATCGGCAATGATAACGGGAATTCTTGTTATTATAGCATTTTTATCGTCATTTATTTCAATAACAATGTTTTTTTACCCAACGCCGGCAATTATACTGGCTAAGAGGAAGGGAATTAAATATGCAGGTATGTCACTTATTGCTGCAGGTATTATAATTTCAATCTTGCTTGGAGCAACTACAGGCTTGATATATTTCATACTATATACTCCTTTTTCTTTGGCATTGGCATACGGAGTATACCGTGATAAAAGTGCAAATAAAACGCTGCTTTATGGTGCCTCGGCATATATGGTTTCATTTGTTGTTTTAATATTGCTCATGAATGCATTTATGGGTATAAACTTTGTTGAACAGCTTAAGACATCATACATGGAAAGCCTCAGCATGTCAGAAAAAATGATTTCTGAGATGCCTGCAGGAATGAATTCCGAAGGCATAGCAAAAGCATACGAGACTATAGACTCCTTCAAGGAAGCAGCTAATTTTATTCTTTCTAATTTATTCCCGGCCATAATAATTACGGTTTCCATATGTGCATCATATATTAATTATCTGGTCGCCCAAAGATTTTCAAGAAGATTTTCTATAAATATTAATAAGTTTGTAAGAATAAGCCACTTTTCATTTCCAAGAACATTCATGATTGCAATGGCAGTCCTGCTTTTAATTTCTTACTTGCTTGGAGCATTGAAATTAAATGTAAGGGTAATACAGCTCAATTTGTTTAATTTAGTTTATATGGCTATGATTTTACAAGGCTTTGCGGTAATTAAATTCTTTTTGGAAAGAAGCCGTTTAAGCAGATCACTCAAGGCATTTGTTATGTTTATGATAATTTATATGACACTTTTAAATAACGGAATGATATTAATAGTAGTGCTGACAGGGCTTGTAGATTTGGCAGTGGATTTAAGAAAAATAAATAAGGCGGTATAATCAATTAATGGAGGTACTAATTTGGAAAATAAAACAACTCCTAAATTTCTAAAAGACGACAGTTTAATTTATTTTGCGGTAAATATTCTTTTGATTGCGGTTTTTTTTGTTGAGCGTATGTATGTGTATGCAGGAATTGCCGGGTTAATCTTACTGGGCGTTGCTGCATTTGCTTTAAGAAGGCAGATACAAAGAGAAAAGGACCTTAAGAACTACATTATAGATTATACGAAAAACATAGAAAATTTATCTGTTAACTCTTTTTACTATTCTCCGATGCCCATGAGCATAATAGGCCCCTGCGGAAAAATTTTCTGGTTCAACAACAAGTTCAAGGAACTTATGGGAGATGAAGCAGAAAATATTGAAAGCATAGATGAATTTATTCCTGGTTTTCCTGTGAGTGCATTGGACGACAACAAGGAAGGAATACTGAACAATATTGAAATAGCAGATTCGGGCAAGACATTTAATATAATGTATTACGGGCTGGAAGAGGGCAGATTCGGGGAAGGTATTTCATATGTGTGCTACTGGAATGAGAATACAGCATTTGCCAATTTAAAAGCCAAGTATAATGACGAGCGTCCGGTAGCAATGCTGGTTCAAATAGACAATTATGATGAAATATCCGAAAAGCTTGACAAGGGTGAAAAGTCAGCAATGACTGCGGAAGTCGAAAAGATATTGAACAAGTATGCTTCGGAAATGAACGGCTTTGTTTTAAGATACGATACAGCTAAATTTCTTGTAATGATAGAGAATAAATTTTTAGAAACACTGGAGGCCAAGAAGTTTTCAGTGCTAGAGGATGTCAAGGCCCTTAAAGGAAGCGGAGACTTCAATTTCACTCTTAGCATAGGAACAGGCGTACTGGCAAAAAACCTTACACAGCTTATTGACTATGCCAAGGGTGCGCTGGATGTTGCCCTGGGACGAGGCGGAGATCAGGCTGTAGTAAAAAGAATCAACTCTGTTAAATTCTACGGAGGAAAGAGCAAGGCAGTTGAAAAGAGAACCAAGGTCAAAGCAAGAATTATTTCTTATGCATTGAGACAGATAATAGACCAAAGCTCCAACGTAATAATTATGGGACACAGAGTAGGGGACATGGACAGCCTCGGTTCTTCCATAGGTATTTATGCAATGGCGCGAAGCAGGAACAAAAAGGCGTATATTGTTTTGAATACAGTAAATTATGCATTGAAGAACATGCATGAAAGAATGAAACATGAAGAAAGTCATTATTTGGAGTCTTTAATCAGCACTGAAGCGGCAATGAGCTTAATTGACCAGAATACCCTGGTAGTGGTTGTGGATACTCACCGCCCAAGCTATACGGAGGCTCCTGAGATTTTGAGCAAAGTAGATAAAATAGTTTTGATTGATCATCACAGACGAAGTGAAGAATATGTTGAAAATCCTCTTTTGGACTATATAGAGCCCTACGCATCATCAGCATGTGAATTGGTGTCAGAGCTTGTTCAGTATATGGATGACCATATTAAGCTTACAAAGTTTGAGGCAGATGCACTCCTGGCCGGAATAGTTCTGGACACAAATTCCTTTACATTTAAAACGGGTGTAAGAACCTTTGAAGCAGCCTCGTTTTTAAGAAGAAACGGCGCTGATACAACAGATGTCAAGGAGCTGTTCAATGAAAGCCTGGATTCTATGAAAAAGAAAACAGAAATAATAGAGAGATCTGAAATAATTTTCGGGGATGCCGCCGTATCATATATAGATGAGGTTTCAGAAAATTCCAATGTCATAGCGGCACAAAGTGCGGATGAGCTTCTTACGATTAAAAATGTAAAGATGAGCTTTGTACTTGTGAGAAATAAGGATTATATAAATATAAGCGCAAGGTCTGCGGGTTCTATAAATGTTCAGGTAATTATGGAATATCTGGGAGGCGGAGGCCATTTGAACATGGCAGGAGCCCAGATTCAAACTCAGGATATGAATGAAGCAAAGACCAGACTATATGAAGCAATAGAGCATTATAAAAAGGAGAGTAAAAATTAATGAAAGTAATATTATTAGAAGATGTTAAAAATGTAGGGAAAAAGGGCAGTATTATAAATGCCAAGGACGGGTATGCAAGAAACTTCCTGTTTCCTAAAAATTTAGCCATAGAAGCAACACCTGTAAATCTGAAAAATCTGGAAAACGCCCAAAAGCAAAAAGAAGCCAGAGAAAAAGAAATATATGATGAGGCAAAAAAACTTGAAGAAGAGCTGATGAAATTAACTGTTGTCATCAAGACAAAGACAGGAGAAAACGGAAAGCTTTTCGGCGCTGTAACAACAAAGGAAATTGCCGAACATATTGAAAAAGAACATGGCTTTCTCATTGATAAAAAGAAATATGAAATGGATCCAATTAAGTCAGTAGGGGAATACTTTGTTAAAATCAAGCTTCATCCTCAGGTTAACGCAAAGGTGAAAGTTATAGTAACAGAAAAATAATCAATGAAAAAAGCTGTTTAATGCTATCATGATAAAGAGGATAATATGTCTGATTTAACTAATTTAGGAAAAGTACCGCCGCACAGCTCTGAGGCAGAACAAACAGTTCTTGCCTCTGCTTTAATTGACCATATTGCTGTTGAAAAAATTGTTAATTTGCTGAGTGCTGATGATTTTTATTTTGAGGCGAACAAGGAGATTTTTGATTCTATAAAGCAGGTTCATATTCAAAATATTCCTGTAGATGTTGTCACTTTATTTGAAGAACTCAAAAAAAGAGGCAAAGTTGATTATATAGGCGGTTATGAATATCTGGTGAAATTAACCGAAAATATTATTACTTCCAAAAATGTGGAAGCCTACTGCAATATCATCAGAGAAAAGGCCACATTAAGGCGGCTCATAAGCGCTTCCAGCGAAATAATCGAGAAGGGCTACAGAGAAAATGACGACGTTCAGAAAATAATCGAACTTGCAGAATCAAGAATATTTTCAATATCGCAAAACAGAAGCATCAATTCATTTTCAGAAATTAAGGATGTTCTGATGGATGTGTTCAACACTCTTGAAGAAAGAGCGATGAACAAGGGAAGCATAACAGGACTTACAACAGGCTATGATGATTTGGACCGCATGACATCCGGACTTCAGAAATCAGACCTTATACTGCTGGCTGCAAGACCTTCAATGGGAAAGACGGCTTTGGCGCTGAATATTGCCATGAATTCCGTAAAAACAGGAGCATCGGTGGCTTTGTTCAGTCTTGAAATGTCCAAGGAACAATATGTGCAGAGAATAATAAGCATGGAATCCATGGTTGACAGCTCAAAGCTGAGGACGGGCAATCTCGACGACGATGATTGGACAAGACTTATTGCAACTATGAGCACAATTTCAAATTACAATATTTTTATAGATGACACAGCCGCAATTTCTGTTTTTGAGCTGATGTCAAAATGCAGGCGTCTGAAAATAGAAAAGGGGTTGGATTTAATAGTAATAGACTATCTTCAGCTCATGTCTGACGGCACAAATTCGTCCAACAGACAGCAGGAGATTTCCAACATATCCAGAGGATTAAAAGCATTGGCAAGAGAAATGGACTGCCCTGTAATGGCACTGTCACAGCTTTCCCGTGCGCCCGAGCTTCGCCAGGACCACAGACCGATCATGTCCGACTTGAGAGAGTCAGGTGCCATAGAGCAGGATGCGGACATTGTGCTTATGCTTTACAGAGATGAATATTATTTTAAGGAAGAATCAGAGAAAAAGGGAATAACAGATGTAATAATTGCAAAGCAGAGAAACGGTCCTGTCGGAACCGTAGAGCTTGCATGGATTGGACAGTACACGAAATTCGGAAACATACAGAGATAAAAGCTGGCCGGAAATGTATCAGCAATTGATAAACAATGGATAAGGGCGCATGAAATGCGCCCTGTTTTGTATAATTCTATCTGCCGGTCAATTTCTCATCAAATATATTTTATTGCTGAAGCGTTAATACTAATAATATAATAACCAAAGAGGGGTGATAATTTGGATAAAAAAATAGGAATATTGGCTAACAGTGAAGAGCTTAAAGAAACCATAGAAAATTTATATGACGAAGATGTAAAAACCGGGAGAATATTAATTGATATACTTGATTCTGAAAAAATCAATGAGCAAGGCAGGGAATTGGAAAGAAAAGGTGCTAAGGCAATAATAGCCAGAAGCGGAGGTTACCATTATACATTGGGTAAAGTTAATGTTCCTGTCATAAATTTGGAAATATACACTCAAGATGTTCTTTATGCAATAATGACTGCTGAAAAATATAATAAAAAATTAGTGCTTGTGCTGTCAGGCTATGATGAATTCAATTATGAAGAATGGAAAAACCTGATTCGCTCAGAATTAATAATGGAAGAATATTATACAGTTGAGGAAATTGAGGACGTAATTTCAAAATATAAGGACGTATATGAAGATATAGTAATTATTGGGGGAGGAATCCCGTGCAGCTATGCCAAAAGCTTTAATATGGACTATGTCAATATAATTTCCAGCGAACAAACTGTTCGCGACATAGTTTCGAGAGCCTGGCAGATAGTCGATAATTTATTTGATCAAAAATATAGCAACAGTATTTTAAGGAATGTATTGGATCATGTTCATGATGCTGTCATAGCTGTCGATAAAAATAAAAATGTTATTTTATTTAATGAAAGGGCAGAGGAACTTTTTAAAAGAGATAAAACCGGCATAATAAATAATAAATTGTCAGATGTTTTTCCTGAATTAAATTTCGTATCGGATATGCTGGTAAATAAAGAAAGTATAATTGATGAAATAGTACATATTAAGAATGTTATAGTAACCGCAAATATGAACCTGATAGAGGTGGACGGCAATATTGAAGGTATTTTATGTACATTTCAGGATATTACCAAGCTTCAGGGGCTTGAGAAAAAAATAGGATATGAAATGAATAAAAAAGGTCTCACCGCCAAATACAGATTTGATGATATGATGACGTTTAATCCCCTGATGAAAAAAACCATTGCAAAGGCTGCTAATATCGGAATGTCAGACAGCACTGCAATGCTGTACGGAGAAAGCGGTACAGGAAAAGAAATGATTGCTCAGAGCATACACAATATAAGCGAAAGAAAAAGCGAACCATTTGTAGCAGTTAACTGTGCCGCGCTGACAGAAAGTCTCCTTGAAAGCGAATTATTCGGTTATGAGGAAGGTTCATTTACAGGCGCAAGAAAGGGAGGCAAACCCGGTTTGTTTGAGCTTGCTCACGGCGGAACAATATTTTTAGACGAAATAAACTCTGTTCCAATTAATCTGCAGACAAAGCTTCTGCGTGTTCTGGAGGAAAAGGAAGTAATGCGTATAGGTTCTGATTATGTGATTCCGTTGGACGTGAGAATATTGGCGGCAGCAAATGAAGACCTGAAGGATAAAATCAGGGAAGGAAGTTTCAGAAGCGACTTGTTTTATCGTTTGAATATATTGGAACTGAGCATTCCTCCACTCAGAAAGAGAATAGAAGATATTATTCCTTTATTCAAGCACTTCCTGACCATATTCAGTAAAAACAATGCTATTCCGGTGATTGATGTTCAGCTGGAAGAAAGGCTGCTAAGCTATTCCTGGCCGGGTAATGTCAGAGAATTGAGAAATGCTGCAGAAAGATATATTTTGCTGGGCGAATTGGAAATTGATGAAGAAAAATCTATGGACACAAGTATTAAAGATAATTTTCAAAACAAATTTGCAGAAGAAAGAGGCATTTCAGATAAAAAGATAACAACAGATTTTTGCCTTGATTTAAAAGAAATTGATAAGTATGTGGAATTGAAGGTCATTAATATGCTGGAAAAACAAGGCATGGCTAAAAATGACATCGCCAGGGTCTTAGGCATAAGCAGATCATCCTTGTGGAATAAAATAAACAATAAGGATACGTCCAAAAAATAAAACGACGTTTAAAAAAATAGACAAAAAAAGAATTATAACCAGGATTGTGACGAAAAAAATATTTTGTCACAGTCTTTTTTATTGTCTGTTTAGCAATGATTTCGACAGTTTTTTTAATTTGATTTAAATGTTGGCATACTTATTGCTTTAAAGAAAACGTTGTAAAGTTTAGAGGAGGAATCATGGAGTTTAAGAATTTTGATGAATTAATTGAAAAGATTCAAGGCAGAAGTTCTTTAGCCAGAGTTGCTGTTGCTGCGGCTAATGATGAACATACTTTGGAAGCCGTATTCAGAGCGTCAAAGGATAACATAGTTGAGCCTGTGCTTATAGGAAACAAGGATCAAATTCAGGAAATACTTATGAAATTGAATGTTCAATTTGAAGAAAACAAAATAGTCCATGCTGAAAGTGATGCTGAAGCGGCTGAAAAATCAGTTGAACTGATTAATGACGGCAGAGCGGATTTCATAATGAAGGGCAAACTTCAGACGGCAGACTTATTAAAGGCTGTAGTAAATAAAGAGAAGGGATTGAGAACCGGAAAGGTAATGTCCCATGTTGCCATTCTTCAGGTTCCGGAATATCACAAGCTTATGGCAATAACTGACGGCGGTATGATGATGTATCCCAATGCAGACGAAAAGAAACAAATAATTGAAAATGCGGTGGATGTATTTCTAGCTATGGGATATGAAAATCCAAAGGTTGCAGTATTAGCAGCAGTTGAAACAGTGAATCCCAAAATGCCCGAAGCAGTTGATGCAGATATATTGAAAAAGATGAATTTATCCGGTGAAATTAAAAATTGCACAGTTGAAGGTCCAATATCCTTTGATTTGACAATGAGTAGGGATTCGGCAGAAATTAAAGGTTATACCAGCCCGGTTACAGGTGAAGCAGACATATTGATTGCTCCGAATATTACAGCCGGAAACATTTTAAGCAAAGCATTAATCGAACTGGCCCACGGAAAAATGGCAGGAATGATTGTGGGAGCTAAGGTTCCGATTGTGTTGACTTCAAGAGGAGCAACATCAGAAGAAAAATATTTATCATTGGTTTTATCAGCATCAGCTGTTTAAATAGGAGGAAGATATGAAAAAATTAATGACAGGAAATGAAGCAATTGCTCGCGGAGCATATGAGGCTGGTGTGAGATATGCATCAGCATATCCCGGAACACCAAGTACAGAAATCTTAGAAAATGTTGCGTTATACAAAGAAAATATAATTGCAGAATGGGCACCAAATGAGAAGGTTGCTCTCGAAGCAACAATCGGCGCTTCAATGGCAGGTGCCAGAACTTTAGCTGCAATGAAGCACGTTGGTGTTAATGTTGCGGCCGACCCCTTGTTTACATTTGCATATACAGGTGTATACGGAGGAGCAGTATTGGTAACTGCAGATGAACCGGGACAGCATTCTTCACAAAATGAGCAGGATAACCGTAATTATGCCAAGGCTGCAAAGATTCCTATGCTGGAACCTTCCAACAGTCAGGAAGCTAAGGACTTTACTAAAATAGCGTTAGAATTAAGCGAACAATATGATGCACCTGTATTACTTCGTATGACTACAAGAGTCTGTCATTCAAAGGGAATTGTAGAATGTCAGGATAGAGAAGAAAGAGAAATTATACCTTACAAAAAGGATATTAATAAATTTGTAGTTGTCCCTGCAGTTGCGAGAAAACTAAGAGTAAAGGTTGAAGAAAGACAAAAGAAATTATTGGAATTCTCCAATAATACTGAATTGAATTTTATAGAATGGAATGATAGTGACAAAAAAATAGGGGTTATTTCTTCAGGAGTATGTTACAGCTATGCAAAAGAAGTGTTCGGTGATTCTGTTTCTTACTTGAAATTAGGATTCACTCAGCCTTTGCCGGCAGAAAAAATCAAAGAATTCTGTTCAAAAGTAGAAAAGGTTTATGTAATAGAAGAAAACGATCCTTATATTGAAGAACAAGTAAAAATATTAGGATTTGATTGTTCAGGAAAGGATGTATTTCCTGCCTATGGAGAAATGCTTCCTGAAGTAATCAGAAATGCTGTATTTGGCGAAGCAATGCCTACCGTAAATTATGATGAAAAAGAAGTTGTGGCCAGACCGCCGGTTCTTTGTGCCGGATGTCCTCACAGAGGATTTTTCCATCAGTTGGGGAAAAGAAAAAATGTCATGGTGTCAGGTGATATAGGCTGTTATTCATTAGCTTTTTCTGAACCGTACAATGCAATGGATCAGAATATATGCATGGGTGCCAGCATAAGCGTCGGACACGGTGCACAAAAAGTATTTGACCTGGTAAATGACAATAAAATGAAGGTAGTATCAGTTCTTGGAGATTCTACATTCTTTCATACAGGAATCAACTCACTTATTAACGTGGCATACAACAAAAGCAATACTGTAAATGTTATACTGGACAATCGTATAACAGGTATGACAGGTCATCAGGAAAATCCTGGTTCGGGTTACACATTGCAGGGAGAAAAAACTGATGAACTTGATATTGAAGCAATAGTAAAAGTATTAGGCTTTAAAAATGTTGTAGTAATAAACCCGAATGATTTAGCTGCTGTTAAGAATGCTCTTGACTGGGCAATAAGCCTTGATGAACCATCAGTAATCATTACAAGATGGCCATGTGCATTAAAGAAATTTTCACCCGAAGATAAGGCAGAGTTTAAAGGAGCATTTACAGAGAAGTTTGCTGTAGACTCTGAAAAGTGCATAGGCTGCAAAGCATGTACCAGAACAGGATGCCCTGCAATTTCTTTTGACAAGGAAACTAAAAAATCCATGATTGATTACAATGCATGCTTGGGATGTACAGTATGTGCACAGGTTTGTCCTGTAAAAGCAATAGGAAAGGTGGAAGCATAAATGACAAAAAGTATTTTATTGGTAGGAGTAGGCGGACAAGGAACAATACTGGCAAGCAAGCTTTTGACGACAGGTCTTATGGAAGCCGGCTTTGATGTTAAAATGAGCGAGATTCACGGCATGAGCCAAAGAGGCGGCTCAGTATCATCTCAGGTAAGATATGGTGAAAAGGTTGAATCACCTGTAATTGAGCTTGGCGGGGCAGATATATTGGTATCTTTTGAAAAAATGGAAGCATTGAGATGGCTTAACTATTTGAAGCCGGAAGGAAAAGTTGTAGTAAACGATTTTGAGATAGGTTCAATGCCGATTCTTTCAGGAAAAGCGGATTATCCGAAAAACGCCGTAGAAATACTTGAAGGCATGGTAAAAACAACTGTCCTAGATGCTGCAGGAGAAGCTCAAAGGCTTGGAAATCCAAAAGTTATGAACATCATATTGTTAGGCGCAATAATAAAAGCAATGGGCTTAGAGGAAATTAATTGGGAAAAAATATTAAAGGAAAATATTAAAGAACATTTGGTAGAAATAAATTTAAAGGCATTAAAAGCAGGAATGAACTTAGTTTAGAAGTTTTGTTCAGGAGCGCGTCTCCTGAACAATTAACAAGGAGTTTGTATGAAAAAAGGAGATTATATCTGGGGAGCAGCATTATCAGCCTGGATATTAGTTTTGGCAGTGCCTGTTTCCAGAGATGCGTTTATGTCATATACAGGGGCTCATCCTTATATAGGCGGATTCATAAAATTTTCTATTTTGGCAACGATGGGAGATTTATTGGGAATTAGATTTATCAGGGGAAGCTACTTTATTCCCCGGGGTGTAATTCCAAAAGCTGTTAACTGGGGAGTAATCGGTATGATGGTAACTCTGATGTTTACACTGTTTATGGGAGGCGCCGACGTTGCACAGCATGCAGGATTGCTTCCGTTTGAAGGAGTGATCCTGGCTCAGGCATTCTTTGGAAGTGCAGTAATGAACCTTACGTTTGGTCCTATGATGATGTTTTTCCACAGGATAGTTGATTTATGGATTGATTCATTTTATGAAAAAAAGGGAAAAGCAACGCTCAGCAGCCTGGTTGATAAAATTGACTGGCATTCATTGGTAGAATTCAGCTGGGCAAAGACATGCATTTTATTCTGGATACCTGCCCACACAATAGTATTTATGCTTCCTGCACAGTACAGGGTGCTGGTATCGGCATTTTTATCTATAGCTCTTGGGCTTTTACTGGCATTTTCCAAAAAAGAAAAGAAAGCTGAAGCTTGATGAATAAATATAGGGAACGACCCCTGTGTCGTTCCGGTTTATTCTGACTATCCAATAGTGAATAGCTTTATCAGCTGGTTCTCATAATCTCTTATTGACAGCAATGTTAAATCTAGTATGGAGGAAATAATGAGCTTAAAAATATTGGCAATAAATCCCGGATCAACTTCAACAAAAATAGCATTATATGAAGATGAAAAGGAAATATTAGTAAAAACACTGGATCATGCGGTTGAAGAAATTGAAAAGTATGACAAAATAGTTGACCAGTTTCAAATGAGGAAAGAAGTAGTGATTGCTTTTTTAAAGGAAAACGGTTACGATGTGAACATGCTTGACGCAGTCGTAGGAAGAGGAGGAATGCTTCCTCCTGTTAAGGCAGGTGCATACAGAGTAAACGATTTAATGGTTGACAGACTGAAGAACAGACCATTAATGGAGCATGCATCTAATCTTGGAGCAGTTATAGCTTATGAAATTGCAGGGTTAATTGGCAAACCCGCCTATATATACGATTCTGTAAAGGTGGATGAGTTAAGCGATATAGCAAGAGTTTCAGGAATGCCCGCCATACCGAGAATAAGCACTTCACATGTGCTGAATTCAAGAGCTATGGCAATAAAGACGGCGGAGAAATACAATAAGAAGCTTGAAGACATGAACTTTGTTGTGGCTCATATGGGCGGAGGAATTTCGTTGGGAGTGTATGAGAAAGGCAGGCTGGTTGATATTGTATCAGACGATGAAGGACCATTTTCGCCTGAAAGATCCGGAAGAGTTCACTGCAGAGAGCTTATCAGTCTTTGCTTTTCAGGTAAATATGATAAAAAACAGGTTGTCAGAATGCTGAGCGGCAACGGCGGATTAAAGGGATATCTCGGAGTTATTGATGCAAGAGAAGTTGAAAAAATGATTGAATCAGGAAATGAAGGAGCAAGACTTGTTTATGAGGCGATGGCTTATCAGATAGCAAAAGGTATAGGCGAGCTCGCAACAGTTGTAAAAGGAAAAGTTGATGCAATCATTTTGACAGGGGGCATTGCATATTCTAAAATGATTACCGGCTGGATTAAGGAAAGAGTGGAATTTATTGCACCTGTTGAAATAATGGCAGGTGAGAATGAAATGGAATCTTTGGCTTTAGGAACTTTAAGAGTTTTAAGAGGAGAAGAAGCTGCAAGGGAATATACAGAATAAAACGGACAACTTGAGACACAATGGGTCCTTAAAAAACTTTGAAAGGAAAAAAATATATATATGAATGATATAAAAAAGAAAGATATTATCACCTGTGGATTTGCGTTATTTGCAATATTTTTTGGGGCAGGAAACATGATATTTCCGCCTTATCTGGGAATTTTGTCGGGAGACAGATGGTTTGAGTCAATGATAGGTTTTTTGGTTACTGATCCTGTGCTTCCGATACTTGGTGCCTTAATAACAATGAAATTAGGCGGAAGAGCAGATGACTTAGGGAAAAGAGTGAGCCCGAAATTTGCAAAATTAATCGGTATGATAGCAATATTAGCAATTGGACCGTTATTTGCGGTTCCAAGAACAGGGGCAACCACTCATGAAATTTTCATACAGCCTTTATTTGGTACCAATGCTCCGATTCTGATAACTTCGGTAGTATTTTTTTCAATAACTCTATGGGTTTCAATAAATCCAAGCAAGGTAATAGATTATGTGGGTAATATACTGACTCCGGTTCTTTTAATTATCCTGGCTATAATTGTGGTCAAGAGTATAATAGCTCCTCCTGACCCGATGGTAACAACTGCCACAGCCGGATTGTTCTCATATGGTTTCAAGGAAGGCTATCAGACAATGGATGCTTTAGGAGCTGCATTGATGGCGGGTATAGTTAGTACAGACCTTATCAGAAGAGGGTATAAAGATGAAAAAACAAAAATGAAGGCAGGTATAGGTGTCGGTTTAGTTGCTTTTGTACTTCTGGCATTAGTTTATGGCGGATTAACTTATGCAGGTGCAACAGTTGGAGGTCATTATACTGCAGACACACCAAGAACTGAATTGTTAATTGGAATGACAACTTTGCTTCTGGGGGACCTTGGAAAATTTGCAATGGGTTTTGCAGTTGCTCTTGCCTGTCTTACAACTTCAACAGGTTTGATATCTACATGCGGAAATTATTTTGAAACTATTACAGATGGCAGATTGAAATATAAATATGTTGTTATAGCAGCTACAGTAATATCATTTGTTATTTCGCTGCTTGGAGTTGAAAAGCTTATTGCTGTAGCAGTACCTGCTTTAACAGCAATTTATCCGGTTATCATAGTATTGATTTTATTATCTGTATTTGACAATAAGATTAAGTATAACTGGACCTATACAGGGGCAGTTGCAGGTGCATTTACAGTTTCATTGACAGAAGGATTGAGCTTGTTCGGACAAATGGCAGGAATTAATGCATTTGCAAGCCTCGGTGGATTAATCCAGGTGTTCCCTCTGTCTCAGTTAGGCTTCGGCTGGATTATACCGTCAGTTGCAGGTTCAATAATATTTACGTTAATCAGTAAATTTACCAATAAAGGCGAAATAGGCGAAAATTATAGAGTATCAATGGAGGTGGAAAGATGATATCACAGGAAATGGTAAAGTTAGGTACATCCAAATCTGTTATCAGAGAATTATTTGCTTACGGATTACAGAGGGCTCAGGAAGTGGGACCTGAAAATGTATTGGATTTCAGTCTTGGGAACCCAAGCGTACCTGCACCGAAGGAAGTACAGGATGCTATTATAGATATTGTTAAAAATAATGATCCCATGGTATATCATGGATATAGTTCATCACAGGGACATAATGGCTGCAGGGAGGCAATTGCCGGCAATCTGAACAAAAGATTCGGCACAGGGTATTCATTGAATGATTTGTTTATAACGTGTGGTGCAGCAGCTTCGCTGAATATAGTGTTCAAGGCTCTTACATCTTCTGCTGACGATGAAATAGTGGTACTTGCTCCATATTTTCCTGAATACAAGGTGTTTATAGAAGGGCAGGGCGCCAGGATGAAGCTGGTTCCAAGCCGCAATGATATGAAGCTTAATTTGGAAGGAATTAAAGAAGCTGTCAATAAAAACACTAAGGCTCTTCTCATAAACTCTCCTAACAACCCTTCCGGAGTAGTATATACAAAAGAAGAAATAAAGGAATTGACAGATTATCTTAAAGAAATGGAAAATAAGCTGGGACAGACAATTTATCTGATTGCTGATGAGCCGTACAGAGAGCTTGTATTTACTGATGAACCGGTTCCGTTTATACCGAACTATTATGATGATACAATAGTATGCTATTCATGGTCAAAATCATTATCTCTGCCCGGTGAAAGAATAGGTTATGTGCTGGTAAACAACAAATGCAGAGAAAATGAAACTGTAATGGCAGCAGTTGGCGGTGCAGCAAGAGTTTTAGGATATGTATGCGCACCTACGCTGTTTCAGCTTGTTATAGAAAAATGCATAAATGTTGAACCGAATCTGGAGGTTTATAAGAAAAACCGTGATATCCTTTATAATGGGCTGACAAAAATGGGTTATAACGTTGCTAAACCGGATGGAGCATTTTACTTATTCATAGAAGCACCCAACGGAAATCCTGAAGAGTTTTCAGAAAAAGCAAAAGCTTATGATATTCTGGTAGTTCCCGGAACGGGATTTGGATCAAAGACACACATGAGGCTGTCATATTGCGTTGATACTCAGAAATGTGAAAAAGCATTGCCATTATTTGAAAAATTAATGAACGAGTTTAAATAAAAATAATAAAGCATAAGAAAATGGCGCATTTCTGCGCCATTTTTAATTATAGAATGCGTACTGTTACACCATACGTGAGATTATAATCTTTGAACCCGGGGTCAATTCATCGTTTTCGGGAAGATCGTTAAATTCTTTCAGATAATTAATGGACAAATTGTAGTTCTTGGCAATATCCCATACGGTTTCTCCCGGCTGCACAACTCTGAATACCAGGCTCGGCATTTTACTCCTGTCGATGGGGCCTTCTTCTGTAATGTTTGAGATAACAGAAATTTCATCATTGTTTCTCAGCTTCATGCCTACATTGATATCACAGTTAACTATTACGGAATTGCTTCCTTTTCTGTAGGCACCGCATTTTGCAATATTGATATCGGAGGTTATGCCTTCTGATAATTCACCGTCCTTAAGGTCTATTGATGCTGTGAACGGAAGAGAAGCATATGCTTTGTCAATTTTATTTATGTCTCCGTTTAAATACAAGAGATTAACGTCCAGGAAGCCATCAATAACATATTTATCGTCAAAAACTCTCTTTTCTGAAATCTTTGGGCTGATATCTACAGTATAAATATCCTTGATCGTACCTGAAACAACATCAAAATTATTTTCATATTTAACCGTCTTATTTACAATGTCCTTCAAAGATGTTAAATTTATACTGTCAGCCTCAACATTAAGCAGGCAGTCCGTTGAATAGCAGTCTGTGATTATATTTTTTTCAACTGTGTCATACAGGGATGCATTAACTGTAAACGGCAGGTTAAATTCTATAAGTTTTTTTTCATTGTCATAATTTTCAGCAACATTGTATGTCATTTCGTTTAATGTTACATTTATATCCTTCAGCATGCTGTCATTTGAATTTTTAACTTCAAGGTAATGTGTAAAAGGGAACTCCTCAGCTACATATCCGGTTGTATTCAAGGTGTTGCTTTCGGTGTACAGAAATCCTACCTTGCATGTTCCTTCAACCAGCATTTTCTCATCCATAGTATCAATGTTTGTAATAAACACCTCAGATTCCGCTTTTAATATTTTGGCAATTTCGTCCGACCCCTTGTTCAGCTCCACCGCATCATTAATATTTACTTCCTCCGACAAAGATGTTACTTTGTCAGTATATTTTATGTTTTTTGTTTTTGCCTGAAAGCTCCCATCTGATTCAAGACTTGAAACAAAGTTTACAGGATGCTTGTTTATAACATCTGTATCAAGCAATACAACTGCTTTGACCATATAGCTTCTTTCGTTAAGCTGCTCGGCTTCTATGTAATCAATATAAGCATCAACCTGTGCTTCCATTCCCTCTTTGGCACCTTCGATTGGGATTTCTTCAGTAAAGTGAACCTTGTCTGATACGGAGTTCACCATTGTTTCTTCATCGTTGGAACGGTAAATAATGTTGTAGGTCAAGGTACCGTCCACACTGACAGCGCCTTCCTTTACATCTGCTCCGTTTATTTTTACTTTGCCTTCTGTTGATATAATTTTTTCTATATCCGGAGAGCTGTCAGAAAGCGAAAATTCGTTTTCTAATAAAACCTCAGTGGAACTTGAATCAATAATTTCATTAATATTAAAAGTATCGCCAATTAATTTAAACAAATTAAATCCTCCTTTAAGAAACAGTTAGAATCGCATTCTTTTATAAATGTATATGCACAATAAATTACCATAGTACAACTTATGCTAAAAAATTTTAAAAAGTAATTGACCTTTTCCTTTTTTTAATATAAAATTGATAAGTAAATTAATTATCTGAATTTGTTGTTTTTAAAATTAAAATTCTAGACAAACTATATATGTTTAAAAATAATAGAGACTAAAAAAAAAACCCCTTTTTTGTCTCTGTTTTTATGTTTAGGCAGTATCAGAATTTTTAATTAAAATTCAATTAAAGTAATTAAAAAAATATAAAGAACGGTATAACAGGATTAAGCAATTACAGGAGGAAGAAATGCCAAAATATATTTTTGTAACAGGGGGAGTTGTATCTTCATTAGGGAAAGGAATTACGGCAGCATCATTGGGAAGATTGCTCAAAGCCAGAGGATTAAAGGTAACTCTTCAGAAATTTGACCCATACTTGAATGTGGACCCGGGAACAATGAGCCCTTACCAGCATGGCGAAGTGTATGTTACAGATGATGGTGCTGAAACAGACTTGGATTTAGGGCACTATGAAAGAATAGTTGATATAGATTTATCCAAATACTCAAGCATAACATCAGGTAAAATTTACTGGTCGGTTTTGAACAAGGAAAGAAGAGGAGATTATCTTGGTGGAACCGTACAGGTAATTCCGCATATAACAAATGAAATTAAACATATGCTTAAAAGAGTTGCCACAGTAAGTGATGTTGATGTTGTTATTACAGAAATAGGCGGCACGGTGGGAGACATTGAAAGCCAGCCGTTCCTGGAGGCCATTCGTCAAATTCGTTATGAGGTTGGAAGAGAAAATGTAATGTATATACATGTTACTTTACTCCCTTATTTATCAAAAGCAGGCGAGCTTAAAACAAAACCGACGCAGCACAGCGTAAAGGAACTGCTCAGCATAGGAATTCAGCCGGATGTACTTGTATGCAGAACTGAAAGAGAAATAAGCATGGATTTAAAAGCTAAGATTGCACTGTTCTGTAATGTCGATACACAAAATGTAATTCAAAATGCCGATGCCGACTCCTTATATGATATACCGTTATTATTGGAGGAGGAAGGACTTGCTAAAATTGTCTGTGAGCGCTTTGGACTGAACTGTAAGGCCCCTGATTTGGTTGAGTGGAGGGATATGGTAAGACGCGCGAAGAATCCTTCTCATCATGTCAGAATAGCATTAGTAGGGAAATATGTTGAGCTGAGAGATGCATATCTTTCTGTTGCTGAGGCGTTGAGGCATGCAGGAATAGATAATTCAGCAGATGTTGAAATAAACTGGGTGCATTCCGAGGAAGTAAATGAAAATAATTACAGCGAAATGCTTAAGGGCAGCGATGGAATATTGGTGCCAGGAGGTTTTGGCGACAGAGGAATTGAAGGTAAAATACTTGCTGCAAGATATGCAAGAGAAAACAAAATTCCGTTTTTCGGAATATGTCTTGGAATGCAAATGGCAGTTGTTGAATTTGCAAGGGACGTATTGAAGTATGACGATGCGGACAGCACTGAATTCAGCGCAGAAACCAAGCATCCGCTGATTGACATTATGAACGATCAGAAGGATGTTGAAAATAAAGGCGGAACAATGAGACTGGGAAGCTATCCGTGCAGACTTATCGAAGGAACGAAAGCAAAGGAAGCTTATGACGGAGCAGATATGATAAATGAAAGGCACAGGCACAGATATGAATTCAACAATGATTTCAGAACAGTCTGTGAAGAAAACGGACTTATTATCTCCGGAACTTCGCCCGATAACAAGCTCGTTGAAATTGTTGAATTAAAGGATCATCCGTGGTTCGTTGCCGCTCAGTTCCATCCTGAGTTTAAATCAAGACCTACAAGAAGCCATCCTTTATTTAAAGGTCTGGTTAAAGCAGCAGTGGAAAATAAAAAATAATTTATTATATATAAAATGTCATTCTTTGGCACGGCCTTAGAATGATATTTTTTCTACTGCCTTATATTTTTTTGTCGGATGCACTTAACGCTCCGGAGTAAATGCTGAGTATCATCAGTATCTGAGGTGTGAGAGGCACGGAATCAACCAATCCGTGTATCATAGTCATGGCAAATACTGCAAAGGCTGTAATCCATGACTTGCTTCTGCTTCCACAGACTGCGGACAGTCTGTTTTTAAACTTTTTCATAATGCTCCACAGCAAAGTTAGAAATATTGAAAATCCTATGGCTCCCGTTTCAGTAAAAACCTGTATGTATAAATTGTGGCTGTGTTCTACATTTGTACTTACAGTTGATGAGTAATTTGCAATATGCCTGGATAATGTTCCAAAGCCGATTCCGGAAATAAAATTATCCTTGATGATTTCAATGGATGCTTTCCACACCTCCATCCTGTATAAAATGGAGCTGTCTTCAATCGATTTTATGGGGTTTGCCCTTCCTACTCCCATCAGTGCGTCTGCTGTAAATATTGCAATTGATATTATTACAGCATATTTTAAATATTTTTTGTTAAATAAGGATGCGATTATCAACGCAGCTATTATGGAGACCCACGAAGTACGTGAAAATGTCAATATGAGGCATATTACACCTCCTGCAAAAGAAGCCCATTCCAGGTTTATTTTTTTAAAATCAAGATTTTCACATGACAGTAATAAAATAAAATTTGCATAAAAACCAAATACATTTGGATTGAAAAATGTTGAATAAATCCTTTTGCTAAGATTGTATTCACTTTTGTCAACCCATTTTGAAGGAATTGCAAAGCCCGGGTTGAAATACTGAATGATTCCCAGTGCAAATACAATTATTGATACAATAAGTGCCAGTCTTTTTATTTTTTCAATGCTGCTCTCATCCATTGAGCTGAACATGTGAAAGGAATAAAAGCACAGCAGCATTATCAGGACGTAGGCTGCGGAAATCAATTTATATTCAGAAGACATTAAACCAATTGCAACATATGCATATATTAATGCATACAGCTTCCTGCCTGATCCCATACGGTAATTTCTTCTGGTTAACTGCACAATAAAAACTGCCGCGACATATATATAAGCAGCAGGAATAAATGTTATTGATAAAATAAGAAGTAAAAAAGGTTTTAAATCAAACTTGCCTGATGCAAGCCCTGAAGCGCAGCTTCCGGTAATTTCATAATTCATTTTTGTTCCTTAAAAATTAATTATTTATTGAGTTAATTTCATTATTTTGTGCTGCAAGGTAATAAAATATACCTGCCATGATTATTATACCTCCCAAAAGGGTATATATTGAAGGAATCTCCCTGAAAATCAACATTGCCATTATGCTGGCAAATATGGGCTCGCACAATGTTGATACGGAAATCAATGTTGAAGAAACATACTTGACCATGTAATTGTAGACGGTGTGACCAAGTACCGAGCAAAAAAATGCCAGTGCCGCAAACAACATAAATTCCTTTGGGGAATATGGGTAAACAGGAGTTTTTGAAGCAAAGCACATAGCAAAAAGCATCAATGCCGATATTGAATAAACAATAAATACATAAATTCCGGCACTTATGTTTTTTCGCGCTACGCCCCCTATTACCAGGTATCCGGCTACAAAGACCGCACCAAGAAATGCAAGGATGTTTCCGAGCATTGAGCTGCCTGTTGCTTTTCCAAAGGATCCGGAGGCTATTATGATGGTTCCCGCCAATGACAATATAATGCCTGCAGCCATTTTACGGTTTAATTTTTCCCTGGTTGCAAAATAATTTCCCAAAGCAACAAATATGGGGCTGCATGAAACCAATATTGTTGAATTGGCAATAGTAGTCATTTTTATTGATGAAATCCATGTTGCGAAGTGCAGTGAAAGAAAAATACCGCTGACTGTGCATAAGCAGTATTCCTTTCGTGAGATTTTCCTGAATTCTCCCCGGTTGTTCAGCATTACGGGGATCAGCAGCATTAAAGATGTAAAAAGCATTCTGTATGCTGAAATAACGAGAGCGGGAGCCTCAGAAAATCTTATTATTATGGATGACAGCGAAGTAAAAAATGTCCCTGCTAAAACTATATATTTTGAAGGTGTTTTTTTCATGATAAACCTGCCTTTAAAGATATTTTATATTAGCACATTAAAGTTAAAATTTCAATACTTTAATAAAAGTATAGAACACGGTATATAAGTAATAATAAATATCAGCCACAGTTGGAAAGGAGGCTGCAATGTTTGATTTTTTCAGTTCTGTTTCAATTATTTATCTTGTTAACATAGCAATGGCTGTCGTTGTAATATTTTTGGAACGCAAGGACCCAACCGCAACATTGGCATGGGTACTGGTTCTGCTCATATTTCCAGGACTGGGATTCATATTTTATTTATTGTTGTCCCAAAATTTCAGCAGAAAAAAATTATTCACCATGAAAATATATGCAAGAAAAACATTCGGCGATTATATCAAGGTTCAGCAGAAGCTTTTCAATACCGGGGGCATTGCTTACAACGACAAAAATACAGAAAGCTTTAAGGACCTGATAAAAATGAACTTATTCTATCATGATTTTTCATACACACAGAACAATGAAATTAAAATATATACGGATGGGCAGGATAAATTTTCAGATTTGTTCAATGACATAAAAAATGCGCGCCACCATATTCATATGGAATATTACATAATTAAAAACGATAAGCTGGGAAATGAGCTGCTGAACCTTTTGGCCGAAAAGGCGGAGGAAGGAATTGAGGTCAGACTTTTGTACGATTCTGTGGGGGGAAGGCAAATTCCTGATGAGACAATTGAAAAGATAAAAAAATCAGGAGTGAAGGTAGCTGTATTTTTTGCCAGCAGTCTTCCGTTCTTCAATTTTAAAATAAATTACAGAAACCATAGAAAAATCGTGGTAATTGACGGTAAAACATCCTATATCGGAGGATTTAACGTCGGAGATGAATATGTGGGATTAAATAAAAAAATCGGCTACTGGAGAGATACCCATGTGCGCGTATCAGGAGATGCGGTAGTTGATCTTCAGACGAGGTTCTTTCTGGATTGGGGCTATGCTTCCAAAGAGGATCTTATGTTTCTTCCCAATTATTTTCCTGATACAAACAATGATGGCAATGTAGGAATACAAATCATCAGCAGCGGTCCTGACAAACCGGATGAAGTAATTAAAAGCAACTATGTCAAAATGATTAATTCAGCCAAGGAAAGCATCTTGATTCAGACTCCATATTTTGTGCCGGATGCAAGTGTGCTTGAATCTCTTAAAATTGCAGCAATGTCGGGTGTAGATGTTAAAATTATGATACCGTGCAAGCCTGATCATCCGTTTGTTTACTGGGCTACATACTGGTATTGCGGAGGACTTCTGCAATATGGTGTAAAGGTATATACATACGAAAATGGATTTTTGCATGCAAAAACTTTGGTCATTGACGGAAAGGTATCATCCGTGGGCACGGCTAATTTTGATGTGAGAAGCTTTAAGCTCAACTTTGAGTGCAATGCTGTAATATATGATACAAAGACATCCTCCATGCTTTACAATATTTTTACGGAAGATTTGAATTATTCTCTGGAGCTTACAAGGGAGCTGTATTTGGAAAGAGGAATATTAATCAGGTTTAAAGAATCAATCTGCAGGCTTCTGGCTCCTCTTCTTTAGTATTGATATTTTAAAAAGCAGTGATAAAATATAAGGTATGCAATAATCAGCAACTACAAATGACAATAAGGTGAAAATAAGATGAAGAAATATTTTGTTATATATAATCCCACCTCGGGAAAGGAAATGGCAGGACAAAAGATATTCCGTGTTTCTGAAACTATAATGGAACTTGAAGATGTGGAAGTTACCTTTTTTGCCACAAAGAAAAAAGGCGACGGCGAGGCTGCTGCCATGAGAGGCTGCGAGGAAGGCTATGATTTGATAATTTCATGCGGAGGCGACGGAACTGTCCATGAGGTTGTAAACGGAATTATGAAAAGCCCTGTTAAGTCAAAGCTGGCAATCATGCCTGCGGGAACTGTGAATGATTTTGCATCCCAGCTTAAGATGCCGAGGGCTTATGCTAATTTCGCCTCAATATTAATGAAGCAGAACTTCAGGACTATTGATGTGGGCAAAATAAATGATGATTATTTCATCAATGTTGTGGGCGGCGGTGCGTTCACGAATATACCCCATGACGTTACAATTGAAGAAAAAACTATTCTTGGGAAATATGCGTACTATTTCAAGGCTGCCTTTGAGGTTCCGGAGCAGATTGTAAATACCAACAACATAAATTATGTCATAGATGGCAGGGAATATAATTTTAATACACTGTTGTTTCTGGTAGTGAACTCTTCAGGAGCAGGAGGATTTAAAAACTTATGCCCCAAGGCTAAAATTGATGACGGTCTTTTGGACATTGTAATATTTGAAAAAGCAAACAACGCAGACCTTCTTCAGGTTTTTACAAGAGTTTTTAACGGGCAGCACATAACTCATCCAAAGGTTCATTATTTTCAGGGAGAAGATATAAAGATCAGCTGCGAGAACAATCTCCCCATTGATACGGACGGAGATCTGGGAGGACATGTTCCCGCTGAAATAAGCTCAGTGCATAACGCCATAGATATACTAATGCCTTAGCTCTATATGTTTTTCAAAAATGTATTGATAAGCTGAGTCGATTTTTTTGCTGCTATTTTTGTAAATGTGGGAAAATCCATGTGTGCCGAACCATCTGCCTTGTCGGATATGGCTCTTACAATGCAGAAATCCACTTTGTTCAAATAACAAACATGACCTATTGCTGCACCTTCCATTTCTGCGCAAAGTGCATCAAAGTGTTTTACTATGTAATCTCTTTTGTCCTGATTGCATATAAACTGGTCTCCGGATGCTATGGTTCCCACAATTACATTTGTGTTTTCAATTGTTTTTGCCGATTTTTCTATTTTTTCAACCAAGGCACGCGAGCATGGAATGCTGATTAAATTTACTCCGGATATGAGTCCTATGGGGTCTCCAAGACCGGACGTGTCCATGTCATGCTGAACCACATTATCCGATATTACAAGGTCGGCAATATCCAGCTTTGAATTTAAGCTTCCCGCAACACCTGTGTTGATTATTACATCCGGCTCATATTTCAATATCATTGTTTGTGCGCATACTGCAGCATGAACCTTTCCCACTCCGCATTTTGCCACAACTACATCTTTTCCCTGTAAGGTTCCTTCGTAGTAAGTTATTGAGCTTACTGTATCTTTTTTTATATTTTTCATGGATTCAATCAGTTCCGAAACCTCAATATCCATTGCGCCTATTATGCCTATTTTCATCATTATCCTCGTTATTCTTTGGTTTTTAAATAATTTTAATATACAGTCCCATAAATGTCAATAACAGCTGCGTCACTGTGTATAACAATTAAAATAATGTAACAAGTTCTTAATAATTATTATTTATTGAGTTTCTGTGTTAAAATAGTTGTATTACAAATAAAATACAAAGGTGGCAAGATGCATTATACATATATAGTCCAATGCAGTGATGGCACGCTGTATACAGGTTATACCAATGACCTGGAGAAAAGAATGAAAGCACATAATGACAAAAAAGGTGCAAAGTACACCAGAGGCAGGACTCCTGTTACGTTAAAGTATTTTGAGGAATTTGATAACAAGACGGATGCCATGAAAAGGGAAGCACAAATAAAAAATATGCGCAGGGAAAAGAAACTAAAATTATTAGGATAAAACGGCGGTGAAATAACTTCAATGAAGATATTTCACCGCTGTTTTTATTGAAAGCATTTATCAGGGCTAAGGATATGCCGGACTTTGTAATTCCGGTCTTTTATATATTAAAAAGGTTTTTTCCAATTATATAAAAAAGGTTACTTTGAGTAACTATGCAATGCTGCTTCAACATGGTAACCTTATTTATATTTTTACGATTATTTGGCTATACGCGGGAATAGATGTTATTAGTTTAAGTGGACACATCTTTATCAGGGACAGCCCTGAGGGACGGAAGCAGTACCAAATAAAATTATAAGGAGGGAAGAATTTTATGAAAAGCAAAAAAAGAGGAATTGCCTTTGCTATGGCGGTGATTATGATTGTCAGCATGATTCCGTTTTCTGCATTCGGTGATGCCAGAATTGATTACAGCATAGAAAGACCGGATGTCGGAGTTATGAACAAAGTCAATTCAGCAAATGAGTCATTCAGGAAAGCTTATCTGCGAAGCGGCAATCAAGATTTCAATCTTGTGTATAAGTTTAACAGGACATGGGCGAGGAATGTAAAAGGTGCAGAAAATAATTTAAGCTATAACACCAGCATGATTCATTATGAAAATGGTTCCATGTGGGGAGCAATTTATGAGTGGACATACCAGAAAAGAGTGGATAAAACTATAAATGGTGTCAAGTTAAAAGTGAATGAGCCTACAGCCGGAAATAAGGGTATAGATCAGTTGTTTGCCGGCGGAGAAATAGAAGCTGAATTATCCGCCGATTTGACTGCGGATCTTCATCGTAATCTTCTGCGCCATGATTCCAAGATTTTAGACAGGGCATGTGCAGCACTGTATCATAATGATGAAAGCGGAGATTACAGCTTTATAACCATTGCCAATGATCGCAACGCACCGGATGAAAGTCCTGTTAACACAACGGGAACACAAAGGATAGACAGTGCTTACTACACAGGAATGAAGTTTCATTTTCAGCAGTTAGGCTGTGAATGCGGAAGTTCAAGAGTTTCCAGGGTATCTCTCGGTCTGATAGATAAGACGGAGCCTGTAATCAGGTCCATATATGCCAGCAGTGATGCGGATGGAAAGAACAAGGAGACCAATGGATTCAATGCGGGAGAAACAGGATATCTTAATCTGCAGTTCAGCGAAAACATTCGTTTTTCCAACGACCAGATTCCCGAAAATGATATTTTTCTGAATTTAATAATAAACGGAGCAATGAACAATCTTCAGGTAAATACAACAGAAGTTCAGGCAAGACTCATAAGTCTTAAATCAAACAAAATGGTGTTTAAATTTACCGTGCCTGAAGAAATAGCAGGTAGTCCTGCGAATGTATATATTTCAGGTATTGCCAATGCTCAGGACTGGGTAAACAATATCGGAGGAGTAAAGAACTTTCCTTTAACATTGCTTGGTAAGGACGGAAAGCATGTAACACTTACAGGCAGCTGCGCAACGGATGAAGAGCTTACTCGTACATCCTCTCTTGTAACGGATATAGCAGGAAACCCAATCAATTGGCAGAGAAGCACCAAGACACTGTCAGAATTTTGCTTTCTTGACCATGTAGCACCTGCAGTTACATCAGTTGAAATACAGGGAGCAAGAATATCGGAAGAAAGCAATCAGACTTCACAGGCAGAAGACTGGCCGGACGACATAGATCGAAGCACTGTATTTGCAGGTATAGGAGATACTCTTACATTCAGCGTAAAATTTAGTGAAGAAATGGTTATACCACAAGGGGTAGATAACGTAACTGCTGTTCTTGACGGAAATGAAAAAGGCGTACCAATCACCATTAAGGGCAAGAGCATTGATACTGTAAGCAACGGTGTAAACGGCATAAAGGTTTCAAAAATAACCTTTGAACCATTGAAAATAACAGAAGACATGACGCCTGACGGAAACAGAAAACCATTCAGAATAGAAAAGCTGAGTTTCCCGTCAGAAACAACAGATTTAAGAAGGAACGCAATAACGCTTCTTGATAACAGCCAAACTCCGGAGTCCATACCTGCGCCTAAGCAGCAGCAGTATCTTGACACACAGCTTCCTGCTGCCTCAACCGGAATTACTGCATCAGGAGGGAAATATGCACCGATTTTCTATACTACCGGTGACAAAAAAACGGAATTTTATTTTCCTGTAACCGTAAGTGATGTGGATAATGTGGATGCATCAGGACACAGCTACATGAGCGGCAGCAACGGTGTGTATGGCAGCTTTGCGTGGCTGGACGAAGATGCAGGGGCAGAATATCCCTTTGACTACTGTGTAAGTGCTTCACAGGATAAACCCGCCGATGATAAGTATGTGGAAGCAATGACAAGCAGCGAAGGGAATAAGTTGAACAAAGCGGACTTTGAGCAGGTTGAAACAGGAAACTACATACACATAAGGCTCAGAGATGATGTTAAATACAATATGAATAATTCCTCCATAATCATATTGGGAGGAGATTATGCGCAAAATAGAGGGCATGATGAATTCAAGCTTGATTATTCTGCGGATTTTGTACCTCCGGAAATTTCAAAATCAGGAGAAAAGAACAGCTTTAACGGCGGCAAAGGAACTATGGAAGTAACCGTATCTCTTAAGGACCCGTCCGGTATTAATCCTACAGATATTGAATATCAGTGGGCTGCAGCGGATGCTGAGGTTGTGGAATCCGCATGGACCGCATTTACGGGAGAGTCTGAAGCAGCAACATCTTCAGCACCGAAAGTAAAGATAATAAAGGAAAATTTACAGCCGGAACATACCCATGAATATGATCTGCTCGTGCGGGCAAGGGATGGAAAGGGAAATATTTCAGAAGAACCTGCAAGGATTCATTGTGTTTATGACCTTGAAAAGGCTAATCCAAACCTTGAAATCAAGGACGGATTTGACATGCCTGTAAATGACATAGTCATAGGTATGGAGCTTGACATGTATTCAGGCAATGACAGTAAATTAAAAGACCTTCCTGCCACCTCTGTTCTGATGATAAAAAATCCTGATGGAGAGGAAGATGAATATTTCATTAATGTAGTATCTGCCAGGGATGGATGGTTAGATACAGCAGAACATCCTTTTAAAGCTGATGACATATTTAATGCCAGAAGTGATTACAGATTCCACTATACTGACTGGTACAGTGCCAAGGTAACAGAAAACAATGATGGAAGCTTCAGCCTCGGAGACAGCAGGGCAATTAATCCTTTTGAAAGCTCAGAAGCAAAAAAAGTGCTTAATTCCATAATAAATCACGAGGATAATGCCAGCGACGGATATTACGGTGATGTGGATATTATTTTTGTAACTGCTTACGGAGATACTCCTTTATTTAAATCTGCATGGCTGTCATCCGGAGCACCGGACAGCGTTTCACTCGATTTTGATGATTCATGGGATAATAAGACCGCTTTTCACGTTGACTGGGCAGACGGTGTTCACCTTGAAGATACAACTTCTGCAGAGGGACCTGAATTTGACGAATGCTTCTATTACAAATATACTGAGGATCCGGACGCTATAAACACCACTGCAAGTGCAATAGTGGGTAAAAACTGTGAAATTGTGGATGAGGGATTTCCCATTACAAGCATTGACGGAAATCTAAATGTACAGAAATATACTTTTAAACTTGCAACGAAGAAAATGAAGAGTTTCGTTTATTACAGAACCAATGTGGAATTTATTGATGCTTTACAGGCAGACGGAACACCGGGGCTTATGTTCAATGATGATGAGTATACTCCCGGAGGTCCTGCAAAGTACCTTAAAAATCTGGACGGTGCAAGGATATCATTCAAGCTTTCCAACCCTGAGGAAGAAAATTGGGGAATCACAGATATGGACTTTGACAGTCCTGAAACCTATGCGGCATTGTATTATACAGAGCACGGAACAAATCCGGACAACGGCAGATATGGTGACAGCAACGACTTAGTATCAGCGTTGGATCCTATTTCCAGGGTGAAGCTTAAGGAGACTGATAAGGAACAATATTTTACCATACCATACGGCGCTACTTCAAAAACAGGCTTCTACACACTGGAAATTTCAGTTAAGCCTTTAAGTTCAGACAAGGCTGAGAAGTTCTATTTTGCAGATATGTATGCTGACGGCGCAGGAATTGAGCTCAATGGTATTTACGACTATATATATGAGATATCAGGTACCTCAGGTACCATACAGAGGGATGTATCAGACATAAATTCAAATAACCTGCATGTTGGAACGGCACTCTTGCCTGATGACTTTATATACAGCGAAAGAACGATGGAGCTGGATATAAAGGCTGTTGAACCTGCAGGCACAGGAATTTCTGCATATAAGCTTTGCTATTATAAGAAAAGCGGTGACAGCTACAACAGGGAGTATATGGATAAGGACAGAGATGCGGGAAGTATTAAGATATGGAATGCTGCAAGTACCCCGGACGGCAGCGCTCCGGATTATGTGCAGTGGTATGAGGCAGGGAAATACTACCCGTATTCGGAAGAATGGTATAAAACTGCAGTAAGCATCAGGACAGTCGATAATGACTCGGAGCTTGGAGCCGGCAATTACGGATCTGTGGAATATTTAGGGAAAAATATACCTGTACTGCCCCTTATAAAGGACGGATCAAATGCTATATGCTTCCAGGTATGCCGCTCAAACGGAGAAGTTTCAAAGGTTATGCAGCTTAATATTAAAGCTTCAAGTCAGGCGCCCGAGTTTGCTCTCACGCTGGACAGCAGCGGAAATGCAAAGGTTCCGTCGGTTACTGCATCTGCTGAAAACATATTTGCTGTCAATGGAGCAAAAATATTCAATTTTATTCCGAAATACGGAGAAGATGAACATGGTCAATGGGGAGATCCGGATAAGAAAAATATGGATTCTGTTCAGTTGAGCAGAAACGGAACTTATTATTTCTATGTGGCGGATAATTTAGGAAATGTAAGCATAAAGGAACAGACCATAGACTGGATAGACGGAGAAGCACCTGCAGTTTCTGTAAAAAACATAACTTCAGGCACTCCGGAAAATGAATTTCATGCGAAAGTTACCATGAAGGACAATAATGACCTGTCAGAAGGCAGACTGTTTTTGACCTTTGACAAGGATTATTCTCTGCTGCTTAACAAGAATGGAAATGATGAAGCAGGCGGATATGCTCAGGGTAAATTTGCATCAGTGGAAGTTCCTTTGTCAAATGGCGGCACCGGAGAATGGAGGGCATCCGGTTCAGATGAAAATCACGGAGGAATATATAAGACAGAGGTTTCTCTGTCGGACAATAATCTCACAAGGACTGTGGAAATATGGGGAGCCTTCAAGTATGACGGTGATATTCCGGGAAACGAACAATCAGAAAGAATACTGACCTTTACCGGTTCGGACCAGGCAGGCAATATTTCAAAGGCGTATGAAACAGAGTACGTTCAGGATGAAGAAGACGGCGAATGGCATGAAGTTATGAGTGAAAAACCTGTTGACGGCACATATGTGACTGTAAATGCAAAAAATATTAAGCCTGAATTCAGCGGAGCTAATTTGAAAAACGATAAGGTTAAGCTAA
This sequence comes from Sedimentibacter sp., assembly GCA_032059885.1. Lineage (GTDB taxonomy): Bacteria > Bacillota > Clostridia > Tissierellales > Sedimentibacteraceae > Sedimentibacter. The sequence continues at coordinate 76,450 of DAMBZP010000013.1, forward strand.
ACTTTACTGCTCCTGTACTGGTTACCAGCCCCAACAATTCAAATCCTGTATACGACAGCAGCACAGATTCTGTTTCCGTATATAATGATGGTAAAACCAACATATCCTTCAGGGATTTGTTCGGCACTGAATATAAGCAGGATGCAAGCATAAGTGTATTCGGACAATTCAATGCTATTGTCAAGTTCTCCGAGACAGAGCCTACACAGAATAATGTGGAAGTGTATGTGGAGATTCCAAAGACCAGCGAGACCGTAATAACGGGAATGAAATCCGGAGCTGTGAACGCAGAGGTGAGCGCAGATAAAAAATCTGCATCCATGACTATGGAGGAAAACGGAACAATTATGCTTTCCATGAAGGCAAAAGATGGAACGGAAAAAGACAGAAATATTGTTATTTCCAACATTGACAAAAGAATAGAGGACGTAATGCCGTATTGGTACTATGCTAATGGGGAGCCTGCAGCCGGTGAGGCTGCGGACGGACCTGTAACTGTGGGACTGTACTGCAGCGAGCTTCTCACAGGAACTAACGGACCTTTGACATACACATTTATGAACGGTGCAGCAGCGGGAGCAATTCATACCTTTGAATATGAGGATTTGGCTAAAAATAAGGGTTCATTAACGGTCACACTGATGCATGATGTAGTATACACACTTGCAGAGGACACTGCTCCTCCGGAATACAGTGTTGCTGTGTATTCAAAGCTGGATTATACAAACAAGCAGGGTGATAGCTATCAGGGAGGCATTGATGCCGCAGAAAATCAAAGCTTTGAGGAAGCAATGGGAAAAATCCCGTCAGCACAGGGATACATGCTTATGTTCAATGTATTTGATGAAAGCAAAGTTAAGCTTATTGTTAAAACAGGCGTCATCAAGCCGGCTTATGACGATACAAGCGACTTTGTGGACGGAGTTGCCGTAAGCGACAGAGTGATAACCGCAGATAAAAATGCAGAATTCAATATTTACCTGGTAGATGAAATAGGTAATGCAACAGGACCTTTGGCTTTGAAATTTGACAAGATTGATAATGTGGGACCTACGGGAACGGTAGAATATGCTGCCAGCACCTTCTATTCCACCACAGGCTATCTAAGGCCGAGTGAATTTATAAAAATCCTGAATATTTCAGGTGTGGAAATGGCTTCGGAAGGCACATATAAGGATCTGTACTACCACAAATATGAAGATAACGAGGATTTTGTATTCTATTACAAAGATGAAGTTGGAAATACAGGTGAGACCAGAGCCAAAGTTGACTGGCTGGATGTTAATCCGCCAGAGGTTGTAAATCTGAAGTGGACTCCTGTGGGAGCCGGGCAGAATGGAGAACAAAGAGGAATTTACGCTCCGCCTTCAAGGCTTGTGAACAGGGATGTAATGGCACAGGCGGAGTTTAACAAGACCGTACAGGATATACAGATAGTAGAGCATGACAAAGACATTGCAGAAAGCAGTCCGGATTTAAGTAACACAGTAAGCGTAGAATTTATACAAAACGGAGCGGTTATAACCTACAAGGAAAATGCTGAAGTAGATTTGCTGCTTAAATCCTATAATGGAAAAGAATCAAGGTTCTATATGGGAAAGGTTGAATGCATAGATAAAACGAAGCCTGTAATCACAACAGGAAGCCATGTACTGTCCTCTGACAAACAAAGCATAAAATATACATTTACATCCAGCGAGGATGTTTATATGTCAGAAGGTAAAGCTCCGGAATTTGCAAAAGAATTTAATTATACATTCACGGCAAACGGAGAGTATGAAATGCATTTTACCGACAAGGCAGGAAATTCTGTTGTCCACAAAGTTACGGTAAAAGATTTGGATAAAGAGAAAATGAAAGTTTACTTCAATACCGTAAAAACCGATGAAGGAGCAGTAGATTTTGCAGCTAAGCTTAACATGGAAGGCAAGGATAAGTTTTATGTGAAGTTGAGCAAGGATGGCAAGGTTACCTATGATGGAAAGACGGAGCAAGCGTCAAAAAATGTCTGGATAGAATTTAATTTCATAAATAAGCCTGATAAATTCTTCTACCAGATTGATGCAGTGGATGATTCGGTTGGAACAAAGGTGGTTAATTATATAGGAATTGAGCCGCCGGACAATGTACCGCCTGCAATTATACTGCCGTCAGCCGTAATATCGTTAAAACAAGGAAGTACGGCAGCAGAGATTACCGAAAAGCTTTACGCGGGTGTTTCGGTCAGTGATAATAAGGATACAGGTCTGACCGCAGCCATAAAGGAATTGACTGCAGAATCGGGAAGTGCAGTACAAATCACAGACGACATGGCTGTGGGAAGGTACAGAGTGGAATACACCGCAGCTGACACTAAAGGAAATACCGCAGCTGTATACCGTGTACTGAGAATTTACGGTAAAGATATGATTAATGCCATGATAAATGGTTTGGCAGCAGAGCCTGAGGGAACAATGGTACTCAATACACAGGACATAATGCTTAATGTGGAGAACCTTCCTGAAAGCGGCGGAATTAAGGAGCCTTGCAGAGTTTCCTACAAGGCAGGTATAATGACTGCCGGTCAGATGAAAATAAAAGCTGTGAAAGTGGAAACAGATAAATTCACTTTACCGGGCACAGGTTTCTATACCATTTATATTCAGGCTCAGGACCGCAGAGATTATATAACATATGTTTATATAGAAAAGTAAGGAGGCAGGTATGAAAAAAACTTTTATGCGGATGATTTCCATGCTTCTGGCCGCTGTAATGCTGATGGGGACTCTCCCCCTCAGCGCTTTGGCGGAAGTGCTTAATTCTCCTGACACATATACATTGAGCAATGGTTTTATTGCGGTTAATGTATCAAAGAAAAACGGAGGATTTGATATACGTACTGTTGAGGGAGATAAGCTCAGCAAGGATGACAACAACAAAAATCTTCTTTTTCCCTTAGATGAAAATGATACCTCCTTTACTTCTTTCAGAGTGACAAGAGGGGGAAAGAGCAAGGACTATATATTTGGAGGAAAGTACAGTTTCTTAGGGCTGACTGACCATCCGGTAAACATTGAACCGGATGCCGCCGGGATAACAGCTACCTGGGAGGTTGAGGATTTCAAGTTTACTCAAAGAATAGAGCTTGCCAATACGGGTTCAAACAATCATGGTATGGCATACATATCCTACAAGGCAGAGACCACAGGAGAGCCGGCACATGTACAGGCAAGAATTTTGATGGATACAGCCTTGGGATACCAGGATTTTGCCATATATGAATTGTCAGGAGCTGACAGCTCATATACAAGGGTTGAAAATGAAAGAGTTCTTTCAAATGCAGATGGAAGCCTTTATGAAAAAACCTTCTTTGCCTATGATGATGTGAACAATCCTACAATTTTAGCGTATACGGTAAACTCAACCATTAATGAAAAGGAATGTATTCCGGAAAAGGTTGCGTTCGGACATTGGAACAATTTAGCTGCCAGCGTATATGACTTTACACCGGACCCCGGAATGACATTTACAAACCCGTATAATAAAAAATATCTCACGGCAGACAGCGCATACGCGTTGTATTTCGACATGGGAGAAGTAACAAGCTCGTCACCTCAGAGTATTGCTACAAATTACGGTGTATATTCCAATGAGAAGGTTGCAAAAAATAATACGGTTGCAATTAATCTTGCGGCTCCTCCTTCTATGGAGCTTGCGGACAGCAAGAAGGAATATATTAGCAAGGATGAGAGAGGTGACCCAGGTGATTTCGGCATACAGACATATATTGAGAATTTTAAGACAGATACCTCAAAGGTATATGATAAGGTTAAAATTGCCGTATATTGCCAGAACGGCATAATTCCTGTAAGCGATGACAATATTCTGCAGACTCAGAGCAGCTATGCAAGTCCCTATACTAAGGAAGTAAATGACTTCAAGGTGGACGAAACCAAGACAGTAATGTGGCATTTCAATGCAGAGGTTGGAGCTGAAGCGTCCTACAGAAAGGTGCAGTTCAAGGTATATGATGTAAGCACGAGTGTTGACCCCACAGGCAGCGGTCAGCTCTTAGAAGAAAATCTGCTGGGAGAAGCTTTTTGCTATATACTGTGCCCCGGCGGAGACGGTAAGCTTCCGGAAATTAAATTTACAGGTTCATCACCGGAAATAATATACAATGAGGGTAACAGGCATCTGTTTTTGACCGGTACTAATTTCAACCTTCTGGAAAACAAGGGTGAATATACTGTTATTGCAAGATCTCTCACGGAAGCAGGAAAAGAGTATAAAATTCCTTCTGAACAATTTTTAATTGACACCAAGGAAAACAACAATACCATAGATGTTCTTATGACTGAGAAAATGAATCCGGGAAATTATCAGCTTGTTATTCATTATTCGGATACCGGGAAGAAAGATATTGCAGCACCTGCCATGATGTTTAACGTAAGCGATGACAAGGCATACAGAAACGACGGTTATGGTGTGCTTGCCATAGTGCAGAAAGAGGGAACATCTTTTGGAGGTTCCAAATATGAAATAAAAACCTTTGGAAGCGAGTCTGCATATGAAAAGGCGAAAAGCAGCCTGGGAGAGGTTTTAATTGAACTCAAGGGTGAATTTGCTGCCACAGACAATGTGGCGGGGGACGGAACCATACTAAAATATACAGGAATTTCCACAGGAAGCGGTAAAAATGTAATGACGGTTAATAACTGTATAGATGTTGAAAACGGCAGCCTTTCAGTTTCAATAAATCATTATGGTGAAAGCGGTCAATCTATAGATATAGATTTTGACGCAGAGCTTTATACCACGGGAGCCAGAACTGTAATATGGAAAAGCGGAATTTCAGCTCTTACCTCCATAGTGAACGGTACAGATTATGAGCTGATACAGTACAATGAATTTGGTGAGCGCTCAAACAACATGCAAAATAAAGAGCCTGTATCCCTTATATGGCCAAGTGCGGCAGGAGCAGCACAAACTATTGGAGGAATGATTTTTGATTTCCGTTACGGTGAGCTGGGAGTTATACAACTGAGAGGAAAGGAAAGAAGAGTTATAGCATTTGGAGCCATGCTGGATTTATCCTTTATCATACCAAGCAATGCTAAAAAGTCCGAGGGTGATTTAGATTTATATGATAAGGTAAATCTTGCGTTTTTCGCTGACAGCAGATATACGGCAGAGTATGCCAGACAGGCATGGGAGCGCCATAAGGATCAGGTGAGAGCTGAGCAGGAGGCAGATGAGGGAGAAGGTGCTGTAAAGGTTAAAGACATATTGTTCGGAGGAGAATATCTGGGTTTTAATGTGAACTTAAAGGTTCAGGTTCCCGGATATACGCCGGCTATGCCAACCATGTCAGCCGACTTGACCATAAACACTATAGGTAATTGGGAAGTCGCAGTAGATGGCATGTGTAAATTCACAAAGCTTGAAATGGAAGCATCCATAGATATAAAAAGCAAGGATGGATATCCTGTTCCTGATAAGCTTTACTTCTTTATAAAAGGCTTCACTCCGGGTGTTAACATAGACGGCTTTGGAGTTGTCTGGCTGCAGGGCGGCGGAGGAGGAATAGAAGATCTGTACGATACTATATTCGCCACAGATTCCATACCTCCTTTGAAACTGCTTATTTCAGCACAATTATCCATTATGCAGGTGTTTTCTGCCAGAGCCGATTTGGCGCTGAGTTTGAGAGGCATCGGTATAAAAATAAGTGACGGTGTAATTTTGGATACGGATATAAAGGTATTGAACCATGCACAGCTGCAGTTTGAATGGTATCCTGAATTTTATTTCATGGCGGCAATCAGCATGAATGTTTTTAACGTAATTACCGGAGGAGGATATATTGTTGTCGAAAGCAGCGGGTTTTTTGAGTTTTACGTAAAAGCAGGAATTACCATACCTGATGAGGTTTTATTCATAGGTGGAATTAAGTTAGGAAGTATTGATCTTGGTGCAAGCTCTCAAAGAATATGGGGAGGAATTGAAGTTATAGGAATAAGAGCAGGCATATGCTATTACTGGGGCGGAGATTTCAGCTTTGGGTTTGGCGGAAATGCACCTGCACCAACGTATCCTGAGCTGCTTGGCAAGGATGATGTTCCTGTATACACTGACCCGGAAACAGGCAGGGTGCTCTACATGCATGTGGGAACCAATTTTGAGCTTGCGGCAAAGACAGAGCTGGTAGAAAGCATGGAAGAAACAACGCTGTTGATGGGTGTCGGAACTTCAGTGCAATCAAAGCCGGAAAAGAAAGAACACAGACTCGACCTTGGAACTAAGGGAGCGGATGATGCCATACTTTCAATGAGCTTCACTGCTGAAACAATGGAAGAAGCGGAAAATATCGCTGAACAAATTGCAATAATCGGTGAAGACACCATCCCATATGAAATTAAAATATATAACAAGGATTTGACAGCAGATGCAGCAGAAAATGACGGAGCAAATGCAAATCTTACGTATAATTCCGAAACAAAGCGTGCAGGACTCAATGTGACATTCACAAGGAGTGAAGATTACAACAAGGTTTGGAATATTTCAACTCCCGGTGCTGCAACAGATTTGCTTCTTTACAATGTGGCTCCCATGGCAAGCCTTGACAGTATAAATGCTTCAATCAGCGGTGATAAGATTACGGCAGCATGGGAAGGCAGTGACCTTGGCAAGTTTGATTCAATGAGTTTCATGGCAGTTGAAAATCCTGGGGATAACGAAGGAACGCTGATTTATAAAATAGACGGTAAAACTCAAATAGAGGGAAAAACAGTAACTTTCACTCCTGATACATTGAAAAGCGGAAAATACTATATAAAGGCGACGGCAGTAAAGGACGGAGAGCTGTGTGAGATTGCAGTAACAGAAAATCCGATTGAATTTACAAATCCTAATTTACCAAACATGCCTAAAGCTGTAACAGCTGTAGGTGCAGGTGATTTAAAAATCAAGGCTGAAGTTGCAGAACCGGAAGGAGACTATGACGGATATCTGATAAATATTTATGAAGGGCAGGATGGGTCCTGGATATTAAGTAATGCAGGCGGCATAGAGTATGAAAAGGGCTCAGAAAATATGACCGTTGGCGGGAGCTATAGCTTTATAGCAGATAAAAACGGACCCGCTGTTACGCAGGGACTTGAACCAGGTAAGGAATATATGCTCGGAGTATCAAGTTACAGAATAGATAAATCAAAAGCAAGAACGTTTTATTCCTCGGAGAAGCTTTCTGACCCGATTACTTTGTCAGAGCCTGACCAGGCAAAAGTAACACTGGAGTGTGTTAATTCTGTTCCTAAGTCATATTTATCCGGAGAAGATGAAAAGATATTTATAGATACCTTTAAAGCAGGAAATGCAGAAATTAAAATGACTTCAAATCAAAAAGTTTCCGGTACCTGGACACTGGATAAGGGATATGTATTTGCAGATGAAAACGGAACTCAGGATTCAAATGGTATGACCGGAAGAATAACAAACACAGATAATGAAGTGATAACTTTAACAGGACTTGATGATGGAGACCACATGCTTACCTTTATAGGTAAAAACAGTGCGGGAGACGGAGTTATAGTGCAAAAGAGGTTTGGTGTGGATACACTTTCTCCGAGGCTGATGATTGAATCTCCTGTAAACGGCGGATTCTTTGAAGAAGATGGTACACTCACAATAAAGGGTATTACAGATGTTGGCGCAAAAATTACGATTAACGGTAAGGAATATACAATAACTGTTGATTCAGACGGAACATTTGAAATTCTTTTAAGTCTGGATAAAACAAAGGCTTCACAGGATGTAGTTATTTCTGCTGCAGATGATGTCGGAAATCAAATATCTCAAAGCATAACATTAAAAAACAAGGCTTTAGGTAAGGTTACAGGAGTAAGACTGTATGCTGATGGGCAGGATGTTACCAATAAATCGCTTACAGACGAAAAGGATACAGATACAGCATTTCAACAGAATCTTGAGCTCAGGGCAGAGCTTGCAGGAGGAGAAAATATTGTTTTAAATGATTCAGACCTTGTATCCTGGAGTGCAGCACCTGTTGCAGGAATTGCTGCGGTAAATGATGACGGTACACTGACAATAGGAGCAGGTGCGCGTGGAATGATCTCGGGTAAACTGAATGTTTCCGAGGAAGGCGGTTTTACTGCCGCATCGGTATTCGGTCTTCAAAGTTATCAGGATACAAAGGAAGATTACTACAGCATAACTGTTGTTCCGTCTGTGGGAGGAACCATGGGAGTCTCTCATACAACTGCAAGGGAAGGTACTCCTATTACCATAACAGCAACACCGGCAGAAGGTTATAGGCTGAAATATGTTATGGTCAATAATGTACAGCAGGGAATGACATTTATAATGCCTAAGTACGATGTAGTAATAAGCGCAAGGTTTGAAGCCATAGAGGGCAGCAAAGATGATAAAGATGACAAAGGTCACAAAGATAAACCAGTTCCTGACAAGGAATCAGCATTTGATAAATTCAGAGATGTTAAGGGACACTGGGCTGAAATGTATATGAGGGCAATGGTAGAAAGAGGTCTGTTCATGGGTGTAAGTGAAGAAATGTTTGCTCCGGAACAGGCTATGACCAGGGGAATGTTTGTAACAGTTATGGGAAGACTTGAGGCTGCTGCTCAAGATTATGCAGCCGGTAAATTCAAAGATGTTCCTCCGGATATGTACTTTGCGCCATATGTTGCATGGGCAACAGAACACGGCATAGTCAATGGCATTGAAGAAACAATGTTCATGCCTGATTATATGATAACAAGAGAACAGCTGGCTGCAATTCTTTACAGGTATGCGGAGTATAAGAAATATGACATGTTATCCGAAGAAAGTGCTGATTTGAAGTCTTACAATGATTACGGCGGAATTTCAGACTATGCTATCACTGCTGTGGAATGGGCAGTAAAGGCAGGCATAATTCAAGGAAGTGATGACGGAGGACTTCATCCTGGCAATAACGCAACCAGAGCAGAGGTTTCTGCAATGCTGTACAGATTCATAGAAAGATTTGCAAAATGATAAAATATGATATAATAAATACACTGTCCTGTTCAGGACAGTGTATTTACTGACAGGCAGGTAAAAAAATGAAAAGGAAAAAACTTATATTACTTTTGATAATAGTGATATTCCGTATGGGTGCGGAGCAAAATGCTTTGGGAAGTGAGCTGCCTGCCGCAAGTAAAATTCGCATAGGCATAATTGATACGGGTGTGCTTACAGAGGGTAATATTTTTGGTGAGGGGCAAATTGAGGAGGGAATAAACCTTGTTTTCCCGGGGAATACCACAGAGGATAAAATAGGGCATGGAACAAGGGTTGCTTCATTGATTGCAGGAGTAAGGACGGAGCAGGAAAGTATAGACGGCACAGCTCCGGAAGCAGTCATAGTGCCGCTGGTATACCAATCGCAATATCCTTCGGGAGTAATTAAGAACGGAGGGGTGGGGCTGCTTGCACAGGCTGTGATTACCGCAATAGACGCCTATCACTGCAGGGTGCTGTGTATAAGTTCGGGAATAAGCACAGATGAGAAGGTACTAAGGGATGCGGTGGAATATGCGGAAAAAAAGGGAGTAATTGTGGTTGCCGCCGCAGGCAATGACAATGAGACACATCCCGAAAAAATATATTATCCTGCTGCCTATGAAACAGTAATAAGTATAGGTGCGATGGATGAAAACAACAAAATATCGGGATTCTCACAAAGGCACGAAGTGTTTGCCGCAGTGCAGGGAGAAAACATTAAGGCTATGGCACTGGACGGCACCATCAAAAAATTTTCGGGAACATCCTATGCAAATGCAATTGCTGCAGGAATTGCAGCTTCACTTCTTTCAGAAGCACCGGACAGCACACCTGAGGACATACGCCGCTGTATCGCATCATCTGCGGAGGATTTAGGCGAAGCGGGTTATGATGCGGATTACGGCTGGGGGAAAATAAATGCAGTAGCTGCTCTTGATCTGTTGAAAAGCAATAAACATGACCAAGTTGAAGAATCAGACAGACAATTAAATGATGCATATTACTGCGATGTATTTATTCAAACTCAAAAGCTTCTGTATAAAGCCGGCAGCACCTGCGTTTTTAGTTTATCGGTCTTACATGGACTCCTCGTTTAATAATTCAGGTTTTAAAGAAAAATTCGAATTCCGGCGGCACCGTACAGTCCACAGTCGTAAACAGCAATATTTGAACTGAATTATAAATAATTTTATTAAAATTTAATTTGTATACCTTGTTAATATTTGCTATAATTAGAATAATAAAATCCCGAGGAGAAATTTTATGGAAAATTATTTATTAGTTGACAGTTGTACTGATTTTTCAAAAGAAACTGAAGATATTCCCAGAGTTCCGTTCAGAATACTTATTGAAAATGAAGAAATTATAGATGAAAATTTAGACATTAATATTCTTACAGAAAAAATGAAAAATACGAAACAGCAAATAAAGACTGCATGCGCTCCTCCTGAAGACTTTATAAACAAGCTGAAGGCAGAAGCAAATAACTTTATCGTTACTATTTCAAGTCAGCTCAGCGGTTCCTACAACAGCGCAATGGTGGCGGTAGAAACTTTTAAAGAGAGGTTTCCGGAAAGCTTCGTCCACGTATTTGACACCAAGTCTGCCTGTGCAGGCGAAACACTGGTTTCAATCAAAATTAAACAGATGATTGAAGATAATTTGAATGCATCAGAAGTAATTGAGCAGACAAACAAATATATATCAAAACTCAGGACATTTTTTATACTTGATTCATTGGATAATCTGGCCAAGAACGGAAGGATTACAAATTTAAAGGCTATTCTTGGAACCATAATGCACATTGTACCTATTATGGGTGAGGATGGAGAAGGAAACATTGAGCTGAAGGAACAGGTAAGAGGAAAGAAAAAAGCCTTTTCAAGGCTTGTTGATATGATTTCAGAATATAATGTTGATTTTGAAAACACGGTATTGGGTATAACCCATGTGAACTGCCTTGAAAAAGCGGAAAAGCTTCGGGATGAAATAAAATCAAGATATCCCTTCAAGGATATTAAAATATTCAAATCATCCGGATTGAGCACAGTGTATGCGGATGACGGCGGAATTGTAATAGCATTTTGACAAACAGCTGTTAAAATTCCTAAAAGATGGGTATAAATAAAATATAAATATTTGGGAGGGAAACATGGAATACAAAGACTTAATTGCGAGAATGAAATCAGTAAGGAATTATAAAAAGGATGCCTTGAGCCCTGAAACTGTTCAAAAATTAATGGATTATCTTGATAAGAGCAAGAGGCTGGTAAAGGACATTGAAATAGAGGCAATATTGAAAAACAGGGATGAAGTGTATGACAGTCTGAAAAATGTTGCAGGATATAACGACATAATGCTTGATGCACCGCATTATTTGATATTTCTGTCGGAGGAAAGGGACCACTATATTGAAAATACAGGCTATGCGGCTGAGGATGCAAGAATTAAGGCGCAGGAGCTGGGAGTCGGTTCCTGCTGGATTACAATTGATGACGGTGATATTATAAAAGAAAAATTAAATATTAAATCGGACAAAAAGTTGACTGCTCTCATTTCTCTTGGATTTGATGACAATAAGAATAAGGTTATATATGAAAATGTTTCTGAATACAATCCCAGCAAAGCGGATGTGAGCATAGTTGAAGACAATGTATCTGAAAGGCTTAGAATCAGTGATGTTGTGTATATGAAAAAGTGGGGCGAAAATGCGGACCCTGATGAATTGGCAAACCTGGGGCTTCTGGAAGCATTTTTCTATGCAAGGCTGGCTCCGTCAACAAAGAACAGGCAGCCGTGGAGATTCATATATGATGACGGAATGGTAGTTCTTGCTTTGAAAAAAGAGCAAAATATAAATGAATATGAAGAAAAAATTGACACAGGAATAGTAATGCTTTATTATGAATTAATTGTTGAAAATACATTGTTCAATATGGAATGGAAATTCGGCAGACCGGATAAGAAATATGAAATACCATCAGACTATAATATAGTGGCATACTGCATGAGTTAATTTATAAAGTAATCAAGGCGCAGAATGCGCCTTTTGTATTTTAGAATGAACATAAAAAATGAAAAAGTGAAAGGAGTATTTATGAAAATAATAATAGACAAACATTTTTATGATTCAATATCAAAGGAATTTCCGGACATTGAATTTTATACAGAGTCCGGACAGTGCCCGGATGCCGAGGCACTCATAGGTCATCCCGAAGTTATGAAGAATGAAATATTGGAAGCCCTTCCCAAACTAAGATGGATTCAGTTGTTCAGGGCAGGATACGATATGATTGATACCGATTATATCAGAAAAAGAGGAATAGTGCTGACGAACGGCAGGGACATTTTTCCCATACCAATAGCCGAGGATGTTATATGCAAAATATTGATGCACAACACAAATGCTTTTGAATACCTGGAAAGTCAAAAAACGCGGACATGGAGCAGTGCCCTGAAGCGAAAAGAGCTTAACGGCCAGACAATAGGTATTGTAGGAACAGGCTCCATAGCTTCGGAAATAGCAAAAAGACTCAGGCCCTTCGGTGTCAGAATACTTGGATATAAAAGAACTCCTGTATTGACAGTGCCGTATTTTGATGAAATATATTCAGGAAAAAGGGGATTGGAGCATATAATGTCAGTAAGTGATTATGTGATTGTCACAGCAGATTTGAATAAAGGTACATATCACATGATTAATAAAGACAATTTGAAGCTGATGAAGGAAACTGCTTCAATCATAAATATTGCAAGAGGAAGCATCATTAACCAGGAAGATTTGAAGGAAGCACTGAAAAATAAATTAATAAGTTATGCAGGACTGGATGTGTTTGAAGTTGAACCTCTTCCGGAGGACGACGAGCTTTGGGGTTTGGATAATGTTTATCTGACACCACATGCTTCAGCACAGGTTAAAAACAACAAGGAGAGATGGGAAAAACTTATATTACAAAATATTAATAATTTTGTCGATAATGAAAAATTAATAAATGTAGTATAATATGGTAAAGAGAACGGCTTTGTAGCCGCTGTAAATACTAAAGAAAGTTTTTCACCGGGGGGTATATGAAGGATGCATTATGAATTCTAAACTTATGAAATTGACTAACCTGTTATTTATGCCGTTATTGATTATTTATTTTGAGACAGTATTGAAGATAGTTGTTTATGACAGAATACTTGACGAAGGTTATATGTTCATGTGCATGTTTTCTTTACCCATTGGGCTTGTTTTTCATTTACTGACCTCATGCTTTAAAGAAAAAACCAATAAGATTGTATTTTTTGTTTTGCTGGTATGCCTCACATTTTACTACAGTGCGCAAATGATATATTATAAAATATTCTCAACCTTTGCTTCTCTGTATTTCTTTATAGGCGCGGGAAAAGCCGTTCAATTTTTTGATGTTTTAGTGAGCGCGGTTAAACACAGCATTATTCCGCTGATGTTTATGCTGCTGCCGGTGGTTCTTTTTATTGCTTATTACAAAAAGGTAACAATTACAAAAATATCGAGAAAATATATTGTGAAGACTGCAGCGGCTGTTGTTGTTATGCAGCTTTCAGTTATACTTTTTGTCCTTTCTCTTGATGAAGGAATGCTGAGCCCCTCATATCTGTATAAGGATGCCTTCCTGGTTGAAGACTCAATCGATAAATTCGGATTGTTAACAACAGCCAGGCTTGATTTAAGAAATATATTGAAAAACACAATAGCCCTTGCAGACGAATCCGAGCCTGTAAAAATTGTTGAGTCAGAGGAAGTAAAAGTACCTGAATACACTGAGATGCCAAAGAAAGAAATAATTGAATACAATGAGCTTGATATTCCTTTTAACGAATTGATTGAACAGGAAGCAAATGAGAACATAAAATCCATGCATAAATATTTCATGAGTGAAAAGCCGTCAAAGAAAAATAAATATACGGGGATGTTTAAGGGTAAAAATCTTATCATGATTACGGCAGAAAGCTTTTCACCCTATGCTGTTGATAAGGAATTGACACCGACGCTTTATAAAATGTATGAGGAAGGCTTTAAGTTCACCGATTTCTATACTCCCCTATGGGGTGTGAGCACCACCGATGGCGAATATGTTGCATGTACAAGTTTGATTCCGAAGGAAGGTGTGTGGAGCCTTTATCAGTCGTCCGAAAACTACATGCCATATTGCATGGGTAATCAGCTTAGAAATATTGGATATGAAACATATGCGTACCATGACAATTATTTTGATTATTATTTCAGAAATAAATCACACCCAAACATGGGTTACAATTATAAGGGACTGGGAAATGGTCTTGAGGTTACGGAGACATGGCCTGAGTCAGACATCGAAATGATGGAGCTTTCTGTAAACGAATACATTGACAAGCAGCCTTTCCATGTTTATTACATGACTGTGAGCGGACACCTGCAGTATAATTTTACGGGAAATTACATTGCGCTGAAAAATAAGCCTTTGGTTGATAATTTAAACTATTCGGACAGTGTTAAAGCATATCTCTCATGCAACATAGAGCTTGACAGAGCAGTAGAAAAGCTGATAGAAGCACTTGAAAAGGCGGGAATAGCCGAAGATACCCTCATAGCCATAAGCCCCGACCATTATCCATACGGCCTGACTACGGCGGAAATAAGCGAATTGGCGGGACATAAGGTTGAGTCTGAGTTTGAGCTTTACAAGGGAGTATTTCTTCTATGGTCAAAGGGAATGGAGCCTGTGGAGATTGATAAAACTGCTTCAAGTCTGGATATCCTTCCTACATTGTCCAACCTGATGGGGCTGGAGTACGACTCAAGACTTTTAATGGGAAGGGATATACTATCAGATTCAGAGCCTCTTGTAATGCTTAAGGACAGAAGCTGGATAACAGATAAAGCATTTTTTAACGCAAGGACGGGGAAGGTCATACCAAGGAGCAGCAATGCTCCTGACAGCGGATATATAGGAGAAACAAGCGAAAAGGTCAAACAAAAATTCAAAATATCGGCAATGGTTTTAGGTAATGACTATTACCGCCGCGTTTTCAAATAATCAGGGTACTGATGTCATTAATTTAAGATAATGGCATCAGATACCCTTTTTTTATTCCACAACTAGTTTATATTCGCAGCTTGAGGGGCACTGTGTATATTCGGAATTATTGACACAGTTTGAATTAAGCTTGTTTTTTAATGTATTACCTGTTTCAGCATCATCCTTGACTCTTACCATGTATCCTATTCTTTTTGATTCTGCCGGCTGAAGACTTCCAACATCCCATTTCAGGATAGTCTTACCGTTGAAGGTATAGATATTTCTGGGCTGAAGATTGCTTGAGTCTCCTACGAATTCCAGTTCGTCGTCCAGTATGCTTCTTACATAGACACTTCTTGCCATGTCATACTGACCCGTGTTGCAGTATAAGTAAAATTTCGTTGTTTCACCTTTTTTTATTGTTTTATTATCGCATTTTACAACCAGCTCATAATCATGTGCACCGGATGAAGCTATACATGAATCTACGTTATCTTCATAGATCAGGTGCCCGTAAAAATGAAGCTTGCTCTTGTGGGGTATTTTGTCACCGGAATTCTCTTTGCTGTCTACTGTTAATTTATCACAAAGAGCAATATCCAAAGTAATGATATTGACCGAATTTGGTGATAAACTTATATTGTTTGCAAAAACAATCACATTATTGTTTCCTATTTCGTGCGACGGCTCAACAACATTGACCTTTTTTAATATAGCTCCGTCAGGTCCTGAATGTTCTGTTTTATTTAAATAGCGTATTCCATTTCCCAGTGTTGAAGTGAATGAGCATAATTTTGTCTGCTCACTGTTATTTTTTAATTCAATATTGAGTTTATATATGTAAGCCGGGATAAATGAAGTATTTGGAACACCTGCCCCCTTCAATATTCTTTCAGGGACATTTATGGAAATAGTACATTCTTTCATTATATCATTCCTTTCATGATTTACCGAACTGCATAATTTATTGTATTCGTCTCACAATTATTTGTGAAATATTTAAATCAAATAATTATGGAGTTTTAATTTAAATTATGTTAAAAACTATTGGATAAACACGAAAAATTGTATATAATGAAACTAACATAAAACTGAGGAGGAAAATATGAAAAATATAAAAATATACTCAAGCTCAACATGCGCTAACTGTGCAGCCGCAAAGGAATATATAAAAGAAAGAGGATATGAATACGAAGAAAAAAATGTAACAGAGGATCCTGAAGCTAAAAAGGAGCTTTT
>DAMBZP010000013.1:92767-116215 GCA_032059885.1 Sedimentibacter sp.
GGTTACATGGGAGTTCCTGTAATATTTGTCGATGACGAGGCAGTTGTCGGCTTCAACAGAGTAAAGCTTGATGAATTACTGTAAAACAAAGGGACAGTGCCAATGGCTGCTGTCCCTGAATTTTCAGGAAGAAAAGTGAGGCCTGATTAGATTTCAGGCTTATTTTTTGTAATTAACATTTTTAACTAAATTAGCTAAAATATTTGCATATTATTAATTTAAAATGTGTAAACAATATGTACATAAGCATATGAATTAAACAGCTGTTAATTTGTTGCTTTTAAAATAGAAAGCCGGCATTTATTGCAGTTCAGTATACGATTTTTAAAAGGTCCGATTGAAATGTTTAATTTCATAAGGATAACCTCAAATATCGAATCTGAGCCGGAATATTGCCGGTTTTTATTTCTGTATTATTTATTCAATGCTTCCAGAAGGTGCTCCAGGTTCATGCCATGAACTGCTGCGGCTTCTTCCAATGTTTCCATTTGAGAGCCGGGGCATCCCACACATCCCATGCCGTGTGCCATTAATATTTCTGCAGCGTCTGCTTTAGCTTGTATAACTTCACGAATAACCATATCTTTAGTTATAGCCATTATGTGCCTCCTCAATAAATTTATTAATAACATTATACATTAAGAAATCAAGTTATTCAATAAAAAATAAAATTAAAAATTACTAACGTATTCCTGTCGGCACAGCCTAAAAACTGTTTGAATCAAAGTATCATGTGTGATATAATTTAAAAAATCATGAAATCAATATTTAATTTTTACATATCGTAAGATAAATCATAGTTACCGTTCACAGACATTCTGAGGCGCAGCAGAAGAATCTCGCTGAGTTTTGAACATGAATGGCAGCATACCACAGCAAGAATCAAAGGAGATACCAATGCAAGGTGAATATAATGAAAGAATAAGTGATGCAAAAAAATGTATGGAAAAAAAGAGTAAATTGAATACGCTTTTGAAGCAGACAGAGCAGGATATGATTAGAGAAAAGCTGCTTTTAAATAAGCTGTCAAACGAGCTTGAAAAAGAAAATGAGGATGTTTTAAAGCTGGAGTCATCAAATATAACTTCATTATTTTACGCCATATTAGGAACAAAGGAACAAAGGCTGGAAAAAGAAAGACAGGATCTTTTGAAAGCAAGGCTGAAATATGACCAGTGCAAAAATAATGTTGATTTTCTTGCAAAAGAATCCAAGAGAATTGTTGACGAGTTAAATTGTGTTGAAATTTGTGAAACCGAATATGAAGTATTGCTGAATAAAAAGCTTGAGGCAATTCAGCTTGAGGACAAGGAAACAAGTGAAGAGCTTAAAATACTTATTAACAGAAAAGAAAGCATGAAGGCTAACATAATAGAAATTGATGAAGCTATAAAAGCCGGAGAAGATGCTCTTGCAGCCATTGAAAACACCATTAAGGAGCTTGAAAGTGCAGATGGCTGGGGTGTTGCGGATATATTGGGCGGAGGACTTAAAACAAATTCCACGAAATACGGGCATGTTGACGAAGCCGGCCGCTATGCTGAGGAAGCTTCAAGAGCACTGGGCAGATTTAAAAGAGAAATGTCTGATATTACCATAATTACAGGAACCGAAATAGCAATTGGAGCATTTGAGACATTTTCAGATTATTTTTACGACGGTTTAATTTTTGACTGGGTTGTTCAGTCGGAAATAGGCAAGTCGCTTGATGCTGTAAAAAACACAAAGAATCAGACAGATAAGGCAATGTCAAAGCTTTATGAGGAAAAGGTGACAGAAGAATTCATGATAAAGCAATTGGAAGACCAAATTAATCGTATTATTGAAAATGCATAAACAGACCGCCTGGATTATTTCCAGGCGGTCGTTCAATTATTCACCATCATCATTAACAACTAATACAGGGCAGGGAGCATCTGAAATTACTCTTTGGGTGACAGACCCTACAAAAAATCTTTTAATCTTTGAGAAGCCTCTTCTTCCCATGACAATCAAATCGATTTTTTCTTTATTGGCGTAATCTGTTATCATGTCAGAGGGCTCGCCGTGTAATACTACCTTTTCGAAATCTTTACCATCAATATTTAATGCCGAAACAAATGCGTCCAGAAATTCTGATTTTATTTGAATCAATTCTTCCGTAATTTTGGGGTAATTGAATGGAACGCTTATAATTCCGCCCACATCATATGTATATATTCCTCGGGTATCCACCACATAAATAAAAGTCAACTTACCATTATACATGTTTGACAATTCAATTGCCTTCTCTGCTGCTTTTTGGGATACAGGTGAACCATCCACTGGTACAAGTATTTTTTTCATATTTTCCTCCTGTAAAAATTTTTTATTAATATTATATGTTTATTATACCCTCATAATCTTTACACTAAACGTTTTTTTATGATGTGCAGTTTTTTGATTCACAGAAGTCAAAGATGATTTGGAAAATAATTATTGACAAACATGTTTTATTGGTATAGAGTATCAAATGATAACTAAATAAGAAAAAACTTCTTATCAAGAGAGACGGAGGGATCGGCCCTGTGAAGTCTCGGCAACCTGCAGTTACTGAAAGGTGCTAAGTCCGGCAAAGGGTATCTTTGGCAGATGAGGAGACGGTTAGAATGTTACCCTCTCTTCAAGGAGGGTTTTTTTATAGCAATTGAGGAGGAAACAAATGTCTGTAGAAAGAGTAAGAGAATATTTAAAACAATTCGGAAAAGATAAAGACATCCTCGAAATGGATGAATCAACGGCTACTGTGGAGCTTGCGGCAAAAACCTTGGGAACGGAAGAAGCAAGAATAGCAAAGTCCTTGTCATTTTACAACGGCGATGAAGCAATGATAATTGTTGTGGCAGGAGATGCAAAAATAGATAATAAAAAGTTTAAAGAGAAGTTTGGATTTAAGGCCAGAATGCTTGCTCCGGAAGATACGGTCAGATTTACAGGCCATGCAATAGGAGGCGTTTGCCCTTTTGCTCTTCCGGATAACGTGACTGTATATTTAGATGATTCAATGAAAAGATTTGAAACGATGTTTCCTGCATGCGGTAGCGGCAGCTCTGCCATAGAGCTTACACTGGATGAACTTGAAAAAACGTCAGGATGCAGGGAATGGATTGATGTATGTAAGAATTGGATGGAGTAATTATGCTAAATGAATTTTCAAGAACACAGCTTTTATTAGGCAAGGAAGCAATGGAAAAATTAAAAAATTCAACTGTTGCCATATTCGGAATCGGCGGAGTTGGAACATATGTCGCTGAAGCATTGGCAAGAAGCGGAGTCGGAGGATTTGCCCTGTTTGATGACGACAAGGTATGTCTCACAAATATAAACAGGCAGTTAATTGCTACCAGGAAAACCATAGGAAGAAAAAAGGTTGAGGTAATGGCAGAAAGGATGCTGGATATAAATCCAAAGATAAGAATTGAAACAAATTCTGTATTTTATATGCCGGACAATGCAGATGAATATGATTTAACGAGGTATGATTATATTGTGGACGCAATAGATACCGTAACAGCAAAGCTTGAGCTTATTGTAAGAGCAAATGCCGTCAATGTGCCCATAATGAGCAGCATGGGAGCAGGGAACAAATTAAATCCGACCATGCTTGAGGTTGCCGATATATATAAGACGTCAATGGACCCATTGGCTAAGGTAATGCGGCATGAACTGAAAAAAAGAGGAATTAAAAAATTGAAGGTTGTTTATTCCAGGGAACAGCCTCTGACACCAATAGATGATGAAGACTTAAGCTGCAAGAAGAATTGCGTATGCCCGCCGGGTACTGAAAGAAAATGTACAGCCAGAAGAGCAATACCCGGAAGTGTGTCATTTGTTCCTTCCGTTGCAGGACTTATAATTGCAGGCGAGGTAGTAAAAGATCTGATATCCTTGTAAGAAGAGCATACTTACAAAGGTGCTGCAGCTGCTATGGATTAATTAAAACCCGGCTGCCCATGAAATAAAAAAATGACCGCTGACGGTCATTTTTTATTTCAATTCTCAAAATTTACGTTATATTTATTTGACAGATACAAACAAGAATAAGTTACCGCCCATGTAGACATTGTCACCGGTTCTGTCAATGTTTATTTCACTTGCTGTAACTTTTAATTTGACAGATTCATTCTCAGCTTCAATTGTGAGATCTTCAGGAGGAAGCGAATACTTTGATTCCGGTTTTTCAAACAGATGGTCAGTTAATTCCTTCATGGAAATTTCTATCAGCACATTATTTGAATCATTCAGTATTTTTAACGTTACATATCCTAAGCTATCTGTTTCCTGTTCCACGGTATATTTTACACCGTCGGTTTCAAATGTTCCTACAGCAGGCTTTTGATCTGCCCTGCTGTAAATATTTGCTTTGATAAATCTGTCATAGCCTGAGACATCCATTGAAATGCTGTCATCAAGGCTGGCATATGAATATCTTGAACCTTCACCTGGACCATAGCTGTTGTCATAGTACGGGCTGAAGCCGTATATAGACTCAAAGCTTCCGTAATATCCCCAATCGGCATATTCCTCTGGAAACCATTCAATATTATTTAAGTGTCCCATTCTTGCCATGTAGTCTGAAATACTTGTTATTTCATACTTATCCTCGTTTGAAATATTCTTGCTATGGACAATTTTATTGTCAGCCAGCATGTTGTTGCGAAGCAGTATTTCTTCCAGACGAGCTTCCTGGCTTTTTGATGATACTGTAAAGGCATCAACCGGAGGAATAATTGATATCAATGCAAATATAAGAGATAGAAGCACTATTGAATTCGGATTCTTCTTTTTTCCGAATATAATCATCAGAGCGCATATTAAAGAAAATATTCCGAACAAAACAATGTAGTACCTTGATTCTGTAATTCCGTATGCTTCAATTCTTATATATGCCGAAACAAGCTGCATTGCCACAAGCGGAATCAATGCGACTGGAAATATCCTTCTGTATAGAAGTGAAAATCGATTATCCAGCTTCGAGTCCAGAATATAAATAAAGTAACCTGCTGCGGAATATCCCAATACCATCGGACCTACCTGGCCTACAGGCCATACACCTGTAATTAAAATTTTAAGGAAATAAATAATCAATACAACTGAAAATATTGAAATCAAAGGAATCATTATGTTAGAAACCAAAATATCAAGCACTCTCGGATAACTGTATGACGCTTCATTTCTCTTAATGTCAGCTTCATCCGTTGAATTGAACTTTGGAAGAAGGGACAGGTAGTAAGAAGGTGTGAAGAAAATAAACGCTATAACTGCAGTATGTGCATAAACTTCAGAATTAATATTATACAGCAGTATGTCAACAGCTTCAAATATGGCTGCGAAACCCAGGAATAAGACAACACCGTAAAGTATGGCTGTAAATGCCGCCTTAAAATGTGTGAGTGCAACATTGCCGAAGTCAACCTCATTTTTTGCCGAAGGTAAATATAAGTAAGCTGCAAATAAGGCGAATGATATTACAAACAAATGAACAACCATGATCGGAGATATATCATCATTTGTCATGAAGTAATAATAAGCCGCTGATAATAAAACAGCTGCAGCATGAAGAAGCAAAGTATATTTTGATAAATTTTTGAATCTTTCAACCGCAAATTGCACTGCCGTTGCCAGCAGAGCTCCAAATATTCCCGTAAAAAGTAACCTTCTAATCAATTCTTCATCTGAAATAACATTTTCTATTGTCATTGACAGTACAATTGTTAAAGAAGCTAAAAATATAAGAACCAAAGGAAATCTGAATACCGTTTCTTTTAAATTCATAATTGTTTTGTTTAAAAAGCTTTTTATTCTGCTCATAAAATCACCTCACGTAATTAGACGTATTATATATTAATATGTTCCAAAGATTAATTATATAAGTAATATACTTATACCTCCTAAATTGAATTGTTAATCTTAATTTTTTTTAAAATATCTCCGATATAGTAATGTATACTAAAATTTAACTAAGGAAGAATTATGGAAAATACAGATAAAATATTTTACAAATATTTAACCGAACCTATTAATGATTTATTTAATAAAATCGGAAGCGTTTCAATTTTAGGGAAAAATTCAAGCCATTTACACAATGAGGAACTGAAACCTGTAATTGAAGAAATAAATATGGGATTCAACAAACTTAACAAGTTAATTGAATTGATTGAAAATATTAATGAGGATGTTTCTTTTGAAGGAATATTAAATTACATATATTCAACATTTTCTGAATTTATTCCGTATTCTCATATAGGAATAGCATTATTGAGAGACGACGGCAAAATATTGGAGGGATCCTACGGAATTTCAGCTCCATTCTTATATGACCTTCCTAAAAAACTTGTAGGTATAAAGGCTGAGATAAGCAGAACAAGCCTCGAAAGCATTGTGAGGGATGGAACTCCGAGAGTTATCAATGATCTGGAGAAATATACAAAAAATAAGGATGCGGATTACAACAAGGTTTTGATAGGAGCAGGGATTAAATCCTCAATATCACTGCCTTTAAAGGTAAATGACAAACCAATAGGAGTTATATTTTTTTCAGATGTCAAAAAAAATATTTACAGAGAAGAACATATAGAATTCTTAAAAACATTGTCAAACAGTATTGCCATAAGCTTGAATAAAAATATTTTCATTGATGAAATGCTGTATTCAACTTTGCTTGCATTGACCAAAATGGCTGAGACCAGAGATGAGGATACGGCTGAACATCTGGACAGAATGACTGCATATTCGGTGAAAATCACAGAATTCCTGCGCTATGACGGATTGTTCTGTGATCAGATTACCGTTCCTTTTATAAAGGGAATCGAAAGGTTCAGTCCCATGCACGATATAGGCAAGGTGGGCGTCAAGGATGGTATTTTATTAAAGCCGGGCAAGCTTACCGGGGATGAATACGAAGAGATGAAAAAACATGTTACTTACGGAGCGGATGTTCTTAGGACGGCGGAAAGCAATATTGCCAAACAGAGGTACAGCATGTTTAAAATGGGAATTGAAATTGCGGAAGGTCACCATGAAAAGTGGGATGGCTCAGGATATCCATACAATAAAAAAGAAACTGAAATCCCCCTGAGCGCAAGGATTGTTGCGGTTGCAGATGTATTTGATGCGTTAACAAGCAAAAGAACATATAAATGCGCATTTGGGTTTGAAGAAAGTATAAATTACATAATCAATGAAAGCGGGCGTCATTTTGATCCGACAATTGTCGAATCACTTTCAAGACACAAAGATGAAATATACGATCTTTATATGAGTTTTCAAAAAAATCAACCTGATGAATAAACCAGTCGGTCACATATAATTTGCATGGATTTTATGTATTGTAATAATTATTACAATATGTTAATATAGTTTTGTTATGCAGCATTTATAATGATAGAAGGGAAATTAAAATTATGAGAAATTATATTATAGTGACCGACTCCACATCAGATCTTCCGGTTAACATTATTGAAGAATTTGGAATTGTAGTACTTCCTTTGGAGTTTGGTTTTGGAAGTGAAACTTACTTAGATTACCCTGATCACAGAGAGTATGGTATAGACGAGTTTTATGAAAGAGTAAAAAAAGGCGAAAAGCCAACTACTACACTTGTAAATGCAAAAACATTTGAAAAATACTTCGAACCGATACTTGAAGCGGGAAATGACATATTGTATTTAGGATTTTCTTCGGCACTCAGTGGTACATATGCCTCATCACTTATAGCCGGAAAAGATTTAATGGAAAAATATACGGATTCAAGGATAGAATACATTGATACACTTGCGGCATCACTGGGCGAAGGTCTGCTGGTTTACTGCGCTGCCAGAAAGAAACAGGAAGGATGCAGCATTGACGAGATTAAGCAGTGGATTCTGGACAACAGACTGCATTTATGCCACTGGTTTACAGTAGACGATTTGAATCATTTAAAACGAGGCGGCAGAATAAGCGCAGTGAGTGCAACCATTGGAACGGCACTTAGCGTTAAGCCCATACTCCATGTTGACAACGAAGGACGTTTGATACCCGTTTCCAATGTGAGAGGAAGAAAAAAATCAATAAATGCATTGCTGGAGCGTATGGAGGACACATGCACAAATCCCGGTGAAAATCCTGTGTTCATAAGCCACGCAAATTGCATGGAAGATGCGGAGTATCTTGCGGATTTAATCAGAGAAAAATTCAATGTAAAAGAAATAGTAATAAACTACATAGGACCGGTTATAGGCAGCCATACTGGACAAGGATGTCTGACACTGTTTTTCTTTGGTACTGAAAGATAAAGGTTTAAAAAACGAAAGCGGCAGATTGTACAAATTTATTTTAGTTTTTGTACAATCTGCCGTAAATTTTATTTTGCAGAACAGCTTCCGCATCCTGAACAGCCGTGAGATTCTTCCCATAACTTATCTGCAACGGGCGTCCAATTCATTGCTGCATTAAAGCATTTAGCGCTTAAATCATTTACATTTTCAGGACTTTGCATATCTGTTGATTTTGCGCCGGATTTTTCAACCATTTCAGTAAGGCGTCCGGGATTATCCAGCAGAGGACAAGGTCTTAAATGGTTGTTGTTGAAGGGCTGATTTTGTTTGTACTGGATGAACAACGGATTTTTATATGCCTGAAGCAAGGTGCTGCTGTGGATGTTTGTGTCTGAATAATGTATAAAAGCACATGGCTCAATATCTCCGTTGGCATTGATATGCAGGTAGCATCTTCCTCCTGCAATGCATCCGTCTATATATTCTCCGTCATTCCAGAAGTCCAGTGTAAACAGAGGCTTGGTTTTTCTGAATTCTCTTATCTGTCTGTACATGTATTCACGCTGCTCTGCCGTTGCCAGCAGTTCCGGAACCGCCCCGTTGCCTACAGGCATGTAAGTGAAGAACCATGCAAATTTTGCTCCCTTTGCTATCATGTCATCAATGTATTCTTCACTTCCGATAACTTGAGTATTTTTGCTTGTATAACAGCATGAAATACCAAAAGGAAGTTTTTTGTTCTTCAATATTTCCATTGCATTTGTCAATGAACTGTAAGTGCCCTCACCTCTCCTGAAGTCTGTTTCTTCCTCAAAGCCCTCAACACTTATTGCAGGAATGAAATTTTTAACTCTCAGCATATCATCGGCAAATTTTTCATCAATCAATGTAGCATTGGTAAAAGCAAGGAATGCACAATCATCATGTTTTTTGCAAAGCTTAATGATATCATCCTTTCGTACAAGAGGCTCTCCTCCGGAATAAATATACATGTAGGTCCCCAATTTCTTGCCCTGCTCGATAATGCTGTCAAGTGTGTCCAGGTCCATATTCATTTTATTGCCGTAATCGGCAGCCCAGCAGCCCGTACAGTGCAAATTGCATGCGGATGTGGGGTCCATTAAAATTGCCCAGGGAACATTGCAGTTATTTTCAGCTCTTGCTTTCATCTGTCGTTTTCCGCCGATTATAGTGGCGTTTATTATAAAATTTTCAAAAAGCTTTTTCCTTACACCCGAATCAATATCTGTATAAAGGCTTTTTACAAGTGTATACCAATTTCCGTCCTTATCCTTGAGTACAGAATTTATGGTGTTCATCTGTCTGCTTACAATGCCGTCCTTGTCAAACTTTTCAACCCATTCTAATATTTTTGGAATATTATTATCAGGGTCGGCGTCCAAATATGCCAGAACTTTTTTTAAACCATAAGACTGCATATTTTCAATTATATTCATTTCGCTCATATATAACTCCTCCCTTTAAATAACAATGACATCATCTTTAATATGATTATATTATCCTGCTGTGGAAGTTACACTAGACAATATATTTATATGTCTTAAATTCAGACACTTTTAAATATTGTAGAAAATTTTGACAATTTGAAATTTTGTCTATTTGTAGAAGGGCTAAAAGGTTATATTATATATTAAAAAGTATTAATTATGACGGAGAATTAAAGATGGAAAATTATAAATTAATTCATGCAATAATTAAAACTGCCGTTGAAAACGGCATCCGTTACATTGAAGACAACCCTAAAAGAGGGTTGAGAAACCTGCTGGATCTGGGAGAATATTTTGCATCCGGCAGATTTCAAAAGGTGTTTTTTGATTTAGCTCATGAAATATTGAACAATGAAGACAGCTGCTACTATGATATAATTGAAAATCTGGTTAAAAACACAAACCATAAAATTCTGACCACATATGGGATAAACATGGGCTACAACAGCTTTACATACGGAGCAAATATTATACGGGAGTATGAAAAAAACAATGCCTACAATGTACCTTGGACCATAGTTTTTAACTTTGAGGAAGAAAGCGGAGAGAATCTCACATCACAGGAAATATCAGGAATTATAAAATCCGGTAAGAATATGGGAATATACAGCTATATGATTTTGCTGGATAAAAATAATATTTTGGATATGTTGTATGATATTTTTGATAAAAATGATGACTGCGCTTTTACATTATTCATAGCTCCTGACATAATCAGTGAAGAAACCATCGCAAAAATAGAAAACGCTTCCAATATCTGCATACTTGTTTTAATTGATAATCTTGACAATTCAACTGAGGATATGACTGAAAGGCTTAATATAATGAGAAGGCACAAATGTTTGTATGGAGGATACTGCTATTATGATGACAGCAATGCAGAAGGGATTACAAGCGGAGCTGCAGAAAGTGAATTACTGACATTAAATCTGAATTTTGCTGTTTTTATAAAAAAACATGGATGCAGTAAACAGACGGCTGAAGATGTATTCAACTACATATTAAAGACAAGAATAAAAATTAATTCGCCTGTATTTATGATTGATTTTTATGAGGACCAGGAGTATATAGACAGGATTATTTCAGAAGAGCCGTGTTTTTTAAGTATAAACGGCGCAGGCCGAATATGTGTCCCGAATGTTGAGAACGAAACAGAATACAATGTACGCTGTGCATCGCTGAAAGATGTTTTAAAGCATACAATGCCTGAGGTGAAACGTATTTAGCTGCTTTCCAGGATTGTTTTAGCCACACCTTCAACTGCACTTTTCAACAGTTCAATAAATTTGTCCGGAGGAATCGATGCCCCTTCCATAAGCCATCTTGAAATAGAAACTCTTATGGCATCGGCATAGAAGGTGGCATAAAACTCCACATCTTTGCTGTTTTTAAATATGTCATTCAAATGTATCGTCAAAATTGGGTGCAATACCTCAATAAAATATTCTGAAAATGAATTTTGACCTGTTACCTGAAATGCATTCCTGTAAAAGGATTTGTTCTCGTAAAAAAAATCGCAGATTTTTTCTAAAACTTCCCATGACGATATGGACAAATCCTTAATAGTCACTATGAATTCAGTATAATAAATCCAGTTGACCAGGTCGTACTTGTCCTTAAAATGGTAATAAAAGCTTTGCCTGTTCATATTGCAGCCTTCAACTATGTCACTGATATTAATTTTTTTCATAGGGCGTTCTTCCATTAATTTTTTCATGGATTCCGCCAGGGCCTTTTTAGTGATCTGAGAATCAGACATGATATCATTCCTTTCACATCCACAATGAAAGAATCATTAATAAAGTAAAACATACTGTCAAGTATATTTTATCACTAAATCTGATTTATTTAAAGAGAAAAATTATTCACCATGAATCTTTAATTATAGGGCTTAGTCTGGTCTAAGGCTTCCACTTTTCCATGTGTGACCGCTGGGATAATTATGGCTTTGATTATCAAGCATTGTCAATAATCTGAAAAATCTCAGCAGTCATTCTTATGACAATAAGATGCAGAACTTCAAATATTTCTTTTATCCTGAACTCTAAAAAATCATTGACATAAACCATTCTTTCAGGTTATAATAACATTTGCTGTAAAGCGTTTGGAGAGTTGTCCGAGTGGTTTAAGGAGCACGCCTGGAAAGCGTGTATACGGGTTACTGTATCGAGGGTTCGAATCCCTCATTCTCCGTTATATCAATATATTGATAATGATGTGATTTCAACTGTGAAAAGTCCGGTAATGCCGGACTTTTTTGTATACTTTGTAAAGGTTAAATTGCCTCTCAGGTATTTTTTATTAAGCATCCTTTATTGAATTCTTACCCTTTATAAAAAGTTAAGATGTACTATTGTTGACCGGGAAACTAAATAATGATATAATACAGATACGTTCGGTAGGATTGGAGGATGAGAAATGAGCAAAGAAGATCAGGCCATGACGTGTCTGTGGGATATATTTAAAAAGAGAACGCAGCTGGATAGCTTTAAAATGAAGGATAAACTTAAGGATTATAATCCGTCTGAAATACATTGTATTGCTTATATCGGAGAAGACAACGATTCAAATGTGACAAAATTGGCGGAATCCTTCGGTATGACCAGAGGCGCCATAAGCAAACTGACTAAGAAGCTCATAAAAAAAGGGCTCATTGAAAGTCATCAGAAACCTGGCAATAATAAAGAAGTTTATTTTAAACTCACCGAACAGGGAAGGACGATTTATAACATCCACGAAGAAATACACAAAGAGTTTAGGGAGAGAGATAAACCATTTTTTGATAATGTAACTGATGAACAGTATGATTGCATAATTAACTTTTCTGAAAAGTATAATATGCATCTTGACACGGAAATAAAAAAACTTGGTATAGATTTGAACTATGATAACTTATAGCTTTGCAGATTTCCTTGAAATGGACGAAATCACGGCAGCTCACTCTTAATAAGGGCGGGCTGTTTTTTGAATCCAAATATTGTTTCCTTGTCAATATTAAATGTTGACAAGGAAACAATAGAATGATAGAATAATTATGTTGACAGGGAAACAATATTGCTGTCAGAGGAGGAATATCTGTTATGAACATACAATATGCGGTACGAACCGGGAGTAAGGGTTCTGTGCAGGAAGAAGAAAGAATGAATATTATAGGAATTATTGCAAGCCAGCATAAAGGAGGCAATACTAATTTTATTGTAAATAAAATACTTGAAGGCGCAAGGGAACAAGGAGCTGAAACTGAACATTTCAGTTTCAGCGATCTTGATATTAAACCATGCCGTGGGTGCTGGGCATGTCACAAAGGAGATCAGGGATGTGTTATTAAAGATGATATGGATAAAATTTATGATGCAATTTCACATGCGGATGCCATTGTTTTAGGGCTGCCGATTTATATGGGACAAATGAGTGCTCAGGGGAAGATATTTACCGATAGGCTGTTTGCTCGATTTTCACCTGGCTTCTCTCCATTTTTTAAGGAAAAATCTGTGAAGCAAAAACTGATTCTTTCATTTAATCAGGGAAATCCTGATGCCGGGCTGTTCAAAACATATGTTGATTATACGAAGCAAATGTTTGAAGTGCTGGAGTTTGACGTGCGTGAAATGCCTGTTGTCACAGATTTGCGAAGCGGACCTGCATGTGAAAGAGAAGATTTAAGTGTGAGTCTGAAAAATTTTGGTTCTGCATTAGTTTTGGAAGAACATCAGAAATGGTATTAAAAACAGATTGCGGTCATGTTCATGTTTTCAGCTCCTGCATTTATTTTATTTGTTTGTTTGCTTCCCGCAATACAACAACATAATAACAAAGTTGATTAACCCTGTAAAAAATTTTTAATTTCTTCTTGACAAATATTATTGAACAGTATACACTATTAACAGTGTTAGCTATTAATTAATGATAGAAGGATGGAGGCGGACAAATTGAATGGAATAGAAGAATTGGTTGATTCATTGGGTAAAGTGATGTCCAGAGGAAAAGCAATGGATGAAATTAGTCGTTCCGGAAGAGGCGAGACTTTCATCTTAAGATATCTTTATGCCAAGGAGGCACCGGCATCGCCTTCTGAATTGAGTGAAGCTCTGAGCAGCAGTACAGCAAGAATTTCTGCGGCTCTTAAAACTCTCGAAAAGAAGGGTTTTATTCACCGTGAAGTAGATCCTGATAACAGGCGTTTTATTTTGGTTACAATTACTGAAGAAGGCCGTGAGCGGCTTCGCTCCCAAATGAGGAATATGCGAAATCATTTAATTCAGGTGTTTACCGAAATGGGTGAAGAAGATGCAAGAGAGTTTGTACGTTTGTCGACACGTTTCCATGAAATTGCCCAGCGCACAATGTTTGATGATTGTGAGCAGGACGATTGATGCGGATAAAATAAGAATAAATTAATTTGAATAAGTTAAATAAGTTAAGAATAGTAATTGAAATGCAGACCTCGGGTCTGCATTAAAAAGGATTAACAGCTAACAGGGTTCAATATTAACACTGATAATAAGGAGAGTTTTTCTATGATTAGAATTTTTAAATATCTCAAGCCCAAAGAATGGATAATTGCATTATTAAGCTTGGTTTTTGTAGTGGTTCAGGTATGGCTGGATTTAAAATCACCGGATTACATGTCTGAAATCACCATGCTGGTGCAAACGCCCGGAAGTGCCATGCGTGATATTTGGATTGTGGGCGGAAAAATGCTGCTGTGTACATTAGGCAGCCTGGCAGCTGCTGTCATCGTCGGCTTTTTTGCAGCAATGATTGCAGCTTCATTTTCCAAACGACTTCGCAGTCTTTTATTTAATAAGGTAGACTCATTTTCAATGGAGGAAATTAACCGATTTTCCACCGACAGCCTGATAACCCGTTCCACGAACGATATCACTCAGGTTCAGATGCTTGTGACAATGGGCTTGATGCTGATTATCAAGGCTCCGATTATGGCTGTGTGGGCGATTACAAAAATAGCCGGAAAGGGTATGGAGTGGACGCTTGCCACAGGAGCGGCAGTTGCTGTTCTGGTTGTGTTGATTGGCATCATCATGATTTTTGTAATGCCGAAATTCAAAAAAATGCAGTCTCTTACTGATAATATGAATCGTGTAACCCGTGAAAATCTTACAGGACTTCGTGTGGTAAGAGCATATAACGCAGAAAATTTTCAGAAAAAGAAATTTGAGGAAGCCAACGGAGAATTAACAGGTACCCAGTTGTATACAGGCCGGGCTATGGCAATTATGATGCCGGTCATGTCAATGATTATGAGCGGGTTGTCACTTGCAATTTACTGGATTGGAGCTTCATTGATTAATGCGGCACAGATACCGGATAAACTGACGTTGTTTTCTAACATGGTGGTTTTCTCCAGCTATGCTATGCAGGTAGTCATGTCATTTTTAATGCTGGTAATGATTTTTATCATGTTTCCGAGAGCCAGCGTTTCTGCCAGACGAATCAACGAGGTGCTGGACACTGAGCCTACAATACTGGACGGCAGCCGTACAGAAGGTATTCCCGGCTTGAAGGGCGAAGTTACATTTAATCATGTAGGTTTCAAATATCCTGATGCGGCGGACCATGTGCTGGAGGATGTGAGCTTCACGGTAAAACAAGGTGAAACTATTGCTTTTATAGGTTCCACAGGAAGCGGCAAATCAACGCTCATAAATCTTGTTCCTCGTTTCTTCGATGCGACAGAGGGAGAAATTCTGATTGACGGTGTGGACGTAAAGGAATATACACAGGAAGCACTGCACAGCAAAATAGGTTATGTTCCGCAAAAGGCCGTGATGTTTAAGGGAACTGTTTCTTCCAACGTAGCTTATGGCGATAACGGACGAGATGAATTCTCACCGGAAGAAATTAAGCGAGCTGTTGCTATTGCTCAGGGAACAGATTTTGTGGAGAGTATGGAAGGGGAATATGATGCAGATATTTCTCAGGGCGGTACAAATGTGTCAGGAGGACAGAAGCAGCGTCTTGCAATTGCCCGTGCGGTATGCCGCAGACCGGAAATCTATATATTTGATGATTCCTTTTCCGCGTTGGATTACAAAACGGACCGTATACTGCGAAATGTTTTGAAAAAAGAAACTGCCGGTGTGACCAGCATGATTGTTGCTCAGCGTATAGGTACAATTATGGACGCCGACCAGATTGTCGTGCTGGATGAAGGCAGAGTTGCAGGCATAGGAAAGCATAAGGACCTGCTGCAGACATGCGGGGTATACAGACAAATTGCTATGAGTCAGTTGAGTGAGGAGGAGCTTGTATCATGAGTGAACAGAAAAAGAGCGCAGGACCGATGGGCGGAGGCCCAATGGGACGCGGCGGTCCTGTTGAAAAACCAAAGGATTTTAAAAGAACATGGATTAAGCTTATTGCTTACTGCAAGAACTATATGCCTGCAGTGATTGCTGCACTTGTTCTGGCGGCAGTTGGAACAGCACTGCAGATTATCGGACCGGACAGGCTGAAGGAAATGACCAATGAAATTATGAAGGGGCTTCCTTCACTAATAAACGGTGTTCCGACTGCCGGTTCCATTGACTTTGGTGCTGTGAGAAATATTGCATTCATGCTGGTGGTATTTTACGCAGGCTCAGCGCTGCTTAACTTTGTCCAGGGATTTATGATGACAACAGTAACGCAAAAAATAAGCAAAAATATGCGTACCGATATATCACAAAAAATAAACAGGCTTCCTCTGAAATACTTTGACAGAATAAGTTATGGAGATGTTCTCAGCCGTGTGACAAATGATGTTGATACAATCGGACAGACTATGAATCAAAGTATAGGTAATCTGGTTACATCTGTTACCATGTTTGCCGGCTCAGCGGTTATGATGTTTTACAATAACTGGATTATGGCATTAACTGCAATTGGAGCGAGCGTTTTGGGGTTTGTTTTAATGGGTGTTATTATGTCAAAGTCACAGAAATATTTTGTTCAGCAGCAAAAATATCTGGGTGTTGTGAATGGTCATGTTGAGGAGGTTTATTCAGGTCACAATGTAGTTAAAGCATATAACGGAGGCAAGGAGGCGAGACGCTTTTTTGAGGATGTGAATGAGGGCCTTTATAACAGCGGCTGGAAGAGTCAGTTTATGTCAGGTTTGATGATGCCGCTCATGACATTTATCGGTAACTTCGGTTATGTGGCTGTCTGTGTTGTAGGTGCTGCTCTGGCGATGAACGGAACCATCAGCTTTGGTGTTATAGTTGCCTTTATGATGTATATACGCTTGTTTACACAGCCTCTTTCTCAAATGGCTCAGGCCTTCCAGAACTTGCAGAGAACAGCCGCCGCCAGTGAGCGTGTGTTTGAGTTCCTCAATGAGGATGAACTGGCAGATGAAAGCCAAAAGACAAGGGCCTTCACCCATGTGAAGGGAAACGTGGAATTCCGCCATGTGAAGTTTGGATATACTCCTGAAAAGACTGTTATTAATGATTTTTCAGCTGAAATTAAGGCAGGACAGAAGGTTGCCATTGTGGGGCCGACAGGAGCCGGTAAAACAACCATGGTCAATCTGCTGATGCGTTTTTACGAGCTTGATGGAGGGGAAATCCTGTTGGATGGTATACCGATCAGCCAGGTGCCCAGAGAAAATGTACATGAGCAGTTTTGTATGGTGCTGCAGGACACATGGATTTTTGAAGGTACAATAAAAGAAAATATTATTTACAGCAAGCAGGGAGTTACGGATGAACAGGTGGTTTCCGCATGTAAGGCAGTTGGGCTTCACCATTTTATCAGAACCCTGCCTCAAGGATATGATACATTGCTGAATGAAAGAGCCAATCTTTCACAAGGACAGAAACAGCTTGTTACAATTGCCAGAGCAATGATTCAAAATGCCCCTATGCTGATTTTGGATGAAGCAACAAGCTCTGTAGACACACGTACCGAAGTATTGATTCAGGATGCAATGGATAAGCTGATGGAGGGACGTACGTCCTTTGTTATCGCTCATAGATTGTCTACTATCAAGAATGCTGACCTGATTCTGGTAATGAATGACGGAGATATTATTGAAAGCGGCAGCCATGAGGAGCTGCTGAAAAAGGGCGGTTTTTATGCAGGACTTTACAACAGCCAGTTTGAATCTGCCGCATAGAAATATTTATCCTGATGCAGGAGATTTGCGTGTATATGTTTCGCAAAAAAGAAGGCCTCTCTGATAACAGGAAGTACGCATAATGGTTGTTTAAATCATTCTGCGTACTTTTTTTATTACCTGTGCCTGTATTGTAAGATTTTGTTATTTAAGGTATAATTAATAATAATATATTGCTGCGTATGAAGAAAAAGATTATGGAGGTTGCAGTGCGATTCAAAAGGGTTATATTAAAAAATGAGGATGCTAAGGGATTAGTAGTATATAAAAAGGAATATACCGTAATAAAGACAATACTTGAACAGAATGACAGGGAGTTAATTGAAAAAATCAAAAAGGATGCCAAGGTTCTGGCAGGAATGGTAAATACGGGAGCAGCCAACGGAACAAGCACCGACCGCGAATTCAGCATACGGTATAAAGACGCACTTTCAGGACTGCTGGCAGAATATGCCTGCAGGACAGCAATTAACAGATATATTGGAAGTGAATGCGCATATGCGACCGAATGTAATGATTCGAGAAAGCAAATTGATATTATGCTCAAGAACAGGAAAACCATTGAAGTCAGATCATCCTGTATGCGCAATGGAGTTGTGTTTTCCCTGTTTAATAAAAATAAAAACGGAGACCAGTATTTTGATGTGCTGGGTCCTTATCATGCCGATTATAAGCCTCATGAGCCAAAAAAGGATTACTATATGAGAGTATTGTACCCTATTGATAAAAAGTACATGGATAAGTTTTCAGATGACTTTGATAAATTTGAAATGTACCTGGTAGGCGGTGCTACCTGGGATATGATGTGCGACAAGGACATATTCCGGCTGAAGAAACTTACTCCTGATAATTCGGATGTTGATGAAGAAGGTAATTACAGAGTAATTCCTATCCATAAAGGACTGGAGATTTTTACATTGCTGGAAAGAATTAAGAAGGAACTTTAAAAATTATTAAAAATAATTATTATATATGATAAGGTGTTGCCAATACTTTTATCTTTCTATCTTTTCGTTTTTATGATAAAATTAGGGGCAATAAATTGTTAAATGAAATGGAAATGAATATGGAATTCATTCAAAGCATAATTTTTAAATCATAAAGAATATTTGACAAAGTTGAGGAAAGATGAAAAAAGCAAAGATAAGATCGCCATTTTTTTATGTGGGTGATAAATACAAGATAATGCCGCAGATTATTAAATTAATGCCCGATGATATTGATACATATGTGGAACCGTTTGTAGGAGGAGGCAGCTCGTTTTTAAATGTCAATGCGGAAAAATATCTTTTAAATGATATAAATCCATATGTAATTGAGCTTCATAGATTTATCAGTAAATTTTCAAATAATCCACAGGAGCTGTTTGACAGCATATACAAAGAGATTGAAAATTATGGTTTATCCTGCTCTTATAGGGGAATTCTGGCTCCTGATGAGCTGAAAAAGCAATTTGTAAAGACTTATTATGCCAGATACAATAAGGAAGGCTATATAAAAATGCGTGACGATTTTAATAAAAATCAAAATGACTGTTTAAAGCTGTACTTATTGCTGATTTATGGATTTAATCACATGATACGTTTTAACAGAAGCGGAAAGTTTAATCTGCCGGTAGGAAACGTGGACCTGAATAAAAATGTATATAATGCGCTGGAATATTATTTAAGATTTGTAAATAACAGAGACATTGAATTTTATAATTACGATTATAAAGGGTTTATGAACATGATTCCGCTGGATGAAAAATCATATGTGTTTTTAGATCCCCCGTATCTCATTTCAATGAGTGAATATAATAAGCTGTGGAATGATGAAAAGGAAAGTGAGCTGTATGAATTTCTTGACTCTATAAATGAAAAAGGAATAAGGTTCGGCATTACTAATTTAATATTTCATAAGGATAAGGAAAACACAATTTTTCATAAATGGTGTAAAAAATACAGCACATATGATATTAACAGCAATTACATAAGCTATTATGATAATTCAATTAAAGATAGTTCCAAGGAAATATTTGTGACTAACTTCAATGCAGACTTTTAAATTATACAAATAAAATTCATGTCTTACGGCGTGAATTTATTTTATTATTTTTTTCTTGTATTCAAACATATTTCGGATATAATTAATAAAAAAGGTACAAGAAGGATTGAAATGAGTTTTAATATAAATATGCCGGGTGAAGTAATAACAGCTTTAAATTTATTAAATAAAAACGGTTTTGAAGCATACATAGTGGGAGGCTGTGTAAGGGACAGCCTGCTTGGCACTGTTCCTAACGACTGGGATATAACTACCTCTGCGAGTCCGGAGGAAATTATACATTGTTTTAAAGGGTACAGGACTATAAACACAGGTCTTAAGCATGGGACTGTTACGGTTATAATAAAAGGCAGGCAGCTTGAAGTCACAACCTACAGAATTGATGGCAGGTATACAGACAACAGACGTCCTGATTCGGTGCTTTTTACAAAGGATGTTTCTCATGATTTGAAGCGAAGGGACTTTACAATCAATTCGCTTGCATACAACAGCAATGGAATGATTGATTTGTTCGGCGGTGCTGAGGATATAAAAAATAAGGTGGTAAGGTGTGTCGGAGAACCTGATGAAAGGTTTAACGAGGATGGTCTCAGAATTTTAAGAGCTCTGCGCTTTGCATCCGTGCTGAATTTTAATATTGCTGAAAATACCTCCTTGAGCATTCATAAAAATAAAGAGCTTCTGAACAATATTTCCAGGGAAAGAATATCTTCAGAATTCAGCAAGCTCATATGTGGTCAGAATTATCACGGAATTATGAAGGAGTACAGGGATGTTATTGAAGTTTTTATTCCCGAAATGAAAACAATCATTGAAAAGGGATGGAATGATATTTTAAATTCGATGAATTTTGCTGAGGGCACCGTTTTAAGACTGGCATTGCTGCTATACAGAACAAACAATGCAGAAAATATATTGAAAAACTTAAAATATGACGGCACAACCATCAAGTCAGTCAAGGCTGTGGCATTCTACAGGGATGAAGAAATACTTCCCGATAAAATACGGATAAAAAAGCAGCTTAGCAGGATTGGTTATGAGAACTATACTTATTTATTAAAGTTTGAGAATGCCGTATTTACGGCTGAGAAAAATAAATATGAGCATGAGCTTGTTAATATAAAAGATGCAGAAGAAATTTTAAATGACATATTGATGAATAAAGAATGCTACAGTTTGAAGATGCTGGCAATAAACGGAGAGGATTTAATTAACGAGGGATTCTCCAGGGGAATTAGGATGGGTTCAATTTTGAATGATATTTTGAATTTGGTAATTGAAGAACAACTGGAAAATAAAAAAGATGCATTGATTGGTTATGCAAAAAAAATAAAAAAAATTAAAAATTAATTGTTGACAAATAAAAATCTGGATGATAGAATTCACACAATAATACAAAAACAAACCGTTGAAGCGAAGATCAAACTGATATGTGCACTTACAGAGAGCGGGGGAAGATGAGAACCCTGCAGAACGCAGTACAGCAAATGGATCGCCGAGGGTGAGGTGAACGGGTTAACACTCAAGTATCTGAAACGTAGGCCTACGTTACAAGGCAGAAAATGTGATAGCATTTTTGTTAAAGTGGATTGATTTTCAGTCAATTAAGGTGGTACCGCAGGAATTATACCTGTCCTTTTCTAAGGACAGGTTTTTTGTTTTTGTACTATAATCATATGTTAAAGGAGAAAGCGCATGAAAAGAGTAATTGCAATTTTAATGGTGATGGCAATGCTTGCGGCAGCTGTCACAGGAGTGCATAAATGCAGGTATTCCGGTATATGTGGGTGCGGATTCAATGGTTAAGGACGGAGGCTTTGCAACAGTCGGAATTGATTACACATCTCTCGGCAGACAGACAGCAGATATGGCTGTAAGAATTTTAAATGGTGAAGCAATCAGAGAAAATCCCATTGAGGTTGTAAATCAATATTCAAATATGATTAATATGAAAACATTAAAAGATTTGAGACTTGAAATTGAAGAAGAAAAATTAAACGGCTTTCAGCTTATAAAATAAAATCAGGAGGAAGAAAATGAAAAAAATTATATCAATTATTATATCGCTATCCATGGTATTCATGTTATTAACAGGTTGTTCGGCAGGTAAGGATGAAACGCAGCCCGATAAACAAGAAGTAAAAAATGAGTCAGAGGTAAAGAGTGAGCCTCAGGAAGACACAGCAGAAGATGCCAAAATAAAAATAGGAATAATACAGCCTATGGAACATCCCTCATTAAATCAAATCAGGGAATATATAATCAAGGGGCTGGAAGAGCAAGGACTGAAGGATAAGGTTGAAATAATCTACAAGGATGCTCAGGGAGATTCATCCAATATCAATACTATAGTTTCTCAGTTTGTGGGAGATGAAATGGATGTTATAGTTCCTATAGGAACAGGGACCGCACAAAGTGCTGCTGCAGCTACAAAGGATATTCCGGTAATATTTGCGGCAGCAAGCTATCCTGTGGAAGCCGGATTGGTGAAGGATTTAAACAAGCCTGAAGCAAATGTGACGGGAGTATCAGATGCAATAGATGTTAAGCAGATATTTGATATGGCATTTGAGCTGACACCGGATATAAAGACATTCGGATTCATTTACAATGCAGGAGAGGTAAATTCAGCAGCTGCAATTGAAAAAGCAAAGGAATATCTGGACAGCAGGAAAATCGAGTATGTGGAAGCAACTATCACAAATTCAAGTGAATTGCTGCAGGCGGCTCAATCGCTGACAGGAAAAGCTGATGCCATATTTACGCCTACGGACAACACAGTTGCATCAGCAATGCCTGTGTTATCCGCAGAAGCCGTAAAGGCCGGAATTCCTGTTTATACAGGTGCGGATTCAATGGTTGCCGACGGAGGTTTTGCCACAGTTGGGGTTGATTACACAGTCCTTGGAAGACAGGTTGCGGGCATAATAAAAAAGGTTGTAGATGGAGAGGCTATTTCTGATATACCTGTGGAAACATTGAAGGAATATAAGAAAATAATCAATACAACAACAGCAAAGCAGATAGGAATTGAAATTTCAGAAGAAGCGTTGAAGGAATCAGAGGTTATAGAGTAGAAGTCTGACTGCCGTTCTGAACCAAGGCAAAAATCTTCA
Source organism: Sedimentibacter sp. (assembly GCA_032059885.1). Lineage (GTDB taxonomy): Bacteria > Bacillota > Clostridia > Tissierellales > Sedimentibacteraceae > Sedimentibacter. Next base: position 115,836 of record DAMBZP010000013.1, read on the forward strand.
ATCGTATATTTTGTTCATGTACAGAATGGCAGCATTAACACGGGAGGTTTAAAATGAGTTTAACAGCATTTATGGGAGCAATTGAATTAGGACTTGTTTATTCGCTCCTGGCATTTGGAACATATATATCATTCAGAATTTTAAATGTGGCAGATCTCACTGTTGACGGAAGCTTTGTATTAGGAGCAGCTGTTTCTGCAGTGTTCACATTTCGCGATATGCCTGTGACAGGTTTGCTGCTTGCCGTAATCGCAGGGGCTGCGGCAGGAATTATTACTGCGCTTCTCCAGACTAAGATGGGTATACAGCCCATACTCGCAGGAATTCTGACCATGACAGGGTTATATTCAATAAACCTGATGGTCATGGAGGGTAAGGCT
>DAMBZP010000014.1:0-77773 GCA_032059885.1 Sedimentibacter sp.
GTTGTCATCAGCCAGGCTGATGACAACAACCCCGTCCCCTTGTCACACTTTTGCTGTATTTATTCCTTTAGTATTTTATGCATGTCTATCAATTCCCATTTTACTGTATATTCTTCTCTTAATAGCCCTCTATCCTCATATTCTGCCTCTCCCACTTGATTGTCATATGGGTCGTGACGTAAATGTTTCTTCGGAGGATCAAATTCGTGCTGAAATTCTGAGTTTGCAACCATCCTGAATGGGTCTAAGTTTGCAAAATAAAAATTCCATTTATCAGGATTATTTCTAAACTCGCCACCCCCGAAGGATGGATCTGCAAAAAGCCATCCAAATGGTTCAACATAAAACTGCGCCCAATCATGCGGACCTATGCCGTATGGTGTTACTGCAAGTCCCGACTGCCATTTTGCAGGAATGCCTGAACATCTGCAAAGAGTAATAAACAGCAATGCCTGAACACCACAGTCACCCTTAAGATTAAGAGCAGCATACTCCGGAATGTTTGTTATTGTTGAATATGCTCTCACATACGAATATTTCACATTTTGTGTAATATAATCGTATATTCTTCTTGCCTTTAATAACGTGTTCATTTCATCACCTATGATTTCTTCTGCCAGCTCCTTGATATAAGGAGTAAACATTATATGAGGTTCCAATTCATACGTATCAAAGCACGGCTGTTCTTTTGAAACCATAGAAGGCTCGGGTTCATTATATTTCAAATGGCTCTCATAGGAATATTCAACTGAAAATTCCTGATTTTCTGTAAAATCAACTTCAAAATATGCTGTTCGTGAAGGATGGTTCTCGGGAGCAATGTATGCTGCATCCGGAATTGTTTTTATTATTTTAATGTTGGATTGCTGGCATTCAGCAGGAATGGGAATATGGACCTTAATTTTTTCTCCTCCCTTTTCTGATTGATCTTTTATTTTAACTGTTGATTTCATATGGATAAAATATGAAGCCGCCTTATTTTCCATTGTATCTTTTATATTTTGATTCAAGAATTCTCTTCTTCCGCTTCCATCGTCATCGTCTTTATTTACGAGCCTGGCTGCCAAATCGGATCTCGTTTTCAGCAATGTACCATAAAAGCTGTCATTAAACATAACTTTGCCTTCCACCAAAATCCAGTCAGCCTGACTATTCTGCTGTAAAGTTATCATCTCTTCTTCAGTGAAATTCTCAATATTATCCTTCATCTTTTTAAAAGCCTGATCAAAGCTATACGTATATTCTTCTTTAATTGTCCTTATAATTTCTTTTTCCTGCTCAAGCCTTTTTCTCAAAGCTGTTGAAATCTGTTTATTAAGCCACAAATCAATAAGCTTTACTTCTTCTTCAAAATATCCTGCCCATCGCAGTTTTAAAATATCCTCAGGCAGATTTACTTTTAAATATTTTAAATCCTCTAACATATTTACTTCCTCCATGATTTCAATTTCTATCCCATTGTTTCCTCAGCCAAAACCACTTTCAGGTAGTTTTTTATTTCAGCCTTGTTTCCTGATACAAAGTGTCCTTCCTCAATTTCAACCCATTCAGGTTTATCAGCAGAATAGTCATGACATGACGGATTATAAACCTGAAGTACCTTTTTCTTTTCTGCTTCAGGATCCGGCATTGAAATTGCAGAAAGAAGTGCCCTTGTATATGGATGAAGAGGGTGAGAATACAATTTTTCCGTATCGGCAAGCTCAACAATTGTCCCTTTATATATTACCGCAATGCGGTCCGCAATATAATTCATAACCGAAAGATCATGTGACACAAAAAGATATGTAAGTCCATGCTCTTTTTGTAATTCTAACAAAAGGTTTAAAACCTGAGCTCGTATTGAAACATCTAATGCTGATATTGGTTCATCTGCTATGATAAATTCAGGCTCCATTATGATTGCACGCGCAATACCAATTCTTTGCCTTTGCCCTCCTGAAAATTCATGTGGAAAACGACTCATAAATTCAGGAAGCAATCCAACATCAGAAAGAACCTTTGCAACCTTTTCTGCACGTTCCTTCTCTGAAAGGTCCGGATGCACATTTATCAGGCCTTCAGAAACAATATAGTCTACCTTTGCACGGTCATTAAGAGAAGCCATTGGATCTTGGAAAATCATTTGAATTTTTTGAGTAACCAATTTATCAAGTTCCTTATCAATATTGCCGCTGATACGTTGTCCATGAAATAACACTTCTCCCTCATCAGCCGGATTTATCCGTATTATTGAACGTCCTAATGTTGTCTTTCCGGAGCCTGACTCTCCTACAAGACCAAAAGTTTCTCCCTTGTATATATCAAAGCTGACATTTTTAACAGCATAAAACGGATTTTTTTTAGTTCCAAAACATACGCTCAAATTTTTTACTTCAATAATTTTTTCTTTTGAAATATTCTTTACATGGCCCGTTCCGGATATCTTAACATTTTTAACCGATATATCCGGACGATTAAAACCCGGTGTTCTCGGGTCAAGAAGCCATGTTCTTGCCTTATGTGTTGGACTTAAATCAAAATATGGAGGCCGCTTCACATAATCTATTGCTAAGGCAAATGGATTACGTGGAGCAAATGCATCTCCCTTAATCTCCGTAAAAAGATTAGGAGGTGTTCCCACTATTGAGTAAAGGGGCTCGCCCTTTACACTTAACTGAGGCAGCGAAGCCAGTAATGCCCATGTATAAGGATGCTGCGGAGTATAGTATATTTCTTCGCATTTTCCAATTTCTACAATATCTCCTCCATACATAACGGCAACTCTGTCAGCAATATTTGCAACTACTCCAAGATCATGAGTTATATATATTACCGTAATATTATACTTTTTTTGAAGCTCTTTAAGCATTTTTAATATCTGAGCCTGAATAGTAACATCTAAAGCTGTGGTAGGCTCATCGCAAATTAATATTTTTGGATTACATGCTATTGCCATGGCTATTACCACGCGTTGGCGCATACCTCCGGAAAATTCATGAGGATAATTTTTAGAACGCCTCTCCGGATCTATTATTCCCACATCATTTAATATTTCAACAACTTTTTTCCTCCTGGCTTCGCCGTGAAGACCTTGATGATGTTCAACTGCCTCTCCTATTTGGCTTTCAATTGTTTTCAGAGGGTTTAAACTTGTCATGGGGTCCTGAAACACAATAGCAATTTCCTTACCTCTGATATCAAGCCATTCCTTGTCAAGCTTATAAGCTGATATGTCCCTTTCGTTATATATTATTTCACCCGAATCAATCCAACCGTTCTTATCCAGCATTCCTATACATGACTTTGCCAGTACCGATTTTCCTGATCCGGATTCTCCCACAATAGCCAGGCTTTCTCCTTCGTATAAATCTATTGATACCTCTCTTAATGCGGTGAGATGCTGCCCTCTGAGAGTAAATTTTACCGCCAAATTTCTTATAGACAATATTATTTTGTTATCCATAGTGCGCTCTCCTTACATGTGGTTACGAGGGTCTGATGCGTCTGAAAATGCATTGCCCAATGCATAGAATGAAATTGTTATCAATGCAACAATAATTGACGGAAAGATTATCTGGTAAGTTTGTGACGGTACCATCATAACACGCCTTCCCTCATTAATAAGGTTTCCCAGGGACGGGATATTTACCGGTAGTCCTAACCCTATGTAGCTTAAAAATACCTCAGAACCTATAACACCCGGTATTGATATTGCGCTGTCAAGTAATATTACAGATATTAACTGAGGGAGCAGATTTTTAACAATAATGCGTCGTGTCGGAGTACCCAGGCATCTGGACGCAAGGTTATATTCACGGTCTCGTACTATAATTATGAGATTTCGTATCCATTTAGCCATACTTACCCAGCCGGTAATGCACATTGCAAATATCAGCGTACTTATGCTTGGCCTTAAAACATATGCTATAAGCATTCGTACTATAGTAGTAGGAACATTGTTCAATATGTTATATATCTCTGTAAATATTTTATCTACACCTCGAACATAGCCCCATATTGCTCCAAGTATAATTCCAACTACAGCATTAATAGTAACCGACACAATTCCTATAAAAAGGGTTGTACGTGTTCCCGACCATATTCGTGACCATAAGTCCTGACCTATGGAATTTGTGCCGAACCAAAACTCAGCACTAGGTCTTGCATTTCTTATAGCTGCATTTCCTTCCTTAAATATTTGAACCGGGTCTCTCTGACTCGGCAGATACGGCTGAATAATAATAAACAAAAGCAAAAAACATAAAAAAGTAAGTATTATCCGGCTTGTTCGCTTGCTTAAAAATAATTTAAACGTACTTTTCCAATAGGAGTATCCGGTAGATGCTGTCTGTTCCGCCCTTTGGGGATCAAATTCAATGAATTTGAAAAGTTCAGATTCGTCTGTATTTCCTAAATCAATGTCACTAAGCTTAAATCTGCTTTTATAATCTATATTTGATATCCAGCTCATTACCTGACACCTCCTTTTGAAACCAGTTTTATTCTCGGATCAAATACTGCCATTAATATGTCTCCCAGCAGCATACCAACTACGCTTATCACTGCATACATCAACACCAGTGCCTGTACAAGGTTATTATCCTGAACCTTTATGGCATTAACAAGAAGACCTCCGGTACCGGGTATAGAATATAATGATTCAATATAAAGTGAGCCCGATATTGTAAACAATATTGATGCAGGTAAATTTTGTGCCATTGGTACAAACGCATTTCTTAAAATGTGCCTGGTCATAACCACATAGTTACTTAATCCTTTTGCTTTTGCTAATTTTACATAGTCCTGATTTATCTGGTCCACCATATACCTGCGAACCCACATTGCATAAGATGCAGTTCCTCCAAGTGACATAGATATTGCCGGAAGTATCCATGTAACCGGATTGTTGTCATTATATATCATGCCTATGTTTAACAGCCTTGTAAATAAAAATTGTATAAAGAGATAGTATACGGCTTCCGGAACGGCATTAATAAACAATACATAGCCATTTCCTACAGTATCAGGAAGCTTGCCCTTATACATTGTCATTAATACGCCTATGGACACACCCATTACTAATGACAGTATAAGAGATGCAACCCCAAACTTCAGTGAATATGATATTTTTGGTGCAATAATCGACCAGACGGGCTTTCCTACGTAATAGCTGATTGAATTGCCAAAATCAAGTTTTGTTATAATATTTTTAAAATAATTATATACCTGCACATGTATGGGATCAAGAAGACCTAAATCCTTAAGTATCATTTGCTTTGTCTGATCCGACAACTTATCTGAACGATCTCCGAAATATCCTTCTACAGGGAGCATCCGCATAAGTAAAAATACTATTATGAGAATCAGAATCAATGAAACTGCTGATCTTCCAAGCCTGCCTATTATATATTTGATTAACTCCAAATTTTTCACCTCGCATAACTCCCTCAAAAGTTACCTTAAGAGGGAGTTTAATCTTTGAATTATTTTAATAGTCAATGCCAGCCTTCTTACCCTGCTTTGCCAAATTTTCCAATATCTTTGCTCTTTCCTGCTTCCAGGCCTCATATTGCTCATAATATTCTTCGGTGCTTATGCCAAAATCATATATGTGCTGGTATTTATAGCGGGAATCTGACGCTCCAAATGCTGCATACTGAGATTCAAATGGTGACAGTGATGAAGCAATATATCCTGTACCGCCGCGCATATATGGCATAATAAGACATTGATCTTCAATCAGCCACCTTTCAATTTCAGCAAATTCATTGTATCTCTTTGACAAATCAACACATTCCTTTGCGGCCTCGTGAACTTTATCATCATAGGTTATTCCATAATAAAATTTTTCATCTTTCCCCTGCTTTGAGCCCTCAACATATGTACTTGATGATTTGCTGTAACCCTCTGCCATATATATAAAGTTTGTTCTGTTCTGAACAATTGTAAATGGATCTGTGTAAGACAGCGGGTCTGCATAGTCAGCCATCCACATGGAAGGCATTATGCAGTAATTTCCCGAACGCATTGTATTATTGGAAAAATCGCTGTCAGGATATGGGTCATAACACACCTTTATATATGTAAAATCAGGTGTATTTAGTTCACTTTCCCACTGATCTGCAACCACCTGGGCCCTCTGAGACTGAACAGTGCTTTCCGAATCATAAGGCATATAAATAACTATCGGGAACGATACTCCTTTAGCTTTAAGCTCTTCTACAGCTTTATCTCTGTATTTGAGCGCCTCCTCCCTGTTATAACTTGTTCCATTGGTCAAATCCTTCAGCGAGTCAAGCAGTGTATAGTCAAGTCCATCCACGGACACAAAGTCAGCAGGAGTAATTGTATTCATTATATGTGCGTCTGCATTGTACGGGTCGTCAACTTTAATTGCCTGAATCTTATCAAATGCATTATATATTGATTTTCTGAAATTAACGTTATTAACCGTCTTTTTCCAGTCCTCACGAGATAACTTGTACCTTTTACCATCAGGAGCCGTAACTTCTCTTTCTTCAAAATTCGGGAAGAAATTAAACATGTAATAGTAGCTGTAGAAGCTTGGACGGCACGGTCGAATCATTTTAGACTTTTCCGGATCATTAAGCCAGTTATCGAGCTGTTCCGTAGGAATTTCAGCATATGTTACTTCACCTCTTGCAAACATTTCAGGTGCAACTGTAAACGCTTCAGCATTATATGTTTCATGCAATTCATCAATATACATGTTTTTGCTGTCCCAATATGTTGGATTTGCAAGTGAAATAATTTGACCCTGCGGCTCGTAACTGTTCATTATAAATTCACCGCAATACAGCATTGTTTGATTATCCGTTGAGAATTGGTCTCCGCATTCCTCAATAAATTTAGCATTTGCAGGAAAATAGCATTTATATGTGACAGAAGATAAAAAGTATGGGATGGGTCCTGTTAATGTATATTGAAGTGTGTAATCATCAACAGCCTTAACACCTACATCAGAAAAATCTGCTGCTTCTCCCTTAGCAGTAGCATCATAATATTCTTCCGCACCTTTAATAACGAAAAGCATATCTGCTAAACGAGATGCATGATTTGCATCAAGTATATAATTTGCGCTCGTAACAAAATCATTTGCGGTGACATCAAGACCGTATTCTTTCATATCATAAGTCATCCACTTTATACCCTTGCGAATATGAAATGTCCAGGTCAATCCATCCTCTGAACGTTCCCAGCTTTCTGCAATACACGGCTTACAAACGCCATAATTATCATACTCTACAAGTGAATCAATATACATACCGGGAGTATTTGATGTAGCTACAAGATAGTTCCAATCTGTAACTGCACTTGAATAAAGCTGGTTAAGAACCTGCCTCCCCTCTTTATTTCCGGATACCGTTCCATTTTCATTCGAGCCGGCAGATTGTTCACTACTACCTTGAACGCTGTTAGAACAGCCTGTAAACATTGAAATACATAAAATAAAAATAACCAAAAAAGCAATAATTTTTTTCATAATATCCTCCTTTTTTTGAACAAAATCATCTAAATCGTTTTCCTATATATAGCAAATCTTGTTCCAATAATTTACCATGTAATAATTATGCTCAAATTTCAATATTAATTTAAATATATGCAAAAGAAGCAACCCTTTATTTTCCGTTATTATGGACTTTAAGAAAGTAATACTCAGTCTAAAGTTTCAGTAAATTGTTCAATTTCAACAAAAAAATAATTTCCGGAAAACCGAACGTTTTCCAGAAAAATGGAATAAGGGTGACAAGGGGACGGGGTTGTTGTCATCAGCCTGGCTGATGACAACAACCCCGTCCCCTTGTCACCCGTTAAAATTTAAATTTTGGCTCGCGTTTTTCTAAAAAAGCATTTACGCCCTCAACACCGTTAAAGCTGTCGAATATTTCATCAATGTAATCTAAATTGGTGTAATAGTTATCTTTTGAATTCTTTAACCACATATCACGTGCACCTTTTTTAATGACTCTTAAGGCAGCGGGTGATTTTTGCGCTATTTTTTCTGCCATTATCATGGCAGATTCCAGAGCATTTCCTTTTGGTACTATCTTGTTCAATAAGCCTAAGCGGTATGCTTCATCTGCAGACATGCTGTCACCTGTGTACATTAATTCATAAGCCTTCGGAAGTCCGATCATTTTCGGAAGTCTGAATATACCTCCCGCAGCAGGATATAAGCCTAAATTAATTTCAGGAAAAGCATATACAGATTCATATGAGCCTATGCGGATATCACAGCACAGAGCGAGCTCCAGACCTCCTCCCATGCAGTAGCCTTCTATGGCACAAATGGTAGGCTTAGGAAGAAATTCTACAGTATTCATCATATCCGTTTCCATATAAAATTTTTTACCTCTGAAATCTCCTGCCATATCCTTAAAGCCTGAGAGATCGGAGCCAACATTAAAAGCCTTTAGTCCGGCACCTGTAAGAATAACTACCCGGATATCAGCATCCTTTTCTATTTTTCTGAAAGCTTCTCTTAATTCTTCCATAGATTCTATGGTATTTAAGTTCAAAGGCGGCGAATTAAGAGTAACAATCCCTACATAGTTTTCTTTCTTTTCAACTAGAATTAAATTATTTTTATATTCCATTTCTTTCTCCTAAAACTGTATTCCCATTATTGCCAGAAGCATACCTGCAGCAAGTGCAATGGTTGGCACAATTACGGTGCAGACAAATATGTCCTTGTATGATTCCTTATGTGTCAAATGACATACCGTTATTATTGTTATTACCCCTCCGTTGTGAGGGAGTGAATCCAATCCTCCCGTTGCTATGGCCATAATCCTGTGCAATGCTCCAAGGCTGACATTTGAAGCCTGAGCCATCTGCACAAATTCCTTTGCGAAAGCCTCAAGAGTTATGCTAAGTCCGCCCGACCCGGAACCCGTTATACCGCATAAAATTGTGGTGGCAACACCTGCACAGATTATCGGATTCCTGGAAATACCAAGCACAGCATCCCTTATGAGAGTGAATCCTGACAATGTTTTTATAACATTCCCATAGCCGACAACAGCGCCTGTATTTGTAATAGGCATTATAGAATCCTTAGCCCCTTCGTTTAAGCAAGCGATGAGTTTACCCTTAAATCTTTCTTTATTAATTATTATTACAAAAATAATGGCAACAATAAGTGAAATTATAAGTGCCCAGGTTCCCGTAACCTTGCTTAAGGTTGTGCTGAAAGGCTTTTGAGTTAAAAAATCTCCATTTAATCCCGGCAGGACAACGTAAGTCAAAAATAAATTTATAACAAAAAAAATTATGATTGGTGCAATGCTCTTCTTAAAGGAAGGTATGTCCTCATTCCCGGTGAATTGCAGGAAATCCTCATGAATGCCGTAACCTTCACCTGATTTTCTTGCTTTCTTTAAAGCATGGTTAAGCCACCACATACCTAATGTAAATTCTATTACCCCCAATATGCTTCCAAGCACAGGAGCGGAGTACAATGTCGTTCCGAAATACTGCATTGGAAGAGCATTTTGAATTTGAGGAGAGCCCGGAAATGCATAAGTTGCAAATGTAAATGCTCCGAATGCAATACAGCCCGGCATAAACCTTTTTGGTACATCTGCCGCACGAAACAAAGCTGAACCGATTGGATAAATAGTAAAAGAAATTACAAATAATGAAACTCCCCCATAAACCAACAATGCCGTCGACAAGACCACTGCCAGGATTGCCCTGTCCTTGCCCAATTTCTGTATTATAAAATTTGCAATAGACTTTGCCGCTCCGGATACGTCCATTACCTTGCCAAAAATTGCACCAAAGAAAAATATTGGAAGATTGTTTAAGTATTTTGCAAATTCAGGTATGTAAATTTCCGTATATCCCGCAAGAACAGAATATTCACCGCTCATTAATATTGCCGCTGCCGCCAGTGCAGGACCTAAAATCAAGACTGAAATACCCTTGTATGCACCGTACATCAAGAGAGACAGTGAAACTAAAATTCCGATAAAGCTCATAGCTTCCTCCTAAATATTATTTAAGCCCATTAATTCATCACTAAAAATCCTTGTATCCATTATTTTTAATTCACTTGATATTTCAGGCATGAATTCCATCTGCTTTAAAATGTCCTTTTCCAAATTTATTCCGGGTGCAACCTCAATCAATTTGAATCCATTCTCAGACATCTTAAAAACAGCTCTTTCTGTTACCACATATACCGTTTGACCGGATTTATAACCGTAGCTTCCTGCATATGTAATTTGTGCGGCATTATTTACAAATTTTTTTGATTTCCCTTCGTTAATAATGTTAAGCGTGCCATCTGCCACATCTACCTTAAGACCTCCTGCTGTGAAGGTCCCCATAAATACCACAGTCTTTGAATTTTGTGCAATATCAATAAAGCCTCCGCTTCCGGTCACGGTATTTCCAAGCTTAGACACGTTTATATTGCCGTATCGGTCACATTCTCCCATTCCTAAGAACGCAATGTCTATGCCGCCTCCGTCATAGTAATCAAACTGATATGTGGCATCTATAATTGCTTCCGGATACTTTGCTACACCGAAATCCATGCCGGACTGAGCTATGCCTCCCACAATTCCCGATTCAATTGTTGTGACATAGTTTTCTGAAACCTGCTCCTCCTCAAGGACCGCAGATACAATTTCCGGTATGCCTATTCCAAAGTTTAAAACCCGTATATCCTTATTAAGGAGCATTGCGCAGCGTCTTGCAATTATTTTTCTTATATCTAACTGCTTGATGTCATATTTTATATCTTGATTTTTATTTATTAAAAAATCTTCGTTGTAATATGTACCTCCTGTCTGCATATGGTTTTTCTTATCTTTAACCGCTACCACATAATCCACCAATATATTTGGGAGAACAACATCTTTTGGATTGATGCTGCCGTTTTCAACCAGCTTTTCTACCTGTACAATTACCTTGCCGCCTGAATTTCTGCATGCAATTGCAATGGTGAGGCTGTCCAATCTCAGGCCCTCATTTTTAAAGCTGATATTTCCGTTCTTATCAGCCTCCGTTCCTCTTATAAATGCATAGTTTATTTTTCCCGGATTCTTGTAATACAGATAGTCCTTTCCGTCCATTGAAATCCTTCTTACATAATCTTCAGTTGAAATTTCATTTAATTTTCCTCCTTCATATTTTGGGTCTATGAAGGTTTCAAGACCTACATGGGTTATAATTCCGGGAAGATTTGCGCCCAATGTTCTGTACAATTGAATAATAACACCCTGAGGGATGTTGTATGCCTTGATTTTGTTTTCAAGTATGAGAGGGCTGAGCTTTTTTATCGTGCCGTAATGTGCTCCGAAGGTTTCTCTGATGAGCCCCTCGTGAGCAAAATGATTTATTCCTCTTTCTTCACCGTCACCTACACTTCCTGTATACATTAATTTTAAATTCTGTGGATGACCCGTCTCCAAAAACCTTTTTTCTACCGCAATAAAAAGCTCCTCTGCAGCATTAGCCATAACGAAGCCGTTAACGCATACAGATGAGTTATCATCAATTAAATTTGCCGCATCCTCTGCGGTAATAATTTTAACCATTATATCAACTCCTGTGTAAGAATTAAGCACGTACAAACCGCCATAAAAAACACCTCTTGATATTATAACCAAGAGGTGTACATTAAGTCAAATTTTATATTAACCATAACTTACCGCTTTCTTATAATTGCAGCATATTACATCTCCATATTAAAACACCCCTTGGCTATGCCAAGAGGTGTTTAATTAATTTTCGTTCTTTGCTTTGTAATCAGCTATAACTTTTTCTGCCATGTTGAAAGGCATTTCGTCATATCTGAGGAATTCCATTTCGAAGCTGCCTTTTGCCTGAGTCATGGATTTCAAATCAATTGCGTAAGTGTACATTTCTGCCATTGGTGCTTCTGCAAGTACTTTCTGAGAACCATCTTCCTGTTGCTCCATACCGAGGATTTTTCCCCTTCTCTTGTTCATGTCGCCCATTATGTCACCCATGTATTCTTCGGGAACATATATTTCCACCTTGGCTATTGGCTCCAGTATAACGGGTTTAGCTTCCAGCATGCCTTTTTTAAAGGCTATTGACGCTGCCATTTTGAAGGATGTTTCATTTGAGTCAACATCATGATATGAACCATCATACAAAGTTGCTTTAATGTTAACAACCTTGCAGCCTGCCAATACTCCCTTGTCCAGGCACTCCCTAAGACCCTTTTCAACAGCAGGTATGAAGTTTCTCGGAACTGCTCCTCCAACAACCTCGTCTACAAACTCAAAATCAACATTTGACGGTTCAAAGCGAATGTGAACATCACCGTATTGACCTGCTCCGCCTGATTGTTTTTTGTGTTTTCCCTGAACATCTGACTTGCCTCTTATAGTCTCTCTGTAAGCAACCTTTGGAGTAGTCAAATCAACGTCAACCTTGAAGTTATTTTTTAGTTTATTTGCTATAACAGCCAGCTGGATATTTCCATGACCGCCTATTACCAGCTCTTTTGTCTCCGAATTTCTTTCTATTGTAAATGTAGGATCCTCCTCGTTAAGTCTGTGAAGACCTACGCCGACTTTTTCGTCACTGTCCTTGGTCCTGGCACTTATTGCCATGAAATATGATGGTTTCGGAAATTCAATTCCCTTATATATAATCGGACTTGATTTTACGGAAATAGTATCTCCGGTGTTAAAGTTCATTAACTTTGCTGTAGCTCCTATATCTCCGGCTACAATTTCCGAAGCCTCTATCTGATCCTTTCCTCTTAATAAAAATATATTTCCTATTCTTTCTGTTTCTCTGGTAGCGTCATTATAGACTTCTGTATCCTTCTTCATAACCCCGGACATTACCTTGAACAGAGTAATTTTACCTACGAACGGGTCAACAATTGTCTTGAAAACAAATGCAGACAGCGGCTGAGTGGAAGTTACCTTTCTCGGTGTTATTTTTCCGTCAACCATACCTGTTATTTCACCTATGTCACCTGCATTAGGCAGATACTCTTTTATCATATGCATCAGGCATTTAATGCCCATTGCTTTAGTTGCGCATGATACTATAACAGGAACTACCTCTCCTGCCAACACAGCATTTTTCAAACCTGTGCTTACTTCTTCATATGTAAACTCTTCTCCGTTAAAGAACTTATCCAGAAGAAGGTCATCTGTTTCCGCAACAGATTCCATAAGAATGCCTCTTAACTCCTCAACCTTGTCGGCCAAATCTTCCGGTACTTCTATCTTAACATTATCCATTTCTTCTATTAAACGTCCCTGACGGTCAACTATATCAACATAGCCCTTGAAGCTTTCTCCTTCACCTATAGGCAACGCGAAAGGAACAACTTTTTTACCGAATTTTTCTCTTAATTCTTCCAGCAGAACATCGAACTTAACGTTTTCTTTATCCATTTTGTTAAGGACGATAATTCTTGGCAGGCTTCTTTGCTCAAGATATTTCCAAACCTTTTCTGTTCCGACTTCAATTCCTGAGCTTGCATCCACAACCACCACTGCTCCGCCGGCAACCCGCAGTCCTCCATAAACTTCACCTACGAAGTCAAAATAACCAGGAGTATCAAGAAAATTTATTTTAGTATCTTCAAATTCTATAGGTATAACTGATGTACCAATTGAAACTTGTCTATCTTTTTCTTCTTTATCGAAGTCTGATACTGTATTTCCATCTTCAACTTTTCCCATACGGTTTGTAACCTTAGTAACATATAAAAGTGCTTCCGTTAATGTGGTTTTGCCACAATTACTATGACCTACTAATGCAACGTTTCTAATTTTGTCAATGTTATACGTTTTCATTTACCTTATTCCTCCTAATGATTTCTGCTAGTTTATTCTATTTTACATTAAAATTTGCAATTAATCAATATAATTTTAATTATGTGATTTATTTGTAAATTTATGCAAATAATATTAAAACACTTTAACTTTAGTACTTGTAATAAATAATACGGCCATAAATTAAAGTACATTGCAAATTTTACAGGCCGGTGATATAATTTTTTGAAAGCTATACTGGAAGGTACATTATGAACGAAATTATACTAAATTACATAGCCCAGGCGGTTCTTGGAGCTGCTTCTGGATATATAACAAATGATTATGCCATAAATATGCTGTTTAAGGAATACACTCCCTTAAAAATAGGCGGAGTTATTAAGAAAACAAGGAACGAGTTTATTGATAATCTAAGCTCTATGGTGGAAAATGACATAATCAGCAAGGAAAAGCTGCAGAGCATATTAAGCGATGAAAGCTTTAAAAAGGAATTTGAAGACTTAACGGATGATTTTTATAAAAACTGTCTTTATGAAACTGCGGGCAGCAGCATATTTTCAGATATTGACGGTTATGATACGACAATCGAATCAACCAATATTTTTGTTTCCGAAATAATTAAAGGCCACATGCCGGATATTCTTAAAATTATATTGGATAATGTTGATATTAATGGATTTCTAAGTCCGGAGCAGCTTAAACATATGAGCGGGTCAATATACTCATTTTTTTCAGATATCTTTGAGAATTCAGATATTTTTGAGAATATGTTTTTATCGCTTTACGAAAACAACAGCAAATTGATTCCTGGCAGCATTATAGACAAGGATATTTATGAGAAGATAATTTATAATGCAATTGACATATTGATAAAATCAGCTCCTGATTTCAGCAATGCTGAAACAGACGATTTTTTAATTTCAACAGGAGTTACGGACAGCCTTAAAACTGTGAAAAATAGCCTTTCGGAAAAGAAAATAAAGGATGTAATAAATTTAGACAATGATTTTTTGACCGACATCAGCAACGGCCTGTTATCCTATGTTAATTCTGAAGAAGGCATTCATTATTTTGACAGCCTAATAAATTCATTATTTTCTTACGGCAAAAGCTGTGATAAATCGGTATTTCAATTACTGGATTTAACCTTTGAAGAAAACTTAAAACAATATTTAATTAAAATTATTCCTTCTGCCACTGAAAGTGTTGTGAACTGGATCAGCGAAAACAGCCATTTAATTGATAATTTGATTGGAGAATCCATTGATGAAGTAATAAAGGAATCTGACGGTCTTAAAGCAAGACTGCTTTCCACAATTAAAAATACATATCTTAAGGATTTAGGAAAAAAATACAGCATAGCGGATAAAATTATTTCCTTTGTAAGAAATGCTGCAGAGCCGGAAAAATTAAGCCAAAATATAAGCGAAAAATTAATTGACATATTAAATAACCTTACGATACGTGAGATTATGGCAGAAGCGGAGAACAACGGCATTACTCCTGAAAATACCGCAAAGCTGATAATAAATTACATTAACAAAAATTCCGAACAAATACTTAATTGGCTTGCTGATTACATAGGCGGTTTTGAATTAGGACAGATAATTCCGAAAGGATTATTCAGTGAAAAATTAAAGTCGGATTTGATAAGCAAATTTAATAATCTTATCAAGTCGAATAAATTCAGGAACTATACGGCTGACAAGGCATCAGGATATATAGACAGGATTTTATCCGAAGAATTATGCCAACTGGTTAATACGGAAAATATAAAAGCTTTCTCTTCCAAAATAAAAAATTTTATAGGTACAGAAATTACTTCCAATGAAGCCTCAATAAAAAAATGGATTGAAGAGGAAATAAAATCTGCCGCAGCGGGATATTTCTCACAGGAATCGGTTGCATATATGTTAACTCTGTTAAATGATGAGATATATAAAAAATACCGCCGGGAAGCCGGTACATTAAAAGATGTTCCGATTTCAAATGCATTGGATAAACTGAATTCCATAGAAGGATTGACTGAAAACAGCGCCGAATCTCTCAGAACATACGCAGCAAGAAATACAGATATTATATTAAGCGGTTCAATAAAAGCAATTGTTTCAGACAATTTAAATAAGCTTAATGATGATGAGCTTGTCGATTTTGCAAATGACTTTATTGGAAGAGAATTAAAGCCCATTATGTATTTCGGAGGAATTCTGGGAGCCGCAGCAGGAATAATACTTGCCTCATTGCAGCATTCTCCGGTTGACCCCGCTAAAATCAACATAGCAACCATGGCCGTATATTCATTTGTGGGATACATTACAAATGTCATAGCTATCAATATGATATTCAAGCCCTACAGAGAAAGAAAGCTTCTTTCTAAAATTCCGTTTTTGCGAAATTTTTCTTTGGGTTACATTGTTAAAAATCAAAAAATATTTGCTGAAGGTACAGCGCATTTAATCGAAAACTACCTTCTCAGCAAAAAAAGCATCAATGAGCTGTTTGAGAAATACAGGAATAAAATTAAAAGTGCTTTCACAGACAGCATTGCTGAAAATGATTATGGAACCTTGAACAATTTATTGGCAAACAACAAGCATAATATTGTAAGAAGTGTTTTTTCATATTCAAAAAAGAAAATTTCAGAAAATATTAACCACATATGCAGATTTTTATCCGATAAGATTAAAAAAATAAAAATATCTTCCTTATTGAGTGAAAGAGTATTGGATAAAATCAGTTTATTGCTGGTTGACAAACTTAATGGATATGATTACGGCAAAAGCATCCTTATTTTGACAGACTCTGATAGTATGCTGAAAAGCAAGATATCAGACGAATTTTTAAAAAAACATGTTTCCGGTATTCAAAATAACTATTATGATAGATTAAACAGTTTCATTTCAAGCGAAAATGAAATCAAAAATAATATATTGAAGCTTGAAGACATGTATCAAGGAGCCATAAATAAACAAATAAACGAAATCATCAGCCCGGATATGCAAGACAGCCTTTCCCGGTCAACGTCAGAAAAATTGAACAGCATTTTATTGTCGAGGGATTCGCGTGATAAAATTGCTCAAAAAACTCTGGAAATGATTAATAAAGCAGTTAACAGAAATAAGACGTTTGAGGAGGTTTTTGACGGAAAATTAAAAGTTTATGTTGATTCACACATGCCGGGCATTCTTGACAGTTTAACCAGGACAGTTAAATTAAGCATTAAGGAAAGCAAGAGCAAAGCAGCAGTGATGGTTCAATCAGAAATTAAAAATAGTCTTGGTCTCATTGAAAAAGGAATGTACTCCTTAATGGGCGGCGATGAAATTGTAGATGAACTGATTGATAAAATCGTTACTGTCAAGATTCCGGAATTTATAGATAATAAGGGGCAGGAGCTAAATGTAATTGCAGGGCAGTTACTTGAAGAAAAGTTCTACAAGGCCAAGGTTGAGGCCTTGTATACGGGAATAAACAAGCTGCAGCTCAACGATTTGCTTGACAATTATCTAAGTCCTGAAAATTCAATGAAAATTGAAAGAAAAATACATGATTTAAGCAATGACTTGTTCTCAAAGGCAGGGAAACTGAAAATCAGCAGTGTTCTTACGTTGTTTTATGCAGATGACTTAACCCGCTTCTTAAAGATGTATGAAAGCGAAATAAATAATTTTACTAATGGAATTAATGATAATTTAAAAGGCAATAGGATTCAAATTATAAGTAAACTTACGGAATATACCTATTCCATAATTGATAAATTTATGGAAGCTGAATTTAAGGATTTATTCATAGGAATATCTCGTGAGGATGTAAACAGCGCAGTAAATAAAGCGAAAGCTGAATTTAATAAAAACCACATTGACAGCATAATATATTCTGCAATAAAAGACAGCAAAAATCATCTGAATATTGATGCAGGCAATCTGATTAATGAAGATGAATTTATTACATCTGCAAAAGATTACTTTACTGTATTATTAAATAATCAGGATTTTGAAAAAACAGTAAAAAATAACTTTGAAGAAATTATTGATGAAGCTGTCTCGCTTAATTTCAGCTTCATTAATGACAAAACCAAAAAATATATACTTGATATATTCACCGACTCAAGCATAAACAGTCTAAAAAGAAACCTGGATGAGCTGCTGCGTGCAGTTGAATTTGACGTGATTGCCAGGGAAGAAATCGAAAAAATGGAGCCTGAGAAAATACACCAAATGTTTGATTCATTCGGTAAAAAGTATTTCAGCAGATTAATGCTTTACGGTTTTGGCGGCTTCGTATTCGGTATAAACATGTATGTAGGTATGTCACTTGCATTAATTAAAATAATATCAGAGATTTTTAATAATGGTAAAGAAAAAAATGATTAAAAAAATATGGCCGCAGAAATGCGTCCATATTTTTTAATATCCTCTATTTATTTCCGGCAGAGCCTCCAATTAAGTTTGAATTGTCAAACATCATCTTGCTCATATTGTATGCTGCAAGCAATTGATACTGTCCTATTTCTGCCTGTGCCAAATTTGTATCTGCATCTAACACATCCAGGGATGTTGCCATTCCGTTCTCGTAAAGGAGCTTGTTGATTCTGGATGCTTCTTTTGCCAGCTCAACTGTTTTATTCATGTTGACAAGAGCTCTTTCTGCCTTAACAAGATTTAAATAGGAATTTCTTACATCAAGCTCAACATCTTTATATGCCTGGGGAACATCAAGCTTTGCATCCTCGAGCTTTTTCACTGCTACCTTATTCTGCCATAAATTCGAAGTATAGTATGCTGTGTTTGCATGTGTTTCTATTTCCTGCAGTTTCAGATTATTCTGTGCCGTAAGTATTTCAGGCCTGTCTGTCTTCGCTTTTTCAATTGCTTCATCCAGATTAAGTTTTTCTGTAGGGATATATGTTAATTCTTTTTCTGTTAACACTATTTCCTGATCAAAAGACAAATCCAGCTTATTTAACAAATTAAGTTTTGCAATGTTCAAATCGTCCGCTGCTGAATCCTGATCCGTCTTAGCTTGTTGTACAGCCATTTCAGCATTTAATACCTCTGCTTTTGTTGCAGATCCGTTATTGAATTTTAAGTTTACAACTCTCAGCTGCTCATTTGCCTTGGTGAGTTTTGCCTGATTTATTTCAATTGCCTTTTCCGCCAAAAGAACATTGTAATACAATGATTTAGTTTCTATTTCAATAGCTTTAGCCAATACATCCTTGCTTTTCTTCAGCTGTTCAATCTGGGCATCCGCATAAGATACATAGTAACCGTTTTTAGCCAATATTGTCTCCACATAATTATCCGTCACATTAATTTGCAGAGCATTCAGAGCTTCAAGCGGCATTTCCATAAGAACCTTTGCATTTTCTTTAGCATCTCTTCCCTGTCTTCTTGCATCTTCAAATTGCTTTATGCCGTTATCAATTTCCCACACATCTCTGTTGCTCTCAGTTGCCAGTTTAACTGCATCGGCAATCGAAAGCTCCAATACCTTATTTTCATTTTCTGTTACAGCAGGTTCTTCTGCTGTTGAAGTTACCGCATCTTCAGCTGAGGCAATATTGGTAAATGTGCTTAGTACCAATGTCATTGCCAAAAGCAGTGATATCTTTTTTTTCATATTTTCCTCCATACTTTTATACTACCGGTTGTGCTTAAATAAATATTTTGATTCTTACTTCTATTTTACACCAAACCCGTTAAATAACAAGTTAAAAATTATATCTTCACTTACAGTATAATCCTTTTTATACATCTTGAGATTAAAATATTCTCCCATTGTTCCCACTATGGAACAGACTATAGTGTCAGAAGGGATGTCTTTTCTGACTACGCCTTCTGACTTGCCTTGATCAACAATTTCCACTAAAATTTTATTAATTTCTAAAATATGTTCAAACATTGACTTTAAAATTTTTTCAGATATTATATTTTTATAGGACATTATATAGTCAATTGGATTTTTATCAATTTCTTCATTAAATGTATTTTTTCTTTCATTAAATAAAATCAAAATCTTTTCTCTGAAAGAAACATTCATGAAGCTTACCTCTTCAATTCGCCCAAAAATCGACTCCACGTATTCAACACAGGTTTCATCAAATATTTCCTGTTTATTTTTGAAATATTCATACAGTGTTCCCTTCCCAACACCTGCAGCTTGAGCAATATCATCCATTTTTGTGTTATGAAACCCCTTTTCCCTGAAAAGATCTCTGGCAGATGAAAGTATATCTGATCGTTTTCGATTTTTTTCCGCCATTGTTCCTCCTTGTATGAGCATACTTAGCACTAACGGTTAAGCCTGCTCAATTATTTCATTTTTATTTTTCTTGAACTTTCGTTTAAAAAATGATGTTATATCATCAAATATTGTATACATTACAGGAACTACCACCAATGTCAATACTGTGGATAATGATAATCCTCCTATTACAACAACTGCCATCGATTGAGTGAGCTCTGCTCCTTCTCCAATTCCCAGCGCCATTGGGGCCAATCCCAATATTGTCGTTAATGCAGTCATCATAATTGGTCTTATCCTTATAGGTCCTGCCTTCAATATAGCTGTAGTTCTGTCCTCGCCTCTGCTTCGTCTGTTGTTGATGTAGTCAACCAAAACTATTGCATTGTTAACAACAATACCTACCAATATGATCAAGCCTATGATACCTATTACATTGAGATGAAGTCTGGTAACAAACAGCCCGATAAATCCTCCGGATAATGCCAGAGGTACAGAAAGCATTATTGACAACGGCTGAATCAATGACTCAAACTGTGCGGCTATAATCATGTACACAAGTATTATGGCAACCAGCATAACCATCGCCAAATCAGAAAATGTTTCTTGTATTTGTTCTGTTTCTCCGCCAAAGGTATAGCTATAGCCATTTGGCATTTCATATTCTTTCAACTGTGCATCAATTTCGGATGAAACAGACTGAACATCTCTTCCTACGACACTTCCGCTTACCGTGAGGACTCGCGTCTGATTTTCTCTTGTAATGCTTACAGGTCCTTTTTCAACTTTTATTTCTGCAACTTCCGATAATGGAACATTACCTCCTGTAGGTGTAGGTATGGGAAGCATCCCCAGAAGCGACATACTTTGATCGTAAATATTGTCTCCCTTTAGAATCACATCCAGCTCATTGCCATCCATTTTAAATTTTGTAACGCTGGAACCTGACAAAGTGTTTTTCACGGTTGAGCCTATTTGAGCTGTTGTCAGACCATACTGGGAAGCTATGCCTCTGTCAGCAATAATCCTCACTTGAGGTATACCATCCTCATAGCTTGTTTTGACCTCTCTCGTTCCTTCTACCTTC
The DNA here is from genome assembly GCA_032059885.1 of Sedimentibacter sp. Classification (GTDB taxonomy): domain Bacteria; phylum Bacillota; class Clostridia; order Tissierellales; family Sedimentibacteraceae; genus Sedimentibacter. Next base: position 21,118 of record DAMBZP010000014.1, read on the forward strand.
TCAATTATGTCTTTAAAATCATCTCCGATATCTTTTAAGGTATCCATGTCATCACCTTTGACGCTTATGCTTATGGCCCCCGAGCTCATACCCGTCATAACTGATGATTCGGACACACTTATTTTAGCTCCCGGCACGTCTTTAGTAATTTTTCTTATTTCATCGCTTATTTCCTTTGCACTTCTGTCTCTTTCCTTTAAATCGCTTAAAATCACTATCATCGATCCTTCACTGGAGCCCCCGCCGATGCTCATTACTGTTCCGCCCCCTGCCGAAGTGAATACTGATGCAACCTCAGGTATTTCCTGTATGGATGTCTGGACTTCTTTTAAAACATCACTCACCTGTTCTATTTTCGAACCTGCCGGTAAGCTTACGCTTACATTAATCATTCCCTGATCTGTTGCCGGGAAAAATTCGGCTCCGACTGATGAAACCATTAAAATACTTACAGCAAATATTGCCATGCTTATTGCTATGACAGCAAATCTGTGTCTTAAGCCCCAACCGAGAATTTTTTTATAAGCCACTACTAAAAATCCATGTTTTTTCTCCTGAGCTTCTTCAGATTCTAAATTTTTCACTGAAACAAGCTTTGAAGACAACATCGGAACCATAGTAAGTGCTACCACAAGAGAGCTGAACAGTGCAATAACTATAGACAGTGCAAAATCCTTGAATATTGCAGATGCAAGTCCTCCTGCAAATACTATAGGTAAGAATACGGCGACAGTGGTCAGTGTTGATGAAGTTACTGCCATCGAAACCTCGTTAGCCCCATCAACAGATGCTTTAATTCTATCCATACCGAGACTTCTGTTCCTGTATATATTCTCAAGAACAACTATTGAGTTATCAACCAGCATACCTATTCCAAGAGCCAATCCGCCGATTGTCATCATGTTCAATGTAATTCCGGTAAAATATAACATAACAAATGTAGTTATTATAGAAATAGGAATTGATAATGCTATTACCAGTGTAGTCTTAAAGCTTCTCAGAAAAACAAGAAGTATAATAACTGCCAGAATTCCACCCATCACAGCTGTATTAACCAGATTATCAATTGCAAAATTAATATAATCCGCCTGGTTAAACACAGTTTCAATGTTAATATCAGGGTACTCCTTCTTTATTTTCTCTATTTCCTTATTAACAGCGGCGGCAACATTCACCGTGTTTCCGTCTGATTGCTTCATTACAGATATCTGAACAACCTCTTTGCCGTCAAGCTTTGCAATGGAGGTCTTATCCTTGTTTGTCAGCTTCACATCTGCAATATCCGATAAGCGGATAGTTCCTCCCCTTGTAAGAGGTATCTCCAGGTTTTTTATTTCTTCCAATGATTTAAATTCACCCATGGTTCTTACTGTTAATTCATTGTTTCCATTTTTTACAGAACCTCCTGGTAAATTTAGATTTGCTGCCTGAAGCATCTGTGTAATATATGACGAGCTTAAATTATAGCCCTTAAGGGCTTCTTCTCTCAGCATTACCTCAATTTCCTGCTCCAGTCCTCCGGAAATGCTTGCTGACGCTGTTCCCTCTGTACGCTCTATTCGCGGTGCTATAATATCCTCCGCTAATTTTTGAGTTGTATATATATCTCCCTTGCTTGAAACAGCAAGCTGAATTATAGGCATAGCATTAGGGTCCAGCTTCATTACTAGAGGAGAAGTTGTTCCTTCAGGAAGGTATCCCTTTATCATATCAATTTTTTCTCTCATCTGAGTCATTACTTCATTCATGTCAGTACCAAAATTAAACTGCATCAATAAAATAGAACTTCCTTCATTGGATATCGACATGATTGTATCTATGTTTTCTACAGTGGATAAAGTCTGCTCAAGCGGTTTGGATACCATGTTCTCTATTTCTTCAGGTCCCGCACCGGAATAACTTGTTTGAACCATAACATACGGCAGTTCCATTTGGGGAAGCAGATCTATCTGCAGCTTGCTTAATGATACAACACCCAGTACAATGACTATCAAAATCATCATTGTAATTGTAACGGGTTTTTTAACTGAAAATCTTGAGAGCATAATTATTCACCCCTTACAACTTTTATTTTGCTGCCTTCGTTTATATAATCCTGACCTTTAACAATAATCCTATCACCTGCTGACAATCCGGAACTGATTTCTACATATGTTCCAGTATCAAGTCCTGTCGTTACCTCTTTTTCAGATGCTGAGTCCTCGCCTGCAACGAACACATATTTTTTGCCGTCTCTTTCTTTAACCGCTTCAGTTTTTACAGCAAGAGCACTTTCAATCCTGTCAGTGTTCAAATATACTTTGGCAAACATGCCTGGTTTTATAGTGCCATCATTGTCAAGAACAATATCCACCTTGTATAAATTAGTCATTAAATCTGCTGACGAGCTTACACTGTTAATTACATTTTCCTGCTTATAGCCGGCATCACCTATTTCAACTGCTACGCTGTCACCTTTTTTTATTTTATTAACCATGGAGCCGGGAATTCCAAATTCAATGGTAATGCTGTCTGAATCCACGATTGTTATAGGTGGATTTGAAGATGTTGCATATTCCCCTTCAACTATATTGACACCGGCTATAACACCGGCTATGGGGGCCTTTACAGCTGCATTATCCAGCATGGATGCAGCATTTTCATATGCTACTCTAGCCTGCTCAACTCCCATTTTTGCTGCCTGCAAAGATTCATCTGATGCCGCAAGCTTTGCCTGATCATATTGGGTTTCAGGAATCGCACCTTCTTCATAAAGTTTTTTTATTTTCTCAAAGGAGTCCTTGGCCGCCTGTATCTGTGCAGCACTTACATCATACCCTGCCTTTGCCGAATCATAAGCAGCCTTAGCCTGATTTACCTGCTTGCTTATATCATCCTTATCCATAACAAACAGGACCTGATCTTTTTGTACTCTGTCGCCTACACTTACATTTATTTTTTCAACCTTTCCAGCGACCAATGGAACCACGTATACGTCCTTATCCGCATAAGCCTTTGCTGTCATTACATTTTCAATAAAAAGCTCCATCGGCTTTAAAGTTTCAACTTCAACAGCTATGTAAGATTCCTCTTCCGTAACGTCAGTATCTTTCGCACTGCTGCATCCGGTTAATGCAAATGCGATAATCAATAATAATGTCAAAAATCTTTTCAAAATAATCCTCCTATTTCTTTCCGACCGACCGGTCAGTATTGCATAAATTATAACATTTACAATTTATGATGTCAATTTAATTATGAATAAGCAAAAAGAGGCTCCCCAGGGGGGCCTTCTTGATGTATATTATCTTCTTCTGCTGTTTCTGATTAAAATCAGCCTTACCAGCTGCGCCAGCCCGCTTGCCATAGCAGCTACATATGTTAATGCTGCCGCATGAAGTACTCTGCGTGCTTGCTTTTTTTCATCATCGCCGATAAAACCATTTTCATCAAGCAGTACTAAAGCTCTGCTGCTTGCATTAAACTCTACAGGAAGTGTAATAAGCTGAAAGAGAACTGCAGCTCCAAACAGCAATATTCCTATGTCCATTAAGCCTCCGAGGCTTGGAATCAATAATCCAATCATAATAAACCCCCAGGCGGCGGATGATCCGAATTGTGCAACAGGAAAAACCATACTTCTTAAGGATAACGGAATATAACCATTTGAATGCTGTATTGCATGACCTACTTCATGAGCCGCCACACTGACGGAGGCAATGGAGCTTCCCTGGTAAACCTCCTGAGAAAGCGTCAAAACACGTTTTGCAGGATCATAGTGATCGCCCAGTTGATTTCCTGTAACCTCAACAGGTATATCTCTAAGACCATTTCTATCCAAAAGCATTCTTGCAACCCAGGCTCCTGTGTATCCTCTTTCCACAGGAACGTTCATATATCTCGCAAATGTAGATTTAACCCTGCTTTGGGCATATAATGTTAATATTATTGCAGGTATTAAAATAATCATTGTAGGATCAAACGGAAAAAAGCCGTATGGATAAAACATTTACATCACTCCTTATCTTGAATATTTATTATAATAATTCTTTATATCTTAATTGTATTATAATTATACCAGAAATAAATTAAAGCATTCTTAAATTCAGGAGAAATTAAGATATTATATTACAGGTTTTCTTCATTAGGCAATTCCGTCTGAATTTCATGACTTATCTTTAATTATTTACTCTATAAATTTCTTAACTTAGCTTATTAGACGGCTTTACAGCTGCAGAAATAATCAGTCCAACCGTCAGCCCTGCTATCATGGGTATAACCCAGCCCATTCCTAAATCGAAAAACGGAAGGTTGCTTTTATAAAATAATAGAATATTTTGTATCGGCTTTAAGCTTTTTATATTTTCCGGCATTGAATTCAGCATATCTGCTATGCTGACAAAAAAAGTAAATACCGTAGTTGTCACATACACCACCTGTCTGTCCTTAAAAAGAGGAGATATTAATCCCAATATTATTATTGCTATTGCCAACGGATATAAAAACATCAGTATCGGAATCGAAAGTGCAATGAGCTGTGTAAGCCCTAAGTTTGCCGCAAAGCATGCAAATACAGTGAATATAATTACATATGTTTTATAGCTGAATGTTTTGGGAAACATCCCCTTAAATGTTTCTGAACATGCGGTAATCAAGCCGATAGCTGTTTTCAGGCATCCTATAGTTATAATAATCGCAAGTAAAATACTTCCGAAGTTTCCAAAATAGTAATGTGAAACCTGAGCAAGTGCAATACCTCCATTTGAAGACATTTCAAATTTGGATACACTCGTTGTACCTAAGTACGCCAGGCTTGCATATATTACCGACATAAGCAATATGCTTACCATTCCCGCCTTTACAGTGTGTATTGCAATATTTCCAGGCTCTTTAATCCCAAGGTCCTTTATGCTTCTTACAACAATTATTGCAAATGCAAGTGAAGCAAGAGCGTCCATAGTGTTGTAGCCTTCGGTAAATCCTTTGAAAAATGATGCTGATACATACATCCCATTCACTTGCGCAGATTCTATATTTCCCATAGGCTTTAAAAACCCCATTACAATTAAAATACCCAGGCACACTAAAAACAATGGATTTAAAATCTTCCCTACCCAAACTAATATTTTGTTAGGACGCATGGAAAAAAATAAGGCAGCACCAAAAAATATTATAGTAAATAATGCTAAAGCAACTGCCTTGTATTCATCTGCTATGTAGGGAGCAAGGCCAATTTCAAAGGATACCGTCCCTGTTCTCGGCAATGCAAAAAAGGGTCCTATAGTAAGATACAAAAGTATTGTAATCATATATCCGTAAACAGGATGAACTCTGCTTGAAAGGTCAAACAATCCTTCACTTCTCGAAATACCCATAGCGACTACTCCTAAAAACGGAAGCCCCACACCTGTTATCAAAAAACCGATTGTTGCCGGCAGTATATTCGCTCCCGCTTCCTGCCCCATATGTACGGGAAAAATTAAGTTTCCTGCGCCAAAAAATAATCCAAACAACATTGAACCTATAAGTATATTGGATGAAAAAGATAGTTTATTCTGCATGTTATGTCCTCTCTTTTCTGATAATTATCTTTCTAAGCACATGTCTGTCAATATGTATTATTACTTTATCAAAATTCTTAATATTAATCAATGTAATCCGTAAGTAAAGAAATAAAGGATTTGCGTCTCAGCACAAATCCTAAATTTATCATTATTTTTAGTATGCTCTTGCGGCATAAATCATATGCTTTGCTTCTTTCCCGCAGATGTGGCATTTGTGGCCTAAATCTTCCTGTTCAAATGGAATACATCTGATAGTAGCGCCTGTTTCTTCTTTTAATTTATCTTCGCATTCTCTGTCCCCGCACCACATCATCTTTGCAAATCCCGGACGGTTAGGCAGATCCTTTTTATATTGCTCATAATCATTTACAACATATGTGTTTGCTTCTCTATGAGCTTTTGCTCTTTCGAACATATCATTCTGCATAACTTCCAGCATGTCAGAAACGATTTTATCAATATTATCAAGGGAAATTATCTCTTTTTCAAGCTTATCTCTTCTTACAGCAACTGCCTGATTATTTTCTATATCCTTAGGACCTATTTCAATGCGTATTGGATAGCCCTTCATTTCATATTGATTGAATTTCCAGCCTGGTGAATTTTCCGTGCTGTCATCAAGCTCAACTCTTATTCCCGCAGCCTTCAGGCTGTCATAAACAGCATTGGCTTTTTCCAGTACTCCTTCCTTCTTTTGTGCTATAGGGATTATAACCACCTGAGTTGGAGCCATTCTTGGAGGAAGCACAAGTCCTCTGTTGTCGGAATGAACCATTATCAGTCCGCCGATCAGTCTTGTTGAAATCCCCCATGATGTATGGTATGGATATTGCTCCTGTCCGTTTCTGCCCTGGAATTTAATTTCAAATGCCTTGGTAAAATGCTGACCAAGGTTATGTGATGTTCCTGCCTGAAGCGCCTGACCGTCATGCATCAATGCTTCCATAGTGTATGTAGCAGAAGCACCTGCAAATTTCTCTTTTTCACTTTTCTGACCTACAACAACCGGCATTGCCATTAAATCTTCTGCAACCTGCCTGTAGATTTCAAGCATCTGCAATGTTTCTGCCTGTGCCTCTTCCTCAGTCTCATGAAGAGTATGCCCTTCCTGCCATAAAAACTCGGAAGTTCTAAGGAAAGGTCTTGTGGCTTTTTCCCATCTTACAACGCTGCACCACTGATTGTACAGATACGGCAAATCTCTGTAAGAATTCAACCATTTGGAATACATATGGCAAATAATTGTCTCTGATGTAGGTCTTATAACCAATCTTTCAGACAGCTCCTGGCTTCCTCCCTGAGTAACCCATGCCACTTCAGGCGCAAAGCCTTCCACATGTTCCTTTTCTTTTGTTAACAGACTTTCAGGAATTAAAAGCGGAAAATACATATTTTTATGTCCTGTTGCTTTAAATTTCTCATCGGCAAACTGCTGAATTTTTTCCCATAATGCGTATCCGTAAGGTCTGATAACCATGAATCCCTTAACAGGCGAGTAATCAACAAGCTCATTTTTCAATATAACATCTGTGTACCATCTGCTGAAATCTTCTTCCATAGGTGTAATTTCTTTTACAAAATCTTTTTCATTTTTAGACATAACTTCTCCTTTCATAACTCACAATTTGGTTCATTCATATAAATTTGCAAAAAATAAACCGCCTCTGTTCAAGAGGCGGATTTCCGCGGTACCACTCTAATTGCTGCAAACTTGCAGCATCTCATTTCATATAAGGGTTCTGCCCTTTGGGTTGTCACTCCCAAATACTCCGAGGCGGGTTCAAAATACAGAAGGTCAAAAATCTCCCACCGCTGATTTTCTCTCTTTAGACCATGTATTATTACTGTTCCTCTTCATTGTATATATTAAATTATTTGTATTCATATTATAGAAATATTGTATTTTTGTCAATGATTTTTAGATATTTTTAATAATTTTATTAATGCTTTTATTTCATATAAGCTTAAATGTACTGAATATTATAATGTGACAATATATCATAACGTTATAAGCATGCCTTATTTATTCTTTATATAAAAAATATCTCCAATCATCAATCAGATGCCTGGAGATATAAATTTTTATTGTTAATTCAATAAAGATTTTGTATGTATTTTACGTTTGATTTTCAGATGCTATTTACCTGGTACTTTTATTACCTGATCCGGGAATATTAAATGCGGATTTGCTAAATTATTGTACTTAGCTAATTCTTCCCATGTAGTTCCGTATTTTTCAGCTATTTTCCACAAAACATCTCCAGATACTACTATGTAGGTAACTTCCGTTGCTGGAGCCGGTGCAGGCTCAACCGGTGCAGGAGACGGTTCTTCTGGCTTGACAGGAGCCGGTTCTTCAGCAACTGTTTCTTTTACAGTGATTCTTCCTGAAACATCACTGCCTTTAGTTCCGTTTGTATTAAGATAATCTGCAAATATTTCTTCATATGTACCAAATTCTGCTGCAACAGGATATTTAGCAAGCATTTCATAACCGTCTCCGCCTATTGCCATAAAGTCGTTTACCGCCACTGTATACTCAGCAGCTTTATCCAATGGTTTATCACCGACACTTGCTTCAACTACCCTTGAGTTGGCAGGCTTAGAAGGGTCAAATACAAATGAAACTCCGCTTACCTGGAGGAACCCGCCTTGCGCTGCAGGATATCCACTTACTGAAAGCTCTAATACTCCCAATAAGTCTTCCCCTGAAATTTTCTTAACCTGGACAATATTTCCGAACGGAAACAGCTCAGCAACTCTCCCCTTTCTAATATCTCCCGGCTGTATGTCAACTCTTATTCCTCCACCATTTACAAATGCCACATCAGCATCTGAAGCCGCTCTTACAGCATCAGCAGATAAATTACCCAAGTTTGTTTCCTTTGTTCTTACATTCTCTCTTAACCCATCCAAATAAACATCTGTTTTGGCTATAACCTGATCAAATATAGCTTTATTTGCCGAATTTATATCATCGAGTATTTTTGTCAATTCAGGATCAGCAGCTGTATTTACAGTGTCAGCAGCCGATAGCAGACGAGCCGTCCTGTTTACAACCTCACCGTTTTTCATTTCAATATCAACATATCCTAAATTCTGGTCGTAGTTGCCTGTCTGAGCTATTAATGTGTCATTAACGAGCAAGCCCTTTTCTAAAAGCGTATGGCTGTGACCATCGATTATTACATCAATTCCTTCCACATTTTCAGCTATTTCTTTTGAAGTAACAACTGAACTTTCATCTAATCCGATATGAACAAGCGCGATAATCAAATCGGTTTTATCCTTTAATTCCTCAACCATTTTTTTGGATACTTCAATTGAATCCGCAAATGTCAACCCTTCTACATTTTTGGGATTTGTTTTATATGCTGTTTCAGGAGTTGTAAGACCGAATATACCAATCTTAACTCCGCCTACTTCTTTTATTGCATAAGGTGTGAATAAGCTTTCGCCTTTTTCATTTAAAACATTGGCGCTGATCATTTCAATTTTGGACATTTTCTTTAATTCAAGCAGTCTTTCCTGACCGTAGTTAAAGTCGTGATTGCCTATTGTCATATAGTCATATCCGGCAGCTTCCAAAACCTTTAATGCATTTTCTCCCCTGCTGATATTTACTATTGGCATTCCGTGAAGCGTATCACCTGCGTCGAGAACCAATGTGTTAGGGTTCGCTGTTTTAGCTTCCTTAATCAAAGCAGCTATTTTTGCAAAGCCTATTTCGGTAGATGTGCCTACAAGTCTTGCATGAGTGTCGTTAGTGTGAATGATAGTAATCTTAGTGGTTTCAGCATCCTGAGCAAACGCAACGCTGAAACTGCTTAGAATTAATAATACTGCTAATACTAAGCTCGTAATCTTCTTGTTCATACTTACTTTCCTCCTGTTTTTTTAATATTTACCATATTTATATTATACAAGCACAGATTTACAATATCAAGACAACATTTTCAACAATTTACACGGCAGACATTTAATAATAAAAAAATTAAATCAATCTCTTTCATAAATTTAAAGGCTGTAGACAACGATATATTCAATAAAATCATTTTAATATTTATCTTCATTGCTTAATCTGCCTTTCATTGCTCAGCACAAACACGGTCAATTCGGGTGGTGCCATAAATCTGAGGGGTACCTGCGAAGTACCAAGTCCTATGTTTACATAAAGCATTGTCTGCCTGTTATTTTTGAAGCTGTACATTCCGCATGTATATTTTTTAGCCAGAGGAGGAAGGATTTTTACTATGGGTATATTTATCTGACCGCCGTGGCTGTGCCCAGATAAGAATAAATCTATGTTGTACTCCAGCAGGGAATCTGCTACATCCGGTTCGTGGCTCAGCACCACATTGTATCTGTCCTCGTCCAAAAATCCAATCAATTTTTCTTTGTCAAATTTTCCGAATATGGAGTCATCCATACCGATAATATTTATATTATAATCATCTAAAGTGATTTTCTCGTTTTTCATCACCAGAAAACCGCTGTTTTCCATTATATTTTTATATATGCGCTCTGCACCGCCGCCATAGTCATGATTGCCGTATACGGCATACTTCCCTAAAGGTGCATTTATAAGGCTCAGGGCTTCCCAAATTTCACTAATTTTATCCTTGTTTTCGTAATGATTGTATTCATCCAGCAAATCTCCGGTAAATACAACTATATCCGGTTTTTCATCATTAATCTTTTCTACAGTTTTCTTTATGTCCTTTTCATCAAAATATTCAGATACGTGCATATCAGAAAACTGAAGTATCTTTAATCCTCCATTTTTCTCACTTATACGGCTGCTTCGTATGTTTTCATAATGTACCTTTAAAAAATTCGGTTCTACGTATCTTGCGTATATATATAATGCTGCTGCCAGCATAAAAACAATCCCTAATAAGCTTAAAAATTTTTTCACTTTTTCTCTCCCCAAAAAAATTTCAACTTTTAGTATATCAACTTTCACAAAAAAAATAAAGCGAAACTTGATTCATAAGAAATTTATTTCTTACTGATGAATTAGTCTTACTTTATTTTCAAAGCTTCATTTTTACACAATTTTAGTTTCTTCATCATTACATATGAAAAATTCAACATGACTTGTCAAAATATCAATATAATTAAATGACACAACTCTTCTTAATCCTTTGCTTTCTACATGAACCGTAAATACCGAAGGATAAGTGTCCGCTATTACACCCTCATTGAACTGAGACCTGCTTTTTCCTTTTTTTACTTTAAATCTAACCTTCTGACCTACGCACCCTTCAACTAATCCCTTGACCCGCGCCACAGAATTTATTGTCAAAAAATCACCTTCTATACCGTATTAAATGAAAAGTAGGTAAATTTTATTCATTTAGCGATAGTCTTACCATAAACATAAAAAATATGTGCTTTTTCTTTAATTTGCTTTATTTTTGTCTTGCAAATGACAATGAAATAGACTATTATTATTAAGGCAATTAACATATTAAGCAAGGAAGTGAAAGTAATGGATGAGGTCCCTACGGCCAAGCGGCTGATACGTTTTAAAAAATTAAATACTTCTCTGTTACTGTGCTTTTTTTCAGTTTGGTAATAGAGAAAGTCTATTATTAAATTGAGGTGAACAATGCTTGATATATTCAAATCAATCGATGACACTCTTTTCACACTGGAAGAAATAGAAGACGGAGCATGGATTAACTTAGTAGATCCCGCACCTGAAGAACTGGACCGCATTGAAGATGAACTTTCAGTTGACAGAGATTTTTTAAGAGCAGCTCTGGATGAAGAAGAAACTGCTCGTTTAGAAACAGGAAATGACCAGGTATTAATACTTGTAGATACTCCCTATGTTGAAAAAACCGATGACCACATAATTTATGAAACACTGCCCTTAGGAATTATCATAACAGAAAAAAACATTATTACAGTTTGTCTGAAAAATTCCATTGTACTGGACCAGTTTGAAAAAAACGGCATCAGAACATTTTACACCTATAAAAAGTTTAGATTTTTGTATCAAATACTTTATAAGAATGCTCAGAGATATCTTCTTTACTTGAGACAAATTGACAGAATGAGCAACTATGTTGAAAAACAGCTCCATCAATCAATGAAAAACAAAGAGCTCTTTCAGCTTTTGGACATGGAAAAATCGTTGGTTTATATAACAACATCCTTAAGAGCGAATCAGGCTGTTCTTGATAAAATACTTCGCATAAATATTATTAAAAAATATTCAGAAGATGAAGACTTACTGGAAGATGTAATAATCGAAAATAAACAGGCCATTGAAATGGCTAATATATACAGCGGAATACTAAGCGGAACAATGGATGCATTTGCATCAATAATATCAAACAATTTAAACATTGTTATGAAACTCTTGACATCAATCACTATTTTAATGGCAATACCTACGATGTTTTCAAGCTTCTTTGGCATGAACGTTTCAAATATACCTTTTGCAAGTTCACCCTTTGGATTTTGGATTATCCTGGGAGTTTCAGTAATTACGGCTGCATTAGTCGGTTATGTACTTTTAAAAAAGGACTTATTTTAATAAAATGAACAGCACCCGGTTTTCTTCAATTACACACTGGAAAACCGGGTGCTATTCATTTTGGTTATCTGATTCTGCTTTTGGGGGAATCACCTCTTCCGTCAGTCTATATAAAACATTTGTTTCACTAAATTTCTTCTACTGATTGGATCCATCAACAATTAATCTTATAATTTGTTATGTACCGATAATTTTAAGTTAATTTAATGTTTAAACCTCCGATCTTAATTTATTCTCAACCTAGCAAACCCTCATGGCATATAGCTTAATGTTGTATAAATTAATCATATTCTAAACTGTGTTTACCATAATTCTTATAAACCCTTTACTTAATAAACTTAAAATTAACCTTCAAATCTTTTTGATTAATTGTATCAGTAAATTTAGTAAAACTTATGTTGTATTTATTGTATACCCAAAAATTTTTTTATTAATCATAAAAAGTAAAATAATTTTAAAAAACTTTTAAGTTGTTAAAATTTGCTTATTAATATATAATTATTGATACTAACTTATTTAACGAGGTAACTATGCTGAAACTATATTCCTATGGGAAAATAAATTTATTTTTAGATATTGAGGAAAGATTGGCAAACGGCTACCATACATTAAAATCTGTAATGCAGTCAATTGATCTTCGTGATGAAATTCTGCTTGATACCACCGATGAAAATGAAATTACCATCATATGCAGTGATCCATATATACCTTTAAACGAAAAAAACACATGCTACAAGGCAGCAGCAATAATGAAAGAAATATATCATATAAACTCAGGTGTAGTCATAACAATAAATAAAGCAATACCGCCTGAAGCGGGATTAGCCGGAGGAAGCGGCAACTGTGCAGCGGTTATCCGTGGATTAAACACCATTTGGAGCTTGAGTCTGAATGAAAATAAAATGACCGAAATAGGACTTAAAATAGGAGCTGATGTGCCGTTTTGTCTGACAGGAGGAACATATCTTGCTGAAGGAATCGGTGAAAAGCTCACTAAATTAAATGATTTTATCTGGAATGACATTCTGGTTGTAAAACCTGATTTTTCTATGTCCACAGCATTTGTTTACAATAACCTGAGTCCTGAATATTACAATTCATACAAAGGCAATGATATTTTAAATCATATAAATTCAGGAAACTTTAATAAAACAGCTCTTTCGGCACAAAATACCCTTGAAAAAGTGGTTGAAAGATTTCATCCTGAAATAAATGACATAAAAGAATTAATGATTCAAAGCGGAGCCCTGTCCTCTGCAATGACAGGAAGTGGTTCTGCTGTCTTCGGATTATATCCGGATAGAGACAGCTTAGAAGCGGCTTACAGCAAAATATGTGTTGTATATCCTCAAACATTTAAGACAAGGACTTGTACTGAAGGGACCAAATTGTTTGTTTAAAAAGCCTGACGAGGGGGTAACAGCACAATATAATGAAATGAGAGGAAGATTATGAAAAAATTATTATTAATAGCATTATTGGCTGCAATTTTCACGTCCGGATGTTCTGACAAAAATATTATACCTCCTCCGGAAGAACAACCCGGGCAACAAGCTGAGCAACAATCCGAACAGGAACCCGACAGCCAGCAGGAAAACAATAAGACAATAATTGCTCCTGACTTTGAACTTGAATCAATGGATGGAAGCACCATCAAATTAAGTGAACTGAGAGACAAAAATGTAATATTGAATTTTTGGGCAACCTGGTGCGGTTATTGTGTAATAGAAATGCCTGACCTGCAAAAGCTGCAGGAAGAACATAAGGATGAACTTCTGGTGCTGACTGTAAATGTAGGTGAATCCAAGGAAACAGTTCAAAAATTCATGGAAGAAAATAATCTGAATTTAGCGGTTGTGCTTGATGAAGATATGGACGTCGCAAATACATATGGCATTCGTTCATACCCGACAACAATTGCTGTCAATAAAAAAGGCGAAGCTGTAGTCGGATATGTAGGAATGCTGACCTACGAACAAATGGAACAGATTTACGGTTATTTTGAAGAATAAGCATACATAAAATACGAATCCCCAAATACATTTTATTGCATTTGGGGATTTTACATTTTTATAAATAATAAATAAAGATGTGTTTATAACTTATTGTTTTATAGAAAAAAAATAAATATCATTACATTCTTCATCAAATGGGTCGGGTGAAAATTCAATTGCATATCCGTCTTCAACCGGTTCAAAGGCATGAATACATCCGGGGCTTATTTGAATAAGAGTGCCTTCTTCTATTAACTCTTCGGAGATTATATCATCATTTATGCTTTTAAAAAAGCCTTTTATTTTTCCTTTACATAGGTACAGAGATTCATTTTTTATCAAATGATAATGATTCCCTCGTATACAGTTTCCTGTTTTATAATCAAGATATGCAATATAATTAATTTGACTATTTACGGAAATCTTTGCAAGCTCACCTTTCTCATTTTTATTTACAGATATAAACTCCCTGTCAGCATTATCCTCATTTGTATAGACAGGCAGCTTTTTTATAATATATAGATTACTGTTCATCTAACCTCCTCATAGGTTCTGCGGACGGACCCCAAAATGGAACTCCTCTGTCAGTCCCTGTAACGCCTGTACAATTACCAAGCGCATTATAATTTTATAATTTTTTCAATACTTTTATTTTTTCAGTCAGTAACGGCAGAATTTCTTTGACATCACCAACTGCTGCGTAATTTGCAACCTTGAATATGGGAGCGTCGGGGTCGTTGTTTATGGCAACAATTGTTTCTATGTCTGCCAGCCCGGCCAGATGTTGTATGGCGCCTGATATGCCGCATGCAATGTATATTTTGGGCGCTACAGTCTTGCCTGTCTGACCAACCTGGCGGCTATAGGGCATCCATCCTGAGTCAACAACTGCTCTTGATGCTCCCAGAACCCCTCCCAGTGTATCTGCCAGTTCCTGAGCAAGTTGAATATTTTTTTGACTTCCTATTCCTCTGCCGACACTTACGATTATATCTGCATCAGCTAAATTCAGTCCATCTTTATTGTCAATATCTCTGATTTTTTTAACTAATCCTTCTATGGGCGAGTCAGTCCGAAGCAGGGTTACCTTTCCTTGTCTGCCATAGTCAGGTTCAATGGGTTTAAAAACCTTGGGACGGACGGTTGCCATTTGCGGACGGTTGCCAGGGCACACTATGGTTGCCATAAGATTTCCTCCGAACGCAGGTCTGGTCTGAAGCAGAAGTCTTTCCTTCTTGTCAATTTCAAGGACCGTGCAGTCTGCGGTCAAACCTGTGTGCAGTGTTGATGAAATGTGAGGCGCCAGAGACCTGCCGTTTGAGGTTGCTCCTATCAGGACTATCTCAGGCTTGTGTTCTTTTATTAAATCAATCATTACCTCGCCGTAAACATGGTCATTGAAGTCTTTCAGCCATGCAGCCTCCATTATCAGCACTTCATCTGCTCCATATGCAATCAGTTCCTTTGAAAGATGTTTTATATCAGAACCGAGCAATACAGCTGTAACCTGAACATTCAAATCTGCCGCCAGCTCTTTTGCTTTACCTGTCAGCTCTGTCGCAACAGTCTTAAGCTTGCCATATCTTTGCTCAGCAAAAACCCATATTCCTTTATAGCCGCTTAAGTCCTTCTTTTCAACTTCATCCTTTACGAAATTTATTGCTCCAAATTTGCAGCTTTCTGTGCATGAGCCGCAAAGAGTGCATTTAGGTCCTATTACTGCCTTTTTATTTATTATTTCTATCGCACCGAAGGGACATGAACCTACACATCTTTTGCAGCCCACACATTTTTCTTTTATGATGCTTATATCTGCCATTTTCTTCACCGTCCTTCAAATCCCATATCACCAAGTATTTCAGCAAGCTTTTCTGCCTTTTCTTCTGCAGTTCCTTCTATGGTAACACTGTTGACTTCATGGATTGGAACAAAGGTTCTTACAACTTGTGTAGGTGAACCCTTCAGTCCTGTTCTGTTTTCATCAGCTCCTGCAGAATCGAAGGTTATAACTTCTATTTCAGACTTTTTAGCTTGCTTCATGCTTTTTATGGAAGGAAGCCTTGGCATGTTTATTTCCTTTACAACTGTAATGAGTGCCGGAAGACGTATTTCAATTTCTTCATATCCGTCATCGGTAATCTTCATACAGCGCATAAAATCATTTTGTATTTCGATTATCTTACTGATATCTGTTGCATAGGCAATACCTAGCGTCTTTGCAAGGCTTGGTCCTACCTGTGCCGTATCTCCGTCGGTTGCCTGCTTGCCGCAGATTATTAAATCGTACTCTCCGATTTTTTCAACTCCCTTGCTGAGCGTATATGACGTTGCCAATGTATCGGCTCCCGCAAACTTTCTGTCCGTCAGCAGCATTGCTTTATCTATCCGAA
This sequence comes from Sedimentibacter sp., assembly GCA_032059885.1. Lineage (GTDB taxonomy): Bacteria > Bacillota > Clostridia > Tissierellales > Sedimentibacteraceae > Sedimentibacter. The sequence continues at coordinate 37,595 of DAMBZP010000014.1, forward strand.
GCGACACAGCTTCTCTCAGCATTTCTGTGGCTGAAGGTATCCCCATACTCAGACCGTAAACATCTGCGCCATACTTTTCCTTAATTCGTACTGCTTCTTCTATTGCATAGGTATCAAAGGGATTTATTATTGCGGGTACATTATCTCTTATGATTGTATTTGTCTTCGGGTCCATTTTTACTTCATTAGTACCCGGCACCTGCTTTATGCAGACTATAATTCTCATACAGCTCCCTCCCCTGCATCATATGTGAATATTGTTCCCCGGTTGAACAACTGAGCCGGATCAAATAATTTTTTTAAACTTCTCATTTTATTAATTTCATTTTCACTGTACATCTTCCTGAGAAAATCCACCTTCAATTTTCCCACACCATGCTCTGCGGATACTGCGCCGCCCATTGAGGCAATCTTCTCAGCCCATACTAAAAATAAAAACTTACCCTTCTTATATTCATCCATATTTCTGGGAATTATGTTGACATGCAGGTGATTATTGCCTACATGACCGAATATTACAGCATGAAAATTATTTTTTTCAATATCATCATTGTACATTTTCATTACTTCTTTTAATTTTTCATCCGGAACGGACATGTCCGTTCCTAATTTTGTTATTTCCGGATTAATCTTTTTAGCTTCATCTATCTGCATATTTACACATTCAGGGCATGCGTGTCTAAAATCGTGCAATTTTTCCAGGCTGACCGGATTGTTGGCAACCCATGTTGCATCCTCATCTCCCCCAAGCATTGAAATGACGTCTCCTAATTCCTCAATGCCCTGCCATATTTCTTCATCTGAATCTCCTTCCATTTCCGTGTATACGGCGGTGTGGTATCCTTCCTTGATTTCCTGTATGGTAGAAAAAGCAGGGTTGGTTTTTTGCTGATGTTTCAGCATTTCCAATGCTTTGTGGCTAAAGAATTCAATAGCTGAAGGCTTTATTTTCATAGGAGACATACCTTCAAAAATCCTCTCACCTCTCAATGCTCTCACTAAATCCAGGCATTTGTCCTCATCAGGCATGAATATTGTCACACCCCAGTTAGACTTCTGGGTTCTGTTTAATTCTATTTCGATCTCGCTTATAATTCCCAATGTTCCGTCAGAGCCTATAAACAAATCAAGCATGTCCATATCGGATTTATTGTAATAGCCTGAAGTATTTTTTTTAACATCTGGCATTTCATAGTTTGGAAGATTTCCTGATATAACTCTTCTGCTTTCGGTTACAAGGCTGAATTTTCCGTTTTCAGCACAGCATTGTCCTCGTTTAAGGCTCAGCACATCTCCGTCAGACAGAACAACTCTTATAGATTCCACGTGGTCCCTTGTGGAGCCGTATCTGAAGCTTTTTGCTCCGGAAGCATTGCATGATGCCATACCTCCTATGGATGCCGATATTTCAGTGGGATCTGTTGAATAAAACCACTCATTTTTTTCCATGTGATTTAATGAATTTATGGATTCTTCATCCCAATTAACTGTAATAAATGATTTATTCAATAAATACTTTCTTATTTCCGTTAAAAGCACTCCCGGCTGAACTTTTAAAAAAAATCTGTCTGCATCCTTGTCATATCTTGCGCCTATTACATTATTCATTCGGCTTAGATTAATTATATGCCCTCCAAATGGAACTGCCGAAGCTGCAAGTCCGGTACGTGCTCCCTGAGTGGTTATGGGTATATTCTTTAAAAAGCATTCCTTTACGGATACTGCTATTTCTTTTTCAGTTTTAGGAAATATGATACTTTCTGCTGTTCCAATCTGACGAGATTCATCTCTTAAATATTCTTCGTACACTTCCATAAAATTGTTCATTTTGACCTCCTATGAAAAATCATAGTTATAAACAGACTGTTATAATTATAATATGAATAATAATGTACCACATAATTTAAATTAAATCAAATAAAAAAGAGGCTAATGTCTCAATCATGATTTAATAAGGCGACCTCATTGAAATATAAAAAATAATTTAATGTTCCAATATTCATTGCACTTTCATATAATGGGACAAAAAAGTGAAGACGGGTCTGTTGTCATCTTCCTGGTTGAATAGATGACAACAGCCTCGTCCCCTAAATAATATCTTTTCTATTTATCTTCAAGCTCTTTCATGCAGTTTATAACATAATCAATGTCTTCCTTTGTTACCCCTATGTGGGCAACAAATCTGTATTCGCCGTCTTCCGAGCCATTTATTTTTATATTTTTCTCATATAATTTTTCAACAAGTATATTTTCAGGTATTACATCTTCGCCCATTTTAAAGAATACCATGTCTATGTCCAGTCTGTCTTTTATGACCTCAATTCCAGAAATTTCAGAAAGTCTTTCAGCCATATATTTTGCATTTTCATGGTCCTCATGAAGCCTCAGCGTCATTTTTTCCAAGGCTATGATTCCTGCAGCAGCAAGTATGCCAACCTGCCTCATGCCGCCGCCCATGAGCTTTCTGTTTTTCCTTGCCTTATCAATAAACATCTTGCTTCCTGCCAGAATTGAACCTGCCGGAGCTGACAGACCCTTTGACAAGCAGAACATTACCGTGTCACAGCATGAAGCGACTTCCCTCACATCAACGCCCATTGATACGGCAGCGTTGAACAGTCTTGCTCCGTCCATATGGACAGGTATTGAATGCCTTTCGGCTATTTGCTTTATTTCCCTCAATGTTTCCAATGGCACAACAGCTCCACATCCGTGTGCTTCCTCAACACATATCAACCCTGTTTCCGGTTCGTGAATATCATCAACTCTGATTGCCTTTTCAACTTCCTTTGGATTCATTGCTCCGTTTACAGTTTCAAGAGTTCTCAGCTGAACCCCTGCTATTACGGCAGAAGCTCCAACCTCATGAACAACTATATGGTTATTTTTTCCTATTATAACTTCCTGTCCTCTTCTTGCATGAGTAAACAGTGCAAGCTGATTTCCGAATGTACCGCTTGGAACAAATAATGCTGCCTCCTTGCCTACCATTTCTGCTGCCAGTTTTTCAAGCTTATTTATTGTAGGGTCATCTCCGTATACATCATCTCCAACCTCGGCATTTGCCATCGCCTGTCTCATTTCATCTGTGGGCATGGTAACCGTATCGCTTCTTAAATCAATAAATTTCATCATACACCTCTATATATTATTTAATTTACATGCTTTTACTACGTGCTTTGCAAGCACAGCGGTGGTTACGGAACCTACTCCCGCAGGAACCGGTGTTATCAATCCCGCTTTTTCAATACAATCCGAAGTATTTACATCACCTGTAATCTTGCCTTCTTCATCCACATTTATTCCCACATCAATTACGGCTGCACCTTCCTTTACATGCTTAGCGGTAATAAAGTTTGATTTTCCTATTGCCGCTATGAGTATGTCCGCTTTTCCTGTCACATCCTCAAGATTATTCGTCTTTGAATGGCAGATAGTCACCGTTGCATTTTCCTTAAGCAGAAGCATTGCAGCCGGCTTACCCACAACCATTGATCTCCCCAGCACAACAGCTTCTCGTCCTTTCATCTCCACATTGTAATATTTCAATATTTCCATTGCCGCTGAAGGAGTGCAGGGCGGAAATCCTGTTTCATCTCCTTCAACCACCTTTGCAACATTGATTGGATTCAGGCAGTCAATGTCCTTTTCGGGACTGATGATAAATTTAATATCATTTTCATTTATCTGCTTAGGCAAAGGCCTGAACAGCAATATTCCGTGAACAGTGCAATCATTGTTTACACTTTTCATCTGTTCGATAAAATCAATCTGACTGATGTCAGAGGGCAGTGATAAAACCTCAAAGGCAATATTGCATGCTTCCATCCGCTTAATTGCCGCTCTTTCATAAGCAAGGTCATCTTCTCTTTCACCAACTCTGACAATTTTAAGCTTAGGTATTATTCCTCTTTGTTTTAACTCATCAGCTTCTTTTTTAACTTTCTCCGTAATTGCATCCGCAACCGGCTTTCCCTTTATTAATGTACCCATTTCTCCCTCCTGTTCAACCTAATATTTTCAATACCTTCTCGTAAATTTCATCAGCCTTTTTGTTTCCATTTTTCAACAGCTCCTGGGCTGATTTTTTGTTTTTATCCACATAATCCTCATCAGTTATGGAGTTTATGTTTATTAAAACATTTAAATATGCGCTGTTTAACGCTGCCTTCAGCAGCTGTACGCCTACGCCTATGTCACTGATGATTGTCCTGGAGCTTATGTCAGCAAGCTTTTCATGAAGCAGTATTCCTTCGTATGTAAGATTCAATGTCTCCATAGGTGCGCTGTTTGCCGATTTCAGGCATGACTGCATAACTTCTTCTTTTATTCTTTTTTCATCTTCTGTTTCCGAGGGCATAACATATGCCCTTGACAAGGGTTCAAAATTTTCCGCATCCTTTTGAATTGCAGCAAGCAGTTCTTTTCTCAGCGCTTCACCCTTTTTTAATATTTCTTCGTGCTGTGCTTCAAATACAATAAATTTTTTCTTACCCTTGGAATAATTTGCAACCATTGAATTTAATGCAACACCTAAAGCCCCTGCCAATGCCGCAGCACCACCGCCGCCGGGAACAGGTTTTTTGGATGCCAATTCTCCTGCAAAGTCCTCGCATGATAACTGTGTCAAACTCATAATATACCTCTCTTTTTATTATAATATTCCAAAAACCTACAGCAATATTTTTGGAGCAATTCATAAACTCTACAGTCTGTCATTGTACCTGGCAAAATGAACGTGATCTTCCCATTTGCCGTTTATCTCCAGATAACGTTTTGAAAAGCCTTCCTGTTCAAACTTAAGTTTTTCCATAACCTTTAAGGATCTTGCGTTTCTCGGCACAATATTTACTTCTATCCTGTGGAGGCCGAAATCTTCAAACATTATCTCCGTCGTTCTTTTTATTGCCTCTGTCATATATCCCTTGTTTATTTCATCCTTGTCCAGCTTATATCCCAAAAAACATGACTTGAAATTACCCATGATGATGTTTGAATAGCATAAATTACCGATAAGCTTATTGTCTTCTTTTTTAAATATCCAGAATCTTACAAGGGAGCTGTCCTTAAAAAGGCTGTATTCCATACCTAATTTTCTTTTTTGATAATTAAGAGTATAAAAATCTCTGGGTTGCTTGGGCTCCCACTCCGACAAAAAATTGTGGTTTCTTTTGTAATACTCCAAAACCTCTCTCGCGTAGTTTGGTTTTAAAATTTTTAAATACAATCTTTCTGAGTCATATCTTGTTTGTTTGAACATGGCTATCTCCTTATATTCTTAAGATTAATTTTATAGTCAGCGTCACAAATAGTCAACTTATTTTGCTTTACTATATATTTTTTTTGTGATAGTATATTACAGAATTTAGTAAGACTGCATGAGGTCAAGTAATGATAACTAAAGGCAATAAGGTATTTTTAATATTCACATTATTCTATCTATATTTTACGCTGGCTCTTTTTGACAGCGCCCGCGGAAATTTCATACCATTTTTCATTGATGAATTCAAAATAAACAACACTGTAATAAGCCTCATATTAAGCCTGAGCACATTGGGGAACATAATAGGAAGCTTCCTTGGCGGTCATTTTTGTGAAAAATACGGTCATAAAACAGTATACATAATCGGGTCTGTTACATCCACCATTGGTGTTTTAATTGCCCCCTTCACTCAAAACATATTTATGCTGGGTCTTTTTCATTTTATATACGGCGTCGGACGTCAATTTTTGTGCATAGGTATTGATTCTATGGTTCCTGTTCTTTCCATTGGCTTTGAAGCAATACTGATGAATATTACTCATTTCATGTTTGGTTTGGGAAGCTTTGCCGGTCAGAGCGCCTACGGAAGGCTCCTGTCTCATGGAATATCATGGAGAACCATTTATTTTTACATGGGTATATTTTTTATTGTTACAGTAATATTAACCTTAATAATTAAAGCTCCAAACATTCAGATAACAAGTGAACATCCATTAAAAAGAAAGGATATGTACAAAAACCGTCTGATTTATATGTTTGTAATCGCGCTTACCTTCGGCCTTGTGGCAGAGGCTGTTGTGCAAACATGGTTTATCAGTTATATGAGAGGATCATACAGTCTGAATCCTGCGGATGCCGCGAAATATGCATCAATATTCTTCCTTATGTTTGCTTTGGGAAGGTTGTTTGGAGGCTTCATTTTAAATAAAATAGGGAATTCAAGAGGGCTGATTTTGTTTTTGGCTCTTGCTGCCTTATGTCTGACTGCAGGGCTTCAGCTTAAAAGAGAAGGCCTTATACTTGTGGCTGTGTCAGGACTATTTATATCGATAACATTCCCTACAATGATGGTAATAATCAGTTCAGCTTTTAAGCAGAATTCTTCATTTGCAATAGGTCTTATTGTAACAATAAGCAATATACTGTATGTTGTTATATTTAACATAACAGGAGCATTAAATGATTTGCTCGGAACATATGCCGCTTTTTATGCTGCGCCTGCATCGATAGCATGCTGCTTGATAACACTGATAATTATAAATAAAAAAACTAAGGAAATCAGTCTATAATTCGGAGGTATATATGTCTATAGAAAAGTTAATTATCCCTGAAGGCTACACAAGCAAGCTTTCACTTTTGGAAACACAAATTGCAATTAAAAAAATAAAAGATTTTTTTGAATCAGAGCTTTCAAGAAACCTGTCTCTCATAAGGGTATCGGCTCCTCTGATGGTAAGACCGGAATCAGGGTTAAATGATGATCTTAACGGTTATGAAAGAGCGGTGCGATTTGATATGCTTGAAACCAAGTATGATGTAGAAATTGTTCAGTCTCTTGCAAAATGGAAAAGAATGGCCCTGGGAAGCTACAGATTTGATACATATACAGGTCTTTACACCGATATGAACGCTATCAGGCGCGATGAAGAGCTGGATAACATACATTCAATTTATGTTGACCAATGGGACTGGGAAAAAATCATTAAAAAAGAAGATCGTAATAAGGAAACCTTAAAGTATATCGTAAATCAAATATATGACGCATTCAAAACAACAGAAAAATACTTGAGGAGCCTGTATCCGTTTTTAAGAAATGACCTTCCAGGCGAAATTCATTTTATAACAACTGAGGAGCTTCTTCAGCTTTATCCTGATAAAACTCCAAAGGAAAGAGAATACCTGATTACAAAGGATAAAAAGGCTGTATTCCTCATGGAAGTAGGCAAAAAACTTTCCGATGGAACAATACATGACGGACGTGCCGCAGATTATGATGACTGGTCCTTAAATGGCGACATATTGTTTTATTTTTCAACTCTTGACATTGCTCTCGAGCTTTCATCAATGGGGATAAGAGTGGACAAAGATGCATTGCTGAGCCAGCTTCAGGAAAAAAACCAGATGCACAAGGCAGAATATCCTTTCCATAAGGATGTTATAAATGAAAGAGTTCCGTTTACTATAGGCGGAGGAATAGGACAGTCCAGAATGTGCATGTACTTTCTGCAAAAAGCACACATCGGTGAAGTTCAATCCTCAATTTGGCATAGGGAAATGATAGAGCTATGCAGAAAAAATGAAATACATCTTCTGTAGCTGTAACGATTGATGAGCAGCAGCTGAACAATAGTGGAGCAATTGCTCCGCTATTGTTCAGCAATTGTTATATATGCAGTCTTCTTTTTATTTCTGAGCTAAGCTTCTTTTCCTCAAATATCAGTATTGAAGACAGAGAAATTACACTTGTTACTATGCATATGAGGGATGGGTACAGCACAGTGAGACCTCCCGTGAAAATGAATATTATCTGAATCAATCCAAATAATCCATCTATTATTATATATAAAATATAATCTTCCACATAAAGTTTTCGCACCTTAGATATTATTGCCATTGATATCATGGCAAAAAAGCATACAAACGGTATAACGTATGTAATTGACCAGCCCTTCCATCCTGTCAGCAAATCCCATAGTATAACTATGACAGAAATAATCATAACCTGATACACAATATTTTTGGGAATATTGTTTCTTTTGTTTATAGCCGACACCATGCTCGCCCATACAGAACCAAGCCCTCCGAGAATAAACAGTGACCACGCTCCTCCCTGTGGAAGCAGAATATTGACCGCCACTGAAACAGAAGCAATTATTATTGATATTAAAAGCATTATTTTAAAGAACAATCCATGTTCCTTATATACAAATGAAATTCTTGGAAATACTTCATCCTCATATTTGTCTCCCTTAAGCATTTCCTGGCAGAGAGGACAATTTTTTCTGTTTCCGGCCACATTGACCTTGCAATTGTTACAATATTTCACCTAAACACCCTCTATTCTTCATGTACTATGTTCGATTCAATCGTCACAGGGATATCTAAATCCGTAAGAGTCTTAAAAAATCTTCTCTGAACCTCCGTACTGACAAAAGCAGACGTAAAGCTTATTCTAAGTTTATTTTCAAATGAGCACACGCAAGCCTGAAGCTTGTTTGTACTTACAAATATGTCAAAGGATGATATGAACGGCTTAATATCGTCAGGCATGCTTACTATTCCCACATTTGACAAGGTTGATGTGTAGCTTCTGTCAACTATGCCGTTGGCAATTTTAAGTGCAATGTCTTTTATGGACAGCGGTATTGCCCTAAGGACATAATTATGCTCAAGCGATGCAAGCATGTTTATTCTTTTTGCCAGATATTCCGGTGTCAGATTTTCCTTGAAACTTCTCTTCAGGCTTTCTATTACATCCTGCAGCTCACCGCTTCCTGCAGAAAAATCATAACTGACATTCACCACACCAAAAAAATTTCGTGCCGTCTGGGAATAATAGTAATTTCTTAAATTAACCGGAATACTTAGTACAACAGGCCTTTTCTTAAGCCTTACAGGTATCTCTTCGCTGATTGCAATCATTAAAACTGCCGCCAGAAAAATAGTCAATGATGCCCCATATTCCTTAACCTTTATCATTATACTGTCAACAGGAATAATTCCTTCTATTACGCTGATTCTGTACTCAGGGATTTTAGCACCTCTTAATCTGAATGCCCTTACACCTTTTTTCTTTGGGGAAGACTGTGTACCGGAGTAATATTTTTGAAAGCTGTCATCCATTTTTTGTGTCTTTGAAGCCTCTATGTCTAAAACAGGAACCTTATCTCTGAATTTTGATTCATACTTAATGGTAACATAGTGAAATACGAGGGTTTTAAAAAACTGCAGGGCCCCCGCACCATCAGACAATGCATGATAGACTTCAAAGCTTATTCTTTTTTTATAATACATAACCCTGAATAAAAGTGCTTTGTTATTTTTGTCATAGAGAGTAGTACATGGAGGCAGGTTTTCTTCTGTACCCTCCGCTTTAAAATGGCTCCTCTCAAAATAATACCAGAACAAGCCGCTCTTTATAACTGATCGGTAAAGTGGAAATGCATCTACAGTTATATCCAAAGCGCTTTGCAAAGCAATTTTATCGACAGGTTCATACAGCTCACATGCAAATCTGAATACCTTCGTATCGCTTTTTTTACTGTTAGGCGGAAATATCTTTGCTGCATTATCCAGCTTGTTCCATTCTGATACTTTCTTATTCTTCAATTATTTCACCTCGTACCTCGTTACCAGAAAGAAAATTATTAATTATATCATAACACAGCTTAACCTGAGGAAACATTGGCGGCAAAGTGAAAAATCCATGAAGTGCATCCTTCATCCTGAATATATCAACATGATTTCCGGCATCTCTCAATTTTTTACCGTAATATTCACCCTCATCTCTTAAAGGGCAGAACTCTGCCGTAATAATCAGCGTATCAGGCTGATTTGTCAGATCCTCTGCCAAAAGCGGAGAAAAATACGGGCTGTGTATATCTTCATCTTTACTTTTATATAAGTCCATATAGTCACAGATTCTTTTTGACGTCAGCAAAAAGTCAGTTCCATTTTCATGCACCGATTGAAACGGTGATGATTCACTGTGGTCATTATAGGTTGCAGGATAAATCAGGATTTGTTTTTTTACCTGAAATTCTTTTCTGTCTCTTGCTAAAAGCGAAAGGGCCGCCGCCAGATTTCCTCCTGCACTATCCCCTATTAATGTAACTTCATTATCATTGATTTCTTTATTTGTAATGAATGTCTTTGCCACCTGGTAGCAATCCTCCAGACCTGCAGGAAATGGATGCTCAGGAGCTAATCTGTAGTCAACTGACACAACCTTGTGCCCTGTCATTTTTGCCATATTGGCACACACCTTGCTGTAGCTGTCAATATTTCCTGAAACCCATCCTCCCCCATGAAAAAATAAAAGAACAGGATAATTCCCTTCTTCCTCGGGAGAATATATTCTTACAGGAATAGTATAGTTTTCAGACTCCACAGAGCAGTCCCATGCATTAAAAAATGGTTTTAAATAATGTCTGTGTGCCAGATTTACAAAGTTTCTGTGAAGCATCAAATTCTTCTTAACATCAATATCCTGATAGGATATAGCTCTCAGAGCAGCTCTTACAACCTTATTTATAGCCATGATTACCTCACCTCGTTAGTTTATACCATTATATATATAAAAATTATATGTGTCTATAAAATTGTGTTTTATTAATGCTTTTTAATGTAACTACCTGCCTTTTATGTTGACATTTGCTTTTATTAAGTTAAAATATATAGTAAGTAAAATTATAAGGAGGAAAAATTATGCAAAAATATGTATGCGACGCATGTGGTTATGTATATGATCCGGCTGAAGGAGATCCTGACAACGGAATAGCTCCAGGCACTTCATTTGATGACCTGCCGGAAGATTGGGTTTGCCCTCTTTGCGGAGTAGGCAAAGATCAGTTCTCACCGGAATAAATTAAACGGCGATGATATCATCGCCGTTTTTTAAGTAATTGTTCCTCCGCCTATTACTATATCGCCGTCATAAAATACAACTGCCTGACCGGGAGTTATTGCACGTTGTTTATTCTTAAATTCTACAATAATTTTATCATTTTCAACAGGATGCAGGCGCGCCTCTGTTTCTGCCTGGCTGTATCTTGTTTTAACCGTTGCATTCATAGGAGCGGTGAGTTTTTCAACAGCAATCATATTTATGTCGCCTGCTTCCAATCTGTCTGTATACAGCTCTTCATTGCTGCCTAATGTAATGGTATTTGCATTTTTATTTTTACTTATTACATATGCGGGTTTTCCCAATGCTACTCCAAGACCCTTGCGCTGACCCACAGTGTAATGGATAATTCCCTGATGCTCACCTATTATATTCCCTTTTGTATCAACAAATCTTCCTTTTTTGGATTCAATTCCCATTTTGTTTTCAAGAAAACCGGCATAGTCTCCGTCCTGAACAAAACAAATATCCTGGCTGTCAGGCTTTCTGGCATTTACAAGGTTCCTTTCTTCGGCAATTTTACGCACCTCAGTCTTGTGCATTGTCCCCAAAGGAAGAAGAGTCCTTGAAAGATCATGCTGGCTGAGAACATAAAGGACATAGCTTTGATCCTTTGTTTGATCAACTGCCTTTTTTAAAAGATATCTTCCGCTTCCTTTATCAAATTCTATTTGTGCATAGTGGCCGGTTGCAATATAGTCCTTTTCCATTAAAACTGCTCTTTGTATCAACCTGCTGAACTTAATATATCTGTTGCAGTCAATGCACGGGTTAGGAGTTTTGCCTTCCTCATAGCTGTTTGCAAATTTACGGATTACTTCTTCCTTGAAAGCGTCCCCGAAATTAAATACAAAATGCTCAATGCCTAATTTATAGCATACACTCCTTGCATCCTCAACATCCTCTAATGAGCAGCACGTCCTGGTTCTGCATGATGTCAGAACATCCTCGTTGCTGAATAATTTCAATGTTGCTCCACATATATCATAGCCCTGGTCTCTAAGCAGAACTGCCGCAACAGAGCTGTCGACTCCGCCGCTCATAGCTACCATAACCTTTTTTTTCATAATTTCTCCTGTTCTAAAAAACAGGACATCACTGTCCTGCTTTATTTATAAATATCATTATATAACCTGCTAAAAATGTTGTCAAATACTTTAGACATTAATTAAAAGCAAAGCTACATGGCTTCTTCTTTCTTTTTATCCCTTTTTTCAACTATCGATGAGAATACTACTCCCGTTTCAAACAGCAGCAGCATAGGTCCTGCCATCATTATCTGAGTAATAACCTCCGGAGGCGTTAATACTGCCGCCACTATGAAGATAATTAAGATTGCATATTTGCGGTTTTTCTTTAAAAAACTCACTTTCAAAATATGAAACTTTGTTAAGATAACCATAAGTATGGGAATCTCAAAAATAATACCGAATGATAGAAGAGTATTTATGACAAACGACAAATAACTGCTGAAACTAATCATTTCTTCAATCTCTTCTATCCTGAATCCCATAAAGAACTGAATCATTATAGGCAGTATTACAAGGTAAGAAAATATTACACCTGCAACAAAGAAGAAGCCTCCGATAAATAGTGAAACCGCAATTGTTCTCTTCTCACTTTTTGTAAGACCCGGACTCACAAAAATCCATATCTGCAGCAGCAAAAATGGAGCCGAAACTACAAATCCCATTATTACAGATATCTTAATGTATGACATCAAAAGCTCTGCAGGAGCTATAAATACAAAGTTAATATCAGGTACAACATCAACTATATGTTTTACAATCGTTTCCGAAAAATTATAGCTTACAACTATAGCCGCCAAAAGTACAATGCCGGAATATATGAGCCTCTTTCTAAGCTCTGTAAGATGACCTACTATTGTTAAATCTTTATCACTTTTATTTTTTTTCATAGATTATGCTCCGCTGGTAATATACCTTTCGATAGATTTTATAATGCAATAAAAGCATAGCTGCCAGGTAGTATCAAAACTGTTTCCATTTTCACCTGTCATTATATAAACAAATTCATCAATATATTATATTAAAATTGTTCATATAATGCAAGGCATAAATAAAAACATAACTATATATTAATTTTTGTCCATCCGCCCTTTAAAAATCTGGCATAATTTATAATAAGCCTCAACACCTGGTCTGCACTGTAAGCAAACCATGCACCCATAAGACCGAATCCCAGCGGATAGCAGAACAGCCATGTTGCTCCCGGCCTTAATATTCCAATGCTGATAAAAGACGTATATGCAACAAACTTTGTATCTCCTGCCCCTCTCAAGCTTCCTGAAATAACAGAACCGGAAGTTAATATTGGTGAGGTCACCGCAATAAGCAGCATTATATCTGCACCCGCCGCTATAACATCAGCTTCATCAGTGTACAATGATATTAAAAATGCCTTACCCAAAGCAAATATAAATATAAATGCAATTCCAACCATAAGAGATATTCTTTGGAGTGATTTACCATAAACAGATGCAATATCCGGCCTTTTAGCCCCAAGACTTTGCCCTACAAGTGCAGAAGAGGCTATGCCCAGTCCATCACCAAAGGAAAATGAAATGTTGACTAAATTCATGCATATCTGATGTGTAGCAAAGGCAACTGTTCCCAGACTTGCTATGAGCTTGTTTGTAGTGAAAAATCCAACACGTATGAATACCTGCTCCACAAATGCGCTTCCGCTTATGTTCAATATGCTTGCTATGATATGTTTTTCAAGTCTCCAGCTTTGATGTATATTCAGATGCAAAAATTCATGAGCAAATGTTATTGATTTCACTGAAAGTAAAAATCCTGTGAAGTTTCCTATTGCTGTTGCAATTGCTGCTCCCGTAACTCCCAGTGCCGGGAATCCGAAATGTCCTTTAATAAGCAGATAATTAAATGCAAGGTTTACCAGATTAGCTGTTACATTTGTCTTTAGTGATATCTTTGTGTTTCCTGCTCCCCTTTGGGCGGCATTAATAGTCAAACTTAGTGATGTGAAAAAATTTCCCACACATATAATTCTAAAATATACTATTGCACTTTCAAGCACATCACTTTGAGCTCCAGCAAATATAATAAGAGGATCAGCATATATAATTCCCAGTGCGGACAATATAAGCGACAGCACCGTACAAATAATCAACGACTGCCTCAGTGTCTTATTTGCGTCTTCCATGTTGCCCTCGCCCTTTCGGCGTGCTACAACAGCTGTAACTCCAATATTCAGGGAGAATATAACCGCAAGAAGTATAAATCTTGGCTGTGTTGTTATTCCAACGGCAGATATTGCCACAGCTCCCAGTCCTCCTACCATTATCAGGTCAGCAGACGATATGAGCTGTACCAGAAATGATTCCAAGGCAGACGGCCACGCAACTTCCAATGCGGTTTTATAAATCTCTTTGTCTGAGGGAATATCTCCTAAAATTTCTCCGGGCTTGATCATATATTTATTGGAAAACACCCTTTCAATAATACTTGTCATCTTGTCCTCCTTATTTTAAATACCAAATAACATAGTACCCCTTTTAAGTATATATTTCAACATCAAAAAAGTGACAAAATAAAAAACTGTATATCATTTTTAATGCTAAACAGTTTTTTATTTCAGGATGCGATCCTTATTATTAGAGATATTTCTTTTCCAGGCTTTCCAGAATATCTATAAAGTATTTTTGAGTTCCTTGTTTTTCTGCTTCCCTTTCAAATTCTTCAGTTTTTAAATTAACCTGTTCAATTACTTCTTTGGGAAGATTGTTTTCTCCAAATTTATAAACAGCATCATTTTCCTTGGCAATATGCCTTTTAAGAAGATTTGTATATCCTACCGCATTGCTGATGACATCAAGCCTACTTTCTTCGTCGCCCTCCTTGACTCTCTGCAATGCATTCTCCAATTCGCTCATATAAAGCCTGCCATAGTCGTGTTCAACAAGCATTCCGTGAGTTATGAGGTTTTCTCCCATTCTTCCCAGCCTATCCTGCATTTCCTTAAACAAAAACTTTTCTTCCTTGCCGTGATGATGAGCATCAGCATATTTACGCACAAATTCAATCATTTTTCCGAAATCGTCATAATTTATATCTTCGCCCTTCATTACTCCAAAACATGCTTTTCGTACAACATTAAGCATACGCAGTATATTTTCATGTTCCATTACCATTATTTCTACACTATTCATAATTAACCCCTTAAAATTTTATATGTCGTATCATTAAGCTTTTCATAGTTTATATTTGTTTTACTTAAAATCCCTTCTATAAACTCGTCTCTCAGTGCATAATAAGTGTCTGCTCTCCCTTTTGCCGCATCCCAAAACCTGCTGTGAACACATTCAAGTCTCTGCCATACGGTCTCATTCTCGTCATGATTAACCACCGCATTTACATGGTCGCAGGGCATTCCATCCAATAACGTATCATTGATTGTCTTAAATGCTTCATCGATTGTTGATTCAGCGCTCAATTCAGAATACTTAATACCGTTTCTTTTAAATATTTCCTTAATCTCCGCAAGCTTTTCAGGATTGCTGTTCAATATTTCCGTAACAGAAAAAGCAAGCTTGTATTCAACCATTGATATTTGATTTTGCAGCCATCCGTGGATATTACCCACATCTATTACCTCATCCAGCGGTTTTAAATCGCCATCTCCATATTTTTCATAAAGAGCTTTCCTTAAATCCATCCCCATATTTTCAGATAAATCTAAAATATCTTCAACTATGTTATTTTGAATTTTAATTTTATTGTAAAGCCAAAAATGTATTGGCCCTAAAAATGCGCTCATGCTTCCTCCGATTATTCTTCTAAATTATCTTATTATAATATGAGCATGAATTAATTAATCCATGCTCATTGATGTTATCTATTATTCTGCAGATTTCAGGTAATTATTCAATTGTTTAAGCAAGTCATCAACATTGAATCCATGAACCATAGCAGCTTCTTCCAATGATTCCATCTGTGACGATGGGCATCCTAAACAATGCATTCCTGCATTCATCAGTATTTCCGCCAGTCCGCCGTTAACCTGCAGTATTTCTCCGATATACATGTCCTTGGTTATTTCTTTCATATCCATGCTCCTTTCTCTACATTACTTTTTATACTAACCAATTATCGATAATTTAATCCTACGCTTATTATAACGATTATTGTAAGAATATTTTCAAATCGTCTTCTACAGTACCGATTCCTGCTATGCCAAAGTTTTGAACTAATACATTTGCAACATTAGGTGAAAGGAATGCCGGCAATGTAGGTCCTAAATGTATATTTTTAACTCCAAGATAAAGAAGTGATAAAAGAACTATAACAGCCTTTTGTTCATACCATGCGATGTTGAATGCCAGAGGCAGCTCATTGATATCTTCAAGTTCAAATACTTCCTTCAGTTTCAATGCTATTAAAGCTAATGAATATGAGTCATTGCACTGTCCTGCATCCAATACTCTAGGAATTCCTCCTATATCTCCCAATTCTAATTTGTTGTATTTATATTTTGCGCAGCCTGCAGTTAAAATAACCGTATCTTTCGGCAATGCCTTTGCAAATTCTGTGTAATAATTTCTTGATTTTGCTCTTCCGTCGCATCCTGCCATTACAAAGAATTTTTTGATTGCTCCTGATTTAACAGCATCCACTACTTTGTCAGCCAAAGCAAATACTTGTTCATGAGCAAATCCACCGACAATTTCTCCTGTTTCAATTTCAGTCGGTGCAGAACATTTCTTAGCAAGCTCAATAATTTCAGAAAAGTCCTTTTCAGCTCCGATAGTTCCTGCTATATGTCTGCATCCAGGATATCCTGCAGAACCTGTTGTAAATAATCTGTCCTTGTAGCTTTCTTTAGGAGGCACTATACAGTTTGTTGTCATTAATATAGGTCCGTTAAATGATTCAAATTCCTCTTTTTGTTTCCACCATGCATTTCCGTAGTTTCCAACCAAATGCTTGTATTTTTTCAGATGTGGATAATAGTGAGCAGGAAGCATTTCTGAGTGAGTATACACATCAACTCCTGTTCCTTCTGTTTGTTTTAACAGCTGCTCCAAGTCTCCCAAATCATGACCTGAAATTAATATACCTGGATTTTTTCCTACTCCTATATTTACTCTTGTAATTTCAGGATTTCCATAAGTTGTAGTATTTGCTTTATCCAGCAATGCCATGCCACTTACGCCTGTTTTTCCTGTCTCCAGTGTTAATGCAACCAGTTCATTAACTCCCAGTGAATCGTCCAGTAATTTTGCCAGTGTATCTTGCATAAATGCATTTACTTCTTTATCGTCAAATCCAAGAACATTTGCATGCTTCATATAAGCTGACAAACCTTTTAAACCGTAAGTTATAAGCTCTCTCAAGCTTCTGACATCTTCATTTTCGGTAGCCAATACGCCTACTGTCTTTGCTTTTTCTTCAAATTCTGCATTTGTATCCGAACTCCACAAAGCCGCTTCTGATAAGTTTTCTCTATTTCCCAATTGATTGATTAAATCATTTTTTACTTTTAAAGTCATTCTGACTCTGTCAAAGAAAACATCTGTATCAAAATTTGCATTTGTAATAGTAGTAAATAAATTCAAAGTTATTAAGTGATCAACGTCAGGTGAAATTTCTTTTCCTTCATTTCTTAATTTTGTTGTTACTTCTGACAACCCTTTCGATGCATAGATGAGCAAATCCTGCATTCTGGCTGTTTCCGGCTGTTTTCCGCAAACCCCTACTTTTGTACAGCCTGTGCATCCTGCAGTCTCTTGACATTGGTAACAAAACATTGAGTTTTCCATTTAATACTTCCTCCAAATTTTTTATTTATAATTTAATTTTTTAATTTCTCTTGATGTCTATATAGTATAGTAAAAATTTCTTAATTTCTGTAACATATGTTACAAAATATAATTTATTTAAAAATTTATTTATATTGCTTACCGTGGTGAAGCTAATGTGGTAATTCTGAGCCATAATAAAGTATCTTCTATATTAAATAATACCGCGTTGACAGCATATAATATTTAATGTATTGTTTAAGTATGATTGCAGCAATAAAAATAAAAATATGATTTACAGGAGGCAGTATGGATTTTAAATATGAAGACAGCAGAATATATTTAGAAAACGAACAGGGTGAATGCATTGCAGAGGTTACCTTTCCAAAAGTATCTGAAAATAAGGTCAACGTAAACCATACATATGTTGACAGTTCATTAAGAGGTCAGGGCGTAGCAGACAAACTTCTGACAGCTTTAGCTGTAGATTTAAAGAAAAACAATAAAAAAGCCGTCGCCACATGCTCCTATGCGGTTGATTGGTTTGAAAAGCACCCTGAATATAAAGATGTATATAAATAAAAGCTTTTTTCAAAAAACTCTTTACAACTAAATTAATATGTGATATCTTATGTGAAAGTGAATTACATAGACAAGCAATGACAAGAAATAGTAAGTATAGCTCTTTTTTAACAGAGAATGCATGGCTGGTGAAAATGCATAAAAGTCTATATTGAACACATCTTCGAGCTGATTGATGAACCCGTTCAGGAAGTAGTTTAATTCGGAATCTCGCACCCGTTACAGTGCAAAAGTATGTATGTACTTTATGAGTTTGATGCCGTGAGGTATCAATAAAATGAGGTGGAACCACGTGATTAATGCTCTCGTCCTCTAGCTAAGCTAGTCGGCGGGAGTTTTTTAATTATAAAAACACCGGTAATCCGGTAATCTTATCAAAACAATATATAAACAAGGAGAAAGAAATGAAAAAAATAAAATTATTAACTCTATTAACCTTACTATTTTTAATGACAGCATTTGCTGCAGGATGTTCAAAAAATAGTTCTGCCCCGGCAGATGCACCTGAATCTAAAAAAACATCTTATGTAATGGGCCTGGATGACACATTTGCTCCCATGGGTTTCAGAGATGAAAAAGGAACCCTTGTAGGTTTTGATATTGAGCTTGCCAATGAAGCTGCAAAGAGAATGGGAATAACCATAGAGTTTCAGCCAATTGACTGGTCTATGAAAGAAACTGAATTGAATGAAGGAAACATAGACTTCATTTGGAACGGTTACTCAATAAACAACGAAAGAAAAGAAAAAGTTGCTTTTTCAGATGCATATCTTCAAAACAGCCAGATTATAGTTGTTTTAGCAGATTCAAGCGTTAAAACGAAGGATGATTTAGCAGGCAAAAATGTTGCTGTACAGGCTGAATCAAGCGCATTGGATGCTGTCAACGCAGAACCTGAGTTTGTTGCAAAAGTAAAAGAACTAGTGGAATTTTCCACTAACAACGAAGCCTTTATGGATTTGGAAGCAGGAAGATCGGATGCTTTGGTGGTTGATGAAGTATTGGCAAGATACTATATGAAGCAAAACGGTCAGGAAAAATACAGAGTGCTGGAAGAAAATTTCGGTGATGAAGAATATGCAGTAGGCTTGAGAAAAGATGACGCAGAATTATTGAAAAATTTAAACGCAGCACTTGACGAAATGAAAAAAGACGGAACGTATGACGGAATCCACGCAAAATGGTTTTCTGAAAACTAAAGTATCATAGAAGAATGTGAGGAATAGCATGGAATCAAAAGTATTAGAAATGTTTGTGCCAATGACGCTGGAAGGACTTAAAACAACTCTGGGTGTATTTTTAATAACGCTCATAGCCTCACTGCCTTTATCAATAGTCGTTGCTAAGCTAAGAATGTCCAAAAATAAAATTATCTCAGCCATAACTGGTATTTACATTTATATAATGAGGGGAACACCGCTTTTATTGCAGCTTATGTTCATATTCTTCGGATTTTACTATGTTCCTTATATAGGCTATGCATTCAGCAGGACACAGGCTGTATTTATAGCTTTTATATTGAACTACACCGCATATTTTGCAGAAATATTCAGGGGAGGCATCAATTCCATAGATATCGGCCAGTACGAAGCTTCCGAGGCCTTAGGCTTAAGCAGGACTCATACATTTATAAAAATAATCCTGCCGCAGGTTATTAAAAATGTATTACCTTCCATCGGAAACGAAGTAATAACATTGGTTAAAGATACCTCGCTGGTTTATATACTTGGAGCAAGCGACATATTAAAGGCAGCTAAATCAGTATCAAATAAATATTCCGCATTCAGCCCTTATATATATGTAGGATTAGTTTACTTGGCAATAACAGCAGTTCTTACAAAATTACTCAGCAAAATTGAAAACAAGTACAACTATTACAGGTAGGAGGAGTTATGGTATTAGAAATTAATAATTTATGCAAAAAATTCGGTAACACTGCCGTATTTAATAACATCTCCTTTTTTGTAAGCAAAGGTGAAATTGTGTGCATCAGGGGTAAATCCGGAGAAGGAAAGACTACATTGTTAAGGTGCATCAACAACCTTGAAACTCCTGACAGAGGCTCTATAAGCATAAACGGCTTATATTTATTCAAGGAGAAAAATGAGCGCATGCAGCATGCTTCAAAGGCTGAGCTTCAAATTATAAGACAGGAAATTGGACTTGTCTTTCAAAACTTTAATTTATTTCCTCACATGACAGTTATGGAAAACCTGCTTGAGGCACCAAGGTTTCTAAAAAAAATGCCGTCGGAAAAAATAAAGGAGAGGGCTGTTGAATTATTGAAACAGCTAGAACTTGAAGGAAAAGAAGAAAGTTACCCCTTCCAGCTCTCGGGAGGCCAAAAGCAAAGAGTTGCAATCGCAAGAGCATGTATGCTTAATCCTTCAATACTTTGTTTTGATGAACCTACATCTGCATTAGATGAAAGCACCAGAAATCAAATCTCCAAAATCATAAGAGACTTATCAAAGCAGGGAATTGCAATTATCATAGTAACACATGACAATGCGTTCGTAGATGAAATAGCAGAAAAAGTCATAACATTGTCAGAAGGAAAAATAACGTTGGACGAGCGGTAGATTATCATAAAATAGCCATATAAAAGGAGACGCTTTTGCGTCTCCTTTTTCAATTAGGCAATCAATTATTTACAGGCATCCATCCGAAAAATCAGGGTGGCACACAATTTCAATTTCTTCGTCTCTTACAAGCTTCACTATATGCTTTTCAATCTCTTCCGGAGTAATGTTGGGAGCAAATCTTGCCGCAACATTGCCTTCTTTGTCAATTAAGAATTTTGTGAAGTTCCATCTGATGTCATTTTCAGCTATGCCCGGCGTAAATTCTTTAACCTTTTTATACAGCTCGGCAGTTCCTTCATTTCTGTACTCTTCTGCTGTTGTTTTCAAATATTTATATAACGGCTCTTCGTTTTCGCCGTTTACTTCTATTTTAGAAAATTGTTTAAAGTCAACGCCAAAGTTCAATCTGCAGAATCCAACAATTTCCTCATTTGTTCCCGGCGCCTGAGCAAGAAACTGGTTACTTGGAAAATCCAATATTTCAAATCCTTCTGGCTGATACTTTTCATACAGCTTTTGAAGTCCGTCATACTGAGGAGTAAATCCGCACCCTGTAGCCCCGTTAATTATAAGAAGAACCTTTCCTTTATATTCCGATAAGGAAACATCTTTGTTTTCAGCATCTTTCATTGTAAAATCATATATTTTCATGTAATCCTCCTAAGCTTCAATAATTTATTATACATAATTTATACCCTATTTTCAATTTTTTAAGCACACTTTTATTTTATTTTTTATTTGTGCTCTTCAACGGTATTATTGCCATAATGTGTAAAAGCTGCTATACTTGTTTTAAAAACATATGTGATAGAACACACTCATTGCTGTTAAGTAATAATACAAGGAGAAGGGTCATGAAAATAATTTTAAAAAATGCAAAAATTTACGTTGAAAAAAATAATTTTCAAGAAGCAATGCTGATTGAAAACGGAATTATCAAAAAAGTTGGAACTAATAACTGCATTCTTGAAAATGAGGCTGAAAATATTATAGATCTCCAGGGAAAGACAGTTATACCCGGATTAAATGACAGTCACCTTCACCTTGCACTGTCCGGAGAAGCAATGACATCATGTGATTTGACATCAGCAAAATCCATAAATGAAGCAATTGAGTCGGGAAGAAAATTTCTTCAAAGTAATAAAGACATTACTGCCATATTCGGCAGAGGATGGAATCAGGATTATTTCATCTCAGGTGAAGCAAGAATGTTCAACCGTCACGATTTAGACAGGGTTTCAACAGACATTCCGGTTATATATGAAAGAGTGTGCGGGCATGTCAGCGTAGGAAACACCAAAGCCCTTAATATATTGGGAATTGATGAGACTACTCATGTTGATGGCGGTGAAATTTTAAAGGGAACCGACGGAAAGCCAAACGGAATCTTTACTGAAAATGCAATGGGCTTACTCCAGTCGGTACTTCCTGTCAAAAGTGATGACGATATGGAAAAGGAATTTCTTAAAGCTGCAGATTATGCGGTAAGTGTAGGCATTACATCGGTTCAGTCATGTGATTCCATTGGTAAAGGATATAAAAAAACATTCGATATAATTCAAAAAATCTACGATAACAACAAAACAAAATTAAAATACAGCTCTCAATTTAATTTTCAAAATATAAATGACTTCAAAAATTATCTTAAAACAGAGCATGGAACGGAGAGCCACTACGAAAAATATTTAAAGAACGGTGCCTTGAAGCTATTTAAGGACGGTTCACTGGGAGCCAGAACAGCGCTTATGTTGAAGGAATATAATGATGAGCCTGGAACGATGGGGGTTTCTGTATTAAGCGATGAAGATCTGCGGTCTTTTTGCAGTCTTGCAGCAGAGAACGGAATAAGGATTGTAACACATGCAATCGGAGATGGTGCAATAGAAAGTGTCATAAATGCTTACGAAAGCACCATGAAGGATGGAAGAAATCCACTCCGCCACGGAATAGTTCATTGTCAGATTTCAAGACCTGAACAGCTGAAAAGAATCGCCGAACTGGGCATACCGGTAATGTACCAGCCAATATTCCTTGATTATGACATTCAAATAGTAGAATCCCGTGTGGGTAAGGAATTAGCATCAACCTCATATGCATTCAACACATTGAAGGAACTGGACACGCCAATCAGCTTTGGAACTGATTCTCCTGTTGAAGACATGAATCCGTTTCCCAACATTTACTGTGCGGTTACAAGGCAGAGAATAAACGGTACTCCTGCGGGCGGATTTGTTCCGAGTGAAAAAATGAGTGTTGAGGACGCTATTGATGCATACACAATGGGAAGTGCTTTCAATGAGTTTAAAGAAAATGAAAAGGGAAGGCTTAAGCCCGGATATGCAGCAGATCTTGCAGTTCTGGACAATGACATTTTTACAATTGATCCTGGTGCAATAAAAGGCATTAAGGTTGAGAAAACTATGATAGACGGGGAATTTATATACGAAAAGAAATAATTAATCTGGCGATTGACTGCTTAAACATAACACAGCAGGCAGACCTTTAAACAGTCCGGGAACGACAAAGTCGTTCCTTTTTTGTAACTAAATATGTTTAAAACAAATAAATAAGTAAAATTTACTTAATAAAATTTAAATATAGGAAACAAAAATTAGTAAATAAAATTTTTGGCTCATTGTATTATTTGTAACAAATATAGAGCATATATAAAATATTATAATAATATTCAGCCCCAATTTTGCGAAATTTAGACAACGTTTCCTAAATAGTGTATGTTAGTTAATTAACTTCATATTAACAAAATGTAAATTTTTATTTTTTTTTTAAATTTCATGTATTAAATTTTTGAAAAAAGAAACCCTAACTTTTATAAATGAAATTAAAGTCTTATATATATGAACATTTTTTCATTTTATAACATTGTGCATAGACATTTTATATGCTATAATATTGAAAACGTTATATTCCGTTTTCAGAAATATAACGCTTTTTAATTACATTATATGGAGGCGAAATAATGGAAACAATTATGAACATCAACAGTTGGTTAAACGGCATTGTGTGGGGACCACCAATGTTAATATTAATTGTTGGAACAGGATTATTTTTATCAATTAGTACAGGATTTTTCTCTATTACTAAACTAGGCTACATTTTGAAAAACACACTTCTCAAAATGTTTTCTAAGGAAGGCAAAGGCGAAGGTGAGGTAACAGCATTTCAGGCCGTCGCTACAGCTCTTGCAGCAACAGTTGGAACAGGCAATATAGCCGGTGTTGCAACTGCAATAGCATCAGGAGGTCCAGGAGCAGTTTTCTGGATGTGGCTTGCAGCAATTCTAGGTATGACTACTAAATTTGCAGAAGTTGTTCTTGCGGTTAATTTCAGAGAAAAAACTGAAGACGGTCGATTTGTCGGCGGACCGATGTATTATATAACCAATGGTCTTGGCTGGAAATGGCTTGCAGTAATATTTGCCATATTTGGTGCATTCGCAGCATTTGGTATCGGAAACATGGTGCAATCAAATTCAGTGGCAGAAGCATTACAAACTTCATTCAGCATTAAGCCTTGGATAACAGGTGTAGTTTTAGCCGTAGTTACAGGTTTGGTTATTGTAGGCGGAATTAAAAGAATAGGTGCATTCACTGAAAAATTAGTTCCTTTCATGGCTGCAATTTATATTATAGGCGGACTCGTTATTTTAGTCATGAATGCGGCACATATTCCTGCAGCATTCGCACTTATATTCAAAAGCGCATTTACAGGTAAAGCTGCAGTTGGCGGATTTGCAGGTGCTGCAGTATCACAAGCTATAAGATTCGGAGTTGCCCGTGGTGTATTCACAAACGAAGCCGGCTTAGGTAGTGCACCTATAGCCCATGCTGCTGCAACTACAGACCATCCTGTACGTCAAGGTTTATGGGGTGTATTCGAAGTATTTGCAGACACAATAGTTATCTGCTCTATTACTGCTCTCGCAATAGTGAGCTCAGGCGTTTGGCAAACAGGTCAAACAGGTGCTGCACTTACTACAGCAGCATTTGATGCCACATTTAAGGGTGGTGGATATATAGTATCTATAGGCATAGTGCTGTTTGCATTCTCAACTATCGTAGGATGGGAATATTACGGAGAAAGATGTGCTGAATACTTATTCGGACCTAAAGCAAATATGATTTACAGAATTATATGGATACCATTCGTATTAATCGGTGCTATAGGCGGTCTTGAATTCGTTTGGTCATTAGCTGATACAATGAACGGTTTAATGGCAATTCCTAACTTAATAGGAGTTATAGCTTTAAGCGGAACAGTATTTAAACTTACAAAAGATTTCTTTGCTAAAGAAAAAAGATAATCTTAAAGAAAAAAAGGCTGGGGCAGCATTTGCCCCAGCCTTTTTTAAAATTCA
This sequence comes from Sedimentibacter sp., assembly GCA_032059885.1. Taxonomy (GTDB): domain Bacteria; phylum Bacillota; class Clostridia; order Tissierellales; family Sedimentibacteraceae; genus Sedimentibacter. The sequence continues at coordinate 62,810 of DAMBZP010000014.1, forward strand.
ATGGATGGATTGCTTATATCAACTATATATTTTTTACAGTTTCCGTTAAATCTTATCCTTATCAAATTATCTATTTCCTCCATTGCATTATACAAAGAAGTACCTTCTCCATATTCAAACCCTGCAAGCTGAAAAAATACATCATGACTGTCAAGAGTTAATTTTCCCAATTCACTTTGCCTCCATACCCACTTCAACGTCTGAACCACGTTGCCGCTTGTGAATACAAGTTCTCCCTCGGGCACATCTTCATACTCGTCCTCTCCGAAGGGCAGAAATATATCACCCTTTCTGCTGTAGCGCACTTCTAAATCTTCATGAATATCCGATAAATCATGACCTCCAAGTGATAGTCCATTTTTAATTGAAACCGCATTGCATAAATCAACCAAAGCATTTATTGCAGGAAGCTGCCCGCCTTTTAAAATTCTCTTAAACATAGCTTCAACTGATGGAAGATATTTGTTTGGGTTTATTCCGGATTTAATCATCACATCCCTGTAAAGTGCCACATTGTGCAGTTCTCTCAATTGCTCGGGTTTTATTTCATCTCTCATTTTTACTTCTGCTTTTCTCAGCGCCTGTTCATCAGCCGAAGTTGTTTCAGAATTTTGAATATTATGCCCAATCAGAATTCCAAATTTTATATTAGGATTTAAATCAAAAACAAGCTTGTCAACTGTATACCTCATATTTTATCTCCCTGTGAAAAAATTTTACTATTGTGTTTTAAGGCAAAAACCATTTATTGATTAATATTATAGCCGATTATCCAATAATATACAATTTCTTTTAGATTTATCCTTCATAATTTGTTAAATTTCCAGCTATTCGATGGATATATTTAATTATTTTGAAAATAATAATACAGGAGGTGTTTATATGAATCTTACGCAAAAAGAAAGAACATTATTGGAAGACCAAAAAAACCACGAAAAGATTTGTATTGAAAAATATTCAAATTATGCAGAAATGGCTCAGTGCCAACAACTGAAAAGCATTTTTAAACAGCTTGGTCAACAAGAACAAGAGCACTACAACACTATTGATCAGCTGTTAAAAGGTCAGATTCCTCAAATGCAGCAGTCAGGTTCTCAGCAAGGCGGGATGCAGACGCAATCACAGCAAAGCGGAATGCAGACGAAATCTCAGCAGATGCAATCACAGCAAAGTGGTATGCAGATGAAGTCGTCTCAGCAGATGCAGCCCCAGCAGAGCGGAATGCAGACACAGATGATACAGCAATCGTCAAGCTTTATTCCTAAAGCACAGTCTTCAAACTATAATAATTCAGATAAAGACTTGTGTACAGATATGCTTATGACTGAAAAATATGTATCAGGTGCATATGACACAGCCATATTTGAATTTAGAGATCCTCAGGTTCGTAATGTCTTAAACCACATACAAAAAGAAGAACAGCAGCACGGTGAAACTATCTTCAAATATATGGAAAGTAACGGAATGTACCAGGTAAAATAGGAAGCTTGGTCAGGACTATAAAAAAGCGGCAGCTGTCTGCCGTTTTTTTATATAAAAATTGCTTGTACAAAAATCATGTAAACAACCGTTCCCACACCTATGCTTAATAAAGTATTTTCTTTCCAATAATGCAGTATGGCAACGACAATTACAGAGATTGCTTCCGGAACACCATAAGGCGAAGCTGTAATATTAATCCCCTTTAGACAATATACGACCAATAATCCTATGGCGGAATAAGGAAGTACCTTTCCAAGGTAGTCAATATAAGGGCTTTCGTTTTTATCGGAAAACAACATGAAAGGAAGATATCTGGTTATAATTGTTGCTGCAGCGGCTGCAGCTATTATAATTATTGTCTGTGATGATGTAAGTGTCATTTAGCAGTTTCTCCTTCAATCCTTTTTCTCATCAATGTCAGAACGGTTATAATTGCTGCCATTGCAGGTATAACAAAATTATTCTGCCCAAATATGAGTAAACAAATTAGTGTACATATAACACCTGTCAACGCAGGCTCATGATTTTTCATACCTTTCCATTGACCTGTAAAAATAACAACAAACAGTGCAGTCAGGGCAAAATCAATACCCTTCGTATTAAATGAAATCATATTTCCAAGAATGCTGCCTGCTGATGTACCGATTGCCCAGTATGTATAATCCAATAAGGCTATAAAAAACATAAACCAGCCGTTACTAACTCCTTTCGGAGGTTCCGCAGCACAAAGTACTGAAAATGTTTCATCGCTTAACCAATATATTATGAACGGCTTTAGCCTGCCTGTATCCTTCAGCTTGTTCATCAAGGATAATCCGTAGAATACATGCCTCGCATTTACCATTAATGTTAAAAGCAAGGCATAAATAGGATTAAAAATTGACGTAAGAAATGTAATAGCTACATATTGTGCCGACCCCGCATATACAATCAAGCTCATGGAGAGAGCCCAAACCAATCCATACCCCTTGCTGTTCATTAATATTCCATAGGCGGCTCCCAGAACTATATAGCCTGTCATAACGGGAATTGTATGAGGGAATGCAGCCTTCAGCGCCTTTTTCTTTTCTTCCATATTTCCTCCTTTATTATTAATAAGTAATTTTATAATAAGTGCAATTGAATTTCAATACAAATTAAATATTTAAATATTTTTTTGCATATAACCTCAAACTTCCTTTTACTTTAGCTTCAAAGTTTATATAAATTGTTATTATATATACATCAATTTTAAATAATAATTTTTTATATATTTTTTTATTGAATTTGCTTAATTTCAACGATATATTAGCATATGTTACAGGCATATGTCAAAAATACTGCTTGTATTATTCAATAGTTTATATTATAATAAGCATGTAATTAAATTTTTAACATTTAAATACTATTATATTAGGAGAGTAAAATGTCAGAAAACAAACAAATCACAAGAAAGGATTTTCTTAAAGGAATGGGATACACTGCAGCAAGTGTAGCTGTAGTGGGATCATTAGGCGGACTTCTCACAGGATGTTCAACTGCACCAGCAGCAGATGCAGACACATCTCAAGCTCCTGCTTATCCATGGCCTTACAAGAAACTCGATCCTGCGGTTGTGGAAGCAGCAGCCTATAAAGGATACAAAGAAAAAGGCGGCTGAGGTGCCGGTGTGGCTGAAGGGTTCTTCGGCGTATTAGCAAAAGAAGTTGGTTATCCTTTTAACCAAATGCCAATAGCGGCATTCACTAACTATGGTGCAGGATTCCAGCAAGCATCTCTATGCGGGTCTTTAGGAGCTGCAGCAGTATGTATTGGCAGCGTATGTGAACCGGATGTTGCAAAAAAAGTACTTGTAGATTTAGAAAATTGGTACAAGGATGCAGAGCTTCCTATTTACCAACCTGATCTGGAATTACCTACAACAGTTGCAGATTCAATTTTATGCGCTGATTCTGTCGGAAAATTTATGGAAAAATCAGGCTATGAATACGGCAGTGATGAAAGAAAAACTCGCTGCGCAGGCGTTGCGGGAGATGTAACCAAAAAAATGGTTGAACTCTTAAACGAAGCTCTGGCATAAGCGCTTCATCAAATAAACGGGGAGTAATCCTCGTTTATTTGATAATTCAGCTGAGGAGCAGCTGAGCTGACATTATTGATATTTGAATATTAAATAAACAACAAATATAAAGTTTTAAAGGTGGGATTACGTTTGGGTAGAATAGGAGCATCAGAATTAATATTAATTTTAGCCATAGCATTGGTAATCTTCGGGCCATCCAAGCTTCCTGAAATAGGAAGATCAATGGGAGAAGCTATCAATCAGTTTAAATCACAGTCTAACAAAATTTCACAGGATTTAGATGATGAGGTTAAGGATTCAAAAAGTTAAAATAAAAAATATGTAATTGCTCCTCAGATGCCTTTATCAAAAGCATTTGAGGAGCAATTATATTAAGGGGTTTACAATCTTATATCTACATATTTTTTTGCTTCTATTGAATTTTCTGTAACATCACATTCAAGCGCAAGTATATTGACTCCTTTTTTATTTGCTCTTACCAGCGCTTCTCCAAACTCCTTATGAGTTCTGTAATTTGGAGTAAAATATGATACATCCCCCATCTGTACAATAAAAACTACATATGCTTCATATCCTTCATCCAGACATGCTGAAAGCTCGTTGATATGCTTCAGCCCTCTTTCCGTAGGCGCATCAGGAAACATTACAGCATTGTCTTCTTCTAATGTTACTCCCTTAACCTCAATAAAAATTTTTCTGATGCCATCTTCTATATAAAAATCGAATCTGGAATTGTTGTATTTACATTCCGGCCTTATTAATCTTACACTATTAAATAAATGTCCATCTTTCACCCATTCATGAAACACCTTATTTGGAACCTGGCTGTCCATATTGATAAGTCTGCCGTTTTTATAAACTGAAATCAAATCATACTTTGTACTGCGGCTGGGGTTGTCAGATTCCTGTACAAATATTTCCGCTCCTTCAACAAGAAGCTCCTTGCATCTGCCAGTATTTTTTACATGGCAGATTTCATTTCTGCCTTCAATTTCAATATTGGCGATAAATCTGTTGGGCCTGTTGATAAATTTTGCTTTCTTTATATTTTTATATTTCATTATATTTTTTCAGTCTCACATAAGACGTTCCTTATTCTTCTTTCTATTTTCCATCAATTCCTTAAAGTTTACTTCCATTATGAATATGCTGGAAACCATTAATGCAGCACCGAGATATGATTTAAAGGTTAAAACCTCTTTTGCCAGTACAAATGCCACCACACCGGCAAATACCGTTTCAAGCGAAAAAATAACGCCTACATGCGAAGCAGTTGTATATTGCTGTGCAATTGTCTGGACTATGAACGCCACTCCTGTGCATAATATTGACAGAAACAACACTGATGCCCATATGGAAGGATGTGTTGGCAGATGAGGCTTTTCAAACATAAGTGCAAGCAGCAGACTCATAAAACCTGTTACTCCAAGTTGAAAAACTCCCATCTGAAATGGGTCAACGTCTTCAAAAGAAACTGCCTTTTCTGTAATATTAAGGTCAACAGCATATGCCAGCGCACACATTATTGAAGACACATCCCCCAATAAATTACTGTAGTTAACCGAAAAATTATCCTTCAGCGTCAAAAGCGTAATTCCTATAGTAGTAATAATTATGACAATCATAAGTTTTTTATCAGGAGCTTTCTTATGAATTATACCTGACAGTATAGGAGTGAAAACAACGGACAATCCGCATAAAAAACTTGTATTTGACAAGGTTGTATGCTGAACCCCCAGATTTGCACCGATATATACTACAGTGAGAGATGCTCCGACCATGATGCTGTACTTTAATGTATTTTTTGACACATTTTTTAGTTTTGGAAATGTCAACAACACTGCACAAAAAAATGCAATGAGAAATCTGTTTGCATTTAAAGAAAACGACCCCATATCTGTAAGACTTATATCCGAAAGATAATAGGAAACTCCCCAAAACATAGTTATAAGAATCAGCATTAAATCAGCTTTCAATTGTTTAGACATAAGTGCCCCCTGAATATTATCTACTTTTCATTCTTTATTTCTCCATTGTATTATAACCTAAAAGGTCTGCAAATTCTATAATATTCATAAAATATTTTACAGGATTCCGTATTTTTCCCATTTTCTGCTCTTATATCTCCAATAGCATATTAAAGCTCCGAATACCCATGAGCACATTTCCGCAACGGCAACGACTCTGTATCCAATCAGTGATGCCAAAGCATAAGATAATACAATCCTTATGAAAAGCGACATTATATTTACCGCAGATGTAAATGCAACATCCTTGTTCCCCTGCAGGAAAGAGGAATATGCATTCTGCAGTCCAAATATGGGATAAAATACTCCGCATATATAGAAAAAGGTTTGTCCTATCTGAGCGACCTTATCCGAAACTCCAAAAAGCTTCATAAGATGAAATCCGGATGTGACTACGACAGTTGTTACAACGACTGCCAGTATCAAAACAATTACTATTCCTTTATTTAGTCCTTCCCTTGCCCTGTCGTAATTTCCTGCTCCCACATTTTGACCTACAAATATGGAAATGGCAATAGAAATATTAATTATGGGCAGTATTGTCAGCGTATCTATTTTATAAGCTGTAGTAATTGCCGTTACTACGTCAAGACCGAATGAATTCATGATGTTTTGAAGCAGCAGCGCACCAAATGAGCCTATGGCTGACTGAATAACTCTTGGGACGCTTAATTTCAGGCTCTCGAGAAAAAGAGGAATGTCCATTGAATCTACTTTTATTGAAACTTTAAACATGGAATAATGCCTGCTTACATGAAAGTACAGATAAGCGCTTGAAATTACCTGAGCGATAACAGTAGCAACTGCTGCTCCCCTTATTCCCCATCTGAATATATTTATGAACACTAAATCCAGAATAATGTTAACTATTGATGAAAGTATAATTGAATATAAAGGTATCTTGCTGTTTCCTATACCTCTCAGCAATGAGCTGTAAAGATTATAGAGAACAACAAATGGAATTCCTATAAAAATTATCGATAAATAATCGACTGACGGCTGTATAATTTCATCTGGAGTATCAAGCAAAATCAGTATGCTGCTTTTGAAGCAATATCCCAAAACGGCTAAGATGCAGGAAAACAAGGTTACAAATATAAAAAATGTGCTGGTTAGTTTCAACACCTTGTCATAATCCTTCGCGCCATAATATTGTGAAATCAAAATTGTGTATCCTGAAACCAGTCCTATAACAACATAAATAAATATGTTTGATACAGGACCGGAGACACCCACTGCTGCCAATGCTCCCTCATTTATAAAATTCCCCACTATTACCGAGTCGGCTATTGAATATAATTGCTGCAGAAAACCCGAAATTATCAGTGGTATGGTAAAATAAAGCAATGCCTTGAATACATTGCCTTCTGTTATGTTGTTATTTGAATTGTCCATATATTTCTCCGATATTTAGAATTCATCATCTACATATTTACTGTGCGCATGTGTTTTTCGGCTTCATACCACGGCACGGTAAATGAAAGCCCTTTTGCACAAAAAACAGATGTTGATGTATTTTCGACATCTCTTTCTTTATCGTATCCGATTCTTTCAATGACCTCATCAGCATTTTGACACAAATCATAGCCATCATACATTAAGCTTATGCCTCCTGCTCCCTTTGTAAAAGATATAAGCTCCATACCATATTCCATAAATGTCTCAACAGGACCCCTTCCTTTTATAAACGCGGTCTTTCCCGAAAGCACAGGAGACTCATAGGTTCCTCTCATCTTTTGAATGTCTGATAAAATTCTTCCGATATAATTTTCATCCGAATATATTTCAAAGCTGTAAAAAGGCTCCAGCAAAACTGCTTCTTCTTTCTCCAGACCCTGTCTTATTGCTCTGTAGGTTGCCTCTCTGAAGTCTCCGCCTACCGTATGTTCTATATAAAAACGTCCGGCAATCAATGTTATCTTTATATCCGTAATGGGTGATCCTGTCAGAATTCCTCTGTGTATCTTTTCAAAAACATGAGTTTCCACAGCTTTCTGATAATTCACAGGCAGATTATCCACATGACATTCATTTTCAAATGTAATTCCGCTTCCTCTGCTTCCCGGCTCCAGCCTCAGTTTAACCTCGGCGTAATGACGAAGAGGTTCAAAATGGCCGTATCCAAACACACTTGATTTTATTGTTTCCCTGTACTCCACCTGCGGCTTTTCAAATTTCACCGATATTCCAAATCGTGAATCTATAACCTGCTCCAGTACTTCAAGCTGAATTTTTCCCATTACGCTGATTAATATTTCCTCGGTCTCCTTCTGGTATGAAACTGCCAGCATAGGGTCTTCAGCCTCCAAAATACGCAATTTTTCTATAACTGTCGTTATTTCTGTTTTATCAATAATGTTCACCCTGGATCTAAGAGCTGCCTCCATGTGAAAATTATTTGTATCTTCTATTTCAGCCTTCGGTGTCTTTATAAATGTACCGCATATGGGCAGCTTAAATCCTGTTACTGCAAACACATCTCCTGCTCCAATTTCATTTTTGTTTTCATATTTCTTTCCGTTGTATATCCTTATTTCATTTATTTTTTCAGGAATTGAATCCTCATTTTTAATGAAGGAAAATTCATCCTTAATTTTGAGCCTTCCTGATAAAGCTTTTATAAATGTAAGCCTGGTTCCCTTGTCGTCATGACGTATCTTATAGACTCTTCCTGCAAATGGTTCTTCCTCCTTGTCCTTATAATCAGTAACAGAGAGGTATGAAAACACCTCTAAAAATTTATCTACATTGGTTCCCTTTAATGCAGAACCGCTCATTACAGGAAAGCATTCTCTATTTTTTATGAGTTTTATAATAGTTTCATAAATATTTTCCTGAGTGTATTTTTCTTCCAGATAGAATTCCATAAATTTTTCATCACGTTCAGCAGCAAATTCTGCAGCTTCCTGATTTACAGCATCTTCAACGGAATTTATATAAAGTATATCATGTGTAAGCTTATTTTTTATGTCGTCTAAAATCAGTCTTATATTAAAGCTTTCCATGTCAGCTTTGTTGATAAAAATAAAAACCGGAACATCATAATCCTTCAGCAGCCTGAACAATGTTGTTGTATGAGCCTGAACTCCCGAGCTGCCGCTGACCAGCAAAACAGCATAATCCAATGCCGAAACAGCACGCTCCGCTTCTGCTGAAAAATCTATATGCCCTGGTGTATCTATTATGTAGTACGTGTCATCCTTATAATTAAAAACACCCTGATCCGCAAAAATTGTTATGCCTCTTTTTTGCTCAATCGTATCGGTGTCCATAGTTGATGTCTTATAATCCACCCTTCCAAAATTCCTTATACTTCCTGTCTGATAAAGAAGCTGTTCTGTAAAGGTTGTCTTTCCGGCATCTACATGGGCAAAAATTCCTATTGTTTTTCTCATTTTAGCTCCTTTGATTGATTAACAAATATAATTTTACATTATTTCAGAGATTTAATCAATTAAATTAATATGATGTCTAAACTGCTTCATTGAAATATGTAATTTAATTTTACAATTAAAAAATTATATATCCGCATATAATCTTAGTAGCATATATTTAAGGAGTATTTTTGTGAACCGTAAAACCATTGTATTCTACAATATAATAATTTTATTCAACCTGTATTTTATAATAGCTGCTGCATTTTCTGCAATATATATATTTCTGGAGTATGCAGAGCTTGGTTTTATTCTTGACCATTATTCATCTGTGACTCACCAGAATCAGTTCATAGATGTTATAACCCGCTCTTTATATTTCAGTTTCATAACATTATTTGCTGTCGGGTACGGTGATATGACTCCATTTGGATTGTCCAAGGCAGTTTCAATGATTCAGGCATTTGTGGGATTTATACTTCCATATGCGATCATCTTAAACTATGTTATTATTAATCCAAGATACAAAAAACGCAAATGACACAATCTGTTCAGCAACAATTACAGCTTCCCACATACTATGATTATTAGCAAAGTGAAGGAGGCTTATTTTGGAAGTATCGGCTATTACAGAAAGTGTCATCTCTCTTTTTATAATTATACTGGTAGGCGTTTATGGCAGCAGGAAAAAAATAATAACGCCTGAAATAAATAAAGGATTAACAGATATTCTGATAAAAATAGCTCTGCCTTTTATGATTGTTTCATCCTTTATGTTTACATATGACGACTCAATAAAATCAAATGTATTAAAAACATTTTACTACAGCCTTGGAGCATATGTTATAATGGCGGCTGTTTCATATCTTCTGTTGCTGCCTGTAAAAGACAATAAAAAAACCGTGCTGCATTTTGCAAATATTTTTGTAAATACAGGTTACGTTGGATTTCCTGTTTTAAATTCCATATTCGGTTCAGAAGGTGTCATTTACGGTTCTATATTCAATATGTTCTTTGTAATATTCTTGTGGACCTACGGCATTATTCTTTATAAGGGTAAATTAGAAAAAGGATATTTAAAGAAAGAAATTATAAATTTAATGTTTAATCCATCTATAATAGCTGTAGCTGCCGGGATTGTAATGATGGTTTTTAACATTGAAATAAAGGGAGCTCTTTTATCAAGCATAAAAAGTATAGGAAATATAACGGGACCTATATCCATGCTTATTGTAGGTGTTATATTATCCAACGTGAAAATAAAAAAACACCTGAAGGACTGGACTATCTATTACGGCATAATAATAAAACTAATAATAATTCCGGTTATAATTTATTTAATTTCACTGCTGCTGGAGGATTCATCAAAGGCTGTTTACTCTGTAATCATTATGACTGCCATGCCCGCATCAACTATGACGTCCATATTTTCCGAAAGCTTCAACAAGGAAAAGGAATTTGCCGCAATAATTGTTTCCGCCACGACATTAATATCCTTGATAACCGTTCCTGTTTTGATAAAAATGATTATATAATAAAAACGTGACAATGGTGTATTGGTATGATATTTTCATTGTCGCGTTTTTAATTAAAATGATTTATTTTTTTCACTGTAACAGCAGCCTGGTGCTCCCTAACTTACAAGCTTATAATACATCCTGGCGGTCAACGCATACACAACTGTATATAGAACAGCAAACACTATTATTGTTGCGACTGTACACACAGCAAACAAGAAAACATTCGTCATTCCAAATACCAGCAAAAGCCTTGTGATAACCTTAAATGCAAACGCAATATGAATTACTGCCGCTGCCAGGGGAAGAAAAAATACTGTCAATACCTGGCTGCGAATGGTTCCTCTCACTTCTTCACGATCCATTCCGACTTTCTGCATTATTTCAAATCGTTCCTTATCATCATAGCCTTCGGCTATCTGCTTGTAGTATATTATCAACACTGTTGCCATTACAAACAAAAGGCCTAAAAATATACCAAGAAAAAACAGTCCCCCATAAGCTGAATAAAAGCTTGCTTTTGATGCTTCAGAGCCGTTCGCCCGACCTGCAGCATCCAGTTCTCTTATTTTTTCATTTAAATTATTGACAATATTTATTTGTTTCTGCTCATCCGCATCAGTATCAAATCCATAAAAATATGAGAAGCCCTCCATTTCTCCATCACTTTTGCCTAAAGAATTATATACTTTTTCAACGGTGTTTATATTGTCAACTATTACATAATAGCTGCTCATTAATTTGTCAGACGTCATGCCTGCAGAATTAAACGAACCCAGATATTCCTTTATTGAAAGTTCATATCCGTTTAGATTTAAGACGCTGCCTAAGGTATTGCCAGCCTCCGAATAAACCAGAGCTTCCCCGCTTTTAAGTGCAATTGATTTATTTTCAAGCTTGCTGTATTCATCCTGAGTAATAAATACCAATGAGGCAATGTTATTGGACGTATATGAATTATAATCCGCAGCCACAAACCTGGAGCCTTCACGGATGGCTACAAAGCCCATTGAGCGAAAACGCAGCACATTATTTCTTTCAATATTAAGCGCTGCTGTCTGCTGCTCAATTAATTTATCCAGCGCTTCCGCCTGTTCATCTGACACATCACTTGCTGAAACCTCGATATTTCTTGGAAATCGCAGCTTTAAAACATCCTCCATACCTGCATACAAGGATACCGTCGAAGAAATCATAATAATAACGGCCGTAGACAATATGCAAATGTTGGATAGCCCTGCTGCATTCTGTTTCATTCGGTAAAGCATGCCCGAAACAGAAACGAAATGCCTTGGTTTATAGTAATATTTTTTATTTTTCCTGAGTATTTTTAAAATTGCAATGCTGCCCGATGTAAACAGGCAGTATGTTCCTGTCATTACCAATACGACAGCAACAAAAAACAAGCTCAGTGCCGCAACAGGATTTTCAGTGGTAACAGCTATATAATATCCTGCAGCAAGAGATACAGCACCGATAACTGCCATAAGCCACTTTGTCCTTGGCTCCTTCTCACCCAAATTTCCTCCCCTCAGCAATTCTACAGGATTTGAAAGATGAACCTGACGAATATTGTAAATAAGGTTAATGAAGAATATACCCGTAAACACCGCCAATGAATACAATACGGCAGAGTAAGGAACTTCAAAACCGAATGAAGCTTTAAATGACATCAGTTTAAGAAGGAATAGAATCATAAGCTTACTCAGCAGTATTCCTGCCGACAAACCCACCGTAAGGCTTACTAAAGCCGTAAACAATGATTCATAAAACATAATCTTTGCAACATGCTTTTTCTCCATACCGAGCACATTAAACAGTCCGAATTCCTTTTTACGTCTCTTTATTAAAAAACTGTTCGTATAAAATAAAAATATAAGTGAAAAAATTCCTATCACTACTGCTCCAAGAAACAAAATATATCTCACGGAGCTGCTGTCGCTGACACTGCCTATATCCTTTGCAACCGTCAAAAAGCACATATTGTAAAACATTATTATTGTACCTATGCACGTTAAAAGATATGGTATGAATGTCTTAGAATTCTTTTTCATATTGTTTATTGCCAGCTTCTGATAAAAGAATCTATTCATCTTGCTTACCCCCTTTTGCAAGCAGCGTAAGTGTGTCTGAAATTTTTTGGTACATTTGCTCATCAGTCATGTTTGCCTTGTATATCTGGTGGTAAATGCTTCCGTCTTTGATAAACAGAACTCTCTTTGCATGGCTTGCTGCCTTTACGCTGTGTGTAACCATGAGTATTGTCTGACCATCATCATTTATTTCATTAAAAAGCTTCAAAACTCCGTCAGAGGACCTGGAATCAAGGGACCCGGTAGGTTCATCAGCCAGTATTATCTCCGGACCTGTAATGAGTGCTCTGGCAATTGCAGCTCTTTGTTTTTGACCGCCGGAGACCTCATATGGATATTTATTTAAAACATCATCAATTTCCAATCTCTTTGAAATAGGCTTTAATTTTGAATCCATTTCCTCATATGACTTTCCCGCCAAAACCAGTGGCAAAAATATGTTGTCCATGATTGAAAATGTATCAAGTAAATTGAAATCCTGAAAAACAAATCCCAAATTATCTCTCCTGAAAGCAGATATTTCTTTTTCATTAATTGATACAATATTTTTACCGTTCAGCAGAATCTCACCGCCTGTTGGTTTATCCAAAGAAGCAAGGATATTTAAAAGTGTTGTTTTGCCTGAGCCGGATTCACCCATTATGGCGGCATATTCTCCTTTTTCCACTGAAAAGGATACATTTGCAAGTGCCTGAACAGGATTTCCGCCAAAACGTGTTGTATAAATCTTTTTTATATTTTTTACTTCTAAAAGTGACATATTAACCTCCAATATTTTTCTTCCTGTTCATATTATCAAAAAAAGAAAATGCTCTACCATAGTTTTGGCTTACATTTTCTTTATCATTCTTACAATTTGGTAAGATTATTCAAAATCTATGCTTTCAGAGTGAAGGTTTATTTTTACTTTTGTCCCTTTTCCAACCTTTGATTCAATTTCAATAGTATGTAATAATTTGTTTAATATCTGCTTGCATAAATATAACCCTATTCCTGTGGACTTCTTATCTTCCCTGCCGTTGTATCCTGTAAATCCTTTTTCAAATACTCTCGGCAAATCTTCCTGTTCGATTCCTATACCAGTGTCCTCTATAACCAATGTTTCCGGCAGACTTTCATCCATGTAAATTGAAATTTCGCCTGAATTGGTGTATTTGAGAGAATTTGAAAGAATCTGTTCAACAACAAAGACAAGCCATTTTTCATCAGTTATTACGCTGCAGTCTAAATCATCATAATTTAATTTTATTTTTTTACGGATAAATGATCTTGAATATTTTCTTACTGCCTGCTTTACAATGTTGTCAAGAGAATATCTTTTCAATAAAAGGTCTGAATTCATGCTTTCCAGACGCAGATACTGCATGACCATTTCCACATACTGCTCAGTTTTAAAAAGCTGCTCCAGCAGTTCATCATTAACCTCTGATTTTTCGTACTGCAAAATCAGGCGCATTGCGGCAATAGGCGTTTTTATCTGATGAGCCCATGTAGTATAGTAATCCACCATATCCGAATATGATTTATTTTTTTCATTGATAACTTCCAGTCTGCTCTTGTCAATTTCTTTTATAAGCTCCTGATAATCTCTTTCTATTAAGCTCAGGGTATGAGGAAACATATAATCGGACAAAGCGATGCTGTTTTTCAGTTTGCACAGCATTGAATGCCGCTTGTAAAAACTGACAAGATGTACAGCAGATACAACCGATATAAAAAAAATCGTCAGTATGGCAGCATATAAAACAGGCTCTAAAGGCAGCGAATAAAGTAAAAATATAATTGTAAAAATTAAAAACGAAACCGCTCCTGCTGCAATTACCAAAATATTTTCCTTTAAATATGAAATGAAAACATGCAAAAATTTTTTCATATTATTCCACCAGGTAGCCTATTCCCTTTTTAGTTTTTATGAAATTATCAAGGCCTGCTTCAGAAAGCTTTTTGCGAAGTCTTGTCATATTAACGGTCAGTGTATTGTCGTCAATAAACTGATCGCTTTCCCAAAGATGCTGCATTATTTCATCCCTTGATACCACCCTGCCTGCGTTTTCCATCAGAAGCTGCAAAATTTTATATTCATTTTTGGTAAGCTCAATTTTATTATTATCATAATTCAGCGTTGTATCGTTTAAATTTAAAACGGCGCCGTTGTGCTCTATGGTATTTATTTGTCCCTGCAGGGAATATGCCCTTCTGAGCATCGCTCCAATTTTTGCGGTAAGAACATTTAAGTCAAAAGGCTTTACAATAAAATCATCTCCGCCCATATTCATTGCCATTACAATATTCATATTGTCGCCGGCAGAGGAAATAAACATTACCGGTACCTTCGATATTTTTCGTATTTCGCCGCACCAGTAGAAACCGTTAAAAAACGGCAGCATAATATCCATAAGAACAATGTGC
>DAMBZP010000014.1:77783-103716 GCA_032059885.1 Sedimentibacter sp.
GTCAAATTCCTTGAATTCTTCGATAATATTTTTAAAATTCTCCGCATAAGTCACATCATAATCCCATTTGGAAAGATGATTCTTCAACGTTCTTGCAATAGTCAAGTCATCCTCAACAATCATGATTTTATACATAATTCCTCCGCAAAAATTACCATTACATTAACCAACAAGAATAAAATACAACAATACAAGCACTCCCAATACTATACGATACCAGCCGAAAGCCTTGAAGTCATTATTTTTAATATACCTGATAAGGAATCTTATTGCCACAACAGAAACCAAAAATGCAACAATCATTCCTGTCAATAATACTGCCAGTTCCAATCCGGTAAAATTCAAACCAAACTTAAGTAACTTCAGTGCACTGGCTCCAAACATCACCGGTATGGAAAGAAAAAATGAATATTCGGCTGCTATGTTTCTTGATGCCCCAAGTATTATAGCACCTAAAATTGTTGCGCCGGACCTCGAAGTTCCGGGAATCAGCGACAATACCTGAAACATTCCTATTCCTAAGGCTGTCATGTATGATAAGTCCTTAAAATTATTTATTTTTGCTCTTTTACCTTTATTGCGGTTTTCAATTATAATAAACAAAACACCATAAAAAATAAGTGTCACAGCAACCGTAACGTAATTATAAAAATGTTCATCAAACCAATCATCAAACAATGTTCCTAAAATTCCGGCAGGCAGCACTCCCACAATTACCTTCAGCCACATATCTATTGTATCTTTTTTTTGCTTTGATGACTTGCTTGGTGAAAAAGGATTCAGCTTATGAAAATATAACAGCACCACCGCCATTATAGCACCAAGCTGAATAACAACTCTGAACATTTCCATAAATGCTTCCGAAGCATTAAACTTAATAAACTGCTCCACCAAAATCATGTGACCCGTACTGCTTATAGGCAGCCATTCCGTTATTCCCTCCACAACACCCAGTACCAATGCTTTAAGCAATTCAATATACATTTACTTTCCTCCAAATATCATATCTTCTTAATAATATTATATTAATTTTTATGTGATTAATGTAGTATTCATAATACACCATTACAAATGAATTTGTCTACTGTTAATGAATAATGAATTTGTTTTTAAGTTAATACCATATAACTGAATACTTCCTGGAACTATTGACTATTAGTAAGCATTATGCTATATTTTAATTAATACAATATTATTATTCAGGTTCTTAATAAGATTAAAAGATAATCAGGTGAAAGCCCTGAACGAACCGGTCACTGTAATTGGGGAGTTTTTTCCATATGTCACTGAGCAATGCTTGGGAAGGCGGAAAAAACGCAGATCCATAAGTCAGGAGAACTGCCTGGATGTTTTAATGTCAGCCTTCCGGGATTAAGGTAGTTCGTCAACTGATGTCTTATAATCATGTTTATTGAATTATAATAAAGTTTTAAATCCCTTTTGAGATTTAAAGCTTTATTTTTTTGTCCGGAACAATGCGGTAATAAATAATAATTGTATAATAAAATAAAGGAGAAAAGAATGAAAAAAAGAATTAAGGTTATACCCATGCTGCTTGTGTTTGGCATGGTCTTATCCATGATTTCATCCGCACTATATCCAGCTTACGCTGATGTAACACTGCCTCCGGATAATACAACGGAAATCAGTGAATCTGAAGCCGGAGAGACTGCTCCGCTGCACATTTCAGTTCAGCCTGATAATACGGCAGTTTACGCGGGTGAGTACACTGCGTTTCATGCATCTGCCGAAGGTGGTGCTGAACCATATACATATTATTGGGAAAACAGCAGTGACAATGGTGTGGTTTGGACTCAAATAGAAGAAGCTGTTTACCCGGATTATGAAATTAGAACAGCTTGTTCGGAACAAAATGGACAACTATACCGTTGTACAGTAATCGACAATAACGGTGAAATTGTAGTATCGTCCTCAGCGGGGCTTTCAGTAACAGCAGTGCAGCAAGAATTAGAAGCTGATGCTCCATCTGAAAATGATAAAGTTGAAGAAAATCAAGACGCAATTTTTAATATTTCCTTAATAGATGAACCGGATAAATCTGTAGAAGAAGGTAAAACAGTAACAATCTCAATTTCTGCATTCGATCGGACTGCCGCCGAAAAAGACAGAGTTTACTATGATTTTCGCGGAAAAACAAAAGCAATAATTCCTGAAAATTGGTCATACAGGCAGGTTGTTGAAGCCGCTGTTTACGCTTACGGTGGCAGCGGTCCAACCTATCAGACGGGTACGGGTTTTCGCACCATATACTTTCCGGAAGCAGGCAATTGTTACGCTTTTGTAAATGTAGGTTCCGGTTACCGCTGGAATATATTTGTCAACGGCAAAATCCTGCCGGTTGAAAAACATGTTGACCATCCTGAAGCAGGTGATGTAATCAATTTTGTGTATATGACGGATGCTGAAGGTGATACACTTCCAGGCAGGATTGACGACACTCCTGTCGGAAATGACGAGCCTGCAGACATAGACATGATAAATGCTCTGGCCTTGGACAAAGCTGCTCTGACAATAGAGAGTATTATGGGAGAAAATACATCTGCAAGCAACATTGAAACAGATCTTAACTTACCTGACTCAGGAGCCAATGGCACTGCAATAAGCTGGAAGTCAACCGGCGGCGTAGTAAACACAAATCAAGGCGGAAGACTTCAAAGAGAAAATATCAATGAACCCACAGAGGTTGTCTTAACAGCTTATTTAAAATTTAATGATGAAGAGGACACACTTGAATTTACCTTTGTTGTTCCCCCTTTCAGCTCTGATGAGGCTACTGTCATTAATGAATCGAAGCGAACCCTTAATTGGCCTGTTATGCAGGGAAAGAATATAAATATTAATTATATTATACATAATCTCATCCTCCCAACAACTATTAATGGTTGTGATGTAGTATGCACAAGCAGCAATCAGGAATACATGTCAAATGACGGTACACTGCTTAAACGACCCGCATATGGAGAGCCTGGCGTAAAAATAACCATAACTGCTGTCGTTTCCAAAAATGGATATTCCAGAGAGGTTTCATCCCCTTTTACCATTGCACCTTATACTGATGAATGGAATGCAGTACAGACTGTCAGTGGTGACTTTGACATTCCGAACAACGACGCAATTACTGAAAATATAAGTCTGCCTTCCTCTTTTATACACGCAGGAACAGGCAAGACTGTATCTGTAGTTTGGAAAACAAGTGATGAAACTGTTATCTCTGAAGCAGGGAATATATCCAGACCTCCGTATGGGGAAAAGGCTAAAACTGCTGTTTTGGAAGCAACTTTTACCTCATCCATAAAAAATTGGTATAACGAGATTGTCGTAAAGAAATGGAATATTACCGTCCTGCCCCTGGATGAAAATGGTTCAGAGACTAAGCTTGCCGCAAAAGCAATTGCAGAAGCAAAGCTTGCCGCAATTCCAAATCCTGAAGACATTAACTATGAAAATCAAACCCCTGTACCAGGACTGATTGCAAATGCCAAGGATGCTGTTGCAGCCGCAATTGAAGCAGGCTGGCTGGAGCCTGAAACCAAGCAGTTTGTCGGTTATGAGCGCATTTCCAGGGCACAGGATAAAATTAATACACTGCCAAGAGATGTGACTGTTTCTGTAGTTGGAGTATCTATGAACGGCAGCACCGCAAATTATGATGCCGAGCCTTTCCTCATGCCGGTGAAAGTAAAAATACCTGCAAACATGAACATCTCATTCTTATTAAGTGCAATAAACTCGGTAAAGCCGGATTTTGGATTTGATTTTACCAATTATAACTTAAAAATCAGAGGAATCGAAAGCCGAGCTAATAATTATCGCTGGTATTCCTATGTAAATGGCAGCAACCCTGTGGAATCAGTTAATCCCATTATTCATAACTCTGCTCTTAAGTTTGTGTATCTGCCATATAAGGTTACACAGGATGCTCCAAACACATTGCATACAGAGTATGATACAAATTTGGAAGCACCGATTAGTTACGACTTTTCACAAATAACTACGGATGTATACAATGAACTTACTGAAGAAAAAGTTTTAGGGAAAAATACTGATCCTGAAAATTTATTTACGGATTTATCGCTTCCTGATGAATTAGATGGTGCAAAATTGACATGGAAGAGCAACAATCCTTCTGTTATTTCCGATAACGGTAAACTCATTAACTATGCGCTTTTGAATCTGGACGCAAATGTGAGCCTTACAGCAACTATTGAAAAAGAAATTATATATAGTGATTCAAAGTACACTTACCCGGCTCTTACGAAAAAACTGAACTTTTCAGTAAAAGCAAACAGCATGAACGATGACCAAAAGTCAGTGCTGCTTGCAGCGGAAGCTCTTTCACTTGGAGATACCTCCCTGGTTACAGAAAACATCAAGCTGCCTTTAAAAGGTGTTCTGGGCACAGATATTTCATGGACTTCCAAGAACCTCGAGCTTGTGTCAAACAGCGGGATTGTTACTCGCCCAAGTGCCGAAGACGGAAATAAAACCGCTACGCTGACTGCAACAATTTCTAAGAATGGAGCAGCCTCAAAAAAAGATTTTGCCGTAACAGTACGCGCATTGACTGCAACAGGACAGCTTGCCGTAGACATTGACTATGATTGGCTTACTTTTGATATTTTTAAGGGAAGAAACCGTGAAGAAGCTCAGATTCGTCATAATTTAGTTCTGCCATCCATCGGCGAAGAAGGTTCTTATATAACCTGGACTTCAAACAATGCTGCCTCAATCACAAATGAAGGTGTTGTTACAAAAAATCCAATGCTGAATCGCGGCGTCACTATGACTGCTACCATTACAAACAACGGTGCCTCACGCGAAAAACGGTTCTCTCTTACTGTTCCCTCAAATATGGTGGCAGCCAAGACAGATGCCATTGACGCTGCACTGGATGCCTTTAATCTGGTACTTGATCCCTTGGACCTTAACGAAATCACAAGAGATGAGTTTGATCAAAAGGATCGTATCAAAGAAGCATATGCAGCATATTCTGCAGCAATATCAAAGGGGGCTTCACCTGCAGATCTGTCAGGATACAGCAAGGTTGTTGCCGCAGATAAAAAAATGCGTTTGCTTCCCTCTTATGTTGGTATCAGTATTTTAGGAAATATTGGCACCACCAGTGCTCCAGAGCCCGGATTTTTCAGGGAAAAGACTAAAATACGCATACCCGCAGGATGGACGCTGATGCAAACAATGGTTGCCATCTGCAACCATGATAACGCAAATATAAAGCTCGAATACGGCGGAGGCTTCCTTGCAACTATGTACGGTAAAGGTCCCTGGATGTATGCCGGAATCACAGATGTACAAGGTGCATTTTTAGGTGCTGCCGGCTATGTAATGGAACATAACGATACAATATGGTGGTATCAGGTAACAAACACCGGTGCTGACGGCGGCCTGCTTAATACATTAATTAATTCAGGATACCAGAATCCATTTGATAAGGATGCTCCTTGCACACTGGATTTTGTCACAGAAGGAGTGGACAAGTCAGGGCTCTCAGAAAAGATTGAGGAATCCAAGACCTTAAAAAGCGAGAATTACCGTAACTACGCCTCATGGTCAGGAACATGGGAAAGTTTTTTGAGTGCATTAGACTATGCAGAAAAAATTTATGCAATGCCTTCGGCAATTCAGTATGAGGTGGATCAGGCATATACACTTCTTGTTTCAGCAATTGGAGCATTGGAACCAAATACACCGGATTTCTCCAGTCTTAATAATATAATAGCCCGAGCTGAATCTTTAACTAAATCTGATTACCGTGAAGGCTGGGGCAATTTTGAGGAATCACTGGCAAAGGCAAGAATCATTTCATCCTCCAGTTTCTCAAACAATAATGAAATCATTGAAGCAGCGGAAAATCTCCAAGCTGCAATTAATGCACTTGTGCCTGTGAAAGTAGACACTGACAAAACTGAGCTGCATGCACTGCTTGCTGTAGCTGAGCAGTTTAACAAAAAAGATTATACCGCAATCAGCTGGAGAGGCTTTGACTTAGCACTGCAAAATGCTATTGTTGTTGATAAAAACGGTTCTGCCAATCAAGAGGAAACAGATAATGCCGTTGCTGATCTTATTGCAGCTATTTCAAGACTGCTCCCTATTAATCCCACAGATTTGTCCGGAAAGGTTGCAGTGTCTATTGAGGCAATCGGAGATCTGTTCGTGGGCTCTGTGCTGCCGTGGGAAGTCATGGACATGGCATATGCCGGACGCATGGGCGACATCGATAAAGAAAAATTCTTGCAGGACTCAATTTCAGCAGCCAATGAATCCACCGCATCCTCAACGGATATTCAGCGTACGGTAATTGCGCTTACATCCATAGGCATTGATGCAAGCAGGACTGAGGACGGCAAAGGTAATGTTTACAACCTAATTGACAAAATTGCAAATGATGACAGAGATATGCAGGTCAATGCGCTTGCTTTTGCGCTGATTGCGCTGGACTCAGGAAATTACGATGTTCCGAAGGACGCAAGGTGGACAAGAGATGCCCTTATCGGCGAAATTCTTTCAACACAAATATATAATCAAGGCTGGAACTGGTCCAGAGATAAGATTGTATCTGATGTTGACATGACAGCTATGGTTGTTTCTGCATTATCTCCTTATTACAATTCACGTTCTGATGTAAAAAAAGCTGTGGATAATGCAATGTCATACCTGAAGATTAAGCAGACAGGCACCGGCTCATTTGGTTCACCTGTGAACTCCAACTCCACTGCTATGGTCATCATTGCCGCTACATCACTTGGCATTGACCCTGCAACATATTTTGGTTCATCCCAAATACAGTACAATGCGGTTTATGATTTATTTACTCAATTTATGACATCTAATAAACTGTTCGGCTATACGGACAACAAGGATGTCAACCGCATGGCAACAGAACAGGTATTCCGTGCTTTGCTTGCATATGACAAGCTTGTTTCAAGCAGCACAGCTCAGTCGCCATATGTATTTGCTAAACCTGTATCGGGCAGCATAGTAGATAAAACTGTGCTCAATCAGAGAATCACAGAGCTGGATCTACTTCAAAAGGATGACTATGAAAACAACTCGTGGAATAACTTCAGAATTGCCTTAGATGAAGCAAAGACAGTTTCTTCCTCGCCTACGCTGAACCAGACACAGCAGATAATTAACGATGCCTTGAGTACTCTTATGAAGGCTTACCGTGAACTTGAGCATGCAGATACAAAACCGCCGGTAATTCATACCACAGCTAAGACGGAGACGGTTACGGACAAAAGATACACATTCACTGCCTACGCAATGGACGAAACAGACGGAAGGCTCCATGCTGCCGTAACAGTCAATGGTACCGTGCTGACAGGAAGCAACGATCAGTTTGCCGCAACTCTTGTAAATGGTAAAAATATAATTGAGATAAATGCAAGTGATTATTCAGGAAACAGCGTAAAAGAAACATTCTATGTGGATTATAATACTGGAGGAACTGGAGAAACGGGAACTATTACAGTATATTTCACACTGAACGGTGCAACAAAAGATGAACAACCACTGCATAAAGAGGTGTGGATTAAGCGTACAGATATAACCGTTAACAGCGGAGCAAGTGTATATGATGTATTCAAGGCAGCATTGGACGAAGCCGGTATTGAATTCAAAGAAACACAATTCAACTACATTGGACGCATAAAATCCCCGTTGACAAACGAATGGCTTTCAGAGTTCACAAACGGTCCAAACAGCGGCTGGATGTACATGGTAAACAACAAGTATCCTAATATCGGACTGCGTGATTATACAGTATCAAATGATGACGATATAGTGTGGGTTTATACCAACAATTATAAAAAAGAATCGAATTATAATCCCAAATGGGATAATATCGGAGATCAATCTGTGGTAATCAAGGAAATCAAGATTGGAGCCAAGACTTTCAACGGTGCAGCAAAAGCTGCTGTTACCACAAATGAAATTAAAAATGCTATTGATGAAGCAGTAAAGGATAGTGCAGAAAACGGCCTGATCCCGGAAGTAAGGGTATCTGTAAGCAACAATAGCAGCAGCACCTCTCTCGACATAACAGTTAAAAGCGAGGCCATAAAAATGATTTCAAAGGCTGACAAGGGCCAACTCACAATTCAGAGCAGCCTTGGCAGCATAACATTGGACAACGCCGCTCTTAACAGCATCATAAAGGATGTTGACGAAAATTCTGATGTCGTTATAGGTATAGCTAAGGCCAATAATGATTTACTTTCTGCCGAACAGCAAAAGACAGCGGGAAGCAACCCTGTGTTTAATCTGTCAATCAATGTTCAAGATAACCCTATAACAAGTTTTGGAGGAACAGTAGCAGTTTTTCTGCCTTATGAACTGGATGGTAACATTAAAGCAGAAGGCATGACGGTGTATTATGTCGATAAAAATGGCAAGCTTGAGGAAATGAAGAATGTAAAATATGACTCGGTTCTCAAAGGATTCACATTCACGACAACACATTTCTCGATATTCATGATTGCAGACAAGGCAAATGCAGCAGATGCTTCAGAAATTAATTTCACAGATGTGAAAATCGGTGATTGGTTCTATGAAGCCGTAAAGTACGTATATGACAACAAGCTTATGAACGGAGTAAGTTCAGCAGAGTTTGCTCCAAACAGCAATCTCAATCGTGCAATGCTTGTGGCAATGCTTTATCGTCATGAAGGTGAACCGGATGTAACATCTCCAAATACGTTCAGTGACATTGAATCCGGACAGTGGTACACAAACTCCATTATCTGGGCAAGTGTAAACGGTATTGTTGACGGCTATGGCAACGGGATGTTTGGGATTAATGACGATATTACACGTGAGCAGGCAGCAGCAATCATGATGCGCTACGCTGAATATAAAGGGCTCGATATGACAGTCACAAATGAATTTACAACATACAGTGATGCATCCGAGATTTCATCATGGTCATTGAATGCAATGAAGTGGGCAAATGCCAAGGGTTTGATAAACGGGCGTGCAGCAAATACCCTATCCCCTAAGGGTAATACAACCCGTGCAGAAGCAGCAACTCTTCTGATGAGATTTATTGAGACCTGCATAAAGTAAAAAGCTTATAAATTGAAAAGTCCGTACAGACAATTTTCTGTACGGACTTCTATTATGAAGAAGTACATTTAATTTAAAAATAACTTGTGGTTTCCGGTTATTCAGACATTAATCAAAATAATGACAGGCTACTCTGTGACTTTCTTTGTTTGAGTATAGCCTCAGCCTTGGAGTTTCTTCAAAGCATATGGGTCTGGCGCTGCTGCATCTTTCTGCAAACCTGCAGCAGTCCTTTGGATTTATTGGACTCGGTATTTCTCCCTTAAGCATTATTCTTTCCTTGCTTTTTGCAATCTTAGGGTCTGCCTCAGGTATTGCGGACAAAAGAGCCTTTGTATAGGGATGCACAGGATTTTTGTAGAGCTCATCTGCCTCTGCCTGTTCTACAATCATTCCCAGATACATTACTATGACCTTGTCCGAAATATATTTAACCACACTTAAATCGTGTGCAATGAAGAGATATGTAAGTCCTCTTTCTTTTTGCAATTTTTTGAGCATATTTAAAACTTGTGCCTGGATGGACACATCCAGTGCAGATATAGGTTCGTCACATACTATAAACTTTGGATTGACCGAAAGAGCTCTTGCAATTCCTATTCTCTGCCTCTGCCCTCCCGAAAATTCATGCGGAAATCTTGACATGTGTTCTTTATTTAACCCCACAGATTTCAGCAGGTTTTCAATTTTTTCATCAAGCTGTTTTTCATTTATGTTTTCATGGAGCTTTATCCCTTCACCCACAATATCCTTGACCGTCATTCTTGGGTTTAAAGATGAATATGGGTTTTGAAATATCATCTGAGTATTTTTACAATATTCCATATGTTCCGCTTTATTTTTCGAGCTGAAAATGTCCTTACCATTATAAAATACATTCCCATTGGTGGGATTGTACAGTTTTACAAGGCATCTTCCTGTTGTAGATTTGCCGCAGCCGGACTCTCCGACCAGACCGACTGTTTCTCCCTCGTAAATGTCAAAGGACACATCATCTACTGCCTTGAGGCATTCACTCTTGCTTATTTGAAAATATTTACTCAGATTCTTAACACTTATCAACGGTTCCATCATGCTTCCTCCTTGTTCATCTTTTTGCACGGAAGCACCACATGATTTGCATATTCATGCTCAAGCCAGCACATGGTTGCATGCTCATCCGTAATTACATATTCGGGAGGCATGGCTTCATAGCATATTTCCATTGCATATTCGCATCTTGCGGCAAAGGGACACCCTTCAGGAGGAGAAAACAAATCGGGCGGAGTTCCCTCTATGGGCTGCAGCTCTTCATCCTTGCTTGTTTCCAGATCCGCAATTGAACATAAAAGACCGGAAGTGTACGGATGCCTTGTATTGTAAAATATTTCATCAGCCAGCCCTTTTTCTACGATTTTACCTCCGTACATTACGAAAACTCTGTCACACATTTTTGCTATGACACCCAAATCGTGTGTTATGAGTATTACGGAGGTTTTCAGCTGCTTTTGCAAATCCTTCAGCAAATCAAGAATCTGTGCTTCAATGGTCACATCAAGAGATGTTGTGGGTTCGTCCGCAACAACTACACTTGGGTTTCCAACCAATGCTATGGCAATCATGATTCTTTGCTTCATACCTCCGCTGAGCTCGTGAGGATACTGGTTATATCTTCGTTCAGCGTCTGATATTCCTACCATCTTTAAAATATTTATTGCTTTTTCTTTAAGCTCTTTTTTGCTGTACATTTTTCTTTGAACAAATAATTCCTCTATTTGTTTCCCAATTTTCATGGTAGGATTCAATGATGTCATCGGGTCCTGAAAGATGAAGCCTATTTCAACACCTCTTATGCTCCTCATTTCACGATCAGACATGGTTGTTATTTCTTTACCTTTGTATTTTATGGAACCACCCTGAAAAAATCCGGGAGGTTCAGGGTTAAGTCTCACCAGACACTGAGCAGTAACACTTTTGCCGCATCCGGACTCGCCTACTATGCCTATTATTTCTCCTTCATTGACATCAAAGCTGACTCCTCTTACGGACTGAACTATACCGCCGTAGGTCTTAAATGAAAATTTCAAATCTTTAACTTCTAATATTTTATCCATATTTTCACTTCCTTATATGCTTATTCGGTTCCTCTGAGCTTCGGGTCCAATGCATCTCTCATACCGTCTCCCAGCAGATTAAGAGCCAGCATTGTTGTACAAATAAAAAATGATGGTATGAACAGTTGATACGGATATATTCTCAGCATCTTTATTCCCGATTTCGCCAAAACTCCCCAGCTGCACTCAGGAGGTGAAATACCAAGTCCTATATAGCTTAAAAACGCTTCATTAAATATTGCCTTCGGCACCGCCATTGTTAAGTTTGTAATAATCAAACCCATAACATTCGGTATAATATGTTTTATTATTATTTCCATGTCAGAGACACCAAGCACCTTGGCGGCAGATACAAAATCCTGCTCCTTTATTCTTAAAACCTCTCCTCTTACAAATCTTGCCGTTCCTATCCAGCCCACTATTACCATTGCTATAATTAGTGAGGCTATTCCAGGACCTAAGACAACCATAACGAGAATTGATACAATCAAATATGGAATTCCATACAGCACATCAATTATCCTCATTAAAATCAAATCGAGTGTGCCGCCGTAGTAGCCTGATATACCTCCTACCAGACCGCCTATGATTGTATTTAATATTGTGGATATAAAGCCTATTGTCAAGGATACCCGCGCACCCCTCCATACTCTTGTCCACAAGTCTCTGCCCAGCTCATCAGTTCCAAACCAGTGTTCACCTGAAACGAATTGATTCATCTTTGACGAATTCTGAGCTGTATACTCATAGCTGTTCATCATAGGGCCAAATACAGCAAAAAATACATAGATTACTATGATAATTAATCCTGCAAATGCCGCCTTGTTTTTCTTGATTCTTCTCCATGCATCCTTCCAGTATGTCAGATTAGGTCTCGATATGGATTCCATCTGTGCTGTATTTTTACCTATTGTATTAAATGACTCTCTGTTAATGCTTTCTAATTTATCGTATGCTTCCATATCAACCTACCTTTCTGCTATTCTTATACGCGGATCAATTATGCCATAGAGCATGTCGACTATCATATTGGCAATTACCAGAAAAGTACCGTAAAAGACAGTCATCCCCAGTATTAGGGTATAATCCAGATTTTGAACACTCTGAACATAATATTTTCCCATGCCCGGTATAGCAAATATAGACTCTATTACAAATGTTCCTGTAAGTACACTGGCCACCGTAGGACCAAGGACTGTAACAATAGGCATAATCGCATTTCTTATCTGATGTTTGTACGTAATTCTGAACCTTGATATGCCCTTTGACCTGGCAGTCTTTATGTAATCCTGCTGCACAACTTCCAGCATGCTGGCACGCATAAGTCTTGACACCATAGCAAGCGTATAGAAGCCTAGCGCTATTGATGGCATTATTGTGTATTCCAGTCCCTTATACTGCGCCACGGGAAACAAGCTCCATTTTATACCGAAAAAGTATTGCAGCAGTCCGCCAATTATGAAATCAGGAACGGATGTTCCTACAATCGCTATAATTACGCTGACATAATCCAGGGTTTTTCCCCTGTTAAGCGCTGCAATCAAACCAAAGACTATCCCCAATGAAATAGAAAGTGACAAAGCTCTCATTCCTAAATCAAAGGAATATGGAAATGAATCCGCAATTATAGAATTAACCGATTGATTTACGTATTTCATGGAATAACCGAAATCACCCTTAAGCAGATTTTTAATATATGTAAAGTATTGCACTATTAAAGGTTTATCAAATCCATAATATTTTTCAAGATTAAGCCTTATTTCCGGTGTAAGCTTGTCGCTTGCAAACGGATCTCCCGGCATAAGTCTTACCAAAATAAAGACTATGGTCACTAAAACCAGAATTGTCAATATTGAAATAAAAAGTCTTTTAAGCATATATCTGCCCATTATGCCACCTCAAATCTTTTTAATTTTACAGCTCAAAGAGTCCTCTTTCAGCATTTGTAAGACATTCATTTCCATCCTTGGTTATTAACATCTGGTCCTCTATCCTCACACCGCCCCAATTGGGAATGTAAATGCCCGGTTCAATTGTTATTACGTTGTTTTCCTTCAGCACTTCGTTTGACCTGGGTCTCATAAATGGCACTTCATGGACAAATAAGCCTATGCCGTGACCTATACCTGTATAATGATATTTATAATATTCCGTATCCTTTATTGCCTG
Organism: Sedimentibacter sp.; assembly: GCA_032059885.1. GTDB lineage: Bacteria > Bacillota > Clostridia > Tissierellales > Sedimentibacteraceae > Sedimentibacter. The sequence goes on from DAMBZP010000014.1 coordinate 91,154, forward strand.
AATGGAGGCATCATAAACATCAGTTGCCTTAGCTCCGGGCAGCATAACCTTCTTTGAATCCTCTGCCATTTTCATTTCAAGCTCATACACCTTTTTTTGCTCAGGTGTTGCTTTGCCCACAACTACAGTCCTTGTCATATCAGAAAGATATCCCTTGTAGCCGCATCCATAATCCATAAGCACAAAATCGCCATATTCAACACTTTTATTTGAAGGGATTCCATGAAGCAGTGAGGTTCTCTTCCCTGAAATTAATATGTTGCCGTAAGGCTTCGTATCAGCGCCTTCAATAACCATATAATGAGAAAGTCTGGAAGCCAGCTCCTTTTCTGTTATTCCCACAGCTATATCGTTGATTATTCTCTCAAAAGCCCTGTCTGCTATTTGACATGCAGCCCTCAGATTATGAATTTCATCTTCCGTCTTGATGCTTCTGAATTCTTCAATCACACCTGTGACAGCTGAGACATCCGCATTGATGTTTTTTAATTCCTCATATGTGTTATAATTTACAAAATCCCCTTCAAAGCATAAGCTTTTAATATTCAAGCTTTCAGCAATAAGCTTAACTGCTTCTGCAACCGACTTTCCTTTTTCTCTCCAGTTAACTATTTTATAATCAGGACATTCTGTTTCTGCCTGTTCCGTATATCTTGGATCAGTCAAAAAATATTTTTCATTTTCTGTAATAAATAAATACGCATCATCACTTGTATACTTACTTATATACCTGACATTATGAGGATTTGAAATAAAGAAGCCTTCTACCTTTTTCTCTCTTAAATAATTAATAACCTTGTTTTCCATTTTTTCTCCCTAATGAATTATTTTATGTCGGCAAAAGAATCTGCTGCATCAGCGGACATATATACTTAATGCAGCAGTCCTTTTTCAATTTATTACTCGGCTATATCAGCATAAATATAGTCATAATTTATTCCTACAAAGTATGTTCCAAATCCTTTTACCTTGGGATTCAACAGAAGCGCATTTCTTCTCAATTGAAGAGGAACAATTCCCCCATCCTCAAGTAATGTTTTTTCAGCATTAAATAATGCATCCATTCTTTTCTGAGGGTCAGGGTTACTTAATGCATCACTTATAAATCCATCATATACCTTGCTGGAATATGAACCGTGGTTGTAAGGTGAGTCCGTTGGCCACAATTCAAGATATGACATAGGATCAGGATAATCCGGAACCCATCCTGTTACTACCATCTCGAATTCATGCTTTGATTCCATTTCAAGTCTCTGTTTGTAAGGAACCTGTCTTATGTTAATTGTAATTCCCAGTGCAGTCTGAAACTGACTTTGCAATACTTCAGCTTCAATTCTGGCTCTTTCCTGGTCTGTAGTCAACAGCTCAAGCACAATCCTGGATGGGTCTGAAACTCCAAGTTCCTTCATAGCCGATGATAAATATTCCTTTGCTTTATCAACATCACCTTTAAGTGGAAAGGCTTCTAAAGGATATTCTTCACCATAGCTTTTTTTAACACCATTTACCTGAGGCAGTACATATCTTGTATTTGGCTGATATAGATTCTGACTGCTTAAAAGTATGTAATCCTCCCTGTTTAATGCATAATTCAGCGCAAGTCTTAAATTCTTGTTTTTCAGGTTGCTGCTTCCATCCATATTAAGCACTATGAAATCGTTAGCTCCGTCATTGTAGTATTCTACTTTGTCTTCATAGTTTTTAACAACCTCAGCAGGAACATTTACAAAGTCAAGCTCGCCCTTTTCGTACATTGCAAGTGCTGTCATAGCATCTGAAACGGTAAGTATGTTAACCTCATCAAGCTTTACCGCATCCTTATTCCAATAGTTAGGATTCTTTTCAAGAATTATTCTGTCTTCATGCTTCCATTCCTTAACTATGAACGGTCCATTATATACATTTTTAGAAGCGTCTACTGCATAATCCTTGCCGTATTTTTCAACTATATCCTTTCTGACAGGACATAGCGATGACATTGAAAGCATGCTTAAAAAATATCCTGCAGGGTTATTAAGCTCTATAGTCAGTGTTTTTTCATCAACTGCTTTAACGCCAAGCTCGTCAAGCGATAATTTCCCTGAATTGATGTCTCCGGCATTTTTAATCAGAGATGTTACAAGGAAGGAATAATCACTTGCAGTTGCAGGATCAACCAATCTCTTAATTGCATATTCGTAATCCTGTGCCTTTACCGGAACGCCATCTGACCAGGCAGAGTCTCTCAGATGAAATGTATACGTCTTCCCATCTTCAGAAATATCATAACTTTCAGCCATACCGGGCTGAATTTCACCTAAGTGGTTACGCATCAAGCCCTCATAAATATGGAATCCTACTGTGAAACTCGGTACGGAATTCATCAATTGAGGGTCTAAAGTAGGCGCGTCAGCGGTCAAAGAATATCTTAACACTTTTCTTGCTGCAGGCTCATTACTGATTTTATTATCTGTTTCATTACTTACTTCTTTACTGGTTTTATCTTCGTTCTTTTCTCCCGGTGTAGAACATGATACCATTGTAAAGCACATTACAATAACCACTAACAATGAAATAATCCTTTTAAACTTAACCATTTGTCCTCCTTTTAACCGTTACTAAGTATAACGATTTCCTATTTAGTGTAACCATATTATTGCATGATTCATACCAACATTTAAATCCACGATTTTCAATACTTTATTTAATATCTTCCTTTAACTGTATAATTTTCCGTCAATTTCTGTAATGTTTATTTGTCATTTGTATAACTTTTTAAGCGAATAGATGTTTAACTTTATTTTAAAAAAAGGAATCCATTTTTTCAAATGGTTTCCTTCTTGTATTATTAATTAAAGCTTTGTTCTGTTCTCTCTATTATTTCATCCTGCAGAGCTTTTTCAAGATTGTTGAAATGGTCAGAATATCCTGCAACCCTCACAATCAAATCCTTATACTCATCCGGATGTTTCTGGGCATCTAAAAGTGTGCTTCGGTCTATAACATTAAACTGAATGTGATGACCGTTCATTTTAAAGTAAGATCTTATTAATGCCGATACATTGTCGATTCCTTCCTGTCCTGCAATTGAAGAAGGAGTGAATTTTTGGTTCAGCAATGTTCCTCCGGTTGATGTGTGATCCATTTTTGCACAGGATTTGATAACCGAAGTAGGACCGTTTGTGTCTGCTCCTTTTTCCGGTGAAATTCCGTCTGTAACCGGTTTTTCTTTAAGTCTGCCGTTTGCTGATGCTGTCATTACAGAACCGAAATATACGTGGCATGTTGTAGGAAGCATGTCAATCTGGTATGTGCCGCCGCAAACTGCCTTTCTTCCTCTTATTCTGTCTCTTACGTTTGTAAATACATCAAGCATTATATCATCTGCATAATCATCATCATTGCCATACTTAGGTGTATGATTCAAAACTAAATTATGAGTCATTTCATAACCTTCAAAGTTTGCATCTATAGCTGACAAAAGTTCCTTCATTGTGAAGCGTTTCTGTTCAAAAACATTGTATTTAACAGAGGCAAGACAGTCAGTTATAGTTCCTATTCCTACTATCTGAATGTATCTTGTATTGTATTTGGAGCCCCCTGCATTGTAATCTCTTCCGCTTTCCTTGCATCCTGTCGTAAGAACCGACATGAACGGAGAAGGCATGTGCTCTGCAAATATTTTTTCTATTACATTATTTCCTCTTATCTTCACATTGATGATATATTCAAGCTGTTTATAAAATGCTTCTCTTAATTCTTCATATGATTTGAAATCTTCAGGATTTCCTGTTTTCAACCCTATCTGCTTGTTTGTATATCTATCGAATCCGTTATTCATAGTGAGTTCAAATATTTTCGGAACATTCAGATATCCGGTAAGAACATAAGCTTCTCTTCCGTGGCATCCTGTTTCAACACATCCGCTTGAACCGCCGAATCGTGCATCTTCCAGTGATTTTCCTGCATTCACCAGCTCCTGTATAAGCTCTTCTGTGTTATAAAAAGCCGGCTGACCCCATCCTTTTCTTGATATTTCAACAGCTCTTTTCAAGAATTCATCAGGTGTCTTTTCACTTATCTGCACGTTTGAACTTGGCTGAAGGAGTCTCATTTCATCCATTGCATCAAGTATAATGTATGACACATCATTTACTCCGTTTTCGCCTGTATATGGATTAATTCCTCCTGTATTCAGATTTGCAAAATCAGTGTACGTTCCGCTTTCTTTTAATGTTATTCCTACCTTTGGAGGCGCAGGCTGATTGTTGAACTTAATCCACATACATTCCATCAGCTCTCTTGCTTTATCATAATCCAATATACCGTCTTCAACATCCTTCTTATAGAACGGATACAAATACTGATCAAATCTTCCCGGTGAAAAAGCATCCCATGTATTTATTTCTGTTGTAACTCCTATATGAACAAACCAGTACATCTGAATTGCCTGAGCATATGTTTCGGGCTTGTGTGCGGGTACTACATCACAGTTATGTGCAATCCAAAGAAGCTCTTCTTTTCTTGCAGGATTGCTTTCCTTTTCTGCAAGCTCTCTTGCATATGCGGCATATCTTTCTCCATAGACTATAATTGCATCACATGAAATAGCCATTGCCTCAAGCTGTGCCTTTTTGTCATAAGCTTCAGGATCATTCATGAAATCCAGTTCTTCTATTGCTTCTTCTATTTCTTTCTTAAAGTCCAAAAATCCCTTATGGTAAAATTTATCATCTGCAACGGTGTGTCCAGGTGCTCTTTGTTCCATAAATTCAGTGAACATTCCGGCAGCATAGCAGTCTTTCCATTCCTGTGTCATTGATGCAAGGATTTTATCTCTTGTAGATTTGTTTTCCCAATAAGGCAGAATTTTTTCAGCCTGAATTTTTTTATCTTCTTCGTTAACCTTAAAATTGATATATTTTCGGTCATTCATAACTGTCATATCTTCGACAGTGTGTGCGCAAAGCTCAGGGAATGTAGGAACCACCTGAGGACCCTCGCTTTTTTCTCCTACTATAAGCTCACCTTCGCCGATATACAGCTTCCTGTTTTCCATGTAATTTTTGAAATTCATAGCACGAAGCACAGGTGTTTCAAACCTGCCATAATACTTTTGATAAAATTCCGTTTCCAGCAATGCTCTCTCAAGACTTACTCTCGGCTGAGCAGATGTACTCTCCTGCCTTAATTTTTTTGTTCTTTCTGTATAACCTCTCATATTAGCCTCCTATTTTTGTTTCATATCCATTTTTCTCAAAAATATCTTTAAAGCTCTCCATTTTTTCATCTGACGGCTTTGACATTTTTTCATCTTCATACACAATATCAAGCTTTTTATATTTATGCTTTGCTATATCATGATATGGCAGCAAGTTGACTTTTTTAATATTTAATCCCTTTATATAATTTACTGTTTCTTTAATGTGTTCCTCATCGCTGTTTACGCCTTCAATGATCGGCATCCTCAAGTTTATGTTATCATGAATTTGAGACAGCTTTCTAAGATTATCCAAGATTAATTTATTTGATGTTCCTATAAACCTTTTATGTTTCTCATCATCCATAAGCTTTATATCATATAAAAATACATCTGTATACGGGACTACCCTCTGAATGTTTTCAAAGCTTACCGCACCGCAGGTATCAACTGCCGTATGAATATTTTCTTCCTTTAATCTTTTCAGAAATTCTTCCACAAAGTCTGTCTGAGTCAAAGGTTCGCCGCCTGAAACCGTCACCCCGCCATTAGACTGTTCATAAAATACTTTGTCCTTCATAACCTCTTTCAGGGTTTCCTCCAAAGTATATTCCTTACCCGCAACTTGTCTTGCTCCAGGTATGCAGTATATCTCACACTGTCCGCAATGATTGCATTTATCAGGGTCGGTTGTAAGCTTATTATCTTCAATTTTTATTGCTTTTTGAGGACAGACCTTGACACATGTACCGCAAAGAACACATTTATTGCTGTCAAAAAGCATTTGTTTTTCATACTTTTGACTTTCAGGATTATGGCACCAAAGGCATTTCAGGGGACACCCTTTTAAGAAAACGGTTGTTCTTATTCCGGGACCATCATGAACTGAAAATTTTTGTATATTAAATATATTTGCTGTATTCATTTTATCTCCCAATAATCGTTATATCACCTTATATGCAATTTCCTTGCCAAATAATCTATATTACAAATTCAACGTTTTATATTGGAATTCGCATCCATGTATATCTTTTTATACAGGTATGTGACGAAATTTGTTACATATGTATATAATTTTGCTTTATTTGAAGAATAACATTGCTGTAAGCAGGAGCCCCTTCGTGTGAAGATTTAACTGATGGAAATTAACAAATTAAAATGAAATTGTTTTTTTATATTATACAATATGGTATAATACATATATCATACCATCGCCTCGGCAATGCAAGCGAGCTTGCGCTGCACTCGGCTCAGATATGATATAATGAATTAAATTATTTAATCTAAGAGGGTCTTATGGATTACAAAAATATATTGAAGCTGATTTCAAAAAATTTGTATTGCGGCATATTTATTGTAGATAAGTTTGGAAAGGTTATTTTTTACAATCAGTCAATTAATGATTTAGCCGGACTCAAGGTAGAAAGTGCTGTCGGAAAACACCTCCTTGAAATATTTCCAAGGCTGACTGAGGAAACAAGCACAATAATGAGGACACTAATAACAGGAGAAGGATTAAAAGATTATGTCCAGAATTATTATAACTATCAGGACAAGCGTGTAACAATTTTATCCAACACCATACCTATATATGAAGACGGTCAGCTTGAAGGTGTGGTTGAAATATTTTTTGACGTCGAAAAATACAACTTATCTAACAGCAAAACCAATAGAGATTCTGTGGAAAAGGCCATATATACTCTGGATGATATTATAGGAAGCAGCAAATCAAAAAAAGACCTTAAGAACAAAATTAAAAAAACAGCTGACAGTCGTTCCCCTGTGCTGGTTTACGGAGAAACGGGAACAGGAAAGGAGCTTGTTGTGCAGTGCCTTCACAATGAAAGCATCCGGCGTGACAAACCCTTTATAGCTCAAAACTGCGCAGCAATACCGGGAACCTTGTTTGAAAGCATATTGTTCGGAACAAAATTAGGAAGCTTTACGGGTGCCAAGGATTCGAAAGGATTAATCGAAGCAGCAGACGGCGGAACCTTATTTTTAGATGAAATCAATTCTATGGATGTTACATTGCAGGCAAAACTCCTTAGATTCCTTCAGGAAGGCTATATAAGAAGAATAGGTGATAACACGACACATGCGGTTGATGTGAGAATAATAGCTGCCTTAAATGAGAATCCATATGAGGCAATTGCATCAGGCAAATTGAGAAGCGATTTATTTTATAGGCTTAATGTTATAAACTTCAGCCTGCCTCCTCTGAGAGAAACCAAAAATGATATTATTGAATTAGGCTGTTACTTCCTGGATTATTTCAATAAGGAGCTTAATAAGAATGTTAATGGTTTTTCTGAAGAAGTTATGGAATTTTTCAAAAAATATAACTGGCCCGGTAATACAAGGGAACTCAGACATACGGTGGAACATGCCATAAATATTGCTGAAGGCAGTATGATTTCAATAAACGACCTTCCCGACTATATAAACACAAAGAAAAGCAATGATTCCAAAGATAACAATCCTGTTTTAACATATGATGAAAATTATACAGGTTCTTTAAATGAACAGATAGAGAGATTTGAAAGGAAGATTATAATAAATGCGTTGAAGCAATATGACTGCAATGTATCAAAGACAGCAAAAAAATTAAGCGTTCCAAGGCAAACGCTATACTATAAAATGGAAAAACTAAATATTAAGCTTGACAAAAGCGCTGATTAACGGCAACACCTGATGCTTTAAGCTTAAGACCACTTCATGCCGCTCAGGTGCATCATTTATTATTATCATCTTTATTCATTAATGCTCCGGGTTTAATTATGGAATGTCCGTATTTTTTCCGGATATTATAAATTGCATCCTCAAGCAGATCAGTTTTATTGTCTTTTTTTTCTGTAACATCATCTATATGAAACAGCGATAGCTGTTCTGAATCACAGTCGCCATCAAATCCGCTTAAACTTATGCCAATAAGACGTATAGGCTTCTTGTTCCAATTTTTTTCAAGAAGCCTGACTCCCGCAGAATAAATATCCTTTACGAGGTATGTTGCCGGAACAGTTGTTTGTCTTGTCATACTTATAAAATCTGAATATTTTATGCTTATTTGCACCGTGTGTCCTTTTTTCCCGTACTTCCTCGCCGACATTCCTACCTCATCCGAAAGCTCAAGTAAGACTGTCTTGGCAAAGTCCATATCGGCTGTATCATGAGGAAGTGTTACAGACCTTCCTATTGATTTCATATCCCCATCTGAATTAGGTCTTACCGGTGATGTGTCGATTCCATTTGCCTTTAGAGAAAGCTCAGAGCCCATTTTTCCAAGCTTGCTTACAAGATATGAGCTGTCGCATAAGGCCAAATCCATAATAGTAAATATGCCCATGCTTTGAAGCTTCGAAGCCGTGTTCTTACCCACACCGTAAATATGGTTTACAGGAAGAGGCCACATTTTTTCTTTAATATCCTTTTTCCACAGCTCTGTTATACCATGGGGCTTTTTCATTTCAGAAGCCATTTTTGACAGAAACTTATTTTCAGATATTCCGATTGAACACCAAAGCCCCAGTTCTTCATTAATACGTTCCATAATATTTTCTGCAGTTTTCAAGGGCTCACCGAAAAGCCCTCCGCATCCTGTCATATCAAGCCATGCTTCGTCTATACTGTTTTGCTCGATTACAGGAGTATATGAAGAAAGTATTTCCATTACCTCTCTGGATTTTTGCGAGTAAAACCTGTGGTCCGGAGGAATTATAATTAAATGGGGACATAGCTTATATGCCTCTCTGAGAACCATGGTTGTTCTGATGCCATATTTTCGCGCATCATAATTTGCCGTCAATATTATGCCCGTCCTGTTTTCCGGATCTCCTGCCACTGCAGCTGGCTTTCCTGAAATTTCGGGATGCCGGGTTTGTTCACAGCTTATAAAAAAAGCATTCATATCAACTAAAAATACGACTCTTTCCACTTTATCACCTATTGGTCCTTTATGTTGAATCCTGAAACTGTAAGAAAATGCATATTTAAAAACTTATCAACATCAATGGTCACATCATTGTCAGGAAGATAAACAAGCCTTGAAACATACACATCTATTCCTTCAGCCATAATTTTATTGTATTTCTCCTCTGCCTTAGGCCTCTTTGCAAAGATTTCAGGAATGGGAATAACCGCAAAATCTCCGTTTGTCCTATAGTCAGGACATTCTAGTGTCAAGGATTTCTTGCCTTTTTTGTTAAGATAATTTAATGCTTTATCTGTTATTTTGATTTTACTCATGTATTTCCATGCTCCCCATAACTTTGTACAATTCGCTTTCTGTTATTATACCATAAATTCCGGTCTTTTACATAAAAATATACAATTTAATAACTTGTACAATTACCGTTTATAAGTTAAACTAAAAATAAATAATTTTATCAGAAAGGATTTATATGAGCAACATAATAAATTTAACGGAAGGAAAAATACGAAGCACATTAGTTAAATTGGCTCTCCCCACAATGGGAACAGGATTTATACAGATGGCCTACAATTTAACAGATATAATGTGGCTTGGAAGGCTCAGTACCGAAGCGGTGGCCGCATCAGGAGCTGCCGGCTTTTTTCTGTGGCTTGCAACGTCCTTCGCCATTATTTCTCAAGTTGGTGTCGGAGTAAATGTAGCTCAATGCAACGGCAAGGGTGACAGTGAAACGGCAAAAAAATATATTTCTAACGGTTTTCAACTGGATTTTTTTATTGCAGTAGTATATTCTTCATTTTTATTATTATTCAGACATCAACTAATAGGATTTTTTAATCTTCAGGATGAAAATGTAATTAAAATGGCAGTAGATTACCTAACCATAATTGGAGCAGGAGTTACATTTCATTTTTTAAATCCGGTTTTTTCAGCAATATTAAACAGCTCCGGAAACAGTCTGACACCCTTTAAAATCAATACCGTAGGTCTGATTTCCAATATTGTGATAGACCCTATACTGATATTCGGCATCGGTCCCATACCTGCATTGGGAATTAAGGGTGCCGCCATTGCAACCATAATGGCTCAATTCTTTGTAACAATGATTTTCATTATAATAGGAAAAAGACGCGGAACCATATATTCACATGTGAAATTGTTTGCCAAACCTGATGTGAAAATTATAAAGAGGATTATAAGAGTTGGTACTCCTCCGGCTTTTCAGTCGGCAATTCATGCTGCCATTAATATGGTTATAACCAAAATAATTGCAGGTTTCGGTCCGGTAGCCGTAGCTGTTCAAAGTGTAGGCTCTCAAATAGAGTCAATAACATGGATGACGGCAGATGGTTTTTCTGCGTCCATATCAGCATTTACCGGTCAGAATTACGGGGCACGCAAAACAGAACGCATCAGGCAGGGATATAAGCAGGGAATGCAGATACTGGGAGGAATCGGCATATTTACTACAGTATTATTAATTTTTGGAGCCAAGACATTGTTTACAATATTCGTACCCAACGATCCGGCTGCTATCAGTGAAGGTGTTAATTATTTAAGAATTCTGGGATTGTCCCAGTTCTTCATGAGCATTGAAATAGGCACTACCGGAGCTTTTAACGGTTTAGGAAAGACACTTCCTCCAACAATTAACGGTGTAACGCTGAATGTTTTGAGAATTCCCGCTGCTATAATTCTAAGTTCAACTGCATTGGGGTTATCCGGTGTATGGCTGAGCATAAGCTTATCTTCAATTTTAAAGGGAATTATATTATTTATATTATTCAGATTTGTTCTTAAGAATTTATCAGCCGAATAGGAGGAATTCATAAATGAAATATATATGCTCAAAATGTGGAATTAAAGAAGACGTATCATCATTAAAAGCACGGTGCGATTGCGGAGGACTTTGGAAACTTGATTATGACGTCCCCCGTTTTGATTTGTCATTGGTGGACAAAAATACCTGGAACATATTCCGATACCGTGCATTCATGCCCCTGGAGGATGACTGCTGGCACGAAATAACTCTCGGTGAGGGAATGACACCTGTTATTCATCTGGACGAAGATGTACTTCTTAAAATGGATTATTTTATGCCTACTTTGTCATTTAAGGACCGTGGAGCTGCAGTACTGATTTCTCACTGCAAAGCAGCCGGAATAGCCTCTGTTGTTCAGGATTCCAGCGGCAATGCGGGAAACAGTGTTGCGGCTTATTGTGCCAGGGCAGGCATTGACTGTGAAATTTTTGTCCCTGAAGGAACGTCACCCAAGAAAATAGACATGATAAAGGCCCATAAAGCACGAGTCAACATAGTCCCCGGTTCAAGAGATAACTGCGCCGAAGTATGCAGGTCCAAGACAATTACTGAAGGAAAATATTATGCCAGCCATGTATATAATCCATTTTTCTATGAAGGAACCAAGACATATATTTATGAAGTGTATGAACAACTTATGAGAATACCGGAAAATATTTTTGTTCCTCTTGGAAACGGCACTCTGTTCATAGGAATAATAAAGGCTCTGGAAGAATTTCTTTGCAGCGGAATAATTGATAAAATGCCAAACATTACAGCAGTACAAAGCCAGTTTTGCGCTCCCTTTGTAAAAGCGTCTGAGCAAAATGAACGACATCCCGCACATATATTTCCCTCCCCTACCATGGCTGAAGGAATTGCCATAGGTGTACCCATGCGTGGTGAGGAAATTTTAGAATATATATATAAATACAATGTAAAGATGATTACAGCACCCGAAGATCGAATATTGGAAGCAAGGGCTGTTCTGGCGGCAAAAGGTATTTACTGCGAACACACAACTGCGGCAACCTATGCAGCGTATCTGGAATATTGCGATTTAAACGGAAAATTATCTGACTGTCTGATTCCCATGTGCGGAGCAGGATTAAAGTCTGATCATTAATAAAAATTTATGGTTTAATATGGTATTGTTTCGTAAAAAGTACTATAATAATATCATCAGTGATAAGGGCTGATGATATTATATAATTAGGAGGAAAATATGAAACAAGCTAAAAAAATTATTTCTTTGCTTTTGGTTTTTGTCATGGTATTTTCACTTACTAGCTTTGCATTTGCCGAAGAAGGTACAGCAGTTGTAACCGGAACTGTTAAGGAAGTGCAAAAATACGGCAATCTGACAATGGATATTGAACCAAAGGCGCTGTATGATGCAGGTTACAAATTAGGTGACATTTTGAAAGTAACATTGGGTGATACAATTCTTGAAATTCCTTTCTGTACATCCTACAGTGATGTTGATACCGGAGGTCTCGTGGTTCGTGATGACCAGGCTAACAATCTTCTGGTTGTAGCAGTCAACATGGGTAATTTTTCAACCACATATAACGCCAAGGCCGGAGATGCGCTGACATTCTCATTGCTTGAAAAGGAAGGGTATCTGGGAGAATATCTCATCCGTCAGCTTA
>DAMBZP010000014.1:103726-109927 GCA_032059885.1 Sedimentibacter sp.
ACGCACCGATGTGAGAGCGGATTATGCAACTGATTCAATATTTGCAAACTTCAGAAGCATTGCTGCTTCAGGAATAAATCCTGCCGTATTATACAGAAGCTCAAGTCCTGTAAATAACGAACTGGGCAGAGCTGCATATGCTGATGCTTTGGCTGAAGCTGTTGGTATAAAGACGGTAATTAACCTTGCAGATTCAAAGGATGAAATAAATTCGTACATAGCATCAGAGGGATTTGATTCTGATTATTATAAATCTCTCTATGAAAATGGACAGGTTATCAGCCTTAACATGGGTGTTGACATTGCAGGAGAGGATTTTGGAAAGAAATTAGCAGAAGGTCTACGTTTTATGAGCAAAAATAACGGACCTTACCTTGTTCACTGCACAGAAGGCAAAGACCGTGCAGGTTTTGTAAGCGCACTGCTGGAATGTTTAATGGGCGCTGATTTCAATGAAGTTGTAACAGATTACATGACTACTTACGAAAATTATTACAAGATTGAAAAAGGAAGCGAGCAGTATAACTCCATAGCACAAAGCAATATTATTACATCGCTTACAACAGTTGTATGCGGAATGGATAAGGGCTCTGACATTTCAAAAACTGATTTATCCAAAGCAGCAGAAAACTATCTTGAAAAAATCGGTATGACTAAGGCTGAAATCAAGGAATTGAAATCAAAAATATCAGCTGATTCAATATATAAAGCTCCAAGCTTGGCTGCAACAGTTACAGAAATAGAAAAATACGGTCATGCATCAACAGATGTATTAATAGAAGATTTTTATAAAGCGGGATTTAAAACGGGCGATATGGTAACAGTTATTTTTGATAACGGCTTTGTTATTGAAGCACCATTCCTTGATGGTTACTATGTGGACAATGGCAGTCCCCTTGTTCGTGCATATCCGGGACATACAAACATAGCAGTTTGTATAAACTATGGCAAGCTGAATGAAATTGCCAACGTAAAGGTTGGAGACAAGCTTACTATTATGCTTACTGGACCTGAAAAATATAAACTGCAATATGAAATACGAAAGCTGGAACGTACTAACAACCGTGCTGATTATTCTTCCGATGAGGTATTTGCAAACTTCAGAAACATAACAGCAGGCAAGCTTGCAAAAGGTGTTGTCTATAGAAGCTCAAGCCCTGTAAATAACGAGCTTGGAAGAGCTTCATATACTGATGCCCTCATTAAGGCAGCCAAAATAAATGCAGTTGCCAACCTTGCAGATTCAAAAGAAAATATCGAATCCTACATAGCTGCAGAAGATTTTGCATCACCATATTATGCGGAGCTTTACAAAAATAACAAAGTTCTTCCTTTGAATATGGGACTTGCATTCTCAAGTGATGAGTTTAAAGAAGGTATTGTAAAGGGTCTTGTATTTATGTCTGAAAATCAAGGACCTTATTTGTTCCACTGCACCGAAGGCAAAGACCGTACAGGTTATTTTGCGGCTTTGGTTGAATCGTTAATGGGTGCATCCAAGGACGAAATAGTCAAAGACTATATGCAGAGCTATATAAACTATTATGGAGTAGAAGAAGGAACAGACAAATATAATTTAATATCTGAGGATGTGCTTGCAATGCTTAAGGTTATTGCAGGAGCAGATTTGAATAACGCAAATCTTGCTCTGTCAGCTGAAAACTATCTTCTGTCAGGCAGAATGACGGCTGAACAAATCAGTAAATTGAAAGCTAATCTTTCAACAGAAATATCCGCTCCAACAGAATCTAAGGCTGAGGAACCCGTAATTGAAACTCCGGTCGTAACACCACCTGTTACAGATACTGAAGTTAAGGAGGTTCAACCCGAAGCCGAATATTATATAGTTGTTTCAGGAGACTGCCTATGGAACATAGCCAAAACTCATCTCGGCAGCGGTACTCGTTATGTGGAAATTTACAACCTTAACAAAGATACAATCAAAAATCCTGCTTTAATAAGCATTGGTCAAAAACTGGTTCTTCCTGCAAAATAAGAATTTAATTTTGAGGAAGCACGAGTCATAAATACTTTTTAAATACTATGGTTAAATTATAATAGTCTTTATTATTTTCAAAAAGCCTATGCCTAAAAATCTCAGCATAGGCTTTTTATTTTCTTCAATAAGCTTTTATTATAATTTTTTTTTAATTATTTCCAAAGGCTCAAGCAGTATATTCTTTAGTATTTCCGGACAGCTTGGATGCAGTTTTTATGTACATAATAAAAATGTATGATATAATTTAAATACCTGGCCTTTCCTGCAGTGAAACAGTCCTTTGCCCATTATTGCTGCAGCATAATAAACATAAATTTGCTGAGAAGTCTATATGAATGAAGCTATTCAAGATTACATTGAAAAATATAGTAAAGAAATACAGGACCTTTTTACTGAGCTTCGGGAGCTTATAATAAAAAGTGTTATTTTCGAAGTGGAAGAAAAATTATGGGCAAAATTACCCAGCTTTTATGTTGGAAATAATTTTGTAAGAATTATTCCTTTTAAAGACCACGTTAATATTCAGGCATCAGCTGTTATTAATCATAAAGCACAATTGGAACAATATAAGATTACCCCCAAAGGAATGCTGCAGATTCATCTGAATCAGGACATTCCTTATGCAACTTTAATTTCAATTTTTACAGAATCACTAACATAAAGCCTGATGTTGTTATTTGCAGCAAGCAGATAATTTACTAAGCATACCAAGGAGGTATAAATGAACGAAATGATTAAGATTAGAAGCGAAGAGGAAAAGGATTATAAGAAGGTAGAGGAAATCACAAGAAAAGCTTTTTGGAATTTATATGTCCCGGGATGCATTGAACACTACCTGGTTCATGTTATGCGTTCTCATGAAGATTTTCTGGCAGAGCTGGATTTTGTTATTGAAGCTGATAATCAAATTATCGGAAACATCATGTATACGAAAGCAAGACTGATTGATGAATCAGGAGAGAAAAAAGAAATCCTTACTTTTGGTCCAGTTTGTATTTTGCCTGAATATCAACGAAAGGGATATGGTAAAAAATTAATTGAATATTCCTTTGAACAGGCATTCAAACTTGGTTATGGTGTGATCGTAATATTTGGAAACCCGGGCAATTATGTAAGCCGTGGTTTTAAGAGCTGCAAAAAGTACAATGTTTGTCTTGAGAACAGAACATATCCGTCAGCAATGATGGTGAAAGAACTCAAACCCGGTGTTATGGACGGAAGAAAGTGGATTTATTGTCAAAGTTCTGTATTTGAGATAGACGAGAAAGAAGCACAACGCTTTGACGAAGGTTTGGAAAGCTTGGAGAAAAAATATCAGCCAAGTCAAGAAGAATTTTATATCCACAGTCATTCCATTATACAGTAATTCGCTATATGTGGGGAATACAAAACTATCCGTCTTTGTTATAATTTTATTTGTTAAGGGAGGAATATACTATGGATCAAAGACAAATAGGAAAATTTATAGCAGAGTTGAGAAATGAAAAAGGTATGACTCAATCAGAACTTGGCGAAAAAATTGGCGTTACAAACAAAACAATTTCCCGTTGGGAAAACGGAAATTATATGCCGGACATATCAATTATTACAACTTTATGTGCAGAATTAGATATAAGCGCCAATGAATTGTTATGTGCTCAACGCTTAAAAGATTCAGAGTTTAAAACGAAAGCCGATGAAAATTTAATTGAATCATTTCACCGCATTAAGAATATTAAACATGAAAAATCAATCATTGATTTTTTTACCGGTGCAGGTACCGGTTTGGTACTTTCGTGCTTGTCTTCGCCCATTTCCGGTAGAAAAACAGTTGTATTAATGGTGGGAATAGCAATGATTGGAATAGGGTGGTACAGAAAAGCAAAATATGATAGATTAGTTCTTTATATTTTAGGAGAACGTAGCTAAGAAACCTAATGCATTAAGAAGGAGATTTTTAATGGATATAAATATTTTATTATTTGATAATTTTGAAACGCTGGATGCATTCGGTCCCGTCGAGGTGTTTGGACGCATCGAAGAATATGCGCTTCGCTATATTTCACTTAATGGCGGAACAATTGTAAGCAAGCAAGGTGTAAGGATATTGACTGAAAATATTAATGAAACTGATCCCTATGGAATTTTGTTAATTCCGGGTGGACAAGGAACACGCTCTTTAGTCAATGATATTGGGTTTATTGAAAAACTGTCGGAGGCAGCCACAAAATCAAGGTATTGTCTTACTGTATGCACAGGCTCTGCTTTACTTGCAAAAACGGGACTTTTAAACAATAGAAGGGCAACATCCAATAAAAAAGCATTTGAATGGGTTGAATCAATAAATTCAAACGTTTTATGGGTTAGAGAAGCCCGATGGGTTGTGGACCAAAAATACTACACCTCTTCCGGTGTATCTGCCGGAATAGATATGTCATTGGGCTTTGTATCCGAAATATTTGGTATGGACAAAGCCAATGAAATTTCAGAGCACATTGAATACATTTGGAACTCCGACCCTCGCAACGATCCATTTGCAAAGTAAGTATTAAACAACAAATCTTTCCATTATCACTTAAAATAAAGGAGAAAACAATGAAAACCACAGTAAAAAGGCCGTTTATGATCCTTTCTGATTTTATGGAAGTATATCAGTTTATGATTGATATATATGAAAAAGACAGAAGAAACGGAGTTCCGGCGCCATTTCTGGAATATGCACTTTCTTCAGGATGGTCAGATAAGACAATGAGTCACAGAAATATGGTCTGGAAAGGTAACAGTAAAATTATAGGATTCTGCTTCTATGAAAGTAAGCTTGGTAAAGCTTTCTTCAATTTAAGGCCCGGATATGAGGAAATTGCACCTGAAATGGTTGAACATGCGGTTGAGTTTCTGTCCGACAAGGATGGCAATCTGGATCTCACTATTTTTAAGGGCCAGAATGCTGTAATCGAAGCTGCCACAGATACTGGTTTTAAACAATACAGCGAATACATTGATATGATCTATGACTTTGATAAGCCATTAGACTATGAATTGCCGGAAGGATTCAGTTTTGTTGAACCTGATAAAATTGATACAGCTAAAGCATTGATATGCTGTTGGAAGGGTTTTGATCATGGAAAAGAAGGACCGTGGGATGGCAATCTTGACGAGGGATACCATCTAGAGGCTTCTCCCCATGCAACATCACAGTATGATGTTGCAATACAAAACAAAGACGGTGATTATGTATGCTGGGCCGGCATGTGGTGGACTCCTGAAAATAATCTGGCATATATGGAACCCCTCTGCACAATTCCCGAATATCGACACAAAGGTCTTGCAGCCGCCGCGTTGTCTGAATTGTACAGAAGAATGAAGCCTCTTGGAGCAACACATATGACCGGCGGCGGAAACCCATTCTACAGCGCAATTGGATATAAACCAATGATTACATGGACACACTGGAAAAAATAGTTTTACATATTCTAATTGTATTGTCTTTTTTGTTAATAGCGAAATATTACGGAGAAAAAATATAAAATGAAAATACATGAATATAAAATGATTGAAAAATACATGCTGTCCTGCATGCAGGACAGTGCACATGATAAAGAACATATTTATAGAGTGTTGTATACTGCATTAGACATAGCAGAATATGAAAAAAGTGTTGACTATGACATTCTGATTGCCGCTTGTTTGCTGCATGATATTGGTCGTAAGGAACAGTTTGAAAATTCATCACTGGATCATGCATCTGTCGGTGCAGAAAAGGCACTAATTTTTCTGCTTGATAATGGATTTTCAAAGAAATTTGCAGAAGCAGTTGCAGGATGTATCATGGTACACCGCTATAGAAGTGATGTTCAGCCATTTTCTATAGAAGAAAAAATACTTTTTGATGCAGATAAGGTTGATGTTACTGGAAGCATTGGAATCGCAAGAACCATTTTTTATCAGGGTAAAGTAGGATTACCTCTGTATTCAGTAAATGAGGCTGGAGAAGTGCTTGACGGTATGGAAGATATAAATTCTTCTTTTTTTAAAGAATATAAATATAAATTAGAAAAATTATATACAAGATTCTATACCGAGCGCGGAAAGCAAATTGCATTGCAGCGGCAACACGCAGCAAAATCTTTTTATGAAAATATGCTCCAGGAAATTATTCCTATTTATAAAAATGGGAAAAATAATTTAAACAAAAAGTTGTTATAAGTGTGTCAAGGGGACGG
>DAMBZP010000015.1:0-103606 GCA_032059885.1 Sedimentibacter sp.
GGGGGTCAATATTCAATTAAACTGTGGGGTCAATTTTAGTCTATCATATACAAGGTAATAGGTTGTTTATCTTAAATGTGCATAAAAAGATGCCGGTACATGTTTGTATCGACATCTTTTGTCTTGTATGAAATCTTATTATCTTTCATCCGTAATTGCTTTTATTGCACCAAATAAAATGCCTGCTACCGGCCAGATAATCCAGGATATTGCCCAGTTGTATGTTGTGAAGCTATATCCCAGGTAAATTGCAACAATTATACACCAATATACCTTTGAAACGATTTTGGATGTTTTATTTGATTTGTTTTTTATTGAGTAGTCTCCCTGCTGCAATAATATGCTGCATGCATTATTTACGGCACTTTTACTTACAAGATTGTATGTGGAAAATGCAACAATCAATAAAGTAATTATTACGGATAATACACTTAGACCATCAGCTTCAAATACAAGAGGGATAACAATAACCGGCAACGCACTTAAAATGTACAGTATAATGGACGTATTTACCGATGATCTGTATGACTGTTCATCCTCTGTGAGTATGCTGCGGACCATTTGCTCTGTTTTATAATCTACTTCAAATAAATCATATTTGAGATTCTCATATTTTTCAAGCTTGCTCGAAGACCTTATTATATATGATACTCCAACAGCTACAGAGATAATTAATGCTACCAATCCGACAGCAACTAACAGATCCTCCTTTATACTAACCATATTCAATTCACTTAATCCAAGCAGTAAAAGCAATATGACGGGAGATATTATACAAAACAGTATTCCCAGGCTGATTTTTGGCATTGCTTCCTTTGCAGCTTCAATATAATTTTGAGCTTCCTCGTAGGTAACGACGGGAATATCAGTTTTGTACTCCAGTGTGTGCTTAATTCCTAAGGTATCCCCTAACTCATCTAAATTTCCAAATTCGGATATAACGATACCGACGGCTTCATTTTCAGTTTTTCCGCTGTTTTTTAGTTCATTATATTTATCCTCCATCATTGCAAACAGCTCCATTTTTGCTTTTTTTACTTCTTCTGTCTGCGGTAATCCTAAAAACATATTGTCAAGATAATTTCTGATTGTATTCATTGAAATGCTCCTTTACTATAAATTTTTCAATAACCTCACGGGTGATTTCCCACTCCTTGCATTTTTCCGTATAGTGTTTTCTGCCTTCTTCCGTTATTTCATAATATGTCCTCGGCTTTCCGTTCGTCTCACTGCCTGAGAATGATTTGATAAAACCGTTTGACTCCATTCTTTTAAATGCAGAATAAAGGGTTGTTTCCTTCATGACATACTTTTCATCTGTTAACTCACGAATTCTTTTGGAAATCTCATATCCGTAAGAGGGTCCGTTCAGCAAAAGATACAGTATCATAGTGTCATTATATCCGCGAATAACATCACTGCTAATCATAATTAGTTCCTTTCCGATGATTTTACTTCATCTGCCGTACTACATCTGATAAAGTAATTATATTGCATTTACTACGACAGGTCAAGTAATTTTTTAAAAAACTATATGGAATTCAATATTTTAAAACATCACATATTATGATATAATAACAACATAGTATAAGAGGTAGACTTTTATGGAGTTTGCAATGAAGCATACACTCAATATGATTTCATATTATGGATTATAAAGCACACCTTTATTCATGAGCACACTTATAACTGTTTTGTCTATTGTAACAAATGTTGATTTTAAGCTTTCCATATTTCTTAAAAGGGGGTATAAGATCAGATGAAAAATAAAGTTAAATGGGTACTATGGGGATTCTTTTCTCTTGACTACAAGGCTATAGGTGAATATTTGGAGGAAATGGCAAGTAAGGGATGGATGCTGGAAAGGGTTGGGCGAATTTCGGCTAAATTCAAAGCCATAGAGCCTCAGAAGCTTAAGTTCTATGTTGATGTGTTCAAGGGAGGAGGACCACTCACTCCGGAAAAAACTGAAGAAGCGGGAGAATACCGGAGGTTGTGTCAGGAATTGGGATGGACATTTATAACATCACTGGACTACCTGCAGTTTTTTTATGCTGATGCGAACAGTGAACCGGTTCCAATACAAACGGATGAAGAGCTTGAACAAAAAATACTTGAGCAAACGTTATTTAAGCGTGAATTGTTTAGTATGATTCTAATTTCTATAGTTGCTGTAGGAGTATTTACCATTTATTTTCCTGTTAGTCATAGAAATCTTATAAGTTTTACAGGATTTACGGCAACGGTTTTATTTCCTATGCTCTATGTATTTTCTGCAATTCCCGCTGTATATGGTATAATTAGGATTATAAAAGCCAGAAAAAATATTAAAAAAGGCTTACCAATAAAAAAAACTACCTTGAAAAGTGCACGAAGACACATAATGGAATTTTATGTTCCCCTGTGGTTTATTTTATTATTTCAGGTATTGTCGTTTATAATGGATGCATATTTCAGGCCTGATGTTGTGCTTAGAGCTGTATTGGGACCTGCAGTAGGTTTAGCTATAGGGCTGAGCAGCAGATACTTTATAAAGAAGAAATCCACCAAAAAAGGAGAAGGTATGCTGTATTTAGTGCTTGCGTTAATAGCCGGACTTTTATTCATACATATACTGAATTCATTTGTGCTCGAACGGGATGCAGATGGCTATAGAGCGGATTCCATTCCATCGGGGTATCCTGTGATTACAATGGAAGAAATATTTGATGGCAAGTACGACAGCTTGTTACGCAGAGAGTTTGAACCCGGCATGAGTCCGGTTACTCCAAAATATTATGATTATTGGGAACAAAGCATGATAAATGACAGTAGAAAGCACATGAATGTTAAATATTATAAGACAATAAAACCATATTTTGCTGAGATAATATTTAATGGAATAACAAATGAGCTGGAAAAGGGAATTAAGTGGAGAGGAATGATCTTATTTACGAGAACCATTATTGCAGATGATGAGATGAAGGATTTATGGGATGCGGATAATTTGGCTGTGACAGAGAAACGAGATGAAATAATAATCCAAAAAGGAATTACTGTTCTTCATTTGTCAGGAGATATAGATTTTAATGAAAAACAAACGAGAGAACTTATAATCAGCAGATTTTTTTCTGATTCGAAGGAATAGAGATATTAATATGTAGGATTTTATTATAAATGATTTAAAAGCATCTGAGGATGCCAATTTTTTAGAATCTTTTTATTTTGAATAGATTAAGAGTTATAATATGAAATTATAAACTATATGAAACCTTTTACATAATTATATCGTCATATAGGTATGAATAATGTTATCTATAAGGAGGAAAAAATGAAAAAAAGATTTATCTGTTTTATAGCAGCAATGACAGTTATGTTGGCACTTTCAAATTCAAATGCATTTGCTTATGATAAAGATGTAAGCGTAAGCCTGCCGTCCTTCAAGGTTACATTGAACGGAAGTGAGATAAATAATTCATATAGCAGGTATCCTTTGATTGTTTACAAAGATATCACTTATTTCCCAATGACATTTGGCGGCTGCAGATACCTTGGCTTAGAAACAAAGTGGGACCAGAAGGAAGGACTTGAAATTAATAAAACAAATATCAGCTATCCTTTAGAAGAATATAAAGCAGATCAAAAAAATTCAGGTAAGTACACTGCTTCCATACCGGAATTTAATATTAGGATTAACGGTAAAATGGTTGATAAAAGCAATGCTGAATATCCTTTGTTGTCCTTCAGGGATATAACATATTTCCCGCTTACATGGGAATATGGTGTGAATGAGTTTGGCTGGGATTACCATTTTGACAATAAGAACGGACTTGTAATAAGGTCTCAGAATACGTCCCCAAAACTGTTGGGGCTTGTTGACTATTTACATGAAGATGAGAAGTACGGCGGTTTTATTGTACAAGGTGATTATATATATTACACCGGTAATAACGGTGCGGTATATCAAGCGCCTCTAAATGATCTGAAGAATAACAAGAAAATATATCAGCTGCCAAAAGATACTTATTTTGATGAGAACACATATATAAATCCACATTACAGCCATCGTGACGGAGAAGTTATTTTTTCATACAGTATAGGAACGACAGGCGGAATGGATTATGAAATTGCAATAAATGGGGACGGAACAACAGCAGATCCCGTAGCTATAGGACCTTTTATTGCACCTGAAGTATCCAATGAAGGACTTTTGATGTATAAATCAAAGTCCAGTTATGAAACGGACAAACACAGATATATGATAACATCAAACATAAATGCAGATAATGATTCGAATAGAATTTACAAGCTGAATAAAGCAACAGGGAAAATAACTCTGGTTAATGAAAAACCTGCGGAGACTTTTAAATACTATAACGAAAGATTGTATTTTATCAGTGATGACAAAATGCTTTATTCGCTGTCATTAAGTGATGATACAATAAGATTGGAAAGCAGCGGGTCTGTATACCAAGAAAATTACGAAGTGCTTGGTAATGATATTTATTATATCAGTGACAAGGACCAAAAAGTATACAAGGAGGGAAATACAAATCCTCTTAATTCGGGTGAAACAGGTGAAGCTGTACAATTGGCAGGAGACTATATCGTTTTAACTTTCAATACAACATTAGACAAAAGCTATAGAAGTATAATATATGACAAAAACGGAAATATGGTGTTTATTCTTCCGAGAAAAATGAGTATGGTATCTGCGGACTCAAACAGAATGACATATTTTGATGAAATTGAAAAGAAAGTTTTTCTGGTAGAAATGAAATGATGTCCGGAGGGCCGGCTTTCTTGCTGGTAATTCAGAATCTCCGCCGAGGGGTGATCCTCTTAACCGCTTTATTGAAAATAAGGCGGTCAAGAGGTATTTTTAATTTCAATAAATTACTAAGTCATTGAATTTAGTGAATTTAATTCTTTTCTATTCCAGCCATGAGCTTTGTATATCCATAGACCATACAAGCACACTACTAAATTACTGAAGCTCATTGAAAACCATATGCCGGATGGACCGAAATCAAGGAAACTTTTAAATATTAAAATCATGGGAAGTCTGACTGCCCACAGCCTTCCAATTTCCATTGCCATTGAATACCTGGTGTTTCCCGAGCCTTGAAATATTCCCTGCAAGACGCTGAACATTCCCATTAATGGCATTGAAAACGCAATATATTTCATATATGTCATACTTTGAATAATTACTTCCGGTTCATCCCTGGATTGAATAAAGAAGCTTACAATTTGCCTGTTAAAAATAAATATTAATATCCCGCCGATAACACCAATATATAGAGCAATTTTTGATGCTTTTATAAAGCTTTCAGTTGCCCTGTCAAGCTGTCTTGCTCCGAGATTTTGACCCACTACTGCTGTCAGTGCGGCCCCGACTCCCATTGCCGGCTGCATTACCAGATTGGTAACTCTGTTTACCATGCCAAAGGCCGCCATTGTAGCAGTACCATAGGATACAATAAAGACATTTAAAAACATAAATCCGATTGAGGAGCCTGCTTGCCCGATAGATGCCGGCAGCCCGACCTTTACGATTTCCGTAAGGATATCTTTATCAAATTTAAACTTTTTGAAATCAGGTTTTAAATTATTATCAGTCCGAAAGACAGCTCTAATCCCCAGCAATGCCAGTACAACTCTTGCTAATACCGTAGCCCATGCTGCACCTGCTATCCCCGTGTTAAATGTGAATATAAACACCGGATCTAATATAACATTTATTAAGGCTGATATGGCGCTTAAGACTGTTGGAGTTACAGTATTTCCCTGTGCATTCATTATTGAATTTATATTAAAGTATAAAAACATAAATGGTAAATCAAAAAAAGATATTCTCAAATAAATGTTTGCTAAATCTGCAAAATCACCTTCACCGCCCATAAATCTGATTATATGCGGGCTGATTGCAACTCCGATTACCACAAACGTAATTGATAAGAAGAATGATATTACCATTAATTGAGATGTGTACTTTTTAGCTTTTTCAAACCTCCCTGCTCCCAATAATTGAGAAAGTAGTGAGGTTCCTGCTACTGACAGCCCCATTCCTAAAGCAACGAAAAGATAGTTTATCGGCCAAACGAAAGATGTAGCAGCAAAATGGACTGAAGAAATCTTGCTGACCCAAATTCCATCCACCAGGTTATATAATGTTTGTATTATACTGTTAATCATAATAGGGACAGATAAAGTTAACAATACCTTGTACATATCTCCATTTTGTATTAATTCTGAATTATTTTGTTTCATGAGTCAGTGACCTTCCATAATAATTTAAAGTTCAAAGGTAATTATTTCATAAATTTTCCTCTAAATAATATTATAATCATTGTACTGAATAATATCAAGATAAGTTAACAGGGTAATTTACGACAATCCCCTTCATAAATGATAACTTTATACTTACTTTAAATGGTACATTGCATTTGGTGATTAAATGTGTGTAAAAATGGTATATTAATTATAATTAATGTTCTAAATATATTGTATGAGGAGGTATTAGAATGAAGATATCTGCAAGAAATCAGATAAAAGGAAAAATAATAGATATTCAGGAAGGAGCAGTTACGGCTATAGTAATTTTAGATATTGGCAACGGAAATAAAATTTCTTCGACAATTACTATGAATGCTGTAAGGGATTTGAATTTAAAGGTAGGCTCTGAAGCATACGCTGTAATTAAATCATCATCAGTAATGATTGGTGTGGACTAAAAAGAAATGCTCCTTTTCGTATGAGAAGGAGCATTTTGATAACCATTTGACTAATTTTGTGATATTTAGATTTAAAAAAGGTATATGAAATTCAAGTTAATAGGATAAATTCTACTTTTTATATGCGATTGCGTCAATTTGCACATGCAGTCCTTCAGGACCGCCAATATGTGCAAAATTTGTTTGGATGGTTTTTCTTGCAGGATACTGGCCGGCAAAACGCTTCTTAAATACATTTTCCATAATCGGTATATTCCAGGTATCTCTTAATAATACGTCTACTTTTATTACAGATTCTAAAGTCAAACCAATCTGTTTAAGATGATTTTCCATATCATCAAGCGCACCATGAACCTGTGCTTCAATAGATTTTCCGACATTGCCTACACAGAAATTCAAGAATACAAAATCTCCTGCCTCTACCATGTCTGACCATGCATATTTTTCATTCGTATGATATCTTTTAATATTACTCAAAATTCATTTCCTCCATACTCTGTTTTTTACTACTATAACAAAACAAGTATGACAGCAGTGTGTCATACTTGTTTGTATTGATTTAATATTTTTTTACAGCATTCTTGTATCTTGCATATAATAACTGCCGGCTCAATTATCTTGACATAATCTCCGAAGGACAATATTACACCATACCAGAACTGCTCATTTTCAGGAACTATTATATGATAAATAAAATCTCCGTTTTCATACTCTTCTATTATATTTCCATTCAAATATTCCATACATTTTGATTTAATACAGGCTTTGCAAAATAGCTTTATATCAATCATTTTCCGAGTGGCCTCAGATTTTTTCCATATTTTATCTGCTTCATCGAGATTATGTGTTTTCTTGTATTCATTCTCTGTAATTATCAATTTATTCATGCGTACCAATTTAAAAATGCAGTAATCATCATATTTCGGATAATAACATAACAGATACCAGTTATACCATTTGTACATTGCCGCTACAGGCTCAACTTCGAATTCTCTATTTTTATTTTCAGCATTTGTATATGTAAATTTCACGGTATGTCTTTGATTAATAGCTTCATTTAATATATGCAGCATGTCATTTGTATCTCTGTTTTCATGAGCTGCTTTTAAATCAAACAACACATTTGACTGGCTTCCGGAACTAAGGGCTTCAAACTTTTCTAATGTAGAATTTAATTCTTTACTGCTATAAGCAGATGCTAACCCTTTTAGAGCAGTAACAATATGGGAATAATCCATCTGCCCGGCAATTTGACGTTCCATTTTAAATGTCTCAGTTATTTCATATCCGCCTTCAGGACCATATATTGATACTATTGGTATTCCTGCAAGACATAAGGTATTTATATCACGTATAATTGTTCTTAATGATACTTCAAACCGATTTGCTAAGATTTGAGCTGATGTTCGGTTGTGATTCAGTAAATATATAGTTATTCCAAGCAATCTATCTATTTTCATTCTCTATCTTCCATACTGTTTTTTACATAAAAAGCATAAACTTAGATATTAAGTATAACTTATTTCTCAAATTTATGCAATTAATATGCTAATATCAAAAAGACAAAGATGACAACAACCCCGTCCCCGTGACATCCCCGTGACATCCCTGTGACGTCACAAAGATGACAACAACCCCGTCCCCGTGACACCCAAAATCGAATTTACAATTGTTTGGGTTTATGTTATTCTTAAGGAAAATATACTAAGGTTTATCAAGGAGGATGCTATGTCAGTAAGTATTGCGGAAGCAAAGAAACTCATATCTTCGGTTCCCAGGGTTGAGCTCGGATTTTTTCCAACACCGCTGCATAAATTAGAAAAATTATCTCAAATGCTCGGTATTAATCTTTTTATTAAGCGTGATGATTATACAGGTAAGAATTTGTTCGGTGGAAATAAAACAAGAAAACTGGAGTTTTTAATAGGTAAGGCTGTTGAGCAAAAAAGCGAGTATGTGTTCACATATGGTGCAACGCAATCGAATCACGCAATGCAGACAGTGTGGGCGGCTTCTTACAACAACTTAAAGCCTGTCCTTTACCTGGTTGCTGTAGTTGAGCCGGATGAAAATGATGTGAAGGCAAATCTTCTGCTTGATAAAATATTTGATGCAGAGATACATATTGTAAGTCCGGAAGATGGGGAGAGCTTTGCCAATGCGGATAAACGTTCTCTCGTTCTCGGCTCCGAGCATATTAAGAAGCTTGAAGAGGCAGGACATAAATGCTGCAACATTCCCATGGGAGGAGCAGATGAGGTTGGAACAGCTGGTTACATCTCAGGCTTTGTAGAATTATATGATCAGGCACAGCAAATGGGAATAGACTTTGATTATCTGTACCATGCCACTGGCTCCGGAGGCACAATGGCAGGTCTCGCAGCAGGCAAAAAGCTGCTTGGAGCTCGTACAGTCATAAAATCAATGGCAGTTCTTGATACGGATGACAGCTACATTCCTAAAAGAACGGAGCTGGCAAATGAAGCATTGAAATATATAGGTGCAGACCCGGTTGTTGAGCTATCCGACTTCCAAATAGACAGGCGCTTCTACGCTCCGGGATACGAATGTCCCAATGAAGGATCTACAGAAGCAATTAAACTGCTTGCAAAAAATGAAGGCATACTCACAGATCCTGTATACAGCGGTAAGGCATTATCGGGCTTGATTCACGACACCCGCACAGGGAAAATAAAGCAAGGAAGCAATGTTGTATTCCTTCATACAGGCGGCGCTACAGCACTATTTGCCGAAAAGGAAATACTGGGAAATTTATTTTAATTAACAGCTCTGTTGAACCTTAGGAGGAATATATGCCTTACCTGGAAGAAAATGAATGGATGATTTTGAATGAACTTGCATATAACATTTCCTATATTTATTCTATGGATGACATGAGGAAAGATGTACTTAGCTGGCTCAATCTTCTGATTAAATTTGATGGTGCTGTTTTTTCATTAGTTGACTCAGCCCGGAACACATTGAAGAATTCCATAGGATACAATATAAGCGAAGATTATGTAAGAATTTATGAAAAGGAATATATAAAGAAAAGCCCTATAAGCTGGATTATAAGGAGTGGAAATCCGGCTGCATGCAAAGAAAGCGACTCATTATCATTCGAAGCCATACACACAGGTGATTTTTATAAGATATTTTATTCTCCCAATAAATTTCAATATTGTGTGTGTATGAACATTGTATTTCGTGAAGATGTTGTGGGACTTATTTCCATATATAAGAAATATGAAAAAGGAGATTTCTTCGCTAGGGACCTTTTTATACTTAACCAATTGCAGAAGCATTTGGCATATAGATTATATTATGAGTCAAAAAAAGGGGATACGCGGTATTTTTATGCAAAGGGCTATCACGAAAAAATTTGCAGGGAATTTGGATTGACATCCAGAGAATCAGAGCTTTTAAACTATGCGGTTAAGGGACTAAGTAATGAAGATATTGCCGAAACCATGAAAATAAGCATACATACGGTTAAAAAGCATTTTCACAGTTTGTATATCAAGATGAATGTAAAAAACAGAGTTCAGCTTCTTCAGAGCTTACCTCTCTCTACTGACAAAATTAATTTTGATGTTATAAAATGATAATAGGAAGAGGATTGAGTTCTGCAATTACAGGGATTAATCCTTTTTCGTTTTTTAACATATTACAACCTGGTATAATAAAAATAATCTCAAGTATAAGATGTATCAAAAGATGTGCAAAATAATTAACTCTCAAGATGAATTTTCTTTAATACAGCATTATGATATTTTATTTATGTAAGGATATAGTTCATATTCCAGCATGGACAATTAAAAAACTAACAGGAGGGGTAATAAAATGCATAAAGCAGTAATGAAGAAATATGATATCTTATGGGGGACAGGATATATGTTGTTGTTTGCTGTTATGGCTGTACTCACATACATGGGTATACTTGCCGTATGGAATGATAAGCTTCCTTATATAGGAGGATTTATACAGTTTCTTGTATTTGCTACGTCAGGTGAAATTTTATCTACAAGAATCCTCTGCGGAAATTGGGAGGTTAATAAATGCACAGTATATAAGGCTATCACCTGGGGAGTAAGCGGAATATTTGTTGCTGCAGCTTTTTTTATTGTAAGTGGAGGGGTTAAGCTTGCAATGAAGGAGGGAATGCTTCCGTTCTACGGAAATCGTATAGCTCAGGCACTTTTTATAAGCTGTTCAGTCAATTTGTTTTTTGGGTCTGTTCATTCTGCGGCAATAAGGATTTTCAGCAACTATTTTGAGGAAAAATACCTGCGCAATAAAAAGATGACCGTATATGAAACAGTTACGTCTGTTGAATGGGGAGAGTTTGTTGAGTTTACATTTTTTAAGACTTTGCCTTTTTTCTGGATTCCTGTTAACACCTTAGTGTTTCTGCTTCCGCAAAGCCTTCAGGTGTCATTTGCTGCAATGCTTTCCTTTGCATTTGGCATGCTGATGACTATGCTGAAGCTTAAAGAAAAAAGGCGGATATATAATCAATGGGGAACGGAGGGAAAAGATGAGCAATATTAACATTTCAAAGCTTCTTAATATATATAATTATTTTGATGGAATAATAATAACTGATGAAAATGCTGTAATACAATATTACACAAATTTCAGAACTGATTTATACAATATCCGGTTGGATGAAGTAATTGGCAAGACCATACTTGAAATACACCCGGAAATGAAAGAGGAAGACAGCACTATTATGCAGGTGCTTAAAACAAAGAAGCCCATATATAACCATATTGAGCATCTCACAAATATTTATGGCGATAAAATGACAAATATATGCAGCACTCTCCCCATAATGCAGGGAGGGCAAATTGTGGGAGCTATTGACTATTCAAGATGCATTGATGATGATTTTCATAAAAATGTCGAGCGGAGGCAGATTGTAATCCCTAATATTTCCACCAAGGATGAGGATCTATACCATATAGAAGATATTATCTCTGCCTCGAAAAAAATAAATGAAATAAAGAAAATGATACCTATGATTGCGAATACAGAGTCGGCAGTTATGATATATGGAGAAACGGGAACCGGTAAAGAAATTATAGCACAAAGCATTCACAGCTCAGGACCGAGGGCTTTAAAGCCATTTGTTTCACAAAATTGTGCCGCAATTCCCGATACCCTTTTGGAAAGCACTTTGTTCGGTACCTGCAAGGGAGCATTTACCGGTGCTGAGGATAAGGCCGGTTTATTCGAAATAGCTAACGGAGGGACAATATTTCTTGACGAAATAAACTCAATGAGCATAGCCATGCAGGCAAAAATACTGAAAACAATAGAAGAAAAAAAGGTGAGAAGGATAGGAAGCCATGAAGCATTTACCTTTGATGTTAAAATTTTATGCGCACTCAACAAAGATCCTATGAGGTGTATAAATGAAAATATTCTGCGTGAGGACCTATTCTACAGACTAAGCACAGTACTGATTGAGATTCCTCCTCTAAGAGAGCGCGTGGCAGATATACCCATAATGGTTAATTGTTTTGTAGGCATGAATAACTTGAAAATGAACAAAGACATTATGGGTGTTTCAAGTGAAGTCATGGAGATTTTTTGTAATCATAAATGGCCGGGAAATGTCAGGGAACTGAAAAATATCATTGAAGGAGCATTTAATATTATTGGCTCAAATATAATAAGCAAGAATGATCTTCCTGCATATATGTTTAATCACTTTGAAGAGGAGCATAATACAATTCTCAAGATGGATGATAATCTAAGTCTTCTTGAGAAGGTATATGAGTATGAAAAACGTGTTATTACAATGGCGCTTGATTCCACTCAAAGTATTACACAAGCTGCAAAAAAATTAAAGATATCCAAACAGGCTCTAAACTATAAAATTCTCAAGTTTGGTTTAAAAAGTAAAAAGTAAAAGACTTTTTACTCATAAAGTAAAAATATTTTTGATATTAATACAATATGATATAAGAATTGTTGGAAATAGCCATGCCGTATTTATTATGAATATTGGCATGGCTATTGCTATTATTAATATCAAAATATGCCAGGCATGTGTCCCGGTAAATGATAAGGAGAAAAGTTATGGAAAACGCTTTTGGAACTTTATGTTTGGTCCCTCCGATTATTGCAGTTGTGTTTGCTTTACTTACAAGGCAAACGATTTTATCGTTATTTGTGGCTGTGTGGGTGGGAGCAACAATGCTCAATGGTTATAATCCCCTGGTTGGATTTGTGTCTATCTTCAGCGACTATTTCATTCCGTCAATTGCAAATCAATGGAATGCAAGTTTATTACTGTTGGTAACGCTTTCTGGCGGACTTGTAACAATGCTGAAGGTTACAGGATCCGCGGAAGCCTTTGCCAAGATTGTTACAAAGAAAATTAATACTGCCAGGAAAGGGCAAATAGTTACTGCTCTTTCTGCTTTTATATTTTCTTATACAGAACCGTGCCTGATTCTTGGAACGATAATGAGACCGGTAACAGATATGGTAAGAATATCGAGAGCAAAGCTCTCATACATTCTTGACTCAATGGGATGTAATCTGGCATCATTTTCACCTATATCCAGCTATGGTCCATTTATTGTAGGTCTTATCACGGCTGAGCTCCTTGCAGGCGGTCTGTCTGACAACGGATGGTCAATCTGGCTTGGAATGCTTCCGTTTAATATGTATGCTTTGTTTGCTATGGTTACGGTTATTCTTGTAGCATTATTCAACCTTAATATAGGTCCAATGTATGAAGAAGAATTGAGGGCAAGGAAAGAAGGGAAGCTTCTTGCAGACGGGGTTCAGCCGCTTGTCCCCGAAGATGTGAAAAAGCTTCCTGAAGGATATGCTCCGACAGTTTTAAACTTTGCTGCTCCAATGCTTTGCTTGTTTGCAGGACTGTTTATTACAATCTTCTGGACAGGAAATATAGCGGAAAATGGATTGGCCGGGGCATTCTTAAACGGAAACATAGTTTTGTCAATTTGCATGGGATTTGTGAGCGGAGCAATAGGGGCCGGTATTGTGGGCGTGCTTACAAAGCTGTTCTCACCTTCAAGCGCATTTAACAGCTTTGTGGATGGTATGGCTCAATTGATTACTGTTCCGTTTATACTAATCTGTGCATGGTCCGTGGGAAGTATTACAGGGCAAATGCAGGTTGGCGGATATCTGGCAGGAGTCGTGGAAAATTACTTAACGCCCGGACTGGTTCCGGCAATGGTCTTTATATTTGGTGCGGCGATTTCATTTGCGACAGGATCATCATGGGGAGTTTGGTCAATTATGATGCCTATTGCATTTCCTATGGCAATTGCATTTGATATTCCATATGCATATGTTGTGGGAGCTGTAATAAGCGGGGGATTGTTTGGTGATCAATGTTCTCCAATATCCGACACAACAATACTTTCGTCAACAGGAGCATCATGTAATCACATTGTACATGTACAGACACAGCTGCCTTATGGGCTTACCGTAGGTGCTTCTGCTGCCATAGGATTCCTTTTTGGCGGATTGACCGGATTATATACCATCAGCATTTTAGTTACAGCCATTGTATTGTCCTCTATGCTGTATGTATTTTCAAAGATTTCAAAGAAAAAAGAAGCTGTTGCATAAAGACATAAAAGATAGGAAGGGAAAAAATGAAAAAAGTTGATATGATAGTTAAGGCACCACATTTCTATACAATGGAAGGAGATGGTGTCGGATATAAAAATGATGCCGCTATGATAGTTGACGGTGGAAAAATTGTGGATTTCATAAAAATCGACAAGATTGACAGTGAATATTCTGCAGAAGAAGTTATTGACATGAAAGAACATGCTATATTTCCGGGATTTGTCGACGGACATATGCATACTGCCTGCAATGTAATGAGAGGGCTTGCACAGGATACCGGCAATTGGATGATGTTTGGACTGCAGCCTTTTGATAATGCTGCGAGTGACGAAGCAAAGGATGCAGGCAGTGAGCTGGCTGTTATAGAAGCAGTCAGGGCCGGAACCACTACCCTTGGTGACTATGAATTTGAAATGAACAATGTGTGCAAGTTTATTGACAAAGTCGGAGCCAGAGGGAATATTACACAAAATATTCGGGCTGCAAAAAGAAAGGTATACAAGCCTGGCGAGCTTTATGAATTTGATGATGAACAGGGGGAACACACCCTTAAAAGAAATATAGAGCTTTTTGACAGGTGGAATAATAAATCAGGCGGAAGAATAAAAATACTTTTTGGTCCTCAGGGTGCTGATTTTGTCAGCCCTGAAATGCTCCTCAAGATTCAGAAAGTTGCAAAAGAAAGAAAATCTAAAATTCACATGCACGTCCAGCAGGGGGATAGGGAGACATATCAGATAGTTAAGCGCTATGGAAAAAGACCTGCGGAATTTTTGAGGGACCTTGGATACCTTGATGAAAGTTTGATAGCAGTACATCTTACTGACTGTACCGATGAAGAAACAAAAATGATAGCAGCCAGCGGTGCAGCAATGATTGTAAATCCTGCTTCAATAGGCATTATTGACGGAATTGTGTGCCCCAGTGTGGTATTCCAGGAAAACGGCGGAAAGGTAGGCCTCGGTTCTGACCAGTCTCCGGGCAATAACTGCCACAATATTATTCACGAAATGAAGAATGTGTGCTTGTTCAATAAAATCAAGTACGGCAACCCTGAGGTAATGCCTGCATGGAGAGCACTGAGAATGGCTACAATAGAAGGCGCTCAGGCCATAGGGCTGGGTGATGTAACAGGGTCACTTGAAATAGGAAAGCATGCGGACTTCATTGCTGTAAACCTCAGCTATCCATCTATGCAGCCCGTGTACACATATCCCATGAGAAATATAGTTCCTAACCTTGTATATAGTGCCAGAGGGTGGGAAGTGGATTTATCGGCAGTAGACGGAAAAATAATAATGAAAAATCAAAAACTTATCAATATTGATGAAAATGAATCTTTTGAAAGAGTAAAAAAATATCCTTCAATAATCGGTGAAAATGGTGCTAAGGAATTTTTTGAAATCAACGGCACAAACGCAAGATTTATGAGAGAGGGTAAGCTGTAGCTATTGAAAAAGTGGTTATATATTATGAATGTTGACATGATGCCATACCTGACGGCGGCAAGTCAACATTCATTTGTCTTTTTGATTTTATTTGTTAAGCCTTGGATGACAAGGATGAAATTGAGCAGAATATATTCTGAACATGTGTCACAGTTTAATGCAAATTTAATAAACTGGCGCTATAATAAACCATAATATTAATCTTATAGGGGTGACAACATGAAAAACTTTTACGAAAATTATTTTAAACCTCAGAATGTTACGCCTGATTCAAGGCTTTTTTCTCCTGAGCACATTATATTGTCGAGTCTGGGAGTTTTCTTTATCATTTGCATAATACATGCCCAAATGAAGAGATGTGATACGAATTATTCGAAAAAAATATTGAAACGCTCGGCTGTTATTATGCTGATTTTGGAGATATTCCGTATAAGCTGGTCCACATTTTATTACGGTTTCAGCCTTAGAAATATACGTTTTGACTGGTGCAATCAGATAAGTCTGGTGCTGCCGTTCATTGTGCTGTCAGGAAAAGAAAGACTTTACCCGTATGTTGATATATTATCCTTTATGGGAGGCGCAGGTGTATTGATTTATCCTGCCTGGGTTTTTTACGACTATGCCGGAATACACATTATGTCGGTTCAGAGTATGGTTTCTCATACACTCATGATAATTATATCAATTTCACTTTCATTTGTATCACGTCATTGGGAGAATGAAAAAAATATTAGCAAGCCTCTCAAAGGGTTTACGTGCATGGCCTGTGTGGCATTTATAATGTCAAGGGTGTTGAACGTTAACTACATGATAATGCTTAGAGCTGATGGAATACCGCTGCTGAGGAATTTTTTGTTTCCGTGGTACTGGCTAGTTGCAATTCCTTTTTTAGTTCTTTTTATAAATTCAGTTAAATCTGTATTTTGCGAAATATGTCTTAGAATAGAAAAAAAGAAAGCTGCAAATTCTGAATTTTATGGACTGCATTATGATGATGAAGAAATGGAATCAACAATTTAAATAATAAAAAAATTATTAATACTTTAAGGAAATTATGGTAAAATACTAATAAATTAGATAAAAGATAGGAGTGATTGCGTGTTAAGCAGGAATTTAATTGAAGATACATTAAATGCCGCCTTGTCGACCGGCGGAGATTTTGCCGAAGTTTTTGTTGAAGACAGAACAAACAACGGCATTGTAATGATTGGAGGTAAGGTTGACAGCACTATGTCCGGAAGGGATTATGGTGTTGGTGTACGAATATTCAAAGGCTTTAACAGCGTTTACGCATATACCAATAAGTCAGACCATGAAACGCTGATAGCAACAGCAAAAAAGGCTGCGGCAGCAATTGAAGGAAATCAGACAAATACAATATTGAATCTTGAAAAATCAGATGTTAAAAATATTAATATGATTAAAATTGATCCGAATACCATTGAAAAAACCAGGAAGGTCCAGCTGATGCACAAGGCTTACGATACCGCTTTCAATTACAGCGACTTAATTACACAAGTAACCGTGAGCTATACTGATTATACTCAGAATATAATGGTTGCAAACACAGAAGGCTTGTGGAAAGAAGATACGCGTGTACGATGCCGTCTTGGAATATCATCGGTTGCATCCAGGAATGGAGAAATGCAGTCGGGATTTTTCGGCCCCGGTGCAAGCAAGGGTTATGAATTTTTTGAAAATCTTGATGTGGATCACTATGCAAAGGAAGCATCAAGAATTGCAGTCACAATGGTAAATGCAAAATACAGTCCCAGCGGCAAAATGTCTGTTATTATTGATAACGGCTTTGGGGGAGTAATATTCCATGAAGCATGTGGCCATGGTCTTGAAGCTACCTCTGTAGCTAAAAATCTTTCGGTTTTTTCAGGAAAGCTTGGTCAGCAAATAGCATCTCCGATTGTTACGGCCATAGATGACGGCTCAATACCGGGGGAATGGGGTTCATTCAGCATTGATGATGAGGGAACAAAATCACAAAGGAATGTACTCATTGAAAAGGGCATACTTAAGGGCTATATGATTGACAAGCTTAATGCAAGGAGAATGAACATGGATGTTACAGGTTCCTCCAGGCGACAAGGATACAGATATGCTCCCACATCACGTATGTCAAATACATTTATAGATAACGGAAAATCAACTCCAGAAGAAATCATAGCAAATACGGAGAGAGGAATCTATGCAAAGCATATGGGAGGCGGTTCAGTGAATCCCAGCACCGGAGAATTCAACTTTGCCGTAATGGAAGGCTACATAATTGAAAACGGAAAAATAAAAGACCCGGTAAGAGGAGCAACGCTTATCGGAAAGGGTACAGACATATTGAACAAAATAGATATGGTTGGCAACAACCTTATGCAAAGTCAGGGCATGTGCGGCTCTGTAAGCGGAAGCATACCTGCCAATGTTGGGCAGCCTATGATAAGAGTATCAGAAATAACTGTAGGCGGAAGGGAAGGTGAAAAATAGTGGATATAAAGACATTGATAGAAAAGATATTCCAAAAGGGCAGACAGCAGGGACTGGGTGATATGGAGGTTTATTATTCCGCAGGAAGCAGTCTTTCGTTGAAGGTGTTCCAGAAAGAGCTTGATGGCTACAGTCTTTCTGAAAGTGAAGGATTGTCCCTTAGGGGTGTTTATAAGGGGAAGATGGGGTATTCATACACTGAAAAGGTCGATGAATCATCAATTGACATGCTGGTTAAAAATGTTGTTGAGAATGCAACTGTTATAGATTCCGATGATGAGGAAGTTATTTACGAAGGTTCAAAGGAATATAAAAAGGTTGATACATTCAATCCGGAGCTTGAAGAAGTATCTGAAGTGGATAAAATCAATTTTGTTAAGCAGCTGGAGGAAGAAGCATTCAGAATAGATAAGAGAGTTACATCCGTTGAAACATGTGTTTATGGAGACGGCTACGGCGAGACTGTAATGTCAAACACAAAAGGGCTCTATCTGCATGACAAAAGCAATATTGCCTATACATACGCGGTAATTGTGGCAAAAGACGGTGATGATGTGAAGACAGGAATGGCATATAGGACAGGAAATGACTTTTCAAAGTTCAATGCCAGGGAAATAGCGGAGGAAGCGGTAAAAGAAGCAGTGTCTTTACTTGGAGCAAAATCTGTTAAATCAGGTGATTACGCCGTGATTATAAGAAACAGCGCCGCATCTGATTTGCTGGAGGCATTCACAGGTGTTTTCTCGGCTGAAAGCGTACAAAAAGACCTGTCTCTTTTAAAAGGCAAGCTTAATCAGAAAGTAGCAAGTGAAAAGTTTACTTTGGTAGATGATCCGTTTATGGAAGACGGTCTGGCTTCAAAATCCTTTGATGGCGAAGGAGTGGCATGCAAGTATAAAAAGGTAATTGATAAGGGTGTGTTAAAAACATATTTTCATAATTTGAAAACTGCCAAAAAAGATAAAATAGAGACAACCGGAAATGCCAGCAAGGGTTCATACAAGTCGTCAATAGATATTGCACCGTCTAATTTTTACGTTGAAAAGGGAGAGAGGTCTCTGGAGGAAATCATTTCAGGGATGGATTCCGGTATAATGATTACTGAGCTTCAAGGGCTTCATTCAGGTCTTAATTCCATATCCGGCGACTTTTCTCTGGCAGCACTGGGATTTGAAATAAAGGGAGGGAAAATAGAAAGACCTGTAGAACAGATAACAGTTGCCGGTAATTATTTTCAAATGCTTAAGGATATTGAAGAGGTAGGCTCAGATATAAAATTTGGATTACCTGGAGAATCATATATCGGCTCTCCATCATTAATGGTTAAGAAACTGGCAATAGCCGGCGAATAGAAATAAAGAACAGGGAGGGTCACCATTCCCTGTTCTTTTGCTTAAATATGAAAAAAGACAATCTCAAGGACTGTCTTTTAAGCTGCTGTTATTTTGTCAGTCTACTCTTTCATGTTCATTGAATAATAATGTTATGCAGTATAAACCTGCTAAACCTACAAGTCCATACACTAAGCGGCTGAATATTGCTGTTTGACCTCCAAATATAGCAGCAACAAGATCAAACTGAAACAATGCTATCAGCCCCCAGTTTATAGCTCCTATAATGACTAACACCAATGAAAATTTATCCATAGGTCAATCCTCCTTAAGTTAAATATATTGTTATTGTTTCAATAATTTTCTAGATTATGCACAAAATCAAAAAATTAAATATTATATACGGAATTAACATATATTTTTTTCGTGAATATAATAACTAAAAATGTATGTGTGAGGAGGGTAACATGGAAAATTTCAGACCTGATAATATTGAAGCTAATGATGATATAAATGTTCAGTGTGACTGCGACAGAGACAGAGTTGGGGGAAGAGAAGGCATGAGAAGGCCTCAGCCTCCATGTGTTCATGATAGAAAAAATATAGGATGTATCGATTCATCCCTGCTTCTTTTCTTTTTATTGCTTGTTGCTATTGTGTGTCAGAGTGACTGCGATATAGAATTGGATACTTTGCTCTGGTTCTTCCTGCTTCTTATAGTTCTTTACAACAGATACTAATTATAAAATAAGTCTGCCCGGCTACCAGGCAGACTTATTACCATCATCCATTAATTCAACTTCAAGTTTGTCAAAATCAATCTCATCTATAAAATCCTGAGGATAAAAGGTTACATATTTAAATTGCGAAAACTCCAGGTCATGTTTTTTCAGCCAGACCGGTACACTTATATCAAGCCTCTGGCATATTTCTTTCATACATCTGTCTCTTTTTTCAGAGGGCTCAGCATCATCCTTGTTTTTAACTACTATTGAATCTGCTAAATGGTTCTTGCTAATTTTTCTTGCCCATAATTTATACATATCTCACCAGCTAGTATAACGGTGTTACCATAAAGTCCTTGAAAAGCAACCCGCCGTAATTTATTTTTGCACCTTTTAACGTTTTTGCCAAATTCTTCGGCACTATAATGTCAATGCCGTCCACATTGTACACATTATCTTCTTCCGATTGCTTCACCGAAACAATTTTATAGGTAAAACCGCTTCATCCTGCAGGATATGTGGTAAGCATTATTGGAATATTATGCTCTTGCATTAAAGATAATTTTGCTTTAGCTTTATCCGTAATATTAATGTTCATATATACATCCTATCTGAATTTAGCTGTAACTTCAAAGCCCTTTCTGAATAATCCGCTGGCATAATCAATTTCAGCACCCTTTATTGCACCTTCTAATTCATCAGATACAATTAAATCAAAACCTTCAACATTATATACCTTATCTTTGTCTGATTGTTTCTCCGAAACAATGCCTAATTCGGCACCACATCAGGAATATCCTGTTATTTTTAACTTAATAGGTTTTTGGTCATCTTTTAATTCATTCATTTTTTCTTTTGCACTGCTTGTTAATTTAAATTCCATAAGTTCCTCCATCAATTGTTATATTGTCACTATAAGGTTTTTTCATGATTAATTCAGTGACTATGTCACATTAGTTTAACTCGGATTATTGTTTTTATGTTTGACATATATTATCATAATTTCATTAAATGTTTTTTTGTATCATCTTTGTTTTTGCTGTCAACAGCTATTTTTTCAATAATTTCAACAGGCCTGTTTTTAATGATATATATATAATCCGATAAGTCTGCAGCTTCATCAACATCATGGGTTATGAAAAGAACGGTCCTTCTGCTTTCAGACCATAGCTTTTTAAATAAAGCAATCATTTCATTTTTTAATTTTAAATCAAGCCCCTTAAATGGTTCATCTAAAATTAAAAAATCAGAAGGGTAGGCAAATGCTCTTGCCAGTGAAACCCTCTGGCACATTCCTCCGCTTAATGCATCCGGCTTGTAATTTTCATATCCGGTTAATTCAACCATATTAATATAGTTATTTATAATAGTTACCCTTTTTTCATCATTATAAACGTCCTTAAGCACAAAATCAATATTATTGTAGACACTGTACCACGGAAGAAGCCTGGGTTCCTGAAAAACATATGAATATGCAGTGTTTTCAGTCCCGGTTATTTTACCGCTGTCGATGGGGATTAAACCGGCAGAAATATTTGCAATTGTTGATTTTCCTACTCCTGAAGGTCCAAAAAGGCATGTGATGCAATCTTCTTCAAAAGAAATGCTGAAGTTTTTTAAAATTTCCAGAGTATCATATTTTTTACATATATTAATCAGACTAATCATAATTCCTCTATTTTAAAAAGTTTTTTTAAAGCAGTTTCAAAAATATAGCTCAAAGATATAATTATTACCGTCCAGGCAAATAGATCAGGTATTTCAAGGTAAACCTTTGAGTCATACAGATAACCTCCTATTGAGTACCTGGGTAGGCTCAATACCTCTGCTGCGGATGTTACCTTCCAGCCGATACCTAGGGCTGAAATCATGGAGGCCTTAATATAAGGCAGGGCAGAATAGAAATAAACGGATTTTATAACACGTAATTTTTTGATATTATAAATTTTACACATCTGAAGAAGCTTTATATCTGTTGATTTTATACCACTTACTGTATTTGTCCATATTATTGGAAAGCACATGAGGAACGCAACAAAAATAGGTACATTGGTATCCTTAAACCACATTATTGCAATGATAATTATTGACATAACAGGAACCGTACGAATAATTGATATTAACGGATTGAACAAATCATAGAGAAACCTGTTGACACCGCAGATATACCCAATTATTACGCCTGCGGCACAGGATATAAGAAATCCTGTCAGTGTTCTGTAGGTGCTGTAAAATATAGTGATGTAAGTGTCCCTTGTTTTCAATAAACCAATCAGGGCTTTAAATGAGGAAAAAGGAGAAGGGAGGTAAATCTCACGATTAATTACCAGTGACAATATCTCCCACATTGCAATCCAAAATATTATTATTAAAAACTTCCTGCTTTTATTGTGCAAAATAGAATGCATCATCAGGCAGCTTTCCTCCTATGGAACTTGGATTAGAATCAAATAAAACCTTGTAGAAACTATTCAGTCCTGTTTTTGCCTCCTGTGCTTTTGTATAAGTAATACCGCAGTATGGTATTGCTTTTTCTATCAGTGCCGCACTTGGCATGATTTCATTTTTTTCCACAAGAACAGAAGCATCCTTTGGATTTTCATTAACCCAGTTGACTGAAGCCTCATACTGCTTTAAGAACTCATCAACAAATTCTTTGTTGTTTTCAGCAAATTCCTTGTTGACAACAATGCATCCGGTATACAGCTCACTTGCCTGAGATGATGCTTCCTTCCATGCTTCATTTAAATCAACAAGCATTTTAACATTGTTGTTTTTCATCATTGTCTGTGTAACAAATGGCTGTGGCAAAAGTGCTAGTTTAGTATCACCTGCAATTACTGACTGTGCCAGTGTTGCATGGTCTGTGGAATAATCAAGCTCCACTTTTCCTTCAAGGCCATTTTGTTTTAAAATATAATTCATGGCAAAATCCGGTGTGGAGCCTTTGCCGCTCATGCCCAGAGTTTTACCTTCTAAATCAGCTAAGGATGAAATTTCTTCCGTGCCGACCATATACAGGTTGCCTATTGTATTGACAGCCATTAATTGAATATTGCCCTCTGTTTTGTTGTATAAAACAGATGCTAAATTGATGGGAACCGAAGAAATTTGAATTTCACCATTTATTATTTTTGCTGTAAGTGCATCCGGAGCGTTTTCTGCAATGTATTCTACATTGTAATCATCATTGTTCATAGCTTTCTCATCAATCATTTTAATCATACCGATTGATGTTGGGCCCTTAAGTCCGGCAATGGTCACTTGAACGGGTTCCTTTGGCTCTTTGTTTACAGTCTCGGGTTCTTTCTGAACATTTTGTGCTTGATTATCTGCAGGCTCCTGATTTTGAATTTCATTGTTTGAACAGCCTGCAAACAGAGCAATAATTAAAATTAATGCCAGTAATAAACTTATTTTTTTCATACTTCCTCCAAATTTTTTATTTTTTTGATAAGGCGCTTTTCACGCTTAATCCTTTCAACTTTCCCAGCTTTCCTGTAAGAGCGCCGATTTCGTCGTTTGTACCGTCAACGATTATTGAAATGACATTGACACCGCGTTCCTTATACGGAATTCCCATTCTTCCCACAATTATGCTGCTGTATTGATGCAGTATTTCATTCACTTCTGAAATGTTGGTCAAATCTTCAATTACAATTCCTACTACTCCTATTCTTTTATCCATACACTCTCCTCAAAATAAAAATTCCTTGCAGGCGCAAGGAATAAAAGTCAATTATGTACTTTAATTATTTCCTTGCTCTCAGATAACCTTAAGCTCAGATATATTAAATTTTCTATATATGTTATTTACATAACAGCAAATCGTCTTTTGTAATATTGAAATATTGGGCAAAGCTTGATAAATAAAATTCAGATGGTTCTTCTTCGCCGATTTCATATAATTTTATTCTGTC
Source organism: Sedimentibacter sp. (assembly GCA_032059885.1). Classification (GTDB taxonomy): domain Bacteria; phylum Bacillota; class Clostridia; order Tissierellales; family Sedimentibacteraceae; genus Sedimentibacter. The sequence continues at coordinate 24,254 of DAMBZP010000015.1, forward strand.
TTTTGGTACGTTCAGTGCAACACTCAGCTCTTGTTTAGTCATGTCATTTTCTTTTCTGATTTGCCTTAATTTTTCGCCTAATGTCATATTTATTACCTCATTTTTATTTTGTACGTCCTTGTTTATAGTATATCATATTTTTAAAAAACTACAATATGATAAATCCGATAAATTCATTTTAAGTCAATTTATAAAAAATTCATTCTCCAAAAATAAATTATATAATTTTATTTTAAAATTGTACATGATATAATAATTTATTAATATGCATGTTTTTTATTATCACCAAGGGAGGAAACATGAAAATAGGAGAATTTGCTCAAAAACATAACATTACGCAGGATACGGTACGACATTATTTGGATATGGGTCTGCTGGTTACTGAAAAGGATGGTGGTCAATATGATTTCAGTGAAGCTGACTGCCACGATTTAATGCAAATTATTGAGCTGAAAAAATTAAATTTTTCTTTGAATGAAGTTCGTAAGATATTGACTATTCAAAGAATAAGCGGTTCAAATACCAATACGTTCAGAAATTTATTCTTAACATTCATGGAAGAAAAGAAAAAAGAAGTAGATTTTAAATTACAGAAATATAATAAGTTTAATGAACTGCTGAAGGATAAGATTCAAGAAATACAATCGACAGAAATAAAAGATAAAAAAGGATTTGGCTTTCCCATATCATCATTACATTTGCTGATATGTCCTAAATGTCAGTCAAAATTAACATTAAATGAAGGTACGATTGAAGAAAATAATATTATGGATGCAAATATTAAGTGCAGCTGTGGATATGAGGCAATCATTCGAGACGGAATATTCATATATGAAAAATCCGTGAGAACAAAAATGTTATATGGCAAAAAAATGCCGTCAAAGGAAGAATATCTTGCGTGCACACCATATGAATACAATAATTTTTTATATAAAGGCATGAATGCAATAATAGAATTTATCAAAAAGTGCAGTATGGAGCCGGAATATATCATGGAAATTGATAACTGTGTCGGTTTTTTTCTTTTGCAGTATATAAGATTTATTCCAAAGGGATCAGTATATGTTTTAATAGATTACGATATAGAAAGACTAACTAAGTTAAAACTTGATTTGGAAATGTACTATGATCATAAAAGCTTCATTTTCCTATGCTGCGACTATGATAGCCTTCCTATAAAAAAGTCATCAATGGACATTTTGATTGATTATAACATGTCGGAAAATTATGAGGAATCTACGGGCGAGGTGCTTTTTGAAAAAATATTGCCTCTGATGAAACCCAATGGTATTATTACCGGATCCTATTACTACTTAACAGAAAATTCATCCGTCATAGGCGTGGATAAAAAAATACTAAACAGATATAATAAAAACAATTACGATGAAAGATTTAACAAATATAATCTAAAATTAATAAGGTCATCAGACATAGGACCTGCGACAGGGGAAAATCCATTTAATATAGATCTGACAGGAATAAAGGGATTAGATTTGTATCAGGCAATATATGCATGCAAAAGAATCTTGGGTTAGGTCAAGGTTTTCTTATAATTCAGTCGAAATATCCTGCAACCTGACTATTGACATGGTCCATGCACCATAAGTTAGCATATTTATAGTTAGATAATTAACAAACTAAGTTAAAGATGGAGGTTTAAATGAAAACTAATAAAACTAAGATATTTAGTTTATTGTTATGTGCAGTAATGCTGTTAAGCATAGTTGCATGCAAATCTGCTTCTCAGGGTCCTGAAGGAGCAAACGGCAATGAAGCTTTATACAAGGCGGGAACATATACAGCTGTCGCTAAAGGAAATAATGGAGATGTAAAGGTAGAAGTGATATTTGATGAAAACTCCATAGTATCAGTAAAGGTACTTGAGCATTCTGAAACACCGGGGATAAGTGATACTCCTATTCAAAGAATACCAGATGAGATTGTAAGCGGACAAACATTGGCAGTTGAGGCTGTTTCCGGTGCTACATATACATCCGGGGCAATTTTAGCTGCTGTTGAAGATTGTGTTAAACAGGCCGGAGGTAATGCAGAGAATTTAAAAATCAGCAAAGGTTCAGACGGCGGTAATGAAATTGAAACAGTAATGGATACAGATGTGGTCGTCGTAGGCGCGGGAGGTACAGGATTAGTTGCTGCTGCTTCAGCTTATGAAGGTGGTGCGGATGTCATTGTTTTAGAAAAGCTTGCAGTGATAGGCGGCTCCACAGGATTATCAGGAGGAGGAATCGCAGCTACAGATACTAGATTCCAAAGAGAAGCAGGCATCAAAGATACAAAAGAATCATGGATGGAACTTTGGAAGGAACGACAGGCAACCAGCAATCCGAACAGCATATATCCTGATTATAAGGTAGTTGATAAATTTATGGATGAAGCCGTAATAACGACTGAGTGGCTGGCTGATTATGTTGGACACAGTTACGGCAGTATAGAAGGGTATGGAGTGGATACCGTTAAGAGACTCCACTTTCCATCTGAAGTAGATGGTAAAAAAGGAGGCGCGGCTCTTATTCAAAGTATTGCAAACTTCTTAGATAAAAATAAAATTGAAATACTTACCGAAACAAAAGCAACAGAGCTTATTGTTGATGAAGATGGCCGTGTGACAGGTGTTAAAGCGGAAGGTAAGGATGGTAAAATAGTCATTAATGCAAAAAAAGTAATATTAGCCGCCGGAGGATTTGCTAAAAATGAGGATCTGCTTGAAAGATTTGTACCGGAAGCAGCGGGAACTGCTGAATTGAGTGCGGCCTCTGCAGGAACAACAGGCGATGGCATTCTAATGGCTGAGAAGGTCGGAGCGGCATTGTACGAAGAACCTTGGATTATCGGACTGGCAAGTGGAACTAAAGTAGATGGAACAGCAGGATTGGCCTGGGATTGGACTAAGGTCTATGTCAATGAAAATGGAGAGCGCTTTATAAATGAAGACTCGCATTATGCTATAGTAACAAATAAAATTATAGATCAGAATTCTACTTGGGCAGTTTTTGATTCCAGTGAAGCAAATGCCGGTTTAATATCATCAATTGAAGCAGCAATGCCTACAGATGAAGCAGTAAAAGCAGATGCAATAGATTCTTTAGCTGAAGCAATGGGCGTACCAGATACGTTAGTTAAAACAATTGAACAATATAATGAAGGTGCACAAAAAGGTGCTGACATATTAGGAAAGAATCAGAATTTCTTAGTGCCGGTTGAAAAGGCTCCGTTTTACGCAATAAAATTATATCCAAAAACAATGGGAACTTTCGGCGGTGTAAAAACCAATGAAAATTATCAGGTATTGCGAAAAGATGGAACTGTCATAGAAAACTTGTATGCAGGCGGAGAATGTGCGAACAAAGTAATGTATAACCAGGTATACATGTCGGGAAGCGCAGTTCAATTTGCTTTAACAAGCGGACGAATAGCTGGATCCCATGCAGCACAAAATATAAAATAATTTATAATAGATATAAAAAAAGCTTTGGCATGAAGCATTATCTTCATGCCAAAGCTTTTTAATATTGTGCAATACCTGTTGATTAATACATAGAAATAATGATATAATTTAAAAAAAATTTTAAGAGGTTGAATATGATATCTACTAAATGGTTCCAAGGCGTAAACAATATAGCCCATGTTCTGGAAGTAAGAAAAAAAGTATTTTTTGATGAATTAAATCAAGAGAAATTTTTGATTCACGATATTTATGATGAGTTTGCTTTTAATGTGATAATATATGAGGATGAAATTCCTGTTGGATGCGGAAGACTGTTATTTAAAGAGGGAAAATACTTTATAGACAATGTATGTGTTCTTAAGGAATACAGAGGAAGACACTACGGAGATTTAATCGTGCGCATGCTGGTAAGAAGAGCAGTTAACATGGGAGCTGAAAACACTTACTCATTAGTTGATAGTAACTGTAAGCATCTGTTTGAAAAAATAGGATTTATTGTAACAGGGGAATATGAGGACGGGAAATCATTGATGATGAAGACAGGAGATGTGGGAGGAGGATGCCTATAGGAATAACTTTAAGGCAGATAGGTATTAACGTGCGTGAATATGCGGAAGAGGCAAAAAGTGCTAAATAGATGAAAATGAGGCAAAGGACATGCTAACTATAAAAGATTTAATGAATCCAAATATAAAAGACAAAGAATCTGAGATAGAATTAATGGAATCTACATATTTGCGAGATATAGGATTGGAAGAGCTCGGGTCTGTAATCCATGAATATGTGAATGTGATTGATGAAAAGCACAATATTGTGGGTGCGGTTAAAACTGAGCGATTAAAATACCTTATAAATAAACAAAGGGAAAACCTTTTAACGCAGGTTCTTGATACGTTGAAAAACGGATTTGTGGCAATAGATAGAGACAGTAGAATTTTTTATGTAAATCAGGCATATGGTCACATATTGAATATAAATATCAGTAAGATTCTCGGCAGATACCTGAGTGTAATTGAGCCTGAAGCCACATTGCTCAATGTACTTAAAACCAAGAAAAGCCAGCATGTAGATAATCAGTTTATTAAAAGTATTGGCACATATGTAGATATTAACACTCATCCACTGATGGACGGAGATGAGATGGTTGGTGCGTACTCCATATTTACTGACGTAACAGATGTAAATGAATTGCACAAGGAAGTAAAACGTATTTCTGCAGTCGCTGAAGAATACGGGAAGCAGGTGAAAGCCGAGAAATTCCTTGAAAAAAACAAAATAATCGGGGAAAGCAAAATATACTTAGATTGTGTAAATAAAGCATTAAAGGTTGCAAATACTGATATGATGGTTTTGCTCAGAGGTGAAAACGGCACAGGAAAAGAAATAATTGCAAATGTAATTAAGAGTAATTGTGTACGTAAAAGCAAACCATTTATAACTGTTAATTGTTCTGCAATTCCGGAGTCTTTAATTGAAAGCGAGTTGTTTGGCTACGAAGAGGGGTCTTTCAGCGGTGCTTCAAAAGGCGGCAAAATGGGTAAATTTCAGTTGGCTGATGGCGGGACATTATTTTTGGATGAAATCGGAGACATGCCATATCAAATGCAGGCAAAGCTTTTGAGAGTTTTGCAGGAAGGTGAAATTGAGAAGGTTGGCCGTCAGAATAACATCCCCATAGATGTAAGGGTTATTGCGGCTACTAACAAGCCACTGGAGCAAATGGTAAAGGAAGGTGTCTTCAGAGAAGATTTATACTATAGATTAAATGTTGTTTCTATTCATATACCTGCCTTGAGAGAAAGAGGAAATGACATATTGCTTCTCACGGACTATTTTCTTGAAAAATATTGTAAAAAATATAATCGCTGTTTGAAAGTAGACAGAGCTGTTTATCAGGCTTTCCTTGTACACGATTGGCCGGGAAATGTAAGAGAATTGCAAAATACCATAGAAAGCGCCGTAGTTCTCTGTGATAGTGATTTAATTACAACGGAGGACCTGCCTGAAAACATGAATGCTAAAAATATTCAAACCGACGGAATAAAACTGCCTGATTCTAAAAAGTATGTAATGCAGTTTAAAACATTGAAAGAAGAAGTAGAAAATTTTGAAAAGAATGTAATAATGCAAACTATAAATTATTATGATGGAGATAAGCAGAAAGCGATGGAATTATTGAAGCTTCCAAAAAGAACATTTTACAGGAAGGTTGCCAAATTTGACACAAAAACAAAATAATGCCAAAGTTGGCACAAATGAATTTAAAAAAATTGTGCCAACTTTGGCACATTTTATTTGAGGTGAAAACTATGGCTGCAAAGGCATAGTTTTTATTTTTTTAAATTATTGAAATTTAAACATTATTAATATAAAACTCAAAGCTAAATAATTGGCATAAAAATTGCTTTATTTTATATAAAGATTTGATAACATCAGAGAGGTAAAAGAAGTGAAAAACAATTTGCCAAAAAAGGTGGATATTTTGGATGTTACTCTTAGAGATGGATTCCAACATGAAGAAATATTCATACCTACAGAATCTAAATTATGGATTGCGGACAGATTAATTGATGCCGGCTTTAAAAGAATTGAAATAGGTACATTCAGCCATGTTAAATATGTTCCGCAGTTCAGAGACATTTTTGAATTGCTAAAAGCGCTGCCTCACGATGACAGTGTGGAGTACACGGTTCTTGCTCTTAATACCAGGGCATGTGAAAGGGTTGCGGAGGCTTTAGATGCAGGGATTCAAATAGATCGTGTTCTTTGCGGGCAATTTGCAACAAGCGAATCTTATGCAAGAAAGAATATGAACAGAACTCATGAAGAGCTTTTTGCCGAGGCAGAAAAAAATGTTAAGTTTTTGCATAACATTGGAATAAAAAAAGTTTTTGCCAATATAGGTACAATCTTTGGATGCCCTATACAAGGGAAGATGCCTGTTGAAATCGCTTACGAATTTGCAGACAGGTCCTTCGATATAGGGTTCGATGAAATTGAACATTCGGATCCGGATGGAATCGCAACTCCAAGTGCCGTTTATGAATATTTTTCAAGAATAATGCGTAAATATCCTGATGTAAAAATGCATTCTTTCCATGTGCATGATATACGGGGAATGGGGATGGCCTCTTATTATGCGGCAATGGAAGCAGGAATAACGGCTTTTGACTGCTCAATGGGCGGAATAGGAGGACAGGTTGCCAATATCGTAGACAATGTTCCGGTTAAAGGAGTAGGAGATTATTATTTTGAACAGGAGCGTACAGGGCTTGTTGAGACCTGTGACTTTGTTACCATGTTGAATGAGATGAAAATTGAAACAGGCATAGATGAAAAGAAGTGTTATAAAATTGAAAAGATGGTGGAACGTATCCTTGGGAGGAAGCTGGATTCTTACACAAGCTGTTTATATAATAATCAAATTATAAGGGAGGAAATATAAAAATGAAAACAAGCAGTTATTCTGGTTTCTTTAAATTATCCGTAGAGGAAAGATTAAATGAGGTTGCTGAATTTGCCAATCTGACGGAGACAGAAAAGAAAACTATTACATTTGCCGATTCTTTGGATGAAGACAAAGCAGATCATATGATTGAAAACGTTATTGGAAAGTATGCGCTTCCTATGGGAATTGCCATGAACTTTATGGTTAATGGAAGGGATGTTTTAATTCCTATGGTAGTTGAAGAGCCATCCGTAGTTGCGGCCTGCTCTAATGCTGCAAAGATGGCAAGAACAGCAGGTGGCTTTACAGCATCAACTTCAGGAAACATTATGATTGCACAAATCCAGGTTTTGAATGTTACAGTGCCGTTTGCAGCTAAAGGCATGATTTTAGAAAAAAAGGATGAAATCATAAGAATCTGTAACGAAAAGGACCCTGTACTTGTAAAACTTGGAGGAGGAGTTAAGGATGTAGAAGTTCGTGTCATCGATACAAAGGTTGGGCCAATGGTAATTGCTCACCTGCTGGTTGATACAGGCGATGCCATGGGAGCAAATGCAGTTAATACCATGGCTGAAGCTGTAGCACCTTACGTAGAGGAAATTACAGGTGGGAATGTTGAATTGAGAATTCTTTCGAATCTTGCTGATCACAGGCTGGTAAGAGTCAGAGCAACCTGGAGAAAAGAAGAAATAGGCGGTGAAGAGGTTGTAGAAAAGATGATAAATGCGTATGCATTTGCAGAGGCAGATTCTTACAGAGCAGCCACCCACAATAAAGGAATAATGAATGGAATAATTCCTGTTGTAACAGCTACAGGAAATGACACAAGAGCAATAGAAGCAGGAGCTCACTCTTATGCAAGCAGGAGCGGAAGATACACCTCCCTCACCGTATGGGAAAAAGATGCAAACGGAGATTTGGTCGGTTCAATTGAAATGCCGATGGCAGTTGGGTTAGTAGGCGGAGCTACAAAGATTCACCCTGCAGCTCAGGCTGCAGTTAAGATTTTAGGTATCAAGACGGCGGCAGAGCTGGCACAGATTATTGCATCAGCGGGTCTTGCAAACAATATGACGGCAATGAAGGCCCTTGCGACGGAAGGAATTCAGAGAGGACATATGTCATTGCACGCCCGTAATTTAGCAAATACTGCAGGTGCTAAAGGAGAGGTTTTAGAAAAGATTGTTAAACAAATGGTTGCAGAAAAAAAGGTTCGGCTTGAATATGCACAAGAGTTGCTAAAAAAATATAACGAAAAATAATACTTGATTTTATAGTAGCAATTAAACCTTATTTTGGAGGAAAGGATATGTATTTAACACCTGAGGAAAAAGAAATTTTGGCCGGCTCTCAAGGAGAGGCTGCTAAACTGGCAATGGAAACACTGGTTAAAATAGGAGATATTAATGGGGCAGAACGCTTTATTCCCATTAAGAATGTTCATCTTGTACTTCATGCATACAAGAGTGCATTTGATGCAGGGGTTGAAACTGCAGAAAAGATTGCTGAAATGGGAGGCAGGTTCGTCGTGCCCGTAACAATTGATCCTTATGGAATGGATTCAGAAGACTGGAAAGGTGCCAAGACTCCTGAACACTATGCAAAACAACAAATGAGGCTCGAAGCGGCTGTTATGAAAATGGGAGTTATTCCAAACTGGACATGTACACCGTACTATGGATTTACGGCTCCGCGCAGGGGAGAACATCTTGCCTGGTCAGAATCCTCTGCCGTAGCATATGCAAATACTGCCTGCGGAGCAAGGACTAACAGGCAGACTGCCATAGTTGATATTTTTTGCGGAATTGTAGGAAGAACTCCTTTAACCGGGCTTCATCTTGATGAAAACAGAAAGGGCGAAGTATTGATTAAACTTCATGTAGACAGACCTCTTGCCAACTGGGAATATCCCGCATTGGGGTATTTGCTGGGACAAAGACTGGGAGCGAGAATTGGAGTTATAGAGGGTATGCAGGGTAGTCCTTCGAGCGAAGATTTAAAAAATTTCTGCGGAGCAGCGGCGGCGGCGGGGTCAGTGGCATTAATGCATATTGTTGGAGTTACTCCTGAAGCTGATTCAATAGATGAAGCTTTCAGCGGCAATATTCCTGCTGAGGTAATAGAAGTTACAGAAGAACACATAAGAGCTACACGTGAGTCAATGTGCAACAACACAACAGAGAGAATTGATTTTGTTGCTTTGGGCTGTCCGCATTATACGATTAATGAAATAGTAAATGTTCACAAATTATTAAATGGCCGTAAGGTCCATCCTGATACAGCTTTCTGGATATATGCAAATTCATATGCATTAAGGCTGGCAGAAAAAATGGGCATCAGACATGAACTTGAAAAATCAGGAGTAGTATTTCGCGCTGAAACTTGTATGATTATCTCACCTGTAAGAGATTGGGGATTTCAGACAATGATGACAGACTCCGGCAAATGTTCATATTATGGACCTGCTGAATGCGGCACAGAAATGATTTTTGCCAGTGTGGAAGAATGTGTGGAATCTGCTGTTTCAGGAGAACTGAAAATTTTTAATAAGGAGAAACAATCATGAAGACACTTCAAGGAAAGGGTATTGTAGAAGGAAAAGCTAAAGGTAAAGCGATTATATCGACAAAACCTTTCGGTTTCTTCGGAGGGGTTAACCCAGAGACAGGAATTATAATTGATAAATGGCATGAGCTTTACGGAGAAAGTATCAAGGGTAAAGTTTTTATTTATCCTGAAGGGCGTGGTTCTACAGTAGGTGCGGCAATTATACTTGAACTTGCGAGAACCGGTTGTGCACCGGCTGCGATTGTAAATTGCAATATTGAAACTATTACTGCTGGAGGCGGAGTAATGGCTAAGACATTCTATGATGTAGAAATACCAATGGTGGATGGAATTAGCAGGGAAGAGATATTTTCAATTGAAAATGGTTCAATTGTGGAGGTTGATGGGAATACAGGCAAAGTAACAGTTTATTAGAATACCGGATAGAAAGGAGCCAAAAATGTGTGATAAAGTAAAAATTGATGCTAATCCTGTAATGATGGGAGAATGTACACAAGCATATAAGGATGGCAATATTAAAGAAGGGAGACGTTTAATTAAGGAATTTCTTCAGGCAATAGAAGATAGCGGACAGGATCACTGTAATTGCAAGGAGCCCTGCATGTATCACGGAAAATGTAAAGAGTGTGTATTGCAGCATCGCGGAGGTATGGATCATTTGCCGTTTTGTTTCAGAGATATGGTAAACGAGAGACTTGAAAAGCTTTCCGGATTAACAGAGCATTCGTTAAAAGAAAGAATATAAGAAAAGGAAGATGAAAGATGAGTTGTAAAGCTTTTAAAAACGGTAAGATTTTTACATCTAACAAGGATATGCCATATGCTGAAGGTTTTATTGTTGAAAATGGAATAATCACTTGGATTGGCAGTGAGAAGGATATGCCGTCAATTGATTGTGAAAAGGTTGATTTGCAGGGAAGAAGGGTGATTCCCGGATTTGTTGATTCACATATGCATCCTGTTATTCTGGCGGATTGTGCACAAAAGATTTCCTGTCTTCCGCCGGTAGTCAGATCAATCGAAGAATTGATTGCAGCCATTAAGGAAGAAGCTAAAGTTAAAAAACATGGAGAATGGATTCAGGGCTGGGGATATGATGAAGAAAAGTTTGCAGAGCATCGTGCTCCAAACAGATGGGATCTTGATAAAGCTTCAATTGATCATCCGATTGAACTGCTTCGTTCATGTTCACATGTCAGGTCTGTTAACAGTAAGGCTTTAGAACTTGCAGGGATAACCAAAGCTACGCCGGATCCATACGGAGGAGAAATTGACAGGGATGAAAATGGGGAACCTACAGGTATTCTTCGCGAAAATGCACGCCATTTGATAGGAGAAATTCTTCCTGAAAAATCCAGAGAACAGCAAGTGCTTGGGCTGGTAGAATTAGGTGAATTATTGCTGTCACAGGGTATTGTGGCTGTTGCAGATATGGGAAATCTTGATTCTGTTGACTACTATGATTACTACACGGAAGCTGCCGAAAATGGTTTTAAACAAGAGCTTGGTATGTTTTATATCTGGGATTTAATCAGAAAGAATCCTGACTTTAAGTGGGATAAGGAACGTGCAGACAGAAGCAGACAAATACATATGAATGGTATAAAAATAATTGCGGATGGCAGTGTTGGCGGACGCACGGCATGGATGAGCCAACCATATAAGGGTACTACAGATGAGTATGGTATTTCGGTATGTACGGATGAGGAAATAGACAGCGCAATGGACTTTTGCAAGAAAAATAAATGCCAGCTTTCATTTCATGCAATGGGAATGAGAACAATAGACCGTATTCTGAAAAGAACTTACCTGGAAAAGCCTTGGGTTGAAGGGCTGCCTCATATACGAATAGAACACGTGACAGACCCTTCGGAGGAATCAATCAAAAAAGCTGCTGACAATAAAATAGCATTTGTTACCCAGTCAATTTTCATGTATTCAGAAATTGAAAGCTACATTAATAATCTGGGTCTTGAATGGATTGAAAGAATTTATCCTGTTCAGCATATGCTGGATTCCGGAGTTAAGGTTGCATTATCAACAGATGCACCGGCGACATCATGGGCAGTTCCATCAGATCCTTTCCCCAATATTAAATGTGCGGTAACAAGATACGCATATGATGGAACCGACTGCGGCAGAAATAACTGCATAGATATTGAAACGGCTGTTGAAATGTACACCAGGGAGGGGGCAGAGATAGCAGGGTTTGAAAAGCTTGGTCAGTTAAGAGAGGGGTATAAAGGCAGCTTTGCACTTTTGAGCGAAGACATTCTTAATATTAACAAAGAAGATATTGACAGGGTTTATGTGGAGGAAACATACATAAATGGAGACCTGGTTTATAAAAAGAAATGATGATGTAAGGTTGTACGAATTTAAAATTAAAATAAGAAAGGAATAATATTATGCAAGGAATTATGAATTTTTTTATAGCATGTGCTAACTGGTTTTGGGGCCTTCCGATTTTGATTTTAATCATTGGCGGCGGCTTATATATGAGCATTCGTTTAGGATTCCCCCAGGTTACAAAAATTGGTTATATATGCTCTCAGACATTTGGTAAAATGTTCAGCAAAAGCGAAGATGGTGTTTCTCCTTTTGCAGCGGCTTGTTCGGCTCTGGGGGCATCAATTGGAGCCTCTAATATTGTAGGCGTTCCGGTAGCTATAGCTTTGGGAGGCCCTGGAGCTGTCTTCTGGATGTGGATTATTGCAATTGTAGGGTGCTGCACTAAATACGTGGAAATTGCTCTTGCAATGAAGTACAGGACTAAGAATGAAAAAGGTGAATGGACAGGAGGTTCCTTCTCTTATGTTAAAGAATTATTTGGCGGTAAGAAAGCCGGTTATGCAATCGCTGTCATTTGTGCATTTTTTACAATGATTGCAGGGTTACCTTCAATAGCAGCTCAAACACTATCGGCGGTTTCGCAGGTTGCAATATTCGGAATGAATAAAACAGTATTTGGAGTCATCATTGCAGTAATTGTAGGATTAATCATCTTTGGCGGAATTAAACGAATTGCGGCGGTAATGGAAAAGGTCGTTCCGGTTATGGCAGCTATTTATGTGGTCGGAGTTATCATTATCCTTTTACGCAACACAAGTGAAATTATTCCTTCGCTTGCCAGCATCTTTGTATATGCTTTTACACCACACGCTGCGGTTGGTGGATTCGCTGGATCCACAGCTGCATTGGCAATCAGATGGGGTGGTGCCCGTGGAGTGTATTCCAATGAAGCAGGCTTTGGCTCTGCTCCGGTTGCACACTGCACATCTACTGCAGATCATCCGATCAGACAGGCTGTATGGGGTGTGTTTGAAGTGGGTGTTGACACAATTATTGTATGTACTGCTACTGCATTGGCAGTTCTTACGACTGGTGTCTGGAAAGATCCGGGCATTGAATCCGGTGCATTGGGGCAGGCGGCATTCCATACAGTATTTGGTGCGGCGGGCGATTATTTTGTAGCGGTATGTGTACTGCTGTTTGTGCTTACAACTATTACTGTGGTTATTTTCTATGATGAAAAGCAGGCTGAATTCTTATTTAAGACTACTAAAGCAGCGGTTGCATGGAGGGTTTTATCCATTATTACCATGGTTATTGTTACATTCGGTATGGATCTTGTAGTTATGTATCAGTTAACAGATTTCTTCGTTGCTCTTTTCATCATCCCAAATATGGTTGCAGTTATTTGGCTGGTGCCACAGGTTGTAAAATTACAGAACGAATACTTCAACACACCCGGTAAGTATTACATAGCCGATATGGAAGAAAAGAAAGCAAAAAAGGCTGCAAAAACCAGTAAATAATTAAATTTCTTTTAAAGCCTCCGGCCAAGCCGGAGGCTTAGTGCAAGAACAGGAGGTAAAATGAGACCTTTAGATGGAGTAACAATATTAGATCTTACGCGCGTAGTTGCAGGGCCATATGCGACAATGATTTTATCTGATTTAGGAGCCAGAGTAATAAAAATTGAAAATCCTGACGATCCGGATTATACCAGAGACTTTGAACCATATTTAGTTGATGGGGATAAAAGACAGAGTGCATTTTTTGCCCAATACAATCGAAACAAAGAAGCAATAACACTAAACCTTAAGGAAGAAGAAGGAAAGGAAATATTCAGGAAGCTTGTTATAAAAGCAGATATAGTATTTGAAAATTACAGAGCAGGAATAATGGATAAGCTGGGTGTTGGTTACGAAAATCTTAAACAATACAATCCAAAATTAGTTTATACAGCTATATCCGGTTTCGGACAGAAAGGACCCTACTCTTCATGGCCGGCGTATGATAACAGCGGTCAGGCGCTAAGCGGACTTTGGTCAATGAACGGTATGCCGGGGGAACCAACAAGAATTGGGACTATAATTGGTGATGAAGCTGCAACATTTTTTGCGACAATCGGAACTTTATCGGCATATATTCATGCTCAGAAAACAGGAGAGGGGCAGTTTGTTGATGTGGCTCAGTTAGATTCATCTCTTGCTCTCACAGAAAATGCAGTTTCCAATTACACCGTCGGAGGCCATGTTCAGCAGCCATTAGGCAACGATCATCCATTGTGCAGGCCCTATGGCAAATTTAAGTCAAAGGATGGATATGTATTTTTCGGCGGATACACAGACAGATTCTGGAAGACAACCTGTGAATTTTTTGGAGAGCCTGAACTTATTAATGACCCGGAAATTGATACAATGCCCAAGCGGTTTAACGAAGAAATATATAATCGAAGGATTTTACCAAAAATAAATGAATGGTTCTCTAATTACACTTGTCAGGAACTGCAGGATGCCTTGGCAGAAAAATTGCCTCTGACTGCAATTCATTCCATGGATCAGGTTTTGGAGGACCCTCAATTAAATTTCAGAGAAATGTTTATTGACTATTATTATGGCAGTGCTCATGGAAGATTGTTCGGAACCCCTATTAAGCTCAGCTCAACACCTTGCGATACATCAGGCATAGCACCTGAAATCGGGCAGGATAATGAAAAAATATATATAGAGCTTTTAGGAATAGATAAGAAAGAGCTTGAGATATACAAGTCGAGAGGAGTTTTGTAATGTCAAATATCGGCTATGAAGTTCAAGGCGGAATTGCTGTTATTAAAATTAACAGACCTGAAAAATTAAACACTCTGACATTACAGATGTACGAAGATTTAGGCGCTGCCTTTCAAAGAGCTCAGCTTGATTCTGAGGTTGCAGTCTGCATTTTAACAGGAGAAGGTGAAAAATCTTTTTGTGTTGGTGCAGACCTGGGAGAATCCATACCATATTTGAATCAGGGACATTACATTGATGAATGGGATGCAGCGCACTTGAAGCATATTAAAATGAATAAGCCCATAATCAGTGCAATTAATGGAATGTGTATGGGAGGAGGATTTGAAATTATGCTTGGAACAGATATAAGAGTCGCCTCCAGCACTGCAATATTTGCACTACCGGAAGTTTCGCTGGGAATTGTACCGGCAGGCGGAACATTGACAAGACTGGCAAGACAAATTCCTTATGTGAGAGCTATGGAGCTGATTCTGACCGGTGATAAAATTGATGCACAAAAGGCACTTGAATATGGAATCCTTAATTACGTCGTTGAGCCAAGCAGCGTTATGGAAAAGGCAAAGGAAATCGCCGATAAATTTATTTTTCTAAGTACGACAGCGGTCCAAATTGCTAAGGAATCAGTGATAAAGCTCAGAGAAATGCCGCTGGAACAAGCTTTTGAAACTGAAGCAATGCTTGGATATAAGGCATTTACAAGTACTGATGCTAAAGAGGGGCTGGATGCTTTTTACAATAAAAGAAGACCAAATTTTCCTTCGAAAAAATGGTAATGCTGCAGATTGAATTTTAATGAAGGTATCTATGCATCAACATATACATAAATGTTTTTGAAATGTCTGTTGAGAATCATTTAATAAGTTTAAAGATAAATATTTTTTAAGGAGGAAAAAATGAAAAAAGGTTTTAAGACTATTACAGCGATTTTTCTTTTGATGTCTATTTTGGCAGGTATTGTCGGCTGTGCTGATACCGGTGAAGCGCCTGCGTCATCTGGTAATGGTACAAATACTGCAGGCGCTGCGGGCAGGGAAAAAGGGTCCATTGTTTTAGCCGTAGATTGGCCGACACTCATAGATCCGGCTGTAGGAAGCAAGGCCAGTGATTCAATAGCTATGCTCAATATGTATGATACGCTTGTATTTCCGGAGAGTGACGGAACTGTAAGCCCATTTGTTGCGGACAAGTGGGATGTTTCAGATGACAGCAAGGTTTATACATTCTATTTACGTGATGATGTTATATTTCACAGCGGCAACAAGCTTACGGCGTCTGATGTAAAATTCAGCATGGATCGTTTGCTGGATATTGGCGAAGGCTTTGCATATATTTTTAATGATATTGTACAAGACTGTGAAGTCATTGATGAGCATACGGTAAAATTTGTATTGACAGGTCAGTCTGGAACCTTCACGTCTATGCTTACACGTCTCTATATCCTTGATGAAAAATCCGTCCGTGAACATATAGGCACCAATGGTTCCTACGGTGAAAACGGTGACTACGGAAAGGGATGGCTGCTGACTAACGATGCAGGATCAGGACCCTATAAAGTAAGAGAGATGAAGACAGAAGAATATCTCATTGTTGAACGTTATGCAGATTATTGGGGAGGCTGGGAAGATAATGCACCTGAGTCTGTAAAAATGTTGGGAGGACTTGACGGAACTGCAGTTCGTACAATGATTTCCCGTGGAGAGCTGGATATTACAGGCGACTCTGAGACACATGAAGCATATGAAGCTATGGATGCTATGGATGGAGTTGATATAGCAAGTTACTTAAGCGGTGTGAATTTCAATTTAATGCTAAACACCAAAGCTGCGCCTACAGATGATGTGCATGTGCGACGCGCAATGGCATTTGCAACAGATTACGACAGCATTATAAACAATATTTTTATGGGCAGTGAAAAGGCTACGGGACCTGTTGTAATGGGCATGGCGGCGGCAGCATTGACCGAGGACGATATGCCTTATAAATTTGACATTAAAAAGGCAGAGGAAGAGCTTAAACAATCCAAATATTATGAGCAGATGATATCAGGAGAAATGCCTGTATCTTTTGTATGGTGTACTGAAGGAGGATTGCAGCAGGAAAAGCTTGCGCTGTTTTTCCAGGCCAGCATGGCAAAGATTGGAGTTAATGTAGAAATTACCGGTAAGCCTTTTGCTACAATGATGACTGATGCTCAAACGATTGAGACTACTCCTGATGCGTCGTGTGTAGCTTTTGCACCTGCTTATTCAGATGCAGGAAGTGTTTTAAAAACAAGATATCATTCCGGCTCATGCGGATCATGGGAACAAATGGAATGGCTTCAAGATGCAAGTATAGATTCACAGATATCAGCTGCGATTGTTACTGTGGATCAGGATGAACGAAATAATATGTATAAGGAAATAGGTAAAAAACTTGTTGAACTATGTCCTACAATATGGCTCTTTGATGTTGCTACAACATGTGCTTATCGCTCTGACCATATAAATGTATGGCCTGTTGTTGAGAAGAATAATTCTGGAGAATCTTTCCTTTATGCTATGGGTTATCAATATTATTTCAGGGATTTCAGGGTTGCGTATTGATAATAATTTAGTAAAATACTTTATCCGAATCATTCGGGATG
This sequence comes from Sedimentibacter sp., assembly GCA_032059885.1. GTDB lineage: Bacteria > Bacillota > Clostridia > Tissierellales > Sedimentibacteraceae > Sedimentibacter. The sequence continues at coordinate 41,443 of DAMBZP010000015.1, forward strand.
CAGCCGATGATTCGGATGATTTATCGGAAACTATAGAAAGACACAGAAAGAAGGGTAGCAATGATATTAAGAATAGTCAAACAAATTTTCTCTTACATGCTTGTTCTGCTGGGGCTGTCAATTTTGATATTTGTTATTGTCAGAGTGGCTCCCGGGGACACTGCACGTCTTGCACTGGGTGCCAGAACACCTGAGGCAACCGTAGAAGCATTGAGAGAAGAAATGCATCTTCATGATCCTATTTATAAACAATATTACTATTGGATTAAGGGGGCATTGAAAGGTGATCTTGGAACTTCAATTATTTCCAAAAGACCGGTTTTGAATGATATAAAGAGTTATTTTCCCGCAACATTGGAATTGGTTATATTATCTGCTGTAATAATGGTAATAACGGGATTGATTTTAGGTGTGCTTTCAACTAAATATTCAGGGAAGTGGCAGGATGCTTTAATCAGGATTATTTCTTATTTAGGTGTGGTATCACCCGCATTTTTGTGGGCAGTGCTTGTAATGCTTATATTTGCATATGCCATACCTATACTGCCTTCAGCGGGACGTATAAGCCAATTTATGTCTCCGCCCGTTAAGGTCACAGGCATGTACATGGTGGATTACATGCTGGAGGGTAACCTCAGTGGAATGGCAGACAGCTTTAGGCATATGATAATGCCGGCTGTCGTGTTATCCTTTGGAGGTATAAGCCAGGCCGCTCGTATTACCCGTTCAAGCATGACAGAAAATAAGGATAAAGCATATACACAGGCAGAATATGCCTACGGTATTCCGGAAAACAAAATATTATTTAAATATCTGCTTAAGCCTTCACTTAATTCAACAGTTTCTGTAATGGCACTGGATATTGCCAGCATGGCAGGAGGTGCTTTCATTGTTGAACAGGTATTTAACTATCCGGGATTATCGAGGTATTGTCTTCAGGCTATGTTGAATAAAGATGTGTTTTCCGTTTCTGCAGTGGTGCTTTTATTGGGATCTATATTTATTATTATGAATTTTTTTACAGATTTATTAATAACCTTCCTTGATCCCCGCATAAGATATTCAAACTAAGGTGAATGGTATGGAAGAAAACAAAATAATAAATAAACAAATTAAAAATGAAGATTTCACTGTACCAGAGAGAGACCGTACTGAAGAAATAAGGCGATTATGGTACAAGTTTTCAATGAATAAGATTTCGGTAACAGGATTGGTCATAGTTGTTATTGTTATCATTGCCACGTTATTTCGTAAATGGATAGCTCCTTATCCAGAGCATGCAGGAGCTTTCGTGGATTTTGCCAATGCCAGCAAGGCTCCATCGCTTGAGCATCTAATGGGAACAGACACCTTGGGCCGTGACGTTCTCAGCCGCATAATATATGCATTTAAAGGTGCTCTGACTATGGGTATAGGAGCTGTAATGGTAGTTGTACCTGTTGGAGGTATACTTGGACTTATTGCAGGGTATTGGAAGGGCAAGCCTGTATCAACCGTAATCATGCGTATTGCTGATGTGTTTTTAGCTTTGCCGGCATTGATTCTGGTGCTGTGTGTATCTTCCATTATGAAGCCTAATCTTACAAATTCAATGCTGGCTTTATGTATTTCATGGTGGCCGTGGTATACACGCATGGTATATGGAATGGTTGTATCGACAAGGAATGAAATTTATGTCAAATCTGCAGAAATACTGGGCGCAGATAAATGGCATATTATGATTAAAGAAATATTGCCTAACTGCATGGCACCTATTTTTACAAAGATGACACTGGACATTGGCTGGGCAATACTTGCCGGAGCCACTCTGAGCTTTGTGGGCATGGGTGAGCAGGCGCCTGTTCCCTCCTTGGGGGAAATGGTTTCCAACGGTGTGAATTATTTGCCCGATCAGTGGTGGATATCTGTTTTTCCGGCACTGGCAATTATGCTTATAGTCCTGGGATTCAACCTTGTAGGGGATGGAATAAAGGACATGCTGTCTAATGAAGGGGATTGATAACATGGAAAACAATAATTATGAAACAGTTGTTGATGTAAAGGATTTGTATGTATCTTTCCGCACATTCAAAGGTAATTTGAAGGTACTTAACGGAGTAAACATGCAGGTGAGCTGCGGTGAGAAAGTAAGCATTGTAGGAGAATCAGGATGTGGCAAGACCACTACGGTAAATTCAATCGCTCAGATTTTAGCACGTCAAGCCAGCGTAGACAAGGGTGAGATTTATTTTAACGGGAAAGATGTATTTGAAATGTCTCCAAAAGAAATAAAATATTTGAGGGGGCAGGGAATATCGGTTATTTTTCAGGATCCGATAGCTTCTTTGAATCCGGTATTTACGATTGGAGACCAAATGAAGGATGTTATTTATTATTCCGGTATAGAAGGTGCATCCAGCAAGAAAGTACAGTATGAAAAGGCAATAAATGCTCTTAAAGAAACATCTCTTCCCGACCCTGAACGTATTATGGGAAATTATCCTTTTCAGCTTAGCGGTGGAATGCGCCAGCGTATATGTATAGCTATGTCACTGGCAACACCCAGGCAGCTGGTAATAGCTGATGAACCTACTACAAATCTTGACGTTACCATACAGGATCAGGTTTTAAGAACCTTAAAGAAAAGAGTTGAAGAGAAAGGCAGCGCACTTATACTTATAACTCATTCTATGGGTGTTGCAAGAGAGGTCGCAGACAGGATATACGTGATGTATGCAGGGAGTATAGTTGAGTCGGGCACATCAAAGGAATTGTTCCGGGAAGCATTGCATCCTTACACACAGGGTTTGATGAGCTGCATTCCACGATTGTCGGGAGGAGGTATATCTTCAGGTATACCGGGAAGGATTCCAAATTATCTTAATCCGCCAAAGGGCTGCCGATTTGAACCGCGATGTCCAAAGGCACTTCCGGTCTGCAGTGAATTGTCTCCCCCTACAGTTGAACATGTAAAAGATCACAGAGTTTCCTGCTTTTTATATGGCAGCAGTTAATTCGGGAATATACTTAAATACAATCTATGGCTATATGTTAGAAACAGAGTGATCAAATATATTGATGCCGTGGAAAGAGCGGGAGGAGTAATTAATGCAAGAAGATATATTAAAGGCAAATAATCTGAAAAAATATTTTCCTATCGGAGGGAAAGATAACAAGAATAAGTTTGTGAAGGCTATAGACGGAATCGATTTTACAATACGCAGGGGAGAAACTCTTGGATTGGTTGGTGAGTCCGGATCAGGTAAAAGTACAACAGCTTATACGGTAATAGGTATGTACGGTATAACAGAGGGCAGCATAATTTATAAAGGGGAGGATATTGGTGTTGATACCGGTAAACGCCCTCTCAGTATTAAAAAGGAAATACAAATGGTATTTCAGGATCCGGGCACATCTCTGAATCCACAGCGTACAGTTTATAAAATATTGGAGCTTCCTCTGAAAATTCATAAAATATGCCATCCTGAGGATTATCCTAATGAAATAGCAAGACTTATGGATATGGTTGAGCTTCCACATGAGTATATGCATAAATATCCCGGTATGCTGGGAGGAGGAGAGAAACAAATGGTAGCAATAGCACGTGCACTTGCTACGAAACCATCTCTCATTGTTCTTGATGAACCTACAAGCGCACTGGATGTTTCTATTCAGGCAAAAATCATTAATATGCTTTTAAGGCTGCAAAAGGAAATGAATTTATCATATTTATTTATAACTCATGATTTAAGCCTTATGAGAAATGTGGCTGACAGAGTTGCCATAATGTACTTGGGAAAAATCGCTGAGATTGCACCTACAGAAAGCTTTTTCAAAGCTCCCAGGCATCCATATACGCAGATGCTGCTTTCTTCTATACCTGTTATTAGTGATGATGAGGAAGAATACAAGCCCAAGCGAATACACTCACAGGGGGAAATCCCAAGTCCTGTAAATGTACCGAAAGGATGCAGCTTTAATACAAGGTGTCCGTTTGTTACAGAGTTATGCAGGGAGGCGGATCCGCAGATTATAAGCTTTGAAGGAAATCATAATGTAAGGTGCCATTTATATACAAATAATAAAATTTAGAAAAGAGGAATATTGATGAGCAAATTTGAACTTAAGACACATGAAGACATAGAAAACTTTCTTACAGGGTGTGCTTTTTTTGGAACAGGAGGAGGCGGAGAAGTTATAGCCGGGCGGGAGGCCCTGATTGATTCTCTGAATAAGGGCTGTAAATTAACTCTTATGGATCCAAAAGAAATAAAGGAGGATGATATTTTTTGCACAGTTTTTTTCATGGGAAGCATAGCACCCAAGACTCCAGAAATTTTGAATGAAATGAAGAAAAACGGATACGAGGATCGTAAATATACTCCCACAGAGATGCTCGTAAATGCGGTTGATAATATGGAAAAGTATATAGGGAAAAAGGTAAAGGGTCTGTATGTAGTCGAGCTCGGCGGTTCTAATTCTGCATGCTGTATGGCAGCTGCTTATCAGAAAGGCATTCCTGTTATAGATGCTGACTGCTCCGGCCGTGCTATTCCTGAAATGGAGAATGGACTTCCTGCCATAAAGGGAAAGGGATTTTTACCCGTATCCTTTATAGATTCATGGGGGAATACTACCATTACAACATATGCTTTCAATTATTCTGCTATGGAACGTATAGGTAAAATGCTGAGCAGCGCATCATACGGGGAGTTGGCCGAGGCAGCTTGTCTCATGGAGGGCAAGGATTTAAAGGAGTCATTAGTATTTAATACTCTTTCGCAGTGCCTTGAAGTAGGCTGCAGTATAAGAGAAGCACGTGAAAAAAGCGAAAATCCTTGTAAAGCTGGGGCTGAGGCAGCTAATGGATATTTTATAGGCAAAGGGAAAATAGTGAAGAAAGAAACTTATGACAGAGACGGATATTTTTGGGGAACTTATAATATAGAAGGAATGGATGAACTTAAAGGCAGAAATTATAAGGTATGGTTTAAGAATGAAAATCACATTATATGGGAAAATGATAAGCCAATGGCCGGAAGTCCAGATATGATAATACTTTTAAGATGGATAGACGGCGAACCTCTGTCAAATACAAAGCTTGCCGAGAGAGAAGAGGTTGGAATAATCATTGTTCCGTCCAGAAAAGAGTATTTACATGATAAAGCAATTGCTGCCTTTGGTCCCAGGCATTTTGGGTTTGATTTTGATTACAGCCCTTTTAAGCCTGTGATATGAAATGTGTTTATATAATATTTACTCACGTATTAATAAACGATGCTGCTGATGCAATAATAAATAAAATATTGCATCAGCAATTTTTATAAAGTAAAATAACTGTTATAATAACTTGAAACTTATATAGGCATAATATATTTTAATTGAAACGTTGCAATCTTTAATTTTTAGGCTGTAATTTTTAAATAAAAAATAACTGGACAAAATCAAATGAATGTTATATAATAACAAACGTCAATTGTTATGACTCATTGGTCAAGTGGTTAAGACGCCACCCTCTCACGGTGGAATCAGGGGTTCGACTCCCCTATGGGTTATTAAACTTTAAGGCCGAACATATGAGTTCGGCTTTTTTATTTTTTGAATCAGGCAAATTGCAGTAATTACTACTATTGAAGGACTTTTCAACATAGTAATAAACCAGGGGGTGGTATTGTTGAAACAGTTGAGCAGAAACTTAGGATTATTTGCAATTGGCGGATTATTGTACTATTTGATTGAAATTCTGTGGCGCGGATGCAGCCATATGAGCATGTTTATTGTAGGGGGCATATGCTTTGTTTTGATTGGATTGATAAATGAATATTTGTCGTTTGACACTCCATTGTGGAAGCAGCAATTAATTGCTGCTGTCATAGTAACACTTATAGAGTTTTTTTCCGGTTTGATTCTCAATGTATGGCTGCATATGAATATTTGGGATTACAGTAGTCTTCCTTTTAATCTATTGGGTCAGATTTGTTTGGAATATAGTCTTATGTGGATTTTATTGTCATTGCCGGCTATTCTTCTGGATGACTGGCTGAGATGGTGGTTGTTTGGTGAAGAAAAACCTCATTATAAAATTGTGCAATAAGGTATTTTAAATCTTATGAAATTATCTTAACAATGGAAATATTATGTGTCTGTGTTGTAAAAATGTTATTCCTTGACAAAATTTAACCGCAATTTTATAATGTATTAGACTGTAAAACGTAAGATAACATTAATTTTGCTTAGAAATAGTACCTGTAACATATAGTCCGGTTATAAATTCTAAGCGGTTACCAGGAATATTAAGGGACGTTCAGTTTGTTTAAACCTGCCGCCCCTTTTATTCACATTTATTTAATTAATCGGAGGATAAAATGGATTATAAAAAGCTTGCTGATATGTTATTTCCTGATATTAATGAAACTATAGATTATTACGAAAATGATGTTTTTCCGAAAAGAGACTTACCTGAGGGAGCAAAGGTTACGAGACTGGGACCCAGCCCCACGGGGTTTATTCATTTGGGAAATCTGTATGGTGCTTTTGTGGATGAAAGATTGGCTCACCAAAGCGGAGGAGTGTTTTTTCTTCGTATAGAGGATACAGATGAGAAGCGCAAGGTTGAGGGAGCTGTTGAAATAATTATTTCGTCCCTTAAATATTTTGGACTGAATTTTGATGAAGGTGCATTGCTTGACGGAGAAAAAGGAAGCTATGGTCCATACTATCAAAGCAACAGAGATAAGATATATCAGTGCTTTGCAAAATATCTTGTTGAACAGGGAAGAGCATATCCTTGCTTCTGCACTGAGGAGGAGCTGGAGGAAATAAGAAAACAGCAGACGGAAGAAAGTGTAAATACCGGATATTACGGGAAATGGGCAAAGGATAGAAATCTTATACTGGAAGAGGTGCAGGCTCATCTGGATAAGCATGAGGAATTTGTTATCAGATTTAAATCAATGGGAACTGAAGAAGGAACCTTTGAAATAGATGATGCCATAAGAGGCAGACTGTCAATCCATGAGAATTATCAGGATGTTGTAATGTTAAAAGCAAATGGAATTCCTACATACCATTTTGCACACGTTGTGGATGACCACTTAATGAGAGTTACTCACGTAGTAAGGGGAGAAGAATGGCTTTCGACACTGCCTATTCATTATGAGATTTTTAGTACATTTGGATGGAACGTTCCCGTTTACTGCCACACGGCGCATTTGATGAAAATGGATAATGGAGCTAAGAGAAAGCTTTCAAAAAGGAAAGACCCTGAGCTTGGACTTGGATTCTATATGGATTTGGGATATCATCCTGCTGCGGTAAGAGAATATTTACTGACAATTTTAAATTCAAACTACGAGGAATGGAGAATACAAAATCCGGACAGTCCGGCTGAGGAGTTTAAATTTACACTGGAGAAAATGAGCAATTCCGGAGCATTGTTTGATTTGGACAAATTAAACAATATAAGCAAGGATGTATTTCTGAAAATTCCGGCTGAAGAAATTTATGAATTTTTAATAAACTGGGCAAGAGAACACAAAAACGAAATAGCAGACATTCTTGAAAGTAACAAGGAATCGGTTATAAAAATGCTTTCAGTTGGAAGAAGCGGCGACAAGCCGAGAAAAGACCTGATGTATTGCCAGCAGATATTTGAGTTTATCAATTATTACTTTGATGAATATTTTGAAGTCGTTGACAGTTATCCTGAAAATATAGATGATGAAGAAGCAGGGAAGCTTCTTAAAGCATATCTGGAAACATATGACCACAATGATGACCAAAGTCAGTGGTTTGAAAAAATCAGAGTTATATCACAAGAAAACGGTTATGCCGCAAAACCAAAGGATTATAAGAAAAACCCGGACATGTACAAGGGTCATGTTGGTGATGTGAGCTCCGCCATAAGAATTGCCGTAGTTGGAAGGGCATCATCACCGGATGTGTGGGAGCTGCAGCAAATTATGGGAGAAGAAAAGGTAAGAAGAAGAATAGAAAGGGCAATCAAGTGGCAGCAGTCATAATCGCTGTCAATGAGAAAGCATTTGAAAGAGATAGCATATGATATATTCACATATAATTTGGGACTTTAACGGAACAATACTGGATGATCTTATGGCGGGCATAAAAAGTGAAAATGTCCTGTTGTCCAGAAGAAACATGCCGCTCATAGGCAGTGTTGAAGAATACCACAAATATTTTTGCTTTCCGATAATTGAATATTACAAAAAGCTGGGTCATAACTTTGATAAAGAGGATTATAATGACCTGGCAATTGAGTGGGTTACTGAGTACCTGAAATTTTCTGCGGAATCTAAGTTAAATGACGGAATAAGGGAAGCCCTTGATAAATTTAAGAGTGAAAACTGCCTTCAGATTATATTGTCTGCCTCTGAAAAGCAAATGCTTAAAAATCAGGTAAAAGAACTTGGAATAGATGGATATTTTGATGAAATACTTGGCCTTGATAATGTTCATGCCAATAGCAAGACAGGAATTGCAAAGCAATGGTCGGAATTGAAAAAACCGGGTAAGGCACTATTTATAGGAGATACAACACATGATTACGAGGTTGCCTGCTGTATGAATGTTGATTGTGTTCTCGTTGCCAGGGGGCATCAGAGCAAGGATACTCTGCTTGAATGCGGAGTACCTGTATTTGATACATTTTATGATATGCTCAGCTATGTTGAAAAGAAGTAAATAATATTGAATTAAATTTTAATAAAATTTAAGGTGTTGCGCTAAAAATCACTGCGGCACCTTTTTTTATATTTAAATTTAGTTTTCAATCACGCAGGGATTACAATTTTATGTGAGTATCAAAAGATCATATAAAATTGTAAATAAGTTTGTTTTGCACCGAGTTTGTGCAAAAAGCGTGTGTATTTGCCGTTTTGTATACTTATTTATTTTAAAGCATAAAATATTAGTACAAGTACTATATATATTTTTGAAATGAAGGTGAAAAATGTGAGTAATATAGCTTTGCATATAGAGCGTTTAATTGAAGGTATTATAAATTCCGGCGAGAATGTTATTTTTGACAGTGTGGTATACTCATCGGGAAATATTTCATATAATCCTGTTACGGGAGTAATTACATTTAATGAATCAGGAAGGTATGTATTTGATTGGTTTGTTGCCACACAATCAGGGGTAGGGATGAATGGTACTATATTTGCAATAACATCATCTCAGGGGGATATTTTGTTTGGAAACTTACCTGCAAAAATAGGAGAGATTGTGGGATTTGGAATTGTTGATGTGATATCGGCACCTGTTACGGTACAATTATCGTACCAGGGGTCAGGAAATGCATTTTACGCTGCGACACTTCCTGTGAAAGCTTCACTGGTCATAGTGGAAGATGAAGAAGCCGTCGAAGGTCCAACAGGTCCAACCGGCCCAACGGGTCCGGCGGGACCGGCCGGAGAAACCGGACCAATAGGACCGCAAGGACCAACAGGTGATACAGGCCCCACAGGACCATCAGGGGGAGAAACCGGTCCGACCGGTCCTGCAGGACCCGCTGGAGACACGGGACCTACAGGTCCGCCAGGTCCAACCGGGGATACAGGTCCAACCGGTCCGACTGGAACTTTTGAACCAAATCCCTTTAATGTATATGTTCAGGCAGGAGCTGCAGGCGGAGATGGGACACAGGCAAATCCTTTTGGTACAATACAAGAGGGTATAAATGCCGTATCTCCGGGCGGAACCGTTAATATTCTTGGAGGAACCTATCCGATAACTGCACAAATGGTAATCAACAAGGAAGGTATAACATTGGAAGGTCGTCCTGACGCATTAATAGTCCTGCAGACCCCGGTTATCCCAATGCTTGTTACAGGAAGAGGAATTACTTTGAGAGGACTGAATATTACCAGTGATATTCCTTATGCTGTTGAATTTATACAATTTGCCGGAGTAAATCATAAGCTTATTGAAAATATAATATTTGGTCCGCCTCAGTCAGGACCATCATCAGGATGGATAGTAAACAGAGGGTTTGTGACACAGGGAAATGTTACAGGATTAACAGTTAAAAATAATATTTTTTATTCAATGAGACAGCCGGCATATTTAAATCCAAATTCAACAGGTCATATTGTAAACAATGTAGTTTATGACACAAGAGGCTGGGTTGTAGACAGAGCAATATTTGTATTCTCGGGAAATTCGTGGGGAATTCCGGAAAATACAGAAGACAATGGTGCTGATATTTCACTGCTTGCAGGAACTATTACCGGTGCTCCGTATGATCCTATAACAGCTTTATCTGAAAATAATAATATGGCTGCAATAAATGATCAAAGATAAAAGAATCCTGATTTTTGCAATATGCAAAAATCAGGATATTTTTTAGAATGATTTTTAAAATATAATTCTATATACGGCTGCGGTTATGAAGCATACTATAAATGCTATTACTGTAGGTATTATAAAGGCTGCTGCAGTCCATTTTATGCTTCCGGTTTCTTTTTTTATAGTTAGCATTGTAGTTGAGCATGGCCAGTGAAGGAGGCTGAACAGCATTACGTTTAATGCCGTCAACGAGGTCCAGCCGTTGCTTATAAGAACTTCTCTGAGTTGATCAATGCTTTCCAATTCTGTCAATGTTCCTGTTGCAAGATACAGCATCAGTAAAACAGGAAGCACAATTTCATTTGCGGGTAATCCCATGATAAATGCCATCAATATAAATCCGTCAAGACCGATTAATTTTCCAACCGGGTCTAAAAACTCCGCCACATATGTGATTATATTTGTATTTCCTATATTAATATTTGTCAGAAGCCATATTGCCAGCCCGGCAGGAGCTGCTACAACAACTGCTCTTGACAAAACAAATACGGTTCTGTCAATGATTGATGTGTAGAACAGCCTTCCAATCTGAGGCACCCTGTATGGAGGAAGCTCCAAAGTGAATGTTGAAGGCATTCCTTTTAACAATGTCTTTGACAATAAATAAGATACTGCAAGGGTAATGCATATTCCTGCAAGTACCATTAAGGTTATAAATATTGCAGGAATTATTCCATTTATGAAGGAACTGGAAGTCATTGCAAAAAATGCAGACGCTATTGTTATTATTGTAGGGAATCTTCCGTTGCACGGAACAAAGTTGTTTGTTATAATTGCAATCAACCGTTCTCTTGGGGAATCAATTATTCTGCATCCTATTACACCAGCAGCATTGCACCCAAAACCCATGCACATTGAAAGACATTGCTTTCCGTGCGCACATGCCTTTTTAAAAAGATGGTCAAGGTTGAATGCAACTCTTGGCAGATATCCTAAATCCTCAAGCAATGAAAACAGAGGAAAAAATATTGCCATTGGAGGAAGCATGACTGAAATTACCCATGCTAAGGTAGTGTAGACTCCTTCTACAAAAGCACTTATTAAAATATCAGGGATGCCTATACTAATTAAAAACTCTGATAGTCCAGGCTTTATGCCAAATAACAGATTACTCAGCAGCTGAGAAGGGACATTTGCCCCCTGAATTGTAATCCAAAATACCAGGCCCAAGAGCATAAGCATTATTGGCATACCAAATTTTTTTGATGTTATAATATCATCTATTTTTTTATCACGGTTTATTTTACTGCAATCTTCTTTAACATATTCATGCTTTAAATAGTTTGCGTAATTGTAGTTATGCTCGGAAATTTTCTCCCTTATATTTTTATTGTCTGCCTGGAGACCAAGGGATTCAATCAGATCTATAGCTTCATTTTCGCTGATGCACCCGTTTTTATTATAAGAAAATATGCCTGGCTGGCTGTCCAGCAGCCTTAGTGCTGTCCACCTGATATTAGATATATTGAGCCTTTCTAAATATGGCGTAAGTTCTTTTATTTTTTCTTCAGTTTCATCATCATATTTTAACAGATTAGGAATGTAATCCAGGCTGTTATTACTGATGCTTTCTATAGTATTTTTTAATTCATCCATTCCTTTTCCGCTTCTTGCAGCAGTTAATACAATGGGGATATTTAATTCTTTTTCTAAACCTGCCTTATCTATAGTTATATTTTTCTTTTTTGCTTCATCAATTAAGTTTATACACAATATTAATTTATTTGTTATTTCAGAAATCTGGAATACTAAATTCAAATTTCTTTCAAGGCATGTTGCATCAGCCACAACAACTACTGCATCATAGTCGCCGTAACATATAAAATCTCTTGAAACTTCTTCGTCCTTTGAGGCTGCAAATAATGAATATGAACCGGGTAAATCTACCATTATATATTCTTCGTTATTGTAGTTGAATTCTCCTCTGGCGGAGACAACTGTCTTGCCCGGCCAGTTGCCTGTGTGCTGCTTTAATCCCGTCAAGTAATTAAATACAGTGCTTTTGCCGGTATTTGGATTCCCGGCAAGAGCTATTACGTGCTGTCGTTCATCTTTAGAAATGTTGAAAACGTCCTTCATTGAATCCAATTTAACAGATTGTGCAGTAAGACCCAAACGATACACCCCCTCAGACAATTTCTATCAGACCTGATTCTTCTCTACGGAGGGCAATCATGGCACCTCTTATTCTGAAGACGGTTAAATTATTTTTAGGGCCTTTTCTTAAAACCTCTATATTAGCTCCGGGGGTTAAGCCAAGGGCAAGCAATCTTTCTTTCAGCAAATCCTTAGCTTCATTTTTTTTAACCCTTACAATTTCTCCCACATTTGCATCAGTCAAAACTTTCATACTGGTTCTCCTTATTTTTACTTTTAGATAATTAATTTAGATGAAGGTAACTTCTAGCTTATATTATGATTTATATTAAACTTTGACACTTTTTGAATTTAAATGGAGAAGAATAGGGAGGGTTATTACAAATTATTAATAAAAAATATATTGTTAAAATATATCGTTGTATATATAATGGGGGCATGTAAAAATTCCCCCTCTATTTATTATATATTTGTTTGTTCATTATTTGAGCTAGAATATTCTAGTTCATTTTTTTATGTGACTGTTATGGAGCAGGAAAATTGTTGATGCAGACTCAAATATCATGACTTTGCTACTTTTCATTGTCGTCCACGTCTTTTTTGCGTTCCTCTACTTCAAAGTCATCCGGAATATATACATTTCCGGGATTAGTTGAAGTACTGTTTCTCATTTTTAATCTGTTTACAAGCTTGTCAATGATTTCCATTATCTCACCACCTTTTTGAATAAACTGTTTTTTTATTATGATGTTTTTTTACATAGTTATAACTTCCTTTATTATACAGTAGTGTTAAATTTTTTATTGATATTTAAATTCGGATATTGATTAACTAATTTAATAGTATTGAATAACATAATGATAAATAGTTTTTACGTCTGCCGGAGGTAATAAATGGAATATATATGTGAATTGAAAAATATCTCTAAAAGATTTCATACAATAAATAATGAAACAAAAGCACTGGATGGTTTATCACTTAATGTAAAAAAGGGAGAAATTGTGTCTATTGTAGGTCCATCAGGCTCAGGCAAATCCACAGTTCTGAATTTAATTGCCGGGCTGGAAAAGCCATCGGAAGGTGAAGTGATAGTCAATACTGAAAATATTGGTTTTATGTTTCAAAAAGATCAATTGTATGAATGGAGAAATATATTTAAAAACTGTCTGTTAGGATTGGAAGTAAAAAAAATGGACACAGATGAAAATAAAGAAAAAGTAATGGATATGCTTAAAAAATATGGATTATACAATTTCAGAAATCACTATCCAAGTCAGCTGTCCGGAGGTATGAGACAGAGGGCTGCTTTAGTTCGTACATTAGCAGTAGAACCTGATTTATTGTTACTGGATGAGCCGTTTTCTGCTTTGGACTATCAAACAAGACTATCTGTAGGAAATGAAGTGGGGCAGATATTAAGAAGAGAAAAAATAAATACAATATTGGTAACACATGATATTCCTGAAGCTGTCAGCATATCGGACAGAGTAATTGTATTTACTGAAAGGCCGGCTAGGGTAAAGAAAGAATACGAAATTATATTTAATGAGCTTCAAGGGGAAAGGACGCCTATGAAATGCAGAAATACTCTGGAATTTGGAGAATATTTCAGACAAATATGGAGGGATTTGGATGTGGGAGAAGAAGAATAAAAGCAAAATGAGTAGTATGACAAATATTACCAGGGAACATCATGAATATTTAAAGTCAATAAAAAGAGAAAAAAGCTTTATAAGAATATCACAAATGTTAATATTTGTTATTTTTATTATTATTTGGGAGTGGGCTGCAAAAAACAATCATATCGACCGATTTTTAACAAGCTGTCCAAGCGCCATATTTGGACTTATTGTAAAATTTATTGAAGACGGCAGCTTGTTCAAGCATTTATATGTATCTACGATGGAGACAATAGCGGGTTTCTTTGCAGGAACAATAGTTGGACTGCTGGTTGCAATACTGCTTTGGTGGTTTGAAAAACTTGCACGAATTACAGACCCGTACATTGTTATTTTAAACAGTCTTCCGAAAACAGCGCTGGCTCCGATAATTATATTGTGGGCTGGCATGGGATTTTCCGGAATAGTTGTTACTGCCGCTTCAATATCTGTTGTAGTTACAATTATGACATTGTATACAGGATTTATAAATGTGGAAAATGATAAGATAGTACTTTTAAAAACTTTTGGAGCAAATAAATTTCAAATATTGAGAAAAGTAATTATTCCTTCTAATATTCCCGGAATTATGAGTGTTATAAAGGTAAATATCGGATTGTCATGGATTGGTGTAATTGTAGGGGAATTCCTGGTTTCCAAGGCAGGCATAGGATATCTTATATTATATGGAAGTCAAACATTTAAGCTTGATCTGGTTATGATGGGTGTCTTTGTACTTGGTCTTATTGCTGCTGTAATGTATTTTTTTGCTTCATGGTTAGAGAAAAAGGTAATAAAGTATTGAAAGACAATTTTCTTTATTGTATAATATACCATTAAACAAATTTTTTAATTATTCATTTTTAGATAATTATTTAATAATACCAGTGCGAGGCATAGACATGGAACTAGGGGATAAAATAAGGTCTTTGAGGTTAAAGCAAAAAATCAGTATAGAGCAGCTTTCGGCAAAAACAGGATTGAGTAAGGGTCTTATAAGCCAGATTGAAAGGGATATTACGGGACCATCTGTTGCATCATTGTGGAAAATTTCCAAAGCATTAAATGTTACCATGAATTATTTTTTTGATGAATATGATGATTTTAATCAGGTCGTCAGAAAAGATGAACGTAAAAAAATTATGATGAAAAATGCAAACAGGGTGTACGAACTTTTAAGCCCTGATTTAAAGAAAAAAATTGAAATGCTTTGGATCGAAATAAAACCCGGTGAAGCAAATTCTGAGGAATTGATAAGTCATGAGGGTGAGGAATGTGGTGTGGTTCTCAGGGGCGCCGTAAGAGTAATATCCGGTGATAATATATATGACCTTAATGAGGGCGACAGCATTTATCTTGACAGCACCATACCGCATAGATATGTTAATGTTGGTACTGAATTGTCTGTCTCGGTTTGGGCGATGACTCCTCCGAGTTTCTAGAGTTATAAAGGATTAATATTAATTTGATATTAATCTTTTTTATTGCAATAAATTTGAATGTTTAATATATTGAATATACTTTAGAAAATTGAATAAATCATTGACAAAAATAATTTTGTATATTATACTTAATTAAAGTTCAATTTATTGAACTTTAATTTTTAGGAAAACGTGAGTATAAGGAGGAATATTATGTCACAATCTTTTATCAGTGCTGATAACACTTGGGTGTTATGGGCGATTATTACAGGCTGGGCTGCATTCAGCATTCATTTAGAACAAAAATATACATGGGCAGCAAAAGTATCAGGAGCAATTATAGCTTTGATTGGAGCGATGGTTCTATCGAATTTTAATATTATACCTGTTGAATCACCGGTTTATGATACTGTTTGGGGGTATGTTGTTCCTTTAGCAATTCCATTGCTGTTGCTACAATGTAACATTAAAAAAATTTGGAAGGAAAGCGGAAGAATTTTAGTTATATTTTTAATAGGCTCAATTGGTACTGTAGCCGGAGCAATTATAGGATTTTCTCTGTTAGCAAAAAATGTTCCGTTTCTTGCTGAGATTGCAGGAATGATGACCGGGTCCTATATAGGCGGCGGAGTTAATTTTGTAGCGTTGGCTGACTCCTTTGAAATACCGGGAGAAATGGTATCAGCTACTGTTGTTGCGGACAACATGTTAATGGCCTTATATTTTTTAATGTTGATTGCAATACCTAACATTAAATTTTTTAAAAAACACTTCAGACATCCGTATCAGGATAAAGTGGATTCCATGAATGCCGGAGAAGAAGGGACTACGGCTGCAGCATATTGGAAAGGCAAGGATATATCTCTTAAGGATATTGCTTATGCAGTTGCGACGAGCTTTATTATTGTAGCGATATCTTCTCAATTGTCTGGATTTTTCTCCCATATTGTACCGACATCAAACGTTATTTTAAAAATGTTAAATGTAATGCTTGGGAATCAATATTTGATTATCACTACACTAACAATGATTTTTGCAACTGTGGCTCCTGGATTTTTTGGTAATATTCATGGTGCACAGGAAATTGGAACAGTGCTGATATATTTATTTTTCGTTGTTATAGGAGTTCCTGCTTCAATCACATTAATAATTAAAAATTCACCATTGCTATTGTTATTCTGCGGTGTAATGGTTATTATAAACATGGCCGTATCATTTGGCATAGGAAAGATTTTTAACTTCAGTATGGAGGAAATAATACTGGCATCAAATGCTAATATCGGAGGGCCTACCACAGCAACAGCGATGGCTATTTCAAAAGGATGGAATGATCTGGTTGCTCCGATAATGCTGGTAGGAACATTTGGATATGTTATAGGAACATATGCAGGTATACTAGTAGGAAACTTATTAATGTAGGAGCTGAGATGATGATTTTTGACGGACATTCGGATATATGGACAGATGTGACTAAAAGATTTTTAAGTGGAGAAAGTGATATATTAAGAAAATATCATTTGAATAAATTAAAAGAAGGTAAAATATCGGGAAGTATATTTGTTATATGGATAGACCCACCATACACAGATGATCCATTTGCAAGATCAATGGTGATTATTGATTCAATAAAAAAAGAAATGGAATATTGCAAAGATTCAGCGGTTTTAGCCAAATCTTACAGTGATATTGAAAAAGCGTTAAAGGAAAATAAGTTTTATATTTTAATCGGAATGGAAGGCTTAAGCACTGTAGGTGAAAATTTGGACTTGATTGATTTTTACCATGATTTTGGAGCAAGACACGCAAGCTTAACATGGAATGAAGAAAATGCTCTTGCTACAGGAGCAAAGGGGAGTCCTGACAGAGGGCTGACCGCGCTGGGAAAAAAAGCGGTTAAAAAAATAAATCAGAAAAACATGCTGATGGATGTATCTCACTTAAATGATAAATCATTCTGGGATGTGATAAATGTAACAGATAAACCGATTATTGCGTCTCATTCCAACTGCAGATCATTATGTGATGTACCAAGAAATCTGACGGATGATCAGCTGAGAAAAATTGCTGAGTCTGGCGGCCTTGTCGGAATAAATTCATTTAATGAATTTGTTCATAAGGACACAGACAAACAAAATATAGAAATGCTTGTGAGACACGTTTCACATATGGCAGAAGTAATGGGAACAGACCATATAGGGATAGGAATGGATTACTGCGATTTTCTTGATGACAGTTCTATGAGCAGCTTCAGTTCACAAGAGACATCATATACTGTTGGTCTCGAGGATGCCTCAAAGACGTATAATATTGTTACAGAATTGAAAAAGGCGGGCTTTTCCGATGATGAAATTGAAAAAGTTGCGTATAAAAATTTCCACAGAATAATCAAAGAGGTAATTAAATAAAAAAATGTCTCGTTCATTCGAGACATTTTTTATGCTTAATTTTAACGGTGAACATGGAGCAGATGCCTTTTATCTTTCATAATATCTTCAAAGATATTTTTTGCGATGTAGTTGTCCTCGGAATCCTTTATTTGATTTGTTTTGTCAATATTATAAAGGCCCTTCGCTCTCAGAATTCTGGTTTCTCTTGATATCAGCCTTGGTGTAGGCTGGCCGCCTCCTGCAATGCAGCCTCCCGCACAGGCCATAACCTCTACCAGATCGTACTGCTTTTCACCATTTTTAATTTGTCTTATAAGATTATCTGCATTTTTTAAACCATGAACCACTGCCAGCCTGATTTCGCTGCCATCAATGACTACTGTCGCTTCTCTCACTGCATCCAGGCCTCTTACACTGTTATAAATTATTTCACAGTCTTCCTTTCCAAATTTATTCTTTAATATCTTTCTAAGAACAGCTTCGGTAACTCCGCCGGTTGTTCCAAAAATAATTCCGGCGCCTGAGCCGATTCCAAACGGCATATCCATTGCTTCTTCTTCGATTTCGTCAAATTTAATGCCTATTTCCTTTATCATTATTGCCAGCTCCTGAGTAGTGATGACCAAATCAACTTCTCTCTCACCATCATGAATAAACTCAGGTCTTGCCGCCTCTGCTTTTTTTGCGGTGCATGGCATAACAGAAAGTATGAAGGTTTCTCTTCCGTCTTCCGAGTCCTTATCTCTGTAAGCTTCTCTAAGGACTGTACCGAACATTTGCTGAGGAGATTTGCATGTCGAAATATTTTTTATAAGCTCAGGATATTTATTTTCTGCAAAATTAACCCATCCGGGACAGCAGGATGTAAATAAAGGCAGATTTTCACCTTTTGAATATCTATTTAAAAATTCATTGCTTTCCTCTATAACAGTGAGGTCGGCTGATAAGGTGGTGTCATACACTTCTTCGGCACCAAGCTTTTTTAAAATAGCAACAATTTTTCCTGTTGAAATTTCACCTGGTTTTTTACCGAATTCCTCGCCTAGAGCAACTCTTACGGCAGGGGCTATCTGAACAATTACACGTTTGCTTTTATCATACAGGGCATCCCATGCTTTTTCGGTTTCGTTGTTAATGATTATTGCGCCTGTAGGACATACTATTCTGCATTGTCCGCAGTTTACGCAGTTAGTTTCAGACAGCTTTTTATTGAAAGCAGGCTTAATGATAACATCAGATCCCCTGTCCACAAAGCCCAGAGCTCCGACTCCCTGTATTTCTTCGCATACCATCACGCAGTCGCCGCATTTAATGCATTTGTTTGGGTTTCTTATGATGCTTGGACTGGAATTATCCACTTCATTATTTTGGTCTGACTGAGTGAATCTGTTTTTTGAAAGACCATATCTTTTAGCCAGCTTCTGGAGCTGACACCTGCCTGTTCTTTCACATGAAGTACAGTCTTTGTCATGATTTGAAAGAAGAAGCTCAAGTATCATTTTTCTATATCTTCTGATTCTGGGGGAATTGGTGTATATTTCCATGCCGTCTCTTGGTTTTTCCGAGCATGTTGCAATTATTTCACCTTTTGATGTTTCCACAGAGCACATTCTGCATGCACCGTAAATACTTAATTCCGAGTGATAGCAGAAGGTAGGCAAATCTATCCCTGAATCTCTTATAACGCTTAAAATATTTTTTTGAGAGCTGAAAGGAACGCTTTTGCCATCTATTATCATAGTACCGCCCATATTATACCTCCTTGATTGCTTTGAATGCACACGATTCTATACATGCACCGCATTTAATACACTTAATTTTGTCGATTACAAATGGTTCCTTGATTTTTCCGCTTATTGCATTGACCGGACAGTTTCTTGAGCACTTAGAGCATCCCTTGCAAAGCTGTGCATCTATTTCAAGTGACATTAAGCCCTTGCACTGCTTGGCCGGACATACCTTGTCCACAACATGGGCTAGATATTCGTCACGAAAATATTCCAATGTGCTTAAAACAGGATTTGCGGCGGTTTTTCCCAGTCCACACAGAGCAGTGTTTTTAACTGTATCTGCAATTTCTTCAAGCAGGTCCAAGTCTTCCATTGTCCCGTTACCGGCAACTATTTTTTCTAATATTTCCAGCATCCTTTTTGTTCCTTCTCTGCAGGGTATGCATTTCCCACAGGATTCTCTTTGAGTGAAGCTCATAAAAAATCTTGCGACTTCAACCATACAGGTATCTTCATTCATGACAACCAATCCGCCTGATCCTATCATTGCTCCTACTTTTTTAAGAGAATCAAAGCTTAACGGCAGATCAAGATGCTTTTCAACAAAGGTGAGGCATCCTCCGGAAGGACCACCTATTTGAACCGCTTTGAATTTTTTGCCGTCGGGAATACCGCCGCCTATATCAAAAATAACTTCTCTGATTGTTGTGCCCATTGGAACTTCAATTAGCCCTGTATTTACTACATTTCCTGTCAGAGCAAAAGCTTTGGTTCCCGGGCTGTCTTTTGTTCCTAGATTCTTATATTCATCAACACCATTATTAATAATAAAAGGAACATTGGCGAATGTTTCAACATTATTTAAAACAGTAGGGCATCCAAAAAGCCCTTGTTCTACTGTTCTTGGAGGCTTAACACGAGGCATACCTCTTTCACCTTCTATAGAAGCTGTAAGAGCGCTTCCTTCACCGCAAACGAAGGCCCCTGCACCCTTGTTTATATGGAGCTCAAAGTCAAAGCCCGATCCCATTATGTTCCTGCCCAGCAAACCGATTTCTTCAGCCTGTGAAATAGCTATCTTTAAACGTTCAACGGCCAAAGGGTATTCAGCCCTTACATAAATATATCCTGTTTGTGCTCCGGAAGCATATCCTGCAATTATCATTCCTTCTATAACCTTGTGAGGATCTCCTTCCATTATGCTTCTGTCCATGAAAGCACCCGGATCTCCTTCGTCTCCGTTACAGACAACATATTTGACAGGATTACTTTGGGATAAAACCTGTCCCCATTTCTTTCCCGCAACATAACCTCCGCCGCCTCTTCCTCTCAGACCGGAATCCTGTATCATTTTGCATACATCTTTAGGTTCCATTGATGAGAGAACCTTGGAAAGTGCTTTATAGCCATTCCTTCCGATGGATTCCTGGATATTTTCGGCATCCATATGACCGCAGTTTTCTAAAACCAACCGCGTTTGTTTTTGATAGAAAGGTATTTCTTCCTGCTTTTTAAAGACTTTACCTTTATCCTGATACATTAATCTTTCAACAGGTTCACCACCTATGACCGTCTTGTAGAAAATATCATTGCAGTCTTCAAGCTTTACTCTTAAATACAAATAATTGTAAGGTTCTATTCTTACCAGAGGTCCGGCTTCACAAAAACCGTGACAACCGCTTTTTTTGACACTTATTCCTTCTTCTTCCTTTAAGAGGTCCACGTCAGCCAGGTTACCGTTTTCTTTAACAAGCCGCAAAAGCCTTTCATATATGTCCAACGAACCGCCTGCGACACAGCCTGTACCTCCGCATACCAGAATCTTTACTTTTTGTTTATCTAAAGAACTTTTAAAGGTTTCGGCATATGATGATAAATCATTGTAGGTATTGACAAACATTTACATTTCCTCCTTTTTAATAGTTCTTATTAAATCAATTGCTGATTCAGGTGTCATTTTAGGATGAACGTGATCATTTATTGTAATTACAGGAGCGAGACCACATGCACCCAGACATGATACTGTTTCCACTGTAAACAGCATGTCCTCGGTAGTTTTCTTCTTTTCTGTCAATCCGAGTTCTTTGTTGATGGCATTGAGTATTGGGACAGATTTTCTTACGTGACATGCGGTGCCATCACATATTTTTATAATATTTTTACCTTTTGCCTCCAAAGAAAAATTTTCATAAAAGGTAGCGACTCCATAGATTTTTGACTGGCTTATATCTAATTTTTCAGCTGTGTAAATCAGTACGTCTTCAGGGAGATAATGATATTCTTTTTGAATTTCTTGGATAATGTTTATAAGTTCTTTTTTTTCACAATTATGTCTTGTCAAAATATTGTCAATTTTTTCTTTAACATCTGCAGTCATAATATCATTCCTTTCTTGTAAATTGTTTTCGCTTGATAATAATATATCAAAATTAATATATTAAAGACAATCAGCTGTAAAAATTCTGTTTATCGTAAAGCAATAATGAAAAAAGAAAATTATATAAGACATGAATACGATTTTCGGAATATTAAATTAGTTAATGTTGTTGACAAGCATATGTTACATATGTATTATATAGACATAGGTAATCTATGTATCTGAGGTGCGAAGATGAAAATTGATAACAGCATGTTAAAGGGTAATACTAAAATGTTGATTCTGTCTATTATTGATTCAGGCAGCAAATATGGTTATGAAATAATCAAAGAGCTGGACGCCAGGTCCTATGGAACATTTGTATTAAAAGAAGGCACTCTTTATCCGATTTTGCATGATTTGGAAAAGGACGACCTTATAGCTTCAACGGCATATATGATGGAGACTAACAGAATAAGGAAATATTATAAAATTACAAAGAAAGGAAAAGCCTATTTATATAATAAAAAAAAGGAGTGGTCTGAATTTGTATCAAAGGTAAATCTTATAATCGGAAAAAACTAAAGTTTCAAAGGAATCATACTCCTTGAATTAGAAGAAATATTATGCTAAACTAAATAATATTACATATAAGAAAGGAATTTTACCATGAATGCATCGCAATTTATTTATCCAATAATAATCATCTTTGCTGCTTATTTTGTTTATTCTAATTTAAAGAACAATTTAAAGTATAAAAAGGAAGATATGAAGCCGTTGATTTATTTGAATGAAGATGATAAAACAAGGCATCTCATAAGCTCCATAGTGATAATACTTATCATAATTTTCACAGGATTCTTGTTAATTGGATTTATAAGCTCCGGCAGTTTTACCACAGAAATATTCTTTACATTGGTATTGCTTCCGGTTTTAATGGTAATACTTTATGTACCATTGACTAAAAAAACAATGGTTTCTACCTTAGGAATACATAAAAGAGGATCGTTAATCAGATGGAACGATATGAAAGGTGTAAATTATTTAAAACCTAATGAAAAAAATCAGATTAAAGTAAAGATAATTTATGCATTTGCAGGAAGAGATACCTCCATAGACTTGACATTCAAAAAAGATGATTCTCAGCTTGAGAATTTTAAAGAGACAGTAAAAGAATACAGAAGTTCAAAGAAGAAGGAAAAGAAAAGTGGAAAATAAATTTATTGACAGTCATGCTCATTTGGATGATGAAAGATTTGAGCCGGACAGAGAAGAGCTGATAGCTTCACTGTACGAAAATGGGATTGAAACGGTTTTAAATCCCGGTGCTGATTTGAATACCTCAAAATCAGCAGTTGCATTGGCGGATAAATATCCTTTCATATATGCGGCTGTTGGTTGTCATCCCCATGATTCTAAGGATATGAATGATGATACCATGAATATATTCAGAGAATTGGCCAAGAATAAAAAGGTTATAGGAATAGGTGAAATAGGCCTGGATTATTACTATGACAATTCTGACAGAGAAACACAAAAAAAGTGGTTCAGGGAGCAGATACGTCTGGCCAGGGAGCTGGATTTGCCGTATATAGTACATGACAGAGATGCACATGAGGATGTGTTCCGGATAATGAAGGAGGAGCACTACTCAGGAACAAGAGGCATACTGCACTGCTATTCAAGCAGCGTTGAAATGGCACGAGAATTTATAAGGCTGGGATTTTATATTTCTCTTGGAGGGCCGGTTACATTTAAGAAGTCTAAGACACCGAAGCTTGTTGCAAAAGAAGTTCCTATAGACAGACTGCTTATTGAAACGGATTCTCCTTATCTCACTCCGGAGCCCTTCAGAGGAAAAAGAAATGAACCTAAGTATGTCAGATATGTTGCTGAAGAAATTGCAGGGATAAGAGGAGTAAATGCTGATGAAATAGCTGAAAGTACTAAGCTGAATTTCAGAAGATTATTTAATTTATAAATATTTATTTAGCGGGAGAAATATGTCTAAGTTAAACAGAAGCTTTTATGACAGAGATGCACGCATAGTAGCAGAGAATTTAATAGGAAAGATTTTAGTCCGAAAATATGATGATAAAATAATCAAGGCAAGAATTACCGAAACAGAGGCATATATTGCGGAAATCGACAAAGCAAGCCATGGATACGGCGGTAAGATAACTCCCAGGACTAAAATAATGTTTGGGCCGCCTGGATATACATATGTATATTTCATCTATGGAATGTATTACTGCCTGAATTTTGTAACAGAGGGCGAAGGTACATGCAGTGCCGTCCTGATTAGAGGGGCAGATCCGCTTGAAAATATTCAGGAAATGTGCATTAACCGATATAACAAGGCTTTGGAAGATCTGTCAAAAAACCAGATAAAAAACCTGACCAATGGACCGGGAAAGCTATGCAATGCATTTAAAATAACTAAGGAGCATAACGGCATCGATTTGACCGGAAATGAAATTTTTGTTGAAGATGATGGGGTTATAGATTTCCATATAGAAAAAACTAAAAGAATAAATATTGATTATGCAGAAGAAGCAAAAGACTTTTTGTGGAGATATATTCTTTGCAAATAATTGTTGACAAATTCGTTAAAAATAAATATAATTTGATTATCAAAATAAATTGAGGTGGTTCAATGAGCAATCATGAGACTGTAAATGAAATACTTGTAAGACTATTTGCAAATGTTTTGGACATCGAAGAAAAATGTTTGAGGGTCGGAGATTTTTCAGATTTATCAATATCTGAGATGCATGTAATCGATAACATTGGAGTCAATAGAGAAAGAACCATGTCTGATACTGCCAGGGACCTGAGAATTACATCAGGTACGCTTACAACTGCGGTAGATAACCTTATAAAAAAGGGATATGTAGTCAGAGAGCGATCTCTTGAGGACAGAAGAGTTGTAAAAATCAGACTGACGGAAAAAGGAATTTCTGCGTATTATTCTCATGAGGAATTTCATAGGGACTTGGTAATAAGTGCTCTTCAGCGATTGGACAGTAAGGAAGAAGAGCTTTTAATAAAGGTATTGACTGATATAGATATATTTTTCCATGATAAATATAAGCTTTAACGTGGAAGCAAATCCTGAAATTACCTCAGGGTTTTTGCAGCATATTACTTTTGCAGTCAAAAATTTTGATAATAAAAATGTGAGGTTGTTATGGGTATTAGAATAGTTATAGACAGTACATCAGATGTAACAGATGATATAATTAAAAAATATAATCTTAAAATGGTTCCTTTAACTGTCAACTTTGAAAATGAGTCTTTTTTGGATAAGGTGGAGCTGAGCTCTTCAGATTTTTTTGAAAAATTAGTCAAGGCAGAAAAGCTTCCGACCACATCCCAGGTTTCTCCGGGAGCTTTTGCTGAAGCATTCAGTGAAATACTTCTGGAAGGTGATCAGGTTCTGGGTATATTTCTTGCTTCTGAATTCAGCGGCACATATGATTCAGCTAGAATTGCCAGGGATATGATAGGCAGCGATAACATCAGGATTATTGATTCAAAAAGTGTGTGTCTGGGCACGTTTTCATTGATATTGGAAGCAATTGAACTGGTAAGACAGAACAAGGATATTGATGAAATTGTAACGGAGCTGGAGAAGGACAAGGGGAAAATAGTTGCTGCAGCAGGTCTTGACACCCTTAAATATCTTGAAAAGGGCGGCAGACTTTCCAAGGGTCAGGCTGTTATAGGCTCGGTGCTGAATATTAAACCTATCCTTGAAATTAAGGATGGAAAATTAACGGTAATTGAAAAGGTAAGAGGAAAGAATAAAATAATAAAGTGGTTTGATGAATGGATTGAAAAAAACAACTATAATTTATCGGATAAGACTGTTCTTTTATTCTATGCTCAGAACTATGACCAGCTGAAAGCTCTGAGAGAGGCTATTGAAGAAAAATACAAAATAAAAAATATTATTGAGCAGGAAGTCGGAGCTGTTATAGGAACTCATGCAGGTCCGGGACTGCTTGGAATAGGATTTTTAAACAAATAAAAAATCAAAGGCAGAATTCTGAATTCTGCCTTTATCTTTAATTAACAGTAAGCTCTGTCTTTTCATCATCACTTATTGTAACGCTGATTTTATTGTTTTCTTTTATTGTTCCTTTTAAATATGCTTCGGATATTTCATCTTCGATGTATTTTTGAATTGCACGCCTTAAAGGTCTTGCTCCATACTTTGTATCATAACCTTTTTTAAGGATAAAATCTTTCATTTTGTTGTCTACGTCAATTGATATTTTTCTTTCCTTTCCTTCATTTACTACTTCTTTTAACATAAGATCAACAATTTGACTCAATTCTTCCCTGCTCAACTCGCTGAATACCACAATGTCGTCAATACGGTTTAAAAATTCAGGCCTGAAGGTTTGCTTCAAGGCATCTCTTACCTTAGCTTCCATTGCCTCATATTCCTTATTTTCAAACCCTATTTTATTTCCCTTTATTGTATTTCCCGCATTTGATGTCATGATTATTACTGTGTTTTCAAAATTTACGGTTCTTCCCTGGTTATCTGTAAGCCTGCCGTCTTCTAATATTTGAAGCAAAACGTTGAATACATCTTCATGTGCTTTTTCAATTTCATCAAGCAATATTACCGAGTATGGTTTTCTTCTTATTTTTTCTGTCAGAAATCCTGCCTGGTCAAATCCCACATATCCGGGAGGTGCACCGATTAATTTAGAAACTGTGTGCTTTTCCATATATTCGGACATATCAAGTCTTATCATGGCATCTTCGTTTTCAAAAAGCTCATAGGCAAGTGTTCTTGCAAGTTCTGTCTTGCCAACACCTGTAGGTCCGACAAAAATAAATGAAGACGGTTTTTTCTTTTTCTTGAATCCTGAACGGTTTCTTCTTATGGCTCTTGCAAGGCTTGTTACTGCCTGATGCTGACCGATAACTCTTTTGTGGAGTCTTTCTTCCAAATGAATTAATTTTTCAGCTTCTTCCTCATTTATTCTCTGAACAGGAATTTTTGTCCATGCCTCAATTACATATGCTACGTCTTCAGTAGTGAGATGAACATTTTCGCACTCCCTTGACAGCTCTTTTATTTTAGATTCAACCCTCAGTTCATTAACCTTAAGTTCGGCTGCTCTTTCATAATCGTCGTTTTCGGCTGCTTCTTCTTTTTCTTCCCTTATATTTGACAATTCTGTTCTCAATGCCTCAAGTTCAACTAATCCGCTGTTTTTCAAATTAGCTCTGGAGCCTGCTTCATCAATTACGTCAATTGCTTTATCAGGAAGAAATCTGTCGGTGATGTACCTTTCAGACATTAACACAGCCTGCTTGATTACTTCATCTGAAATTTTAACATTGTGATATGCTTCGTAATAATCCTTTATTCCCTTTACAATTTCTATGGAATCCTCAATGGAAGGCTCGTCTACAATCACAGGCTGGAATCTTCTTTCGAGAGCAGTATCTTTTTCAATGTGCTTTCTGTATTCATCCAAGGTTGTTGCACCTATTATCTGAACTTCGCCTCTGGCAAGAGCAGGTTTTAAGATGTTTGCAGCATTCATGGCACCGCCTTCTGCTTCACCCGCACCTACGATGTTATGAACCTCATCAATTACAATAACTATATTTCCGGCCTTTTTAGCTTCATCGATTATTGCTTTCATACGGGATTCAAATTGACCTCTGAACTGAGTTCCTGCAACCACAGCAGTTAAATCAAGAAGATAAATCTCCGTATTGAAAAGTTTAACCGGTACATGGTGTTCAGCAATTCTTACTGCCAGCCCCTCTGCTATTTTAGTTTTTCCGACTCCCGGCTCTCCTATTAAAACAGGATTATTCTTTGAACGTCTGTTTAATATTTGTATAACTCTGTCTATTTCTCTTTCTCTGCCGACAATTCTGTCGAGCTCTCCATATCTTGCCTGTTCTGTCAGATTGGTTCCGTAAGTGTCAAGATATTTCAATTTTCTGCGTTTTACTTTTTCTTTTACCTTGGCACCGGATCCTCCGCCTGCACCTGCTCCGGCAGCATCCATTTCATTGCCATCCTCGGTCGGCTGGAATCCGCTGTTTGAATTTGAAAGTCCGGTAAAAGCTGAGTTCATTAAATTCATAATGGAATTCATACCCTCACTGTCTTCGGATTCAACGTTTTGAGTTAATTTTTCCAGATCCATATCTCCCATAATCTCAGACAGCTGATTGTTAATATTCTCAAAATCCTCAGGCTTCATGCCGCTTTGCCTCATTATCTGATCCATGGGTGCAAGTCCCTGTTTTTTTGCACATGGTATGCATAATCCCATAGTCTGCATTTTACCTTCAATTATTTTATTAACGTAAATTACTGCCACATTTTTTTTGCATACTGAACATAACATATTTTCATCTCCTATACTCGCTATACATAGCTTATATCTAACTATAATCAGTAAATTTTCAATATATTTATCTTATTTTATCCTAATTAGTTTCTAAAATAGTTATACAATGTTGATTATAATATACTTTTCTTAAAAATGCATTAAAAATTTAAAAACATATTTTCTGATATATTATATCTATAATAATTAAAAATTATTAATAATTTTAAAAGCTTCAGCAAGCGGGTTTAAAAATCAGCATGCTAAAGATACAGGTTAATTATGAATACATTTTATTAAAACGGCATAAAGACTGAAAATAAGAATAATCTTTAAATATAATATTTAAAATATCTCAAGTAATATTATACTACCTTCTGCCCGTCAAGTGATGAGCAGAAAGTTAATAAATTATGTTGTCAGGAGATACGGGAGAAAATAGAAATTGATTCAGGAGGATTAAAATGAAAAAGTACAATGTTGCTGTTGTTGGGGCTATGGGAGCAGTAGGCAGAGAAATGTTAAAAACACTGGAAAGGCGTTCGTTTCCTATAAATAAGTTAATACCTTTAGATATATCATTAAATGCTTCAAAAGAAATTTCGTTTAATGGGAAAACGTTCGAGGTAGAAGAAGCAAAAGCAGGTGCTTTTAAAGGGATTGATATTGCATTATTTTCAGCCGGAGAAGATGCAGGCCGGCGGCTGGCTCCTATTGCTGTATCGGAGGGCTGTATGGTTATAGATAATTCCAGTGCGTGGCGAATGGAGAATAACGTTCCTTTGGTAGTGCCTGAAGTTAACTCTGAGGCTCTGATAAGCAACGTTGGAATTATAGCGAATCCTAATTGCACAACTATACAGATGCTGGTGGCTGTGAAACCTATTCATGAATTATATACGATAAAACGTATTGTTATATCCACATATCAGGCGGTTTCAGGCAGCGGTCAGAAAGCAATTGATGAGCTGGAAAATCAAGTGTTTCAATACGTAAGGAACGAAGAAATTACAAATGCAGTATATCCTCATCAGATTCTTTTTAATGCTATTCCGCACATTGATGTTTTCATGGAGAACGGTTATTCAAAAGAAGAAATGAAAATGATTAACGAGACACATAAAATCCTGGATCCCGCTATAAAGGTTTCTCCTACTGCAGTGCGTGTTGCAGTATTTCGTGGTCATAGTGAATCAATCAATATTGAGACAGAAAAACCTGTCAATATTTCTGAAGTTAAAGAGGTGTTGAGTAAATCAAAAGGAATTGTGCTTTTAGACAATCCGGAACAAAATATATATCCTATGGCAATTAATTGCAAGGATAAAGATGAAGTATTTGTTGGCAGGATACGTAAGGACGAATCAGTGGAAAATGGATTAAGTATGTGGGTTGTTTCAGATAATCTGCTTAAGGGGGCTGCATTGAATGCAGTGCAGATTGCTGAAAGGATGGTTGAAATGAATTTGATTTAACTGACGTATAATGGGGGTTATATGAATATAGTTGTTGTAAAATTTGGCGGGACATCGGTTGCAACTGAGGAAGGACGCGCTAAAGCAATTTCTCATATAGATTCACTGCGTGCTGAAGGGAAAAATATAGTTGCAGTGGTTTCAGCTATGGGCCGTAAGGGGGCGCCATATGCTACTGATACCTTAATATCTTTATTAAACAAAAATAGCAGGCAGGATAATTCCGATCTGCTTGTAAGCTGCGGTGAAGTGATATCTGCCTGTGTGTTTGCGGACGATCTTATGTGTTATGGTATTGATGCTGTTGCAATAACAGGCGGTCAGGCGGGTATTGTTACTAACGGTGTTTTTGGGAAAGCTGAGATATTTGATATTGATACAAAGCGCATAAAGGCTGAGCTTTATGAAGGAAAGATTGTAGTAGTAGCAGGATTTCAAGGTGTGAGTGTTCGCAATGAGGTTACCACACTGGGCAGGGGTGGAAGTGATACTTCGGCGGTGATGTTAGGAGGATTTCTAAATGCCGAGGCTGTGCATATATTTACTGATGTGCCGGGAATAGCAGTTATAGATCCCAGAATTGTGCCGGAAGCAAAATTCATGGAGAATGTTGATATGAAGCATATGTACATTCTCGCTCACTGGGGTGCAGGTGTCATTCATCCCCGTGCTGTTGCAGAAGCGCAGAAATATGATTTTGATTTATTTGTTCGTTCTACCTTTGATGACAGTCCTGGAACAAAGCTTGTAAAAAATTTGAAGTCGGCTCCAGGGCTTGTAGGGATTGCCGTTATGCGGGAATGTGACATATTTGAACCGGAAGAATCAGATGATTTAATAGTAGAGCGGGGTAAAGTTAAAAAGGCGGTGCGCCCATCATGCGGAAGTACGTATTCACTTTTGACAGCAGTTTTTAATAGATGCAGTGAAAATTATATAAAGAATGTAATCGGTGATTTGCCTGATAAAACACAATGCTTTTTCCACCAGCACTGCATACATATATTTATTGAATCTAAGTGGATTGAAAGGATAGCGGGAGAACTGCATAAAAGTTTGCTTGAAAATACTGTATTTAATGGATAGCCGACCTTTGCTTCGAACGGTATAAGTGTGGAGGAATTGTAAATGAATTTAAAAAAAGATGTTTGCATTATTGGGGGCGGCGTAATGGGACTTGCAACAGCTTACTATCTGCTTAAAGCTGGTAAGACAGTTGTTATTTTAGAAAAAGCAGAAATTGGAGGAGGGGCTTCAAGCTCTTGTGACGATATGATACTGCTGCAGTCGAAAAAACCGGGTATTGTACTGACATTAGCTATGGAAAGTTTAGAAATGTATCGCGGGCTATCCGAAGAATTAGAAACTGATTTGGGTTTTTATTCCTATGGCGGTATGATTATTATTGAGGATGACGCGCAGTTAAAAATCATGGAGGATTTTGTGAAGAAGCAGTGTTCTTATGGGCTTGATGTAGAAATTGTTGACAGGAATGCACTTTTTAAAAAACAGCCCCATGTGGCTCGCTATATGATAGCATCCACATACAGTAAGTCTGATTCCCAGGTAAATCCGCTGATGCTGATGCGTGCTCTTTTACACAGGGGACTTACTATGGGCTTGGATGTATTCAGGTATACATCTGTTCAGGGAATTACACGTCAGGGAGATCACTGGAAAGTGTCCGGGGAGAATGATATTCATGTTGAATGTGATAACATTGTTATTGCTGCAGGAGCATGGTCAGGTCAGGTGGGAAAATTGCTCAACATTGATATTCCAATCTCACCAATAAAAGGGCAGATTGCGGTTACAGAACAAATTGCTCCGATAGGTGAAACAAATTGCTGGACAGCAGCTTATATTGCATCTAAACATGATCCCTCTATTTTAGGAGACAGAAATGAATATGATCAAAAAATAGGCTTGGGGTTCTCTTTTACCCGGGCGGGAGAAGGCAACTATCTTATAGGAAGCACCCGTGAACATGCAGATTTTAATAAGACTACAGATTTTAAAGCAATTTCCAGAATCGTGGAGCAGGCACGAAAATATTTTCCAATTATGAGTCAAGTAAACATCATTCGTACAATTGCCGGCTTCAGACCGGGTACAAAGGATGGAAGCCCTATTATAGGCGCTGTTGATGGATTCCCGGGTTTATTTATAGCTGCAGGGCATGAGGGAGATGGAATAGCTCTTTGTCCTATTACAGGGAAGTCTGTGGCAGATATGGTCTGCGGCATCGGAGATTACAAAAGATTTAAAGAATTGAACCTTAGAAGATTTTCAGAAGCTTAAACAGAAGGATAGATTTCATATGGAAAGAAAGATAATGCAATAATTGTTAGAATTGAGCGATTTATAATAAAGTCGCCTGTTATAAAAAATTAGGAAGGAGATAAAAGTATGAATACTGCAGGTATAATTATTTGGGTATTAACTA
Organism: Sedimentibacter sp.; assembly: GCA_032059885.1. Classification (GTDB taxonomy): domain Bacteria; phylum Bacillota; class Clostridia; order Tissierellales; family Sedimentibacteraceae; genus Sedimentibacter. Next base: position 73,734 of record DAMBZP010000015.1, read on the forward strand.
TTGGATTATTTGTTCTTTACTTTTTTATTGCTTTGCGGCAGAAGAGCAAGGCGGAACTAAGTTTTTCCAATTATGCAATTGGTGGAGGAACATTGCCGTTTTATCTGCTTTTCTTTTCTCATTTTGCAAATATTATGGGTGTAGGAAACTTTATGGGTCATGCGGGAAGCGCATATGTTAACGGATTGCCCTGGCTTGTATTTATTGTGGGGGAACAAGGTTCTAAAATTATATTTGCCTTGACCTTTGCTGGAATGGCCGGAAAGATGACATATAATACCTTCCCGGAAATGATTGATGATTTAATTACACGTGACAAGATAACACGTGCACTTTGCGGTCTGCTTGCATCATGCATTATGATAGCGTGGATTGGCGGTCAGGGTAAAGCCTTTGGCGAATTATTCGGAGTATTCACCGGTGTAAATCCTGTTCCGATAATATTATTTTTCACCACTATGTTTGTAATTTATACAACTATGGGAGGGATGCTGTCTCTCGTGTGGATGGACTTTGTTCAGGGACTCATATGTCTTGTTTTTGGTTCATTATTCTATATTGTGGCTTTTTCAAAAATCGATTTCAATCTTGCAGTATTGGGAACGCGCCTTGCAGCAGTCGGAAAGGCGGAGTTGTTTACATTTGCAGGTACGGATATAGTTAGTCTGATTACCAAGTTTGTAACAGGCTGTGTTGGTATTCTTGTTGCACAAATTTACTGGCAGCCGTGCTTTGCTGCGAAGAATCCAAAGGTGGCAAGACGTTCAATGCTCTATGGCGGATCAGTTGCCATTATTATGACTATATGTACAGCTTTGGTAGGTCTGATTATTCTTACAATAAATCAGGATCTGACTCAAAACCAGGCAATGTCATGGTTCATACTTAATGAAGTTCCGCTCGTTATAACTATTATGCTGTTTGTACTTGTATTGGCAGCAGGCATGTCCTCTGCTGATTCTAATCTTAATTCAGCAGCAATCTTAATTTCTAATGATTTAGTAAAAACATTTAAAACAGATATAAATGACAAGCAGATGATAAAACTTACAAGGATTCTGACGGTCTGTATAGGAGCAGTTGCTGCATTAGGAGGAATATATGCGAGCTCTATAATGAGTCTGTTCTCCAGGGCATATTCAATGGCAGGAGCAGGATTGGTGCCATTGCTGATTGTTGGCCTTTTGTGGAAAGAAGAAAGCGGTAAAGGGCTTGTAATGGGGAAGAAAAACAGCAGAATTACACCGTGGGGGTCACGTGCCGGTATTGTTGTGGGAGCTGTATTATCTCAAATACCTGCCTTAGGGCCAAATGCTATCTTAATCGCACTCTGTGCTTCTGCAGTTTGTATAGTGGTTATATCATTGGCTACAAAGAATGTTACACCAAATCCTAAATATGTAAGCGAAGGAAACGTAAATCCAATGCAAAAAGCTTATTAACATTAATATTTAATAAACGGGCTTAAAGTATTGAGCATAACTTCAATCCGATAAAGTTATGTTCAATACTGATAAATAAGCAGTTAATATGCAACAAATTTATAGCTGTACATTGTGTGGCGCAGTTATGTCGGCAATGCTGTAAATCTATGAAATTTGAGGTGTGAAAATGTGTGATGAATTAATATGCCGTTGTGAGGAGGTTTCGCGCAAGGAAATTGAAGCTGCTATTGAAGATGGTGCAGTAACAATGAATGAAGTAAAGCGATTTACAAGAGCAGGTATGGGATTGTGCCAGGGACGGACCTGCAGGAGGCTTGTAGAACGAATATTATCTGAAAAGACTGATACTCCTCTCAGAGAGATACAGCCTTCCAGCTACCGCCAGCCTGTGCGTCCCGTAAGGTCCGATATAATTAAAGAATATGAAAATAATTTAGAAGGGAGAACAATATAATGAATAACTGGGGAAGGATAATTACAGCTATGGTCACTCCTATGTATTCCAACGGAGAAATAAATTATGATAAGGCCGCTGAGCTGGCAAAGCGTTTGGAGGGAGAAGGAAGTACGGCTCTGGTAATAAACGGTACAACGGGAGAAGCTCCAACTGTCACGTCTGAGGAAAAACTGAATTTGCTTTCATGTGTCAGAAATGCTGTAGATATACCAATAATTGCAGGAATAGGAACAAATTCAACCTCCGCTACAATAGAAAATGCTTTAAAGGCAGAGGAATTAGGGGTAGATGGGCTTTTAGCCGTCGTACCATATTATAACAAGCCCAATCAGGAATCTATTTATGCGCACTTTTCTGCTGTAGCGCGAGAAACGAAATTACCTATTATGCTTTATAATGTACCCGGACGTACCGGGGCTAATATGACAGCAGAAACTTCTGCCGCGCTTTCCAGGATTCCTAATATTGTGGCTTTAAAAGAAGCGTCCGGAAACCTTACACAGCTGGCGTCTGTGGTTCGTGATGCTGAGGAAGGGTTCTTGGTATATACAGGAGAAGACGCTCAAATACTGCCCACAATGGCAGTTGGAGGATATGGTGTTGTTTCTGTAGCTTCACATGTTGTGTGCCGGGAGATTAAGGATATGATAAATAACTATTTGAATGGAAATGTGGGTGAGGCAATGAAAATGCATCTGAGGCTTATAGATATATTTGAAAAATTATTTATGACGGCAAATCCTATTCCTGTTAAGGCAGCTCTTAATCTTCTGGGGTTAGATGTGGGAATTACACGTCTGCCGTTAGCTGCACCCGGTGATGCCGTAATCAATGCATTGAAAGTTGCTATGTCTGAATTGGAGATGATTGCGGAGGCAAAGTAATGAACAGAATACTCAATCATCCTATCCTGGGAGAAGAAGAAAAAGCAAAAGAGGTACAAATTTTTGTGGATAACAAGCCGATTTTAGCACGCGAGGGTGAGATGATCTCAGCTGCCTTAATTGCAAACGGCATATTTATAAACCGCTATACAACTCATAAGCACAAACCCAGGGGAATATATTGCGCTATCGGCAGATGCACAGATTGTATCATGACAGTCGATGGAGTGCCGAACGTTCGAACATGCGTTACAAAGGTCAGAGAAGGCATGAGCATAATTACACAGCAGGGTACCGGAGCCTGGGCTGAGGAGGAATAAAATGATTGAAATAGAATTAGCAATTGTAGGAGCCGGACCTGCCGGACTTTCTGCGGCTATCGAAGCGCGCCGGGCAGGTGCAGACGTCTTGCTCATAGATGAAAACTCACGGCCCGGGGGTCAGCTTTTCAAGCAAATACATAAGTTTTTCGGGTCGAGAGCGCATAAGGCGGGAATACGCGGCATGAACATCGGTACTGAGTTATTGCGGGAGAGTGAAAGTCTCGGGATAAATACGTGGCTTAATTCGGAAGTCTGTGGAATAGAAGAAGGACATAATCTATGGGTTGTACGTGACAGAAGCTGCAGTGAAATAGTAAAAGCCGGGAAAATAATCCTTGCTACAGGAGCTGCTGAAAATGCTGTATCGTTTCCCGGCTGGGATTTACCCGGCGTTATGGGAGCAGGAGCGGCGCAAACTATGATCAATGTAAATCGTGTTTTACCCGGCAAAAAGGTTATTATGCTGGGTTCAGGCAATGTCGGGGTTATTGTTGCATATCAGTTATTACAAGCCGGAGCGGAAGTAGCTGCTATTTTGGAAGCGGCACCCAGGCTGGGAGGGTATGGCGTTCATACGGCAAAGGTGTCTCGTGCAGGAGTACCGTTCTACGTTTCGCACACTATAAAGCGTGCTTTGGGAACAGAGCATGTTGAGGCTGTTGAAATTATCAAACTGGATTCAGAGTTTAAGCAAATACCGGCGACGGAACGTATTTTGGAAGTGGATACGATTTGTTTAGCTACAGGCTTGACACCTCTTACGGAGCTGGCATGGCTTTCAGGATGCAGATTTAACTTTATTCCTGCGATGGGCGGTCATTTGCCAATCCATGATGATAAAATGCGCTCGACTCAGCAGGATATATATATTGCGGGGGATATTTCAGGAATAGAAGAAGCAAGCACTGCTATGGAAGAAGGGAGGCTTGCAGGAATAAATGCAGCAGCTGAACTTGGATATATCACTGAAAATGACGCATCCGTACGCTCTCAAGAAATCTGGGATAATCTTAACACATTAAGAAGTGGGTATTTTGGGCAAAAACGCCGAGATTCGAAGGATTATATGATACAAAAAGGAAAAGAGGTAATCACATGGAATATTCATTAAAAACCACAGGCGCTCCTACCCTTGAAGAGTTGCATAAATCTCCTGCTTTTCCAACTCATGAGCAGCTTCGTAAAGGACCGGTTGTAATAATTGAGTGTATTGAAGAAATTCCGTGTAATCCCTGTGAGGCATCATGCACAAAAGGTGCTATTACAATAGGAGAATCAATTACAAATCTACCTGGAATTGACTTTGAAAAATGTATTGCTTGCGGAATGTGTATAGCCGCATGTCCGGGGCTGGCAATTTATATAAAGGACTATACTTATAGCGATACCAATGCTTTACTTTCGTTTCCGTACGAATACTATCCCCTTCCAAAAGCGGGGGATACAGTGGAGGCAGTGAACAGATACGGGAAATATGTTTGTGATGCTAAGGTTACAAATGTACGCAACCCAAGGTCTAATGACCACACGGCTGTCATAACAATCGAATATCCTAAGGAGTACTTTGAGGAAGCTGTAAATATGAGAAGAATTGCTTACAGATAATGAAGTGAAAAATAATTTGTTATTTTAAAAATATTTTATTGACATATGGACCGACGAATCATATAATAGAAAAAATTAAATATTTTCGTGGGTATATTACAGAGGCTGCGATGATCAAGAGTAAAAGCTTGCTTTGAAAGGGTGATTCGCCGAAGGGATTTTTCCCTGGGCTTACATTTAAGAGATGTAATACTGTTTTTATAGGATGCTTCCCAATCCTATAAAAGAGAGCTGTAATATGCTGGGCAGAAGGTTCGGTGTTTTTTGTAAGCGTCTGAGAGCCCTTTTGCTCTTATGTCGCTTTTTTTATGCCCTAACCCCGTTTTTCCGACCGGCAGGGAGAGAAAAACGGAGGTAGGTCAGATGCAGCGCAATCCCAATTTATACGACCGAAGGAAGTGAATAAATTGGTGATGAAGCCTGCTTATGCATAAAAAAGTGGCATGAAAATTATTTATAAAAATAATTTTAAAGGAGAAAAAGAAATGAGAGATTTGGTAAGAGGCTGTGGAGTTGCATTGGTAACACCATTTGCAAGTGGTGAGGTTGATTACGAGGCATTAGGAAAATTGGTCGATATGCATGTTGAATTGTCAGGTTCAATAATAGTGGCAGGAACAACAGGGGAAGCATCTACACTGACAGATGATGAATATCATACAGTAGTGAAATTTGTAATTGACAGGGTAAATAGAAGAATACCTGTCATAGCCGGAGCGGGAAGCAACTGCACTGAATCAGCAATTAAAAAAGCGCAGTTTTGCGAAGAAGCAGGCGCAGATGGATTGCTGATTGTAACACCGTATTACAACAAGACGTCACAGAGAGGATTGATAAATCACTACAGGTTAATAGCAGAAAATACATCACTTCCAATAATTGTGTACAGCGTTCAGGGAAGAACAGGAATGAATATTGAACCTAAGACTGTTTTTGAATTATCCAAAATTGATAATATAGCAGGAATAAAGGAAGCATCAGGAAACATAAGCCAGGTGGCAGAAATAATAAGAATATGTCCGAGAGACTTTTTTGTTTATTCAGGAAATGATGATATGGTAATTCCATTGATGTCCCTTGGAGGGCATGGGGTTATTTCGGTAGTTGCAAACATACTGCCTGCTGAAACAAAGAAAATGGCGGATGATTATGCAAATGGAAATATTGCAGAGGCAAGAGAGGCACAGCTGGCCATGAACGGGCTTATTAACGCATTGTTTATTGAAACAAATCCAATACCTGTCAAGGAGGCCATGGGACTTATGAATTTATGCAGCAGTCAGGTTAGGGAGCCATTGTATCCTATGTCTGATGATAACAAAGAAAAATTGATTGCTGAAATGCGCAGCTTTGGAATATCATTTTAGGGAGGTACATCATGATAAATATTGCAATATGCGGCCACGGAGCTATGGGCAGAGTTTTGGAACAGGAAATTGGAACTTACGATGACATACAGCTGTCAGGCTTTTTATCTCCGAGAAACGGACAGCTCGGCGAAGAATTTAAAGATATAGATGTTGTAATAGACTTTTCTAATCCTTCGAATTTGGGATTTTTAATAGATTACGCAGTCAGGAAAAATTCGGCTCTGTTAATATGTACAACAGGATATACTGATGAACAAAAAAACAAAATAATTGAAACAGGTAAACAGATACCTGTACTTTTATCATCCAATACTTCCACCGGAATCAATATTATCAGAAAAATGTTGAAATTAATATCTGATGATTTGGGTAGTTTTGACATAGATATAATAGAAAGGCATCATACTAAAAAAACCGATTCACCAAGTGGAACCGCGAAGACTTTAGCAGAGGATATTAAAAATGTTACTGGAAGAGACAGGATTAACGTGCATTCTCTGAGGGCAGGAACAGTGCCAGGCGAGCATCAGGTTATTTTTTCGGGAATAGACGAAGTGATTGAAATAAAGCACACGGCATTTTCGAAAAAAATATTTGCCAGAGGTGCATTGGATATTGCACTGAAGCTTGCAAATAAGGACCCGGGCTTTTATACAACTGAAGATATGTTTGAAATAGACAGAAAAAAACTAAACAGAATCATTAATATAGCGTAAAAAATATTTGGAGGTTATTATGTTCTTACAAGATCCATATGAAATAGCAAGATTTATTAAGGAAGCGAAAAAATCTACGCCTGTTAAGCTTTATGTTTCAGGTAAAATTAACAATGCAGATACTTACGGTATGAAGGTGTTCAATGGAGGAGACATGGCAATCCTTATAGGAGAATATTCTGACGCTCAGAAATTCATGGCAGATAATCCTCAAATCACAAACTATCATTTGGAATACGACAGAAGAAATTCTGCTGTTCCTCTGTTAAACACAAACGAAATTAGCGCCCGCATTGAGCCGGGTGCTGTTATTCGCGACATGGTTACAATCGGGAAGGATGCCGTAATCATGATGGGAGCAGTTATTAATATAGGCGCCGTTATAGGTGAAAAGACCATGGTTGATATGAATGCGGTGGTTGGCGCCAGAGGTACAATCGGCAATAATGTCCATGTAGGAGCCGGAGCGGTTATTGCAGGTGTATTGGAACCGCCAAGCAAGAATCCTGTCATCATAGAGGATGATGTGCTGATTGGTGCCAATGCCGTAGTGCTTGAGGGGGTTAAAGTTGGAAAGGGAGCTGTTGTGGCAGCAGGCAGCGTTGTAACAGAGGATGTTCCTGAAATGGCGGTTGTTGCAGGAAGCCCTGCAAAAATTGTGAAATACAAGGATGACAGAACTTTTGAAAAAACAAAGCTTCTTGATGATTTGAGGGGCTGATATGACAGACGAAAGATATATATTAAAAACATATAACAGATTAAATCTTGAAATAGATAAAATAAGAGGAAATTATATTTATACCACCGATGGAAAAAAGTATCTTGATTTTTTTTCAGGCATTGCAGTAAATAATCTTGGATACGATGAAGATGTTATAAAGGCAATGACTGATAAAATGCAAAGCTACACTCATATATCCAATTATTTTTCCGACGGTGACAGAAGCGAGCTTGCAAGAGTACTCATTGAAAATTCCATAGAAGGAAAGGTGTTTTTCACAAACTCAGGGACCGAAAGCTCAGAGGCTGCTCTAAAGTTAATCAGAAAATGGGGAAGAGCAAACAATAAGCATAAAATACTTACTGCAAGAAATTCATTTCATGGAAGAACTACAGGAGCGCTTGCACTTACGGGACAAAAAAAATATCAGGTTAATTTTGAACCTTTAATTTCCGGTATTGACTATTTCACATATAATGATTCGGATAGTATTATATCAATGGTTGATGAAAATACAGCGGCAATATTTTTAGAAACTGTCCAGGGTGAGGGAGGAGTAATCCCTCTAACTGATGAATTTGTACGCACATTAATGGATTTAAAGGAAAAATATAATTTCATACTGGTGATGGACGAAATACAGACAGGATTCAGGCGCTGCGGTTCTATGCTTGCATATGAAAATTATAATATAGTGCCTGACTTGATACTGCTTGCAAAATCCCTTGGCGGAGGTCTGCCCCTGGGAGCGGTAATAATTTCGAAGTGTCTGGAGAATGTTATCGGTGTGGGTGACCACGGTTCTACATTTGGAGGTAATCCGGTTGCTTGTGCGGGAGGACTTGCTGTCCTAAAAAAGCTTACAGATAAATGCTTTGTGGAAGCTATGAATGAAAATGCCGAATATCTCTACGGAAAATTATCAGCCATGAGAGAAAGACATCCTGATATAATCCTGGACTTAAGGGGGATTTATATGATGCTTGGCCTGGATGTGGGAGAATATGCGTCTTTAATAAAGGAAAGAGCAATAGAGCAGGGAATATTATTAAATATAACAAGTGGAACTGTTATCAGGTTAATTCCGCCTCTTACGATAAATTCGAACGATATTGATTTGTTTGCAGATGTGTTGGAAAAAATAATTTTCAAACTGTAGTGTTCGTAAAATAAACACACCTGTATTAAAAATATTGACACACATTAAAAAGTGTGTTATTGTAATAAAGTTATATTCTTATCAAGAGGTGGGACATATGTTAAAGGTAGCAAAATTTGGCGGCACTTCAATGGCTGATGCAGTTCAGTTCGTGAAGGTGCAGAAAATAGTAACAAGTGATGATGACAGGAAATTTGTAGTTGTTTCTGCTCCGGGAAAGAGATTCAAGGAAGACAATAAAATTACAGATTTATTGTATTTGACTCATGCACACATAAAATATTCAGTGCCTTATGCACCCGTTTTTAAAATAATTGAGGAAAGATTCAATTCTATTAAGGAAGAATTGAATTTACACATAGATTTAGAAAAAGAATTTAAAAATATCAAAGATAGGCTGGACAATAAATGTGATGAGGATTACATTGTAAGCCGAGGCGAATATCTTAGCGCAATGCTGCTGGCCGATTATATGCAGTGCGATTTTATTGATGCAAAGGATGTTATTTTCTTTAGTTATGACGGAACTGTAAACAAAGATAAAACTCATGAAAAACTTACGGAAGTTCTCAAGGGTTCCAATAGGGCAGTTATTCCCGGATTTTATGGTTCATATCCTGATGGCAGCATAAAGACATTCTCAAGAGGAGGCTCGGACATAACGGGTTCAATTATTGCTTCTGCAGCAGGTGCAGATATGTATGAAAACTGGACGGATGTTTCCGGGTTTTTAATGGCAGATCCCAGGATCGTAAAAAATCCAAAGCAAATCAAAAGGATAACATATCAGGAGCTTAGAGAGCTTTCATACATGGGGGCTTCCGTCTTGCATGACGAAGCTGTTTTTCCCGCACGTCAGGCGGGAATTCCTATAAATATAAGGAATACAAATGAGCCTGATAATCCAGGCACGATAATTGTGGGCGATGATGAGAAAGCGCGCGAAAGTAATGATGATGACCATGTAATCACAGGTATTGCGGGAAAGAAAAACTTTACTGTTTTTTATATTCATAAGGAACATATGGCAAATGAAGTGGGCATTATCAAAAGTGCTCTGGAAGTGTTTGAGGACAGAGGAATAAGCATAGACCACATACCTTCCGGGATTGACAGCTTTTCAATTGTTCTTCCCTCTGAAAGCGTAGAAAGAATAACACATGAGATAGTGGAGGAGCTAAAAGCAAAGTGCAAGGCAGAATCTGTGAACGTTCATAAAAATTTAAGCTTAATCACAACTGTCGGCATTAAAATGGCCTATAAGCCGGGTATTTCAGCAAAGTTGTTTACAGCTTTGGGGGAAAGCAGCGTCAATATACGGATGATAGACCAGGGCTCAAGCGAAATCAACATTATAGTCGGAGTTGAAGACAAGGATTTCGAAAAGGCCATAAGAGCGATTTATGATGCATTTGTAAAATAGCATAAGGAGAAGGCTGTTCGTTGGCGGATGAGACATAATGAACAGCCTTTTTTATCAGCTTATGTAAACTTTGTTTTAAGTTTTATTGTTTCTTTAAAACGTCAATTGCTTATGCATTTACTGTGGAGATACAGGTGTGCCGCATTCCGAACAGAATTTTTTCCCCTTATCTATGGCAGCTCCGCAGTTGCCGCAGTAAGTTACAACTTCGAAGTCCGGTGTATTCTGAGCTTCAGCATTTATCTCTTTTCCGCCTGATTTGATTTTCTGTATTTCTGTCTCCAGGGCAGTTATGGTGTTGATGCTTTCTTTGATTTCAACGCATAGATTTTGAGCCTCTGTATCCAGCGTCATACCGGATTCAAATTTTGACCAGTAATAATCACCAATTTTAGTTTTCAACGACGAAATTTTGTTTTTTTCATTGTTGATTTTAGAGTTTAGCTTTGTAATTTCCAGCATATCGCCGGTCTTGTCGGAAATGCTTTTAGTCATATTCCCTATTTTATCAAATAAAGCCATAAAAAGAACCCCCTTTTTAATTATCACTGCCGTGGATTTCTTCCTTACCTTTGCCCCGGCTATGCTTACTGAGCGCATTTTGGGCAAGCCATTTTATAATCTCACCTTTTTTACATTCATTAATATATTATACGATTAATTATTTTAAGTATCCGCCAAGCATTGACTTAATATCATTTACCGTTATGTATGCATCAGGCGCGGTTTGTTTTATAATTTTAACTGCTGCAGGAATTTTCTTTCTTTTAAGCTGAATAAACAGAAGAATTTTCTTGCTGTCATTTTTTCCTCTTCCATCAATGATTGTAACCCCAAAGTTTTCATCCCTAAGAATTCCGGCAAGTATTTCTCCTGTTTTCTCACTGGCAACAACCTGAATTGATGCAAGCCCCACAGCAATTTTGGATTCTATTGTAACGCCTATGAAATTACCCAGAGAAAATGCCGCAGCATATACGAATACCTTAATCGGGTCCGCAGTTATATTGTTCAAAACAGAGCTTACAACTATAAGCCATATCATTATTTCTACAAATCCTAAAACAGCCCCTTTAACTCTTTCACCTTTGTTAATATATACCAGCCTTATAGTGGAAATGGACACTTCCACAATTTTTGCACAGAAGATAATTATATACAAAAGGGGACCGTGCATGTTCATTAAAAATTCCATAATACACCTCTTTTCTTTTATTAATTATATTCTACTTGGTTTAAGAATTTTATGCAATAGAGAAGTTTCGTCATAAATTGTTATTGTTAATTATTATAAAATAATGTAAAATTCAAATAGGATAGCAGTACAAGAGGCTGTTCTGATATTTTAAATTCAGAGCGCTGATTTAGGGGTAGAGGAGCAGAGAAATATGAGATTAAGATATGTTCCCGGACAGTACCAGTATTTGAAAGAATGCTGCAACGTAATTACTGAACCGGAAAAAAGAGGATATAAATTAAACAATGCATTTGGAAACAATAATCCTATACATGTGGAATTGGGATGCGGCAAGGGCAGGTTTCTGAGAGAAACAGCATTGAAGAATCCTGATGTTAATTATTTTGGATTTGAAAAAAATGTCAAGGTTGCATACAGATGTGCAAAGTCAGTTATTGAAAATGATCCGGTAAATTATCTTATAGTATATTCAAACGGAGATATATTAAAGGACGTTTTTGAATCGGAATCAATAGAGAGAATTTATTTGAATTTCTCAGACCCGTGGCCTAAGCCTTCCCACTATAAAAGAAGACTTACATATAAAAGCTTTCTGGATGTATACAGGCTGGTTCTGACTGAAGGTGGCGAAATACACATGAAGACAGATAACAGCGATTTGTTTGAATATTCTGTGGAGCAGTTAAAAGAAGATAACTGGGAGTTTTTAGTGCTTACAAGAGATTTGCACAACAGCCCTTATGCTCTGGACAATGTGATGACAGAATATGAGGAGCGTTTTGTAAACGAAGGGAAAAAAATAAATAAGCTTATAGTGAGAAAACCAAATGAATAAATTAGAATATGTATTAATCTATTTTGCTTTCATTAACATTGTATCATTTATATTGTTTTTCATGGATAAAGAAAAGGCAAAGAGAGATAAATGGAGAATCAAGGAGAGGACCCTTCATACAGCAGGCTTTTTAGGAGGAGTAGCTGGAAGCATATGTGCAATGATTTTATTCCATCATAAAACCAGAAAGCGCGGGTTTGTAGCAATAACATTTATTGCGTTCCTTTTTAATATTTTTATTTATTACAATTTATATAAATATCTGATGTTATAGAATCATTCAATTAATTTCATGAGAGGTGATATTTTGAAAAAGTTTAACAAAACAAATGCCATGAGAATTCTTGACTCACTGAATATAGATTATGATTACATACACTATGAGTGTGAGGACGGACATATAGACGGTATTTCGGTTGCTCATAAAACAGATCAAAATCCCGAAGCTGTTTTTAAGACTCTGGTTACAGTAGGGCACAGCAAGGAGCTGTATGTTTTCTGCATTCCTGTTGAGTATGAGCTCGACTTGAAAAAGGCAGCGAAAACATCAAACGAAAAAAATATTGAGATGCTTCCCTTAAAGGAGCTTACAAAAAATACAGGTTACATAAGAGGAGGATGCTCTCCCATAGGAATGAAGAAGCATTATAAAACATTCATAGATGAAACCTCACTGCTGCAGGACAAGATTCTGGTGAGCGCGGGAGTTATAGGAACACAAATTGTCATTAAGCCGGATGATTTAATTGTTGCGGCAGAAGCGGAATATGCGGATTTAATATAATGGAGATAAAATGAATTTAAATATAGTATTTGAAGACAAACACATCCTATGCCTTGTGAAACCTCAAGGCATAGCATCGCAAAGTGATAAAACAAACGATGAGGATTTAATGACAGCTGCATTGAAGTATGTGAACAACAGGGAGTCCAATCCATACCTGGGCTTAATTCAAAGGCTTGACCGTCCTGTGGGCGGGATAATCGTCTATGCAAAGACGGAATATGCAAACAAGGAGCTTTCAAGACAGGTACAATTGCGACAGACTCAAAAAGAGTATCTGGCAGTAGTATGCGGCAGACCCGAAGCTGAAAAAGCAGTTTTGGAGGATTATCTGAAAAAATTAAAAACAATCAACATGTCAAAGGTGACGACATCAGATGATAAGCAGGCAAAGCTTGCAAAGCTGGAATATGATGTTCTTTCATCAACAGAAACAGAAGAATACGGACCCCTTACCCTGCTTAAAATAAAGCTTCACACAGGCAGGCATCACCAAATAAGGGTGCAGCTTTCAAATGCAAATCTTCCTGTCTGGGGAGACAACAAGTACAACAAGGTCTTTGTCAAGAAAAAGGACTTCACACAAATAGCTCTCTGGTCCCACAAATTCGGTTTCAGACACCCAAAGACAAAGGAATACCTGGAGCTTGAATCAAATCCCAAGGGCTATCCGTTTACACTTTTTGACATATACGATATTTATGTAAACTAATTGAGACGTATAAGCATCCTTTAGTTTTAGAAATACTATTATCAGGATGATTGGTAAGCCTTTCAACAGCATTAACCTTTTTCGAATTTTCATGCATCCGATATGCAATGTCGGTTTAAAAGGTAGGTGTTAGAGGTAACATTTCGTGAGAAATATCGGCAATGAACCTTCTATCTGGTTTGGAAGTTTAAGAAATATTATTTGAAAAATTTAGAATTTCTCGTTTCAAAGTGTAAGTATTTATAGTAAAATTAAATATAAGGAATCCTTTTTTTACTTAATGAGCTATTTTTACTAATTTAATTTAACTGCCAAATTGATAGACCAACAGTATTTTTTAATGTCGACCTATAATAAGGTAAAAAAACCGGGATGTCGATATTATTTAGCGAATGGGAAAGGTTTGAAAAATAAGGCTTAAGCTTATACATGTAATATTTTGATATAATTTTATATATATAAACTTATCCCCAAATAGCTAATTTTAGCCAAAAAAATGGGATTTATAATACCTATAAGGAATTGAAACAAGGCTATTGATAATATGATTGAACTTGATAGACCGATTTATAATACCTATAAGGAATTGAAACATGCGATAAGACAGGACGCAAACCCCAAAACCGTGGGAGATTTATAATACCTATAAGGAATTGAAACTTGCAAAATACGTTACTCCTGTTGGGTATGCGGACGATTTATAATACCTATAAGGAATTGAAACCATCCTGAATCTTGCAATTGAGAAATAAACATATTTGATTTATAATACCTATAAGGAATTGAAACGCTGTTCTAGCAGATGCTTCCGGCTTTGCTACTCTTGATTTATAATACCTATAAGGAATTGAAACATACAAGAACAAACACTGTTCAATTAGTAGTAGGTGATTTATAATACCTATAAGGAATTGAAACTACAATAGAATTTCCACCTGAATTAGGTGCGAAATGGGATTTATAATACCTATAAGGAATTGAAACTTTTTTTAGGGCGGGAAATCGACGTCAAATCGTAATCCGATTTATAATACCTATAAGGAATTGAAACTTCTTTCATGTATTCTTCTTGTTCAAAGGTCATATTGATTTATAATACCTATAAGGAATTGAAACACTGGTATGATGAGTACAACACCATAAACTTTGAAGATTTATAATACCTATAAGGAATTGAAACTCAGCACCTAAAATTGTTTGTAATTCCATTTATTCGATTTATAATACCTATAAGGAATTGAAACTGGGAGTATGAGTATGTTCCCCTAGGCAGATTCACGATTTATAATACCTATAAGGAATTGAAACCTATTGAGCGAACCAGAGGAACAAGACTATTTTTTGGATTTATAATACCTATAAGGAATTGAAACACTGCAAAATAAAAGTAATAGTATCCGACCCGTATAAGATTTATAATACCTATAAGGAATTGAAACCAGGGCAACCCTTGTTAATCCAATAGTCGATAAATTGATTTATAATACCTATAAGGAATTGAAACTCTAGCAGCTTAAAGTGGAATATAAGGATGCTTGAGATTTATAATACCTATAAGGAATTGAAACTTCGTTGGTCTACAAAATGTTATAAGCGGACGCCATGATTTATAATACCTATAAGGAATTGAAACACGACCTTTGCCCATGTGTGCGGTTCAATAACCCGGATTTATAATACCTATAAGGAATTGAAACCCGTAATAGGTCCATATGTCCTCTACGTTCCAATCATGATTTATAATACCTATAAGGAATTGAAACAAACATACCTGCTGTCATAATATTCAACGGACATTTCAGGATTTATAATACCTATAAGGAATTGAAACTCGCTAACCCGTTTCTTATCCAGCGTGTCCGCAACAGATTTATAATACCTATAAGGAATTGAAACGAAAATGCAAAACTTGATTATCAGGCAGCAATGAATGATTTATAATACCTATAAGGAATTGAAACTATAAATCAGTTAAAGGCTGCCAATGTAAAATTTGGATTTATAATACCTATAAGGAATTGAAACTTGTATGCCACCCATTTGCTGTTATATAGGGTTTTATGATTTATAATACCTATAAGGAATTGAAACTTTCATCGTTGCTAAAGGAACTACGTTGCAACAAGCGATTTATAATACCTATAAGGAATTGAAACTCAGTTAGCAACGCCAATTGTCTCCCCTGTGCAGGTGATTTATAATACCTATAAGGAATTGAAACTTGTGAAATATATTTTAGCATTTTGCGATTTGAATTGATTTATAATACCTATAAGGAATTGAAACTCTAAATCATATAAATTGACTTTTTTGTCAACAAGGATTTATAATACCTATAAGGAATTGAAACGCTTTTAACCTTGTGCTTAGATTCTCCCGGCATGGTCGATTTATAATACCTATAAGGAATTGAAACAGCACACGTAACAGTTATATCCATGGGACCACCACAGGATTTATAATACCTATAAGGAATTGAAACATGGTCGGATATTTAGTATATTATGAAGATTCTGAGGATTTATAATACCTATAAGGAATTGAAACACAGTAATGCAGCTTCGATATTCATTACAATACTCGATTTATAATACCTATAAGGAATTGAAACAGTATTCCGTCTGCATCAAGAAACGGATTATCTCCGTGATTTATAATACTTATAAGGAATTGAAACTTATATTTTGGGTTCGTTCGTTTTCGCAACTCAAGGATTTATAATACCTATAAGGAATTGAAACATATATTCGACTATGGCACAGATACAAGAGCGGTTGAGATTTATAATACCTATAAGGAATTGAAACCAGAAAAAGAGAAAGGCGAAGCTTCAGACAGTTTCAAGATTTATAATACCTATAAGGAATTGAAACCATCAATGAGGAAATAGCAAATAGAGGATTTAATAGATTTATAATACCTATAAGGAATTGAAACAAATATATTGTTCCTTTTTTCCTTTCAGGTATTGGAAGATTTATAATACCTATAAGGAATTGAAACGCTATTTCCATCTTCATCATGAGTCTGAATCTATAATGATTTATAATACCTATAAGGAATTGTAACTTTTGCCTAGTGAACATAATATGGATAATGGAATGTAGTGAGATTTAAGTCAGTCAGTACTAAAGGAAATAAATATGAAAAGAGAGCAATTTGCAAAGTGCAAGATTGCATGATTTTATGTAATAACAAAAATGTAGGTGCCCTCAAACAGCCCTTCATTTTTAAATTATCTTGTGGATTGTTTTGCGGAAACTTAGATTGTGTATATTGTAAAATAATGTAAAATGATGTATTATATAAGGAGATTATATACTTGAAAATTCAAAATTAGGAGAATATATATGCTTTGTAAAATTAGCTTTTCATCAAATACAGAAATACATTTACCGATGTCCTATAATTATATAATACAATCCCTCTTGTACAAATTTATAAATGAACAATCTTATGCTGACTTCATCCATAATAAGGGATATATATTTAATAAACGAAGTTATAAGCTGTTTAGTTTTTCAAATGTTTTGGAAAAGCCTGTACGTATTGACAGAGAAAAGAAACGATTCGTGTTTCCGAAGGACATAAGTCTGTATTTTTCATCAGTGGATAATGATTTTTTTAAATATGTTTTTAATTCCATAATAAACGTAGATGAATTTGTCAATATTGGACAAAATACTGCTGTTATATCAAGAATAGAGCTGATACGGCAGGATGTATCTCAAAAAGAAACTATTGCAGCCATGTCGCCGATTACTATATACAGCACATTGCTAATGCCCGAAAATAATAAAAAAACGTATTATTATAATCCATATGAAAAAGAATTTTCCGCATATGTGCGTAAAAATCTTATTAATAAATACGTTGCTCTGTATGGTGAGGAACCAGCAAGTGATGAGTTTTTAATCGTACCTGAAAGGAATATACATGAAAGTATTATTAAGTATAAAGGTTTTATAGTAAAGGGATATACAGGTATATTTGAAATAGAAGGAGCGCAGGAACTCATGGAAATAGCATTTTGTGCAGGACTTGGAGGAAAAAACTCTCAAGGTATGGGTCTGATAGTTAAAGAAGAAATTTTGAAGCAAAAATAATTCCTTATAGGTATTCATCCATAATTGTAACATTGGAAGTATTAAAAGAACTATTTAGATTCCTCATAGGTATTATTCTACATAAATCAGATATAACAACATGTTTCAAATCCTTATAGGTAACATAGTACAATAATATAATAAACTATACAATAAAACAATGACTTATTTTAGAAGTTTTAGAAATTTATTCAAAATTATATTGACAAAATATAGGAAAGGTATTAATGTGTATGTATGAATAATTTAAATATATATCAGTTTATAATAACATTAAAAAAGAATAGGAGGTGAATAGCTTTGTTAGAAGCAATCATTGACATCGGAGGGAAAATACTTTCTGCTCAGAACATGATTGACAGCAGCATAGTAGAGGTTAATTATGAGGATAGTAAAGGAGTTATAAAGAAAATCATTTTTATAAACTTTGATACTGATTTAAAAAGGTTAAGCTTTGATTATGCGGAAATGGATGAGGATACAGTGCACAATTACCTGCATTTAGGAAGGTCGGGAGGACCAAATGCCGGTCAGTATCGGGTAACATTTACAAATCCCATATCACTGATTTCAGAAGTCATAGGTCAGCTGAGGGACAGAGATGTACCGGAAGATATTAAAGAAAAACTGACAATGATAATTAATGAATTTTATTATGACTTTGGAGAAAAGGTTACACCGAAGTACAGATTTATGCTCGATATGCATAAAGCAGGAATGGAGGAGGAGAGTCCGGGCGACATTTATGAAAAGGTAAAGGACAGTGCCAAGCCATTTAAAGAGGTCCAGGATACCCTTCAAAAGAACCTCCAAAAATATCTTGAAAAATCCACAGGTGCAAAAAGTAAGCAAATAGGTTTGTATACACTTTGTATTGACGGTATGCCTATAGCTTCCTCGGAATGGTACAAAAAGCTTATTCATGACAGCTTTGAAGAAATATCCTCCGATAATGGAGAAAATGAAGGATTATGCTGCAGCTACTGCGGCTCTGCTAAGGACTGCACATCCGATTTGAGCGAAATGGGCATAAAGTATTACACTACAAATCAGGTAATTTTTGCAAATAATTTTGACAGAAAGAATTATGATAAAAATATGGTGCTTTGTAAAAGCTGTAAGGACAAGCTTTTAGCAGGAGAAAATTTTATTCAGAACAACATGAGAGGCAGAATTTCAAAGCTGGATGCATATATAATTCCGCATATTATTTACAGCAGTTATGATTTTAACAGGGATGAAATGGTTCGGCTAGGCGAAGAATTAAACCAAACCATAAACATGTCCAACAATATAGACAATCTTGAAACATATAAGGATAAGTTAAAGGCTCTAAATCTTAATTCTGGTAAGAGCAATCGTTATCTGATTAATCTGGTATTTTATAAAAAGATGAATCAGGCAACTAAGATTTTAAAGCTTATAAAAGATATTGACCCGGGTATTTTTGAAAAGATCGGAACCAGCGTAAATAATTCAGAAGAACTGTTTAAGAAACACTTCGCTCCTTGGATTACAAACAGGAAATTTCAAAGAGGATTAAATCTTATTTACTATATGACACCAGTCAAATTAAGCTTGCAGACTGTGGTCCAGTACCAGAATGTTCTAGGTATATATGAAGCATTGTTTTATGGCAGAATTTTAAGCAGCAGAGAAATCATTTCAAATATTGTGAGGTGCCTTAAGATTAACTGGTTTGAACAGGGAGATTACAACGTTTCCTCATCTGAGGGCAAAGCCTACATTGATTCTAAAATAGCAGATGGTTTGTTTTATATGGTGTTCATGGAAAGGATGGGTAATATAGAAATGACTAAAGCAATGGATGTATCTTCATTAAATATAAAAGACAATTACAAAAATTTTATGAATGACATGGGCTATGGTGAGCAGCAGGCTGCTTTGTTTCTGTTGGGATGCATGGTAGGAGCTGTAGGTAAAAAACAAAACAGAGATGCGGACAGTAAACAGGGTGAAAGCAGGACTTCCGGAACTTATAAGCCAGTGCTTAATAAACTTAATTTTAACGGAATGGATTTTGCAAAGGTTAAACGCCTGTCAAATGATATTTTTGAAAAGCTTAGACAAGAAAAAATATTGACGTATAATGAAGCTGTTTTTTCGGCTCACAAGACCCTGCTTGGATTAAATGAAAAAAAGTGGGAGTGCAATAAAGACGAAAATCTGTACTACATACTTTCTGGTTACGCATTTGAAACTATGAAAAAAAAGGAGGAAATTTAAAATGAATAATGGAGAAATATTGTACTTATATGACGCAAAACTGACTAATCCAAATGGAGATCCAGACGAGGAAAACAGACCAAGAATGGACTATGAAAGAAGCTTAAATCTTGTTTCGGATTTGAGACTGAAAAGATATGTGAGGGATTATTTAAAGGACAAGGGCTATCAAATGTATGTGCAGAAAGTCAACGATTCCGATAGTAAGGAGGAAAAACCTGTAACAGCTTCAGAAAGAATTAAAGACTTTGCAAACGGAGATAAACTTGATATTGAGAAAATAAAAAATGAATATATTGATATCAGGCTGTTCGGTGCAACTATTCCTTTTAAGAAAGATAATAAGGCACTTACAGGACCTGTACAGTTTAACTGGGGATATTCATTGAACAGAGTGGAGCTCCTTGAATCAAGCATTACGTCTCATTTTGCCTCCAGCGAAGGAAATAAGCAGGGAGCAATAGGCAAGGACTACAGGGTAAAATATTCACTTATAGCATTTTCAGGCACTATAAGCGGGAAAAGAGCTGAAAAAACAAATCTTAATGAAGGAGATATTCTGCTTCTTGATGAAGCTCTTTACAAATCAATTCCGCTTCTTGCAACGAGGAGCAAGGTAGGGCAGTATCCAAGGCTTTATATGAGACTTGAGTTTAAGGATTCTGAAACTATGCTCAGAGATTTGCGAAGCTACATAAAGCTTGTTCCTGTAAATGGAGAAGCCGAAGTAACAGATGATTTTGCAATAAGGGATATAACTGAGTGCAGCATAGATATAAGCAGGCTTATTGAATATCTTAGAATGAACAAGGACTTGATAAATAAAATATATTATTTTTCTGATGATGAGCTTGTTTTGAGGTGCGATAATAAGAATTTAATGCTTGAGGAAGCTTTGAATGGATTTAATTTAGTTAAAGTGCAGTAGGTGATGTTATGAAAGGTGTGGTTTTTGACATAGAGGGCAGGTACGCTCATTTCAGGAAATTTTATACCAACTCCTCTTCTTTGTCGTATTCTCTGCCTCCGCGCACTACCGTTGAAGGATTGATAGCTTCTTTTTTAGGATACGACAGGGACAGCTATTATGAAAAAATGTCGTCGGAAAGGCTGCATATTGCTGTGAAGAAGAACTTGCCGACTCGAAGTATTACACAGACTTTGAATTATATTAAAGCTACTTCAGTATCAAAGCTTAATGCTCCTGACGAGCATACGCAGATTCCGTTTGAAATTATTACGGGATGTAATGACGAGTGTAAAGTGTCATACAGAATATATGCCGCTTCAGAGGAGAGCTATATTGACGAGATTTGTGACAGACTTGTTCATAGTAAATTTGTCTATCCCCCTAGCATGGGTACAGTATTTTTTCAGGGCAGCGTTGAAAATGTCTGCTTGTGTGAAATATTGCCTGAAGAGGGAAAAGGGTATGTGAAAATAAGCTCTGTAGTACCTGCAGAAGAGATAGAAGAAATAAGTCCCGGCGAATATCAGCTTGTGAAAGAACGGATGCCAAGAGATTTTGGCACGGACAGACAAGTAAAAAAGAGCGGAGCGTATATATTTGACCAAAGAGGACGAAGGCTGGAGGTTAAGCTTAAAGGAAGACATTACGCTGTAAAGATGTGTGATGGGCTTAGTGAGGATGAAAATATAGTTTTTATGTAGATTCGGGAGGAGTAAATGGAGTTCTTTTCACATCGGGGACCGGAAATGCGGTTGGTCGATCATTTGTATCAAGTAAAAATATATTCGTTAACATATGGAAATGCATATTTATCTGATGTTCATGAAATTGTTGCCTGCTGCCATGATTTTGGCAAATATACAACATATTTTCAGGACAGGCTCTTTGAAAGAGAAAAGACTAAATTAGATGTTGGCAATCATTCTCATATATCGGCTGTTTTTACTGCATATGTGATGCTGGAGCGAGGACTTGGGGAAGGAAAACTTCCCCTTTTGGCATATAATGCAGTCTTGTCTCATCACAGTCGTGTAAAAAATTATGAAAAATATCTGCCCGCCACTAATGTGAAAATAGAAAATCATGAGGAAATGTATCGGAAGCTTGAATTGCTGAATAAACAAAAGGAAAACATTAAAGACAACTTTCACATTATCTATAAGGAATATGAAGAACTTGGATTTGGGCAGGAATTTAAAAGCTTTATGGAAGATGAAGGCTCCATAGAAAACACATTACTTGAGTTGCGCAGGGAAGAGTTATATAAGAATACTGATAAGAGGCTGTATTGGATTCATCAGCAGATTTTTTCGGCTCTCATAGCTGCTGATAAAATCAGTGCTTCGAGAGTTAAGCCTCTTGAGCAGAAATATGTGGATTTTTATAAGCTCAATTGCATAAAAGAGAATGAGTTCAAACTTGATAATGAAGATGCAAGCGAAATTAATTTAATCAGGCGCGAAATATTTTTGAAAGTTCAGGAAAGCATTAAAAAAAATTACTTTAACAGATTGTTTTCTATTACTTCTCCGACAGGTTCCGGTAAGACCATGACAGGATTTTTTGCGGCATTAAAATTGAAGGAGCTTAAACCCGAATTGAAAAAAATAATATATGTGCTTCCATATACTTCGATTATCGACCAGAACTATGGCAGTATCAGAAAACTGTATATTTCTGATAAAGATGTTGAAAAAAATGAATACAGCTATATTATGAAGCATCATCACCTTAGCAGTTATGAAGAAGAAAAAAGTGATGAAATATATAGTGCTGGTGATTATCAGACATTTATGGAAAACTGGGAGAGTGGAGTCATAGTTACAACATTTGTTCAGTTCCTTGAAACCGCAGTGAGTGCCAACAACAAGATGTTAAAGAAGTTTCATGCTTTTAAGGATGCGATTATTTTAATGGATGAGGTTCAGGCTGTTGATATTAAGTATTTTAAATTACTTGAATATGTTTTTAAAAGGCTGTCAGATGAGCTTAATTGCCACATAATAATAATGACTGCTACAAAACCGCTTTTTCTATCTGATGCAGTTGAACTGCTGGAGGGTCATGAAAAGTATTTCAATATTTTTAACAGAACAAAGCTTGTATGCAATATGGATGAAGGTATGACAGTTAAAGAATTCGCTGATTATTTTACTGATAAAATAGAAGACAAATCATACATGATTGTAGTTAATACAATTTCTCAATCTTTGAATTTATATGGGTTTTTGCAGGAAAGAATTGGAGCTTTTAATGAATATGGACATAAGCTTAAATATTTATCCACAAACCTTATACCTATGCATAGAAAAGAAAGAATAGACGAAATAAAAGAAGAATTAGATAAGGAAAAAATGATTTTGGTTTCTACTCAGGTTGTTGAAGCAGGTGTTGATCTGGATTTTGATGAGGTTTATAGAGACCTGGCACCATTGGATTCCATTATTCAGTGTGCAGGAAGATGTAACAGAAACAACCGAGATTTTATCGGCAAAGTAAATGTTGTTAAAATGATTGGCGATGACGGCAGTACATTTGGTGAAAAAATTTATGGATTTGATATAATAGATATTGTAAGTAAGATTTTAGAGTCCTATGATGAAATTGAGGAGAAAAACTATCTTAGATTGATTAATGAATATTATCAAAAGGTAAGTATGAAAAGGTCCCAGCAGATATCAAATAATTTTATACGTTCCATAGAGGATCTAAACTTTAATGAAACTTATAAATATGAAATTGGTAAATTTTCATTGATAGATGAAATTAGCGGATATATGGATGTATATATAGAATATGATGATGAAGCAGAAGACTTGCTTAAGCGGTACGGAGAGGCATATAGGATTGATGATATCAACAGGCGGATGGAAGCAACTCTTCAGATTAAAAAGGGCATGAGCAGCTACTGTATTTCAATGCCTAAAAAATATTGGAGAAAAATGGAAAAATTTAATATAGTTCCAGGATATGATATACTGCGGATACCAAGGAGTGCTATGGGTATATATTATGACAGCTCCATAGGATATAAGCGTAAGGAAGATGACAGTGCAATATTTTATTAAGTGTTAACAATTTAAGAAACTTTTATTAGAATTCAGGTGATGAACAGGGTGGAAGTTAATGGTACGCTCGTCTGGTATTATAATATATGCAAAAGAGAAGTGTGGCTGATGTGCAGAAACATAGTTCCTGACCAAAGTGACGAAAATATAGATTACGGTCGTTTCCTGCATGAGCAGACATATAAGAGGAACAAAAAAGAAATTGCATTTGGTAATGTAAAGTTTGATGTTATACTGGATACAAAAGAAAAGCTGATTATTGGCGAGACTAAAAAAACCTCAAGATACAGTGATGCGTCCAAGTGGCAGTTACTGTATTATTTAAAGGTGCTTAGGGATGCCGGAATTGATGCCGAAGGTGTTTTGCTGTATCCCGAGGAGAAAAAGCGTACAGAGATTAAGCTTGATGAAGAGGGATTGCAGGAGCTTGAAACTATGGAAAGCAGTATTATTGCCATAGCGGAAAATGATGTTCCTCCAAAGGCGGTAAAATGCAAATTTTGCTTAAAATGCGGATACAATGAATATTGTTATTCTTGAAGGAGGTCCATATGAAAAAAGATATATTCATATTTAACAGCGGTAAACTCTGCCGTAAGGATAATACTTTAATGTTTGAGGGAGAAGAAGGTAAGAAATATATTCCCGTAAATGATGTTGAGTCAATTTATATATTTGGAGAGGTAGATATAAATAAAAGTCTTCTTGAATTTATGTGTTCAAGCAAAATTATGATACATTTTTATAATTATTATGATTATTATGTGGGTACATTTTATCCGAGAGAATTCCTTAACTCCGGATACGTTATATTAAAGCAGAGTGAGGCATACCTTGATTATGACAAAAGAGTTGACATAGCAAGGAAATTTATAGTGGGTGCGGCAAATAATATTTTGCAGGTATTAAAATATTACAACAGGCGAAACTGTGATTTAAGTTCAGAGATGGAGGAAATTACAACTCTTTACGAAGCTCTGCAGCTTCAGAAAACAGTTGAAACAATCATGGCTGTAGAAGGCAATATAAGGCAGGTTTATTACAAGTGTTTTAATAAAATTTTAAACGATGAGGATTTTGAGTTCGAATCGAGAAGCAAAAGACCTCCGAAAGACAGGATTAATTCTCTTATAAGTTTTGGAAATTCCATGATATACAGTTTAACATTATCTCAGATATATCAGACGCAGCTTGATCCGCGTATAGGGTACCTTCATACAACCAATGACAGAAGATTTTCTCTTAACCTTGATATTTCTGAAATATTTAAACCAATAATAGTTGATAGGACAATATTTTTGGTTATTAATAAAAAAATAATTACTAAGAAAGATTTTAATAAAGACCTTGGGGGTATCATTCTAAAGGATGAAGGACGGATGAAGTTCATCAAAGAATTTAATGACAAGCTGGAAGCTACAATAAATCATCCTCAGCTTCCGAATCGTGTCAGCTATAAAAGGTTGATACGTATGGAAGCATATAAGCTTCAGAAACTTGTAACAGAGGATGAACCGTATGTTCCTTTCTCAGCAAAGTGGTGAAGGTGTTTACATGTATATAATTTTAGTTTATGATTTTGGTGAGAACCGAGTAGCAAAAGCTTTGAAAACATGCAGGAAGTACCTGACTTGGGTTCAAAATTCAGTATTTGAAGGCGAAATTACAGAGGGAAATCTCAAAAAATTGAAGACCGAACTTGAAAGCAAAATGAACAGGGATGAAGATTCATTAATCATATACACTCTAAGCAAAAATAAATATACCGACAAAGAAATAATCGGATGTGAGAAAAACAAACCGACAGTATTTTTTTAATGTCGACCTATGATAAGGTAAAAAAACGGGGGTATCGATATTATTTAGCGAATAGAAATGGATTGAAAAATAAGCATTAAGTTTATTTGTGTAAGATTTTTGATATAATTTTACATGTATAAGCTTATCCTGAAATAGCTAATTTAGGCCAAAAAAATGGGATTCATAATACCTATGAGGAATTGAAACATTGAACACTTTACTGAAAGCAGCTAATTGTGCATGATTCATAATACCTATGAGGAATTGAAACGGAGACACGGTACAAACTGTATCAAAAACATATCTTGATTCATAATACCTATGAGGAATTGAAACTAAGTTGGATATTTTTCTTTTAAATAGGTTCTTACGGATTCATAATACCTATGAGGAATTGAAACATATATGCGTTCTTAGTGAACATATTCGGCGTTTTTACGATTCATAATACCTATGAGGAATTGAAACATCAGTTCTAGGGCTATCCTCGTTTTGCCGGTGCCCGATTCATAATACCTATGAGGAATTGAAACTTATTCGTTGCTTTCTTTACCAAATTTGTGTTCATGATTCATAATACCTATGAGGAATTGAAACACTTGCATATTTCTGACAATCGAAGCCCTGCATCAGATTCATAATACCTATGAGGAATTGAAACTTTGGTTGTTTATACTTTCTGTATAGGCATTGGTATGATTCATAATACCTATGAGGAATTGAAACTAACCTTCTTATATCCCATTGCCTTTGCTGCTCTCGATTCATAATACCTATGAGGAATTGAAACCGATTTGAATTTCTTGTAATTTGCCAAAGTGAAAAATGATTCATAATACCTATGAGGAATTGAAACTCTGTCAATATTCAAATGTTCCTTTATTGCCACTTGCGATTCATAATACCTATGAGGAATTGAAACCATTTTCAATTCTTGACATTTTTTTATTCGCCCCGGATTCATAATACCTATGAGGAATTGAAACTAGTATTCGCCCAAGCAACTTGTTTTTCGGTCCCTTGGATTCATAATACCTATGAGGAATTGAAACCCTTCAACTCTTTGCCGTTGCCAAATTTCCGAACAAGATTCATAATACCTATGAGGAATTGAAACTTGATACTGAAGATATAGATAAAATATCTATAGGGATTCATAATACCTATGAGGAATTGAAACTTGTAAAATACCTGAGTTGCCATAATCGATAAACAAGATTCATAATACCTATGAGGAATTGAAACTCAATCCAACCCATAATAGCAGCAATTGCATAGCGATGATTCATAATACCTATGAGGAATTGAAACATAACAGCACCCTATAGTCAGAGCCCGTTAATCCTGATTCATAATACCTATGAGGAATTGAAACTTAAATGCTGCATCGTATTACCTCCATGAATTTTATTGATTCATAATACCTATGAGGAATTGAAACCAAAATAATCCAACCACTCTAATTTACCAATTAGAGATTCATAATACCTATGAGGAATTGAAACCTGCCTATATAGGCATAGATATCAGGGAATTTTGGGGATTCATAATACCTATGAGGAATTGAAACGTAGAGCGGTTATAATCAGTAGTGTATTCATTCCTTGATTCATAATACCTATGAGGAATTGAAACATCACTCTATCAGCAGTCTTTTTATCTATGTCTAAGATTCATAATACCTATGAGGAATTGAAACCAAATACATTTCCCAATACTTCGATTGTTACGTCGATTCATAATACCTATGAGGAATTGAAACTAAATATACAACAAAGCAAAGTAATATTGCACATTGAGATTCATAATACCTATGAGGAATTGAAACAATTATTCAATTTGACATATAATCAATAATATAGTGATTCATAATACCTATGAGGAATTGAAACTATGAAAATATAGTTAATTCTGGTGAAGCAATATTGATTCATAATACCTATGAGGAATTGAAACACAGAAGTACAAAACGTTGTTGATGTTACATTTGGGATTCATAATACCTATGAGGAATTGAAACTTTTTCTATGAGAAAGGAATGATATAATGAAAAATCCGATTCATAATACCTATGAGGAATTGAAACTTTTCTGGAAATACTGTCCCCTCTACCTTTATATCGATTCATAATACCTATGAGGAATTGAAACAGTGATGGGAGCGGGCTCAGTGGAGGCGGATTGAATGATTCATAATACCTATGAGGAATTGAAACCCCGATTTCTTAAACACCCCGGCTACAATTAGTCCGATTCATAATACCTATGAGGAATTGAAACGATTTACCAGAACCATTAGTTCCAGATACAAGAATATGATTCATAATACCTATGAGGAATTGAAACTCTTCAGGATGAAAAGCTAATAACGGTTGAGACTGTGATTCATAATACCTATGAGGAATTGAAACCAAGTTCTATTTATGTTTTGTTTTTGGTCGATGTTGATTCATAATACCTATGAGGAATTGAAACCTATACAATCGCTGCCGGTGATTGTATTTGCAATTTGATTCATAATACCTATGAGGAATTGAAACCTTTAAAAAAGATATGGAAGTGGTATACAGATACATGATTCATAATACCTATGAGGAATTGAAACCAATCTGTTGAAACATTAAGATAATTGCTATACATTAGATTCATAATACCTATGAGGAATTGAAACCCTAAATTATCTGATTTAACTAAGATACCAAACGGGATTCATAATACCTATGAGGAATTGAAACTTTGTATCTTTGCTTTCTTCTGATTTTTCGACAAATCGATTCATAATACCTATGAGGAATTGAAACTGTTTTGAATAAATGCAGCCCAAGTATGAGCACTATCGATTCATAATACCTATGAGGAATTGAAACAATGATATTGATAAAATAATTTTGATGGACACAAGGATTCATAATACCTATGAGGAATTGAAACTGTACTCACTATTATGTAACGCTAAGTTTAATATGGATTCATAATACCTATGAGGAATTGAAACTTGCTGATTTCTTTAATGTCTCATTACAATATCTTCGATTCATAATACCTATGAGGAATTGAAACTGACAGGTGTTGAAACTGAGTTGGATGCATCATTAGCGATTCATAATACCTATGAGGAATTGAAACTATCTGAGCTTGACGACGTGCTGATCCGCGATATGGGGATTCATAATACCTATGAGGAATTGAAACGGCTCTGTTTTGGGGATCAAATAGTAAAGTATTTGAGATTCATAATACCTATGAGGAATTGAAACATAGTATTCGTATAAATATCATTGAGACCGTCTAAATGATTCATAATACCTATGAGGAATTGAAACTATTCACCTTGTGTAGAACTTGAAACCTTCTGCTCGATTCATAATACCTATGAGGAATTGAAACTCATATGTTGACTGCTCAACAGTAACCGTAATTGCCGATTCATAATACCTATGAGGAATTGAAACTTGGTTCTGGAGGTATTGGGGCAAATGGTGCAGCCTCGATTCATAATACCTATGAGGAATTGAAACTTTTCTTCGGTATCTGCTTTTCACAAGCTTGCTTCGATTCATAATACCTATGAGGAATTGAAACGCATCCACAGATGAAGTCCCAGCATTCATAGCGCCACGATTCATAATACCTATGAGGAATTGAAACACGCTTTATTTACCTATATTCTATAATTCATCTACCGATTCATAATACCTATGAGGAATTGAAACCTCAGAATTGAAACTAAATAACACATCTGCCAATATTGATTCATAATACCTATGAGGAATTGAAACACTGAACTGGCCGACGGAGACAATTGGACTAGAGTATAGATTCATAATACCTATGAGGAATTGAAACTCTGTATAATGGTATCGCATTTATTACCTCTCAGGATTCATAATACCTATGAGGAATTGAAACTGTATCTTATAATCGTCCTTAAGCCTTGCCAGATAAGATTCATAATACCTATGAGGAATTGAAACCTATTTTGTTACTAACTGAAATGTATTTGTCAAGTGAAAATTGACCCTTTTTTCAGTTTAATTCTGACCCCCTA
>DAMBZP010000016.1:0-65995 GCA_032059885.1 Sedimentibacter sp.
CAGTAAAACTGATGACAACAACCCCGTCCCCTTGTCACCCACTTGTCTATTGATTACAAGTATTTTTTTAGCACTTCAGCCTTGTCTGTCTTTTCCCACGGAAGATCAAGGTCATCTCTTCCAAAGTGGCCGTAAGCAGCCAGCTGCTGATAAATAGGTCTTCTCAAATTAAATCCTTCAATAATTGATGCAGGTCTTAAATCAAAGTTTTCAGAAACAGCCTGCTCAATTTTTTCTTCTGCAATTTTATTTGTTCCAAAGGTATCAACCATTATGGAAACAGGTTTTGCAACTCCTATTGCATAAGCAAGCTCAACCTCGCATTTGTCTGCCAGCCCTGCAGCAACAATATTTTTCGCAATATGTCTTGCCGCATATGCCGCAGAGCGGTCAACCTTAGTTGGATCCTTTCCGGAAAATGCTCCGCCGCCATGTCTTGCATATCCACCGTAAGTATCGACTATTATTTTTCTGCCTGTCAATCCTGAATCTCCCTGAGGACCACCTATTACAAATCTGCCTGTAGGATTGATGAAATACTTAGTGTTTTCATCCAATAGCTCAGGAGGTACAGTTGTTTTAACAACATGCTCCAATAAGTCCTTTTCAATTACGCTTCTGTCAACTTCAGGGTTATGCTGAGTTGATATTACTATTGTATCAACACGCACTGGCGTGTTATCATGGTATTCAACTGTAACCTGTGTCTTTCCATCCGGTCTCAGATAGCTAACTGTCTTGTTTTTTCTGACTTCGGCGAGCTTAAGAGCAAGCTTGTGGGCCAGTGATATCGGCATCGGCATCAATTCAGGTGTCTCATTGCATGCAAAACCAAACATCATTCCCTGGTCTCCCGCTCCTATCATATCTCTTGTATCCTGATGACCCTTTTTATACTCATCAGCCTCATTAACGCCCATTGCTATGTCACCCGACTGCTCTTCAATTGATGTGAACACAGCACAAGTTTTATAATCAAAACCATATTCGGCATTGTCATATCCGATATTCTGTACTGTGCTCCTTACTATTTTGGGTATATCAATATAGCAGTTTGTGCTTATTTCACCTGCCACAAGCACAAATCCTGTTTTAGTAATTGTTTCACAGGCAACTCTTCCATTTGGGTCTTGTTCTAAAATTGCATCTAAAATTCCATCTGAAATCTGGTCACACATTTTGTCCGGATGACCTTCGGTAACTGATTCAGATGTAAACAACCATTTCTTCATAGTTAATTCCTTTCTTTCCCTTATAAGAAATTCTCAGTCAAGCGTCTCGAATTCAGTGCTTGTTGCATGATTACCAACATGACATAAAAAACCTCTTCCATACAGAAGAGGTTCTTAAAATCTATTTAGCCTCATCTTTCGGAAATCCGCGGGAATTGGCACCTTGAATAATCAGGCTGCCGGGTTTCACAGGGCCTCGTCCCTCCACCACTCTTGATAAGGAAGTATTTTTCACAATAATAACACATGCAATATGCATTGTCAACATATGAAATAAAAATTATTTTATTTGTTTAGAACTTTTTATTCATTCATTAAAAATTCATAAGCGTATTGTACATGAAGAGCAACTCCGTTTACAAGCGCAGCCTCATCCACATCAAACATAGGATGATGGATATTGTGGTAAATGCCTTTTTCTTTATTGGCTGTTCCTAAAATTGCAAATGTACCTGGAACAAGCTCAAGATATTCGGAAAAATCTTCTCCTCCTGTAGTTTTATCAAATTCTGCAACCGCTTCTTTTGACAGGATTTTTTCCACGGATTTCTTAGCTCTCTCCGATGATGCTTCATTATTAATTAAAGGTGCTGTCAATAAATTGTATTCCAGTCTTGCTTCTGCTCTGTAGCTTTCTGCAGTTGATTTAATAATCCTTTCCATCATTTGCGGAAGCTGCTTCCTGATTTCGTAGCTGAAGCATCTTGTAGTTCCTTCCATTATCGCTTCATCAGCTATTACATTAAATCTGGTTCCGGATACAAGCTTGCCTATACTTACAACCACACTTTCCATTGGAGATATCTCTCTGCTTACCAATGTCTGCAGGTTCATTACTATTGCAGATGCGGCAACCACGGCATCAACGCCAAAATTAGGCATGGAACCATGTCCGCCTACGCCTTTTACGATAATCCTGAACATATCCACAGATGCCATGCGGGGACCGTCTCCTACACCTATTTTCCCCGCAGGCAGGTTCCCGGCAACGTGCATTCCAAAGACCTCTTGTACTCCTTCAAGAGCACCGCCCTTTATCATTGCCTTAGCTCCCTGGGCAACTTCTTCACCAGGCTGAAATATAAGCTTGACTGTTCCGTCAAATTCATTCTTTATTTCATTTAAAACCTGTGCCGCACCCAAAAGCATTGCCGTATGAGCGTCATGTCCACAGGCGTGCATCAGCCCTTCATTCTTTGACTTATATTGTACATCCCGCACTTCTTTAATCTCAAGTGAATCCATATCAGCTCTCAAGGCAATTACCTTACCTTTGTTTCTTCCTTCTATTGTAGCAACAACTCCTGATTCGCCTATTGATATATACGGAATACCCATTTTAGTCAATTCCTCTTTTATCCTGCCGGCCGTCCTTGTTTCGTGCATGCTGGGCTCGGGATTCATATGAAATTCTCTTCTCATGCCAATGATGTATTGCTCATAATTTTTTGATATTTCCTTAATATTCATGTTGTTCTCCTGTAATTAAGTTTATAATATTAGCCGGTACTTTTTCAAAAGTAACCGGCTTTTATTGTCATATTAATTTAACCATGAAACCTGCCAATACTACAGACGCTATGGATACAGTCACAAATCCTGAAATAAGCATCTTTGGAAGTATTGCATTTAAAATTATTTTCTTCTCTTCTTCATTTTTTGCAGTTGCAGTTGCAACCTCATTTGATATTATATATGTTCCGGGGAATCCAAACAATGCACTTGCTCCTATTGCTATTGCCATATATTTATCTTCACCCAAAAGCCTGCCAGCAATTGTTGAAAAAATTGAAAATCCTACAATGCCCAGCAATAAGCATACAATTATCGGAATAATTAATGATTTAAGCATTTCAGGTGTTGCAGTTGACAAACTTGCGAAAATAACCGCTATTACACAAAGCATTATAAATCCCTGGCTGTTTGCTGTCGTAAGTGAATCTTCATCAACAAATCCTATCTCTCTTGCAATTATACCGAATATCAAACATACTATCAATGAATTTACCGCTCCATTGGTAAGTCCTGACACTTTCACAGATAACAATGCTACTATAGCCAGCTTACATAAAAGCATGAAATTTGTTTGCATTTCTTTCTTCAAAGGTGGAATTAAGCGTTTTTTAGGGATATTATCCACAACTTTTTCACTTTCTTCCCCTGATTTTAAAACTTCATTCTTTGCATTTGCGAGCACTCGTTCTGCTTCCTTTTTAAGACAAAAGGATGCTACCGGTGTTCCGAAAAATGCTTGTGTCACAAGCAGCATTGTAATAAATACCGCTACACTGTCCAGACCCTTAGCGGTCGCTGCCTGTCCCATTATAAGAGCCGCAACAACTCCTCCCGAAATAGGTGGTGCTGCCGCCGCTGCCATTGATTTTCCGAATAAAGGTAATGCTCCAAAATAGACCACTATACCTATACCCACAACCGCCGATAATGCAATCAACACAGTCTTCCACTGTTTAAGCAGTTCTTTAAGGCTGATCATAGAACCCATATTAACTAATAAAATCGGGATAACTAATGATCCCATTGACACTAACCCGGAATCCTGAAAAAGTGTCGCCGGCAATCCGGACCAAAAGGCTATCAAAAAAATAACTGCCGTTGAAAAAAGTGTGGAGATTGCCGCCTTTGTTTTATAAGATATAAAATCTCCAATTGTAAGTCCTAGAAGCACAACCATTATGGCTGTTAATCCATCCATATTTCCTCCTTGTCATGCTCTTTTCCAATTTATATTTATAAGTTCAAATAATATTTGTATATCAGTATGTCAATACGATTTAATACATTTGTGTCAAGTACCTGTGGTATCAATAAAAATGCCGTCCTTTGAATTGTTATAGAATAATTGTTGAGCATGTTCTTTATTTTTAAATGGAATTATAGCATAATATTACATTGATGACAATATGTATTTTAATTATTTTTTGCAGTGTTTTCAACATACATACACACATATATGGTTTGTGCGCGTTTAACAACAACACGTAATATAATATATTTTTATCATAAATATGCAGCAGAAAACCTTTATACTAAATTTCATTTTGTGCGAAAATAAATATTTATGCAAACGTTTATAGTGCCGACCAAATAAAAAAGACATGTTCTTATATCCGAGAACATGTCTTAAGTTTATTTATTTTATTACTTATTTCTTTTTAGCCACTGAATTGCAGTATTGGCATATACTGCAGAACCAATATAAAATACATCTTCTTTAAAATTAATCTTAGGATGATGCTGTGGATATGGATATCCTTCTTCCGGAGATCCGCCCCCCAATGCCATCATTATTGTAGGAACTTTTTCGCTTACATATCCAAAATCTTCTGAACCCGTCATTTTCCCATCCGGAAATGCATCTGTAAATGAGAGAACATTACCATCTCCCAGCATTTCCCTGTTAGTTCTAATTGAAAACTCAGAAAGTGACGCATCATTGTATACAGACGGGCATTCCATTCTGTAATCAACTGTTGCTTCTGCCCTGTATGTGGAGGCAATTCCCCTCGATATCTCAACTACACGTCTTTTCATCAACTCTCTTTCACGTTCATCAAATGCTCTTATAGTGCCTTCTATGAATGCCGTGTCAGGAATAATATTTGCCGCATTTCCTCCGTGCATCTGCCCGACAGTTATAACAGCTGTGCTTGAAGGTGCTACCTCCCTCGCTATTATTTCCTGTAGTCCTATGAAAATATGAGCAGCAGCATTTAAAGGATCCACAGAATTCTGAGGCATTGCACCATGACCCCCTGCTCCCTGTATCTCTATGTGGAACATATCTCCTGATGATGATGAATATCCGCCTGCTGCCACCACCAGCGTTCCTGCTTTCATAGGCATTCCCGAGAAAATATGAATCATAACCGCAGCATCAACCTTTGGAGACTCCAAAACCCCTGCCTCTATCATTGCCTTTGCGCCCGACAGCCTTTCTTCAGCCGGCTGAAAGAGAAGCTTAACAGTACCTTCTATTTCATCTTCATGATCTTTTAAGAGTTTTGCCGCCCCAAGAAGCATAGCTGCATGGGTGTCGTGTCCGCATGCATGCATATTTCCCGTAACAGATTTATATTCCAGATCATTTTCCTCCGCAATCGGAAGCGCATCCGTATCTGCTCTTAAAAGTATTACCTTCCCCGGTTTTTTACCTCCGGCTAAAACAACAACCCCTGAACCCGCTAATACCTCCGGCTCATATCCCATTTCCTTTAATCTTTTTATAATATAGGCAGAAGTTACAGGAAGCTCCATGCCTAATTCAGCATGTTTATGCAGATATCTTCTGTCTCTTACTATTTCATCCTGCAATGCCTTTGCCTCATTTAACAAATTGCTCATAATTTTTCCTCCAAATAATTTTTATGTAAATTATAGACGTTTAATCTTTTATAGTCAATTTAATTGTTTCATTTTTATTTGTTTTAATATTAAATTTTAATAATTATCCGGAACAAAATGAGCAAAAAAGCTGTCTAATAATAATAGAATTTAATCCTTTATTTCTAAAATTTGCTTTCTAAATTAACAGTAATTTAATAATGATTGTCCATTTTTTATGTTATAATGGATTATGATGAAATTAAAAACGGAAAGGAATGATACATTTGTTTATTAAGAAAATAGCAGCTTTTTCTGCCGCTTTGGCAATTTTATTAAGTTCATACGCTTATGGAAGCAGCTTTTACACAGTACATGATCTGTCCAAAGAAACAAGGCTATCGACAGGCATAACATATGAAAAGATTGAAAGGTACACCAGTATCGGATGGATGAACATCAATGTAATCAGGGCAAACTTAACTGATAAATACACCGAAATCAAACCTATAACAGGTGAAGCCGGCGTCTCCAACAGAACCCCCCTGAGCTCCATGATTAAATCCTCGGGAGCAACAGCCGCGGTTAACGGTGACTTTTTCTACATGGGAGATCCTACATATACTTACGGTCCGCTGATTGATAATGGAAACATGATTACATCACCGCTGCCGTACAGCAGCGGCTACCCCACTGTTTCAAGATTGTTGGACGAAAATATAAATATATCAGTATGGAATCCTGTAATTACCTTGTACGGCTCGGACACCACCGCATACAATGTTGTTGTAATGAATAAAACATCATCACTGGATTGGGGCCCCACAATACTTACCAAAGACTGGAACAGAATGTCTCCCGGATATGACGGGAAAAAGGATATTGTTGAAGTTGTGGTAGTCGGACAAACAGTTACGGAAGTAAGGAAAAATCAACCTTCTACAATAATACCCGAGGAAGGATATGTTATTGCAAGCTGCAATGCCGCAACAATGGAACAGATGCTGCAGTCATTTATACCCGGTCAGCCTGCAACCTTGAACATACAACTCGATTTCAGCCCTGAAAATGTCGAATGGGCATTCGGTGCATTAAATTATCTGGTTAAGGATGGTCAGTTAAATGATGTCAGCAATGAAGCATTGGGAGCAAACCCCAGAACAGCAATAGGCTTCAACAAAGACAACACCGAAATGATAATGGTGACAATTGATGGAAGAAATAAAGACTACGTGGGTGTTAAGCAGACGGAGCTTGCAGAAATAATGCTCAGCCTGGGAGCGTACAATGCAGTGAATATGGACGGAGGAGGCTCCACCACTATGGGTGTTGACTTTTTAAGAAATTCGAACGTTACAGTTGTCAATATTCCCTCAGATGGAAGAGAAAGAAAGATAGCATCTGGTGTAGGTGTATTCAATACTTCTCCGGAAAGCAGCAATATAGGAACAATAGAAATTATTCCGGCTCAGAATGCCGTATTTAATAATACTGAAGTAAGTATGGAGCTTAAATTTTATAATGAATATTACACTCCTATAGCAGTAAATTCAAATAATGTTCAATACAAAGTATCTCCGTCTGATGCAGGAAAAGTCGTAAACAATGTATTCTATCCAAGTAAAGCCGGAAAAGCAGTTATTACCGCAGAAACAGGAACTGCAGAAGGGCGGGTGGAAATAAATGTACTTGATACGCCTATGGCATTGAAGTTCAACACAGATTCTCTTACTTTTGGTTTTGGAGATACATATGAGATAGGTGAAATCCTCGGTGTTGACAAAGACGGTAATTCGGCATATATACCTGCGAAATATGTTTCATATTCCTACAGAAACAAAATAGGCAAGGTTGAAAATGGAATATTCACCGCAGGAGATGTCAGCAATACAGGTGCAATAACTGCAACCTTTGGAAATGCCACAAAGAATATTATTGTTAAAGTTGGATACAGATACAAAACACTGAACCGTTTCGAAGATCTGGAAAACCTGAAATTAACCTTATATCCGGAAGGATCTCAAGGAAATATTTCCATTTCAAAGGATTTCGTCAAGGAGGGTTCAGACTCATTGAGGTTAGATTATGACTTTACTAAAATGACGGATCAGAGCATTGCTTTCGTTGAATTCGGCAAAGACGGAGAAGGTATAAAATTGGACGAAAAACCTAAGGCGATAGGAATGTGGGTTTACGGAGACGGTAAAAACCACTGGCTCAGAACAAGAATCAATGACGCTTACAACAATCAGATAAAACTTACGTTTGAAGATGAAGTTAACTGGACCGGATGGAAATGGGTCGAAGCTCACATACCTGAAGGAACAGCTTATCCTGTAACATTAAAAAATATTTATCTTGCTGAAATAAATGAAACAAAAAAGGACACCGGCACAATATACATTGACAATCTGCGCATAATGTATGAACCACAGAATAAAGAACTGGGTTTAAAAGCCGAAACAGAGTTTATTGATTCCATCAAGGCGTCAAAAATATCTGACTACTCAGAAAAACTTATTGTATCAGATGACAAAAAGGAAATTCTTTCGGATAAAGGGAAAATTATATACTGTGACGGCATAATATCAAACGGTACAATGAGCGCAGGCAATGCTACAATGTGGAACAACATCAAGAGCCTTGTGAACTACGAGGATAAGGTCCTTGTACTTACAATGAATGCCGATCTGGATCATATAAATGATGATAGAGAAATAAAGGTACTGAAAGAAATTCTTGAAAAGGCTTCTGAAAAAAATCAGGTATTTGTTGTATACAAGGCTGATAAGGAAAATACCGTAATAGAAAACGGCATCAGATACATTTCCTATGATGACAGCTTCGAACTTGGCATAACCTCCGGCGGATTGAAATATAAAAATTAACATTATCTTAAAATGTTAGTCTGGTATAAAACTGGGTATATATGTTAAATAAACAAACGTGCTGATGCATTTATCTGGAGGAATTATGTGGAAAGAATTTAAGGAATTTGCTTTTAAAGGTAATGTTTTAGATTTGGCGGTGGGCGTCATCATGGGCGGTGCCTTCGGTAAAATAGTGACATCAATCGTCAATGATTTAATCATGCCCGTATTGGGATATTTAATGGCAGGCATGGACTTCAAATCACTAAAATACGTAATGAGTGAAGCAGTCATGGAAGGCGATAAAGTAATAAAACCTGAAGCCGCAATAATGTACGGTAATTTCATACAAAACATTGTTGACTTTTTAATAGTTGCTGTTTCAATCTTTATATTCATCAAATTAATAAACAACTCAAAGAAAAAGCTGGTAAAACAAAAA
The DNA here is from genome assembly GCA_032059885.1 of Sedimentibacter sp. Classification (GTDB taxonomy): domain Bacteria; phylum Bacillota; class Clostridia; order Tissierellales; family Sedimentibacteraceae; genus Sedimentibacter. Next base: position 8,886 of record DAMBZP010000016.1, read on the forward strand.
GAACTTGAGCCGACACCCGCAGCACCGGCAAAACCGACTCAGGAAGAGCTTCTTGCAGAAATCAGAGATTTGCTGAAGGAAAAGCAATAGAACTTCGCCGCTCAATGCGGCGTTTTTTATTGTTGAAAATTAATGATTTCCCTTGAAATTTTATTATATTGCTGTTAAAATAACCATAGTAAAATAATTGGAGGATACCATGAGTTTATATACAGAATGGAATGAAAATTTAAAAAATATCACTACTCAGGAAGAATATCAGGAATTTTTTAAGGACTACATGGGAAGGGAAGCTGAATGCTACAAAAAAATTCTTGAATCTAAAAATCCCGTTATAGAAGGAACAATTCAGGATTTAGCAGAAAAAAATGACATGACTGCCATGCAGTTTGTAGGTTTCCTTGACGGTGCAAATACAAGCTTCATGGAAGCAGTGGACCTGGAAGCATTGACAGATGATTCAGAAATCAAAGCAGAGCTTGACTGGGAAAAGCTGCTATGGAACATGCATGACGCAAAGGCTGAATGGCTTTACGGAATGAATGAATGGAGCAACATTTTTGATGACGAAAAAAGAAAACAAATTAAAAAAGACTTTAACAAATCAAAACAAGTTATAGCGGGAGAAAAAATAGGAAGAAACGATCCATGTCCATGCGGTTCAGGCAAGAAGTATAAAAAATGCTGCGGTAAATAATATGACTGAGGGGTAGTATATCATGAATAAAACTAAAGGCATTGCTTTTGGTGTTCTGGCAGCTTTTATATATGGGTTTACACCGATACTTGGAAAACTGACATATTCGGAAGGAAGTAATTTTATGTCCCTTACATTTTACAGAAACCTTCTTTCAATCCCCTTTCTTTTTTTTATGCTTAAGCATGAAAAAATCGATATTAAGGTAAGTAAGAACGAAATTAAAAAACTTGCCGTACTTGCATCATTAGGTTCAACCATAACTGCTCTGACCTTGTACGGCTCATATAATTATATATCTGTGGGAATGGCAACTACCATTCATTACATTTATCCTGTCCTTGTCACTTTGGCATGCATACTGATATTTAAGGAAACAGTCAGCAAAGAAAAAATCATTGCACTTATATTGTCAACAATTGGAGTAATGATGTTCTTCGAAGGATCCTTCAGTGTTACAGGAGTGGCTCTGGCTTTACTGTCGGGTGTTTTTTATGCAGTACACATATTATTTATAGATAAAAGCGGTTTAAATTCAATGTATCCATTTAAAATAACCTTTTATCTGTCAATATTTTCATCCTTGTATTTGTTTTTTACAGGAGTCATAAGCCGAAATCTGGTATTTGCCATAACTTCAAGAGGTTGGATTTTCACGGTATTGATAGCATTTTTTGTATCATTTTTAGCGAACACCTTTATTCCAATAGGAGTAAAATTTGCAGGACCTACAGTCACCTCCATTGTTGGAATGTTTGAGCCCATAACCAGTGTAATACTGGGAATATTGATTTTAAAAGAACCTGTAACCACAAGGAATATACTAGCATGTATTCTCATACTTACAGGTGTGCTGGTAGTAACAATAGCCAGGGACAAGCATACAACAATAAAATAAAAATCTTCAGAATCATAATATCCTGAAGATTTTTATTTTATACTTATTTATAATATGCCATGTAGTAAACAACCGGCACTAAAATTCCTCCGCCTATAAAATTTCCTATTGTTACAGGTAGAAAATTATTGATTAAAATTTGATATATTGATATAGAAGAATCACATACTGCGGCCATAGGAAGATAAAACATATTTGCCACAATATGTTCGTATCCTGTAAGAACAAAAAGCATTATGGGGAACCAGCACCCAAAAATCTTTCCTGTTGTATCCCTTGATGTAGTTGCAAACCATATTGCCAGTGTAACAAGGATATTGCACAATATGCCCCTGAACAGCGCTTGCGAAAATGACAGTGACAGCTTGGAATTTGCAACCTTAACAATCGTTTCAGCCAGAGACTTATTGTTATATACTCCTCCAAAATAAAGCAGGGCAACAACTATCAGCGTACCCATAAGATTTCCCGCAAGAACCTGCAGCAGATTTTTTACATAGTCGGATGCCCTAATTTCCTTATGCAGCAATGCAAATGTCATAAGACAATTACCTGTAAACATCTCGCCTCCGACCAGCACTATGAGCATGAGACCTACTGGAAATACTGCAGCTCTTATAAATATGTTTTCGTATGTAACTATAAATCCCTGGGCTCCAAAGGATATATACACTCCTGCCATTATACTCAGTAAAAGCCTTTTACGTGCTGTCATAGCCACCTTGTTTTGTGCAGTAACCATCAAGGCATCAGAAGTTTCCTTCGGTGATAAGCAAAAATTATTCAATTTATTAAAACAACCCCTTTATTTTCCCGTCAACATCAACATCGATATTCTCAGCTGCAGGAATCTTAGGAAGTCCGGGCATTTTCATTATATCACCTGTAAGTGCAACCAGAAATCCCGCTCCGGCAGATATGGTTATATCTCGTATTGTTATTTTAAATCCTGTAGGTCTGCCTAAAATTTTGGCATCATCTGTCAGCGAATATTGATTTTTAGCCATACATATAGGCAGATTTCCGAATCCAAGCTTTTCAAAATTAGCAATTTCCTTGCCTGCCTTTGCTGAAAATTCAACATCCGCAGCTCCGTAAAGCTTGGAAGCAATTGCCTTTATCTTTTCTTTTATTGGAAGGTTCAGATCATATGCAAATTCCAAATTGCTTTCTTTTTCAGCAAGTCTGATTACTTCCTCAGCAAGCTCCACGCCGCCTTCGCTGCCTTTTCCCCACACCTCGGACAATGCAACATTTACTCCTAATTCCCTGCATCTTTCTCTTATGAGATTAAGTTCTGCCTCTGTGTCCGTAGGGAATCTGTTTATGGCAACAACCGCCGGAAGCTTGAATATCTGAGTTATATTCTCCACGTGCTTCAAAAGATTAGGAAGACCCTTTTCCAATGCTTCCAGATTTTCCGCACTTAAATCTGCTTTGGCAACTCCGCCGTTGTACTTCAATGCCTTCACTGTTGCTACTATAACAACAGCGCTTGGTCTTAATCCGGTCTTTCTGCATTTTATATCTATAAATTTCTCTGCTCCCAAATCAGCGCCAAATCCTGCCTCAGTAACTGTGTAGTCCGCTATCTTGCTTGCCATTCTCGTGGCAATAACAGAATTGCAGCCGTGAGCTATATTTGCAAAAGGCCCTCCGTGTATAAATGCCGGTGTTCCTTCCAGGGTCTGGACTAAATTCGGTTTCAATGCATCCTTTAAAAGTGCAGCCATAGCTCCATTTGCCTTTAATTGTCCCGCAGTCACCGGTTCGCCGTCTCTGGTGTAGGCAACTATTATTTTAGATAAATTTTCTTTTAATTCTGTTATATTATTTGATAAACAGAATATTGCCATTACCTCTGACGCAACAGTAATATCAAATCCGTCCTCTCTTACCACACCTTCCGTTTTCCCTCCGAGACCGTCAACAATATGTCTTAATTGTCTGTCATTCATGTCAACGGCTCTGCGCCATACTATTCTTCTCGTATCAATATTAAGTTCATTCCCTTGATGTATGTGGTTGTCAAGCATTGCCGCAAGAAGGTTGTTTGCAGCCCCTATGGCATGAAAATCTCCTGTAAAATGAAGGTTAATGTCCTCCATCGGCACAACCTGAGCATATCCCCCTCCGGCTGCTCCTCCTTTCACTCCAAATACAGGTCCTAAGGAAGGCTCGCGAAGAGCTATTATAGTTTTCTTACCAAGTCTTGAAAGAGCATCTCCCAATCCAATTGTTGTGGTAGTTTTTCCTTCTCCCGCCGGAGTTGGATTTATTGCCGTCACCAATATCAGCCGAGCTTCCTCATTATTCTTCAATTCATTCTGTAAGTATCTGTAATCAATTTTCGCCTTATATTTGCCGTAATTCTCCACATATTGATCGGGAATTCCTATTTTATCCGCAATTGTGTTAATTACCTGCATTTCTGCCTGCTGTGCAATTTCAATATCGCTTAAAAATCTTTCTGACATTTTTCCTCCTAGTTTATCATAGAAATCGTTAACCTCCTATATATTATATAATCATTTGCAAATAAAATCAAAGATAAATTTTATAACAATATAAATAAAGAATGATAAGTCATTCCATGATTGCTGAAAAAGTCCACCTGCTTGTTACCATTCATTCAGTCAATACTCGCGTATTGTTGATTCACTACATTATTTATGACATATTTAAAAAAGTTATCGACAAAAGCATAATTAAGTGCTATGATTGTTAAAAATGTTTTCAGAGTAGATGAGATGCGTTAAGTGTTAAGGGATGGGAGGTCGCCCTTAAACGAAAGACTATGTCTGCGGTATCTTGTCGCTTCCGCTGTATTTGAGAATCTAAGAATAGAATTTCTCCTATATTGTGCGGAGGTATTATTTGCTCAATAAAGGAGGATAATATGAGAGGTAATACTGATTCACAAAAATTCACATCGCTTACTGTTGTGAGAGCCGGACTTTTCGTAGCAATGAGTCTGGTTTTGAAAGTAATCTTTGAAATTTATATACCTTTAGGAGGTATACAAGGGCTTCGCATTAATTTTGCATCAGTCCCGCTTATGCTTTCGGGAATAATATTAGGTCCTGCCGCCGGTTTTATGACAGGAGCTGCCGCTGATATCATTAATTTTATCGCTAAACCTAACGGTCCGTTTTTCCCGGGATTTACTCTGGTAAGCGCATTAAGCGGATTTATTCCCGGACTGATTTATAAATATATTAAGAAAAATATCAGTTATAATTTATTAAATACCGCGTTCATTTCTTTATTGTCGGTTGGATTTGTATCCGCGCTTATGTACAAAGGCTTACTCACGTTTGAAAACGGGATTATGTATGATGGAAATCCACTCAGCCTTGGTTACATTATGGGATTTTTTATACTTGTAGGCATTTATCTGATAATTCCAATAAAAATGTCTTCGACTGGCAACAGTTTAAATATGAGCAAAATAGTTTTCACAGTAAGCTCAACCCAATTGATAACATCAATAATACTGAACACTTATTTCTTGACTATTTTGTATGGAAAGGGAGTTATGTTTTATCTTCCTGCGAGAATTCTTACAAACTTCTTTATGATTCCTTTATATTCAATTATAATAGCATCCATATTAAATGCGGTAAAAGGAAGATTCAAGATTTAATATATAAATGTAAAACCACCAATTGGTGGTTTTTTTGTCTTATAATTTTTCTATATATGTTTATTTATGCTGTCAGCAGCAAGCTTTCCTGTGGAAAATGCAGCCTGTATGTTATATCCTCCAGTATCGCCGTCATAATCAATAACTTCTCCGGCAAAGTACAAGCCGGATTTTATTTTTGACTCCATCGTTTTAAAATTAATTTCATCGACAGCCACACCACCGTTTGTTACCATTGCAATATTGAATCCTCCAAGCCTATCCACTTTGAAGGGAAAGCCGCAGAGAAGCTCTGACAGGTTTTTCCTCTTGTCTTTTTCAAGCTGGCTGCATGGTGTTTCTTCACCAATTTGTGATAATCCCATGATTTTTTCTGTGAAGCGCCTAGGTAGCCTGAGCTCCTTTAATACCGATTTAACATTTAATTTTCCCGATATCGTTATTAAATCATCAAAATATTTTTTGAATTCTTCCCTGTTCCTATATTCCGTAAAGTTGACTTTTAAAATATCGCCTTTTTTAAAATATCTGGAATTATTTAATATAACAGGTCCCGATATATTTACATGGGTGAAAAGAAGATCCCCCGTAAATTCTTTTATCTTTTTATTATCTCTCCACAACGAAACATTGATGTCCTCAAAGGATATGCCTGATAAATCCTTAAAGCAATAGTTTTCGACATAAACAGGTGTGAGTGCCTCCTTAGCCCTCACTGTTGAATGACCAAGGCCTTCTGCCAGGGTATATCCGTCTCCTGTTGACCCTGTGTCCGGGTATGACATTCCGCCTGCGGCAATTACGAGATTTGTTCCGGCATAGGTTGACTTTTCAGTATTAATTAAAAACAAATTTTTTGAAGCATCATAACTTGCCCTTTCTGCCGCCTCGTTATATATTATTTCAACTCCCTTTTCTTCACAGCATTTTACAAGTACTTTCAGTATATCTAAAGAATTAAGTGTAATTGGAAACACCTTGTCATCTTCCCTTATTAAGCTTTCCAGTCCTTTTTCCCGAAAAAAATCAATTGCATCCCTGCTGCTGAAATTATAAAGGGCAGCCTTCAGCACTCTGCCCTTATCACCGTATTTCTTCAAAAACTCCTCTATATCTGAATTGTTTGTATAGTTGCATTGACCTGCTCCCGATATCAGGAGCTTTTTACCCGGTGTCCTGTTTTTCTCTAAAATCAGGACTTTTTTATTACTAAGAGACAACGCACAGAACATACCTGCAGGGCCTGCTCCGATTATAACAACATCATATTTCATTATACTGTTCCTTTATTTTCAACTGTTTCATCCTGTTCACCCGATTCTGTTGATTCTATTTCTACGGTATTGTTTTTTGCTTTTTCAATCGCTTCTTCCAAGGTAACAATACTATATTTTTCTTTAAATTTATCAATGTTAATTACCGCTTTTACAGAATATGTTGTGCCGTTTTCATCATAATAATCTCCGCTAAAAATAAGTTCATTGTTTCCTTTATCCTCCCCAAAGGACGAATATGCTTTTTTATTTTTATAATCAAGGTCTATTTCCTGCTCCTTTGAATTAATAAAGTCATAGATAGAAAACATGCCTGAATCCGGATTTTGTAATATAAAAGACGCCGTACCAGGAATCAGATAAGCATCATTCATTGAATAAAATACATTATTGACCTTAGCATTTTTTGAGTCAATTATTTTGTATTCTCCATTTCCTGAATCAATCAATAAATAGTCGTTGTTTATCCACGTTAAGCTTCCGCTTTTGTCAAATGCTGCTCTGTCAAATGATCCTCCTTCAACGGATATGGGGCTTTTTTCCCCTTCATTCCAAATAAAAAGCTTATTGAGACTTTCGCCGTATCCAGTAGTATAAAATACAATATATCCGTTTTCGGGACTATCAACAATCTCTATACCTTTTATATCCTTTTCAACTAAGGACTTATTTCTGCTTAAATATTCAGCAATGCTGTTATGATCGGTTTCCTCCAGATAAAATTCGGGGACTCCCTCATTTTCAAGAATACCCAGTTTGGTTTCAGCATCCTGAAGCCTTGAAATCAAATCTTCATTATTTCGACTGGCTTCCATATAGTCTTTCTTTATCTTTTCCAATTCTTCCTTAAAACTGCTCAAATCTTTTTTTAAGCTTTCATTTTCTTTTTTTGTTGCTTCTATATCCCTGATTTCCGCATATTCCTTTGGTCCTATCCCTGTTTCCTCCGATGCCGGAAGCACGGTGCAGCCAAACAAGAATACTGAAATAAGAACAAGCAAAAATATTTCAATTTTGTTTCTCATATAATCCTCCTTTAAAACCGCCTTTTTTGTATGCATGATTAACAAAAAAGCACCTGTTAAGATGCTTTTTGTCATTCGCTACTGAATCATTATGCTTACAGCCACATATTCTCCGCCTTGAGAAATGGCAGTGCTTAGTATGCTTTGACCCTCTTTCATATCTTTCAAATATTTCGTTTCACCTGAAATGTTAAATATTTTTGTACTGTTTGTAATCTTTAAATAAACCAATTCTGTTTGCCCGCTGCCGTTGACACTCTGCATCATTATCAGCTTGTCATCCTTATTTATAAAAATGACCTTTCCGGCAAAATTCATTGCAGTTTGAATCTCTGAAGCCTCAATTGTAACTATTTCGTCTCCGGATGTATTAATTTCAACATTATAGCCAACACGCAGATCATTGATGGATGCATTTTTATTTCCTATTGTTACTACAACATTGCTGCTTACAGAATATTGCTCAACATCTCCATCCTTATCAGCAATCTTAATTTTATTAACAGGTCCGATTATAATTTCCTTAATTGTACCGCTCATTTCTGCTTCTTTGGCAGTTGTGTTAATTTTTATCATTTCATTATATTCTGTTGTAATGGTACCCTCATCTCCGACCCTTACCCTGTCGAAGCTGGATTCCTTATCATTTCTTGTTACCTCAACATCACTGCTGAATTCAAATGTTTTAATGACACCTTCCTTTGTCTTGATTGAAACCTTTATGGGATAAGAAGCATAGTCAATGGAAGTTATTGTTCCTTCAAATTCTTTAATCCTGCTTACGGAGTTAATCTGATAAACCTTATTATCATTAATAAGCAATGTTGCTTCATCATTTTTTTTCAAATCTTTTAACGCAATGGATTTACCATCGAGATAAACATTCACATCGGAAGAAACATCATATTTTATTCTGTCATCATCTTCATTATTAATAGTTACAGCTGCAGGAGAAGAATAAGCAACATAATAAATAATTCCTCTGGCAACCTTCTTTGTGCTGTCAGCTTCTATCTTGACTGCAAGTCTGTTTTCGTCAATTTTACATGTTACAAGCATGTCTTCCTTCAAATCTGAAAACTTTCTTATTCTTTCATTAATGTAAATTTTTGTATCATCATTGATTTTTACAATGCTTTCAACATCCTTGTTATCCTTAATATAAATATAGTTCTGATTCTTTTCTTCCGACAGCTTGCTTATAATTCCTTCCGCGACAGTTGTGGGTACATAGTCATCAAATTCCGGATATATGTCATTTTCATTTATGTAGTCATAAGCTTTATCCAGCACTGTTGCAATTTCAGCTCTGGTTATTTTGTTCGTTGGATTAATATTTTTCTTGCTGTCACCTTGAAGTATTTCTTTATCGTACATTACATAAATGTATGGTCTGGCAACAGTTGATATCTTTTCCGCATCATTAAATGGAAGAGTGTAAACTTTAAGGCTTTGTGCTTCATCGCCAAGCATCATGGCTTTTGTAAGAAGAACAGCTATTTCTTCTCTTGTTGCATCATTAAAGACAGTTTTTTTTGAAAACATATCTTTTATTCCGCTTTCAGATACAACTCCCATTTCAATAATGAGAGATAAATAATCAAATGACCACTCATATCCTTTTGAATTAGACATTGACTCTAAAACAGGCTCGTATTTTTCTATAATTTCATCTTTCAAATCATCTTCAATTTCGTAAAGTCTTGACAGCATAACCAATGCTTCCAAAACAGTCACATTGTTGTCCGGTTTGAATGTTTTGTTTTCATATCCTGAAACCAGCCCTTTTTCTGCAACTCTTTCTATATAGCTCTTAGCCCAGTGAGTTGATATATCTGTAAATACAACAGCATCTGCAGCCATTGAAAAAACAAAAGAAAGAATAACGACCAACAATATTATCTTATTTAATTTATTGTTCTTCATAGTACCTCCTACCCATCCACATTTTAATAAATTATATCATAATATCATTGAATCTGCAAATTAATTATTGATTCGACAGGTTTTTTGGTTGTTATTCACAGTCAAAATTAAGGGTGATGACTGCATTGTTCTGAACTGCAGGTGAGGAAATTAGGAAATCATTCACTATCACTAGGGATGACAACCCCTAAGCTGTGAATATTAACTTTGAAGCGCAAAAAATATTAATAATTTGCTTCAGCTATTGACATCCTGTAATATTATGATAGATTTTAATCATGACAAACATATGGATGGTGAAACATGGATTTAAGCAGTGCAAGAGAAAAGATTAATAATATTGATAAGGAAATAGTTCAATTATTGGAAAAGAGATTTGACATTGTTATGGAGATAGGCCAATATAAAAAAAAAGGCAATCTTCCTGTCTATGATGAAGAAAGAGAAAAAGCAGTTATTAAAAGCTGTATAAGCTATTTGGAAAATAAGCATTATTCCAAAGCTATTGAGGAAGTATACACTCAAATAATGACTTCAAGCAGGGGTCTTGAAAAATAAGGATAAAGCAAAAAAGGACTGGCTCAGTCCTTTTATATGCATCAAATTCATTTTGAAATAAAAATCTGTCCTACTGCCCTATTAAATTTCTGATAACTTCTTTTACGGTTGACATTTTATTAATTCCACTTAATCCTGCACCGGAAAATATAAGGCCGTCACGACCCTCCACTGAATTTATCAGACCTGTTGATATGCAATAGGGTATATTCATAGGATTACAGCCGGGCATACATTTATAACACCTGCTTACTGCGCAGCCCTTAGTTATTGACTCAGTCAGAAAGTTAGTCCTGACAGCTCTGGCAGGCATTCCCACGGGACTTTTTATTATCATTTCATCATCATCCCCCGCATTTATATATGCAAGCTTGAAGTTTTCATGTGCATCACATTCAACTGTAGGAACAAACAGGCTGGCAATTTGGAAACCATCTGCTCCCGCCTCTGCCAGTTCCATCATATCTTCCCTGGTTCTTATTCCTCCTGCGGCAATAACAGGTATTTTTATGCTGTGTTCAGATTCAATACCCACAATAAATTCTTTTACATCCTTAACAAGCTCCTTTAAGGACGCATATTTCTTCTCAAGCATTTCATCCATTTTAAACCCAAGATGTCCCCCGGCAAGCGGCCCTTCGACAACGACAGCATCAGGCAGCCGGTCATGCTTTAAATAGCTTTTAATTATAATTCTGGCGGCCTTTGCGGATGATACTATAGGAACAATTTTAGTGGCCGTTCCCTCCACAAGCTTTGGAAGTGCAAGAGGAAGACCGGCACCCGACACTATCAGATCTATTTTTTCTTCAACAGCCTTTTTGACATAAAGTTCGTAATTATTCATAGCAGCCATCAAGTTCATAGCTATGATACCTTTTGTTTTTTCCCTTGCCTTCTTTATTTCCTTTCCAATAGCTCTTAAATTTGCTTCAACAGGATTGGCAGCAAAATCAGGTTCGCGGAATCCTATCTGCACACCTGAAATAGTTCCTATTCCGCCCTCATTTGCCACGGCAGACGCAAGGTTAGATAAAGATACCCCAATGCCCATACCACCTTGAATTATTGGAATTTTAGCTGTTAAATTTCCTATTTTTAATTCTTTAAATTCCATATTATCTCCCAATATCTTTAATATCTATTTATTTGATATTCAAAGTATATATGTGCGGCAATGTTTTGTCAAGAAAAAAATAAGGCGGTTAATTGATTAACCGCCTCATTTAATTATTTGTCATATGTCTCATATTCATCCAGGGCTTCTTTTGTCTTTTCCTGCTTTTCTTCGATTGCTTCCTGGACCATCATGTCCTTGACCTTCATAAGTCTTGTTTGATTTCCTCTTTCATTTTCATCCAGCTTCATTTGGATATATTTAATGGTTTCCTGAAGTTGAGGAATCATAACATACTCAAGAGCGTTAACTCTTCTTCTTGTTTTCTCAATTTCTGCCGCCAGAAGCTGTACTTCCTTTTCAACTGCAGCCAGCTTAAGCAATTCCTGAAAAATATCTGATAAATTTTCAATTGCATTGTCAAGCTCGGCAGATGTATTAGCAAAGCCATATGGATAAATATTTGATGCATCGTCTGTTGTTGTTTTAAAATCAAACATGGGAACATCTACACTCATAACATTTTTATTTCCAACTTCGATTGATACTCCCTGTTTAGGAAACATTAACGCTTCGTTTAAAACCTCTTCAGACATTACGGCACTGGCTATTACAAAGTTAGAATAAATATCTCCCATATGCATCTCAACCTGTTCACGCAAGGATTTATTTTCTCTGGCAAGCTCCAAAAATTGCTTCATAAGCTCATCACGTTTATCCTTAAGCATTTTGTGACCTTTCGCTGCCACCTTTAAACGCTTTTTAAGAGTGGTTAAGACCATTCTGGTTGGATTTACATTTAATCTTGCCATAACTTAACACCTCTCACTAGTTTTGTTTTGGATAGTACTTTTCAATATACTCATCTCTTATACGTTTCAATTCGCTCTTAGGAAGAAGTGTAAGTAAATCCCATCCTATATTCAGGGTTTCTTCAATTGACCTGTTTGTTTCATATCCCTGTGATACATATTTTCTTTCAAATTCATCAGCAAACTTAGCATAGAATTTATCAGCGTCTGAAAGCGCAGCTTCACCGAGTATTGCCATGAGTTCTTTCGCTTCCTTACCTCTTGCATACGCAGCAAACAGCTGATTCAGAACGTCTGAGTGATCTTCTCTTGTTTTTCCTCTTCCTATACCCTTGTCCTTCAAACGTGACAGGGATGGAAGAACATCTATAGGAGGCTTAATATTCTTTCTGTATAGCTCACGCGAAAGAATAATCTGTCCTTCTGTAATATATCCTGTTAAGTCAGGAATAGGATGTGTCTTATCTTCTTCGGGCATTGTCAGTATGGGAATCATAGTAATGGAACCTTCCTGGTCTCTTTTTCTTCCCGCTCTTTCATAAATAGTGGCTAAATCGGTATACAAGTATCCGGGATATCCACGTCTTCCCGGAACCTCCTTACGCGCAGCCGATACTTCACGTAAAGCCTCCGCATAGTTTGTTATATCCGTAAGTATTACAAGAACGTGCATTCCTTTTTCAAAGGCGAGAAATTCTGCCGCAGTCAGCGCCATACGCGGAGTTGAAATACGTTCTATGGCTGGGTCGTCTGCAAGGTTCATAAACAATACTGTTCTGTCTATGGCCCCTGTCTTTCTGAAGTCGGAAATAAAGAAGTCTGCTTCTTCATATGTTATACCTATGGCTGCAAATACAACGGCAAATTTTGAATCTGTCCCCAAAACCTTAGACTGGCGGGCAATTTGAGCTGCCAAATCCGCATGAGGCAGCCCTGAGGCGGAGAATATAGGAAGCTTTTGCCCTCTGACCAATGTATTCAATCCATCAATTGCTGAAATACCTGTCTGAATAAATTCATCAGGATAGTCTCTTGCAGAAGGATTCATTGGAAGACCGTTTATATCCAGTCTTTTTTCGGGAATTATCTCAGGACCGTTGTCTATAGGTCTACCCAGGCCATCAAATACACGGCCCAGCATGTCGTATGATACGGACAGCTCCATTCCTCTTCCAAGAAATTTAACCTTACTTTCTGCAAGATTAATTCCTGCTGAGCTCTCAAACAGCTGCACCAATGCATTACTTCCGTTTATCTCGAGCACCCTGCAGCTTCTTGTTTCACCGTTCGGAAGCTCGATTACTCCCAGCTCATCATAAGCAACATTTTCCACATTTTTTACAAGCATTAAAGGTCCTGCAACCTCAGATATGGTTTTATATTCTCTAATCATATTATTCGACCTCCTTGCCTGACACAAGAGCTGACATTTCTGTTTCTATTTGTTTTTTGATGTTTTCATAAGCTTCTTGAACATCTTTTTCCTCTGTATATTTGAATCTTCCTATCTTTTCCCGTACAGAAAGGGTCTCCAAGGCTTTAAAGTCCGCCCCTTCTTTTAAAGCTTCTATTCCGTCATAGTAATATTTAAGAATTAATGTAAGCAGTCTGTATTGTTTTTCAAGAGATGAATATGTGTCTATATCATGGAAAGCATTTTGATGCAGATAGTCCTCTCTGATGGAGCGTGTCGCTTCAAGCTTTAATCTGTCTTGTACCGACAATGAATCAACTCCGACCAATTGAACTATTTCATTTAGTTCTGCTTCCTCCTGCAAAAGCTTTACTGTTTCAGCGCGAAGCTCAGTCCAGTCTCTCGCAACATTTTCATTAAACCATTTTCCAAGTCTGTCGGCATACAGTGAATAACTGTTCAACCAGTTTATGGCAGGGAAGTGACGTCTGTAAGCAAGCTGTGCATCAAGTGCCCAGAATACTTTGACTATACGAAGAGTTGCCTGTGATACAGGCTCCGAGATGTCCCCGCCCGGAGGTGATACAGCTCCTATGGCTGACAACGCACCTTCTCTTCCCTCAGTTCCAAGGCTTATAACTCTTCCTGCTCTTTCATAAAATTGTGCCAGACGGGAAGAAAGATATGCCGGATACCCTTCCTCACCAGGCATTTCTTCAAGACGTCCTGACATTTCACGGAGTGCCTCTGCCCAACGAGATGTGGAATCTGCCATAAGTGCAACTGAATATCCCATATCTCTGAAATATTCCGCTATGGTAATTCCTGTATAGATAGATGCTTCACGTGCTGCAACAGGCATATCTGATGTATTTGCTATGAGCACTGTACGCTTCATCAAGGATTCCCCTGTTCTTGGATCTTTCAATTCAGGAAACTCCATTAAAACATCAGTCATTTCATTTCCACGTTCTCCGCAGCCTATATATACAACTATTTCTGCGTCCGCCCATTTAGCCAGCTGATGCTGCACTACTGTCTTACCGCTTCCAAATGGTCCGGGAACTGCTGCAACACCGCCTTTTGAAATGGGGAACAGCGTATCTATAACTCTCTGCCCTGTTACCAGCGGCCTTTCGGGAACTAATTTTTCCTTGTATGGTCTGCCTTTTCTTACAGGCCATTTTTGCATCATTGTAAGATTTATTTCTTCTCCATTGTCCTTCCTGACAACACATACAGTTTCTTCAACCGTAAAGCTTCCTGATTTTATATCCGTTATAGTTCCGCTTATTCCGTAAGGAACCATAATTTTCTGCTGAACTACAATTGTTTCCTGAACAGTACCTATTATATCTCCTGCCTGAACCTTATCTCCTGCTTTCGAAACGGGCACAAACTCCCACTTTTTTTCTCTGTTAAGAGATGGAACACTGATACCTCTTGCAATATTTGGTCCGGCAATTTTTCTGATTTCTTCCAGCGGACGCTGTATTCCATCATATATAGTTTCTATAAGTCCGGGTCCCAGTTCAACTGAAAGCTGTGCTCCTGTTGTTACAACCGGTGCTCCCGGAGCCAGCCCCGCTGTTTCTTCATATACCTGAATAGATGCTCTGTCGCCGCGCATCTCTATAATTTCTCCAATCAGTCCCTGCTCACTTACACGTACAACGTCAAACATGTCTGCTTCTTTCATACCTTCAGCAATAACCAATGGACCTGATACCTTTACTACCTTTCCCTGGCTCATTAAATAAATCACCTGCTTTCATTTTTTATAACATCTTAATCATTGTTGAATAATATATCTGCACCAACCGCTTTTTCAACTGCTTTTTTAATATTTTCGATTCCTATTCCTGTTGATCCTTTCATACCCGGTATAGGAATAATTGCCGGCAGGCGTCTTTCATTATATTCATAAACAGTACTCTTTATCGCAGTGTAGAAGTTTTCAGTCATGTAAATAATGGCATAATCTTCGTCAGCTATAGATTTGAGTATGTTTTCCGCATCTTCCTTTGTGGAGCAGTCAAATACATCCAGACCCACTGCCTTGAACCCAAGAACACTTTGTTTATCTCCAATAACACCTATCTTATACATAAGTCTCTCTCAACCTTTCTCTTATAAGCTCCGGTGAGATACCTGCAAGCCTGCCTGCCAATATAATTCTTGCAATTTTAATCTCATTATCCTTTGCTATTAAATAGCCTGCCAGCGGCTCTATTCCAAAGGAAATATATTTGGCACTCCTTATGTGTTCAATAATCTTGTTATCCAACAGTTTTTCCAGGGTCGTAAACTTGCCTGTTTCAGCCAAAGCTTCCGTTCCCTCCAGAAATGCTCCCTTAAAGCCATATGCAGACAATTGTTCTCCAAATTTTTCAAAGGTTTCATCATAGTTTTTGATAAAAATCTGTTCATTGATATTGCCGCCATGCAGAAATACTTTTGTGAAAAAGTCCCATGACTTGTTCATTTTTTTAAGCCTTACATATGTTTTTACATTGATGGCGTCTATTTGCATTTTTACATAATCAATTATAAATTTACTTTTCGTTTCTTCTGCCGATTTCAGCATTTCATCATAGCAGTATTTGTCTAATATGATGTCTATTACCTGAGGGTCATTCGACTTAGGAAATGTCTCAATTATTTCTTTCAGAGCATTTTCCATATTATCTGTAAGTTCGGAAAAGTCTCTTTCCTTTACAGAATACATGAGGACCTTTAAATCTATCGAGCCTGTATCAACAAAAGCATCAGAAAAATCTGTGCCTGAATACTCTGATTTCATAATGACCTTTAAGTTGTGATAATCATATGGATATAAAAACATATTGAAGTAGTCCAATTCGGGAGCTATAGAAGTAATAAAATCATATGTCTTCTTATGCTCCTCTGTTAAAAGCTTCTCATAATTGTTAGCATCCGTCGTTTCTCCGCCATATCCGTAATCAATGTCTTCTAAAACCTTCAATGCATCTTCAATTGTTTTTGCATCTATCATTTTTTCTGCTCTTTCACGGGAAAGCATATTTTTCTCAACGCTTCTCACACGTGCTGTAGAAAACAAATAATCTGTATCCTTAATCTTCGCCAAAGCCATTCCTCCTTTCAAGCAGGAAAATTATTTAAACAGTACATTTGCAACATCATTTGTAAGGTCGCCCTTAATAGAGTCCAGTATAGTTTCAAATGTGCTGTTTATCATGATTGCACCGCTTTTCAGCACAAAACCGCCGCTTGCGTTCACAGTATCATTGCCCAACTCAAATTTTTCTGCTTTTAGCTTTTCATTAACAGCTTTAACCAGCTTTTCTCCGATTTTATCTCTATCCTTCTTGTTTAAAATAATTGTTCCGGAATCATACGGAATTTTAATTAATTCGTTTACCAGAAAATCTATATATTTATCTTCCGGCATGGCTCTAAGCTTTTCAATTGCCTTATCAAAGCTTTTTTTAATAGCTTCCTGTTTGGCTCCGAGAATTAATTTTCTTCCCTGAAGCTCAGCAGCGGAAATTTTTCTGCTTTTTAAGCTTTCGGCATCCTTTACTGCTTTCTCTGCCGCCGTACTCTTAATTATTTCTGCTTCATTGCTTGCTTTGTTTATAATTTCTTCCTTGCTTTTTTCAGCATTTTTAAGAGAAACTTCCGCAATTTGTTCAGCGTCGCTTAAAATATTAGCCGTTATATTTTCAATGCTCATTTCCTCACATCCTTATTTAAAATTTTAGTACATAATGTTAATTATATTGTAATACCATTTATCATAAGGAAAGAAATAAGAAGTGCCAATACTGCATATGTTTCAACCATTGCTGCATAAACCATTGCTTTTGCTATTTCTTCCGGTCTTTTTCCTATAAGCATAATCCCGGATGCAGCAACTTTTCCCTGGTGAATAGCCGAAATGATACCAACAATACCTATAGGAAGTGAAGCCGCCAGGAAAAATCCTCCCTGTGCTGCCGTTAATTCAGCCATTCCGCCGCCTAACAGACCTATCTTGTTTAAAATTATAAAGGCTATAAGAAGTCCATATATACCTTGTGTTCCAGGCAATGCCTGCAAAATCAATGTAGAACCAAATTTCTTAGGGTCTTCCGCAACAACTCCCGAAGCAGCCTGACCTGCTATTCCTACTCCTATTGCACTTCCAATACCTGCCAATGCAGCTACTGAGGCTCCCAAAATCGCTAAAAAATTACCGCTTGTTAAAATATTCATTTAAATTTCCTCCTCGATTATCTTGTTATATTTAGTTTTTTTAATTAGGGGATTAAACGGCTCTCCTCCGCCTTCATAAAATTTCCCAAAAAATTCAACATATTGTAATCTTGCTGCATGTACAAATGCTCCCAACGCATTAATCGCAAAATTTAAGGTATGACCTGCTGCAAAAACCACGAAAAACAGCAAAATTCCAAAAATATTTCTTCCTCCCATAGAACCTAATATACTTAGTACGGAAGAAACAACGCCTGTTGCCAGTCCTAAAGCAAGAAGTCTTGAATAAGAAAGTATATCACTTAAATAGCTTGTAATGTTATATAAGCTCATTACACCGCCTATAAGCTTTCCAATTATTCCTTTTTTATCTCTTCCCTGCGTCAATATCAGCCCTACGGCAAAAATTATTGTCATCCAGGTTCCTATTTGACCTGAACCCGGTATTATAGAATTTCCAAAAATCATTAATGCAATTCCTATAATAAATCCGTACCAAAATCCTATATCAAAGACAGCATCTAAAGCCTTACCATCCCTTACAAGCATATGAGCCTGCAAAGCCATACCTGTAAATAAATGAATAATGCCGAAAACGAAAGAAAAAATCAGAAGTGTCATAGGTTCTTCCATTGGATTTATCCAAAGAGCTTTTATTGTAAAATCAACATTGAATATCAGTTTGACAGCCGCAGACACAGCATCACCAAACCAACTGCCAAACAGCACACCCCAGAAAGCTGTGGAAAGTCCGCAATAGAAAAATAATTTCATCATTTTTTGAATTGTACCTTCAAGCTTAAATTTTCTCAGTACCGCAAAGCACAATATGGACATAACCAAGCCATATCCCACATCAGCAAGCATAAGTCCGAAAAATATGCAATAAAAAGGTGCCATAAATGGTGTTGGATCCATGTTTGATGGTGAAGGGAGACTATACAGCTCCGTAATTGATTCAAACGGCTGGACTAATGAGTTGTTGTTTATTAAAACAGGAAATTCTTCATCTTTTTCAGGCTGATCAATGACATGCCAGCACTGATATTTACTTAAAACCTGTTCCACTTTTTCTTTACTGACCTCCGGAATCCAGCCTTCAATATAAAATGTGGCTTCTGTTTTAAGCATATTGCTTAATATCTTATTTCTATCTCTTTCTATAATCAAATAATCGTACAAAATTTGAATTTCTTCCTTAAAAGGAACCAGACCAGTTATTTCTTTTTCTATTGCTTCCTTTTTTCCCGATATATCCTTTAATTTATTTTCATTCTTCACTATATTTTCAGCAGCAGTGCCTTCTAAGTCCTTAAAAGATGCAGTATTAAAACCATGCTGCTTTAAAACCTCATAGACATCTTCTTTTTCCTTTGTCAGACAAATTATAAAAATATAATGCTGATCCTTGTCACTGCTTACAGTATTAAAATGAATTTTCTCGGTTTTCTGGTCCAAGTCAGTTCTTAATTTCTCAATTTCAACAATGCTGGGAACAATGCCTGTTATTACACTCACATATTTTGTCTCTGTCAATTCCAGTGGAATATCATAGCCTGACCACGGTTTAAGGCTCACTACTGCAGCCTCAATCTTATTTTCTTCAGAGATCAGTTCATTTAATGATTTATTTAAATCTAATATCCTGACTACATTCTTTTCCGTATCTACGTTTTTTGAAATGCTATCATTGAATTCCCCAGCTGTTATAACCTTGCGGGTACTAAATAACGGCTTTTTTGTATGGTCGTACTTTTCCAGGCTCAAAAGCACTTCATTAATTTTGGATATTTTCGCATCGTAGTTTGAGACCTCATTTTCATTGCCGTCTTTCTTCACATATGTTAACCATTCAGGGTCAGTTAATTTAGCATCCTGAGAGCTTATTTCAACTACTCCCAAATCCATAATGTCTTTTATAAGCAATGATTTTTCAGTATTTAATCCCACAATGCTTATTTTGTTCATTTTAACTATTGCCACTGGCCTTCACTATCCTTTCCAGTATTATGGTCGCTGCAGCATCCATATTTTTATCAGCCTCATTCAGAATATTTTTACATTCTCCGTCGGCCTTATTTATTATGTCATCATATAGCTTCTGACCTTCGGATTCTGCATTTTTTAAAACATCAAAGCTTGTAGAATCTGCTGACTTACGGGCTTCATCTATGATTTCCTGAGCCTTTGCATTAGCATCGGTAATAATTTGTTTAGCTTGATATGAGGCTTCCTTTTTAATTGTTTCAGCCTTTTCTTCTGCTTCTCTTATTACCTTGATAACCTCTATTGACACTTTACCACCGCCTCTGTTAATGATTTTTTAAATTTTAAAAACTTTTGCCCATGATACTACTATAATTGCCAGAATGTAAATTGTCAATACGATAAAACTATTTTTGGAAAGCAATTGCCTATTTATTAAACAAGAAAAATAAACGTGATTTCCTTATTTTATACGGATTTTAAAATTTTATTATTAAATTATCAAAATTACAATAAAAATCTTATTTTTATCTGTAACATATGTTACTCCCTTAGAAATATTTAATTTTTTTAATATCTACGTTACTTTTTTAACATAATCATATGTATTATGCTTTTAATATTATTTATAAAACAAAATAAAGTATATCACAATAATATTATTGTAACATACTTTATTTGTTTTTTTAACAATTAATTCATATTTTTTTACTCAACAGCAAAAATAAGTTCTGCTTCTGCTGCGATTTCATCTTCTACGTATGCTATTGCATTACCAATGCCGAAACTTCCTTTTAACTTCGTTATATTAGTAACAAGTCTTAGAGTATCTCCAGGGCATACCTTCTTTTTAAATCTGGCACTTTTAATTCCTCCGAAATAAACCGTCCTGCTCTTAAATTTTTCGAGTGATAAAATAGCCGCTGCTCCCGTCTGAGCTAAGGCTTCGATAATCAAGACCCCCGGCATAACCGGATTTTCCGGAAAATGGCCCTGGAAAAATGGTTCATTCAGTGTTACATTTTTTATTCCTACAGCCATTTCTCCTTCCTTCAGCTCTACAATTTTATCTATTAAAAGCATAGGATATCTGTGAGGTATTATTTTTTGAATATCACTTGAATTATAAATCATAATATTCTCCTTTACCTGTACTTCTTCAGTACCAGCGTGGCATTATGCCCTCCAAATCCGAAGGCATTTGACAAGGCATAGTCAATTTCTCTTGAAATACCTTCATTTGGAACAAAGTTCAATCCTAATTCAGGATCGGTCACCAGATGATTAATTGTTGCCGGAATATATGAATCCTGCAGTGCCTTTGCACACACTATTGCTTCGACTGCTCCCGCAGCGCCAAGCAAATGTCCTGTCATTGATTTTGTTGAGCTTATGGGAACCTCTGACGCATATTCTTTAAATATATTTTTAATTGCCTGTGTCTCATATTTATCATTGTACTTAGTGCTTGTTCCGTGAGCGTTAATATATCCTATGTCCTCAGGACTGATTCCCGCATCCTCAATGGCGTAAAGCATGGAATTAGACTGTCCTTCGGAGCTTTCATCCGGAGAAGTCATATGGTATGCGTCACATGTGGCTCCATAGCCTGCTATTTCAGCATATATCCTTGCTCCCCTTTTAACCGCATGGTCATAATCCTCGAGAACCATAACGCCTGCTCCCTCTCCCATTACAAATCCGTGCCTTTCCTGGTCAAAAGGTATGGACGCCCTGTTTACATCTGTGGTTGTTGACAATGTGGTCAGTGCCGCAAAGCCTGCTATGGAACATGGTGTTATAGCAGCCTCCGAACCTCCCGCCAGCATAACATCACATATTCCATCCTGAATCTTTTTATATGACTCACCAATTGCATTAGCTCCTGTGGCACACGCCGTAACTGTTGAATAGTTAATTGCTTTAGCCTTGTATTTAATTGCTATTAAGCCGGACGCCATATTTGAAAGCATCATAGGAATAAAAAATGTTGACACTTTGCCAGGTCCCTTAGTGAGCAGCTTCTCATGTTCTGCTTCTATTGTGTGGATTCCTCCCACTGCGCTTCCAACAACGCATCCGAATCTGTGGCTGTCAATCTTCTCAGTATCAAGTCCTGAATCCTTAACCGCGATATCGGCTGCTGCCAATGCAAACTGGCTGTATCTGTCCATTCTCTTGGCTTCTTTTTTTTCTATATATAAACTGGGATCAAAGTCCTTTATTTCAGCTGCAAGCTTAACATTGAACTCCGCTGTGTCAAATGATTCAATTGGACCGATTCCGCACTTTCCTTTTTTTATACTTTCCCAAAATTCAGCACCTGTGCCTATTGGACTTACAACACCTATACCGGTTATTACAACTCTTCTTTTCATAAATCCTCCTGTTTTAGCAATTGCTCAACAATTATTCAGCCATCGCTCAGCCATTGTTAATTTATTGTTTCTACATATAGTATCCGCCATTAACCGACAGCACCTGCCCGGTTATGTATGACGCTTTGTCAGAAATTAAAAATTCCACCGCATCAGCAATGTCTTCCGGCTGTCCCAGTCTTTGCAAAGGAATATTCTTCATCATTTCAGACTTAATGTCCTCGGGAATTTTATCCGTCATATCAGTTTGAATAAATCCCGGGGCTATGGCATTAACGAGAATATTTTTCCTTCCAAGCTCTCTTGCCATGGACTTGGTCATGCCAATTATTCCTGCCTTTGAAGCGGAATAATTTACCTGGCCTGCATTACCTGCAAGCCCTACCACTGAAGATATGCTTACAATTCTTCCGTATTTTTGCTTCAGCATTCTTTTAGCAATATGTTTGCAACAGTTAAATGTTCCCTTCAGATTTGTATCAATTACCATATCAAACTCTTCCTCGCTCATCAGTGGAAGAAGATTATCCTTCGTAATACCTGCATTGTTAATCAGTACATCCACTGATCCAAATCTTTCATAAGCTGTGTCTATAAGCTTCTTAGAATCTTCATAGACTGATATGTCGCATTGAACTATTACATTCTCAGTTTCTTTGTTTGTAAAGCTGTTTATCAATTTCTCCATTGAGGCAGTGCTGTTTCTGTAATTCAGGACCAGATTGTAGCCCAGCTCGTTCAGCCTGGAAGCAATCACCGCTCCTATGCCTTTTGAAGCTCCCGTTATTATTGCAGTCTTCATATTTCCCCTTTCCGGCAATACATAATTGATTGTTAGAACATTTCCATTCTTCAGCATCAAGCATAGGATGTCTGAAGATACTCCTCCATGGAGGAAATGCTATCAATATTTATAGATTTAACATTTTTATCTATTTTCTTTATAAAGCCTGACAATGATTTTCCAGGCCCTATTTCTACAAATGTAGTTACTCCGTCCGCTATCATTTTTCTTACGCATTCTTCCCATCTCACCGGATTATAAACCTGTTTTTCAAGCTTGTCGGCTATAACTAAATCATCATTGTAATATTCGGTATCTACATTTGATATAACATTGCAGGAAGGCTTTCTGAATCTTATTTTTTCCAGATCTTCCTTAAGTCTTGTTCCGGCAGATTTAAGCATTGATGTATGGAACGGAGCGCTTACCTGAAGCTTAACAGCTTTTCTGATATTAAACTCTGCCGTCTGCTGCAATGCATTTTCAATAGCTTCCTTTTTCCCGCCTACAACTATTTGGCCGGGGCAGTTGAAATTTGCAGGCTCAAGTAGCCCGAATCTTTCTGTCACATCCTTACAGAAACGGATTGCATCCTCATCAGTGCACCCCATAAGTGCAAGCATTCCGCCTTCTCCTACGGGAACGGCGCTCTGCATATAATTTCCCCTGTTGTAAACAAGCTTTACTGCGGTTTCAAAATCCATAGCTCCGGCTGCTGTCAAAGCGGAATATTCGCCAAGACTTAAGCCCCCCATAACGACATCAGAGCTGCTGGAATTTCTTTTTAAAACCTTATAGATTGCCATACAGACTGTCAATAATGCCGGCTGTGTTATTTTGGTGATGCTTAGTTCTTCGTTCGGCCCTTCAAAGCACAGCCTTGCTATATCAAATCCCAGTACCTCGTTTGCTCTTTGGAATATTTCCCTGCTTTCACTAAAGTTATCGTAAAAATCCTTTCCCATGCCAGCATACTGCGCACCTTGTCCGGGAAATACAAAAGCGGTCTTACTCATTTCTGCCTCCTGATATAATCGAACTTAAATTTCTCATAATTTTTTCTGCTTCCTCAAACATTTCAGTTATTATTTCTTCACAGCTTTGTTCCTTGTTGACTAACCCGGCAATTTGTCCCGACATGACAGAGCCGTAATCCACATCTCCTTCCACTGCTGCCTTGTAAAGCCTTCCTCTTCCCAGATGCTCCATTTCTTCAACAGTAGCATTGTTTTTTTCCAATTCCTTGAATTGTGTTACTAATTTATTCTTAAGTACTCTTACAGGATGACCCGTTTTTCTCCCTGTAACTGCCGTATCCGTGTCATTTGCCTTTTTAACTTTATTTTTGTAATTTTGGTGAACTCCGCATTCCCTCGCCAAAAGGAATCTTGTTCCAACCTGAACACCTTGCGCACCAAGACTCATGGCGGCAGCGATTCCTCTTCCATCGCCTATTCCGCCTGCCGCAACGACAGGAATATTTACCGCATCAACAACCTGTGGGGTAAGGCACATAGTCGTTATTTCTCCTACATGTCCTCCTGATTCCGTACCTTCGCATATTATAGCATCAGCTCCCGCCTTTTCCAGATGCTTTGCAAAAGCAACCGAGGGAACAACCGGAATAACCTTAGCGCCTGCTTCCTTCCACATCTTCATATACTTTCCCGGATTACCTGCTCCTGTAATAATAACCGGTACCTTTTCTTCTATTAATAAATTTACAACCTCTTCCGCATAGGGGCTTAAAAGCATAACATTGACGCCAAAAGGTTTTTGGGTTAATTCTTTAATCTTTCCGATTTCTTTTTTCAGATGAGAGGCTGTATTATTACCTGCTGCTATTACACCAAGACCCCCTGCTTCTGAAACTGCCGCAGCCAGTCCCGCATCCGATATTTGAGCCATCCCGCCCTGAAATATAGGATACTTTATATTTAAAAGGCTGCATATACTTGTACTTATCATGTGTCCTCCTTTATGCATTAATAACTTCATCGTAATATGAGAAAACGCCCTTCAGTCATCAGGCGTCTTTTTATTCTGTTTAATTTTCTTGTTTATCTGTAATGTAATCCACGATATCGCTGACTGTAACCAATTTGCCATAATCATCTTCTTCGATTGTTACATTCAGTTCATCTTCGATTTTACTGATTAACTCGAATAAGTCCAATGAATCAGCACCTAAATCATCCTTGATTTTACTTTCTAATTTTATACTTTCTTCTTCTACATCCAATTCTTCAACTAAAATTTCTTTAATTTTTTCTAAAACCATTATGTCCTCCAAATTAATTTAATCATTTTAATATCTATTATTTTGACTTTAGTATTTATTCAATGCCTAATATTTTGATATTCGAAGTATATAATAAAATTAAAAGTTTGTCAATATATTTTTTATTGACAAACTTTTATAAATTATCTTAATTTTCACCTTAATTTAATTTTGATTGTTGCATTTGTACCAAGGATCTTTGACAAATCCGTATTGTCAATAAGCCTTATCTTAACAGGTATTACCTGTGTAACCTTAGTAAATGTTCCGCTTGTGGATATACCCTGATTGCCTCCCGTTAGTGAATTTTGTGTCGCAGATTCAATTTCACTGACTACAGCTTCAAACTTTTTATTAGGGTATGCATCAAGATTAACAAATACCGTTTGACCCTTTTGTATTTTTATAATATCTGTTTCCTCGATGTTTGCACCGATATAAACATCTGCCGTATCCGCAACCACAGCCACCACAGTCGTTTGAGCCACAAGCTGATCTTCAGTCACATTTGATTTGATAACCGTTCCATCAACAGGAGATTTTAAGTAAGCTCCTGTATCGATTCGCCCGATAACCTCATCCTTTTTAACAACATCTCCCTCTTTGAGATTGTAGCGCACAAGCTTTCCCTGCACGCTGGGTGTTATGGTATATGTTTTAGCAGTAACTTTGGCATTTTGTGTTGTAAAATACGTGTTGTCCTGCCAGTACATAACTCCCCATACACCTACGCCTATAATTATGACAAGAGAAATAATACTGTATAGCATATTTTTCGCTTTCTTGCTCATTCCCTTTTTCTTTTCTTTATTTTCTGTTTCCATACTATCCCTCCACAATTCCTTTGCTAAATTGGCTGTTGTATAAATCTGCATAAAAACCGTTCATTGCCAGCAGCTCCTCATGATTACCCTGCTCAATTATATCTCCGTCCTTCATAACAAAAATCAGGTCCGCATCTCTGATTGTACTTAACCTATGAGCAATTACGAATGATGTTCTGCCGCGCATCAAATTATCCATTGCACTCTGTATAAGTATTTCTGTACGGGTGTCAACAGAACTTGTCGCTTCGTCCAAAATCAATATCTTTGGATTGGAAAGAATAACTCTTGCAATTGTAAACAGCTGCTTTTGACCTTGTGATATGTTGCTTGCCTCTTCATTCAGAATCATATTATATCCACCGGGAAGACTGCGGATAAATTCATCACAGTGTGCCGCCTTTGCAGCGGCTATAACCTCAGCGTCGCTTGCATCAAAGGTCCCATAGCGGATATTTTCCATAATGGAGGCATTGTACAGCCATGTTTCCTGCAAAACCATTCCAAACATGCTTCTCAAATCAGCACGTGTAAAATCGTAAATATCGTGTCCGTCAACCTTGATGCTTCCACCGTTAATATCGTAAAATCGCATAAGAAGCTTTACAATTGTTGTCTTGCCTGCACCTGTTGGTCCTACAATTGCCACCTTCTGACCAGGTCTGACCTTAGCGGAAAAATTATTGATGACAATCTTATCAGGATTATATCCAAAATGAACATTTTCAAAGCTCACACCGCCTTCAATTTTTTCTTGAATCGTTTTTGAATTCTCAAGGCTTTCTTCATTCTCTTCCAAAAATTCAAAAACTCTTTCTGCGGCTGCAACTGTCGACTGCAAAGTATTTGATGCACTCGACAATTGCTGTATAGGCTGAGTGAAATTTCTCATGTATTGTATGAATGCCTGAATATCGCCTATCTGAATTGTCCCGCGTGTTGCAAGATATCCTCCTAAAATTGCAACCATAACATAACCCACATTTCCTACAAACTGCATTATAGGCATGAGAACCGACGACATAAACTGCGATTTCCAGGCTGACACCTGCAATTTATCATTTATCTTTTCAAAGCTGTTTTTTGCTTCTTCTTCACCGTTGAATGCCTGCACTATATTGTGACCGCTGTATGTTTCCTCGACCATGCCATTTATTTCTCCAAGTGTTTCCTGCTGCTCCTTAAAAAACACCTGAGATCTTTTAATGACCATCATCATAATTCCCATTGACATTGGAACCACAAGCAGCGAAACAAGAGTCATGAGCCAGCTTATGGAAATCATCATGCATAGAACGCCGATTAAGGTTGAAGCTGATGTAATTATCTGTGTGATGGTCTGGTTAAGTGTTGTTGACACTGTATCCACATCATTTGTAATTCGTGACAGCACATCACCATGTGTTCTCGTATCATAGTAATTAAGCGGAATCTTGTGCATTTTTTGCGATATATCCCTGCGCAGATTATATGTTACGCTCATTGAAACCTTAGACATCATAAATGATTGAATGTATGAGCATAAAAATGAAGCGGCATATAATGTGATCAAAATACCTATCAACCTGCCCATATATGTGAAGTCTGTCAGCAGGCCCGTACCTGCCCAGTATGCAACCAATCCCTCAATCAGCTTGGTAGTAACCTTTCCTAAAAGCTTCGGACCCACAATTGAAAATACTGTTGAAAATACAGCCGCAGCTATGACTATTGCAATAGTTATTTTATATGGCTTAAGATACTCCAACAGCTTTTTAATGGTCGCTCCAAAATTTTTAGCTTTTACAGGAGGCGCACCAATTCCGCCCATACCTCTTCCGCCTGCCATTCCTCCGGGTCTTCGGGGCGTTTTTCTTTCACTCATTAAACAGCTCCTCCTCACTCATCTGAGATCTTGCGATTTCCTGATAAACACTGCAGCTTCGCAATAATTCTTTGTGTGTTCCACGACCTGCAATTCTTCCGTTATCCAGGACAATAATTTGCTCCGCATCCATTATCGTGCTAATGCGCTGAGCAACAATAAGCAAGGTTGCATCCTTGATTTCAGCCTTTATTGCAGCTCTTAATCTGCTGTCGGTTTTCAAATCCAATGCCGAAAAGCTGTCATCAAAAATGTATATCGGGGCATTCCTGTTCAAAGCTCGTGCAATTGAAAGACGCTGCTTTTGTCCGCCGCTGACATTTGTTCCTCCCTGTGCAATGGGGCTGTCATATCTCTCTGGTTTATTTTCAATAAATTCTGTGGATTGGGAAATCCTTGCTGACTTTTCAATATCCCCGTTTTTATTTCCATACTCTAAATTGGATTTTATTGTACCGGAAAACAACAGTGCCTTCTGAGGAATATATCCTATTTTTTCGCGCAAATCGTGAATGTTAACATCACGTATATCCTTTCCGTCAATTAAAATTTGACCTCCCGTAACATCATAAAAGCGTACAATCAAGTTTACAAGCGTAGATTTGCCTGACCCCGTTGCCCCTATTATTGCAGTTGTCTGTCCTTTTTTTGCATTGAAATCAATGTTGTGCAAAACATTGCCATCACCGCCCGGATATGCGAAGTCAACATTTTTAAATTGAATTTCAGGTGAAAAATTTTCTTTGTACCTTTGCGGATTTTCAGGACTTTTAATATTTATTTCACTGTCCAGAATTTCCTGCACTCTGTTTGCTGAAACTGCTGCACGAGGAATTAAAATGAGCATCATTGAAAGCATCATAAATGCCATTATAATTTGAATTGCATATTGCATAAATGCCATCATATCTCCCACATCCATGTGAAATGACGACACCTGATTTGCACCTACCCAGACTATTAAAACAGTGGTAAGATTCATAATCAGCATAACCACAGGCATGGCAACAGCCATTGCCCTGTTTACAAAAAGGTTCACACTCGTCAGTTCCTTGTTTGCAATATCAAACCTGTTTTTTTCAAATTCCTGTGTATTAAAAGCCCTTATGACAAGCATTCCGTCCAGATTTTCTCGAGCTACCAGATTAAGCCTGTCCACCAATTTTTGTACAAGATTGAATTTCGGCATCGCAATAATAAAGAGTATAATAATACACAGCAATATGCATATGATTGAAAGTGCAATTACCCATGTCATTGAAACAGAACGTGTAAGAGCATTGAACACTCCTCCTGCACCTAAAATAGGCGCATAGAACACCATACGTATTGCCAGCACCAACAACATTTGTATTTGTGTTATGTCATTTGTTGTTCTTGTTATCAGTGATGACGAGCCAAATTTATCAATCTCTGCATGAGAAAATTCCTGAACCTTATTAAAGACATCAAAACGCATGTCATGTGAAACACCTGCAGCTATCTGTGCGGCAAAAAAACCTACCGATATTGAAGATACTGCACCTAAAAGCGTAACAAGCAGCATCTTGCCGCCTGTTCCCCAGATAAAAGCGGTATCTCCTATCAACACACCCTTATTGACTATTTCGCTCATATAGTCGGGCAGCGCCAAGTCGCATATAGCCTGCACAAAAAGCAGTGATACGGCAAGCAAAAGCATACCTGTATAAGGCCTTATATATTTGAAAATAGCTTTCATATGCTCCTATTTCCTCCCAAATATGAATACAAATTTTTCAAAATATTATTCAGTCCTCGCTTCCGCTGAAAGTCCCATTTTCAAATTATCATTCTTCTCCAAATCAATAGTAACTACAAAACTTGAAACCTCGCCCTTTACAACTGCCTGATCCGATATTTCGGATACTGTGCCCTCAACCTCTAAATCAATTGCGCTTACATAGACCGGAACTTTCTGTCCAATTTCAAACTTGGAAATTTCATACTGATCGACCGATACCTCAAGAATGAGGCTGTTATAGTCAACTATATCCATTATTTTTTCTCCGACTGTAAGAGTGTTGTTTTCTCTGCCCCAGATGTCAGCTACCACACCGTCGATTTCTGCCGTAACAAGCCTTTTGCTCTCATTGCTTTTAACTACGTCATAAGAGGCCTTTGCCTGCTGAAGCTGAGCTCTGGCAGCAGATATATTTTGTTCAGATGTCTGAGATGCATTGTCAAAGGCATATTTCGCCTGATTATATTGAGTCTCGGCAGCAGAAAATGCAGTCTTTGCCTGGTCGTACTGCACCTGTGAAACTGCTTCCTGTTCATAAAGTGAGGTCGTTCTGTTCAGATTGGTCCGCGCATCATTTAACTGCAGCTCTGCAGCATCTAATGAAGACTGCACCTTGAAGGTGGTATCACTCATTGCTGTCTCAGCCTTGTCAAGATTCACCTGAGCCAGATTAATGCCGGCCTGCGCCTGAAGCAGCTGAGCAGAAATATCACTGTCATCAAGTGTGTATAGGAGCTGCCCTTTTTTAACATAGTCTCCCTTTTTAACATTAATTTCTTTCAGGTTTAAAGCCATTCCGGAAATACAATTCTGCTGATTTTTTGTTGATATATTTCCGCTGTAGGTATATATCTTTTCTGCAGCCTGTGCCACGGTCTGAACACCTTGGGGTGCCTCTGCCGCATAATTGGTTGCCGCTGTTGTTTCCAAATAAGCAAATGTCCCGAAAGCCGCAACTGCTATAGCTCCCGTAATCAAAAAAATAGCCTTTTTATATATCTTCATTTTCACTACCTGCCTTTACCTCATCCATAATAATATTGCATAGAAGATTTACCAAACGAATAAATTCTTTTAAATTTTCCTCTCCAAACTTCTCTTCCACATTTTCAAATATCTCTTCATGATAATCCATCAGATCATGAGAAACTCTTCTCCCCTTATCAGTTAGAGTTATATCAATTTTGCGTCGATCTGAGGTCGAAATATTTCTGACAATGCATCCTTTTTTTTCAAGCGAATTTATCATATAAGAAACTGCAGGCTTTGAAATGTGTAAAAAATCATCAAGACCTACAGCGCTTGTTTCATTCTCAAGTCTTCGCAGCAATAAAAATTCTCCAAAATTTATTTCGGATTTTTTCAAAATCTTTTCCTTTATACCTCTAAATCGCAGAAAAGCATTTATAAAGTCCTTTCTTAGAAAATCTTCCATTTAATGTCCCTCCTTTATTTAACCATTTAATAATTAAACATTTAACTATTTTATGATTATATTCTATATTTGTCAATATGCTATATAAAATTTATGAAAAATTTAATATACTATTACTGTTCACAGCTATAAATCTGCCATCCGCCGATAGCGAAGGATTTCATTAAGCAGTACTCTTCCCTGCATAATATAAATATAATCCTGTCAAAAGACAGGATTATATTTATATCATATTATTTATTATGGCTTCTTTTATGTGCTCTGCAGCCTTGCCGTCACCATAAGGGTTCACTGCATTGGCCATTTTTTTATATTCTGTTTCATTGTTAATAAGAGTATCTATTTCCTTAAATATCACATCTTTTTTGGTTCCAGCCAGTCTTGCTGTACCCGCTTCTATTCCTTCCGGTCTTTCTGTTTCCCTTCTTACAACCAATACGGGTTTACCCAGGGATGGTGCCTCTTCCTGCACCCCTCCGGAATCTGTAACCACAAGGCAGCATTTAGACATCAAATTGGTAAATGGAAGATAATCTAAAGGCTCTATTAAATGCACATTTTTCATATTTCCAAATACTTTTTTTGCAATCTCTCTAACCCTTGGATTTAAATGCATTGGATATATAACCTCCGCATCCTGGTTTTTTACTGCTGCCTCTTTAACAGCAGCAAAAATATTTTCCATTGGCTCTCCGATATTTTCTCTCCTGTGTGCGGTGAGAAGCAATACCTTTTTATTCTCAAAATCTATATTGTTAAGTCTCTCATCTTCAAATTTATAGTCTTTATCTATAACCCATTTTAATGCATCTATGGATGTATTTCCTGTCACAAATATTTTACCGGCATCATATCCTTCCTTTAACAGGTTGTCTCTTGATGTCATTGTGGGTGCAAAATGGAAGTCTGTCATTACACCCGTAAGCTTACGGTTTGCTTCCTCTGGATAAGGAGAATATAAATTGCCGCTTCTCAGTCCCGCCTCAACATGGCCTATCTTCACCTGGTGATAAAATGCTGCCAGCGCTCCTGTAAACACTGTTGTAGTATCTCCCTGAACAAGTACAAGATCAGGTCTGAATTCTTCTATTACTCCTTCCAGACCGGTCAATGCTCTGCAAGTTATCTGTGTTAATGTCTGTCCGCTCTGAAATATGTTCAGGTCATAATCAGGCTCAATATCAAATATTCTTAAAACCTGGTCCAGCATGTCCCTGTGCTGAGCAGTAACACACACCTTAGCTATAAAATGTTCCTCATCATTTTTGAGCGCCTTTACTATGGGAGCCATCTTTACAGCCTCAGGCCTGGTTCCGAAAATAATGAGCGTCCTTATTTTATTCATAAATCCTCCTATTGTTCTTTTCTCTTGAAAAGTCCCCCTATTTTTGCAAAATAAAACACGGCGATTACCACCATTGTAGCAACCATTATGCCGATGAATGGTTCTGTATCAGCTATGGCAATGGATACTATCCCGAGCATCATGCTTATAAAATACATTATCAGCACTGTCTGCCTCTGGTTGAGCCCGGACTTCATAAGCTTATGGTGCAAATGGTCCTTGTCAGCCTGCATTATTGGTTTTTTGTTTATAAATCTTCTTATAATCGCAAAGGTTGTGTCAAAAATAGGAAGCCCCAAAGCAAATATAGGAACTGCCAAAGCAACGGCAGCAACGCTTTTTACCATACCAAGAATGGATGTAACAGCAAGCATATATCCCAAAAGCAAGGCTCCGGTATCTCCCATGAATATTTTAGCAGGATTAAAATTAAACGGAAGAAATCCCAGTGATGCTCCTGCTATAATCGCACACTGCAGTACAATAAAATCATGTCCTACTTTTGATGCAGTAAAGAGGAGCGTAGTTGCAGCTATGCTGGCAACTCCAGAAGCAAGTCCGTCAAGACCGTCTATCAGATTGATGGTGTTTGTAATTCCAACCAGCCAAAACAATGTTAACGGATATGAAAGCCAGGTCAGCAAGTAGCTCATTCCTGTTGCTGAAAGAGGGTTTGTTATGAAATGTATTTGAACTCCGCCTCTTATTGCAACTATAGCTGCAATAATCTGCATGAGCATTTTTATCTTTGCAGGCATATCATACATATCATCTACAACACCCGTAAGTACAATTATTGTTGCCCCTGCCATTATGTGAAGATTTGTTGCCGTATGAGGCATGTATACAAACATGCATGCCATAATTGAAACATAAATAGCCAGTCCGCCAAAATAAGGCATTGGCTTGTTATGTATTTTTCTTGGGTCTTTCGGTACGTCCATAGCACCAACCTTAATTGCAAGCTTACGTGCAGGCGGTGTCATTATAAAAGAAATAATTACAGCTGAAATGAAAGCTATGAAATAACTAGCCATATTAGTCCTCATCTTTATGTATTTTTTCTGATTTTTCTGTTTTTTCTATATCCATTAATTTATTGACTCTGTTTTCATGCCTTCCGCCCTCAAATTCTGATGAAAGCCATACATCAACAATATCAAGTGCGACACCTTTTCCAAGCACCCTTTCTCCAAGAGCAAGCATGTTTGCATTGTTGTGCATTCTTGACATTTTCGCCATAAATTCATTTGTACACAAAGCACATCTTATCCCTTTGACTTTGTTTGCAGCTATAGAAATTCCAATGCCTGTTCCGCAGATTATTATTCCTCTGTCAGCCTCATTGCATGCAACTATTTCTGCTGCTCTTTTACCATAGTCCGGATAATCCACCGAATCTGTATTGTAAGTTCCAATATCCGTAACATTATAACCATTTTTTATTAAATGTTCCTTAATTGTTTCTTTTAATTCAAATCCTCCGTGGTCACATGCCAATACTATTTTCATTTTATCACTCATTAACAATATCTCCCATCTATTGTTTTAATTATTTTATTCAATTGTTCTTCTATTTCCGCAAAAACATTTTCGTAAGTATTATAGTCTGAGCCAAAAGGATCAGCAATATCCAAATTTTTGCCGGATACCTCTTCGTCATTTACAATGCAGGCATATTCTTTCAAGGTATAGACCTTATCTGAATATTCAGGTGCTGCATTTAAAACCATGTCCTTGTTACTGCATGTCATTGTCAATATCAAATCCGACTCGCTTATAATTTTCCTTGTCAGCTGTCTGGCTCTGTGATTCTTTATATCAATTCCTTTTTTATTTAATGTGTAAATTGCTTTTTCATTTGCATCCTCACCCTCGAACGCACTGATTCCTGCTGAGGATACATTTACATTCTTTATCTCCGCCTTTTGAAGCATCGCCTTAAAAATACCTTCGGCCATGCTGCTTCTGCAGGTATTTCCTGTACACACAAACAATATATTCATAAACACCTCACACATTTATTGTTTCGCTGGATGCCTTTCCCAATCTGTTCATTATTGCTTTGCCAAGTCCTTTTTCATCAACCTCCTCGGCAAGTATTATATCTGCTCCCATATGGTCAAAGTCTCTCAAATCCTTAAACAGGTTAGACGAAATTGTCAGAGGTTTTGTTCTGTCACCGCATAAAATTGTTAATTTACCCGCATAATGCTTTTCCGTCTGTACAGTGGACATTATTCCCACCTTGAAACCCTCAGATTGAAATTTTTCATAATCTTTGTTTATTCTGTCGACAACCTTATCTATATCGCCCTTGTAAAGAATTACCTTAGCCCTTGGAGAGTAATGCCTGTACTTTTGACCCGGCGATTTTGGAACCGCCTTTTCATCGCTTTTTATTATTGCAGGGTCATAATCGCATTCTCCAAGGACATCAATTATATCCTCCTGCGTTATTCCACCCGGTCTTAAAATCACAGGAATCTCGCAGGTCATATCAACTACGGATGACTCCACGCCTATATCGGTGCTTCCGCCATCAATAATCATATCCACCTTTCCCATTAAATCCTCTATGACGTGACTGGCTTCCGTGGGACTTGGTTTGCCTGATATGTTTGCGCTGGGAGCCGCTATTGGCTTTTTGCTTTCTCTTATTAAAGCCAAAGCAATCTTGTTTGATGGCATACGAATTGCAGCTGTATTGAGTCCTGCTGTTATTTTATCTGATAAGGCATTTTTTTTATATAAAATCATGGTCAGCGGACCTGGCCAATATTTTTCAGCTAGTTTTTTTGCACCTTCAGGCACCGTTTCTGCCAGATTGTATAATTCACGGAAATCTGCTATATGTACAATCAAGGGATTATCCTGAGGCCTTCCTTTTGCCTTGAATATTTTTCCCGAAGCTTCATCATTAAAAGCATCAGCACCGATACCGTACACCGTTTCTGTAGGAAAAACCACTATTCCTCCATTATTGATAATATCCGCAGCTTCTTTTATAATACTGTAATCTATATTTTCAGGGTCCACCTTCACTATCTTAGTATCAATCATTTATTCCACCTCTGCACAATGGATTAACAACGGACTGCCGATGAATTAAAATTATTGTTTTCAAAAGACACATCTCCATCTATTATCGGCAAATCATTCGGCAACTGTTCATCCATTGTTCATTATATACTACATTATCCCCATAAACAAGATTTTACTTCTTAATATTTTATAACAAGATTTTAATAGAATGGAATTTTTTCTTCTCTTTGTTTCTTAAATATAAAAATTCACATATATATTACTAAAGAATTAAAAGGAGGACAAATTGAATATTTTATATTATTTTATAATAGGATTTTTTATTGGCGGTGTGGGAACATGCATTGGAGGACTAATCTCCGTTATGGTCAAAAAACCTAACGACAGGACCGTATCCGGGATGCTCAGCTTTGCCGCAGGTATTATGATTTCCATAATATCCTTTGACTTGATGCCTGAAGCATATGAAATAGGCGGTTTTTTCATAGTTACACTAGGTCTTGCGACAGGACTTTTGGTTGTTTTTATTGCAGAAAATATGATACCGGAACAAAAATTGAGTCGCTATACAGGAAAAAAATTAAGCTACATAAAAATGAGCTTAATTATTATGATAAGCATGAGCCTTCATAATTTCCCGGAAGGAGTTGCGGTAGGCTCCAGTGCTGTTTATTCAGAAAATTTAGGATTAAAAATAGCGATTTTAATCGCCGCACACGATATCCCTGAAGGAATGAGTGTAGGTGTACCTCTCGTAATGACAGGAGCTTCTCCCTTATCTGTTGTATTACTGACTGTGCTCACCGGTCTGCCCACGGCATTTGGTGCAGTGTTCGGTGCAGCACTTGGCGGAATATCAAAATATTTTATAGCCTTCTGCTTATCTACGGCAGCAAGCAGCATGCTTTATGTTTCTGCAAATGAACTTATACCTGAAGCAAATATATTATATAAGGGAAAAAGCAGCGCGGTTTTCCTTCTTATAGGTTTCATGTGCGGATGCTGGCTAAGCTTCAGCATGTAGCCGCGTCCTTATAAATTTTTTCGTAAACCAGACCGTTTTTTTCAATAATTGATTTAAGCTTATCCATATCTTCTTTAAAAAACCTCACGCATAAACCACAGCTTGAGCTTATACTTCTCGGCACAGGTATAACCTTATATCGGATATCATTTTTTTTTAACTCGGCTTCTGCCTTCATGGCGTAGGAAACCGACTTAAATGTCATATAATTATATTGATCCATAATTTCCTTCTATTTAAAATTTAATTTGATTTAAGTATATCACAAAAGCAATTATATTCTAATAAAATAAAGTTATAATCAATCAAATGATTATAACTTTTTGTTTTATTCCATTTCATCAAGTGTCAGGCTGTAACCATCAAGGAATTCATCCATGAATATCCTCACGTCCTGTCTGTCCATATTGTTGATTTCCTTGAGAATCGACTGCCTTGCCCTGGCAAATTCTCTGTTGCCCGACTTTTCTTCCTCAATGCACTTAATATATGCGCTTATTTTATCCGCCGCTTTTACTGTTTTCCAAATTTCCATATCCTTTTCTTCAGGAACCAATAAAGATTTATAATCATCATAAAAATCCTCGGGTAAAAGCTTCAGCAAACTTTTAGAGGCTGACAGCTCCACTTCCTTATATGCGGTTTTAATCGCAGGATTAAAATATTTCACGGGAGTCGGCATATCTCCGGTTAAAATTTCCGAGGCATCATGATAAATTGCATACAGAGCAGTCTTATCCGGGTCTGAATTTATGCCCATGCGCTTTTTTTGAATAATTGCCAGAGCATGAGCTATCACAGCAACATCCAGACTGTGCTCGGACACACTTTCTTCCTTTGTGCTATGCATCAATCCCCAGCGGTTTATATATTTCATTCTTGATATAAAAGCAAAAAAGTTTGACTTTTTCATAAATTCACTCACTAATAACTCCTGGTATCCACGCGATAATGAAATTCTTTAATATTAATTTCTGCATCTACTTGCCAATGGCTGCTGTGGCTCCCTCGCTTTTCATTATGGACTTCATTCCTTCTGTAGTTTTAATTGTACCGTCTTTAAATACCCATAAGGCTTCCACTCCTTCAAGAGATTCCACTAAAGCCTTTCCTTCTTCATAAGGCATAAGAAATACCGCTGTTGACAAAAAGTCAGCCTTGCCTGAATCCTCTGTAACTATAGTTACAGCCCTGAAATAGTCTCCCGGCATC
Organism: Sedimentibacter sp.; assembly: GCA_032059885.1. Taxonomy (GTDB): domain Bacteria; phylum Bacillota; class Clostridia; order Tissierellales; family Sedimentibacteraceae; genus Sedimentibacter. The sequence goes on from DAMBZP010000016.1 coordinate 46,432, forward strand.
AAAGTTTTTGGATCAATCAGATGGTGTATTACTTTGTCTCCAACCATATAAAATCTTTGATAATCACCGCTTGTAACAACCGATGCATTTGTTAAAAACACGGTTTCAAGAACATTTTCTTCTGAATTGCCTATAACGCTGTCAGGGTTTTGAATTCCAACCCCCCATTTATCTCTTATTCCGTCCATAGGCTTGCCAAATGCACGGATATTTCCCCCGGCACTTATTATTCCCGAAGTAAATCCTGCTTCAACTATTTCACGGACCACCACCTCTGTGGCGTAGCCCTTAGCAACGGCTCCAACATCAAGGCTCATTAGCGGATCATTTAAATAAACGGTGCTGTTTTCTACATCCACAATCACTTTTTCAAAATCTGTATGTTCATTTGCGGCTAAAAGATCCTCCATAGGAGGTATTTTTGCATTTGCAGGGTCAGCTTCGGCTTCATCTCTGTATTTATGCCATATTTCCAGGACAGAACCCATAGCTATATTTGTCTGCGGATCCACATCTTCATAGAGATTTTTGCAGAACAGTATTAAATTAATAATGTCCTTGCTCACCTTAACCGGTTTTACTCCCGCATTATCATTGATCGTCTTTATATTGTTGATTCCCTCATAATCATTGTACCTGTCGTACAACTTATGAAGTTCAAGCATTCTTTCATGTATCTTTTCCGTATATCTGTTGAATTCTTCTTCTGTTTCAGTATAGCCCACAACTTGAGTCACAGTATCAAATGTATCTAAAAAAGTATATGTGTACTTTTTATATGCCTGTTCAGTTGGAGGATTTTCATTTTGTTGGCAGCCGGATAAAAATAAAAAGGTTAAAATTACTGCCAATAACAAAGAAACTACTTTTTTCATATTATCACCCCAAAATATAATACCAAATAATATTAATATTATCAACAAAAAAAACTCCCTCTAAAGAGGGAGTATAGATTTTGCTCATTATCTTGCGTTAGCTATTGCCTCTGCTACTACTGATTGATATCCATCAACTGTTATTGTTACTGAAGAAGTCAATTCAGGTATATCAGGAACTGCATCGTGTCCTTCAGCGCCTTTTTTAACCTTTAATCCTGTGATTTCATCAGCTGTCTTGCCTACCATCCAGTCTTCAAATGCAGCCATTTGTTCAAACCATTCCTTGCCTATGGATGAAGCCTTTTTCATTCCGTAGTCTTCTTTAAGCTCTTTCTTAGTCTTTGGTTCAACTGTCTTGTCAGAAGTTACTTTTCCGTTTTCATCATAGTTAACTTTAACTTGTGCAACATCTACAATTGTTTTAACAACTTTACCATCTTTGTCAACTGCTGTGGCATTCATGTAAGTATCCATTTGTGCCATCGGCTTAACATCGGCTGTTTTATCTTTAGAACTGTCAATATGAGTTGAAACTCCAAGACCTACTTTTTCTGCTCCATGAGCATCAACAGCATTTTTCCATGCTTCTGCAACTGCTGCCTGATAAGCATCTACTGTAACTGTTACAGAAGAAGTCAATTCAGGTACATCAGGAACTGCATTGTGTCCTTCAGCTCCCTGTTTAACTTTTAATCCTGTAACTTCATCAGCTGTCTTGCCAATCATCCAGTTTTCAAAAGCTTCCATTTGTTCATACCATTCTTTGCCTATGGCTGAAGCTTTTTTCATTCCGTAGTCTTCTTTTAAATCCTTTTTGGATTTAACTTCGGCTGTTTTATCAGAAGTTACTTTCATATCCTTGTCAAATGCAACCTTTGTCTGAGCAACATCAAGAGTTACACTTGCAATTTTACCGTCTGCATCAAATCCAACTGCAGCTATAGTAACATCTGCCTGTGCAGTTGCTGTAGCGTCAGCTGTTGCATCCTTTGAGCTTGCTATAGAAATATTTTGTCCCAAACCAACTTTTGCAATTGCACCTGCTTCTCCCTTGGGAGCTTCAGTCTTTGGCTCCTCAGTCTTTGGTTCTTCTTTAGCTATAGGCCATGGGTTATTTGCAGGGTCCAATGCATTTTTAACTGCATAAATTATAGCTTTACTTGTTATTGTAGCACCTGCTACAACATCAACATCAGCAGAGTTAGCTTTTACTATTTTATCCGGCAGTTCGTCAATTGCTTTTGAACCTACACCTGCTGTTTCATTAGCTCCAACTGCTTCAACTTTAGTTATTTTGTCTCCCTCTTTTGTAACCGTAACTGTTACATCTCCGCCAAATCCTTCACCTGTTCCTGTCAGTGTTTGACTGTCTGCAGGCTTATCTGTTGTCTGGCTTGCACATCCAAATAATGATGCTACCATTAAAACTACTAAAATTAATGATAATGCTTTTTTCATCATATCCTCCAAATTATGTTTGTATTATATTGAAACACACCTATTATAGCATATCGTTTATTCCTTGACAATATTTTTATTTCATAATATCCTGCATATTTTTTCCATAAGCATGTATGTTTATATATAAGTGTTTTGTACAGATAGGTCTTTTCGTTGAAATAAAAGCATTCATTCATATAATTATATGTGAAATCAATAAAATAAGCTGCAGGAATTTTACCCCGCAGCTGTAAAATTTAGCTTATTATTGTTTAATTATTAACTCGCTCACCTTCTTATTGTTTTCTATGCTGTGCACCTGCATTTCATTGTCAGAAAAGCTGTATATATAATCATCTATATATATTATTCTTCTTATTTCATATCCATATGAAGGCGTGCTCTCATTCATGTGACTGATTTTATTTTTTATGCTGAAGCCTTCATTGTCCACATTATACAAATATGCTCCGATAAATTCGGTTTTATAATCATCTCCTGCCACGCTGACGGGAAATGCCATAAGCCCTTTGCCTGACAAAAACATTAAAGCTTTATGATTGTTCAGGATTTCAGAATATGTTCCTGCTTTCCCTATGATTTCTGTATGAATTTCCTTTGGATTATCTGCATCAGTAACATCAAACAGCGATATCTTCATTCCTCCGTTTATTGTCCCTCCGCCCTGGTTCTCCTTTGTATCATATCCAAATCCTAATATATGATTTTCATCAACCATATGAAGGTAAGTGCTGTATCCGGGTATCTTGAGCATTCCTGCAACAACAGGTTTTTCAGGGTTTGAAGTGTCTATTACATACAGCGGGTCCACCTGTCTGAACGTAACCATGTATATCCTGTCTCCCGCAAATCTTGTGCTATAGATTCTTTCTCCCTTTGCCAGGCCTTCAAGCTTGCCTGTTATTTTTAAACTATCATCTAAGATATATACATTATTTTCAGATGTTCCCTGCCATGTCTCTCCTGTTGTGGTGGCAATTCTGAGCATACCTTCATGCTCATCCATTGAAAATTGATTGATTATTGTTCCCGGTACTCTGCCCTGAGAAGCAACATTTATATTTCCATTATTGAGATTAAATTTGTAAACCACTGTTGCTGCAGTATACACAGGACTGTACAATTCCGTCTGCACAGCAGAGCTGTCATAGGAGTAATCTGAAATTGCAGCATACATATTATTCTTTGAAACATAAATTGTATCCGAACCTCCCAGATATACATCAACATCAGGCTTTAATGAATTATTCGACAAATCAATTCCAACCGTGTACATATATCTTGAGTCTATATAGCCTGGGAAATATTTAATTTCATCATATCCCAATTCATACCTTGTATTTGTTAACACATCTGTATAATATGGAAGAGGAATATCAATTTCTTCCTTATAATATAGATCATATCCATAATTCAAGCGCTTTGTGCTGATTAAATATAACTTGTCCCCTATAGTCCTTCCAGACAAATAATTTCCGTCAAACAAATACTCCTTTTCCAATACCGGCTTTTGTATGTCAGCAATGTTGTAGACAAGCACATCTGTCCTGTCCTCGTAATATCTTGGAATCACCATGCGCGTTTCTGAAACAGGCTTATCATAAACTGCCGTGTGAAAATAATTGTTTTGTCCTATTACAACAAGCTTGCTGCCTTCCGTAAATATTTCGCTGATGCTTGTGTTTTCCGGGATATTTATTTCGGCTGCTATTTTTGGGGCAACAGGATTTGAGTCTATTATTTTCAATCCATCTGCTGCATTAATATAAATATACTTTCCGTCATTTTTGATGATGTCGCCTTCCTGGACACCTTCAACCTGGTTGTTTGTATCAGATATATCCTTTTCGCCCGCTCCTGTTGCAGCCTGAGGAGCCTCTGCTTCTGCGGAAGTCTCCATATCTGCCTTATTTTCAACAATTGCGCCGTTAACAACACCTATTAACGGTTGTATGTAATTATAAAGCTTTGAATTGTATTCAAGCAGTGCAATTAAATTTTCCTTTGACCCTACTGTCATGACCATATTCTTTGAAGGCCTGGACGTACTGTTTTGGGTTATATAAACGGAATTTGCATCCTGATCCCATTTAACCGCATGCCCTAAATTCTCTGTTATAAATCTCAGAGGAGCAAAGGTCCTGCTGTTTATCATTCTAGTGGGAACATCAATTGTCATGATTTCCCCGTTTACCATTACTTTATTCTTGCCTGAAATCATTTCTATCTCATTATTATTATCCTTTATTACAACCTCTGAAATATTTTTATTCCAGTCAACCACAGCTCCCAGCTTTTCAAAAACTCCTCTGAGAGGAACAAGAATTCTTCCGTTTTCTATTATTGGGGGAACATCAAACTCTACTTTCTCATTATTCACATATACATTGACTTCATCTGCACCAAATGCCGTAAAGCTGAAACAAAATATGAAAGCAAACATAAGCACCGTTATTTTCCAAATATTTTTCATGATTATCTCCTTCCTTAATATTTATTTTGTTTTTATTTGTTTCATTAAATAAGACGAAAATTAAGCTCTTTTGTTCCGAAAAAATAAAAAGGATGTACTTAACATCCTTTATACCCTTAAATTTCTAAATTAACCTTTAAATGTGCTGCAGCATGTTTCTTCCGGATGCTGGGCATTCTTTCCGTTTACCACTATTCTTGAAGCTTCACAATAATTATTGTCATTATATACACACTTGGATGCCTTGCATTTAATTTCTGTTTCGCTCTTTGGTTCACTCACCGAGCTTTTTACCCCAGGCTTCTGCTCTATAAACGTATCACAGCATGTACGACGACTTTCCTCCGCCTTTTCACCGTCAACCTTCAGGGTTGGAGCTGTACAGCCCTCCCTATTGTTGAAATAGCAGTTAGTTACGGTACAGACAATATGTGCCATATTAATTCTCCCTTCAATATAATTTTTAATAGTTTAACCTAAGGCTATTGAATTATACTGTATTTTTTATGGCTGAACTGCATGTTTACCCGAATAATATGCAAGCAGAAGGTCAACCATTCTTCCATAGCTCTTCACACCGTCATCCTGGTTATTTGCCTTTAAATAGCTGTCGTTAACCTTGTTTGATATGTCCGCAACCCTTGTTTCATATTGCTTCCAATAATCTGCCGAATATTTTAAATCATTTCTGACATCTTCGGAATATTTGCCATACAAGTTTAAAAATGTATCATAATCTTCATAATACAGTGAATTCATAGCGTAGCTTAACGCAAGCATGGTTCCGCTGTACGCAAAGTCATCAAATCCTGAATTTATGCAGGCGAGGTAGGAAATAAAATTTGCTTCGTCCTCTCTCATAAAACCTCTGAGATGCACCAGCTCATGAAGCATTACTGCGGGCACCTGATAAGAAGGTATGTCAACATTTACATTCGCTTCAAATGTAAACGGAAAAAATATTCCTGTTATCCTCATGCGGGACATTACATCTGAAAACATCACTAATTTCGGAGAAGGATAATTTCCTTTCAAGACATCATATTTCTCGGATATGCTATCAAATGATTTCCTGGCTCTGTCAGACACTGCATAATAATCGTAATCAAAAAGTTCAGCCGTCCCGCTGCTGCTCGTATTGAGACTTGCTCTGTCCTTATTTGCATCGTCTATTAAAATTTCACACAGATTAATGAGATCCTCCGTGGATGATTCCCTTATTTCAAGTCCGCTGTAATATGTAAACTCATTTCTGTAATAATTTATGCCGCAGAAAAGTACAAATAGAAAATACATAAGGCTGAAAAAAACAGCAATATTTAAAAAGAAATTTTTAAAATACTCAAATGACTTCTCAGCCAATGTTTCCTTTAATGTAATCAAAAAATAAATTATTATTACAGTAATTAAAGCTATTATGAAAAACTCAGCCAACGAAAATTTAACTCTGGAGGAAAAAAACGAAATTGATTTCGCAAAAATAGGATATACCTTCAAAGCATAAAATTCAGCAAAGCTTAAATTAAATCTTGCACACAGCGTAAGCAGGAAGGAAACCGGCACAAGCAGGAAAATTGGTATTCTTTTATTCATGGCATCTCCTTAAATTAATCAATATGCATTATTATATCATGAAAAATATTTTAAAAACAAAAATTTTAATTATTAATATTTATTACTGTGCACAGTCAAGATTAAGAGCTTATCCCCGTGCCATTCTGAACCACAGATGAATCTCATACCTCAAAAGACGAGAACCTTCGATAATGCTCAGGATGACATCCTCGCGGTTATAAATAATAACTTATATTTATTATTAACAGGAATATTTATTAATTTCAGTTGAAATATGTGACGAAAAAGTATAATATTAATATATACCTTTTTGTGGAGGATTCCATGGATAATATATTTAAAAACATAGTAAAAAATAACATCGAATATACAAAGCAGGGTAATGTTGCCACCTATATTCCCGAGCTTGCTAAGGCAAATCCCGATGAGCTGGGGGTTTATGTCGTGACGTTGGACAAGCAGGAATATTTTGCAGGAGATTATGACAAAAAATTTACCATGCAAAGCATTTCAAAAGTTTTAACATTGATTCTGTCCTTAATGGACAACGGAGAAAGCAAGGTATTTGAAAAAGTAGGCATGGAGCCCACCGGTGACAGTTTTAATTCTATAGTTGATTTGGAATTAAAAAATATACATAAGCCGTTTAATCCCATGATAAATGCCGGAGCTATTGCAACAACTTCATTATTGGCAGGGGAATCCGTTGATGAAAAAACAGAAAGAATACTGTCCCTTGCGAGGAAGCTTTCGGATAATCCCGCCATTAAAATAAATGAAAATGTATACCTGTCTGAAAAGTCAACCGGCGACAGAAATCGTTCCATTGCATATTTTATGAAAAGTTTCAATGTAATTGAAGGCTCTGTAGAGGATATACTTGATGTTTATTTCAAGCAATGCTCCATTGAAGTAACTTGCAAAGATATTGCAAATATAGGCTGTGTGCTTGCCAATGACGGCATATCTGTGCGAACAGGTGAAAGTATCATTCCAAAGCACATATGCCGAATAACAAAAACAATAATGTCAACCTGCGGTTTATATGACGCTTCCGGTGAATTTGCCGTACACATAGGAATTCCTGCAAAATCGGGGGTGGGCGGCGGAATTATGGCTGCCGTTCCTAAAAAAATGGGAATAGGTGTTTATGGACCGGCGCTGGATGAAAAGGGAAATTCAATTGCAGGAATTCAAATATTGAAGGAGCTTTCGGAAAAATTGGATTTAGATATTTATTGATTGAAACAGTCAGATTCTTCAGCGCATAAAAAAAGTGCCAAATATATTTTGACAAATACATTTGGCACTTCGTTTATAATGCTATTTTACTTCTGTAACATCATATCCTGCATCTGTTACCGCCTTTGAAAGCACATCATTGCTTACTTCCTTTGACAATGTAACATCTGCTTTTTTGCTTGATAAGTCTACAACTGCATTTTCAACACCATCAACAGATTTTAATGCTTTTTCAACTGCTGCCTTGCAGTGCCCGCAGCTCATTCCTTCAACTGTTAAAACTTTCTTCATTTCTTTTCCTCCATTTATATTATTTTTATTTGATAAGTCTTTATTTATGACTTGTGAGTCATCACCGTTATTTATGAAATCTATAGTCTTTTCTTCTTCAGTCATCCTTACCGGTTTAAAAAATTTTAGTCTCAAGGCATTGGATACAACTGAAACCGAGCTTAAGCTCATGGCTCCTGCTGCAAACATAGGATTCAATTTCCAGTTCAAAAGATTGTAAAACAACCCTGTTGCAAGCGGTATACCGATGGTGTTGTAAATAAATGCCCAGAACAGATTTTGCTTGATATTTCTGATTGTCGATTTACTTAACTGCACAGCTGTTACCGCATCCAGCAAATCGCTTCTTATTAATACCACGTCTGCTGATTCTATGGCAACATCCGTGCCCGCTCCTATGGCAATGCCCACATCTGCTCTTGCCAGAGCCGGTGCATCATTGATTCCATCGCCTATCATTGCAACCTTTCTTCCCTGCTCCTGAATTTTTCTGATTTCTCTTTCCTTATCCTGAGGCAGGACTTCCGCAATGGCTCTGGTAATGCCAAGCTGCTTTCTTATGGCTTCAGCGGTCTTTTTATTGTCCCCCGTAAGCATTACAACTTCAATTCCCATAGCCTCAAATTCCTTTATTGCTTTTTGGCTTGTGGGTTTAACAACATCAGCTGCTGCTATTATTCCTAACACATCCTGCTCATCTGTAAAGTATAAAGGAGTTTTTCCTTCATCAGCAAGTCTTGTGCTTTTTTCTTCAAAGTCGCCGATATTTATTTTCTTTTCACTAACAAGTCTTAAATTTCCTATATAATACCTTTTGTTATTTACTTCCGCCTGCAGTCCCTGACCTGGAAGAGCCTCAAAGTTTTTCACATCATACAAATCAAGATTTCTGTTTTTTGCCTCTTCAACCACAGCATCTGCTAATGGATGCTCTGAGCTTTTCTCAGCTGAAGCTGCGATTCTGAGCATTTCATTTTCATCTATGCCCTTTGTTACAATATCTGTAACTCTTGGTCTGCCTTCAGTAATTGTTCCTGTCTTATCCATTACAACAGTTTGAATCTGGTGAGCAATTTCCAAAGCCTCAGCTGATTTTATAAGTATTCCGTTTTCAGCACCCTTGCCAGTTCCGACCATTATTGCCGTCGGTGTAGCAAGGCCAAGAGCACACGGGCAGGATATAACAAGCACCGCAATTCCTATTGACAATGCAAATTCAAATGGAGCGCCAACAATCAGCCATACTATTGTGGAAATTACCGCTATTGAAATTACAACCGGTACAAATATGCTGCTTATTTTATCTGCAAGCTTTGAAATAGGAGCCTTTGATGAGCTTGCTTCCTCAACCAGCCTTATAATTTGTGACAAGGTGGTATCATCGCCTACATTTTGTGCTTCAAATTTAAAATAGCCTGATTTATTTATACTTGCGCCGATTACCTTATCTCCGGCCTTCTTTTCAACAGGGATGCTTTCACCTGTAAGCATTGATTCATCCAATGATGAATTCCCGAAGATTATTACACCATCAACAGGTACCGACTGTCCCGGCTTTACTATTATAATATCTCCTTTTACAACATCCTCCACAGGAAGTTCCACCTCAGTGCCGTCTCTTTCAACAAGAGCAGTCTTCGGAGACAAATCCATCAGCTTTTTAATGGCGTCAGATGTCCTTCCCTTGGCCCTTGCCTCAAAGAATTTACCCAATGTTATTAACGCAAGTATCGTAGCCGCCGATTCAAAATACAAATCCATGGAATATTTCATTACCATATCCATATCCATGTGGCCCAGTCCGTATCCTATTTTATATATTGCAAATACCCCGTAACCCACAGCTGCTGTTGTTCCTATGGCTATAAGAGAATCCATGTTGGGAGAGCCCTTAAACAATGTCTTGAATCCAATTGTGTAATATTTTTTATTTATAATCATGACCGGAAGAGCCAGTAAGAACTGTGTAAATGCAAATGTAATTGCATTTTCCTCACCGTGAAATATGCCCGGCAGCGGCCAGTTCAACATGTGACCCATTGCCAGGTATAAAAGAGGTATTGCAAACGCAAAGGAAATCAGCAGTCTCTTTTTCATTTCACGAAATTCCTTCTCTGCATCCGATTTTTGATCCGGCGCTGATGCCTGCTTCTTTTTCTCCGCAGATGAGGCCCCGTAGCCTGTATCCTGTACTACTTTTATTATATCATTTTCTGTCAGAACAGATTCATCATATTTGACAGTCATGCTGTTGCTCAGGAGATTTACGTTAGCCTCCATGACACCGCCAGTCTTATTTATATTTTTCTCTATTCTTGCCGAGCACGCTGAACACGTCATACCCGTAACATTAAACTTTTGAGATTTCATTTTTCACACTCCTTACTTGGAAAATTTATTAATCAATGAAATAATTTCATCAATTTTTTCTTCCTCTTTGCCCTGTTGAAATGCCTGCTTCACGCACATATGCATGTGAGCTTTAAGTATTTCATTATTTGCTTTTCTGAGTATTGACTGAACGGCCATTATCTGATTGGAAATATCAATACAATATCTGTCTTCCTCAACCATCCTGGATATACCCTCTATTTGACCGGCTGCAGTTTTTAATAATCGATTTATAGTATCCTTATCAGCTCTCATAGCTGCCTCCTTCAATATACTCCCCCAGGGTGGGGGTGTATTGTTATAATATACCTTCATTACATTTTTGTCAACGGCAAATTAAAATATTTTTTATGACATTGCCTGCATGATGTATATATTCACAGGCTGCGGGACTGTCATCATGGACACAGCGAAGTATCTCCTCATTGGAAAATGAGCTAAAAAATCAGAACGCAGCATACTTGCATGTTTGGTATAAAATGTTATAATTATTATATGGTTTTTATATGAAAATATTATGAAGGCGGAACGGAAATGGATAGAAGATACATAGAGGGCTTAAATAAAAGCCTGCCAGGATTAGGCTACGGATGCATGCGCCTTCCTGTAAAGGATGGCAAAATTGATTTTGAAGCGGCAAGGGAATTAATTCATTATGCATATGATAACGGTCTGAACTATTTTGATACGGCTTATAATTATCACAGCGGCGAATCTGAAATTTTTTTAGGTAAGGTCTTACCCGAATTTAAAAGGGACACATATTTTCTGACAAGCAAGATGCCTGTATGGAAGGTTGAAAAGGAAAGCGACGCTGAAAAGCTTTTTAACGAACAGCTTGAAAAATGCAGCACCGAATATTTTGACTTTTACATGCTGCATTCGCTGAGCAAAAAAACAATTGAAACCGTGGAAAAATTTAATCTTTATGATTTCATAGCAAAGAAAAAAGAAGAAGGAAAAATAAAGAATATAGGATTTTCATTCCATGACAACAATGAGGTTCTTCAAAAATTTGCAGCTGCTCATAAATGGGATTTTGTTCAGCTGCAGATAAATTATTGGGATTGGGCGGTAAATGATGCGGAGGATCTGTATGAAACCATTGAAAAGCTCAACATTCCATGCTTTGTCATGGAACCTGTAAGAGGAGGCTTTCTTGCTTCCTTCGCTCCACACGCCATGAAACATTTCAAGGACTATAATCCTCAGGCAAGTGTAGCATCATGGGCATTGAGGTGGGTTGCATCGCTTCCTAATGTGGCAATAATATTAAGCGGAATGTCAGATATGGAACAGCTCAAGGATAATATTGAAACATTTTCTGATTTAAAGCCCATAAATGATGAGGAACAAAAATTAATCGGAAATGTTATAGAAGATTTAAGAAAAATAAATCCGGTTCCTTGCACAGGATGTCGTTACTGCATGGACTGTCAGTACGGAGTGGATATACCCGGTGTATTTGAAGTATATAACGATTATAAAAAATCTGAAAATAAACGCATTACCGAGAGAAGCTACTTTACATTTTTAAGTGAAAAAGAACAGGGCGGCAATTGCCAAAAATGCGGTGAATGCCTGTCAAAATGTCCTCAGCAGATAAGCATCCCTGATGAGTTGGAAAAAATACATGCGGAAATGCTTAAAATAAAGATTGTATGACAAATTCATAGCCGGCTATGCTGTTTTTATTTAAAGCTTACTATTTCTACACCTTCAGACTTGATCAGATCCCTTAATTCATCAAGCAAGATATCTGAAGGTCTTTTGAATTCTCCGGATGGCTTTTTAATGCCCAGAGCTTCATACTTTTCATCACCGAAATTATGATAAGGCAATAATTCAATTTTCGGATTTTTAATATTTTTCTTTACGAATCTTGCAGTTTCCGTAATATTTCTCCCATCCTCATTGACTCCCGCAATAACAGGTATTCTCACAACAACATCTGTATTCAATTCATTAAGTTTCATGATATTGTCCAAAATCTTCTTATTGCTGACACCTGTAAATTTTTTATGTCTGCTGTCATCCATATTCTTTATATCTATGAATATTAAATCCATCTTTTTTAATATATCGCATACTTCTTCAAACTCAAAATATCCTGATGTCTCTATGGCTAAATTTACAGCCCTGTCATACAGATTATTCACAAGAACTCGCAATATGTCACTCTGCAGAGTTGCCTCTCCTCCGGAGAAGGTAACTCCCCCTCCGGAATACCTGTAAAATATCTCCTGACGATTAACAATCTCAAGCATCTCTTCAGCAGAATAACGCTTCACAAGCCTTTTTCTGCTGCCGGAGGGGCAGCATTCCAAACAACTGCCGCATGAAGTACACTTGGCTCTTTCTTGAGGCAGATTTAAATTAATACCTATATTTTCAGGACAATTTAACGTACACTTACCGCATCCTATACATGTCTCAACATTAAATGATATCCTTTTTATGTCCTCCAGACCCTCGGGATTGGCACACCATTGACATCGCAGCGGACATCCCGCAAAAAATACCGTCGTCCTTATTCCATCACCATCATTGACCGAAAAATTCTGAGGTTCCATAAAATAACCGTATAAACTGCTCATACCATGCTCCTCTGTCAAATATACAAACCATATGTTTTGTTAAAAATTTTCATGTGCGGTCCTTGCAATAATCGCATCCTGCATGCTTCTTGACAGATTTACAAACTGTGTGCTGTAGCCCGCTACTCTCACAAGAAGGTCTTTATAATTCTCAGGATCCTCCTGAGCTTTCATCAGTATCTCGGTTGAAACCGTATTAAACTGAACATGAAATGCTCCCAGTGCAAAGAATGTCTGTATCATGCTGCCCAGATTGCTCTGCCCTCTCTTAGTACTTACCAGCTCCTCACTTAATCTGAGATTTAAAAGAGTTCCTCCCGAATGAACATCCTGATTTAATTTTGCTGCTGAGCGCATTGCTGCCAAAGGTGTTGAAACATCAGAACCGGCAAACGGAGATACTCCTTCGGACAAAGGCTCCTTTGCTTTTCTGCCGCACGGAGTTGCTCCTACAACCTTTCCTGTAGGCAGATAATTGGAAATTCCCATAAATGCCGTGTTGAAATTATTTCCGTTAATGTCCTTGTACTTATGTCCTTCTTTATAATAGTGGTTAGCCATTTTTATGGCTATATCATCAACATAATCCATATCATTTCCGTATTTCGGAACATTTAAAGCCATCTGCCTCAATTCCTCATAGCCTTCCCAGTTTGCGCTCAATGCATCAACCAATGTTTTCATGTCAGTCTTTTTTTCTTCAAATACCAGTTTTTTAATTACCGCCAATGAGTTGGATGTAACAGCAAGACCTATTCCTGTGAGCACGGGACCTAAATTATATTTTGCTCCCGCATCAACCAGATCCACGCCTTCATCAAGACAGTTTTCTATACATGATGATAAGAACGGTCTTGGAACAAACTGCTTATGCAGCCTTTGTGCCACAAGAGTTGCTATAACAGAATGTTTGATTAAATTATCAAATTGCTTATAAAATGCAGCTTCCACCTCTTCATAGCTGCTGAATTTACCTGGGTCATTCTCATCAATTCCTATTTTTTCTCCGGTGATTCTGCTGTGCCCTTGATTAAGAGCAAATTCCAGTGCGGCAGTAAAATTAATATTGACTGCGGATGTCCATTCACCTGTTTTTCTGAAATGAGGAACCACACATCCACAGTTATTCCAATCCCTTGCATCCTCAGGCTCATATCCTGCATTTATAAGCATCTGGTATCCTGCCTGATCACTGTGTATTGCAGGAAACCCTGTTCCCTTGCTTACTAAATGTGTAACAGCATCTAAAAATTCTTTCGGGCAGTCCTGATGAATCCTGACACTTAATCCAGGCTGGTGTGTTTTAATGTTTTCGGTTGCTTTCAGAGCCATAAATGACAAATCATTGGTGGCGTCCCTGCCTTCCCTTGTTCTTCCTCCTATGGTCATGTTCTGAAACTGATTGTATCCGGCGAAAAATTCTGCCGTATTAGCCGAAATTGTCCATACCCATTCTGAAAGCTTCAGCCATAATGCTTCAATTAATTCTTGTATTTCATCCTTTGTCATTATGCCGTTATCTATGTCGTGCCTGTAATATGGATACATAAACTGATCAAATCTTCCTACGTTTAAAGCCAGCGGGTTTTCGGAAATTATACCTCCCGCCTGCGTAAACCATAAAAACTGTATTGCCTCATAAAATGTTTCCGGAGGATTTTCAGGCACGCGTCTGCAAACCTCTGATATTTTGAGAAGCTCATTTCTGCGCTTTTCATTTTTTTCTTCTTCAGACATTTCTTTGGCTGCCTCTGAATACCTTTTAGCAAAGGTTATTATTCCTTCTGAAGTGAGTATCACAGATTCATAGAATTCCTTTTTTTTCATTCCTTCTGCCGTTAAAATATCCAGTTTGGAAATATGTTCCTTTGCTTCTTTGATTATTCCGCCGAATCCTTTTTTGAACAATACATCCTGATAGTCAGGAGTTATTTCTCCAACTGCCTGCCTCCACTTGGAATCATTATCAACAATGCCCGTATCAACCGCAACCTTTGCCGTATCCGGCGGAAGCTGTGCTAAAAATGATTCTTCAAGAGATTTTCCTTTCCAGTAAGGAAAAATATTTTCTCTCACATAGCTTCTTTGTTCGTCAGTCATAATGTATGGGTCCTGGACCCTCTTGTCAAAATTGTCCATTTCCCTGTCAACCCACACCCATGAAAATTCAGGAGTCAAAATTCCGCATTTTCTGAATTCTCCGATTGCCCCTACAATAAGCTCATCATCATATATGTTTACCGCAAGCTGCTCACAGGTATCCTTAAAGGCTTTAGCCCTTCGGACGGGAATTGACTGGCCTTCCGTATTTTTGTGGGACTCGGTCCATATTCTTGCTCTTTCGTATGAAATTGCAGGCTTGGAATTAATGTAGTTTTGCCTGATTCTTTCAATTCTTTCAGATATCATAATATCCTCCCTTATGTTTTAATGATTTATTGTGCGTTTTAACATACAAAGATTTTAAAAATAAACAGAATATAAAATATTCTGCTGAAATTAATACTTTACTATATTCTGAAATACAGCGTTTTTTTCAAAAGGGTTGTTATACTCATGAAATTCATCTGCCTTAAATGATAACGCGGATGGAGCCGTCAAGACATACTTGTTCTCCCCTACCACAATTTCAAGAGTCCCTTCTGTAACTACCACATATTCTTCTGTTGATGTCTTGTGAGGTGATGAAACGTGATGCGCTCCAGGTAACAGTCTTATATAAAAGTATTCAAATCCGGTCAGCGGATTAAAAGGAAATACATTGTACAGCTCCATTTTTCCGTCCGCCTCATGCACAGGGTCCAATTCGTCAATTAGCACCATATTGCTGATGTCCTGACTTCCGCTTAAAAATTCCGAAAAAGAAATTTTAAGACCCGTAGAAATCTTCCACAGTGTTGAAATTGTCGGTGTGGATTCAGCTCTTTCAATCTGACCCAACATTGCCTTGCTTACTCCAGTTAAATTTGATGTTTCCTCAAGTGTCAGACCTTTTTCTGCTCTCGTTTTTTTCAAGGTGCTGCTTATGTTCAATAATAAACTGTTCATGCTTACCTTCCAAAATTATTTGTTAATTAATTATATAATATTTATCGGCATAATGCAATTAAAAATCTAATAAATTGTACTTGGTGCGTTAAATAATACAGAGAACCTGATATCCCAATTTTTTGCTCATTAATAAAAATATAAAGCATATGATTATATGAAATATATTTGTTGAGGTGGACTATGAGAAGGGAAAGTATTATTTGGGGTACGTTAATTTTAACTGTTGCAACTACTATTGTCCGAATTGTGGGAATGCTGTTTCGCATCTATCTTGCCAACACCCTGGGTGCTGAGGGTATCGGACTTTATCAGTTAATACTTTCCATATACATGCTGATGGTTACTCTTGCAACCTCAGGTATAAGGGTTGCTGTTTCAAGGCTGATTTCTGAGGAGCTGGCAATAAGAAATTATTCCAATGCCAAAAAAGTTCTGAATCAGTCCGTTATGCTTTCCTTGTTTACAGGATTTGCATCGGCATTTATTCTGTATTATTTTGCCGGCTATATGGGCAGCAATATTTTGAATGACGAAAGAACAACTTTGGCTCTGTTGTATCTGGTTCCCAGCCTTCCTCTCATAGCTGTTTCAAACTGTTACAAGGGTTATTTCTATGCTGTTGGAAAAATTACAAAGCCGGCAATAATTCAGGTAACCGAACAGCTGGTGAGAATTCTTGTTATATTTGCAATAATAGATAATTTTCTCCCTAAGGGTCTGGAATACGGCTGTGCTGCCGTAGCAATAGGAATGACCGCAGAAGAATTGTTTTCATTGGTGCTGACATGGTTCTTTTATATTTTTGAAAAAAAACCGTTTAAGCGTTCTAATGCAAAGCCGAATAACATGATATTCAAAATCCTGGGAATAGCTCTGCCTCTGTCTGCAACCTCTTACTTAAATGCAATATTGAGAACGGTGGAAAATACAATGATTCCTGCCAGACTCTTAATTTACGGATTATCATCTGAAACTGCAATGAGTCTTTTCGGAATGATTAAAGGAATGGTTCTGCCCATATTATTTTTCCCTTCTTCTTTTTTAACATCATTGTCATCAATTTTGATTCCTTCAGTTGCCGGAGACAATGCATCTTCAAATGAAAGAAGAGTTTCTGATACATTGTCCAAGGTTCTGCACTTCACGGCAATTTCAGGAATACTTGTGGTTGCTGTATTTGTTGCTTTTCCCAAAGAGATTGCAGTTGCCGTATACAATGATTCACAAGTAGGAATTATGATAAAAATAATCTCTTATGTCTGCCCTTTTATGTATTTGAACATGGTAATATCATCAATGCTGAATGCTTTAGGGGAGCAGATGATCTCATTCAAGGTAAACATAATTGAATCCGTATTAAAAATATCAATAGTTTATTTCTTGATTCCGATTTACGGATTTAACGCATACCTGTTTGCTTTGTTTTTAACTACAATCCTCAATACAATATTGTATCTGGCAAGGCTCCTGCAGGTATCCTGCATTGTATTCGACATTTCAAACTGGATTTTTAAGCCTGTTGCTTCCGGTGCCGCCGCAGGATTCTTATCCAGGTTTTTATATAACATGTTTATTTTAAATTCTTCAAGCAGCATATTTTCGTTAATTTCTTCCATAATAATTTTGATGTTTTTATATTTGATGGGACTTATTATAACTAAAAGCGTTCGCTTTTCATCAATTGGTGAACTAAAAAGATACATGAGAATGTAAAACATATGTAGAAACTTACTGTATTATGAACATATTGCCATAATATCCAAAGGATATTTCTCTATTTATTTCAAAAAATACTTTATATAAACAAGAATAAGAAATAAAGAAATGAAGGAGAGATATCATGAAGTACGATGTGATAAATATGTTGATGTTCTTTCTGATATATGGTTTTTCCGGATTTTTGCTGGAAACTGTGTTCAGAAGCATTATTGAGAAAGAAATGGTAGTCAGCAGAGGTTTCTTGACAAATTTATTTTGCCCTCTTTACGGAATCAGCTGTATTGTCATTGTGCTGATATTTACCTTAAGTGAAATTACATTTAACAGCCGTCTTACTGCACTGATAATTGCAACTATAGGAAGCATATCAGCTGTAACGCTTATGGAGTATGTAACGGGAATAGTATTAGACAGAGTATTTCATCATAAAATGTGGAACTACAGTCATCTTCCCTTTAACCTGCATTCATATGTGTGTATGGATTTTTCTCTAATGTGGGGAATTGCAGCCATTATTTTAGCAAATTTAATTCATCCGTTAATGGAGATAGCCGTATATGCACTGCCCGAAACAACAAAGCTGATATTTATATATTTTACATCTTCATTATTAATTATAAACGCATCCTATAATATTAGAAGAATGTACCACATTGGTGAAAGATTGGTAAACAAGCAATGGGTAAATGACAAATGGACCATGGGCGAACAGTAAATAAACTAATATAAGTGACAGAAAAAACAATGGCCGGAGCAATTGCCAAGCCATTGTTTTTTATTGTTCATTTTTATCATCCTTTTATCATCCGCTGATTAACAGCTCATCAATCGGTCTGCCCGGAGGAACAATCGGATATACGCTGCAGTCATGATTTATTTTGCATTCAATCAAGGCAGGTTCATTGACATTGCAGTCTTCTTCAAGAATTGATTTCAGTTCATCCATTGATTCAGCCTTGTATGATTTTATACCATAAGCGGCTGTAAGCATTTGATAATTAACGTCATCATAATTGTCTGTTTCAGAATACCTTGCGTTGCTGAACATCCTCTGCCACTGTCTGACCATTCCCAAAGTATTGTTGTTAAGCAATATTATTTTAACCGGAAGTTTATACTTAGAAATTGTAACCAGCTCCTCGCAGTTCATTCTAAAGCTACCATCTCCTGTTATCAGCACTGTTTTTTTATGAAGATTTCCGATTTGAGCTCCTATTGCCGCCCCAAGTCCAAAACCCATGGTCCCAAGTCCTCCTGAGGTTATAAACTCATCCGACCTGTTGAAGCTCCAGTACTGACCGGTCCACATCTGATGCTGCCCCACATCTGTGGCAACAACCGTATTCTTATTGTAATGCTTGTTTATTTCCTTAAGTATATTTTCAGGTACAAACTGTCCCTCAATATCCTTAATTTGCTTTTTGGACATAATTTCATTCATCCAGAAACTTCTGTCCTTTTTCTCTGACTTGTCTAAAAGCTTCTCCAGTATACTTTTCATTTCCCCGATAAGCGGAATACTTTCGTAAGTATTTTTATCCACTTCCGTAGAGTCCACATCAATGTGAATTATCTTAGCACCCGGAGCAAATTTATCGGGACTGCCTATTACCCTGTCGCTGAAACGCGCCCCTATTGCTATAAGCAAATCACAATTTGTCACCGCCATGTTTGTTTCCGTTGAACCATGCATTCCCACAAAACCTAAAGACAGCCTGTGATCTCTTGGTATTGTCCCAAGCCCCATGAAGCTGTTGCACACAGGCATATCGGTTTTTTCGGCAAACTTAAGCAGAAGCTCATCATTTTTCGATATTCTCACACCGCCTCCCGCATAAATAACAGGTTTTTCAGCACTGTTAATCAATTCTGCGGCCTCAGCTATC
>DAMBZP010000016.1:66005-85433 GCA_032059885.1 Sedimentibacter sp.
GAAGGAACAACCCCCTCATAAGCCTTTTCAAAGCTGCTGCCCTTGTATTCACAGGAATTAAGAAATACATCCTTTGGAACATCAATCAGTACAGGTCCCGGCCTTCCCTCAAGGGCAACTTCAACAGCTTCTCTCACTACATCCTCCAAATTTTCAACCTTTCGGACAAGATAGCTGTGTTTTGTCACTGATAATGTCATTCCTGTTATATCAACTTCCTGAAATGAATCTCTGCCGATTAGTGTATTTGCAACCTGCCCTGCTATTATCAGGAGGGGTACTGAATCCATATAGGCATTTGCAATTCCTGTTATTGTATTAGTCGCTCCCGGTCCTGACGTTGCAATGAATACACCTAATTTCCCGGTGCTTCTGGCAAAGCCGTCAGCAGCATGAACACCGTTTTGTTCATGCGCCGGCCTGAATACCTTGAAATAATCAAGCTCGTCATATAGAGCATCAAAGAAAGGTATTACAGCCCCGCCGGGATACCCGAATAAAGTTTCAATTCCTTTTTCCCTGAGTACCCTTAATATTATTTGTGAGCCTGATAGTTTCATTTTTCCCTCCTGCTGTTGTACCTTTTGTCCTATTCCTGTCCTTCTGCTGATTTTCCTATCCAGGACATCATTGATCTCAATTTTCTTCCTGTTTCGATTAATGGATGCTGAAGCTGCATGTTTTTCATAGCCAGGAATCTTGGCTTGCCTGCTTTATTCTCTGATATCCAGTCATATGCAAATGTTCCGTCCTGTATATCCTTCAGTACACCCTTCATTGCTTTTCTTGTATCTTCAGTCACAATTTTTGTTCCTGTTATATAATCTCCGTATTCCGCAGTGTCGCTTATGGAATATCTCATATTTTCAAACCCCCCCTCATAGATTAAGTCAACTATGAGCTTCATTTCATGCAGGCATTCAAAATATGCTATTTCAGGCTGATATCCTGCTTGTGTCAGCGTGTCAAAGCCCGCCTTGATTAATTCTGTAACTCCGCCGCAAAGAACAGCCTGTTCACCAAACAAGTCAGTTTCGGTTTCTTCCTTGAACGTTGTTTCAATAACCCCTGCTCTTGTTCCTCCGATACCCTTGGCATATGCCAATGTAAGCTCCCTGCATCTTCCTGTGTAGTCCTGATGCACAGCAAATACATCCGGTACACCTTTGCCTTCAACATACTGTCTTCTTACCAGATGTCCCGGTCCCTTTGGCGCAACCATGAATACATCTATATTTTTAGGCGGCACTATCTGATGATAGTGTATATTGAATCCGTGAGCAAATGCAAGTGCATTTCCTTCCTCCAGATTTGGTGCGATACATTCCTCATATATTTGTTTTTGAACAGTATCAGGCGCAAGCATCATTATAACATCCGCTTCCTTAGCCGCTTCTGCAACTGTTTTAACAGTCAATCCGTGTGATTCAGCTTTTGCTTTTGACTTGCTTCCTTCCTGCAGACCAACGACTACATTAACTCCGCTTTCCTTTAAGTTAAGGGCATGAGCATGACCCTGGCTTCCATAACCGACTATTGCAACTGTCTTTCCTTCCAGGTATTTTAAATCAGCATCCTTGTCATAATACATTGTTCCCATTTCTTTACTTCCTCCATAAAATATAATTTTAGTTTTATTAGTTATGTCGATTGACAATACTTAATCTTTTGTTAATTAGCTGCTTCTGCAACGTCGTAAACGTCCACCAGCTTTTGCATTTGAAGAACAGCCCTCTCAAAGCTTTCCTTCTTCTTATCTTCCAGGGTAATTTTAAATTCTGAGTTGTTTTCATCGAGAGATACCATACTGAATCCTCTTACATCAAACTGTTTTCTCCTCAGGGTTGTCAACACCCTTACCGCTGAATCCATTCCCATTGAAACCTTAAAACTGATTGTCCTGCACATATATCCTCCTTCTTGTATTTCAACTTGTAAAAGAAGTATATTTTTAATTCAGGTGTTGCATCAGCAGTCCTGCTCCAATTCGTCTGCTCAATGACAACCGCACAAATTTTAAAATAAAAAACCTCTCGTCTCTATATACAACAGATGTATATAGGGACGAAAGGTCTTTCGCGGTACCACCCTATTTTACGATAAAAAAATATCGCCTCTTTCAAGTCGAAAAAACTTTATGTTTTTTGAACTCTATCCTTGTAACGCAGGATTACGTCCTTACCTACTGTATTTCCTATATTTCGGTTTGGAAGCTCGGGAGTGATCATTATATCCTATAACACCGATTCTCACCATGCACCGGCTCTCTGAAGTTATATGAGGATATTTTTGTCTCCGTCAATGCTGTTTCTTAATATATTTATGATTATACATTTCGATATATTCTTTGTCAACAACTTTTTTTGAAATATTTTTAATATTTTTTTCTTGACAAATTCTCAAGAGGGTAATATTATCATAAATAAATTTTAAATTCTAAGACGGAGACAGGTAAGTATTATCATATTTATAGAGAGCTGATGTATGGTGGAAATCAGTAATATCAATATTTACGAATCACTCCCGAGAACCATTTTCGAAAATAGTCATAATAGAAAATGGCGTACGGCACCGTTAAAATGCCAATGTTTGTCAGAACAGATAAGAGGTGTTTACACAATAAAGGTGGTACCGCGGGTTTTCTCGTCCTTTGAGAAGGCCCTCTTTTTTTGCACAAAAATAAATATTTATACGGAGGACAATATGATTGAAGAATATGCAAACTACGAACAGCTTAATCATGAAGAAAATATAAAAAAGGCTGCTGAAAGATTGAATGGAGTAATTAAGAAGACCCATTTGATATATAGTGATTTTTTCAGCAGAGAATATGGAAACAACGTCTATATAAAGCCTGAGAATCTGCAGCTTACAGGATCGTTTAAAATCAGAGGAGCTTATAACAAGATAGCAAGACTGACTGATGAAGAAAAGGAAAAAGGAATAGTTGCCTCATCAGCAGGCAACCACGCACAGGGAGTCGCTTTTTCAGCTCAGAGGCACAGCATAAAATCAACTATAGTGATGCCCACAGTTACTCCTTTGATAAAAATTGAGGGAACGAGATCCTATGGTTCGGATGTTGTTATCCACGGCAATGTGTATGATGAATCATACAAGGAAGCCTTAAGACTTTCAAAAGAAAAGGGATATACCTTTGTTCATGCATTTGATGACTATGATGTAATATGCGGCCAGGGGACTGTCGGTCTTGAAATAATTGAGGAGCTTGAAAATATTGATGAGATACTTGTTCCTGTAGGAGGCGGAGGTCTTATAAGCGGTATAGCGTTAATAGCTAAAGAATTGAATCCATCGATTAAAGTTACCGGTGTTGAACCCTCAGGAGCTCTGACAATGAAAACATCCCTTGAAAAAGGACAAGTAACAGAATTAAGCTGCTGCAAAACAACTGCGGAAGGAGTTGCAGTAAAAAAAGCCGGAGATTTAACATTTAATTTAGTCAATAAATACGTGGACGAAATCATCGAAGTAACAGAGGAGGATATGACAGAGGCCTTATTAATGCTTGTAGAAAAGCACAAATTAATTGCTGAAACATCCGGTATACTGCCTTTGGCGGCATTAAAAAAATTAAATGTCAAAAATAAAAATGTGGCATGTGTTATAAGCGGAGGAAACATTGATGTTATGACAATTTCATCCTTGATAAACAGCGGGCTTGTATCAAGAGGAAGAATATTCTGCTTTTCATTGGACCTGCCGGACACTCCCGGGCAGCTCCTGAATGTATCACAAATATTAGCTGATGCCGGAGCAAATGTAGTCAAATTGGATCACAATCAGTTTAAGGCAATGGATAGATTCATGAATGTTCAGCTGGAGGTTACCGTAGAAACAAATGGCGAAAAACACATACAGCAAATAATAAATGGTCTCAACAACGAAAATTATCACATTAAAAGAATATATTAAAAATGATGTTGCATTAATATACTTAATGCAACATCCGTTTCTTTTTACTGCCTTATTAACTTCAGTGCATTAATTACTCTTGGAACTATTTGTTTCTTTCTTGAAACGCACTTATCTGCATAAATACCCTGATATACATTTTCCTCCTCAAAAATTCCCTTAACAAGCCTTTCCTTGCTTGATGTGTAGAATATGTAGGATCCTTCATTAACTATGTCGGTTACCGCCATAATAATTAAAAAATAATCCTTATCCAGGGTAATACTGTCAATAAGATCTATGAACTCATTCTTTCTGTTCATTATCTGGTTGATATCCAGTGTAAACACCTGAGAGATTCCTACGTTTTTGTAAACCAGGTTGAATTTTTTGAAATCCTGGAACAGAATTTCTTCTATTGTGTATCCTTCAAGTGACGTTCCTGCTTTGAACATTTCCATCGCATATTTATGCAAATCCAGATTTACAATTTTCAAAAGCTCATCGGCAGCCATACGGTCTTTTTCAGTTGTTGTGGGAGATTTAAACAAAAGAGTATCTGAAATTATTCCGGACAGCATAAGCCCTGCAATTTCCCTTCTTATTCTTATGTTATTTTCCCTGTACATCTGGTAAATAATCGTGTTTGAGCTTCCCACAGGCATATTTCTGAATATGATAGGAATTGATGTCTTGATGTCCCCTATCTTGTGATGGTCAATAACCTCAAGAATCTCTGCCTCATCCAGACCATCTGCGCTTTGATTCATTTCATTGTGGTCAACTAAAATCACTCTTTTTCTTTGAGGATTGATTAAATGATTTCTGCTCAGCAATCCCACATATTTTTTATTGCCCGATATTATGGGAAACTTAGAATGCTTGGACTGCTCTATATCTTCCTTGCAGTCATTTAAATAATCTTCATCAGAAAACATCATGATATCCTTGTCCTTCATAATATCCTTCACATATTTTGACAAGGAAATATTTTTGGCCGTATAATATGTATGGTACGGAGTCCGTATAATATTCACCCTGTTCGCCTCTGCCCGCTGCATTAAATCAGATGAAACCTCCATGTCCCCTGTGACAATAATAAGCTTAACTCCGATTTCAACCGCATAGCTTATGACATCATATCTGTCTCCTACTATAACTATGGATTTTTTATTTAATATAGATGACCTTCTCAGTGTTTTTTCCTCAAAGGATGCAACTATTATTTCTCCGTCAATTATATCGTCAAATCGCAAAAGGCTTTTTCCTATTAAAGTCTCTATAATATTATCATAGGATGTGCAAAGGTACTGCTGATCAGTATTAATCAGGCTCATAGCTATATCCTTCATTGTAACTATTCCGGCTAAAAAGCCTTCATCATCTACAATAGGCAGGGTTCTGAGCTTATTTTCATTCATGTTGAAATAGGCAAAATGCACCGATTGATGCTTGTTAAAAGGCTTTACTCTGTCATAGTCCAAATCCTTGATTTGAATTTTGACATTTTTTAAAATTTTGGGAACCTCAACATTAAAATATTTTAAAACAAATTCTGTTTCTTTATTTATATTTCCCAGTATATAGGGAACAGACACTTCATTTAATTCATTTTTAAGACCGGACAATGCTATTGCAGCACAAACGCTGTCAGTGTCAGGTGTCTTATGTCCAAATATCAAATTATGTTTCATACGATTTACCTTCACTTTAATTTTTATATCTCAAATCTTTTCCATAAAATTTAAGAGGAACAAAGCTGTTGAATACTCTCGACATAATTCTGTCAGAATATGTGTCCCTCAGCTGCTCCAGCGATAAATTGGTGGATATGATTGTTTTTTTATTCGTAATAAGCCTTTCGTTAATTATATTGAATAACTCCGCATTTGTAAATGAATTACTCACTTCAGTTCCTAAATCATCTATAATCAGTAAATCGCATTCAAAAATCATATTGTAATTTATTATGTTTTCGTCCGATTCATTTTGTTTGTTAAATTTATGGTTTTCTATTATTTCAAACAAGGAAAATGCAGTTTGATAAAGGACAGACACCTCCTTGCTTATTAACGCACTGGCAATACAGTTGCACATGAATGTCTTTCCCAGTCCCGTACTGCCATATAAAAGCAAATTCATGCTCGTATCATAAAAATTAGAGCAAAAATCCTCGCTTATTTCCAATATATAATACATATTCTGTCTTGGAGTCAATTTTTCATTTTTATAAACCTCGTTGCTGAATATGTTTATGTCAAAGGTATTGAAATTTTCTTTGTCAAGCATGTGCACCATGTTGGACATAGTATATAAGTTATTAATAATCTGCATGTTTAAACAGCTGCACCTTTTCCCATCAGGCAAGTATCCCGTATCGCTGCATTTGCTGCATTCATATTTTATTTCCAGATAATCCTCCGGAATATTATTTTTTTTATAAATATCTATCCTTTGGCATTTTAAATCTTCAATTTCCTTTCTCAAATTTAAAACCTGTTCATCTAAATTGTCAGGCTTTATTAAAAAAAGCTTTGATAATTTTATGCTAAGCAGCTTGATTTGTATGTCAGCTTTCTCCAGTTCCGGAAATTGCACATATAATTTTTGTTTTCTCACATCTGAGTCATGAGCAGCCTTAAGCCGCTTTTTATTGTAATCGGTCATTATGTTTTCCAATATCTGTTTATTCATGCTTATCATCTCCTTCATCAGGTATGCTGAGACCTAATTTATTGAGTTTTTTTTCAAATCTTTTTCTGACTATCTGCTCCAGATCCTCATTGGAATATTCATCGCTTTGAATGAAGTTATGGAATTTATTTTTTGTCCTGGAGCCTTCTTTGGCAGTCACTTTAGTCTTTGCTTCAGGTTTCACATCATTTTTCAGGTCTTCAATGGTCTTAAACCCGTTTTTATGCCACTCGCTCAATATTTTATCGAAATAATTTATGTTGGGATTGTTAATTTTAGTGGAGTTATCCAGACATTTCAATATCATTTCCATAGAAAACTGCCACTCATCAATCCATTTATCAATGGTCTTCATTTCTGCCTCGGTCAAGGTCCTGATAAAGCCCAGGGCCTTACTGATTCTTGAGTAAACAGAAAACCTGTCATTCCTTTTTTCCAGGTATTCAACCATGGAATCAACATCATTTACCCCTTCATCATGCCATGCAGAAACGACAGTTTCAATATAACTGAATCTTTTTACCTTTTTATTGTTTACGCAATAGCTGAAAGCCAAAGTCATAATTTCAGGCTTCATTTTATAATTGTTGAGCCACGACACAATTTTCTGTTTTTCACTTATTTTTAATGGTCTTCCAAACATATCCTCTATTTCTTCCATCATTTTTTTGTTCTCAGCATTTCTGGAAGAAGAAATAAGTTCTTCATTATCGATATAATTCGACTTTACTATGCTGCTCTTTGAAATATATTTATATACTTTGTCAATATATAATTGCTTTAAATTGACAAATTCAACTATGTAATTAAATTCATCATCCGTTTCATGTTTTATTATTATGTCTTCATTTTCCCAGTAATCCCAGGCGCTTAAAACATCCGCAAGCGGGAGCTTCAGGTTTTTCGCTATGGTTTCGTTGTTGAAATTGGACTGTTTATCTTTTGCATATTTAAAGCCCATTAAATAAACCTTGACATAGGTCCCATCAGCCATAGGCATGTAATCATTTATAAATATATTCTCAACAGGGGTATCCCCTAAATCAATTTGCATTTCTTGAAGAATAAAATACATAATTTACTCCTTTTTGGTAAAAATATGTTATGTGATAAGATTGTGATAAAAATTGTAATATATTTGTAATAATATTATTATGTTTTTGTGAAAACATTTACCATTTAACTTGTTGACAATTTATCGTCCTTTCTAGTATAATGAGTTAGATGATTAATTAAAAGAACAGTTTAACTATTTAATTATATCATTTTTTATTTTAAAAGAAAATTAGTATTTTTTTCTTTGGTGATATAATTTTACAACGATAAAATACCAGGAAGTAAACTATGAAAAAATTAAATTTACCTTCAATGAATTCAATAAAAATGAAATTGAATATTACCGAATCCCAAAAAATCTTCAAACAATTCCCCGAAAAGAATTTAAGACAAGTCCTTTACAACATAAAAAAAATACCACTTACAAAGCAAGTTAAAGGTTCAATCGCACTTTTCTGTGCCACCACACTGGTTTTAAGCAGCAGCTACGCTTCCAGTTATTTAAAAACCCACGAAAACAATGTATTTTCAACTGACAGCTTTACAATTACAGAGGATGGGAAAGAAATCTGCAAAGTCAGAGATTCTGAAATTTTAAACTCTGTTCTTGTTAAATTGGAAAGGGATCTGGAAAAAACATACCAGCATGACATAGAAATAGAAAATAAATTTGAAATTGTGGAATCTAAAGCAAAAGATAATGAAATTGTAACAGAAGAAAACCTGTATAATATACTTGAGTCTAATGTCAATTATGCTATATTGGCATATGCAATTGACATAGACGGAAAACAGGTTGGAATAGTCAATTCAGAAAATGATGCAAACAGTGTAATTGGAGAAGTTAAAGATTACTTTACACAAAATTATGACGAAAAATCACTGATAGAAGTCAATACTGTAGAAAATGTAAAAATTGAACAGGTAAAAGCCTCAAACACAGAAATAAAGAATAAGGATGATTTAGTAAATTACATAATAAAAGGTACTGATGAGGAACAAAAATATATAGTGGAAAAGGGAGATACCTACTGGACCATTGCAGAATACTACAATATGACATTGGATGAACTCATATCCGCAAATCCTGATTCAGATCCCGAACATATACAAATAGGGGATGAATTAAACCTGGTAGTGCCAAAGCCATTTTTAAACGTTCAGGTTAAAAGAAAAGTTAAACAGGAAGAAAAAACACCTTTTGAAACCGAATATTCATATGTATCATATATGTACAACGATGAACAGGTTGTAGACAGAAAAGGAGAGTACGGAGTTTCAGAAATAGAAGCGTTGGTTACAGAACAAAACGGCATCCAGATAGCAAAGGAAGTTTTATCGGAAAAGGTCATTTCTAAGCCTGTAAGTGAAGTAGTTACAACAGGTACTCAGGATCCGCCGCCCAAAAAAGGTACAGGATATTTCATAAATCCTTTGCCAGGCTCATATATTTCATCCCGTTTCGGCTCAAGGAGCGGAGGATTCCACTTAGGTCAGGATATGGCCAAATCAGCAGGCTCGTCAATAAAAGCAGCCGATGGCGGAACAGTGACATTTGCAGGATGGTCTGGATCTTACGGCTACATGGTTGACATAGACCATGGCGGTGGATATATGACAAGATACGCACATTGCAGTGAAATTTATGTATCTGTAGGCGAAAAAGTATATCAGGGAAAGGTAATAGCA
This sequence comes from Sedimentibacter sp., assembly GCA_032059885.1. Classification (GTDB taxonomy): domain Bacteria; phylum Bacillota; class Clostridia; order Tissierellales; family Sedimentibacteraceae; genus Sedimentibacter. The sequence continues at coordinate 75,360 of DAMBZP010000016.1, forward strand.
GCTGTAGGCTCTACCGGAGTCGCAACAGGACCTCACTTACATTTTGAAGTAAGGAAATACGGAGCGGTGGTTAATCCAGCAGCATACATCGGAACTCAATACAGATAAAATAATAGAAATAAATATTTAATAATCGGGCCGTTGAACCATTCAACGGCTTATTTATTTATTACCCACGCAAGCTTAATTTTAATCATGGAATTAAAAATATTTTTATATGGAAATTTCAGCAAAACAAGACAGAAACTTTATTTATTTTTTTCTTGCATTTTTTGGTGTTTAGTAATATTATGGAGAAGTATTATTAATCAACCTAGACGTATAATGCAAATAACATTAAAAGGAAGGTACGATGATATATTTTGATTATAGATTTATGGAAGTTGCACGACCGATCATTGAGCATGAACAATATCAACAAATGAGAAAGATAAAACACCATGATGAAAGTGTCTTTGATCACTCTGTAAAAGTTGCATTCTATGCGTACCGTATTGCATATAAACATAATTTAGACTGGGAATCCACAATCAGAGGGGCATTGCTTCATGACTTCTTTTTATATAAGTTCAAAAAAAGTCACAGTTTAAGAATTATAACAGACTCAATAAAGCATGCCATTGCTCACCCTATAATAGCATTTGACAATGCAAGTAAATATTTCGATTTAAACGAAAAGGAAGAAAATATAATTAAGGCTCATATGTTTCCCTTTGGACTTCCAAGATCAAAGGAAGCATGGATTGTAAGCTATGTAGATAAATATATTGCAACATTTGAATATGCTTCAAACTTTAAGAAAATGGCCAGAAGAAAGCCTGCATACAGTACAGAATAATAAAGATGTGAATAACATCTTTTTTTATTGGCCTGAAACGGAAATTTGTCATGTTCCTTTATACTTTGTAAAATATAAGTAATTTATTTATTTTAAGTTGTTTATTTATTTCATATTTGGGTAATATTTAAGTATATTAATAATAAATAACTTGAAAGGGGCTGACTGCATGAAAATATCCATTTATGCCAAGAACATACAACTCACGGAGTCATTAAAGGAGGCAGCAATAAAAAAGATTAGGAGGCTTGATAAGTTTTTCCAGCAGGATATTGAAGCAAAAGTAGTTCTAAGTATCGAAAAGAAATTACATAAAGTAGAGGTGACAATTCCTTTCAATGGCAGAATAGTACGAGTCGAAGAAATGTCCGACGACATGTATAATGCTATAGATGATGCAGTTGAATCATTAGAACAACAGATAAGAAAATTTAAAACAAAGCTTCAAGACAAAAAGCATTCAAATGAATCTATAAAATTTGAAAATATAGAACCTCTTGATATAGATGAGGAAGAACAGGAATTTAAAGTAGTAAAAACCAAGAGATTTGCCGTAAAACCTATGAGTATAGAGGAAGCAATACTGCAAATGGACTTGTTGAAACATAATTTCTTCGTTTTCTTAAATGCAGAAACAGAAGAAGTTAATGTGGTATATAAAAGAAAAGACGAAAATTATGGTTTAATAGAACCGGAATTATAGACCCCTGATCTAAATAGTAACCATTATAGCAAAAAGACGCAATTACTTGCGTCTTTTTGAATTTGTCGACAAATCAAATATAAATACCGTCCGCATATTCCCCCGAATATTCCCATATACCTTCCTTGTGCATCTTTTGTTTAACATTCGACCATGCACCATTTTTATTTTGCTTCAAATAATTTTCCGGAACAAATATATTATATAATACATATGGCTGTATGAATGTCGAATAATGTAGCTCAAATAATTTTTATTTTGGTTTATATTTATACTTGTTATTCAATCCACCATCTTGTCCACAGCAGTGGATAAGTTGTGCAAAACTCTTATATATCATGCGTTGAAATTTCAACATTATTTTTTTTGATAAATTTTTTAAAAAGCACTTGACAAATACTATCCTTAATTTTTACAAATTCAAAAAGTTGTTAACAATTTTATCAACAGGTGTGGATAACTTAGTAATGTACAGAACATATCTTCTTTTTTTGTTTGTTTATTAAAAAAATTTAAAATACTGTTATTATAATGTAAAAACTCAAGCAAAATTAAACAATGTGCTTAAAAATTAATGGCTGTTATTTTTAACAAATGAATATTTAAAAGTTAATATAAGTTAGTTTAATTATATTTATTCAATAGCTGCCCATTCACGGCAGTAAATTGTCAGCAAAAATTTTTAATTTTATTTTATTTACATATTATAAAAAAATTGTAGAATTATGTCATTGTATGTGATATACTGTCCAAGTATTGAGAAATTATATTAATTGGAGAATTTTATGTTATTTATTACTCAAAAATATCTTAAGCCTGGCATGATATTAGCAAAAGATATTGTATTGTATAGCAGCAGCAATTTCAATACTTTACTTTTGACTAAAGGGCAGGTTTTAAATAACACGTTTATCAGAAAAATTCTTTATCATAATATTGAGGGCGCCTATATTGAATCTGAAGCATTTGAAGATGTAGCTGTTGATTCGTATATAGATGACAAGTTAAAAACAGAATCATTGACTCAGATTAAGGATGTTTATTACGACTTCCAAATGAGTTCAGGCAAAATAAGTGCATCAACCGTGAAGCGGATGTCCTGCATAGTCAATGATTTGATATCCGAGCTTTTATACAAAGATGACCTCACATACAATGTAATTGACTTCAAGAATTATGACACCTACACATTTCAGCATTGCTTAAATGTAGCTATATTGAGTATATCAACAGGGATTTCTTTGGGGTTAAGCGAATCAAAGCTTCATGACCTGGGTCTTTCGGGACTGCTGCATGACATAGGAAAAATGGCAGTACCGGTTGAAATACTTAACAAGCCGGAAAAGCTTACTGAAGAAGAATTCGAAATAATTAAAACACATCCTGTTACGGCTGCAAAGCAGCTTCAAAACCTTGTTTCAAACGACATCATAAGAGCCATAGAAAGCCATCATGAAAAACTCGATGGAACGGGATACCCTTATGGAAGGACTGCAGAAAATATAAATCATTATGCCAAAATATTAACTGTATGTGATGTGTATGATGCATTAACATCAGACAGACCATACAGAAAATCTGTATTTCCCAGTGAAGTCATAGAATATATAATGGGATGTGCTGATAAGCATTTTGATTATGAAGTATTGCAGCACTTTATTAAAATTATTGTTGCATATCCTACAGGAACCTTTGTGAGATTAAGCAATGGTAAATTAGCAGTTGTTATTAAAAATTATCCTGAAAACATAATGAGACCGCTTATACGCACTATAAATTTAGATGGTACTGTAGGAGAGGATATCGATTTGCTTTATGACAAGGAATATATGAACATAACAATTGTGGATATGGGATATGACTATGAAGGATGCGGGCTGGAAGGTATTTTAAAATCAGCATATGATATGAAAATCAAGCTTTAATTTAAACTTATAGGATAATATGCAGATAAAAATAACCAATAAATAAAATATATAGGAACCGGAGAAATTCTCCGGTTTTTTATTTAAAATTTTATTAAAAAATGTTTTAATTTTTACAATTGTTGGTATATAATAAGTATATATATTTAACAGGAGGTTTTTTATGGCTAATTTTGCAAATCCTTTTGCAGGCAATGTACCAAGGAAATTATCAAAAGAAGAATTGATTCAGGCTGTAAGATTAAATATAGCGGGAGAGCTGGAAGCTATTTACGTCTATGATGCACATGTTCAGGCAACAGACGACCCTGTTGCCAAAAAAGTAATATCAGACATCAGAGACGAAGAAAAAGCACATGTCGGTGAATTGATGACATTACTCCGATACTTAGATCCGGAAGAAGCAGCTCATTTTGCTGAAGGTGAGGAAGAAGTAAAAGAAATGCTTGAAGAATTAAAAATTTCAAGCCCTTCATATGTAGAAAAGAATAGCACTGTAGGCAGCTTATTAAAATAGGAGGTATTTATGGATTATTTATCAAGAGATGGAGCCCCCATATCAGCAGAGCTCTGGAATAAAATAGATGACGCTGTGACCTCAATGGCTAAAAGAATCCTGGTGGGAAGAAGATTTTTAAGTATTTATGGTCCACTTGGAGCAGGCGTTCAAAGCATTAACATCGATACGGCAGAAACGGAAGAAACAGAAGGAAATCCCAAGGTAATCAAAGGCAGGAAATATGAGCAGATTCCTTTAGTATATGAAGATTTCAGCTTGCTATGGAGAGATCTGGAGGCAAGCGAGCAGTCAGGAATGCCAACAGACCTGTCCGCTGCTGAAAGAGCAGGAGCAGCAATTTCTAAAAAAGAAGATGAATTGATCTTCTTTGGAAACAAGGAATTGAATTATGATGGACTTCTTACCGTAAGTGGAACTGTGAAAATAAAAAAAGGAGATTGGAATGAAGGAGAAAATCCGGTTAAGGATATATCTCAGGGATTAACAAAATTCCTGGAAAAGGGATTGGTCGGAAGAAATGCTCTCATATTAAGTCCAAACCTTCTTTTGCAGCTTCAAAGAATTCAGCCCGGAACAGGAACAACCGAATATGAAAGACTAAGCAAGCTGGTAAACGGAAATATTTTCTCAACTCCTGTTTTAGGAACCGATAAGGCTGTACTGGTAAATGCAGAACCTCATAATATGGATCTTGTAATAGGACAGGATATAGCAGCCTCATACTTGGAAACAAGAGACTTAAATCATTATTTCAGAATTATCGAAACCGTACTCCCAAGAATTAAAAATAAGGATGCTGTTGTGGTTTTTGAATAATAAACATTTAAAGACGGCTGATGCCGTCTTTATTTTATTTTTGGAAATACATAAGATATTATATAATGGTTATATATTTTTATAGCAAAGGGGATATAAATTATGGGAAATCAAAACACAGATATAAATAATAAAGAGAATCACTATGAATATATTGTAAGCTCCTGCCTTTGTGGAGAAAAAACAAGATATGACGGCAAAACATCTGTTTCAGAAAAAATAAAAAGCTTAGTTGATGAAGGAAAAGCAATCATGATATGCCCTGAAGTGGATGGAGGTTTAAACGTCCCAAGACTTCCCTGCGAAATAAAAGACGGAAAAGTGATTAACACCGAATCTGACGATATGACAGAATATTTTATCGCAGGAGCGGTTAAAACACTTGAAACAGCACAGAATTACGGTATTAAAAAGGCCATTTTAAAGGAAAAAAGTCCTTCATGCGGAAGCACATATATTTATGATGGAACGTTCAGCAAAACATTGATAAAGGGCGAAGGAATTACAGCAAGACTACTTCGCTCAAATGATATAGAGGTTATCAGCTCCGAAGATTTTTGTGATTAATTCACCAGATTATTGTCCGCCAGATTAAAAATTTATTGTTTGTGGAAATAATTATCTATAATTGTTTTAATTTCATTTTTTATGGTATATATAAACCATGCTGCTTACCGAAACCTTATAACATTCAAGGAGGACATTAATTGAATTTAATTAAACATTTTACAATCAGAAAAGATAAAAAAGATTCAAAAAGCATCACCCAGGAAATATTAAGGATAAGTGTAATTATCCTCGCCCTGACAATTACGGTTATTTCAACTTATACATTATTTAACCTGAGCAGCATGGTAATCAAGGTTTCCGAAGAAAAAGCGGAAGCATCTATAAAATTAGTTGAAACAGAACTTCAGGCATTAAAAAATAATCTTGAAGAATACGCCGCCCAGGCATCAGCAGATCAAACTATTATAGATTCAGTAAAAAATAAGAATTCAGGCAATATACAGAAGTACATAGACAGCTTCAAAAAAGATGCTTCCGAAGTCAGCAATATTACAGTAATCGATGCAAAAGGAAAAATTATTGCAAGCACTGACAGCGCAAATAAATCCGGACAGGATATATCGGGAATCAACATAGTAAAAGCTGCAATGGATGGAAAATACGGTTCTGACATATGTAAGGGAATATCTGATTATTTTTCTGCAATTAGCATTTCACCTGTTTATAGCAATAATACCGTTACCGGTATGGTAATAGTGGACTACAATATTGAAGAAACAAAATTTCTCGATAATATGAAATCCTATGTCAATAATGAAATTACAATATTTGAAAATGATGTAAGAGTCAATACCACGGTTATTCAGGATGGAAAAAGAATAACAGGAACAAAACTTGACCCTCAAATTGCCGATATAGTAATAAATAACAAACAGTCATACACAGGAAAAACCAATGTATTTGGAAAAACATACATAACTGTATACAATCCTATTCTTTCATTTGATGGAAATGTTGCGGGTGTCTTGTTTTCAGGAAATGATCACTCTGTTGTAGAGAGGCAGATACTTCAGGAAGTAATACTCATTGTAATAATAAGCATATTGTCTATTGCAGTAAGCATTGTCATTTTAAAAAGATATTTCAGATTGAGGGTTAACACTCCTCTGGACAGTGTGGTTGCTGCCGCAAGAGCTGTAGAAACCGGTGAAATTAATGAAGATATAATCAGTACACTTCATATGATAACATCTGATAATGAGATAGGCTCTCTTGCACGCTCCATGGAAGTGGCCGTAAAATCGGTAAAGCAGCTTGAAGAAAGTATTAATGGCTATGAAAATGCATTTTCCATGCATGATTTAACATATTCAAATTTATCAGGTCAACGCGGAATTTATTTAGCCATAGTCAATATTGTAGATAAATTGTTCTCAGAGCTTCGCACAATATTGATTGATATAAATCAAGCCGCAGAGGGTATAGATGCCGGAGCCGAGCATGTTGCAGCAGCAGCACAGATGCTTGCTCAGGGAGCAACGGAGCAAGCAAGCTCAACACAGGAAATGGCAGCTACCATATCAGATATATCTGAACAGGTTAAAATTGAAGCGTCAAATGCTTTTGACGCAGGCAAGCTTGCAAAAATATCTGAAGAAGAAGTATTGAAAAGCAGCCAGTACATGACCCAAATGATGAAAGCGATGGAAGACATAACCCAGACAGCTAACGAAATCGGGAAAATAATAAAAGCAATTGATGATATTGCATTTCAGACAAACATACTTGCATTAAACGCCGCCGTAGAGGCTGCAAGGGCAGGTCTGGCAGGCAAGGGCTTTTCAGTTGTTGCTGATGAAGTCAGAAGCCTTGCAGCAAAAAGTGCCGAAGCGGCTAAAAATACAACTCTGCTGATTGAAAGCTCTGCTTCCGCAGTTAAAAAGGGATATGCAATAGCAAAAGACACCGCACTTTCGTTAAATACGGTTGTTGATGAGACAGGAAAAACAAATTTATTAATAAATGATATAGCTGAAGCTTCCCAAAGACAAAGCGACAGCATCTATCAGGTTAATATAGGCGTTGAACAAATTTCCGGAGTTGTACAGGAAAATTCTGCGACAGCCGAAGAAATTGCAGCATCCAGTGAGGAGCTGTCGGGGCAGGCTAACTCATTAAAAGAAATGGTCGGTAAGTATAAATTTTATAAGTCATACGAAACAGCCTAAATTACGAATAAAAAATAAATCTCGTCAAAACTTATGACGAGATTTATTTTTTATGTATTTTATTATTTTCCTGCTAAAGCATTGTTAACAGCTTCTTTTACAGCATTGCTTGTTACAGTAGCACCTGTAATACCATCAACCTCTGTAGAATCAGCTTTTTCTATTAGTGCCGGCAATTGTTCGATAGCATTTGATCCAATACCTTGTGTTTCGCTTTCACCAACTGCTTCAACCTTTGTTATGTCATTTCCATTTACTGTTACTGTAACAGTAACATCGCCGCCAAATCCTTTGGCTGTACCTGTTAATGTTTTAGTTTCCCCAGTAGCAGCAGGTTCGTCACCTTTTGAGCATCCTGCAAAGCTGAATAGCATTAAAGCTACAACTAAAAGTAAAGATAATTTTTTCATTACTTCCTCCAAAATTTTATTATGCCTTAAAATTATACCATAAATTCCAGATTCTTTAAAGCGAACAAAATATTAAGATTTTATTAAGAACACTATCTAATAACTTCTTATATACGTAATAGTTTTTACTATTTCATTATTGCAAATTCAAATCCCTCTGATTTCAGAAATTCTATTACATCGGGAAGAGCTTTGGCAGTTTCTTGTTTTGTGGCCGAATCATGCATAAGAAGTATGACATTGCTTTTACCCTTTACTGTTGCTTTCATTCTTTCAAGAATTTTATCATGTGAGGGGGATACAACCTCCGCATCTCCCGTAACCGCATTCCAGTCCACACTTACATATCCTTCTTCATTTAAGATATCAATATACTGCTTCTTGTAGCTTTCAAAAGAGCCTCCGGGAAATCTGAATAATCTTGTGCTGTATTCACTCCCCAGGCTTTTCTTCATAGTATCTTCGGTGCTTTTCAATTCATTAAGAAAGCTTTCTCCATCCTTATATAATTTTTTAAAATTATGAGTGTAGGAATGATTTCCGATTGAATGCCCTTTGCTGTATATATCCTTCAGTACATCAGGATTCTTTTCACACATGCAGCCTAAAACAAAAAAAGTTGCTTTGATTTTATATTCATCCAGCACATCAAGTATTATAGGCGTAACATTTTCCGATGGACCATCGTCAAAGGTCAGGAATACCACTTTGCTTTTGTCATATGTATTAATGTCCTCAGCTCTTACGCTTAAAAAATCATCTATATTCTCTGAATCGTCAGATTTATTAATTTCATCGCTAAAAAACACTGCTAATTGATGCAGATCCGGTTTGTCGTGCTCCGGATAAAAATATGAGCCGCTTAAATAAGCGGAATTATGTGTTTCATATAAGGATTTGTCACTTGCTATTGCTATTTTTCTTAAGCCAACTGTACATGCCAAGGATAATATAACCAGCATAGTCAAAAAAATTTTCCCCTTATTAGTAAGCCTGTAACCATGCATTGTATCACCTGGGTTTTATTGTCTAGGATTTATGAATTGCAGTATGTTGTTTATTTTTTCTGTTTCATATTTTATAGTATAATTTTGTTCATTCTGAAGTTTTTTCATATCACCAATTGCTTCTTCAAAAGTATCAATTTTCTGTTTTAATTTTTCAATTTCTTCCTGAAAACCGGCTATAACGCTTTCTGTTTCACTTGTAAAAGATTCAGAGAAATCATTCAAAGATTTTAACTTTTCCTCTCCATCCTTTAACAAATTTTCAACCTCCACATTGGATGAAGCAATTATATTAAGTATGGATTGTCTCTTTACATCCGTAGGAAGATAGTCAGGCAATGCTTTTTGGAAACTTTCAACGATTAATAAAGAATTTATTCCCTCAGAATTAATATTATATTTTTTATATATATCGCTTACCTTTAAAAGCTTTTTTCCTCTTACAACCGAAATAGGATTTTCAGTCATTTCAGATACTTTTACTTCTGTTTCTATTTTCATTTCGGATTTTTCCTTAACTTCAGTTTCTTTTGAAATATAAATATCTCTAAATTTTTCTGTATCAGTAGGACTTTGAACAGTATTTTTGGCAGTCTTCTCAGTTTCACTGACTTCGTTCTCGACTTTTTCAATAAGACCCAACTTTTCTAATAAAGTTCTTCTCTCCATAAATGCACTCCCCTGTTATTCGTACAACGATATTGATTAATAATATCATAACTACATTAATATGTCAATAAATACGATTTTTTGTCAGAAATGGAAGTGTAGGATTACAATACATGTGCTACATTAAAGCATTTAAACTGTGGATTTGTGGAAAACTCTACGAGTTTACACACAAGCTCCACAGAATACTACTGCTACTGCTAAAATCTAATAAATAGCGAGAAGTACTCTCTTTATGTTATACTTTTTTCACCACAAAAAAAACAACAAAAGGAGCTTCTCGCTATGAACAGTATAACACAAATGAAATTTCGTCTATCATTAATTAACTACGCTGATAAATATGGTATAACTAAGGCTGCCATTAATTATAAAACCAACAGGCAGTATATCTGTAAGTGCCAAATAAGAAGGTGTATAGAAAAAACTGATAAAAAGATGTAAAATC
>DAMBZP010000017.1:0-76251 GCA_032059885.1 Sedimentibacter sp.
TCGTATCTTTGGTTTTATATTGTTTATGTAGCTTGTAATGAATATTGCAAAGGCATAGTCATATATTATGAACAGCACCTGTGCCGCAAGTATCATCCACCACGCCAGTACAATAGGTATGAACATCTTTACGGTAAAATACATTGCAGCAAGAGTACAGTTAAAATATAAAAACTTAGCTGCGTACAATATAATTTTATTGCTTATTTTTATCTCTAATATATATTTAACTACACTATACAGTCCAAAAAACATTATATAGGTAATAAACTCTACTTTATCGAATGTCAGAAAGAAGCCCAGTATACATGATGCAATGTAAAAAATAAATCCGCTCTTTCCTCCGAATTCAACTATTGTTATACCTGCTGTCAAAGCAGCTGCAGCAAACAATATAATCGTGTTTGTTTCTATAGCAGAAGACAGTATTATAAACAGCTGGTTCAATCCCAGCAATATTCCCAGATATGCAATATCCTTGCTTTTTAGCAGCATGGAATCAAGTCCCCTCCCATACATTCACACAGGCAGTCAGCACAAATGAGCTGAGTACAGCAGTCCGCGCTGGAATTGCCTCCTCCGTAATTATATGACCTTTGCTGATAACTATTTTGCATATTTAAAATCTGATTCAGAAAATTTCTGTATTCAAAGTTACTTGGATCCATTCTTACAGAATTTTGAACATATTGTACTCCCTGTCCGATTGAGCCCATATTTACAAGGCAGACACCCATCAGATAATTCCATTCGGCATTTCTCACAGGCATTGTATTCAAAGTTCTTACAGCCTCCTGGAACCTTCCGGTCTGCACCTGCTGTCTAACATTGAACAAACCACCTGAACTGCCGTCATATGAGCTGTCTCCGCCTCCTTGATATGAATATGAACCGGATGCATTTCCGTTCATAATTTCATCATACGCCCACTGAATTTCCTTAAATTTTTCTTCTGCCAGATCTTGCAGCGGGTTATTTTGATTCATATCAGGATGATATTTTTTTGCAAGCTTTCTGTATGCACTTTTAACTTCGTCCCTGGATGCCCCTCTTTGCAAACCTAGCACTTCATATGGGTCTTTCATCTGTATTTCTCCTTTTTTCTAATTTATTTATTAATCCGGAATATATTATGTTATCAATTGTTCCCTTATCCTGCACCAAGGGAAGTTTTTCTATCTCATCACTTAAAAATGACAGGTTAAGCATTATCAGATTCTTTGCATATTGAACCCTGTCATCAGCCTCCAGGCTGTTGAAAGGATTGTACGAATTGTTTTCCTCATCCTTTTTCATATCATCATATGCATCGATGTAGTAAATGAATTTTCCCAGATAAAAGCCCACTTTCCTCAGGTTTTTCTCCCATTCATCCTTTTTGTACAAAATTATTTCTTCCATCAAATGTCCGAATTCATTTGACACAGCATCAATATCCTTAGTTCCGCTTTTTTCAAGAGCAGATATGTTACCTAGTCTTTCTTTTATTATTGCTGTCTTTTCTGATAATTCCGCACTTGATTTCCTGAATTCACCTGTCAGAAGCTTCATTGCCGCAAGCGCTTTATAATCCTTATCATCCTGCCAGTTGTCAAGCATGTTGAAATAAGAGAGTATTATATTAATTGAAGCTGCATATTCAGTTATTTCATTTTGTATTATAAGCTGCTTTTTGCCCGGATGTACCATGCACCTTTCATTATAAATTCTGTTTTCAGGTTCATAGAGTGAGCTTAAAAGCAATATAAGGAAAGTCATATCATAATTCAGAGTCATTCTTGATTTATTGCTGTACTTGGTCTTAAGACACTTGCACAGCCCGCAGTAATAACCCTTATAGCTGTAATATTCCTTAAATTTAAGCTCCATTTTATTTATTGTTACATATCCAAACATATTACACTCATTTCTTTAATAATAGACTATATAATTGTATCAGTATATTATTGTTTAATCAACATAATTTACACTAAACTATCCTACAAGGCTCAGTATGTTTTCAACCTGCAGTTTCACTCCTATTTCAAGGCATGCCTCATCGAGCATGAATTTGCTTGAGTGAATAGGATATACCGCATCAATTTTTTCATTTCTGCATCCCAGATTAAAAAAACATCCTTTCGTGTTCTTAGTAAAGTACGAAAAGTCCTCCGTACCCATATCAGGGAAATCCAGAATAACCACATTCTCTTTTCCTAATACTCTTTCTGCTGTCTCTCTTATAAAATTAACTGCCGCATCATTATTAATCAATGCACCGTAGCTTTCTCTTATTTGAAGGATTCCCTCTCCTCCAAATGCTCTTGCAGTATCTTCAACTACTTCCGAAATTCTCTTTTTAATAAACGCTCTTGTGTCAGGGTCCAGCGTTCTCAGAATACCGGTCATTTCCACTTCATCGGGTATTATGTTTCCCTTTGTCCCGCCATGTATGCTTCCAATTGTCAGTACTGCGGAATTTAATGGAGAAATATTTCTGCTGACAACAGACTGCAGGGCAACCACTATATTTGAGGCTGCAACTACGGGGTCAATACCCATGTCGGGATGTGCTCCGTGAGTTGACTTTCCTTTGATTTTAATTTTCACTTCATCTGATGACGCCATCATTTTTCCGTATTTTATGGATATCTTACCTGTTTCCATACGAGGATCCACATGAAGACCGAAAACATATTCAACATCAGGATTTTTCAGGCATCCTGCCTGTATCATTCTTTCGGCTCCGCCTGTAGTTTCTTCTGCAGGCTGAAAGAAAAATTTAACGTCCCCTTTAAGCTCATTTTCTATTGATTTAATTATCTTAGCTGTTCCAAGAGCAACAGTCGTGTGTGCATCATGGCCGCAGGCATGCATTACTCCTTCATTCAGTGACCTGAAATCTATATTCGTTTCTTCACTGATCGGGAGAGCATCCATATCTGCTCTTATTCCTATGCATATCGGATTTTCTTTTTTATTTTTTCCTCTGACTATTGCAACAACCCCAGTTTCCGCAACGCCTTTTTCATATTCAATCCCCCAGGAATCCAGGCAGGAACAAATTCTATCCATGGTTTTAAATTCGTGTCCTCCAAGTTCGGGGTTCTTATGGAGCTCGCGTCTTATACTGATTAATTCTTCACTGTTGACAGTATACATTATATTATACCTCTTAGATTAAAATTAGCTTTAAATTTAATTAATTATATTTTAATTTTTATATCATTTCAATATAAATATATAAATATAAAAAACCGCATTCATATGAACGCGGAAAAATTGATAACCATAAATCTGTTTAATCAACAGGAAATCTGATTTTTATTTCAGTTCCTTTATATTCCTTGCTGTTAAGTTCAATTGTTCCATCATAAAGCTCGATTATATGCTTAACAATTGACAGCCCCAGCCCTGTTCCTCCCGTTTCCTTGGAACGGCTTTTATCAACCCTGTAAAATCGTTCAAAAATTCTGCTCTGATGCTCTTCCGGAATTCCTACACCCGTATCCTTTATTATTATGAATACATAATTATCATCTTTTTTGATTTCAACATCCACGGATCCGCCGTTTTTATTATACTTTATACCGTTATCAATCAAATTATAGAAAAGCTCACTCATATAATTTTTATTGACTTTCATAAATACGTCTTCTGCCTGCAGGCTTAATTTTATATTTAAACTATCCGCCTTTGCCTTTAGGAGAGCGACGGTTTCTTCTGCCGTTTCCTTAAGATTGACGTTGATATTATCTTCTATGCCTGCCTTTTCTTCAATTTTTGAGAGACGCATTACATCCTCTATCAGAGAAATCAACCTGATTCCTTCCTTGTTAATCATGCCGCAGTATTTTCTTATGCTGTCCATATCAGTAATAAGCCCTTCCTTTATCATTTCCGCGAAGCCTATCATGGTTGTAAGAGGTGTCTTTAATTCATGGGATACATTGGCAGAAAATTCGCTTCTCATAATCTCCGCATTTTTTTGTATCGTAACGTCTTCTATCAATATGAGAAGACCTGCAACCGATGATTGGTCCTGCTGCCTTACAGGGCTGAAATAATATCTGAAATGCCTGCATTTTGTATTAACATCATATACCAGGTGCTTGTTTTCATTTATTGCCGTATCTATTCTTTCCAAAATTTCAGCATTTCTTGTGAGCTCCAGTATATTTTTATTGTTGTTAAGATCAAATTTACTATTACCAATCATACGCCTTCCGCTTGTATTGATAGAAAGTATCTGCCTGTGGCTGTTAATCAGGATGAAACCTTCTCGCATATCTTCGGTGATGGTTCTTATGGTATCCCTTTCATATTTGAGTTCATTTATATATTGATTGATTTTAATTTTTTGTTCAAGTATTTTATGAGAAAGAGGTTTTAATTCATCATATATCTTAAAATCAAAGTTCTCATTTCCCTCCAGCATTTCATCAAGAGTCCTGGTCATCTCGTTGACAGGTCGCAATATTCTTCTGGTAAAAGAGCCTGCGGCAATATAGACTATCAGCAATAATACAGCAAACAAAAAAACCAGCGCCGGAATTATCCTGTTGAATACTGAATTAATGCTGTTTATCTCTCTTGATACTCTCAAGACATCATTATCATTTAATTTAACGGCATAATAATACATATCTGACGCCACAGTATCTGAATATCTTGTATGCTCGCCAAAACCGTTTTTAAATGCCTGTGATACCTCAGGCCTGCTTAAGTGGTTTTCTAAAGTGTCATCATGGACCCAGCTGTCATAAACAACATTGCCGACGATATCAATAATGGTAAAACGCATGCTGTAATCTGCCGCATTTATTATTTTGTCTACTGATGATTTAATTGTGCTCTCACCTTCCCAGTTTTCGGGAACAGCTTCAAGCTCAACTATGGTTTTCAGCTGATTTTTAGCATCCTCAACATAGAAATTGTAATAAATAATCGTCGCTGCCACGTATGACAAAGCAGATGCCAGGACTGAAATAAACATTATTATTAAAAATAATCTTTTTTTCATTATGGTTCCTCTAGTTTATATCCTGCGCTGCGAACGGTCACAACATAATTAGGGCAGCCTGCGGCATCAAGCTTCTGCCTGATGGTTTTTATATGCATATCGACTGTCCTTGTTTCACCTTCATAATCGTATCCCCATATTTCAGAGAGTATTTTATCCCTTGTTAAAACAATACCCTTGTTAAGCATCAGATAATGCAAAAGCTCAAATTCCTTGTATGTGAGATTGACAGGAATTTCATTATAAAAAACGGTTCTTTTATTATAGTCTAATACAAGACCGTTATATTCAAGCACATCATCCTCTGATTCTTTTCTGCCGGAGCGCCTCAGCACAGCTTTCACTCTTGCAAGAAGCTCAAGAACTCCAAAGGGTTTGGTTATAAAATCATCCGCACCTGATTCCAGTCCCTTAACTTTATCCAGCTCCATGGATTTCGCAGTAAGTATAATTACAGGAATGTCACAGTAATTCGGATCTTTTCTCAATTCCTTCAATATTGTCATTCCATCTGTTTTAGGTAGCATTAAATCAAGGAGTATCAAATCAGGGACCTTCTTTTTCAATTGAGAATAAAGACCGTCTCTTTCCTCAAAACCCAGTATTTCAAAATCAGCGGTGCTTAAAGCAAGTGTAATCAACTCTTTTATTCCTGCATCATCCTCAACACAATATATGAGCCTCATATTTTTCTCCTAATTTGTTTTATGTTCGCCTGTTATTGAAAATATAACCCACTCGGCTATATTTTCAGCATGGTCGCCGATTCTTTCCAAATATTTTGCAATCATTAACAAGTCGATTGCCTGTTCTCCGTTTTCTGTATTTTCCCGAATCTTTTCAATCAATTCATCCTTTATAATCTGAAAGAGATTATCTACAATATCATCATCCCTGCAAACTTCCAGTGCAAGCTCCTTGTCCTTGCTGACAAAGGCATCAACACTTCTTTTTACCATACTTATGGTTGCTTCAGCCATCTGAGGAATGTGAACAAGATCCTTTATAAACTTCTGGTCAACCATATATTTTGCAATTTCCGCAATGTCCTCCGCATTATCACCTATTCTCTCCATATCGGTAATCATTTTAAGAGCCGTAGAAATAATTCTGAGGTCAGAAGCTACCGGCTGCTGCTGAAGAAGAAGCTTTAAGCAGTGACTTTCAATATTTTTTTCCATTTCATCAATTTCTATTTCCAATTCATTGACCTTTTTGACCATCTCCACGTCCTGGTCAATTAAAGATTTTGCACTTGATTCTATGGATGTCTCAATCAAGCTTCCCATTTTAATAAGCTCAAGATTTAAGTTCTCCAGTTCTGTATCAAATCTGTTTCTCATATTCAGCCTCCATATTTTTTTATCCGAATCTTCCGGTTATATAATCTTCTGTTTTTTTATTCTTAGGCATCGAAAACAGCTTATCAGTCTCATCAAACTCGATTACTTCTCCATGAAGGAAAAAACCTGTCTTGTCAGAAATTCTTGTAGCCTGCTGCATGTTGTGTGTCACAATTACTATGGTATAATTTCTCTTGATATCCGTAAGTAAATCTTCTATTTTCATGGTTGATATAGGGTCCAATGCAGATGTAGGCTCATCAAGCAATATTACTTCAGGATTCACCGAAAATGCCCTTGCGATGCAAAGTCTCTGTTGCTGACCGCCTGACAGACCCAGTGCGCTCTTTTTTAATCTGTCCTTAACTTCATCCCACATAGCTGCTGACCGCAAACTTTTTTCAACAATTTCATCAAGCTTAGATTTGGATTTTACCCCGTGTGTCTTAGGCCCGTACGCAACATTTTCATATATGCTCATTGGAAATGGATTTGGCTTTTGGAATACCATTCCAACTCTTTTTCTGAGCATTGAAGGATCCATATCCTTATATATGTCAATTCCGTCCAAGAGCATTTTACCTGTTATTTTAACCCCTTCAATCAAATCGTTCATTCTGTTCAATGATTTAAGAAGAGTTGATTTTCCACATCCTGATGGCCCGATAAATGCTGTTATTTCATTTTCTTTTATTTCCATATTTATATTTTTAAGAGCATGAAACTCTCCGTAGTACAAATTTACATTTTCTATTTTAATTTTATCCGTATTAATCATCATCGCCTCCCAAGCTTGTTCGCAAGTTTTGTAGCTGCAAAGTTAACTAAAAATACTATTAATATCAATATTGATCCTGTAGCAAATGCCATGTCCTTTGAATGAGGCAGTCCCTCACTTGCCAGCATATACATATGGATTGCCAGCGTCCTTTGAGAAGCAAACAAGTTCAATGTCGGATTTTTCAGGACATTTGTACCGCTGGTAAAAATTAATGCTGCAGTTTCACCTACGATTCGTCCTATGGCCAATATGACCCCTGACAATATACCGGGCATTGCCGCAGGCAGCACTATTTTAAACACGGTTCTTAATCTTGTGGCTCCCAGCCCGAGACTTCCTTCCCTGTACATGTCGGGAACTGATTTTATAGCTTCCTCTGATGAACTTATTACAACCGGCAGTATCATTATTGATATTGTACATATACCCGACAAAACAGATGCCCTGAACCCAAGAAAATTGACAAACAAAATCATTCCGAACAATCCGTAAACAATTGAAGGAATACCGGCCAGGGTATCAACAGCAAGCCTGACCAACTTAACCGCCTTATTTCCTCTTTTGGCATATTCCGTGAGGTATATGGCACAAAATACGCCAACAGGCACTGCTACAGCCAATGATATTGCTATCATTTCAATTGTGGTTACAATTGATGAAAAAGCTGAAAGGGTTTCCGAATTATACTCCCCGAACAGGAACTCCGTGCTTATATTGGGAATTCCTCTTATTAATATAAATAAAAGTATATATATTAAAATCCCAACTGTCAATATTCCACATAACCATACTGCTGATTTCAGCATTGCAGAAATTATTTTTCTTTTCTTTAAATTGCTTTCAGTTTTAATTGCTTCCACTTCTGCCTCCTAGTTTCTTACCGACCTTGACTTGATAAGGCTTAAAGCCGTATTCAATATTATTATGAACACAAATAAGACAACTCCGGTTGCAATAAGAGCAGATTCATGCAGCCCCGATGCATAGCTCATTTCTGTAACTATGTTTGTAGTAAGAGTCCTTATTGGTTTTAATAATTTAATTTTGTCAAGGGGCATTACCGCATTTCCGGCTACCATGACAACAGCCATTGTTTCTCCCACAGCTCTTCCTATCCCAAGAATTACAGATGTCAGCACACCCGATTTTGCAGCCGGGACTATAACCTTAAAAACAGTTTCTTCCTTCGTGGCACCAAGTCCAAGAGCCCCTTCCTTATAGCTGCAGGGCACTGCTCTGATTGATGATTCACTTATGGATATAATTGTCGGAAGAATCATTATCCCCAATATTATGGATGCTGACATTATGCTGAATCCATTTCCTCCAAAATATTCTCTCACAAAAGGAACAACTATCTCCATTCCAAAAAAACCGTAAATAATAGATGGAATTCCCGCCAGCAGATTAACCGCGGGCTTAACTATTTTATAAACAGATGGGGGGCAAAACTCAGCCAGGAATACTGCGCACATTAACCCTATGGGGACACCTATTACTATAGCTCCCGCAGTTACATAGATGCTGCCCACAATCATGGATAAAATTCCATAGGATGCAGGAGTGTTTGTAGGTCCCCATTTTTGATTCAATATAAAATCAAAAAATCCTATTTCAGCTATTGCGGGTATACCTCTTAACAAAAGGAAGAGACAGATGGCTATTACCGCTACTACTGAGGCCAATGCAGACATGAAGAATACTGCCTGCATTAAATTTTCTTTTAATTTATTGGCACCGATGTTTTGCATCACTTCACTCCTATATTTCTTTTTTATTCTGTCTTAACAATATACCTTAACAGTAAAAAAAAAACTGCCGCAATGTAAAAAATATGTAAAGTACGTTAATATACTTTACATATTTTTTAATTTTATAACTTATTTAATTAACTGCAGATTACTATATTTCTGTTATTGCCTTTAGCGCTGTACAGGTTTTTATCCGCAATCTTAACCACGTCCATAAAAGATATATCCTCTTTCCTGTATTCATGTACTCCCAGGCTTATGGTCATTGAGATTGTTATACCCTCACCTAAATTATACAGTCTGTTTTCTACCGATAATCTGATTCTTTCCGCAACATCAACAGCTTCAGGCTCTCCCAGTCCGGGACATATGAGAAGGAATTCGTCTCCTCCATATCTTCCGATATAATCTGTATTTCTGATACACTTTGCAATAGTTTCCGCAACCATGCTCAATGCTCTGTCCCCAAGCACATGACCATATGTATCATTTACAGTCTTAAAATTATCTACATCTATCATTGTAACACTGAATTTTGAATTATTGGCTGCATGCTTATCATAAATAATCTCTCCAAGCCTTATAATTTCAAATTTAGTTAAAAACCTGGTCAGATTGTCATATGTCGCAAGGTCTTCTACCTTCTTATATGATTTTGCATTTTCAATAGCAATTGCCGAATAGTTTGCCAGTATCTTCAAGGTATGCAAATCATTCTGGTCGTAGGCATTTTCTTCCTTGCTCTGTACAGTCATCAATCCCGCTACCTTATCATTGATTATCATAGGCGTGTATATTATGGACTTCATATATGATTTTCCCTTGCCCTGTGCATCGTCAAATTCTATTGGTTTATTGTCTATGTAATTCTTATATTCCTTGTCTGTATCACCTATAACAATGTCTCTTTTGTTTTTAATACAGTATGAACCGAAGGAATTATTGGTTGATTCATTGAACTGAACAATTTCCTGAAGCTGCAAATCTTCGCCTACAAAGTAATATGTGGCATAATCCTTTTCATTGTCATAAACGGCTATTCCAAAGTAATCAGCATTGATTAATTTGTTTATTTCCTCATCAATTAAATCAATAATTGATTCTATATTTAAATTAGAAATTATTTTTTGACCTATTGTAGACAGCAGTTCAGTTTTATCATATAGAGATTTATATTGGTCTGCCTCTCTCTTTGTATGCTTGAAATTCATTTTTGCCATCAGCTGATTTTGCTCATAGTCATACATTTCATCATCAATCAGAATGTACTCCTCAAGAAAAGTCAGGGCCTTATCAGGCATATTCAAGTCTTTATAAATAGTATATAAAATATGGTACGATTCCCTCAACAGAATATTTAAATCCTTGCAGGAACAGACTTCTATAACTTCATTCAAAAGCCTTACGGCTTCCTGCTTTCTTCCTATTAAAACGTGAAGCTTAGACCACTCAACTGTTGAGGAGCACTTTTCATATAAATAATCATATTCTTTGGAAAAATCATATGCCTTTTTAAACGCTTGTTCTGCAAGGTCATATAATTTTAGTTTAACATATGCCATTCCCCTTAATTTATATATCTCACATATGTCTGTATGAATTTGCAGCTCATCTTCTATTTTTAACGCACTATCAATGTATGAAAGAGCTAAATTAGGTTCTCCTATATTTATTTCAATCTCCGCCAAAGCCAAATTGCAGGAAATCTGCTGTGTCTTGGTAAGCTCATAGTCCATCATTTCCAGACTGTGAAAAATTTCTCTTCCCTTACTGAAATATTTCATCTGGATATAATTGATACCGGTATTTGCAAGCAATATAACAAGAGCTTCCGTATTTGCGGTTTCTTCACATAAAGATATGCCTTTAAGTCCCCACTCGTTTGCGAGCTTAAACTGCCCTATCTGGCAGTACACATTTGTTAATCCGTTGCAGGCATATATTAAACCTGTCTTATTATTGATAAGCTCAAATATGTCATTTGAAATCAAATAACACTCTGCAGCTTTATCATAATGTGATTTATCGAAATTGTACCATCCTAAATAATAATAGGTCCATGCCTTTACATTACTAAGATTGTTTTCTCTGGAAAACTTAAACAGCCCATCGATAGTTTCTTTCCTGGTGACAAAGTCATCGCGTTTTAAAGCTAACTCACGAAAGAATTCCATGCTGTTTTCATCTTCCTTAAGCTTTTCCAGCTCTCTTGCATACTTGAGTTGAAAATCCATACTTACACTCCTGACATAGCATATTACGCATGAAACATTTACCACTATATATATAATATAATGAAACTGAACTAATGTCAACGAAAACGGTCCCATAAAATGTAAAATTTATCGACACGAAAAAAAATAACCTTGTAGTTTCACTACAAGGTTATTTAAATTTAAGTTATGCATTGGCATGTGTTTTTCTATAATTATCAACATACTCCTGCAGCTCTTTAGATGATTTTTTTAATTTCATAGGTTTAACATACTGTTCAGATGCAGGGTCTTCGTCTATTGTCATTATTGAAATTCCCATATATGCGAATATAACTGAAACAATTGGACTTAAAATGTTAAAGAATGCATATGGCAGATAACTTACCGTAGGAACCCCGAGGAATGTAGACATTGTAGCACCACAGGTATTCCACGGAATCAGAGCAGATGTAACTGTACCGGAATCTTCCAGAATACGTGATAAGTTTCTCGGCGCCAGGCCCCTTTCACGGAATGTATCCTTGTACATTTTACCGGGGAGAGCTATAGCAAGATACTGGTCTCCACAAAGAGTATTAACAAAGAGGCATGTAACTGCAGTTACTAAAATCAATGAACCTGTGCTCTTGGCAAGTCCTAAAAGCTTGTTGGCAATTGTAGACATCATACCTGATTTTTCAAGAACGCCGCCAAATGTCAACGCACACATAATCAGTGAAATAGTCCACATCATGCTTTGCAATCCACCGTTTGTCAATAATTCGTCAACAACTGCATGACCCGTTTCTGAAACTGTTCCGTTTTGTGCAATGTCAAGTATATATCCGAAGTCTCCGCCCTGATATAACGTACATAATGCTCCCAAAACACATCCAAGAATAAGTCCAGGAATTGCAGGAACCTTCATGGCAACCATAACAATAACTATTACAGGTACCAGCATAAGCAGCGGATTTATTTTATAAACTCCTGCTATTGCATTTAATATACCATTTATTTCTGCTGTATCAAGAACTGATCCTCTATATTGTAATCCAAGAATTATGAAAATTATCAATGTGATTCCATAAGAACAAGATGTTGTATAAAGCATGTGCTTAATGTGGTCAAAAAGCTGTGAGCCGGCCATTGCAGGAGCCAGATTCGTAGTATCAGACAAAGGTGAAATTTTATCTCCAAAGTATGCTCCTGATATGATTGCACCTGCTGCCAAAGGAACGGAAACTCCCAATCCCTGAGCAACACCTATAAGTGCCACACCTACGGTACCTGCCGTTGTCCACGAACTTCCTGTTGCCAAAGAAACAACGCTGCAAAGCAGCACGGAAGCAGCCAGAAAAAATGTGGGCGATAATATTTGCAGTCCATAGTAAATCATCGTAGGAACAATACCGCCTCCAATCCATGTACCAATTAAAATTCCTATTATTGCCAGTATTAATATTGCCTGCATTGTACTTCCAATTGAATCAACAATACCCTGTTCAATTTCCGTCCAATTGTATCCCAGAGCGTAGACTGCTATTAAAGCCGCAATTGCCGCCCCCATTATCAACGGAATGTGAACATCTGCGCCATATTTCAATATACCGATAAACAACAGCAGAATTGTCGCGACCACAGGGATCATAGAAACTAATAAAGAAGGTTCTTTCTTTTGCTTTGGAACTTTACTCATATTTATCCTCCAATAAATTTTTGTGCGTGCATTTTAACACTTTAATTATAAGGATGAATAACTGATAACCCATATAACTCTTTAAATAACCCATATTAAACCCATTAATGAAAATCTTTATGAAAACCTTATTATAAAATGCTTTATTATACACGCTTTTGCATCAAACGCTTTCCGAATATTTTTACATATTCATGAATACGTTTTTATACAATATAATATTAGCACATCAAAGACAATTTGTAAACAAAAATTTGCTGACAACCTTGAATTTAATCATTAATTTGAATATAGAAATGTTCAGAAATGCTAATTTTTTCATAAAAAAGTCAGAACCTCAGGTTCTGACTCCTCAATATTCAATTTAATGAAAATAAATTAAAAAATGTTATTTTTATACTCTATATACAATCCTCGGATTTCTGTCATCTTTTCATTCATCTGCTTCTGAAGGTCTGAAGCAGTGTCATAATCCCCTTCTTTCAAAGAAGTCTTAATTTTTGTAAAAATACATTTTTTTGTCATGCTGTCCTTCATAAGCTTTGTTTTCAAATAAACTATTTTCTCCCAGTTTACAACATCCAGATCTGTGGCATAATCCTGCTCATTATGGAGCTTTACAAATGTTTTTATCAGCATGATGTTATCATGGATTATCCTGCCTTTGAGCTCATTCTTCCATTTCTGCAGCGTCGATTCTTTAAAGGAATTGATCAGCTCATCAGTAAACACATCTCCACATTTCAAAACCTGATGTTTTAACCTGTTGGAAGTAAAACCGTTAAGATTCTCCCATACTGTTGCAGGAGCTGTACCATACAGCCTGCCCCTTTCTTCATCGTTATACTTTTCAAAAACATCTTCTTCGCTTCTGTATTCACGGTATTTTTCCAAATATACGGCTTCGTCACCGTATTTTTTGGATATTTCTTTTTCCAGCTCTTCACAGCTTAATCCTGCAGACAATACATTTTTGATTCCGTCCAGCATTGCCTGATAAGAAGCGGCTATAACAAGATATGTATTTGAATATGGATTGGGTGATCTCAGCTCGAATCTTATGGCACCAGGACTGTTTATGTCCCTTATAACACCCACCAGAACGGAACGATTCCTTGAAGGCTGTTCTTTGGTTCCTCCCAATGAGGTAACAATGCATACAGGTGCTTCAAATCCCGGCTTTAATCTGTTAAACGCATCATTTGTAGCAGTTACCATAGGATTTATAACTTCATAGTTCTTTAACAGACCCATTAGAGCTCCATATCCTATTTCGCTTAAATAGTCTTTTCTTATATCCCTCGGCGTAAATAAATTTATCCTTTTACCGCTTTTCAGCCTCACGGCAGCTCCCAGATGAGTATGCTCTCCGTTTCCTGCAACACCTTCTATGGGCTTTGCCTTGAACAGTACCTCCAGTCCGTGATGCCTGAACTGATCTTCGATTAATTCCCTCACAAACATTTCATTGTCAGCAGTTTGGAGTGATTCAGAAAACCTCCAGTCAATTTCAAGCTGTTCCATGACATGTGTTATTCTGCCCTTAGCATCAATCTTGTTCGTGATGCCTCCCACTTCTTTATGGGCCATTTCAGGCTTTAAATCATAGCGTTCCAGCATATCCATTATTTTTTCAATAACAGTTCTCACGGTCCCCATGGTACGCTTCCAATATTGCTCCTTTAATACCTGTGATGTGTGAAGCTCCTCAAAATCCGCACCTTGTTCCGGAGTTTTTACCCACATTTCAAGCTCTGTGGCAGAAGTTAAAAGCACATCTTCCACATCTTCATATTTAAATCCGTAGCTTTCAGGTATATTGGGATATTTCTCAAGCATATCTAATATTTGAGTTTTAAAATTAATTGTGGCTCGCTTCAGAATTGATCTTGAACAAACTTGTTTTCCGCTGTGTATAATAAAGGAAGGAATTTTTAAAGTGCCGACAGGAAGGCCGTTTTCATCATTGTAATATTCGTAGTTGTAGTCCACAAACCAATTGCAGTCTAAATCCGGAAGTATGTCAACCCTTGCGTTATTTAAGTCCGCAATGCCCTGAAGCTCAACGCTTGATCCATCTGTCTGAATTCCATACTTGAGCATATCTTCCATATCTTTTATAAATAACTTAACAGGAATTTTCTCATCAGTTCCGTTGCCGCCGATATCGACACCCATAAATGAGACGAATTGTATTTCGGGATGCTCTTCAAGTATATTGGTCAGTTCCAGAATACAATGATATTCAGGCTTAATTGTATAAATCATAATGTAATTTCCTCCTTGCTTATTTTTTATAACGTATTCTAACATGCGAAAGTGTGAAATGCAATAAAAATGTATGTAATTGACGCGAAATATACTATGCTATTTCATCTTAAAGTTCGTACTATTGCTTGCATATATCTATCAGCTCAAGCGGTTCATAAATGACGTACTCAGGCTTGTGCTTCTTAAGGCTTTCCACCGTATTATAACCCCATGCAACCGACGCAATGTCTATGCCGGTATTTTTTGCAGCATGTATATCTCTTATTTCATCACCAACGTAAAGCACATCATCTGAATTTATCTTGTTCTTTCTGATTATTTTTCTCATTTTTCCTTCTTTTCCAAACATGGAGGAGCTTACAATAAAATCAAATATGTCTGCATTGTGTTCTTCCAGAAAGTCATGAACGTTTGACCTTGAATTTGTTGTAATAATGGCAGTCTGTATGCCCATATTTTTAAGCTGTAAAACCACATTAAACAAATCAGGCTTGCAGGGATTTACATTTCTAATATCCTGCTTTAATAAATTTTTCCCTCTTTTAAGAAGAAACGGTAAATATCTTTTTTTAAGCTCAACATATGCCATCAGCTCTCTTGCGCTCATTTTTTTAATATGTCCTATTTCATCTATGGTTATATTTCTTAAATTATATTTTTCAGCCAGTTTTTGATATATAACAAAGTTCACTTCTTCAGTATCTGCCAATGTTCCATCAAAATCAAAAAATACATATTTATATTTCACCGTAATCCATCCTTATATCTAATTTATCCATAAATAATAGCATATTACAAGTATATGTTTCAACTATTTTTTGGAGACCAAAATTATAATTAATGTTCACATCGGTGTGTCATCCTGAGCGTCAGCAAAGAATGACATGGGCTAAACCCTTAATTTTAACTATGAATAATAAAAAATTATAAATTTGGAATATGCTCTTATAACTAAAAGAGATATCTTTTCCTTTTCAACAATATAAATATAATAGCATAAACATTTAATAAAAGATACATTATTTTAATACTGCATGTAAATCAGACGGGTATATTAAATTTTTTCAGCTTGCGGTACAATACAGATCTGGATATCCCCAAATCTCTTGAAGCTTTTGCCTTATTCCCTCCATTTTTCTCAATTGCCCTGAGCAGCATATCACGTTCCAAATCGGCTTTTGATTCTCTCAGCTTGTTATGTGCAGCTTTGTATATATATGCCCTGCCATTTATTCTTTCCAGAAAACGTTCAAAATTTTCCATTTCTAAAATTGAAGAAGATGCTGCGTTCATGGCTCCTTCCAAAACATTCTGCAGCTCTCTTATATTTCCGGGCCAGTCGTATGTTTCAAATATATTTAAGGCCTCGGGATCAATTCCCTTTATAAACATACCCAGCTGTTCGTTAAGTCTCTTGATTAAATGCTCAACCAATAAAGGTATATCTTCTATTCTGTCACGCAGCGGAGGTACTGAAATTTTAATAACATTTACTCTAAAATAAAGATCCTGACGAAAGTCTCCTCTTTCAACCAGCTTTTCAAGGGAAATATTTGAGGCTGCTATAAGCCTGATATCAATAGGAATGCTTTCATCTCCACCCACAGGATCAATCTCCCGTTCCTGCAGTGCCCTCAGAAACTTTGGCTGCATGGCCTTTGGCAATAAATTAACTTCATCTAAAAATAAGGTTCCCTTATCCGCCAGCTGAAATTTCCCAATCCTTCCTTTTTTTGATGCACCGGTAAAGGCTCCGGATGCATATCCAAAAAATTCTGATTCCATAAGCTCCATAGGTACGGCAGAGCAATTGACAGGAACAAAGCTTTGAGCATACCTCTGGCTTTTGGCATGTATAGCATGTGCTATAAGTTCTTTTCCGGTTCCGGTCTCCCCTTCTATCAGCACTGTAGAAGCTGTGTTTGCTGCATTCATTATTTCTTTTTTCAGCTTAACTACAGCATCACTTTTTCCTATAATATTATCCAGGTTATATCGTGCACCTCTGGTCTTCGAAAGCTCACTTTTATAAAATTCCAGCTCATTGCTCAATGAATCTATTTTTTTGCTCAAAGATTTTGCCACATCCATCTCCGGAATTATAACGTATATATAACATCCATTCACTGCACCATCCTTTGAAAATCTGGGTATGTAAGAAACGAAGGTTCCTGAGCTGGGTATATATTCACCTGTAATCGGTACCCCATACTTCAACACACTATAGACCTTTGAATCCGGAATAATATCCGTAACCTTTTTGCCTAAAATATCTTCCGTCTTTATTTCTTCTCCGATCTGTGTACGAATATGATTCATCCAGGAGGGGTTAACATATGTGTAGCGCCCTTCCTTATCAAACACAGCCATTGGATACATCTTTTCAATAAATTGTGTGGCATCTTCCAAAGTAATTTTATTTTCCATATCAAATCTCCTTTTTTTGATTATATCACGCATAATAAATATTTCAAGAATTACGTCACCTAAATAATACATGTGTACATTTTCTTACAGCAAATCTCAAACTTAAACACCAATCAATTAAGCAATGTGTAATATTTAATTGACAGTTTAATAAAAAAAGAAATCAAAATGGCTTATTTTAATTTAACAAATGCCTTAATTCCAGCATTTGCAGCTGCAATACAATTGGCACAAATATTGCAATATATAAATGCAAGCATTTTAAAAATAATAAAACAAAACATAAAGGAGAATTTTATGAAAATTATCGATTTAAGTGTATCATTGATACCTGATAACCCCAGTGAGGTTGATTTAGCCAAGCCAAAAATTGAATATGTAAGTCATAAGACTGCAGTTCCAAGCATGATGGATCTTTTTCCAGGTACTACTGCTGATGATTACCCTGGAGGAAACGCATGGGCATTTGAGCAGGTTACATTGCAGACACATTCAGGAACACATATGGATGCTCCATATCACTACGGACCTGTTATGGATGATGGGAGCAAATCAAGGACTATTGATGAAATGCCTATTGACTGGTACTTCCATGATGGAGTAATGCTGGACTTTTCAAATCATCCCGCTGAAGTAGTACTTACTGTAGATGATTACAAAAGAGAACTTGACAGAATAGGATACACTTTAAAGCCATTCGATATAGTCCTTGTACAAAGTGGTGCAGCAAAATACTGGAAGACTGCAGAATATCTTGTAAAGGGAGCCGGAACAAGCCGTGAAGCTACACTGTGGCTTACAGAGCAGGGCATACGCGTAGTGGGTACAGATGCATGGAGCTGGGACCGTCCTCTTCCATTGACTTCCGCTGAATTTACCAAAACAAAGGATAAAAATATTATCTGGGAAGGTCACTATGCAGGACTGAAAAATGAATACTGCCATATGGAGAAATTAGCTAACCTTGATAAATTACCTCCATTTGGTTTCAAGGTAGCATGTTTCCCTGTTAAAGTAGAAAAAGCAAGCGGCGGATGGACTCGTCCTGTAGCTATTATTGAATGATAAAATTCTTACAAAACATATAGAAAGGAAGAAAATATGAAAACAGCAGTTATAGTAAGCGCAGTACGTACCCCTATTGCAAAATACAGAGGAGATTTTGCCGCTGTGGATGTTCCTACGCTGGGCTCCGTACCAATGAAAGCTGCAGTTGAAAAACTGGGGCTTGATCCTAAAATTATAGATGAAGTCGTATTTGGAAATATTTTTGGCTCTGACTGGGGAAATCCGGCACGTAATTGTGTATTAAAAGCCGGCTGGGATGAATCAATACCGGCTTTTACAGTAGACCGTCAATGCGGCAGCGCATTAACCGCTCTTGGACTTGCAGCATCTCTTATTCAGACAGATATGGCAGATGTAGTTTTGGCAGGAGGTGTTGAAAGCTACTCCCAAATGCCCTACTATATAAAGCAGCCTTCTATGGCATATGCACCAAGTCTGGACGTAGTACCTTACAAATCAGCTTTACCTGATAAAACAGGTCATGATACTCCTATGATTCAAACAGCTGAAAATCTTGCCGAAAAATATGGAATTACTCGCGAAGAATGTGATGCGTTCGCTCTTGCCAGCCATCAGAAAGCAGCAAGGGCCGTTGAAAACGGATGGTTTGATGACCAAATCGTACCCGTTACAGTACCTCAGAAAAAGGGAGAACCAAAAGTTATCACTGAGGATGCGTGCATACGCCCGGATGCTTCGCTTGAATCCTTATCAAAGCTGAAAGTTGTATCCGGAAGACCAAACGGGGTAGTAACTGCAGGTAATGCCTCCCCTCAGAACGATGGTGCTTCAGCAATTCTTGTTATGAGCTCTGAAAAAGCTGAAGAGCTTGGGCTTGAAGTACTGGCTGTTATAAAAGAATTTTGTGCAGCAGGCTGTGATCCTAAAATAATGGGAATAGGTCCTGTTTATTCCACAAGAAAACTTATGGAACGTCACGGATACAAAAATGAAGATTTCGACCTTATTGAATTAAATGAAGCCTTTGCAGCTCAATCATTATCGGTTATCAAGGAAATGGGCTGGGACATGAGCTGTATAAACGTTGAAGGAGGAGCCATTTCCATCGGTCATCCTAACGGTGCTTCAGGTGGATTGCTTACAGCAAGAATGGTTTATGCTCTGAAACGCAGGAATCTTAAAAGAGGACTTATAACCTTCTGCTGCGGAGGTGGTCAGGGTATATCTCTTGTTTTAGAAAATCCAAATGCGTAAATTAAATCAGGAGGAAATCAATGAGAGGTTTAAAAGGAAAATATGCCGTTGTAACAGGCGGTGCAAAAGGAATTGGGGAAGCTATAGCTAA
The DNA here is from genome assembly GCA_032059885.1 of Sedimentibacter sp. Classification (GTDB taxonomy): domain Bacteria; phylum Bacillota; class Clostridia; order Tissierellales; family Sedimentibacteraceae; genus Sedimentibacter. Next base: position 19,844 of record DAMBZP010000017.1, read on the forward strand.
AAGATTTTTAGAGGAAGAATTAGCAGGTGTTGCAATTCTTGACTTTAACATAGATTTAGCAAAAGAAACAGCACTAAAATTAGATTGCGGACAAAATCGATGTATAGCAATAAAATGTGATGTTTCCAGCAAAGAAGATGTGGGCAATGCAATAAATACTGTTATTGAAAAATTCGGACGCATAGATATTCTCGTAAATAATGCCGGTATCACAAGAGACGCAATGTTTCACAAGATGACAGACGATGCCTGGGACACTGTAATAAATGTTAATTTAAAAAGTGTTTACTATTTAAGCAGGGCTGTTTATCCTCTCATGAGAGAACAAAAATCAGGCAGCATAATAAGCATATCATCCACTTCTGCATGGGGTAACATAGGTCAAGCAAACTATGCCGCTTCCAAATCAGGTATACTTGGTTTTACCAAGACCCTTGCAATGGAAGGCGGAAAAAGCAATGTAAGAGTTAACGCTATTGCTCCCGGCTTTATAAGAACAGATATTTTAAATACTGTTCCGCACGATCTGATAAAGAAATTTGAAGAAAATGATGTACTGCTCAAAAGATTAGGCGAGCCCTCTGAAATTGCTTCTGTTGCAGCTTTCCTGGCAAGTGATGATGCATCATTTGTTACAGGACAGTCAATAAGTGTAAGCGGAGGTATGCTTAAGCTTTAAGCATAGTCTTATTATAAATCATTGGAAAATACAATGATAAAATATATAAATATTGCGGTGCGTACTGCGCATCGCAATATTTATAACTTAACAAAATAACATCTGTGAAATATTTAGGTTATGTATAAATAAAATCAAAATGTTTTAAGGGAGAAAATATGAACTGTCTTAATGAATATAAACAAAAATTAACAACTGCTGAAGAAGCTGTAAAACTTATTAAATCCGGAGACAGAGTTTATGCAGGAACCTGTTCAAGTGTTGCGTATACATTGATTAATGCGCTGTGGGGAAGGAGAGATGAACTTGAAGGTATTGAAATAACAAGCTCTATGATATCAAAGTCCACACCTTTATATGATGAAGCAGAAGGAAATCCTTTTACATTCGGAACTTATTTTATGGGGGGTAAAGAAAGAAGAGCCAGAGATAACGGATTAAAGCTTAATTATACATCCGTACATCTCAGCCAGATTGATATCTGGTGTAAGGAGGTTGCGCATCCGGATGTATGTTTATTTGATGTTTCAGAACCGGATGAAAACGGTTATATGTGTTTTGGGCCTTCAGGCATCGCACTCCATAATTTCCTGGCAGAAGGCGCAGACAGAATTATTCTTCAGGTTAACAAGCGGACACCCTATATAATCGGACAAAATAACCTTATACATGTTTCTGAGGCAGATGCAATAGTCGAAGTTGATGAAGAGCTGACAACATTGGCAAACCCTCAAATAGATGAAGTAACAAAAACTCTTTCAGATATTATTGTTGAGCAGGTTCCGGACGGTGCAACTATACAGCTTGGCCTTGGCTCATTGTCTACCGCAATCGGATTCGGACTAGGCAGCAAAAATGACCTTGGAATTCACTCTGAATTGCTGAGCCAGCCTATGTATGAATTGATAGTTAACGGGAACGTTACAAACAAGTACAAAGGCTTCATGAATGAAAAAAGTGTCTTTGGTTTTTCTTTAGGTTCAGCAGAATTATATAAGTATCTGAACAATAATGACAAGATTTACGGTGCGGAATTTCCGTTTGTAAATAATCCTGAGATTATTGCAAAAAACAAAAATATGATTTCCATAAATACCACTATGGCTCTGGACCTTTTCGGTCAGGCTGCATCTGACTCATTGGGATGGAAACAGCAAAGTGCTACAGGAGGACAACTGGACTTTGTAAGAGGAGCTCAAAGGTCTCAAGGAGGCAAATCTTTCATTGCAACTACTTCAAGCTTTATAAAAAACGGAAAGAGAATAAGTAAAATATTATCTTCATTCCCTGCAGGAACCTCTGTTACAACGCCAAGATCAGATATTCAATATGTTGCCACTGAATACGGCTGTATAAATTTAAAAGTATTAAACATGTCAGACAGAGTTAAGGCAATGATAAGCCTGGCTCATCCGGATTTCAGAGAGCAGCTTACAGATGACGCAAAAAAATATAATCTTATTTGAATAGCATAAGAAATACGCACTCCTGAGGAATGCGTATTTTTAATTTATTCCCAGCTGTCCAATTAGGAATCCTATTTTTTATATTATTTATTTATTTTTTCAGGCTTAATATTTCTCTTGCTTCATCTGGTGTTGCCACTTCGTTGCCTGCTTCTCTGATTATATTGGCAGCACGTGTAACTAATTGAGCATTGGTTGCAAGAACGCCTTTCTTTAAGTACAGGTTGTCTTCCAGCCCAACTCTCACGTGTCCTCCAAGAGCAACTGCTGTTAACAGTATGGGTACATGATTTTTACCTATACCCAGTGCAGACCATGTGGAACCCTCAGGTATCAGGTTCTTTAAGTATACCAGGTTCTCTACTGTTGCATCAGCTCCGCCGGCTGCTCCCAATACAAACTGATAGTGGACGGGAGCCTTCAATACACCTTTTTTCAAATAGTACAATGAATTATATATCATGCCTGAATCAAATATTTCAATTTCGGGCTTTACTCCATACTCCTGCATTGTATGACCAAGTTCCTCCAGAAATTTAGGATGGTTCATAAATACACTGTTGTTCATCCAGTTCATTGTACCGCAGTCATATGATGCCATCTCAGGTCTGAGCAGTTTTAAATGTGCCTGTCTTGTCTCATCATTAGCACGTATGTCTCCTGATGTTGTACAGTTAATTACTATATCGCATTTTTCTTTGATGAGTTTCACTGTTTTCTCAAATATAGCAGCATCCATAGTTCCGTTTCCTTCATCATCTCTCATGTGAAGGTGTGCTATTGCGGCACCTGCCTTATAGCACTCATATACATCTGCTGCTATTTCTTCAGGTGTATACGGAACATTTGGATTTTGTTCTTTAGTAGGCCATGCGCCTGTAACAGCTGCTGTTATAATAGTTTTCATATTATTTTTCTCCTTTTAGATTATTTTCTATGCTGCATTCATTTATTAAATCTACAATACAGAAAATATAAAAGTGAATACAGCACTATTGCTATTTATCAATTGTTATTCAAATGCAGAAAAACTTGGAACTTCAAGGTTAAATACTTTAAACAGTTCACATGTATCAGTAAACTCTCTGAAGTGTTTTATTTTTCCATCAACCAATTCAAATCCCAGAACGAAATGATTTTCATAATATCTTGGCTTATCAAATTTAGGATGGTGGTACATTCCTTTACCTATACATTCTACCATAAAACGGTTCGGGTCATCGTTTGATGAATATATTTTTCCCTCATAGTCAAAGAATCCCCAGTCAGGAAATACATCAACTATCTCATTTTTCTCTATGGCTTCAGCTTCTTTTACAAGATCTTCTTTAGTGTGATGTACGGATGGTACGTATACCATTTCAAAGATTACATCATCCGTAAATAAAGGAAGTCTTCCCTTATAACGTTCTTTTCCAACTAATGACAGAAACTTTTCAACAGTTGCTAAATTTTTTAATCTTAATTCTTCATAACTTGCGTGCATAATTATCTCCTTGATTTATTGGTTTATTATTTTATACAGGTACATTATTTTTCTATTCTTCGTCAGGTTCAGGCCATCCGGCAGGAGATTCCAGCTTAGGCAGATCTATCCCAAAGCATGGATAGAACAAAGCCGCATCTGAATACTCATAGTAATTCTGCATTTTTCCGTCTCGCATACGAATTATGTGAAAGAATATATTGTCATATTGTCTTTCTTCGCCGTATGCTGGATAGTTTATTCCGCCTGTTCCTTCTGAAACCACCATGAACAGGTTAGGATCCTGTGTCTGTAAAATAATATTGTTGTTGAATACATAGTTAGGGAAGTAAACCATATTCCATTCAGTACTCATTCTAGCCTTATCTTTTCCTATTGATACAGGTCCTCCGGCTGCTCCGCTTGTACAGTCATCAACATAAAGCTTCCATCTGTTTGCTCTTTCTTCCGGTGTTCTTGCATCCACATACTTACGAATGCAGTCTATATTTTTCTGCCTTAATTCATTGTCGTCTGATGGAATAACATCGGGATTTTCCGGCATTGAATAATTTGGAAGTGTGTATGGGTCATATTTGAGTTCTTCCTCTGTAACCTCAGGCCATCCTCCGGGAACCTGAATTTCAGGCAGCTTAAAACCTAAAGCTTCATATAGCTTTCTTGTATCTGAATATTCATAATAATCCTGCATTTTGCCGTCACGCATACGAATTACATGGAAATATACATTGTCATATTGTTTTTCGTCTCCATATGCGGGATAGTATATTCCTCCTGTTCCCTTGGACATTACAACATAAAAGTTAGGATCTTGTGTTTGAAATATTATATTGTCGTTAAATACATAGTTAGGAAAATATTTAAGATTCCATACCGTACATGCTTCTGCTTTTTTTATTCCCTTTAATCTGGGTAATCCGGCTGCTCCGCTTGTACAATCCTCCACGTAGCATTTCCAGCGGTTTGCTCTTTCATCATACGTTCTTGCATCCACATATTTACGGATACATTCAATGTTTTTTCTTCTTAATTCTTTATCGTTTTGAGAAATTATATCTTTAAATTCAGACATTTCTACCTCCGTTTATCATTTATAAAATAAAATGCTTTACTTATTATCATCTAGTTTACTAAATGGCAGGATACAAAGTGTCCTGGCTTCACTTCTTTTAAAACAGGATTAACCGTATGACATGTATCCTTTGCATTAGGACAGCGTGAAGCAAATCTGCATCCATCAGGCGGATCAATAGGTGAGGAAACCTCTCCTTTTATTGCCTCTGCCACCTTTCCTTTGTATTCAAGCTCAGGTATAGGAATTGCACTCAGCAATGCCTTTGTGTAAGGATGAAGAGGTTCTGCAAATATATCATCTGAGGATGCTTTTTCGACCATCTGTCCCAGATACATAACCGCTATATCCTCTGAAATGTGCTTTACTACAGACAAGTCGTGTGTTATGAACATATATGTCAGTTTCAGCTCATCTTTCAAATCCATCATAAGGTTCAGTATCTGTGCCTGTATAGAAACATCCAGAGCAGAAACCGGCTCGTCACATACAATAAACTTTGGATTAAGGGCCAGTGCTCTGGCAATACCTATACGCTGCCTGCGCCCTCCATCCAGCTCATGAGGATATGCATTTGCATATCTTTCTGCAAGCCCGTTTATCTCCATCAGCTCATAAACTCTCTTGCTCATTTCTTCTCTTGTTTTATACATCTTGTGTATTCTCAAGGGTTCTTCAATAGTTCTATAAACCGTCATTCTGGGGTTAAGAGAAGAAAATGGGTCCTGAAATATTATCTGCATCTCTCTGTGAAGCTGTCTCATTTCTTTTTTAGAATAATTCAGTATATTTTCACCATTATAAATTACTTCTCCGGAAGTATGGGGAAGCAAACGCAGTACTGTTCTGCCAAGGGTGGACTTACCGCATCCGCTCTCTCCAACCACACCCAGTGTCTTTCCTTCTTCTATAGTAAAGCTGACATCATCAACTGCATGCAGCCTGCCACGGGATGTGTCAAAATATTTTTTCAAATTTTTACACTCTAATAAAACTTTGCTCATAAAAATCTCCTCGTTTCCTAGTTACATGCAGCCTTATCGTTGGCCATCAAATAAAACACATTTAACCTGATGTGTCCCATTCTTGCAAACTGCTATTGTTCCGCTTTTGCATTGCTCCTGTGCCTTTGGACATCTCGGATGAAACCTGCATCCATCAGGAAGGTTTGTAGGATCAGGCATCAAGCCTGCTATTGGCTCTAATCTTCTTGTTTTAACATTCAAATTTGGAATTGAACCAAATAATCCTTCTGTATACGGATGATGAAATCTTTTCTTGTCAAAAACATCTTCCAGAGTTCCGCTTTCTACTATTTCTCCTGCATACATAATTGCTACAGAATCACAGAAATTTGCAACTATACCTAAATCATGAGTTATAAGCAGCACTGATGAATTTTGTTTTTCACGAAGGTTACGCATCATGTTGATTACCTGCGCCTGTATAGTTACGTCCAGTGCAGTGGTAGGTTCATCTGCTATCAGAAGCTCAGGATTACATGCAGTAGCAATGGCAATCATTACCCTTTGCTTCATTCCTCCTGAAAACTGGTGAGGAAAATCATTCTTTCTTGTTGATTTTATTCCTACCATTTCAAGTATCTCACAGACTTTTGCATCAACTTCATCACTGTGCATATGTTTATTATGCAGTTCTATAACCTCTGCAATCTGATTACCTACAGTTAATACCGGGTTTAAGCTGGTCATAGGATCCTGAAATATCATGGCAACCTTGTTTCCTCTCAGCTCACGCATTTTCTTGTCATCTGCGTGCACAATGTCTGTATCTTCCAGCATTATGCTTCCCTGAGGAATTTTAGCCGTATACTTTGGCAAAAGCTTTAATATAGACATAGCAGTAGTAGTTTTTCCGGCTCCTGTTTCTCCAACCAGACCCAAAGCTTCACCCTTGTATATGGTCAAATCTATTCCGTTAACAGCATTGACGACTTCTTCATCAGTGACATATTTAACTACTAAATCCTTGATTTCCAATAATTTTTCTTTCATATATTCCTCCTATGCCTTTCCTTTAAGCCTTGGGTCAAAAGCATCTCTCAAGCAATCTCCAAAAGTATTGATTGATAATGCAGTAAGCATCAGGCAAATACCAGGAATAATTACCAGGTAGGGTTTATATTGCATAAAGGCCAGACCTTCAGCAAGCATTGCTCCCCATTCAGGTCTGGGCACCTGAGCTCCAAGACCTACGAAGCTTAATGTAGCTCCCATCAGAATATTTTGAGACACCTGCATTGTTCCCTGAATAAGGATAGTTCCTATAATGTTTGGAACTACATATTTAAAAACAATCCAGCTGTTGCTTGCTCCTAAAACCTTGGCTGCTTCTATATATTCCTGATTAACAACCACCAGAGCAGCAGACCTTATAATACGGGTAAAGTTGGCAATCTGACCTGCAGCTAACGCAATTACCAGCTGCGGAAGCCCTGCTCCTAAGCCTGCCACTATGGACAATGCCAGAAGTAAGCTTGGAATTGACATTAAAGTATCAACAATTCTGGTTACAACATTGTCTATTTTGCCTCCAAAGTATGCTGATGCAGCACCTATGATAGTGGCAATAATTATTGAAATTGCTGTAGCTCCGAATCCCAGAAGTATGGCTATTCTGCTTCCGTGCACGATTCTGGCAAATAAATCTCTTCCAAATATATCTGTCCCGAACCAATGAGCAGCACTTGGTGTCATAAGTCTGTTAACAACTTCCTGCTTAACAGCCATATCATTGTAGTCTGAAATGAAATCTGCAAATATTGCAACAAGAAATAGAAAGATTACTCCTCCCAGTGATATCATTGCTCTTTTATTTTTCTTCAGCCTGCCCCACACTTCGTACAGCTGACTGTTTTTTCTTGAACTCTTATTTTTTGATGAAGTTTCCGCACTAGCAGTTTTTTTATTTTCAATATTTTTCTTTTGCTCTGCCATTTATTGTACTCCTCCCTGAATTGGTTTATTCTTTTTTGCTTTTTTTACATTAGCCGATAAATACATGGACTTAATTCTTGGATCAATATAAGCATACACTACGTCCATTATAAGTGTTATAAGCATGAATATGGTTGCCAGGAAAACAATGCATCCCATTACTAAGGGGATATCCTTCCTCTTGATGGAATCAAGTACTAAAAGTCCAAGTCCAGGTATGGAAAATACACTTTCTACGACAACTGCACTGGACATTAATGTTCCTACAAACAAACCTGTAATTGTTACCAAAGGCATCAGAGCGTTACGCAAAGCATGCTTGATAATAACGACTTTTTCCGTGTTTCCTTTTGAACGTGCTGTATTTACATAATCCTGACGTATTGTATCAAGCATGGAGGATCTGCTGTATCTTAAATAAACTCCAATATACGGCATGGATAATGTAATTATAGGCAAAATCCAGCTTTTCCATCCGGCTGTTATACCACTGGATGGAAGTAAACTCAACTTAAGTGAAAACAGAAGCATCAGAAGCATCGACAGCCAAAAGGCAGGCATTGCTCCCATAAACATAGCGATTGAAGAAAGAATGTTATCCGCGGCGGAATACTGCTTGACCGCACATATTACCCCAAGAGGCAATCCCACTACTATGGCCAGAACAATACTTGCCAGTGTCAAAGTCAAAGTGTTTGGCAGTCTTCTTGTAACTTCCGACAGTACATCTCTCTTTGAATAATAGGAGTAACCAAAATCTCCTCTTACAGCGTCTCCTACAAATTTAAAATACCTGGTCAGAAACGGCTGGTCAAGCCCAAGTTCTTTGTTTACGGCTTCTATTTCTTCCGGTCTTGCCTCGGCTCCAAGGATTATAACTCCAGGATTTGCAGGGGTCATATTAACCAGCGAAAATATTATAAAAGTCGTCACAAACAACATCAATGGCATTAAAATAACTCTTTTCAAAACATATCGTATCATAACTTTCTCCTTAGATTACATAGGGAATCGCACTCCTAAAGGAGTGCGCTTTTTTTATTCCCAGCTGTATTGGTAATACTTACTAAGCATTACAACTTCTTCGTAATTCGTACCTTTAAGATGTGAATTATGCATAACATTTGTAGCAGCAATGATAACAGGTGCTTCTAAAGCTAAATCATGGTATTTAGTCATAGCTTCTTCATAAGCTTTTGTTTGTGTATCTACGTTAGTATCCTTGTATGCTGCTCGTAATATATTATCAATTTCAGTTGCTTCAGGACCTTTAAAATTACTTAAATTCCAGTTTCCATCAGAAACATGCAGTGCATTAAATGAATTTGGAGGATTGTATGGTGTAGAACCATAAGCAAAATATGCTATATCATACTCTCTTGAAATAACTTTCTGTGTCCATGCGGCAGCCTCTAATCCTTCAGTTTCACAATTAATTCCAACAGCCTGCAAAGATGCCTGAATTGCAGTAGCAAACTTAGTTCCTATAGTGGTTGTCGGGTATGTTAATGTAAGTGTAATATCCCCAGCATTATATCCGGCTTCCTTCAGCAGGCTTTTTGCTTTATCTGCATTGTAATCATATTTCTCAAACTTGTCTGTCCAGCCCGGATGACTTTGAGGAATATTTAATTCTGTAGGTATTGCAAGTCCGTCATAAATAGCTATGTTGACTGCATCCCTGTCTATGGCATGGTTTATAGCCTTTCTTACTAAAATATTGCTTAAAGCAGGATTCTTAGTATTAAACACCAATTGGTCACAGGATGTTCTGGAAATGCTCTCAATTTCTATATCAGGATTGTTTTTAACTGAATCTATATCAAAAGAACTTCCATATAAGAATTCATCAAGCTCTCCATTTTTAAAGGCAATAAACGCTGTATTGTTGTCAGACATTACTTTAAAATTTATAGTCTTGATTTTAGGAGCTCCTCTGTAGTAATCCTCGTTTGCAGTCATGACAATTGACTCACCCGGATTCCATTTTTCAAGCTTGTATGCTCCTGTTCCAACTACTCCGCCCTCTAAATCACCAAATTCTTCAATTGCTTCCTTACATACTATTCCAAAAGCATTTGAAGCAAGAAGGCCTAAGAATGTTGCATAAGGCTGATTCAATTTAACAATTATGGTATTAGCATCCGGAGTTTCCCAGCTGTCTATCATAAATACCTTGTTGCTTGTAGTCTTTGAATCTTTTATCATTTGCAGTGTATAAGCAACGTCTTCTGAGTCGAAGTCATTTCCATTGTGGAATTTAACACCTGTTCTTAAATGGAAAGTATATTGAAGACCGTCTTCGCTTATATCCCAGCTTTCAGCAAGACCAGGAATTAAATCATCCCAGTTTCCCTTATTTATATCAACAAGGTTATCAAATATCTGATAAGTAAGCTGGAATTCCTGCTGTTGGGTTGAGTGGCTAGGAATAATTATAGCAGGGTTAACTGGTATCTGAAGATTCAAAACAGTTCTGTCTGCATAATTTGATCCTCCACCGTTCCCAGCATTTCCACCATTTTCTCCATTACCGGAGCATGCTGTTGCAGTTACTAAAATCATTAACACAGCTAATGTCAGTGACAATAATCTTCTAAAGCTTTTTTTCATAATTTTACCTCTCTCATTTATATGTTTAAATATTATTATATTAAAACTACATTTTCATAAATTCTGATTTATTCCTCTACAAAAGCAATCGCACGTATCCATCCCGCGCTTGCTTTTTTTATTTTTACCGGAAAACAGAAAAATTTGCTTCCTGTTACAGGTAAAGAATCTAAATTAGTAAGCTTTTCAATATGGCAATATGCTTTTTCCGCACCTGCCCTGTGTCCTTCCCATATAATATCCTTATCATGGGTTTCATTGAATTCCTTTGCTATAAGCGGCAGCGGTCTATCCCAGCTCCACGCATCAGTACCTACCACTCTTACGCCATGATCAATCAGCCAAAGTGTAGCGGCTTTTGACATTCCGCATCCTGAAGATAAATACTCCTTAGTGCCCCATTTTTTGCTTGCGCCTGTATTTACCAGCACTATGTCTCTCGGCTTTAATTCATAGCCGATTTTATCAAAATACTCCTGAAAATCTTTAGGTTCAACCTTGTACCCATCCGGCTTATCCTTAAAATCCACAACTACTGCAGACCCATAAAACCATTCCAACGGAATCTCATCAATCGTCCAGGCCCTTTCTCCACCGTTCATTGTAGGATAGTAATGGTATGGAGCATCTATATGTGTGCCCGCATGAGTTGACAATTTTATGAACTCCACAGCCCAGCCATTTCCTTCCGGCAAATCGTTTACAGTTGCATCACCGAAGTATTCAAGCATATCTTTTGCTGTATCCTTGTGGTTTTGATAGTCAATGAACGGTATATAATCCGGCGGATCACTTGGCAGTCCATTTTCTATCGCAATGCTCAAATCAACAATTTTCAACTTTTTTCCCTCCATTTAATTCAATTGTTACTATAACCGCGCACGTTATAGTAATATTCTAGCAATATTTGTTCCAATATTTATTATTTCATATTCTGAAATTTTTATTTCAAACAAAAATCCTTGCATTTCAACATTTCCCAAAGCAAAAAAATTTTTATTTATTTTAAAAGCTTTTTTACTATATTTAAAAAATAAAATCACATATGTGAACAAAAAAACACATATGTGATTTTATTTTATTATTATGAGGAAGTTCTAACATTTTTACTGTCAACTTTTATTTACGCAAACCAAAGTTTACGTATTGTTTTTACTTATACTTTACTTATATTTTATTAATCATATAAATGACATGCTGCAAAATGATTTTCTGACAGCTCCATTAATTCTACATCTTCTTTTTTACATTGAGGCATTACACTGGGACATCGAGCTGCAAAGCGACATCCGGCCGGAGGATTGATAGGAGACGTAACCTCTCCTTTCAAAACTTCTGCCTCCTTATTTTTATAGCTTGCCTTAGGTATAGGAATGGCACTCAGCAAAGCTTTGGTATATGGATGAGCCGGATTTTTAAAAAGCTCTGATGAGGTTGCTTTTTCAACCATTTTTCCTAAATAAAGCACCGCTATTTCATCTGAAATATGCTTTACTACAGACAAATCATGGGTTATAAAAAGATAGGATAGACCCATACTATCCTTAAGATCCATCAGAAGATTCAGTATCTGCGCCTGAATAGACACATCCAGTGCCGAAACCGGTTCATCACACACAATAAATTCAGGCCCTAATGCCAATGCGCGTGCAATACCAATTCTCTGTCGGCGTCCTCCGTCCAGCTCGTGAGGAAAACTGTTTACATAGCGGTCATCCAGTCCAACCGTGTCCATCAGTTCACTTACTCTGTTATCTAATTCCGAGCGCTGCCTGAATGTGTGATGGATTCGAAATGGCTCTGCTATAATTTGAGATACTGTCATTTTAGGGTCCATAGATGAAAATGGATCCTGGAAAATAATTTGCATTTTCTTACGTTGTTCCATCATCTTCCTGCCATTGTAGGACATAATATTATTGCCTTCAAAGATTACCTCTCCGCTGGTAGCAGGCAGTAATCGCAATATTGTACGACCAAGTGTAGACTTACCGCAGCCGCTTTCTCCAACAACTCCCAAAGTAGATCCCTCGTTAATTGTGAAGCTTATATCATCTACTGCGTGCAGCATACCTGAATTAGTGGAAAAATATTTTTTTAAATTTTTACATTCCAGCAGCGGCTTCTTCATTACTGTCTCCTCCTTTTACAAGTTCTTTGATAGGTCCTGGTTCATGGCACATTACCTTATGATTCCCCTCAATTCGGACAGGAACCTTCCCCTGCAGACAAATATCCTTTTTGTATGGGCAGCGGGTATGAAATTTGCAACCATTAGGAAGCCTTGTAGGGTTAGGCATCAAGCCTGTAATAGGTGTTAATCTTGCAGCCTGGTTTTCAATGTTTGGAATTGAACCAAATAATCCTGCTGTATATGGATGGTGAGGTTTTTCCTCATCGAATACTTCCTCCAATGTTCCGTATTCTATAATTTCACCTGCATACATGATTGCCACGCTATCACAGAAATTAGCTACTAGTCCCAAATCATGTGTTATAAGAATAACAGAAGTCTTAAGCTTATTCCTTAACTGGCGCATCATTTTAATAACCTGCGCCTGAATAGTTACATCCAGAGCAGAAGTGGGCTCGTCAGCAATAAGCAGATCCGGTTCACAAGCTATGGCTATTGCTATCATGACTCTTTGTTTCATACCTCCGGAAAACTGATGGGGAAATTCTCTTTTTCTGGCAGCTGGAATTCCTACCGTCTCAAGAATTTCATCCACCTTCTTTTCAACCTCACTTTTAGAAAGATTACGATTATGAAGCGATATTACCTCCGCAATCTGAAATCCTACACGGAATATAGGATTCAGGCTGGTCATGGGGTCCTGAAAAATCATGGAAATTTGTTTGCCTCGAATTTCTCTCATGGTTTTCTTATCTGCAGCCAAAATATCTATATCCTTAAATCTGATGCTTCCCTTTGTAATTTTTGCTATATACTCAGGCAGAAGCCTTAACAGTGATAATACCGTTGTAGTCTTGCCTGCACCAGTTTCACCAACCAAGCCTAAAGTTTCTCCTTTGCGAAGGGACAAATTTATGGAATTTACTGCACGGACTATCCCTTCGTCCGTTTTATATTGTACTTCCAGGTCACGGATTTCCAATAAAGTATCTTTATCTTCAACTGTCATTTAAACACCCTCCTAAGCCTTTCCCTTTAATTGTGGATCAAAAGCATCTCTGAGGCAGTCACCAAATGTGTTTATTGATAGCGAAGTGAGCATTAAAGCAATTCCGGGAATCAATACCAGGTGTGGATAAAATTTAAAATATGCCAGACCCTCGGACAGCATGGAACCCCATTCAGGAGTCGGCACCCTCACTCCTAATCCAATAAAACTTAAAGTAGCTCCGGCAATTATATTCCCCGAAACATTGCTTGTACCCTGAATCAATACAATACTAATAATATTTGGTATCATATGTCTGAATATCATCCAGCTGTGCTTTGCACCAAGTGCCCTGCCTGCCTCAAAGAATTCCATGGATGCCACAGACAAAGCCTTGGAACGTATCATTCTTACCATTGGTGCAATCTGCCCCGCACATAAAGCAACAACCAGCTGCCATGTACCGTTGCCCAGTCCTGCACATATGGCAAGGGACAGAACCAGACTTGGTATTGTAGCAAGTACATCATTTAAACGCATTATTGTATTATCTACTTTGCCCCCAAAATAAGCTGCAACACATGCTACTAAAAGACCAATAATCAGTGATATCATAGTTCCTCCAAATCCAAGCAGCACGGCTATACGGGTGCCGTGAATCAACCTGCCCATAATATCTCTGCCTACTGCATCTGTGCCTAATGGATGAGCAGCGTCCTGAAAAGGCTTCATAAACTGATGCATTACATCCTGCTTAACAACGGTAGTATTATAGTCTGCAATGAAATCTGCAAATACAGCAAGCAGAAATAAAATTGCAACTCCTGCCATGGCAGCAATGGCACGTTTATTACGAATCATCCTTCGCCACACATCCCCAAACTGGCTGCTTTTTTTCAGCCTTTCACCGCTGTGTCCGTTTCCATCAATTATTTTCTTTTCTTTAACTGTCGTAGGTTCTGCATTCATTGTGCCACCTCTTTTTTCAAATTAAGCTTTTTAACAGAACCTTCATACTTTGACTTAAGTCTTGGGTCCACAATAGCATATAGTAAATCCACTATAAGCATAATCACCAGGTAAAACATTGCTATAAACAATATACCTGACATGGCGGTGGGTATGTCCTTATTCTTAATTGCGGTAACAGTCATCAAGCCTAACCCCGGAAGTGAAAAAATAGATTCTATAACAATAGCGCCGCCTAGTCCGGCTGCTACATTGGTTCCGGTCATAGTAATTATAGGCAGAAGGGCATTAGTCAGAGCATGGAGCAGTACAACTGTTCTCTCCTTGTTTCCCTTGGAATATGCCGTACGGACATAATCCTGACGAATTGTATCTAAAAGTGATGAACGCGTATAACGCAAGTATGAACAAATAGGGAAAAACGCTAAAGTAACAACCGGAAGTATCCAGCCCTGCCATGACTTAATGCCGAATGTAGGCAGCCACTGCAGTTTAATGGAAAACAGCATCTGCAGCAATACTGCAATGAAGAAATAAGGCATTGCCCCCATAGTCATGGCAATAGTTGACAAAATATTGTCCAATGCGCTGTACTGCTTAGCAGCACATAGAACACCAAGAGGAATTCCTATAAGCATGGACAATCCTATTCCCAAAAGGCTCAGTTTTAATGTAATAGGAAAACGAACCTTAATTTCCTTTACTACGGCTGTCTTTGTGTAGTATGATGTACCAAAATCTCCTTTCAAAGCATTTCCCATATATTTAAAATATTGAACTATTAAAGGCTTATCTAATCCCATTTCTTCCCGCAATGCCGAAATGCTTTCTGGGGTTGCCGAAGTCCCCAGAAGATTAAGTACAGGATCACTGTCTGAAAGATTAATCAGAAAATATAACAGAATTGAGATTGCAAGAAGCATAATCGGCATCATCAAAATTCTTCTAATTGTATATCTGATCATTTACCTGCCTCCGACAGAGTTACATATTTCCACAGCACACATCTTATTTGATCCATATGGATTGATTCAGGATTTATACGATTGCTGTAAAAAATCCATTTCGGTGAAGCAACAAGAGGTACGCCTATGTTGTGTTCAAGCAGATAACGTGTTGCATTCTGAAAAACTTTAATACCTTCTGCCGCAGTTTCAGATGTACGGGCTTCATCTACGAATTCATCAACTTTTTGTCCTACTTCCGTAGCACCGTTTGCCAGATTGGCAAGGTCATATCCGCCCTTTTGGAAGTTGTATGCAAAAGTTGTATATGGGTCATAGGCGGTAGTTCCTCCATTAGCCAAACACAACTCATAATCTTTAGAATAAAGATAAGTAAGATAAGTACTCCAATCATAACCCTGTGCGTCCACAGTAAAGCCAAGTTCCATAAGCTGCGCCTGTATATTTTCCATGCCAGGTTTAGAAACAGAGTTTTGAGCATAGAGAAATTTTAATGGTAATTTTGCAGGAGTGTAGCCCTCTTTTGCTAACATTTCAAGTCCCTTTTTAGGATTGTATTCATATTTAGGACCATCCTCTACATGCCAGTCAATATCATCAAGGAAGAAATCATCCATAGTATATCCCAATCCGCCATGCATTGCCTGATTCAGCTGATTCTTATCAATCATATATTGAAAAGCTTGACGAACCTTAATATTATCAAAGGGCTTTACAGTTGTATTAAACCATACTGCATAAGAACATGCATTATATCTTTGAATCATGTGAGACATTTTTTCAAGCTCAGGAACTACCATGTAGTTCTGACTTCTCAGAGAATCCAACTCATCATTAATAAATGCCATATAAGCTGTATTGTCGTCCTGGAACACCTGGTATTCAACCGTTTCAATCTGAGGTGCTCCTCCCCAATAGTCAGAAAAAGCCTTCAAAACAATTTTATCTCCCTGAACAAATTGTTCCAGCGAATATGCCCCCGTACCTACAAAAGCCTTCTCCGAGTCCGGACCATACTGGTCGGTAAGCTTATGATCAGTAATTCCACATGTATAATGTGCTACACTTATCAAGAAAGAGGGATCTTTTTCTTTAAGATGGAATGTTACAGTATAATCGTCAACGACCTCAACGCTGTCTATATTTCCTACCAGCGCAATACTGCTGGCATCATTCATTAAAGTTTTGTATGTACTTACTACATCTGCAGATGTAAAGTCGTCTCCATTATGAAATTTAACACCTTTTCTCAAATTAAACGTGCAGGATAATTTATCATCACTGAATTCCCAGCTTTCTGCAAGCAGTGGTTCGGGGTCATCAGCAAGTCTGAGCTCCCCGTTTTTTGATCCCAGCAAAGGTTCATAAATATTGTCAATTATTTCATAATTACCATTAACGTATGAAACCAGCGTTGAGGGACTGCTTTCCGGCTGAATAATAACTTTACTGCCCGGTATGGTCCCTTCCGCCAGAGCAGAACTTGCTGTATTTACATTCCCGCCTGATTTATTTTCAGAATTATCATCCTCTTTACTTCCACATGCAGACAATGAGAAAACCATTGCAATAATTAATATAACTGATAACCATTTCTTCATTATACTTCCTCCGTATTTAATTTAATGTTGTTATGCCATATTAGTAATTGATTAGCATCATGCTAAAATTATTATTTAAATATGTTTAAAGAAATCTTTTGCTTCTTCCGGCAGTTCAGGATTCTCTATTTCTGAAAACCTTCTGAGATAGAATGAATCCAAAAATTCTTCTGTTATAATAATTTTACCTTCATCATTCATTAAATGATGGAAAATATATTCATGCCAGAATCCATATGCTACTTTACCTGAAACTGTACTGTACTTTCCCCCGGCGCCGCGCACACGGCACCATACATTTTTTGGATCTGCTGTAGGAGACAGTATATTGAACCAATGTATCCAGGATGGTGTTGGTTCTCCCTGGTCGCCTTCCTGACTCGTTACGTACAATGATCCATCAGGTAAGTTTTCATAAGGAATAGAAAATACTCCGCCCTTGGCATATAAAGTTTGAGCTCTCCAATTGCGACCGCCGGGCTCTGCAACTCTCATAGAAAAGAAATCCTGCACAGTCTTAACACATTTTTTCCTTAATTCTTCTGCTTCAGGACTGTCATCGTACTCCACATGCACCTTAAGCCTTGTGCTCAATCCATTTTCAATAACCGGATCTACAGTGTAAGCTTCCGCTATAGGCTCATTTTCAAAATATACTTTTGCAGCACGTGCCCTTTCCTCAGGGCTGTTTGCAATTGAATCAGGATTTGCAGTTGATTCCTGACTTTGTTTAACAGGAGGATTGTAAATCTCAATATCAAGAGCATCAAATACCGGTCTTACACTAACGGTAGTTTCCCATTTTGCAATCAGTCCATCCTTCATCTCAAAGTTATGAATACAAAACCCATGATATACATTTCTAGAACACTCATATGGTAATTTACCTGTAATCTTTACCTGAGCCCATATGAAGTCAGGATCTTCGCACGACCACAGAACACCGTACAAATCCATATTTTTCTCCAAATCAGGCTGATTGTTCAACAATTCTTTTGCCGGATAAACAGGTGGGGCATAGTCAGGATAATCCCCTATAGGAAATCTTACTACCTTAACACCATCATTTGTAAAAAAACCGGCACGATATTTAGAACCCCCATCCGTCCTTGCTTTTGCACTGAAGAACTTTTTAATAGTCTCCATGTTTTTTTCCCGCAGAGACTGTTTCTCCGCACTGCTCATTAATTTAACATCTGTTTGAATCATAGCAAGCCACCTCAATATAGTAATATAGTCTTTCAGAAATTCTGAAAGTATTTATTTTGCTGCAATAAGTAAGGGTTTTCTTAAACACCTCTAAATATTGCAGGTATTGAACAAAATTTATTATTTGCGTAAACGTTTTTCTTTGTGCATATTTGCGTCTGTATAAAGTCAGAAAGATGTCAAAATTGTGAAAAAATAATAAATTTATTGTTAACATTCATTTACTCTATTATGTTAAGTCCCTTGTAGAACATGTGTACCCGTTAAATTCCTATAATTACAAGATATTAAAATATGGATGAAACACTTTAATATATTCGTCACCTAATATTTATGCAGGATTCATGCCATTATTTAACATATATAATTTTTTTTCAAATAAATACAAGGATTCTTAAAAAGTCAATGCATGTATATGATTATTTTTTAATTCCCTCTGGTTACGTTTTCATTGAAAATAAAAAAAGAAAATATTATGTGTGAACAAATACATACATAAATTCTCTTTATTTTTATTTCTATGCCTAATTTTTCAATGGTTTCACAATAGTGTAAAATTATATTGACAGTGTTTAAAAAAATTCACACTATTCTTTTATATTATATTCTTTAATTTTCTTATACAACATGGTTCTTGATATACCCAACTCTTTAGCACATAATGTTTTATTGTCATATTTTTTTAACATTTCAGCAATTATTTCTTTTTCTATATTCTTTTTAGCCTGTTTAATTGCTACGTCCTTGTTGAAAGCAATATCGCTGTTTTTTCTTAAAGGTTTATTTTCAAAATAGTCTTTGAGGTCATCCCATTTCAATGTTCCTCTCAACGACATATTCATGCCCCGCTCGACTACATTCTGAAGCTCTCTGATATTACCCGGCCAATCATATTCCTGGAACCTGTCAATGACATCCTTTTCAATTTCTTCTATTCCAAGACCCATCTGAAAGTTCAGACTGTTTACTATATGATTCACAAGCATAGGTATATCCTCCTTACGTTCTCTGAGAGGAGCTATCCTGATATTTACAATATTCAGCCTGTAAAACAAGTCGTCTCTGAATTTTCTTTCGCTGACAAGCTTTTCCAGGGAATTATTAGACGCAGCTATAAGTCTTACATCTATAGGTATACTTTCCTTTCCGCCTATTTTTTCTATTTCCTTTTCCTGCAGCACTCGCAAAAGCTTAGGTTGGGCAGTTAACGACATTTGGTTTATCTCATCAAGAAACAAGCTTCCGCCGTTTGCCATTTCAAATTTTCCTTTTTTCCCGCCTTTTTTAGCACCGGTAAAGGCTCCTTCTTCATAACCAAACAGCTCTGATTCAAATAATTCGGAGGGTATTGCAGCACAGTTGATTTTAATAAACGGCTTCATCGTCCTTTTACTCAAATCATGAATTGCATGAGCCACCAGCTCCTTGCCTGAACCGGTTTCTCCTTCAATTAATACAGTGGAATTTGATATTGCAGCTTTTCTTATTTTGTCCTTTAATTCCATGGCACCTTGACTTTCACCTATAATGTTGTCAATTGTATACTTTGCCTTTCTTAATTCCTTCAGCTCCTGCTGATAATAGTTCAGTTCCTCAAGCATGCTATTCAAGGCTTTAGAAAAAATTACAGCTTCTTTTTCCCCTCTGAACATTAAATAAATAAATCCTGCCACCACTTCCCCTTTTTTTATTATAGGAATATAGTTACAAAATCCCTGCTCCTGCTTTTCATTTACAAGGGGTATCGGATGTCCGATAACAGGTCTGCCAGTTTCCAATGCTTCGTTTATTTTAGTTGAGGGAAGTATGTCGCGTACAAATTTTCCTTTGACGTCTTTAAGCTTTTTACCATAATAGTCTTCCCACGATTTTGTCACATAGACGTATCTGCCGTACTCATCTGTAACCACAGCTCCGTCCATCTGCTCAACAATTAATTTATATACCTCATTATCAAATATAGATTCTGTCATTTGTACCTCCTTGTCTGCCTCATTTAATCTAACTGGTTATTGCAGTTCCAAAACCCCATAGATTATCAGGCAGATAAATCAATAATCTTTCGTACCTCTTAATCAGCTCCTCACGCAGGAGCGTATCATCATCCAACATATTGCCTATCATCACAAGGTGTAGCTCAAAGACAGGTTTTTGTACAGTCAATTTTTACTTTTAAAAAAACTCCGTAAAGGAGTTTTTTAGGTTACAATGATTTCATTATTTTGCTGCATCCGTTTTTTATAAAACTCATATATTCCTGTTCTTCAATGAGTTGCGGATATATAACATCGGGTATGGTATCCTTTAAAAACTCACGTATTTTTTCTTTTGATTTTTTAATACTGATGCCGCTGATTTCTTTTAAATTGATTTCATCGTTAAATTTGTCTATATCCTCAGCATATTTTTCAAAGAAGTTATTTATTGCCTTGCTGTCATAATACTTCAGTATGGCTTTGACTGCCGAACCAAGCTCCTTGTCGGACAAATCCACACTGTTATGCAGTGTAAGCCTGCTGGCATTAAACTTATAGTATTCATCAAACCACAAATGACAGTAATATCCCAGCACGAAGGATTTCTGCTTCAAATCCAGATTATTAAAGTCAAATTGCTCATAAAATTCATGCACATCAATATTTCCATCTTCGTCAAGAGTGTGCATATCTTCGAAATCATCCTCATTTATTGTATACGGTGACACAATACCTATAATAAAACTTGGTATGTTGATTTCTTCCTCTGAATTTTCTATAAACAGCTTACCAAAGTGCATATTGGTACTTATTGGAGGCATTTGTTTTTTAAACTCCTTCTTAAAATCTTCTCGTACATTATAACAAACTTTTAAAAATTTGTACAGAATTATTTAAGACAGCACAATTTGGGGAGGTTCTGTTGTTTCTCCGGTTTTAGGATTTACAAATGCAAGCCAGTAACCATGCTTATCATAATTTTCCTTGTTGCTGTAAGACCAGTTTTTAAAGCCTGTTATTCCTTTATAAGGCTGTTCTTCCTTTGTAAATTCTCCAGGGATACCATACACAAATTTCTTGATTTCATCATTCTCCTTATAAATGCCAAAGACATAATGTCCGTATTTTTTCATCAGCCCGCTGCATGTTGTAACACGGTTTGACATGGGATATGGATAATAGGAGCTGATTATCTGATTATAATATGGAAGGAACCCGCTTCTTACACCTGTTTCATCATATGGTATGTACCACCAGTAAAGGTTGTTTATTTTGACGGATAAAGGCTCTACCTGCTTATAATCCTTCAGAACATTGTACAGGCTTTCATCAAATTTACTTCTGTATTTACGTGTCTGCGACTGTATATCTTCTTCAGGCTCCTTATCTATTTCAGGTTTTGAAGTATCTTCGTCAATATTGACAGCTGAGGATATAGTCGTTTTCTTGATTACGTCCTTTTCATCATCAACTGTGCCCTCTGCTTCCTGCGGCTCAGCCGCTTCTGCATCGTGATGGTTTATTTCTTTACGCTTGCCTTTTTCTTCAGGCTTCTTTACTATCTCCTCAGGCTTCTTTGCTATCTCCTCAGGCTTCTCAATTATTTCTTCGGCCATTTCTGAAGTTTCCTCTGCTTTTTCAAAGAGTTTATCCTCAAAATCAGCAATTTCTCCTGTTACAATATCTTCGTCATCGGTCTCCAGCTTTCTAATTTGCTCTAAGGATGTTGCATTGAATAAATTTGAATACATAACTATTTTTTTATCCTTCACAACAGCACAAATATTATAATCTTCAATGGCGTTGTTGCTTCCAAATGTCAACAGCTTTTTAAGCATACCTTTTTTATTATTTATATCTCCTAATTTTAATTTATTTGTCCTATCCTTGTACAGGTATACCTCGCTTGTTGATTTCACATCACCCAGATTTTCGACAGATACCAGTATGTTTCCCTTAATCCCCCTAATATCCAGGCGCACATATCCTCTTGACTTATCTTGTTTATTTATCGGTTCAAAAAATTTCATTACTCTATAATTTTTATTATTCATGAATTCCCTCCTACAAAAATACCTGTTACATATATATGCTGATATTTTTGTAACATTACAGTTTTATGGCAAGCATTACAATACTTTTGCTATGTCATAAAGAGAGCTTACAACAAGCCAGTTTTGAGGGAAGTATCTCATGATATTCCAATATCCAACTCCTTCAAAACCATATTCCGAGAATAAATCCAATTTAGCCTCTATGCTTCTTGCATCCTCAAACCATACCTGATGCTGCCTTCCCTGATCATCATAATAAATGAAATACGGCGCCTGGGCAGTCTCATCATACAGGATAGCCTCACCTATATCCGCTGCAAGCTGCACAGCTCCGACATTTGAAACAGAATCTGCTCTCGAAACACCTTGAACATAAGGCAAAATAAAATCATACCCATAATTCGGAATACCCATGTAAATTTTTTCTCTCGGAATTTCTGTAACAGCATAATCAAGAACCTCTCTGACTCTGTTAACAGGAGCAACCGCCATTGCAGGACCATATGTGTATCCCCATTCATATGTCATGAGAAGAACCCTGTTGGACGCTTCGCCCAGAGCATGATAATCATGAGCCTCATATAAAAGTCCGGGCTGGTCTGATGAGGTTTTAGGAGCTAATGCAGTCAGTACCGTATACCCCTCTTCATTCAATCGGTCAGTTACCTTTTGCACAAAGGCGGCAAATTTTTCTTTATCTTCCGGCAGCACATATTCAAAATCTATGTCAAGTCCGTAATATCCCTTTTCTCCCATGGTCTTTACTATATTTTCAATTAAGTTATCCTGAACCGTTTGATCGTTAAGTATGGTATGTGCAAGCTCATTGCTGAATGTGCCTTCCTCGGTCAATGTAGAAATAAGCATCAGTGGAGCAACGTCGTAATCTTTTGCTATTCTGATCAAATCATCATCATCTATTCCGATAAGACTCCCATCAGGCATAATTCCGTAAGTGAAAATTGTTAGATACGTCAAATAAGGAAGTGTCTTCATGAGAACTGTTCTGTCAATATGTGGATATGCATATCCTATAACCTCAATGGGTCCTCTTTTTTCCTGATTAAGTGATATTGTTATCTGCTCGCCCGGAAATATGGCGTCTGCATATGTTATCTGCGGATTGTACTGCAACAGCTGCAAAACTGTTGTGCCGTATCTTTGAGCAATGTTTTCAAGAGTGTCTCCCGGCTGTACCGTATGAACCTGATCGGGAATAAGTATAACAAGAGTCTGACCGACTACAAGTTCATTTGGATTTTGGAGCTCATTATCTGTGATTATTTTTTGCGGCGAGGTGTTGTATTGTCTTGCTATTGTATATATGGTATCACCTGGCTGAACTACATGGATTATCATAATTTCTCTCCTTTCTTTTCTTCCACTAGTATATGCAGTTACAATTGATTTGCGATTGATAAGCAATTCATTTGCAATTGAAAAAAGCAAATACATTTATATTTGTATTTGCTTTTTCGTTTATTTACCTTTAGGAGGATTGGCTTGCATTAATCTATAATCATACGCTGAACAGAAGATCACCATATGTGGGGAAGGGCCAATATCTTTTTGCAGTATTTGCTTCGAGCTCATCAACTACAGCCCTTAATTCCTGCATTGCTGAGAAAATATGACTTCTGCTGAAATCTGCACGTTCAAAGGTGCCGTTTAAATCCTTTACTTCAATAAGCCTTTTTTCAAGTATATCAGTCTTATTAAATAATGAGCCCGTGAGTAAGGACAGCCTGGATACCATTGTTTTTTCTGTTTCACATTCAACATCCGGAATAAATGCTGTTTTGGAATTTGCCGTATCACTTAATTCTTTAATATATGCGCTTACTGAAGGAATTATGTCTTTTTTGATCATATCAATAAATGTCAGGGCTTCAATGCTTATTTCCTTGCTGTATTCATCCAGTACTATTTCAGTCCTTGAGTATATTTCCTTCTGTGATAAAATATTAAATTTTTCAAATAATTTAATATTTTTTTCAGAAACGAAATACGGCAGTGCTTCAGGTGTTGATTTTAAGTTGAGCAGCCCTCTCTTTTCTGCTTCCTCAACCCATTCATCTGTATAATTGTTTCCGTTAAAAATTATTCTTTTATGATTTTTTATGGTATCTTTCAGCAAAATGCTCAAAGCTTCATTAAAATCATCTGCATTTTCCAGTTTATCCGCAAACTGTGACAGCTCCTCA
This sequence comes from Sedimentibacter sp., assembly GCA_032059885.1. Lineage (GTDB taxonomy): Bacteria > Bacillota > Clostridia > Tissierellales > Sedimentibacteraceae > Sedimentibacter. Next base: position 44,217 of record DAMBZP010000017.1, read on the forward strand.
GCAACAATTGTATTCAGTACCATATTGGGTCCCGCTATTGAGAGTTTTGAGCCTACCATTCTGAATTCAAATTTGTTGCCTGTGAATGCCAGCGGAGATGTACGGTTTCTGTCTGTGGCATCTTTGGGAAATACAGGAATAGCATCAACACCCACTGTCATTTCCCTTTTATATTCTTTATCATATGTGCTTCCGCCTTCAATAGTTTCAAGCACCTCCGCAAGCTCATCACCTAAAAATATTGAAATTATAGCAGGAGGCGCTTCATTTCCCCCTAACCTGTGGTCATTGCCAGCAGTTGAAACTGACACCTTAAGCAAATCCTGATATTCATCCACTGCCTTGATTACAGCACACAAAAATAACAAAAATCTTGCATTATCTCCTGGAGAGCTTCCGGGCTCCAATAAATTCACGCCATCATTTGTTGAAATTGACCAGTTGTTGTGTTTACCGCTGCCGTTGATTCCGGCAAACGGCTTTTCATGTAAAAGACATGTCAGCCCATGTCTCAAGGCAACCTTTTTCATCATTTCCATTGTAAGCTGATTGTGGTCGCAGGCAATATTTGTATTGGTAAATATGGGGGCAAGCTCATGCTGAGCCGGAGCAACTTCATTATGCTCCGTCTTGGCAGATACTCCCAGCTTCCAAAGCTCCTCATTCAAATCCTTCATAAATTCCGCAACTCTCGGCTTAATTGCACCGAAATAGTGATCCCCCAGCTCCTGTCCCTTCGGCGGTCTTGCTCCAAACAATGTTCTTCCAGTATAAACCAAATCTCTTCTCTTATTAAACAATTCCGTATCTATTAAAAAATATTCCTGCTCCGGTCCAACTGTCGTTACAACTCTTTTTATTTCAGTATCTCCGAATAATCTTAAAATTCTCAGAGCCTGAACATTTAAAGCTTCCATTGACCTTAACAAAGGAGTTTTTTTGTCAAGAACTTCTCCGCCGTATGAACAAAATGCTGTCGGTATGCAGAGAACGGAATCCTTTATAAATGCATATGAGGTCGGGTCCCATGCTGTATAGCCTCTTGCTTCAAATGTTGACCTGAGTCCTCCCGAAGGAAAGCTTGAAGCATCAGGTTCACCCTTAATTAATTCCTTCCCTGAAAACTCCATTATTATTTTCCCGTCAAATGCCGCAGAAATAAAGCTGTCATGCTTTTCTGCCGTTATACCCGTCATAGGCTGAAACCAATGTGTGAAGTGTGTAGCTCCTTTTTCCACCGCCCAGTCCTTCATTGCGTTGGCAACTACATTTGCAACGTTAAGCTCAAGCTTTTCTCCGTTTTGCATGGTATTCTTGAGCGCCTTATATGTTTCTTTCGGCAGACGCTCCTTCATTGCTTCATCGTTAAATACCATGCTTCCAAAAATTTCTGATACATAGCTCATAATAACCTCCTGAATGCAAAAAGGCGCTGTAGGTCCATAAACCTACAGCGCCTTTGCTGTTTTATGTTAGCATTATATACAGCGGCATTATTTTTGTCAATTATTTTTTAATAATTTTACATTTTTTATTATTTTTAATAATTTCAATTACTAAAATAATCGCTGTATTTTTCTATAAACCTTACAATCATAGAGGCTGCCTCAGCTCTTGTGGCATTTTTTTGAGGATCAAAACTGAGATTATCCCTTCCGAGTATAATATCTGCATGAACCATAACTGATACAGCTTCCTTAGCCCAATCACTTATAGACGCATTATCGGTAAAGTTTATGTAACCTGCCGCCGGTAATTCAACACCCTTGAATTTTGCCAGATTATACAGAATAACTGCCATCTGCTCTCTTGTAATATCCTTATTTACACCAAATTCGCTGCTGCTTATCCCGTTTATAATATTTTGCTGCCTTGCCCATCCGACATACCCGGAATACCACGTTCCGCTCTGAACATCACTAAAGTTAGAATCCTCAATTCCCTTGGCGTTTACAAGCCTCCCTATAACCGTAACAAACATAGCTCGTGTCATAAATGCATCCGGTGCAAATTCATTTTCGGATACGCCTGCAAATATTTTTCTTTCAACAACCTTATTTATGGCGTCATGCGCCCAATGGTTCTGTATATCATCAAACATTTTATCTATGCTTGAAATGTTATTATCCCCACTTGAAATATTTGTACCGCTGTTATCAGCCGGAGATTTATTCTCGGAAGAATCTGACGAGCCGCTTCCGTGACCGCCGTCAGAAGATTTCGATACTCTGTCTTTAAATACTGTACCACCATCTTTTGGAGAATATGTAAAATCACGCAGTGTAATTTCCGAAGGTATTTTTATTTCGTATCCTTCTAAAATTTCCTGTGTCCTCGCTATAAGCTGCTTGTTGTTTTTATTTGAATTAAGCAGTTCTGCAAACACCTCACTGTTAAGCTCACTCAGCTTCTTTCCTTCAATAGCTGCAACTGTTCCTTTTCCGTATTCTGTTCCCGTAATAATTGTCCCCGTCCCTCGCGCCGGAGATATTACCTGTGATCCGCTCATCTGAGAAGATTCCACATTATAATACGCATTTTCTATGTATCCAATTCCCGTAACTCTTCCTGCAATTCCTCCTACATCAGGGGTTGTATTTGCTGAAGCAAGAGCTACATCAGCAAAATTGTTTACTGCTGCACCTGCGTTCATTCCTGTTATACCGCCAATCTGTATTCTTGCACCATTTCCTGATCCATTAATATTCCCAAGGGCATAGCAGTTTATAATAAGTGCTCTGTTTGGAAGGCCGCATATTCCGCCTGCATACGAATAACTGTCTCTGCTCTGGCTGTTAATAGTCACATTTGTATAGCTGTTTGCTATAATTCCTCTGTTGATTGTTCCTATGAGGCCGGCCGAATCATTTTGTTTAGCGGAATAACTGTTTACAGTGCCTTTTGCATAACAAAAATCTATATAGCCTTCATCACCTGAATTTTGTATGTAGTATCCCGAAAGTATTCCTGCGTATGCAATGGTATCTCCTAAGTATCTGTGATATATTTTCGCATTTTCAATACCGAGGTTTTTAACTGTTGCAGCCTCAAGGTTTGCAAATAATCCTGCGGATTTGCAGTACATCTCCGGATTAGATTCAGAACCTATTGTCATATTTGATATAACTTTATTTCCGCCGTCAAATGTTCCCCTGAATCCGTATGTACCTGAACCTCCTGCAGGTATCCAGCTCATCCCCTCAAGTGAAATATTTTGTCCAAGCTTAATATGTTTTCCTTCATAGTGTTCGTCCTCATTTATGGACTCGGCAAATGCCTTAAGCTGTTTTGCCGTGTTAATTATGTATGGATTTTCCTCCGTACCGTTTCCTCCTGCAAAGATTGAGCCCAAAGCGCTCCCATATCCTGCGGTATCCCTGATCGAAGCCTTTTTCGCAGCAACGGCTATTGCACTTTTAAGCGCTTTAACAGCATCACTGTCGCTGTTTGACTGTGCATACACCTGAGTTTCAATAACATTTGCAATAACTTTCTGAGAAATTTCTTTAAATGTTTCCCCTTCGCTATGCTCCGTAATGATTATTTCAGAAATTAGTTTATCCTTTACATTAATTTTAACATAAATATATTTCTCTCCGGAACCCTTAGATCTTCCATAATATATTCCGTCTGCAACATCAAGGGTGTCCGGTTCAAAAACAGGAGTCATATCCTTGTATGTTACCACAGCCTGTTTCCCTGCAGGTAATACAACACCATCTGTCAACTCCCACGACTTAAGCTTCATAAAGCCTGGCAGTCCCATGGCATTCTGTCCGTCTTTGTCATCTGTATTTGAACTTTTACCATTTACAATATCCAGCGGAAATGCAGAAAAGTTGGAATTCAACAATTCCCCAAACGCCTGACTTTTCATAAAATCCTTGTTCTTTGATTCAATTCCCACATTATATGTGCCATCATACGGCTCCCCTTCATCATTTGTACCGGCGCTGACCATAAAACCAACACTTATAACGGGACTGGCTGTCGTTCCGTTATTGTTCTGATTTGCATCTGCATTATAATAAGATATAAACTGTCTTGCTATTCCTGTTGCCCATCCTGTAACTGACCCTACATATTGTGAAAAGGAATCCGCCTTCATATCACCCATAGAATAACAGTTTGCCATCTTTCCTCCGTTAACACCAATGAATGATGAAACCGCAGGCATACCTTCATTGCCATCTTCTCTGCTTGCTTTTCCGCCTGCATTACCAAGTGCAAGGCAATTTGCAACAACCGTTCTGTTGGTCATGCCTATGAACGAGCCTGATTCCGCAAGGCCTCCCACTGCCTTGCAATAAACATCTGTGTCTGTCCATGAGTTAATTATTCCTCCTTTTATGGTCATGCCTGCAAGGCCGCCGGCCCATGCATTACCGCTTTTATTTGCTATTTCGCTGTATACATATCCTTCTGCATAGCAGCTGTCTATGTATGCTTTATCGGTTACGCCGGCTAAAAGCCCTGCATATGGACTATATGCGCATTTAACGGAAATAACAGCATCTTCTATTCTGAGATTTTTAATTACCGCATTTTCTCCCACAACACCAAACAACCCATAAAAGGTGGTCATCTTCGTTTTATCTTTAGAAGCACCTGAAGGCTCTTCATACGGATTACCTTCCGAGCCTATGTACATACCTGTAATTTTATGTCCCCTTCCGTCAAATATACCGAGAAAGTCATTATGGCCAAGTCCCACAGGAGTCCAAATCTTACTTGATACATCAATATCGCCGTCAAGCGCAAGATAAACACCAAAATAATTTATGTCATCAGTAACAGACAATGCAAAATTTCTGATCTGTTCTTCTGTCTTTATAATATACGGATCGTTCTCTGTTCCGGTTCCTCTTTCAAATATGCTGCTGTCAATTGTGTTATCAATAAACTTTTCATCTGAAAGGATGATACTTCCATCAAGCTTCCACGAATATAAACCATCAATAAAATTCAGCACACCGCTTAAATCACCCATATTTGCATTACCGGCTTTTGCAATCTTGGCGGCAGCAGATGAAATATTTGCGTTCAGCAAACCACTGTTCATCGTATTTACAAAGGTTGGCGAATCAAAATCCTCATCACTAACAGCAGATACATTATCTTCCACATAACCCGATATTTCTGTAAACATCATGTATGGTTTGTCCATGCTGCTGTTGTAGTAGCAGTTTATCATTGCCGTATTCTTAGCTATAGCTCCAATTATTCCCCCTGTAAATTTCTTGCTTTCAACAATGTTATCTGCCGACACCGTACATCTGCTCATAACATTGTATGCAGTACCGGCAAGCATTCCGGATGCACCGCCTGCAGCAGTGTTCCTGCTTGCTCCGTCACTTTTTGCCTCAACTGTTCCTTGTGACGCAGAGTTAATTAAAATGCACTTATTGCCTGATACCCCTGTAATGCCCCCTGCATATGCAAGCATATTTTTTGAATATGCCGTTACCGAAACATCCGTATATAAATTTGAAACAATTGAATTCATACCCAGATTTCCTACTGCTCCACCTGCATAGCTTGAGGCATTATTAATGGTATAAGCTGAAATAGTACCTGAAACCGTACAGTTTGTAATCTTAACATTTGATTCAGTATATGCCGCGATTCCTCCTGCATATGCTGCATTGGCATCTTCTGAAATATTTATGTTTGTAAGTTTGATATCAGAAATCTCCGCTCCATCTCCCAAATATCCAAAAAGACCGGCATATTCATTTTGTTTGTTAATTATCAAACTATTAATTGTATTTTTGCCTCCGCTGAAATGCCCCGCAAATATAGCAGACTTTGTTCCGATTGGTATCCATTCGCCATCAAGGTCAATACTGCCTGAAAGCTCAATATATCTGCCTTCATAATCATTTCCCTCATTCACATTTTCAGCAAATCTTTGAAGTTGAATATTCGTCTTAACAATATACGGATCATTTTTGCTTCCGCTTCCTTTTTCAAAAATTTTCGTATTCTCATCAACTGCTTTTGACAGCGCATCCTCAACGGCCTGTTTAATACCATTGCTGCTTTTTGTAGCGCCTGAAACAACATCAACATCTGTTGAATCTGCACTTATTATCATATCAATTAGTGTCTTTGCCTTTTCCCAGTAAGCTGGTGTTTCATTTTGCGACTCCACTTCTATCCCGGTAATTTTATTACCTGATATTGTGACTTTCAGAACAATGTCACCATTCCTGCCCGAACCTGTGCCGCCATACACACCATTTGCATAATTTCCCGAAAGAGAAACGGCTTGTAGCGAGATTTGATTAAAATCATCCCTGCTAAAATCCTCATTATTCTCATTTTGAGCATCTTCTTCCCTTTCATTGCTTCTCTCATCTTCAGATAACTTTTCAACTGCCGCTTTCCCTTCCTCACTATCCAAAGCCTGCATCTGCAAATCTGCATCATCTGCAAGAGCAGGAGAAAGAGAAGAAACCGCAATAAGTATTGCCATTATGACCCCGACCATTTTCCTTCTTTTCTTTTTTAAATAAGATAATTTCAACTCATATTCCTCCCATGTCATATGTTAGTCGCCGCTAACGTATAGTTAGCCTTAACTAACGCAAATTCTAACATATGCATATGAGTATGTCAAGCTGACAGACCAAAAGAAATTATGATGCCCTGCCGAAAGTTACATTTGACGATAAGAAAAATTCTGCTGCTTTTTATTATTTTTTTATTTTTATATAGCTGCTGTTGATGTATAATAATTAAAATGTAAACGGAGGTTGAATATGAAATATACAGTGGATGAAGTTTTGCAGTTTATCAATGACAATGATGTCAAGTTTGTGCGTCTGTCTTTTTGTGACATATTCGGAACCGTAAAAAATATTTCAATTTTATCTGAGGAGCTGCCTCGGGCATTTAAAAGCGGAATTTCCTTTGATGCTTCTTCAATCAGGGGATTTTTAAACATAGAGGAGTCTGATTTGTTTTTATATCCCGATCCCTCAACGATGTCCATACTGCCATGGAGACCTCAGCAGGGAAGAGTGGTTCGTTTTTACTGTGATATAAAATATCCGGACGGTTCCGCCTTTGAAGGAGACGGAAGATCAATATTAAAAAAGGCTGTTGATGCTGCACTTAACATGGGTTACAGAATTGAAATCGGTCCTGAATGTGAATTTTATTTGTTTGAAGAGGATGATAAAGGATACCCTACTAAAATTCCTCATGACAATGCAGGTTATTTTGATTTAGCTCCTCTTGACAGGGGTGAAAATGTACGAAGGGATATAAGCCTCACACTGGAGCAGATGGGAATTCTGCCTGAGTGCTCGCACCATGAGCAGGGTCCTGGTCAAAATGAAATAGATTTTAAATACAGTGATGCCATGTCTGCTGCAGACAATCTGGTTACATTTAAATCTGTGGTAAAGACCATTGCTCATTTAAATGGCCTGTATGCATCCTTTATGCCCAAGCCTCTGAGGGATTTCAGCGGAAGCGGTCTTCACATCAACATTTCACTTCTGAAAAACAATATAAATTTATTTGATAAAATAGGATATGAAAATTCTGATGAGAGTGAAAGTTTTATTGCCGGAATTTTAAACCGAATAAAAGAAATTACGGTATTTTTAAACCCTCTCACAAATTCATACCATCGTCTTGGCATGAATTCCGCTCCTAAGTTTGTTACCTGGTCATATCAGAACCGGTCACAGCTTGTAAGAATACCTGCTGCTAATGGAATTTACTCACGAATGGAGCTTCGTTCTTCCGACCCAAGCTGCAATCCATATTATGCATTTGCACTGTTAATTTATGCAGGTATGGAAGGAATAAAAAATAAACTGAAACTAATGGAACCTGCAAATGTAAACCTGTATGAAGCTGATGAAGAAATGCTTAAAAAATATGAAGCTATTCCCGACTCACTGGAAAAGGCAATCGAGTTAGCAGTCAACAGCACCTTTGCAGCAGAATTTCTTCCGCAAAAAACCCTGAAAAAATTCCTCTCCGCCAAGTCAGAGGAATGCAGACAATATAAGCTGGCTGATAACAAGGAAGAATTTGAACACAAGACTTACTTTTATACAATTTGACTGCCGACATAATACTCAGAGCAGCAAATGACATGAAAATTATGTGAAAGGCGGTGATTTCGTGAATAGTGCACTTATTGTTTCAGGTTCTGACAAAGGCATAGAGCTTATAGCACAGCTTTTAAACTCTGATGCTAAAACTCATATCGTATCAGCCAAAAGTGGCACAGAGGCAAGACGCCTCATTAATGCCGCAGATTATGATTTGATAGTTATTAATACCCCCCTTCCTGATGAGTTTGGTGATGATTTTGCAGTAACTATTACCGAAATCAGTACCTCCGGGGTAATACTCATAGTTAAGAACGAAATGGCGGACGACGTATCGGCCAGAGTTGAACTATCCGGCGTTCTTACCGTGCCCAAACCTATTATACGACAGGTTTTTATGCAGGCACAAAAATTAGCTCTGGCTTCTAAAAACAGAATAATGAGCTTAAAAAACGAAAATATTTCCCTGCATCAAAAAATAGAGGAAATAAGACTCGTTACAAGAGCTAAATGCGTGCTTATTCAATATCTGGATATGACTGAAAGCCAGGCTCACCGCTATATTGAAAAGCAAGCCATGGACATGCGTGCCACAAGGCAGGAAATAGCACAGAATATATTAAAAACCTATGAAAATTAGCATCATCATGAAATTATAAAAAAAGAGCAGCAAGAGCTGCCCCTGATGTGTTAATCTATTGTTTTTTTATGCCAATCAATTGTTTCACTATTTCTGCTGCCAGGGACGCATCTGCCTTTCCCTTTGTCTCCTTCATTATGAACCCTATAATGGCGGCAAATGCCTTTTCCTTGCCCGCCAAATATTGAGCTGCGGCATTCTCGTTTGCTTCCACCGCTCTTTCACAAATGCTTCTCAAGACATCTTCGGCAATGCCTTCCATGTCCTTTTCAGATATGAATTCAGCAGCAGGCTTTCCTGTATCAAGCATCTGTTCAAGTGTGTTTCTGGCTATGTTTGAATTAATCTTTTTCTTTTCCGTCAATATCACAAGCTCACTTAAATATTCGGGCGGAATTGTAATACTGCATTCTTCCTTTTCCACCTCAGTGGGTAATCTTCTGAATATCTGTCCCAAAATATAATTTGCCGGCAGTTTTTTATTTTCCACTCCCTCACAGGATTTTTCAAAATATTCCGCTATTTTTTTATACTTTATTAAAAGCTCGGCATCTGCTTCCGGCAATCCAAATTCATTTACAAATCTTCTTAATTTTTCACCGGGCAGCTCAGGAAGATCATCACTGTATCTATTGATTTCTTCATCTGCTATTGAAATAGTCACCAAATCCGGCTCTCTGAAATATCTGTAATCGTCCGCATCCTCTTTTCCTCTCATGCTTTCGGTGATATTCAAATCCGAATTGTATCTTCTTGTTTCCTGTTCTATTTCTCCCCCGCCTTCGAGTATGTCAATCTGCCTGTTGAATTCATACTCCATTGCTTTTGCAATAAAGTTAAGAGAATTCATGTTCTTTATTTCAGTCCTTGTTCCAAGGACTTCTTCACCCTTCTTTCTGACTGAAATATTCACATCACACCTTAAAGAGCCTTCCTGCATTTTTACATCCGATACACCTATATACTTCATAATCAGCCTGAGCTTCTCAATATATTCCACAGCTTCATCAATGTTTCTTATATCAGGCTCGGAAACTATTTCTATCAGAGGAACTCCTCCTCTGTTGTAGTCAATGTATGTGTCTCCTCTGTCATGAATAAGCTTGCCTGCATCTTCTTCAATGTGTATTCGCGTAATATTGATATTTTTTCCCGAAGACAGCGTTATGAAGCCATGCTCACAAAGAGGCTTATCATATTGAGATATCTGATAGGCCTTTGGAAGGTCAGGATATACATAGTTCTTGCGGTCCATTTTTGAAATATTTCTGATTTTGCAGTTTGTAGCAAGACCTGCTCTGACTGCATACTCCACAACCTTTTTATTTAATTTCGGCAAGGTTCCCGGAAGACCTATGCAGACAGGACAGCAGTGTGTGTTTGGCTCACCTCCGAACTCTGTAGTACATTGACAGAATATCTTTGTCTTTGTGGAAAGCTCAACGTGTGTCTCAAGTCCCGCAACCATTTCCCAGCTCATAGTTGTACCCCCATATCTGATTTTTTATATATTTTATCTTTCATCTGCTGCTCGTATTGATATGCCGCATTGAGTATTTTTGCATCCGCAAAACTGCTGCCTATTAACTGCATACCTATGGGCAGCCCCTTGTCGTCAAAACCACAAGGCACGGAAACAGCCGGAAGACCTGCAATATTTACAGGAACGGTACAAATATCCGTCAAATATGTTTCAATCGGGTCCTTTGATGTAAAATTAAGCTCAAATGCTGTCGTGGGAAACGTGGGAGCCAATATAACATCACAGTTTTCAAATGCTTGTTTAAAAGCCTTTACAATTGAGCCTCTAAGCTTCTGTGCCTTTTTGTAATAGGCGTCATAATATCCTGCGCTCAATACATAGGTTCCAAGCATGATTCTTCTTTGGGCTTCCTTTCCGAAGCCCTCACTTCTGGTCCTGCATATCATGTCATTTATATCGCTGTATGAGGATGTTCTGTAGCCATAGCGTATGCCGTCATACCGCCCTAAATTTGATGAAGCTTCAGCACATGCTATTATATAATAAACAGGAAGTGCATATTTAATCTGAGGCAGGTTGAAATATACTATTTCGGCGCCCGAATCCTCGTACACCTTTATGGCTTCCTCTATTGATTTTTTTATATCTTCTCTTATTCCTTCAAAGTATTCCCTGGCAACACCTATCTTCATGCCTTTAATGTCGTCCTTCAGTTTGTCTGCAGCTTTTTCTCTGCTTCCCCGGGATGTTGAATCCTTGCTGTCATAAACAGATATTGCATCATAAATAATCGCCGCATCCTCCACACTTGAAGCAACAGGTCCTATTTGATCCAGACTTGAGGCATAAGCAATAAGTCCGTATCTTGAAACCGTGCCGTATGTGGGCTTTAATCCAACCAAACCGCAGAAGCTTGCCGGCTGCCTTACTGAGCCTCCCGTATCTGAACCAAGCCCATAAACCGCGATATTTCCGGCAACAGAGGAAGCGGCTCCTCCCGAGCTTCCTCCCGCAACATGGCCTTTGCTATGGGGGTTCAACGCTCCACCAAAGCATGATGTTTCGCAGGATGAACCCATTGCAAACTCATCCATATTTGTTTTTCCCAAAAGGACAGCATTTTGATTTTTTAATATGCTCCATACCGCAGCATCGTAAACCGGTACATATCCCTCAAGCATTTTAGAGCAGCAGGTAGTTTCAATATCTTTAGTTGATATATTATCCTTCAGCGACATCGGAATTCCTTCCAGCGGCATTAACTTTTCCTTTCGTGCAAGCTTTTTATCAACTAGCGCGGCCGTTTTCAGCGCCTCTTCTTCTGTGATCTTAACATACGCATTCAGCGACTTGTTCTCTTTTTCTACACTATCCAGATATTTCTTTGTCAGTTCCGTGCAGGATAGCTGACCTGATTCCAATAAATTCTGTATATGTTTAATTTTACTCAAAATTCTCGCCCCCTATTTAGACCGTTTCTTAACCAGAAAGCAGCCGTTTTCTCCGCCCTCTCTGTTTTTTAGTATTTCATATCTGTGAAAGGACTGAATTACTTCATCCTCATGGAAGGCATTGACTATGCTGCTTATGTCGTCAAACTCAACATCCTCATCCTCCACGGCAGTATTTATTGTATCTGCAAAACGTATTATTTCAGACATGTCTTTCGTAAGCTGCCCGATTTCACCTTCCTCAACCGACAGCTTTGCAAGCCTTGCTATTTTTATAATATCTTCACGAGTTACCATTGTATCCTCCTATCTTATCTTTATGTGAACCTCTCTCAATTGCTGTTCCGTCAGTTCAGAAGGAGCATTTGTCATTAAATCCTGAGCATTGTTGTTCATAGGGAATGCTATTACTTCTCGTATGTTTTCTTCGCCTGTGAGAAGCATTACGATTCTGTCGATTCCGGGTGCCATTCCCGCATGAGGTGGAGCTCCGTATTTAAATGCATTGAACAATGCTGAAAATTTAGATTGCAGTTCATCTTCCGTATATCCTGCTATTTCAAAAGCCTTAATCATTATATCCGTATCATGGTTTCTTACAGCCCCTGATGAAAGTTCCACTCCGTTACATACAATATCATACTGATATGCCAAAATGTCAAGAGGGTCATTTTCAAGGAGTGATTTCAGCCCTCCCTGAGGCATTGAAAAAGGGTTATGAGTAAATCCGGTTTTACCTGTATCCTCATCTGCTTCATACATGGGAAAATCAACTATAAAACACATTTCAAACCTGCCCTCGTCAATTAATCCAAGTCTTTTTCCCAGCTCTGTTCTTATTTGTCCTGCCAGTCTGGGCGCATATTCCTTATCGTCGGCAATGAAGAACAGCACACATCCCGGTTTTAATCCTGCACGTTCCCTGAGTGCGGCTCTGTCCTCATCGGACAGGAATTTATCAATCGGTCCATGATAGTTCATTTCATCATCAACCTTGATGTATCCAAGGCCCTTCATTCCTATTTTTATGGCGAATTCCAGCATTTTTTCAAAAAATCCCTTTGACTGTGATGCGCAGTCCAAAACATTAATGGCTCTCACTGTCTTTTTCTTAAATGGTGCAAAATCAGTTTCCGCGAACATGTCACTGAAATCTATTATTTCAAGAGGGTTTCTTAAATCAGGCTTGTCGCTTCCGTATTTCAGCATCGCCTGACTGTAAGGTATCCTGACAAAAGGAGGCTTTGAAACTTCTTTGTCTGAAAATCTTGCAAATGTGCTGTATAAAACTTCCTCCGCAACTATAAAAACATCCTCCTGTTCAGCAAATGCCATTTCAAAATCAAGCTGATAAAATTCTCCCGGTGAGCGGTCCGCTCTTGCGTCTTCATCTCTGAAGCAAGGCGCTATCTGAAAATACTTATCAAAGCCTGACACCATTAAAAGTTGTTTAAACATCTGAGGTGCCTGAGGGAGAGCATAAAATTTGCCGTGATGCTTTCTGCTTGGAACAATGTAATCTCTTGCCCCTTCAGGTGATGATGCTGTAAGTATGGGAGTCTGAATTTCCAAAAATCCAAGCTCGGTCATTTTATTTCTCATATGCGAAATTATCTGTGAACGTATAACAATGTTTTTATGAACTTCCTTGTTTCTTAAATCCAGATACCTGTATTTCAAGCGCAGGTCTTCTCTTGTTTCCTTTGATGCCGTTATTTCAAACGGAACAGATGATTTTGTTTTTCCAAGAACCTTTATGCTGCATGCCTCTACCTCCACGGTTCCTGTTTCTATTTTTTCATTGATTGTATCTTCATCTCTTTTTATAACCCTGCCCGAAACAGAGATTGTGCTTTCCTTTGTTATCCCTTCAATAAGGCTTTCATCCTCCACCACTACCTGAGTAATACCGTAATGGTCCCTCAAATCAATGAATTTAACTCCTCCGTGGTCCCTCACATTTTCAAGCCATCCTGCAATTCTTACCTCTTTTCCAATATCACTTTCTTTCAGTTCGCCGCAAGTATGGGTACGGTACTCATTTTCTCTAATCATAGCTTATATCCTTTCTGTTTTCTATAACAAACGCAGTCTCACTCATAAAATTATTCGCTGCTGCCACAATAAAATAACTCCTCCATCCCTGGAAAAGGGACGAAGGAGTTGAATTCGCGGTACCACCCTAATTAGCATATACTTACATATAGGCTCACTCAAAAGACACTGTCATGTCTTTGCCGCTTTATCGCTCGGTTGCGTTTGAGCCTACTTTTGCATCTGTGAGTTTATACATATGCAATTTGGGTCAAAAGCTCAAGGATGTTCTTCGCTTAAAATTATTGTAATAGACTCTCACCAACGCTATCTCTCTGTAACTTAAATCTTAAAGTACTCTTCCTGTCATCGCTGAATATGCATTTTTATATTATTATATTTGTTTTTTTTCATTTGTCAATAGTTTTTATAATTTTTTTCGCATGAATATTTAATGGCAATTTTGAAAAAATATGAAGAATAAACTTATTTTTGAAAAAAGTTGATGACTTTTAATAAGTGTGATATAATTCTGACGATCATAAACATAGGAGGCATAAGATGAAAAATACTAAAATTTTAGCAGTCGTTCTTGCCATGTTAATTGGTGTAACAGGCTGTTCAAACGCAAAAGATCAACAAAATAATCAACCTGGAACAAAGGAGCCGAATACTCCTGAAAATGTTAAGGAAGAAACACTTACTGGCAAAGGCAAGGGATTTGGCGGTACAATCACCGTAACTGTTACCAAAGCAGGAGATAAAATAACTAAGGTAGACGTTAAAGCGGATGACGAAACACAGGGCATCGGCACACAAGCAGTTGAAAAACTGCCGGCAGCAATTGTTGAAGCAAACGGAACTGATGTTGAAGTTATATCAGGAGCTACATATACAAGCCATGGGATCATTGATGCTGTTAACAACGCTCTTGATCCTGAAAAATATCCATTTGAAGAGGAAGCTGAGTCAGAACGTGCAGAGGTTGCTCTTGCAGAGAATGGACTGAAAACAGGATTTGGTGCTGTTATTTCCGTTGCTGACAGCAAGGACAATGATGTTCGTTCCACATCCGTATCTGTTGGTCTCACCCTTGATAAAGACGGTAAGATTACAGTACTTCAGGCAGATGCAATGCCGGCAGATATTCCTGTAAACACTGAAGGAAAACTACAGATAGAAGGAGACCAGCGTTTTAAAAGCGCAAAGGAATCTGCTGATCCTGAGTGGACTGCAGCAATAAGCGCTTTTGAAAAAGAATCTGCAGGAAAGACTATTGAGGAAGTAAAATCACTGAGCAATGAGGATGGAATGCGCAAGCAGCTGATTGCTGCCGCAGAAAAGGCAGCAGAATCTGCAATGAGTCTTGGAGCTAAGCAGGGAGACAAAATGGGTCTTGGAGTTGTAAATGTGCTGGTAAATGACCAGGGTTCACACTCACGTGACGCTTCTGCAGAACGTGAAGGTCAGGCACAGGCTTACCACAGCTATGCTGTAGTAACAACTGATGATTCAGGTGTTATCACAAGCTGCATAATAGACGCTTCTCAGGCAAATGTAAACTTTGATACCACAGGCAAACTGACAACCGATGTTTCACAGCCTGTTTTGACAAAAATAGAGCTTAGAGACAAATATGGAATGCGTGCTCGTTCAAGTATCAAAAAAGAATGGTTTGAGCAGGCATGGGCAATCGCAGATTATGCTACAGGCAAGACTGTTGACGAAGTAAAAGGTATTTCTGTCAACGAAGAAGGCAACATCAATGAACCTGATCTTGTAAGCTCTGCCACTATCGGACTTGAAGAACTGACACATGCAGTAGAGAATGCAGCAAACAATGCAAAATAATTTAGTCACATATTGCTTTTAAAGCATTTTAGGGCATAAATCCGTAAGCTGGATTTATGCCCTGTCGTTATATCTGATTATTAATAATTAAGTCTGATATTCCGCATCTTACCGCAATCCTTCATTTTCCTTGAAGCGATTATGAATCTATGCTCTGTTCCTTCTATATATCCTGTCTTATTTATCTCATCCTCTATTTTACATAAATTATCAAAATATGCATCAACAGAAAATCCGGGAAACTCCCATTCAATTATTTTTGCAAAGTATACCAGCGCTCCTGTGTCAAAAAAGCGTATGGGATTAAATGATTCTTCAGCCTGAATAATATCAAATCCACAGCTTTCAAAAGCTTCAATGTTATTTTTCAAACCATGGTATGGATCACTTGATTCGCTGCTGTTTATCAGCTTTTCAGCCAAATCTGCATCATTTTTGCACCCTACCTGCTGAGTTATAAAATAACCTCCGATTTTCAGAATACGATTCACTTCTCCTATGTCATAAGCCTCATGCCTGTTAATCACTATGTCAAAAGAAAAGTCTGTGAATGGCAGCACCGCATCATCAAATACCTGTCTTACGGTTATTCCTAAAGGTTCAAGCTTTACACGGCAAATCTCTACATTCGGCGGATACGCTTCTGTTACAGATGTATTGTTAAACGGATGACCAAGCGTGAGCAGAAATTCTCCTCCCCCTGTTCCCATATCTAAAAGCCTATAATCTGCATGTAAATAAGACAGGACTATTTTTTTATAGTCCCACGGCATATGCTCTCCATCCCATCTGCCGTCAAGATATGAGAAATCCCATCCCTGAAATGCGTGTTTTTCCTCATTCTTTAAATAATTTTTGAATTGTTCGTGATTCATTTAACCTTCTCCTTTTCATTTTATTTGATTAACTTTGAAAAGCAGTGCAGTTAACTGATAACAAATTCATTAATCTCGGTACAATCTGCTATCAGATTATATTAACTGCACCGAGTATTTATCTTGTTTGTTTCTCATAATGAGTTCACCTCTTCCAGGGGTGCAATTTGCTTCACATCCCTTTGCCTAAATTATAGTATACTTATAAGTTTATGTAAACATGAATTAAAAAAAGGCTCTCATTGATTATTAAATCATCAATGAGAGCCCTCACAATCTGTTGCAATTGTTACCTGCTGTTGCTGAACACCAGTTCCTTGTCGTCTGCACTTACTTTAATTGTATCTGATTTTTGTATTGTTCCTTTTAACAGTTCCTCAGACAAGCGATCCTCAATTTTTCTCCTTATTTCTCTTTGCAAGGGTCTGGCTCCGAACAACGGGTCAAAGCCTTCCTCTGCCAATAAATCTTTTGCCTTTTCATCCAATTCAATTTTAATATTCATTTGTTCAAGACGTTTGGACAAATCATTTATCATCAATGAAACAATATTTTTAATGTGTTCCTTATTCAATGAATGGAATACAATTATTTCATCTATTCGATTTAAGAATTCAGGCCTGAATGTCTTCTTCAATTCGTCCAGTACATTTTCTTTCATCTTGGCATATTCGTCTTTTTCTTCATTTGTAGAATTTGAAGCAAATCCAAGGGTTTTTTGTTTTTTGATTGTGCTTGCGCCTACGTTGGATGTCATAATTATAACGGTATTCTTGAAGTCAACCGTCCTGCCCTTAGCATCTGTCAGACGTCCGTCATCAAGTATCTGAAGAAGGATGTTGAATACATCAGGATGTGCTTTTTCAATTTCGTCAAACAATACGACTGAGTATGGTTTTCTCCTTATTTTTTCAGTCAATTGACCTCCGTCATCAAATCCCACATATCCGGGAGGTGACCCTACCAGCTTGGAAACCGAATGCTTTTCCATATATTCGGACATATCAACTCTGATCATGGCATTTTCATCACCGAACATTGCTTCTGCCAACGCTTTTGACAATTCAGTTTTTCCCACACCTGTTGGTCCCAAGAATATAAATGAACCTATTGGTTTTTTAGGATCCTTAAGTCCTACTCTGGACCTTCTGATTGCCTTTGCCAGCGCTTCTACTGCCTGTTCCTGTCCTACAACTCTCTTGTGAAGTATATCCTCCATGTTCAGAAGTCTTTCAGATTCATCACCCTGAAGTTTTTTGACAGGTATTCCGGTCCACTGGGAAACCACATCAGCTATTTCCTCATAGCCGATTTTTGAATCCTTGGAATTCCTGGCGGCCCAAAGCTTTCTTTGTTTATCAAGTTCTTCTGAAAGCCTTTTTTCTTCATCTCTGAAGGATGCGGCCTTTTCAAAATCCTGATTGTTTATTGCTGCTTTTTTCTCAGTCTTTACTTCACTTATTTTTTCTTCTATTTCCTTCAATCCCTTAGGTGCCGTTGATGATTTCAATCTTGTTCTTGACGCAGCCTCATCTATTAAATCAATTGCCTTGTCAGGCAAAAACCTGTCAGAAATATATCTGTGAGACAATTTTGCAGCTGCCTCAATGGCATCGTCAGTTATGGCAACTTTATGGTGAGCCTCATATTTGTCTCTCAAGCCCTTCAATATTTTAATTGTATCCTCTACACTTGGTTCATCAACTGTTATAGGCTGAAATCTTCTTTCCAGTGCAGCGTCCTTTTCAATATGCTTCTTATATTCATCAAGCGTTGTTGCACCAACAACCTGAAGCTCTCCTCTCGCCAGTGTCGGCTTAAGTATATTTGAAGCATCTATTGCTCCCTCTGCGGCTCCTGCTCCTATTATTGTGTGAAGCTCATCTATGAACAATATTATATTTCCTGCTGCTTTGATTTCTTCAACAGCGCTTTTAAGTCTTTCCTCAAACTCTCCTCTGTACTTTGCTCCGGCTACCATTCCTGCCATATCCAGCGTAACCACTCTTTTGCCTTTTAATGTTTCAGGGACGTTGCCATTCACTATTTCCTGTGCCAGGCCCTCTGCGATGGCCGTCTTTCCGACTCCTGGCTCGCCTATGAGACACGGATTATTTTTAGTCCTTCTGGACAAAATTTGTATAACTCTTTCAATAACATCCTCTCTGCCGATTACAGGGTCTAATTTTCCTTCTTTGGCCCTCTGATTCAGATCTGTTCCGTATTTGTCTATCGTCCTGGTTCCGGACTGAGACTGCTGTGCATCTGCGCCGCCAAGGTTTGGTATGTCTCCGGATTCTCCGCTTCTCTGATTGATTGCCTGTATAACTTCATTCTTGATTTCCTTCAGGCTTACTGCAGTCTTTATTATCTGAGCTCCTATTCCTTCGCCTTCATCTATCAGTCCGAGCAATATATGCTCCGTTCCCACATAAGGTACTCCCATTTGTGCGGAATACTGACGGGCAAGCTCAAGTATATACTTGCTTCTGGGGCTTATTGCTATATATTCAGGCATTGATTCTCCAATACCTGTAGAATTCTTTATAATTTCCCTTATATTGTCAGCATCAAATTTACTTCTCAGTATCTTTCCTGCAATTCCTTCCTGTTCAAGCATTAATCCTATGAGTATATGTTCGGTTCCAAGCACATTTTGCTTAAATCTTTTAACCTCTTCCTGTGCTAATTCTATGGCATTCTTCGCAGAATTGTTAAATCCGCTTATCATAAATTTCATCTCCTTTGATTTCTATTATTATGAATATGATTAACTTAATAATTCATTTCTGATAATCTCTGCTCTTTTGTTGTCTCGTTCCTTTGGAAGCAGCTCCTTTCCCACAATGGACAGCACGCTGCTTGGCTGTATCTTTGTCATCAGCTCGTATAAATCCTTATTTTCTGCAACATTAATCATTTTCATGTCACTTCCCAGCTTTATTAAGGATATGAGCTTCATTGCTTCCTCAGTTGTTATTTTTCTGGCATTTGTCAAAAGACCATATGCTCTGTAAAATTCATCTTCGAGATCTTCAAAGTTGTTTTTTTTCAGATGCTCTCTTGTTTTTACTTCCTTTTCCACTATCTGATTGACAATTTGTGTTATTCTGTCAATTAATGTTTCCTCTGAAGCTCCTAATGTTCCCTGATTCGAAATCTGGTATAAATGCCCAAGGGATTTCGTACCCTCTCCATATGCGCCTCTCACTGCCACACCAATCTGAGAAACTCCATACAGCAGCTTTTCAATTTGATTTGTGATTGACAATGCCGGCAGATGAATCATCACTGATGCCCTCATTCCCGTTCCAATATTGGTAGGGCAGGATGTCACATATCCCAATTCCTTGTCAAATGCATAATCAACTGATTCCTCTATAACATCATCTATTTTATTGCTTAAATCCCAGCATTCTTTCAGCGACATTCCTTCAGCAAGAGTTTGAATCCTTATGTGATCCTCCTCATTCAGCATTACAGAAACTTTTTTATCAGGGCTTAGTAAAAAAGCGGCAGCTTCTTTTTCTGCCAGTGCAGGGCTGATAATATGATTTTCTATTAAAGCGCTTTTTTGAATATCAGATAAATCCTTCATGTAAGTGAGCTTATAATTTAAATTTATTCTGTTAATTGCACTACTTACTTCTTCTACAACCTTTTCTGCCTCTCCCTGATTCATCTTGACTGGAAATCTGTAATTTTTCAAATTTCTTGCAAGCCTTACTCTGCTTGTTATTACTATATCCTTATTTTCCATCATGCTGCCCCCTATTTATTGCTTTCCATTTCGCGTATTTTATCTCTGAGACTGGCAGCCTGTTCATATTCCTCATTTTCTATTGCCTGCTGCAGCTGAAATTTCAATTTTTCTATATCCTTTTTAATTTTATAGCTTCCACCGGCTCTTTTTGGGATCTTGCCTGTATGATTTTCATATCCCTGAATATTTTTTACAACGGGCATCAATCTCTCTTTAAACGTGTCAATGCAGTCACTGCACCCGAATTTTCCTGTATTTCTGAATTCGTCATATGTCATTCCACACTTTGAGCATCCCTTGCCAGGCAGGTAAGTCGCCGCATTAAAAGCGTTGTTCAACATTGCTGAAAATAAATTTTCCATCGAAAAGCTTGAATTCAACAATGTCTGATTTTTTTTGGCGCATTCTTCGCACAGGTGACTTTCAGTTTTCTTTCCGTTTATAATTTGTGTTACATGTACCTTTGCTTCGTTTTTACCACATTCGCTGCATAACATAATAACCCTCCTCTTATTAATCATCGTCTACTGACGTTAAAATCATTTCCTTCAATAAATCTGCCCTTATTTTATTCCTGTAATCGTAAGAAATATTATTTAGAGCTCTGTCGCTGAGTATACTCTGCATAATCTTCAATTCTCTCAGTGATATTACTCCTCTGTCAGAAAGAGCATGTAAAAGATCTAATGCTTTATTAAGTGTAATGCTGTCACCTATGCTCTCATTCAATATTCTTTCCAGCTCATCTTCCATTGATGAACGGACCTTAAAAATTCTTATATATCCTCCGCCGCCTCTCCTGCTCTCAACTATATACCCTCTGTCGTTGTTAAAGCGGGTTGAAAGAACATAGTTTATTTGTGAAGGAGAGCAGTCAAACTGCTGAGCAAGAATATTCCTTTGAATTTCTATGGCTCTGTAATTGTTGGCTTCGAACAGCTCCTTTATAAAACCCTCAATGATATCACTTAAATTATTAGACATTATTTCACTTCCTTGACTGACCTTAACTTTGACTTTCTTTGACCTTAAATTTATTATATCACTGTCTTTAATAATTTCAATACTTATTTTTTTAAAAAACAAATTAATTATACCTGAAAAAATAATTTTAGATATGTATATCATCCATACACTGTCTTTTTCACGATATTTCTTTATTTATCTTAAAATTATACCTGTATCCTATCTTTAATTAACCGCTCTCCGCTCCTGCTTGTTATATTTTATATGCTAATTAATTGACATCCAAAATTATTTATTATATACTTAATTTTTAAATTACATTGTTAGAAAAGCGTTATAATCTTGTATAGTTTACGATAAGGAGACTGCAAATGCCTGATGAATTATTAAAATATGTTGGAAAACAAATAAAAATATTCCGAAAAATTAAAAAGCTTACTATTGATGAGCTTGCAAAGTCTGTAAACAAAAGCAAATCAACCGTTTCCAAGTATGAATCCGGAGAAATATCAATTGATATTGTAACATTATATGATATTGCAAAGGCACTTAACATTAATATTGTAAATCTGATAGATTATGAGGATGAAGAAAAAACAGAGGACGAACAGATTCCTTTCTGGCATGCAGGACATTTATATTTATATCACCAAATCGGCAAAAAAATACACTGTTCCTTATTGAAACTCAAGAAAGAAGAAAATAAGAACAGGACAGCAGCAACATTATATTATAAGGTCAGTGATTTTGATAACCTGAATAATTGTGATTGTGTATACAACGGATACATGAATCATCATGATAATATTTTAAACTTTAATCTTATAAATTGTTTATACGATTCGGAATCTGTCTTAATCAATTTTTTCATTCCCATGAAGAAGGTAGATACACTGGAAGGTTTAATAAGTGGTATTGAAGGTGCTTCATTAAGACCGGCGAGCTACAAAATAGTGCTGTCAAAAGCACCTCTTTCGGCTGATGAGCAAAAAGAACTGCTTCAGCTTTCAAAGGATGTAATAAAACGCCTTAAAAATGAACATGTATTCAGAGTTGATGATTAGTAAAAACATAGCTGAAATCAGCAATAATAAAAAGGCAGGACAATTTTCTTAATGAATGTTCTGCCTTTTGTCTATATTAGCTTGGAAGGATATTACTTATTTTATTTTACTTCAGACCATTTTGTGATTTCACCGGTATATATTTTTGTAATATTTGCTGATGAAATATCTTTTATAGGATTTTCTTTATTTAAAATTACTGCTATACCGTCAATTGCAAGTATATGTTCATTTAATTGTGATTTTTCATCATCCTTTAACTCTCTTGAGCTCATTCCTATATCATAAGAGCCGTCAATTGCAGCTTTTATACCTTGCGAAGAACCATTTGACTGCATTTCAAATTCTACATCAGGATTAAGCTCTTTATATACTTCCTGCAGCTTTTCCATCAAAGGTGTTACAGAAGTTGAGCCCGCAACTTTGATTGTTCCTGATAGGCCTGAAGCTTTGTATTCAACCGGATTGTCCACAGATGCAATATAATTTTTTTCTCCAACTACCTTCTGTCCCTGAACTGATTCAGTAAAGCTTATGAAGTCCTTTACCAGCTCACTCTCTGTCCCCTTTGTAACAAGAAGGAAAGGCCTTGCCACAGCATATTCTCCGCTTTTTACATTTTCAACCGTTGCTTCTACTCCGTCTACGCTGGCAGCTGAAATTCTTTCACTTACCGAACCGAGAGAAATGTAGCCTATTCCGTATTTATCTCCCTCTACCGCAGTAATAACCTTATCTGTTCCATCAAACTCCAAAGCTCCTACAACCAGCTTATCAACTTCAGTGTCGCCCTCTTTAACCATGATTTTCATCAATTCATGGAAGGCTCCTCTTGTACCTGATGCTGAGTCTCTTGCTATTACTGTTATATCCTTATTTGAATCAAAATTTGATGAATTCTGTTTAGGTTCCTGTTCTGTCTGTTGTTTTGGCTCCTGCTGCGGTGCCGGTTCCTTCGTATCATTTTTTGCACATCCTGCAAATGCCATTGTCATTATTAATACTACTGACACTATAGATAGTATCTTCTTTGCTTTCATTTAATTTATTCTCCTTTAATTTTTAATCTTGTGACAAGTATATAATTCACAAGTAAAAACTAAATTATTTAAATGTAAATATAATGTAATATTTTTATTTAATTTGCTTTAACAATTTACTTAGTTTATAGTTTGTTTTTAATCACTCCAACAACCTTGCCTGTCCTTTCAATTATCTTTATACAGCCGTTTACAAAATATATACCATTGTAAAGGCTGAGTAAAATAAACCGATTAAAACAACCTTGTTTATTCTGATTGAATATTGTTATAACAGCTTAACATTTAACTTGAATTTTAAACCTGCTGTTTTGCAATTTTCTTTAAATTAGCCAATTTTTCAGTCAAATCCGCAACATTCTTAAAATTATAACCAGTATTATTTACCATTACACACGTCAATGTAATAAGTGCGAATTTCTCTACCTCACCTTTTCTGTTTGTAGAAATAATAAATCCATTTTCAACATCAGAACTGTTATAATATTTTAATACTTCCTTTTCAAACTCTGTTT
Organism: Sedimentibacter sp.; assembly: GCA_032059885.1. Lineage (GTDB taxonomy): Bacteria > Bacillota > Clostridia > Tissierellales > Sedimentibacteraceae > Sedimentibacter. The sequence continues at coordinate 67,974 of DAMBZP010000017.1, forward strand.
TAATATTCATAAAGTAGTCACTGCAAACACATTTGTCAACAATTATTACAAAATCATCTCCTCCTACATGACCTATAAAATACAAATCATCCCTGTGTTTTTTCAGGATGTCAGATAGGAGCTTAATTACCCAGTCTCCTTTTTCAAATCCGTATACATCATTATACGCCTTAAAATTATCAATATCCAAATATGCAACACTATATTCCTTAAAGTCCATCAACAGTTTATTTAAGATTTGTTCAATAATAACATTGCCCGGAAGACCTGACAACGGATTTAAGTGTTTAGCAGCAGAAACTTCCAATTCCGTCGTCTTCTGAAGCAAATCCTTTATTGTAACGGTTCCAAGAAATTTATCATTCTCAGTAACTACTATCAAATCGTACAGCTTATCATTAGGACGACTCATAGCCAATTCAGAAACAACATTTACGGGAGTGTTATATTCAACATATAAAAATTCCCTATCCATTATTTCCTTTATAGTTTTATTTTTATATAGTGAAAATCCATAATTCCCGCTTAGTTTTAATGCTATCTTTTCCTTTGTAATAATTCCTGCAGGTATATCATCATCCACTACACATAATCCCAGGCAATCAGAATCATGTATGAAGATTTCATACACAGCATTTACTTTTTCATTAGGATAAACAACCCGCGTAGTCTTTGCTAAATTCCTTATATAGATATTTGATGTAACTCCGGCAGATATATAATTTTTTTTCGAATTTATTTCTATGATAGACTTTAATACAGATTTATCTATATCTCTTATTTTTTCTTCCGGCATCTGGAAATAATATCCCTGACCATATTGCACACCAAGATTTATAATTGTATCCAGCTCCTCATATGTTTCAATTCCTTCGGCAATAATTGATATATTTGAAGCCTTGGAAAATTCGACCATCCCTTTTACCAACGCAAATTTAAGCCTGTCCGTACCTATACCTCGTATTAAGTTCATATCAAGTTTAATAAAATGAGGGTTAACATCACTGATAAGATTTAAACCAGAATATCCGGCCCCGGCATCATCAATTGCAATGCTGTAATCCTGGCTTTTATAATAATCTACTGTTGATTTAAAGCTATTTATATCTGTTATAACATTTTTTTCTGTAATTTCAAAAATCACACTCTTGGGATTAATGTTGTACTGTTTTAAAAAGTCTTTTGTAAAACCTCTCTTAAATGTTTCATCATGCATTGTATATGGATTTACATTAATAAACAACTTTTTACTGTACGGCGGAATCATAAATATGAACGCGGCTTCAAGAGCTTTAGTCCTGCACAGAAGTTCCAATTGCCACAACCTGTTATACTTACCTGCTGCAGTAAACAACATGTCCGCACTTTTTATTTCACTTTCACAAGTAATTCTGCTAAGTGCCTCGTGTCCATATATGCTGCCATCTCTCAGAGATACTATAGGCTGAAAAACCGTCCTTATTTTTTTATTATCAATTATATAATCAAGCGCTTCTTTTATCTGATCTGACATTTTATTCTCTCCTGAGGTATTATGCGTAAACTTACAATGATAATAATATTTTACCTGCAGCTTAGTGTAATTGTTTTGTAATCTTTGTGCAAAATTATGTACATACAAAAAACCGGATTCTTCTTTATAATCGGCTCATATTTCAAATTCCACACACACAATTTTTACAACCTTATTCTATTGTATTTACATTTCACAGTTATATTAAAATTAGCAGTATAAATTTGATAGAGGTATTTGAAAGGAGAACTATGTCAGCAATAATAAATAATCTCAAAAAAATTAAATTTAAGAAACCTGTCTCATATTTAAATATTCAAATTAAAAAAGATATATTTAAAGATTTCAAGTTAGGAGTAAAACTGATTATTTCTTTTACTACATTGATTTTATTGTTTATCATTTCTATAGCCATAAGCCTTAATTATTTTAACAAAACAGTTAAATTATTTAATAGAACCAACGAAATAATAATACCTGAAATTTATCTTGCATCTTCTGTGTCAAAAGATTTAAAAGATATGGAAAAAAATCTTTATGCCTCGACCTTAACAGATAATAATGCAAAAAAGGATGATTACAGAGCCATTAATAAAACCTTGAACGATGAAATGATAACTAATTTAAATGAATTAGAAAGACTTCTTTCAACAGACAAGGAAAAGGTTGATGCTGTTTTAAAACTTCTGGAAAGAGAAAAAGCCGTAAGAGATGAGGTAATGAATCACAAGTATAAAAGCGATGCGTCAAGGCTGATTTTTAATTCATATGAACCTGTTGTCAATGATATCACACATACATTAAATGAAATAACCGATGGTATAAACCTTAGATTACAAAACGAAACATATGAATCTAATAAAGATATAAGATTTTCCTTTTTTCTCACTGTTTCAATAACACTTGCTGCTGTCTTTTCAGGTTTAATCATTACAAAATTAATAACCAAAAGTATCGTAGAACCAATCAAGGAAATTGAAAGTTTAACTGACGCCTTATCAGAAGGAAATTTAAATTACAAAATATCCTATACATCAAAAAATGAGATAGGCAAATTAGCTGAAGGCTTGAGAAATTCAATGGAAAAGCTGACTTTATACATAAATGAGATAGACGTCTCTATGAATGAGCTGTCAAAGGGAAATTTAAATATAAATATAAAACACAAATTCAGCGGAGACTTTGAAAGAATAGAAAATTCAATTTCCAAATCCGTAAGCATGCTGTCAGGAACACTGAAAAATATAGCTGAATTATCATCAGAGGTATCAAAAAGATCAGAGCAGATATCATTGAGTTCACAAAATATTTCAAGGGGAGCTGCCGAACAGGCAAGTTCAATTGAAGAATCCTCTGCTGCAATTGAGGAAATTTACGAACATGTTAAAGAAAACGCTGAAAGCACTTCCGATGCAAGCAATAAATTGAACAATATTGACAATGAAATTCGCAAATGCAATATAAACATGGAAGAAATGCTATATGCCATGAGGGAAATCAGCAGTAAGTCAAATGAAATACGAAAGGTAATCAAAATCATTGACGACATATCATTTCAGACTAATATTCTTGCCCTAAATGCTTCTGTAGAGGCAGCACATGCAGGCTCTTACGGGAAAGGATTTGCGGTAGTTGCTGATGAAGTGAGGAATCTGGCGGTTAAAAGCTCAGAAGCAGCTCAAAATACAGCTCTGCTGATTGAAGATACAATTAAAGCAGTTATAAAAGGAACTGAAACAGCCGATATAACTGCCTCATCATTGTCAACTGTAATGCTAAATTCGAGGGAGGCCGCTGAAACAGTAAGTGAAATATCAAAAGCATCAGAAGAACAATCTATTGCTATCGAACAAATTAAAATTGGTGTTGAGCAAATATCTTCCGTTGTTCAAATAAATTCTGCTGCAGCAGAAAAATCTGCTGCAGCAGGCGAAGATTTAACTTCACAGTCCTATATGCTTAATAATTTAGTGAGCAGCTTTAATTTTTAATTTATATGAGGAGGAAAATCTGCAGTTACTATATTTCAATTAATTCATAATCGCTGCTTCCAAGGTTCAGCTTTACTGCATGCTCTATTGCAGACCTCCAGTTTGTTTCGGGATGAACATCTGTAAAATGGTCATTATGTTTGTGCCCGTTCAGTGCAAGAACACTCCCGGCTGCTGCTGTCTGGCGGTTAACTGCATCAGCACACGCCACATCCAGAGCTACGGGATCAAAGGAAGCGAACATTCCTACGTTGGGAACTATTGGTGTGTCGTTCTCACTGTGACAGTCACAGTTAGGTGAAACGTCAATTACAAGGCTTATATGAAAATTAGGACGCCCGCTCAGCACTGCTGCCGCATATTCCGCAATTTTTCTGTTCAGAATATCATTGGATTCATCTGAAGCAGCTTTAACCGCATCAACAGGACAGACACCTATACACCTGCCGCAGCCTACGCATTTGTTGTGGTCTATTGAAGCCTTGCGCTCTGCCAATGTAATTGCACCATGAGCGCAGTTTCTTTTGCAGGAGCCACAGCCTATACATTTTCTCTGAGAAATTCTGGGCTTACCGCTGCTGTGCATTTCCATTTTTCCGGCACGTGAACCGCATCCCATTCCAATATTTTTCAAAGCGCCGCCAAAACCTGTAGATTCATGACCCTTAAAGTGATTAAGTGAAATAAATACATCCGCATCCATGACGGCACGTCCTATCTTTGCTTCTTTTACATATTCTCCGTTTTCCACTGGAACCAGGGCTTCATCCGTACCCTTGAGGCCGTCTGCGATAATAATATGACATCCTGTTGAAAACGGAGAAAAACCGTTAATATAAGCGGATTCCAGATGATCCAGGGCGTTTTTTCTTCCTCCCACATACAATGTGTTACAGTCTGTTAAAAATGGCTTGCCTCCCAGATCTTTAACCATATCCGCAACTGTCTTTGCATAATTGGGACGCAGATAGGCAAGATTTCCGGGTTCTCCGAAATGTATCTTAATTGCTGCATATTTTCTTTCAAAATCAATTTTGTCCATGCCTGCCGTCTTGATCAGACGTCTCAGCTTTTGCTGAAGATTCTCTTGTGATGTCGTATGCATGTCTGTAAAATATACCTTTGACCTTTCCATATCAGTTCTCCATTCGAGTTTATATTTTCAAGTTTAATAAAAGTAATATAATAAAGGACTGCCGGCTTATAAAATTTATGCTTCAGCAGTTCAACATTTTATAAGCCTAATGATATCACACATTTCAAATTTTTCAAATATTTTTATTATTTTACGGCTTTAAAAGCTTCTTCTAGATCTTCAATAATATCATCAATACTTTCTGTTCCTATGGATAATCGTATTGTATTTAGTTTAATTCCCTGATCCGCAAGTTCTTCTTGATTAAGCTGTGAGTGAGTAGTTGATGCCGGATGTATTACCAGTGATTTCACATCTGCAACATTGGCAAGCAGTGAAAATAGCTCAAGATTATCAATGAAGCTCTTTGCCTTATCTGCATCGCCCTTTATTTCAAAAGTAAATATTGAGCCTCCGCCATTAGGAAAGTATTTTTTATAAAGTGCTTTTTGGTCAGCATCATTTGTAACTTCGGGATGATTTACCTTTTCCACCTGTGGGTGACTGCTTAAATATTCTACAACCTTAATCGTATTCTCCACATGTCTTTCTACCCTCAAGGACAGTGTTTCCAATCCTTGAAGGAATAGAAATGAATGGAATGGAGAAATAGCAGCTCCTGTATCTCTGAGCAGTATGGCTCTGATTTTTGTTACAAACGCAGCAGGTCCCGCAGCTTTTGTGAAGCTGACGCCGTGATAGCTTGGATTAGGCTCTGTAAGCGAAGCAAATTTCCCGCTGGCTTCCCAGTCAAATTTACCCCCGTCAACAATTACACCTCCTATTGCAGTTCCATGTCCTCCTATGAATTTTGTTGCCGAATGAACTACAATATCAGCACCGTATTCAAAGGGTCTTACAAGATAAGGTGTAGCAAATGTATTGTCAATTACCAGCGGTATTTTATGAGAATGTGCTATTTCAGCAAGCCTTTCAATATCCACAACATCAGAATTTGGATTGCCTAAGGTTTCTATAAACAATGCTTTTGTATTATTTTTAATTGCGTTTTCAACCTCTTCATAATTGAACGGATTCACAAATGTTGCTGTAATTCCGTATGAAGGCAATGTATGTGCCAAAAGATTGTACGTACCTCCGTAAATATTTTTTGCTGACACTATATGATCTCCCGCACAGGCAAGATTCTGGATGGTATACGTAACAGCCGCCGCGCCTGATGCTACTGCCAATGCAGCTACACCTCCTTCAAGGGCTGCTATTCTTTTTTCAAAAACATCCTGTGTAGGATTTGTTAGTCTCCCGTAAATATTGCCTGCATCTCTCAATCCGAATCTGTCTGCCGCATGGTCACTGCTATGAAATACATAGGATGATGTCTGGTAAATAGGAACAGCCCTTGCGTCTGTAGCCGGATCAGGACTTTCCTGCCCCACATGAAGCTGCAATGTCTCAAATTTTAAATTTCTTTCAGAATATGATTTTTTACCCATTATAATTTCCTCCGGTTTTTTTAGTATGTTATCATGTCATACTTATATTGTCTAATATATAAAAACCACAGCCGAATATAGGTAAATCATATAATGGACTAAGAAAAAGCGATACCGGAAGTGTCACCTGGACTTAATTATAAAAGCATATTCACATTCATTTTCTCCCCAGGAGGCAATCATTCTGAATCCTCTCATGTCCTCCTTATCCGGTTCATAGTATGAGCTCAATAATGATGCCGGATGCTTCTCAATTGTGAAGGAGCACTTTTCTTTGTTTAATTCAACAGGAATATTCTTAATCTCCTTGTATGTGTAAATCTGCCTGCCATTTTCATCTATTAATATATCACTTACAGTAAATTTATCAGGCGGATTACTCTTAAAGCTTATTTCTACAACATTGCCGATTTCTAAAACAGGAATTCCATTTTTAGTATTTAAAATTGAAACAAAGGTATCCTCCCTGTCATATACACTGCCATTCCACTTATTTTTAGCTGTAACATAGTCTAATTGACTGTCTCCTACGGTTATTGACAGTTCAGGCGGCTCCTGCATATTACCTGTAAAGGAGCAACCTGTCATGATTCCTGTAGGCAGTATCAATAATATAAATGTAACTATTACCTTTTTAATAAAAATCTCTCCTTCCATTTCATCATAATATACTTCTATTTTATTTATAAGACGGGTTTTAACTAATTTTGTTCCTCAGATATCATTGCAAATTATAATATAAAATTTGCATTTATAGTGTAAATAGGTTACAATTATGGTAATTTATGATAAAAAAATAATTAATATTGGGAGGGTTTTATGAGAGGAAAACTGCTGGCTGCGGTTATTTGTTTAATATTTTCATTTGGAAGTTCTGCAGAAAATACTAAAAATGACATTATGAGCAATATTGACAATAGCGTTGTAACAGTGTGGGAAGATAAAAATTTTGAAACACTTATGAGATTTTACTTAAATAATTTTGATAAAGATATCTACACTAAGGATTTGGATAACATTACAGAATTAAACATAAGTTCCAACTATAAAATAAAAACAAACATAAAAGAATGTGAAATACCTGAAGAGTATCAAAACATAACAGGCCCCATGACATCTATGAAGGACCTTGATAATTTCAACAATCTAAATAAAATTACTATTTTTCATAATGAAATAAATTCTATTTACACATATAAAAACAGTTCAAACGTTGATTCATTGTGCCTGAGCTTTAATAAGCTTCAAAATTTGTCCGGTATTGAAAATTACAGCAATTTAACAGAACTTGATATATCTGATAATTATATAAAAGATTTAAAGCCTTTAAATAATTTGTCAGGACTTAAGACACTGAATCTAAGCTATATTGGCCCACTCGCAGGTAATGGCGATAGAAATTATATTTCAAATATTGATATAAAAGCAATCTCCGGTTTAAAAAATCTGGAATCCATAATAATTCAAAACAGCAATATCAGTAATATTTCTGCATTAAATAAATTTGATCGTTTAAAGTCTTTAGACTTGTACAAATGTAATTTAAATATTGATGAATTATACTTAATAGCAGATAATGACAAAAATAGTATAGAAAGATTATTTTTTGAAATATCGGACGTTTCAGGAAAGACTGCAATATTGGATATGTCTAAATTTAAAAATTTAAATAACCTTGAATATTTAGCTGTAAACGGAAAAGTGACAAATATAAACAGTCTGACTAATTTAAGCAGCTTAGACATGACTGACAATTTTATCAGCAAAGGCGAAAGCTTCAGTAATTTAAAAAATTTAAAATGGCTGAAAATCATGAGCTCCGAAATTGAAGATGCTAATATCCTGGAAGATTTAAACAAATTAGAAGTAATATATTTTAGTTATACTGATATAGACAGCCTAAAATATTTCAAAAATAACAGGAATTTAAAATCTCTGTGGATTGCAAACGGAAACTTAAGTGATATTTCTGACTCAAAAGAATTTACTCATTTAGAAGATATAATGCTGCCGAACAATAATATTACAGACATAAGTGTATTATCCCTGCTGCATAATTTAAAAAGAATAAGCATCCTTGACAATCCAATAAAAGATTACACCGCACTTGATAACCTGACAAATAAAGAAAAAATACAAATTATTAAGTAAAGTGTGACAAGGGGACGGGGTTGTTGTCATCAGC
>DAMBZP010000018.1:0-74504 GCA_032059885.1 Sedimentibacter sp.
ACGCTTATATATTGGGCACTTACATAACCGTCGGTTCCGTTGTAATTAATCCTGTACCAGTCTCCAACCCTCTCTGTTATACCAACAGCCGCTCCGTTTGGTACCATTCCGATAATAGGCTCATTCGATGAGGGGCCGTTCCTTACGTTTAAATAACCGCTCGTTAAAGTGACTCTTCCTGTCTGCCCGGTTGCAGGCTCTGAAGGCTGAGCTCCCTCTCCGCTGAAATATTCATTTAGTGAATCGGCCAATGCTTTCGCAATTTCATCAATATTATTCTGTATCCATGTTGCATCTTCTACATTATCGTGATAAGCCACTTCAATCAGCACCGAAGGAGCCGTGGTTCTTGCAACTTCTCCAAGACTTGTTGTCGGCACTGCTCTTACCAAATCCGGAAGAGGATAAATTTCTTTGAAGTTCTGAACTATAATATCTGCCATTCTCTGCCCGTCTGCACTTCCAGGATAGTAAAATACTATTGTTCCCCTGTTTCTTCCTTCCTGACCGGGCCCTGATGCATTAGAATGAATCGCTAAATGAAAATCAACATTTTTTTCATTTGAATCTCTCAGTGAAGATCCTGCTGTCATTTCAGGAGTATTTCTGTAATAATTTATACCATATTCCTCAAGGTACGGGATCATTGCATCTGCGATTAAGTTCATAAAATATTCTTCGCTTCCCGCACCTGTAACATACTGGTTGTATTCCTGAGTAGATGGACTTAAATATACTGTAGGCATTATAACCCTCCGTTTCATTACTGTATGATTCATTTTATGCAGTCTCGGGTCGTACTGTTCTTAATTTATTTAATTATCAATTAATTGCCTTTGTTACATATAATTATAGGGGGGAGATAATGTTGTTTAAAATTCTGGAATTTTTAAGGGAAAACATATTTATAATTATATTTATATTTTGTATTTTGGTAGTTGTATTTTCGATATAATGAGGTAGCAGGCTGCGTCACAAATAGTCTGGAAAAAGGGCAAGCCGCGGTATCCCGCGGCTTGAGGCAAAAAATTTAAGAGGCATTTATAAATTCTCATTTACAAATGTAATTACATTATACATTATTATCAGATTTTTTCAAATAATTTTTTGATATTTTCTTAAATAAATGATGAAATCCTAAATTCTGAAATGACGAAATGTTACTATACGCAGCTGTGAGACTGTCACCGGAGCACTAACGAAGAATCTCATCATTTAGGGTATTGACTATTATTTTATGCATCTTGCAATTTATTTTTTGATTTTAATCAAATTATAGTTTTTTCTGATACTTTTTTCTATTAAGTATCTGTTTTCTTCTAATATTCCTTTTAATCCCATCAATATCAACAGTAAATAAATATAATTTTCAGACACATGTATGATTATCAAAAAACATACAATAAAAAATGTATTTGTCATTATCATATATCTGCATACAGCTTTTAAATTCAAAAATATTTCCAGCACTCCCTTACAGATATTCCCCCCATCAAGGGGGACTATGGGAATCATATTTATAATAGCCAAAAATAAATTAATATCTGCAAAATTATTATACCTGGTATTTTTAAATGCAAAAAACAAGCAAATGTTACATGCCGGTCCTGCTGAAAATAAAAATAACTTTTTAATAAAAGCAACCTTTTCTAAATCAGTATTAAGATTAAAACCAAACAAGGTAATTTTGATTTTATCAAATTTAATATTTAGAATTACTGCAGAGATTAAATGTGCAGCCTCGTGGAAGGCCAATGCAATTAAAATGAGCATTACATATTATTCGTTCATATCAAACAGCTTAGCCGGATTTAAAGATTCGCCGTCTTCCCATATTTCTATATGCAGAAGCATATTTTCTTCGTTAAGGGCCCCGATAATTTCTCCCTTTGAAACCTTGTCTCCTTCACTCACTAAAGCCTCTTTTATTTTTCCGTATATTATTGTCTTGCCATCCTCTTCCACAACTACGTAATTTGAAAGTTTTTCATTATTTCCTACCTGAGTGACCTTACCTTTTGAAATGGATTTTACCGACTGAGTATCTGATATAATATCCAAACCGTGATTATAATATGAAGTTTCCCCGGATTTACTTAATCCATAGCTCTGATATATTCTTCCGCTAACAGGAGCAGCATATTGAGATGCATCTTTCGACATAAACGGCATTTTGTTTTTCATGCCTGTCATAAAGTCAATTATCGAATTGCCAACTTTTTTTGGTTCAATGCTCTCGCTCATTTTTTCATCTGCGGTATTTAAAAAATGTCTGGATAAGTCTGAGTCCATCTGCTTTGTAACAATGACAGCAGCCACAAGGACTATACTGAATATAATCTGCAATGCCAATTTCTTATTAAACTGGTCTTTTCTTTTTATACTGATTCTTTTTCTGGTTATTTTATTCATTTCACCCACCCCTTCCGTATATTTTATTAAAATGTTACAAGCTTTATTACTAAAAAAAACAAAAACCTGATAGGTCTTTGTTTTTCAGCTTGCACATTTTCATGTATTATTAGATTAATTTTTCGGAGATGGTTTTAACAGCCTTGTTAAATGAATTGTCTTCCGTACCGTACAGAAAGCTATAGTCAGCATTTGAATATCTTATGTTTTCTTCTATTACAACGTCCATGTCAACTTCAGTCATTTTATAAATATCCTTAGCACTCAGTGCTTTTCCTTTTTTGGCGTTCTTTCTGTCGTATCTGTTAATCACCGCATAAAATGAGTCAATATTGAATTTTTGTGATATATATTTATCCCGGTTTAATTCCTTAATGCATGAGAAATCATTGCTGTTTACTGTTATTATGCTGCTGATTAAATCGAAATTAATGTAGCCGGATGATATTTTGTCAACATCTGCAATAATTATATCATATGAATTTTCGGCCTCGGCAGTTAGCTTTGAAAACGCCTCAAACGTAATATTTCCAAGTTTGTCTGCAATTCTGGGACATGGAAGCAGCGACAGCTTTTCATTGATTTCAATTGCTGCCTGCTCCAAAGAGCATGTTGAATCTAAAGCATCCTTAATGTCGTATATAATATCTTCATTTACGCTCAAATATTCGGAAATTTTCTTTTTCCCCGATGATAAATCCATAAGAAGAACTCTTTTACCTTTTTCAGACAAAATAATTCCAGTCTTGATGCAGATAATTGTCTTTCCTATGCAATCTTTTTGTGATCCTATCAGGACTACATTTCCCATAATAACCTCCAGGTGACAATTGCTGAACGATTGTTCAGCTATTGTTTTATTTCTCTCCATACAGCTTCAGGTATTCGCCTATAACCTCTCTGACTATCGGAGTCGGGTAACGACCCGAGCCTCCTTCAAAAATCAAACATGCAACTGCTATTTGAGGATCATCGTAAGGGGCAAAGGCAACATACCATGCAAAATCATCATAAGGCTTACCTGTGTCGGGATTTGTACCCTGGTTTTGTGCAGTACCTGTCTTGCTCCCCACTTCCACAGGAAATTTAGAATATGGTTTCGCGCTGTCATCCAAAGAAACCATCTTCATACCCTTTTTGACAACATCCAGGTAGCTGTAATCAGACAGATTAACTCTCTCCGACTCTCTTTCAGGCACATAGTCTGTTTCTTTTCCGTCATAGGTCTTTATTCCCTTGATTATACTTACATTATGCCTGTATCCTCCATTTGCGATGGTAGCCGCGTAGTTTGCCATCTGTATTGTCGTATAAGCATTATCTCCCTGCCCTATGCTTATGTTCAAATTGTCACCAACATTCCAGGCAGCCTGATTCAGATACGAATACTTGATTATATCAACAAGCGGTACATTGTAATCATTTACCTTTTCAGGATCAAGCCTCAAAGATTTTAATCCATCGTAAACTTCTCCCCTTGTCAAAGGTTCTTCTCTTTCCACCCAGCTTACAATTTCCTCAATAATCTCATTTTTCATTCCTGCATCAATCTTGTATCCGTTCTCCAGATATTTTTCAACATTAGCTTCCAGAAACATCCTTAAATATACTCGGATGTTGCTTTTCTTCCCTTCTATGCTGGGTACTCCTCCTGAGGTCTCCTGAGGTATATCTATTTCAATTCCCGTTTTATCATTAAGACCAAATTGAGAAGCCATGCTTATAACTTCCTCCGAACTGACCTTAACCGTATGCTTCTGATGTGTGGCGAGATTTTCTCCAAGCATTGTTGTGTAAAAGTAGAAGTTGCAGGAGTTCATTATTGCCTGATACATGTTCTGATAGCCATGTGCGCCATGAAACATATTGTATATCCAGCAGCTGAAATACCTGTCTCCGACCTCCATAGTGCCGGCGCAATAAACCTGCGTATTGGGGTCAACTCCTTTTTCAAGTGCCGCCAGAGCAGTAATCATCTTAAATGTGGATCCGGGCTGTATGGCTGAGAGCATTGCAATGTTATATAGTGGTCTGGGAGCCAGAGGATTTTTCGAATCACTTAATAAACTGTTCCAATCCTCCTGTGATATGCCTGTAGCAAACAAGTTCAGGTCATATGAAGGATAGTTAGCCATTGCCAGCACTTCACCTGTCTTAACATCCAGGGCAACCAGCGCACCTGATTTGGCGTTTTCATATTTATCCTTAAATACGAAGTCGCCCCATTCACTTTCAAAGGTTCCTCCCGTCTGTATCTGCTCAAGTCCCTTTTTCAATGCATTCTCAGCAGTTTTTTGAAGCCTGTCATCCAGAGTGAGATACAAATTATCACCGGGAACCGGAGCCTCACTTGAAACAGATCTTATGGTTTTTCCGACATTGTTGACCTCAACAGTCTTCTTTCCCTTTTCTCCTCTTAAATAGTCCTCGAATTTTTCTTCAAGTCCCGTTTTTCCTATTATATCGTCGGGACTGTAACCCTTTTCAACCACATAATCCTGAATCTCGTAATCCTGGGCTATTTTTCCCAAATATCCTATGGCATGAGCTGCTGTATCATTTTGCGGATAGAATCTTAATGGCTCTATTTCAACATTTATACCCGTAAGCTCATGTGACCGTTCAGAAATCATCGCAACTGATTTCTCTGATATGCTGTAACAAATGTCCACAGGGTGATATGAAAGGTAACTTGTTTTTTTGTATCTTTCACGTATAACCATCATGTTTCTCATGTCATAATCATTTATTTCACTTTTAATTTTCAGCGTTTCTCTAAGCATTTTAAATACTTCTTCCGCCGAATAATTTGAATCTTCCTCTTTATCTTTCGTATTTACGTTATTCTTAATCCAGTTTCTTTTATCCCTGATAGGCGTATATTCCCACTCCGATATAGATATGGAGGGATTCTCATGCTTCAACAATTCAACTTGGGAATAATACTTTACGCCGTCATCTGTTATAAGATTCTTAAGTATGTCATAATTTTTAAATGAAAGCTGCTTAATGAAGCTGTATGGCTCTGTGTCCGGATCCATGTTGTGCATGCTTAAATATTTTGCTTTTAAATCTTCATCCGTATATTCATATGAACCATGTCCGCTGTTTTCAACAAATCTGACTGGCAGGTCAGGATATATTTCCTTCAATCTCTCAATTAATAACGCTCCGGGCATAACCTTTCCGCTTTCTGACTCATACACCGTCTGAAGCAGACTGTCGAGGGAATATTTCATGCTGAGCAGCACAAAATCATCCTTTGCTAAAGAAGAAGGCGTTATTTCCTCGTGATTTGCATTCAGGCTCCTTTTTATATTTTTATAATATTCATCCTGTACAAAGGAGTAATTCACAAGCTTTATATTTGAATCAAGACCCTTAGAAACCACAAAGTCAAAAGAAAGCTTCCTTATTTTAGAATTTGAAAACAAGCCTGCAAGATATTTGTTATTTTTAACAAGCAATTCTCCTATCACCTTATCGGCTGTCAGATTCTCATTCATGGAATTTTCTTTAAGCCATTTTTTTATAGGGTCCTTTTCAGTTTCAGCCGTTTCATCGTTTGAATTCAGATTTTCTGTCTGAGCATCCGGTGTATTGAGGCCTCCCTCCGCTGTTTGCTTTTTTTCATCGATAGCAGAAAATACATACTGATTATTTTCAAGCTTGACAGGAACCTCCATATACCTCAATATGGTATTCAGAACACTTTCCTTCGGATTGAATGTTTCTCCATAGATTGATGATTCAAAATTAAGCCATTCATTAATATTATCCTTAACTGCCTGGATTACTTTTTCCTCTGCCGTCACATAAGAAATATTTTCGGAAGCATCAGCTGTTTGGCTTTTCTGGTTATCAGAAACCACATATGCCTTTTCTTTCGTTTCATCAATATAATCAAATGTATCCAGTTCTATAGGAAAATCATCAATAGGTCTTTCTCCGTTTTTATCAAGTATTTTTGACAGTATATATGATATTTCATTAAAATTTTCAGGATCTATTTCATCTGTGTACATCTGAACAGTAAAGCTTGATACATTGTCTGCAAGGAGAACCCCGTTCCTGTCAAAAATTTTACCTCTCGGTGCTTTAACAGGAATATCCTTTATTTTTTTAATATCCGCAACGGATCTGTATTCCTCTCCCTCGACAATAGTAAGAACAGCCAGCCTGAACCCCAGGACAAAAAGCATCAAAACTATTATCATATATAAAATATTGTATCTGTTTTTAAAAAATTTTTGTAAATTCAATTTTTCACCTCTTTTACTACTTAATATTCAATTTATCGAATATTGTAATTATAAGTTTAAGTATAAAAACAGCCAGAACTGAATTGAATACAGTTTCAATAAGAATGCTTCCCAGAATGCCGCCTGCATTTCCTACTTTGTATTTAAGGAAAAACAATATTACGTACAGCAAAAAGTGGCAAACCACCGTTGCCAAAGCAGTGACAACCGTATATGCAGCATAATTTTCTCTCAGCATATCATCACTGTAGGTTCCTACTACCGCTCCTATAATAAAATATATCAGCGTATATATACCAAACACATCATAAATCATAGAATCATACATCAGGCCTGCTATAATGCCTAGTATTCCGCCTGTTATGCTGTCAGTCATCATTGCAAATACAACAACAAGGATTAATGACAGATTAGGCACAGTACCAAATATATTAAAAAAACTGAAAAAGGATGTCTGGATAATAAAACTTACAACAATAATAGCAGTCATTAAACTAAATTTTTTCATTTAATTACTACCTTTCAATACTATCTGTCTACCTTCAGGACATAAACTCTGGTCAGCTTTGTAAATTCCACTGAAGGGTCCACAACAATTCTCTGTGTTGATGCGTCTGTTGTAGGAACCACCTCTTTAACTGTTCCTATGTATAAGTCAGGAATATATATTTCTCCTATACCGGACGTAACAAGTGAATCCTTGGAATTTGCCTCAGCTTTGCTGTTAAAAAAGTACCCTGTTATATTCCCTTCAATACTTCCCTGCATTATACCGCTCTCATCACTGTTAATATCTCTGAAGCTTATTTTACAGCTTTCATCTAAAATCGTAATAACCTTTGACCAGTTTGACGACACTTCTGTAACCACGCCCACAAGACCCATCTGCACCACACCCTTGTCAGTCTCAACAGCACTTATTACAATATCATTTTTCTTCAGGCCATCTTTTTCGCCTTTATCTATTGTTAGTCTGCTGAACCAATTTGAATTGTCAAGTCCTATCACTTGTCCAACCACATGGTTGAATCCAAGATTTTTCTTCATCTCGTACTCAATTTCAAGGGCGTCGGATTTGTTTACGATATTCTCCAGTATTCTTACTTGCTCCTGTAGTTCGTGAACCGTGTCTGTCAGCACGATGTTTTCCTCGCGCATTTTTACAATGTCCTGAATTGAATAAAATGAATTTACCACTGTCTGTCCAGTATTAAAGGCTATTTTTTGGAAGCCCGCAATTGCGCTCCCAAAAAAGCCCAGATCAGTTCCGGCAACTCTTCCAATAGAAGACAGCCCTATTAAGATAATCAGTATAAAAATTGTCAGTAAAAACAAAATCCTTTTAAAATATTTCCTTAAAAAATTCATTTGCCCACCACTACAGAGATTCGCATATTTTGCCTGCTCCTAAGGCAACACTGTTCAACGGATTGTCAGCTATGAAAACCTTAAGACCCGTTTCTTTCTCAATATAAATATCCAGGCCTTTAAGAAGCGCTCCTCCGCCTGACAGATAAATTCCGTTGGAATATACATCAGACGCCAGTTCCGGAGGAGTTTTCTCCAAAACTCTTTTAATGGCACTTACAATACTGTTTACTGTTTCAACGATAGCTTCTCTTATTTCATCGCTTGTAACAGTTATATTCAAGGGAAGTCCTGAAACTATATCCCGACCTCTGATTTTCATCTCTCTTGGATAATTGTTCGTCTCTTTGTCAGCACCGTCTTCCTCTCGTTCATCATGGTTCATGAAATAAAATTTCTTACTTGCATTGCCTATGACCATTTTAATTTTTTCAGCAGTGACAAGTCCTATCTCCATTTTATACTTAAGCTTTACATAATCCCTGATATTGACATCCATGTCATCCCCGGCTATTCTCAGAGAATCTGAAACAACAATACCACCTAGTGATATTACCGCTATTTCTGTTGTCCCGCCGCCAATGTCTACAATCATGTTTCCCATAGGTTCGTCAACATTAAGGCCTGCGCCTATTGCCGCGGCCATCGGTTCCTCCACGAGCTTTACTTTTCTCGCTCCAGAATCGTATGCCACTTCCTCGACAGCCCTTCTCTCAATGGAAGTTACACCTACAGGTACACAAATAACAATATTTGATTTGGTAAATCTTCTTCTGTTCAGCGCCTTGTCTATAAAATATTTAATCATTGCTCTTGTAATTTCAAAATCTGCTATCACACCGTTCTGTAACGGCCTTATGGCGCTTATTGTCTTCGGTGTTCTGTCAAGCATTGCCTTTGCAGACTCTCCCACTGCACAGACCTCGTTGGACCCCACATTTATGGCTACAACAGAAGGTTCGTTAACAATTATTCCTTTGTTGCTGACATATACCAGCGTATTTGATGTTCCTAAATCAATTCCTATTTTTTGTGTAAATATATCAAAGAATCCCATATTTCTTTCCTTTCAGCCTTTCAGTATTGTATTAAAGTAAGCCTTCCTCTTTAAAACTATAAAACACTCCATCACCTATTATTATATGGTCCAATACTTTTATTCCTAATATTTTGCCGCACTCATCAAGCCTGTTTGTCAAAACAATGTCTTCATGGCTGGGCTCTGATTCTCCGCTGGGGTGATTGTGTACAAGAATTATGGAGGAGGCTGAATTGACAACTGCTTCGGAAAATACCTCTCTTGGATGAACAATAGATGAATTCAGACTTCCAACGGATATTTCAGAAACTTTCTTTATGTTGTTTTTTGTGTCTAACAGAATAATCTTGAAATATTCTTTTTTGTAATATCGCATTTCTTCCATCAGTAATACTGCCGCATCACTGGGGGAAGAAATTTTAATTTTCTCAATTTTTAATGTGCTTATTCTTTTGCTTAATTCTGCAACAGCCATGAGCTGAGCTGCCTTCACGTCATTTATTCCCTTGAAGAATTTAAATTTTTCAACTGTTCCTTCTGCTATATTTCTGAGACCTTTTCCATCTTCGCTCAATATGCGCTGCGAAAGCTTCACAACATTTTCTTCTTTGCTTCCGGTTCTTAAAATTACTGCAATGAGCTCTGAATTAGACAAATAATTTGCTCCGTATTTAAGCAATTTTTCCTGGGGTCTGTCGTCCTCGGGTATTGATTTAATGGTATAATTAGTATTGTCCATTTTGTCCTCCAATATGCAATATACGTATTGTTCTAAAGCAAATCACGAGAAAAATGTTTTGTCATCAAGCTGTTAAGTTTTACTATCGGCAGACCTTTAACATTGTTGTAGCAGCCGTGGATATTCTTTACCAAAAGTTCTCCATAGCCCTGTATTCCGTATGCGCCTGCTTTGTCTTTAAATTCACCTGTATCTAAATATCTTTTGATAAAGTCATCCGTAAGTTCATTGAATTCAACTACAGTTTCTTCGTAGTCAACCACCTTCTTGTTGTTTTCACTGTTTATAATGCAAATTCCTGTAAATACGCTGTGAGTCTTGCCAGAAAGGGATTTTAACATTTCAAAACCTTCATTGTAATCTTTCGGTTTTCCCATTATTTTATCCAGATAGACAACCGTGTCCGCGGCTATTACGATTCCCTTATCCCCGCATGATTCTGCAGCAGCAAGGGCTTTTGCCAAAGCAATTTTCATAACAGTTATTTTTGGCAGATCATTTTCATCAACAATTTCTTCTGTTCCGGCTGAGTAAACTATTATGTTTTTTATGTATTTTCCCAGCATCTCCATGCGTCTTGGGGACTTTGAAGCTAAAATTATTTTTTCCATATTTATTGTTTCATCTTTCATTTTTATCTTATCTTTAAAGCTTCTTATAAGCTATTATTGCAATTAAAATACCTATTATTCCTGCTACGGTGAGACTTGCACTGAATCCGAATGTTACCGAAAATATGCTCAGATCAAGTGTGGCAGGTCCGAAACCGATTGATTCGCCGTAATTTAATACAGGCAGATACCCGGAAAGGGATTTTCCAAGTATGGTGCCGATTATGACCGAAGTCAGAAGCAGCAAAATGAAGTAAATTGAATTCCCGCCTTTTCTCATGTTAATTCTCTCTCCTAATCCTCAATAAGGTTTTATTTAAGTTTTCAGTCACAAAAATGGAGGTATATCCCACAAAGCAGCCGGTAAATATACTTACAAAGGACAAAATAGGCAAGTAATAATACAAATTTGCCGTACTGAACAATATTGCGGCAACTGAAATCTGTGAAGCATTATGGGTCATTGCACCCAACACGCTCACTCCTATTAAGCTTAATTTTTTGAAGTACCTGTATCCGATGCTCATCACTATTGTACTCATTATTCCGCTCACAATGCTGTAAATGAAGGTTACCGGATTTGTCGCCACCAGCATCAGCAAAATGCACCTTATGACAACAACCAGCAGTGCATCCTTAAAACCAAACACTACTATGACTGACATTGTCACAATGTTCGACAATCCAAGCTTAGCTCCCGGAGCAATGTAAGGAAGCGGAATCATCCCTTCAATTATGCTTAATATCAGTGCTCCTGCCGTTAAAAGTGACAAAAATATATATCTCTGCAATTTATTCATAATGTTCTCTTTTCTGACTTATGCTATTTCACAATAATGTCCATATCATCTTTTGCTTCGGTACTATCCTTGATTTGCACCATCAGCCTGTTCGGGAGGCACACTATAATCTCGCCATCATTGCTGATTTTTCCCTGATGAAGGCAAACCTTGTCGGGACACGTAGCTTCATTTATCCATACCTTTCCGTCTTTAATATGTATGGTGTTGTAACCGGAATTTGCCTCAACCTTAAATTCTGTTTCATAATCCTTAGTCAATGTATATTCACCAACCAACTGGTTGTTGGAGTAAACATAAGCTATTTTTTGTCCCTTATCAGCGGTATTCAATGCTCCGTAAATCAAAACAATAATATTTACCGCAATTATAGCTAAAATTAAAGCAATGTCATATTTGTTAATTTTTTTTCTCATATTAACCCTTTTTATAATTTATAGATTATTTATTCTATCACCTATTTAATATTATTTCAAGATTCTATAATATATTTTTCTTCTTGATTCTCCATATTTTTCAAATTGAACAGCAATCATTATTTATTTTAATTGTGTCTTGTTATTTTGTATAAAACTGCTAAAATAATTACATACTTCCTGACAAAATAATTTGAGGTGAAACAATTGCTGATATATAAAATTTATCAAGACAGGCTTTCAGAATCAACCTTTGACGAGCTTGAGAATGACAAAGACTGCAATTATTGGATTATGATGACTCCTGAGGAGCTTAATGAAAAAAACAAATTTTTTCATTTCAGCCGACAGACTGTTTATGACTGCATACATAACGAAGATGCCCCCAAGCTTGATATATATGAAAATTACAGCTTTGGAATATTAAACCTGATAGGACCGTACGAAAACTTCTTTTCCGTATCTGAATTAAATTTCTATATCACCAGAGGATGTCTTATATTTGTTTCCAAGAATCACCTGGATATATTCACTGAAATTCAAAACGATATATACAATAAGGGAAGCTTAAACATAGGCATTGAAAGAATTCTGTGCAACCTGATAGACAAGATGACAGCAAAGGACTACAATATGCTGTCAAATCTGGAATCTGAAATTTCGGAAGTGGAAGAGGATGTACTGGAGGGTAAGACCAAGGATTATATAAAAGACATAGTATCTTTAAAAAACAAGCTGTTATTTCTAAAAAGACATTATGAACCGCTTTTGGATATTGTTGAAGATCTGACAGAAAATGAAAATAAAGTTTTGGATGAAAAATCCATAGCTTATTTTGTTATTTTGTTCAACAGAATTGAACGCCTCAACAGAAAGGTAGGAAATCTGCGTGATTATGTCACTCAAATAAGAGAATCCTATCAATCCCAGCTTGATATCAACCTTAATAATATCATGAAGCTTTTTACAATACTAACTGCCGTTTTTTCCCCTCTTACATTGATTGTGGGATGGTATGGCATGAATTTTTCCACCATGCCCGAGCTTCACTGGAAATATGGCTACATATTCGTGATTATTTTAAGTCTGGCCGTTTTATCATTATGCCTCTGGATATTTAAAAAGAAGAAATTGTGGTAGAAAAAAGGGCAATACATAGAATGTATTGCCCAAAGATTATTTTTCTATTACCATAAAATCCGTAACGAGCCTTGCAAGATTATTATCCTTGTCAAATCCGTAATAGGTGGGAAATGTTCCTTCATTCCAGCCGCTGGAAAATATTATAATGTTGCTGCCGGTTTTTTCGTCTATAATCAAATCTGCGCAGGAGCACTCACTGTCTCTCACCGTATCTTTTACGTTTCTTTCATATTTATCAAGCTCTTCTTCACTCATGACATCCAGGACTTCCATAGCTGATTCATCCATGAAGCAGCCAAGTCCGTTCTCAACTTCATAACCCATAAATTCATCATGAGAAAATCCCTTGGAGGATTCTCCTTTTAGCAGTGCCATTTCCCATCTCACTACTGCTTTATCAGTGAATCTGAGCTCAGCTGCAACGGTCTGTTTCTTTCTGTTATCGGTCTTTCCAACATATATGTACACAGGATACACGCCGGCTTTAACATACTCTGAATAGCTTTCGTCATCGTACATCAAAATAGGATCAGTTGCAATTACTCTTCCTGTCGGCAGCTTTAATTTTCCCGCCTCGATTTTTTCTATATGCATCCTCCCAAATTCAGTATCAATCATTTTAGTGTTGCCGTTTGTTATATTAAGCACATCAAAATTAATATACATAGCATGCTCCTTTACCTGTTTATTTATTTTTTTCTTTCATCAAGTATTTTCTTCAATTCATCCATAAAAGTATTAATGTCCTTAAACTTCCTGTAAACAGAAGCAAATCTTACATATGCAACATCGTCTACACCTTGAAGTTCATTCATGACCAATTCACCGATAACCTCTGTAGACACCTCATTTTGAAAGGTATTTAGCAGCTGCTTTTCAACCTTGTCCGCAATTCCCTCAATTTGTTCAAGACTTACGGAACGCTTATCGCAGGCCCTGATGAGGCCGTTTATTATCTTATCTCTGTTGTAGCCTTGTCTTGTTCCATCTCTCTTAATAACCACAATTTGTGTTTCTTCTATTTTTTCATAAGTGGTAAAGCGATGTCCACATTCCATGCATTCCCTGCGGCGTCTTATCTTGAAGCCATCATCTGTAGGCCTTGTATCTACAACCTTGCTTTCTGAATAACTACACTTTGGACATTTCATAATAATTTCTCCTTTTATTGATTCTACTAGAAAAACTGCTCAAAGTAAATAAAATTATAAAATTATTTCAATTTGCCCATAAATTTTTCTTCGTCTATTATAAATCTTTCATGTGTACCTTCACCGATTTTTTTATCCTCGTCATAAGCATCAACTTTAAAAACAAGCCTTTTTCTGTCGACTTCAACAAGCTCAGCCTCAGCCCACACCTTTTTTCCCACTGGTGTTGCACTGATGTGTTTTATGTTCACGCTTGTTCCTACGGTTGAGAAACCTTCAGGCAAGTATTTTTTAACAGCATTCATGGAAGCTGCTTCCATCAGACCTATCATCATCGGTGTTGCAAAAACCTCTGCCGCCCCGCTTCCGAACACCTTTGCCGTATCATTCATTGTAACTGTTTTTTCCTGTTTTTCCTTTAATCCCACAATTAAATTAATTTCCATAATTATTTCTGATATCTCCTATTTTATTATTTTGCCAAACTTTACTACTAATATACAATTTACCCAAATTATTTGCCGGTGTATATATTCATGCTCGGATATGCAAATTGAATGCTTTCTCTGTTGAATATGTCAATTATTTTAAAATTTACATCATTTTTAATATCCAGATACTCTTTGTAACCGGACGTATTAGTAAGATACTGAACCGAAATCTCCAGGGAGCTTGGGCCGAAATCAGAAAGCTTAACAATGGCTGAATCCTGTTTGACTCCGGGATGGCTGTCAAGCATGTTTTTAATGCTTTCAATCAGCATTCTAAGCTTTTCTGTCGAGGTTGTATACGAAATTCCCAAAATAAAGCTTACCCTTCTGTTTTCCCTTATGCTGAAATTTATTACCTCCCTGTCGGCAAATCTTGAATTGGGAACAACAACCAGCTCTTTGTCTATCGTTCTTATTTTGGTGCTTCTGAGGCCAAGCTCTTCAACCGTTCCCTCAAATGTATCAACTTTAATCCAATCTCCCACACTGAAGGATTTATCCGTGAGTATTACGAACCCTCCGAAAAAGTTCTTTATTATGTCCTGAGAAGCAAGTGCAAGAGCAGCACCTCCTATTCCCAGGCCTGCAAGAATACTGCTCAGCTGTCTGAAATTAAATTCGACAGCTATAGCAACAACTGCTATTATTATAATTACAGCTTTGACAAGCTTAGACATAAGGGGAACAACTGTCTTTGTAATCTGCGCTTTTTCATTTTGTCCGTCTTTTAAATAGTTTGAGTTCAAGACTTCCGAATATGATGTTACAACCCTAAGAAGCCCCCGAACCACTGTCACAATGATTAAAGTCCTGTATATTCTGTTTATAAACAGATATATGGATGCATTGAAAGGAAAGACCATTAATCCCAAATATACTGCCGAATATGCAATAAAGTTCAAAAGAGTATTTTCAATTGCATCGACAATCAATGCAATGCTCTTTAAATTATACTTATCTGTAAGTTTTCTAATCAATTTAATTATGATGTTTGTTATAAAATTCCGAAACATCAAAAGAGCGGCAACAATAAAAAAAGCTTTTATTATTTCCGGTGCTTCAATGCTGCCTGTAAGCATGGCGGCCCTCCTTTGCTTTTTTATTAATTATATAATAGTTTTCAATATTTTAAAAGCCTTAATCAATAATTATATAAAAGAGGTTTTGTATGCCAAAACCTCTTTTAATAAAAAACTTATTGTCTCTTCAATGCTTCCACCGGTGGCAGACTTGATGCATTTATTGCAGGATATACACCAAACAATAATCCTGACGACAAAGCAACAAACACTGCAATTTTTACCGAGTCAAAGCTTACTACCGCCGCAAGCCCGTAGTTGGAAACAATGTACACAGCCCACGCTCCGATTACAATACCCACAATACAGCCAATTATACTTACATAGACTGCTTCAAGCAGGAACTGAATGAGCAGGTCCTCTTTTTTTGCTCCCAGGGCTCTTCTTACACCTATTTCACTGGTTCTCTCAGTAACCGCAACAAGCATTATGTTCATAATTCCGATACCGCCTACCAGCAGCGACACCGCCGCTATTCCTCCCAGCAATACTGTCATTACACGATTCGCCTGATCCGCTTCTTTAACAAGATTATTTAAGCTTGTAATAGTAAGCGGTTCCTCTCCCTTTTCAAACACATTTTCATCTTTTCCGGGAGTTTCAGGATCTGGCTGCGGTTCTGGCATTGGTTCAGCCGGTCCTTCAACAACTGCTTCTCCGCCGTTTGGGTTTTCCTGACCCTGACCGTTATCAGGACGTATATTGTTTCCCAACCCCACCTTGCGCTTATAAATTCTTCCAAGCTGAACCATTGCGAGCTCTGCATCCTCGGCACTGTTGGATTTCGCCCAGATTTCCAAAATTGCTTTTGTGTTTGCAATTTTCATGGCAGATGTATATGGTATTACTATTTTATCATCAATGCCATCGCCTTTGCCTTCTCCTTTTTGCGAAAGAACCCCTACTATGAGGTAATTTATTCCGTTTATTTTAATCGACTGTCCCACGGGACTTCTTCCGTTTAACAAATTATTGGCTACATTATAACCTAACACAGCAACGGGAGATCTTTGTTTAACGTGCAGTGATGTAAAGAAATTGCCTGACATAACCGGATGGTCCTTTATTTCAGGGTAATTCTGATTTACACCTACAATGTTCATTTTGCTTTCGTCTCTTCTCCACCTTACCGGAGTATCCTCGGTATAAACAACAGGTGTTGCATATTCAACTCCTGTAATTCTTTCAGGTATTTCTTCGGCCTCATCAGGCTCAAAAGTAACATTTTCAGCATTTGATTTAATTACTATAACATTTTCGCCAAGGCTTTCAAATTGAGAAACTATTGATCTTCTCGCACCTTCGCCGATGCCCATAAGGCTGATGACAGCCGCAACTCCGATTGATATGCCAAGTACAGTAAGAAATGTTCTCAGCAAATTGGATTTTATACCGTCAAATGCCATCAAGGCAGAAAACTTCAACCTTACAAGAAGAGATGAAATTTTTCCCTTATCTTGCATTGTCATCACTCCTTATTATTAGTACTTGGTAACAGCGAATCATTCTCCGGCACTGACTGGCTCGGCATCAAATCCTTGGTACTTCCTGTTACAACGAGCTGGCCTTCTTCCAGACCGCTTAAAACCTCTACATATTTGTTATTCATTAAACCTACTTCTATTTCTACAACCTCAGGTTCATTGTTTCCGTTTAAAATTTCTACTTTTTGTATTCCGTTTTCTTCAAATACCGCTTCAATAGGTACAAGAAGCGTATCTGATGCCTCTCCTGAATTAACGAAGCAGTTTGTATTCATACCAGGTCTTAAGCCTTCTCTTCCCTCAACCTTTATCTGAACATTGTAAACAGTCTTGCCGTCCCTGTCCGTATACTGGTCAAATCTCATTACGGTACCTTCGAATTTTTCTCCAGGAAGAGCATCAACCGTTACATCCACAGGTGCATCCTGTCTTATATAAAGTACATCCAAATCTGACACGTTTGTATAAACAAACATTTCGTTGGTGTTATACATATCCATCAGCTGCAATGACCACTGATCGCTTGACTCAGATGCTTGTATTGTATCTCCCACATTGTAGTTCACATATGAAACCATTCCATCTGCAGGAGCCGTTACCATAAGCTTGGTTGTAAGGTCTGAAACCTTGTCTATTTTTTTGTATATCTGTTCGATTTCATCGTTTATGTCATCAATTTCTTTATACTTTGCATTTATGGCATCTATATCCTTCTGTATTGACACAGCCACATCATTTCCTGCGATGCGTACAAGAATATCTCCTTCTTCCACAAACTCATTGGCACTGACAGGAACCTCTGTAGCAATGATAGTTGTATCATCCCTGTCTGAATAAAGAGTTGTATAAACCTTTTTTTCATTAACGTAAGAAGCAACTGTTCCGTTGTATGAAAAACCTGTGCCCGGGAATCCGCCATTTTCTGTGTAAATTCCTACAATCATACCCTTTTGAACAAGACCCGGATTGTCGGCTTCTATTTCACCGTTATGTACATATGTGATACTGTCCGAATTTGGTACGGGATTAGAATTAAGCTTAGTTATTTTTCCAACATAAAAGCCGTCAAAAGCAGTCTGAGAACCTCCGCCTTCCAATGGCTTTCTGAACTGCAGCATAACCTTCTGACCAACCTTTAAATTTTCATATTCATAGGTATTAACCTTAAAAGAAACTTTAACCTTGCTGTCATCGACAATTGTTCCCACGAGAGAGCTTTCAACTCTGTCTCCTTCTTCAATTGTGAAGTCAAGGAGTCTTCCTCTTATAGGCGCGCTGATAACTATACCGTCATTTGCGTTTACCTGATTAACACTGGTTATATTTCTGTTTATTTTCTTGCCCAGATCACTGATGCTTTTTTGTACATCTTCATTTTTTTCCTGTATGGATTCCTGTTTTTTCTGTATGCTCTTCGTCAAATCATCCAGTATATCTCCTAAGTTTGAAGCAGACAGCCTAACAAGGTTATCACCCTTTTTTATCATTTGGTTCGGGCTTACAAACACCTCTTCAACTGTATATGTAACACTTACAGATGACCCGTTTGAATCTGTAACTCCTTCGGGCTTGGGCGCTGTAATCGAACCGCCCCAGTTTCCGTTTAACTGTCCTGTAAGATTGACACCCTGTACGATATTTCCTCTTTCCACCGGCTTTGTAGAATATCTCGGTCCTGTGGAGACCTGCGACGAATCTGGAGCCAATAATCTGGCGGTAAAAATCCCACCCGAAAATACGATTGCTAAAACAACTACGATTGAAATTATTTTTTTATACATTTACTTTACCTCCGCTACTTTCATCAGATACTATTTCTCCATCCACCAATCTGATAATCCTGCTGCCGTATTCGGCAATTTCTTCTTCATGCGTAACCTGAACAATTGTCATTGACTTTTTTTGATTTAATTCAATAAATAATTCCATTATTAAATTGCCGGTTTTTGTATCCAAGGCTCCGGTTGGTTCATCTGCCAGTATAATTGACGGATTTCCCACTATTGCTCTCGCTATTGCAACTCTTTGCTGCTGACCTCCTGACATCTGGGAAGGCAAGTGGTGCATACGCTCCTTGAGGCCGACCTGTTCAAGTGCATTTTCAGCGAGTTCCCGCCTCATTTTAGCGTTCATACCTCTGTAAACAAGAGGAATTTCAACATTTTTTACAGCATTCATCCTTGGAAGCAAATGAAAATTCTGAAATACGAATCCAATAAACATATTTCTTATTTCTGACATTTTAGAATCACTTACTTTATCTACAAGGTTTCCTGAAAGTTCATAAGATCCGCTTGAAGCATGATCCAAACACCCTATTACATTAAGCAGAGTAGATTTTCCTGAACCTGAAGGACCCATAATAGAAACAAATTCTTTCTCCTTTATGACAAATGATATATTCTTTAACGCTTCAACCTGAATTTGACCAGATTTGTAAAGCTTGGAGATACCCTCCATTTTTATAATTTCCATATTTCACCTCTTTTAAAGAACAGTCCATTTATATGACGTTATTTGCCGCAAAAAAGTTCTGATAATTTTAATTTTTTATTAAAAAATTTTTAATTTCATCAAATACGGACCTTTTCGTCCGAATATATTCGGCCGGAAAAGGTCCGTCCTGACAAATCCTAACAATTTTTACTTAATAACATCTATGTATACGGAATCTATCCAAACCTTATTTTTTCCTTCATATTCCAAGTAAATATTTAACGAATCTGCATCTGTTACATTTATTGGTACTGTAAATTGAGACCATATATCATTGGAAACCTTAGCTGATGTATGAAAATTAGATGTCAGAGAGCCATTCTTATATGCCTCGAGCACAACCTGAACCGTAACCTCAGATTCAGACTTCATTTTAGCTGCAATGCCGATTTGTTTTTTTAACATGTAACTGAACTTTTCATCCTTGAAGTCGACGGCAGCAAACAGCGCCTTTATCTTTTCTTCTCCTTCGTTAGCCACCACCAGTGAATTCTTGCCTTCAACATAAATATTGCTGTCAATTTCCGCCTTGTTTCCTGTATATCCAATGCTGCTTAAAAGCTTATCGCTAAAGTACATTTCTGTTGAATCCGATATTTCAGACTGTGATGACTGATCTCCATCCGGTGAATTACCCTCTGGAGGCGGAGTTACTTCTGAATTTTCATTATTGTTTTGGACATTGCCGGAGCTTGCTTCTTCTCCTGCTGACAGCATTTTTATCAGTTTATTTCCTGCAAGCAGTACCAGCACAACAATCAAAATTGAAACTGCAGCCCTGATTATTTCTTTCCTTGTAAAATGCTTTCCAATCTTATTAACCTGCCTGGGCGGATTATTATCATTTACGAATATATCATAGACAGGCGTGTCATCATCTTCCTTATAAAGTCCCGCGACTGCTTCTTCATATGTGTTATCTGAATTTTCAGGAGGCACAGGCTCTGGCATCTCATTGTTTTCCTTCGCGTTCTTCTCCTTTAGGACCTTATCTTTCAGGGGTTTTTCATTAGGCATAACTTTTTCATTTTTTCCGCTTCCATTAATACCAAAAATCATGGAATATATAGGAGAATCCTTTAATTCCTTCAGCACATCATTTGGGAATACATATTCTCTGGTGAGGCATCTGACAATAATCTTTAAGATATCCGGTGCAATTGTATCAGAAATATTGTAATCAATGATTTCAGTGCCTGAAAAAATAAAATGAATCATATTTCCCAGTCTTTTGAATGTTTCATTGTCCGCAATGTCATATTCCTGCTCAAATATAAGGTTGCAGTCCACATAGATTTTGTTGTCAGAATCAACATACAGCTTGTCTATATCAAGAATCTTCTGCTGAACCACATCTGTCATGTTAAATATGTTTTGAGCAAGATTTGTAATGTTCTCCGACAAAATAAACTGCTGTTTCAATGTCAGTTTATTTGTTAAATAATCTCTTACCCCCTTGTATTCGGTTTCTAAGGGTTTAGTATATATGTATATGCGGTCCTCAGTGTTGTAACATTCCAGAATATTGGATGAAATACTTTTTAATTCTTCTAAATTTATGAGATTCATAACCTTCCGGCTGGTTATTATATTGCTGTAAAATATGTCGCCCGTATCATTATCCCTGCACTCCAAAACCCTTTGGAATACATTTTCAAAAATAGTGCGGATAATCTTATAATTATTATTCATAAGACGCCCTCCTCATATAGTAATCCAATTATATATTAACAATAATTTCGACAAAAATAAAGATATTTTTAATAATATTTTAACATTTTGCAAAATTATGGTTATAATCTCCAGCTGTGAGACTGTCATATGTTAATATGCAAAAAAATAAGGACGAATTTATCATTCGTCCTCATCATCTTTTATTTCATATTCTACATTTTCAACAATATTTTCTTTTTGATTATCCTGCTTCTCATTTTGCATTTTGTTATTTCCGCCATAATATTTCTTTGTTTTACTGTCAGCAACACTCAGTAAATAAACAAGCATTACCGCATCATCAATAAGGCTGAACCCTAATATGGGTGCAGGAATTAAATCTGCCGGGCTTAAAATGTAAATCAAAGGTATTATAATCCACCATTTTTCCTTAAGCGGTATGTTTTTATCAAACAAGAATTTGAATATCAAACGGAATCTATTCATATTACAGTACAAATTCCCTGTCGGGAAGTTTCTTCTGCAATTTTGATACAAAATTGTTTGCAGGATCTTTAGCTCTTGAACCGCCCAGAACAATATGCGTAATTTGCATTTCTTCCGCAAAATCCACAATTGTTTTTATAACATCCTTCGACCTCTTAACTGTTAGCTCTGCTCCGACATCCTTCGTGATTCTAAATAAATATTCTAATGCGTCACCATCGCTGAAGTTATACAACAGCTTGTCATTTTCATTTACTACATGCAATACATAAAGATCGGCAGAATGCTCCTTTGATAACTCTGCGCCTTGATGTATGAGCTTCTCACATGTTTTTTGCTGCGTAACACATACCAACACATTTTTATGCATCGTTACTCTCCTTAAATGGCGGGAATATGTGGGAATTGAACCCACCCAGGACGGATTAACGCCCCGCGACTGGTTTTGAAGACCAGGAGGCACACCAGCACCTATCTATCCCCATCGGGACTAATGATAACATACAGCTCTAATAATTTCAAGCATTTATTTTCCTGCAGATGTCATAAACATTAACATCCTTGTCCGTAATGCCTGATTCCATAACATCTGCCAGTGCCGATACTGTATCGAGTGAAGTAAAAACATCTATGGAGGCTTCTATTGCGGATCTCCTTATTTTGAAGCCGTCAGTATTTGAATCATTGGCTTTTGTTGGAATGTCGACTACAAATCCTACATTGCCGCTTCTTATTAAATCAATAATATTCGGCTTTTCCTCACTTGCCTTTTTGACTGTTGATGCATTAATTCCGTTATCATTGAGATATTTTGCTGTTTTTTCGGTGCCCGTAAACTTATATCCCTGTTTGCTTAATTTTAACGCAGCAGCCTTAAAGTTTTCTTTATCTCTGTCTCTTATGGTAGCCAAAATAACCTTATCTTTGCCGGGAATTTTTAATCCGGCAGCCTTGAATCCCTTAAACAGCGCTTCGTTATAGCTTTTTCCTACTCCCAGCACTTCGCCTGTTGATTTCATTTCAGGTCCTAAGCTTACTTCCACACCATCCAGCTTCTGTGTTGAAAATACAGGAACTTTTATTGCAATCAAATCAGCTTCCTTGAACAGTCCTGTGCCGTATTCCATATTTTTCAGCTTTTCTCCAAGCATGACCCTTGTGGCAATTTCAATCATAGGAATTTTCGTAACCTTGCTGATATACGGGACTGTTCTGCTTGAACGGGGGTTCACCTCAATTATATACAGCTCATTTTCATATTCAATAAATTGTATGTTTACCATGCCGACAGTTTTTAATGCGCCTGCTATTTTTTTTGTTATTGCTGCAAGCTCCTCTTTTATTTCAACGCTCAAATTTTTTGGCGGATACATTGAAATGCTGTCGCCGGAATGTATTCCGGCTCTTTCTAAATGCTCCATAATACCTGGGATAAGCACATCCTCTCCGTCACATATGGCATCAACCTCTATTTCGCGGCCAACCAGGTATTTATCAATCAAGACAGGATTTTTGGCGTCATTGTTGAACGCATTTTGGAGATAGTCTTCCAAGTCACTTTCAGTATAGGTAATTTCCATTCCCTGGCCTCCGAGTACATATGAAGGCCTTACCAGTACAGGATAGCCTATTTTTCTGGCGGCATCTTTTCCATCCTGCATATTTGTAACTGCTTTTCCGTTTGGTCTTTTGATTCCCAGCCCCTCTAATATTGCATCAAATTTTTCCCTGTCCTCGGCCATATCTATTTGTTCAGGGTCTGTACCCAATATGGGTATATTTTTTTCTTTAAAGAAATTTGCCAGCTTAATTGCAGTCTGACCTCCAAATTGAAGTATTACTCCGTCCGGCTTTTCTTTATCCACAATATTTAATACATCCTCCTCAGTCAGAGGTTCAAAATACAGTTTATCTGCAATATCAAAATCTGTGCTGACCGTCTCAGGATTATTGTTTACAATTATAGTCTCAATTCCGCATTTAGCAAGAGCAAATATACTGTGAACAGAACAGTAGTCAAATTCAACTCCCTGTCCTATTCGTATAGGACCTGAGCCTATTACTAAAATTTTCTTTTTGTCGGATATTTTAACCTCGTCATATTCCTCATAGGTCGAATAGTAATAGGGTGAAACAGCTTCGAATTCACCTCCGCAGGTATCAACCATCTTGTATGCGGCCATGATATTGTTCTTTAATCTCATTTGGTAAATTTCTTCAGGCTCAGTGCCTGTTAAATCTGCTATGCCCTTGTCGGAAAATCCCATTTTCTTGAGCTTCTTCAGCCATCCGGCATCAAGATGCTCTATGGGTGAATTTCTCAGCAGCTCTTCTTCCTCAACTATGTTTAATATTTTATGGAGGAAAAATTTATCAACACCTGTAAGCTCCTGAATTTTTCCTATGCGGTATCCTCTCCTCATAAGCTCTGCAAGGCAGAACAACCTTTCATCGTCAGGCTCCTGAACCCTTGCTTTTAATTCATTTATGCTTTTTTGTGCTATTTTTTCGCTGTACAACGTGTACTGCTTAATTTCAAGTGAACGTACAGCCTTTAAAAGAGCCTGTTCAAATGAACTTCCTATAGCCATTACCTCGCCCGTGGCCATCATCTTTGTGCCTAGTATCCTCCTTGCCTTGAAAAATTTATCAAAAGGCCATTTTGGTATTTTTAACACAACATAGTCAAGCGTTGGTTCAAATGCAGCGTAGGTCTTGCCGGTTACCTGGTTTATAATTTCATCAAGATTGTAACCCAGGGCTATCTTTGCTGCAACCTTTGCTATGGGATAGCCTGTAGCTTTAGATGCCAGGGCGGAGGAGCGGCTGACCCTTGGATTAATTTCTATGACCGCATACTCAAAGCTGTCGGGATTTAAAGCAAGCTGTACGTTGCAGCCGCCTTCAATGCCTATTGCATCAATTATTTTTATTGATGCGGTTCTCAGCATCTGGTATTCCACATCCGACAATGTCTGTGAAGGCGCCACTACAATACTGTCGCCTGTATGAACACCCACAGGATCAAAATTTTCCATATTGCAGATCGTAATGCAAGTTCCATTTTTATCACGCATCACCTCATATTCTATTTCCTTCCATCCCTTAATGCTTTTTTCGATTAATACCTGTTTATTCATGCTCAGCTGAAGGCCTGCAGACAATATTTGCCTAAGCTGATCTTCATTGTCCGCAATTCCTCCTCCTGTTCCTCCCAGGGTATAAGCAGGCCTTATTATTACCGGATATCCAATTCTTGAAGCCACATCAATTCCTGAGTCCAAATCCGTAACTATTTCCGACTCAACGATTGGCTCATTGATTTTATTCATCACAGCCTTGAATTTTTCTCTGTCTTCGCCTGCTTTAATGGACTCTACGCTGGTTCCTATTACCTTGACTCCATATTTGTCCAATATTCCTTTATCATAAAGCTCCACAGTCAGGTTAAGCCCCGTCTGACCTCCCATACCGGCAATTACACTGTCCGGTCTTTCCCTGGCAATTATTTTTTCAACATATTCCACAGTCAGCGGCTCAATATATACCCTGTCCGCAATGTCGGTATCCGTCATTATAGTTGCCGGATTGGAGTTTATAAGAACAGTTTCAATTTCTTCTTCGCGCAATGCCCTGCAGCACTGTGTTCCCGAATAATCAAATTCAGCTGCCTGTCCTATGATAATAGGACCTGAGCCTATAACCAATACTTTTTTTATGTCTTTATTCAACGCCATGATTTTTCTCCTTATACATCTTTATAAAATCATCAAAAATTACATTTGAATCATGAGGTCCGGGGCATGCTTCAGGATGATACTGGACCCCCGCAAGAGGAAGAGTCTTATGACTCAGCCCTTCTATAGTTCCGTCATTTATATTTATATGGGTTACCTCCAGCTCATCCGTCAGCGACTCCCTATTAACTACATAACCGTGGTTTTGAGATGTTATGATGACCCTTCCTGTTTTTAAATTCTTGACAGGATGATTGCAGCCTCTGTGACCGTATTTCATTTTTTCCGTCCTGGCTCCTAGTGCAAGTGCTATTATCTGAACACCCAGGCATATACCCGCAACAGGTATTTTTCCGGTCAAAGATTTCACAGTATCTATTACATCAGGCAGTTCTGTGGGATCGCCGGGACCATTTGACAAGAAAATTCCATCAAAGTCATATTTCATTAATTCCTTCGCACCTGTGTGAGCCGGAAAAATTGTAAGTGAGCAGTCTCTTTCAACAAATGAATTTAAAATGTTTGACTTTACACCAAAGTCCAGAACACCTACCTTTATGCTTCCACTGCCCATAGTTTTTATTTCCCTGGTTGTCACCTCATCAACAGTATTGACGTTTGAAAAATTAGTGAAGCATCTTTCTATTTCCTCATCATTTAAATCCCTTGATGTTATAATCCCTTTCATTGTACCGGAATCTCTTATTATTTTAGTAAGCTGCCTTGTATCGATACCTTCAATTCCGGCTATATTATTTTTTTGCAGATAGACGTCCAGATCAATCTCACATCTGAAGTTGTTAGGAACCTTGCACAATTCTCTTACAATAAAACCCTTAACCTTTGGTGAATTTGATTGAAAATCGTCAAGGTTTGTCCCGTAATTTCCTATTAAAGGATATGTCATTGTAACTATTTGCCCGTAATAAGACGGATCCGTCAGTATTTCCTGATATCCGGTCATTCCTGTATTGAATACAACCTCACCCACAGCATCTGTTGTTTTTCCAAAGCACCAGCCTTCAAAAATTTGTCCGTTTTCAAGTATTAGCCTTCCCTTCATGTTTTCCTCCACAGTCATATTTATAAAAATTTTGTATAATGCAAAAAAATAGCTGTTACATTAAGCAACAGCTATTTTCTATATAATATATTTTTTATATCAATATACTTTTCAGTATTTAATTGTATCTGAATTAATTTATATTTTTTCATAATTTTTGGACCTCTGATATATTTTCTATAAAAAATACCATAAGTCTAAATTTTTGTCAATGTATTTTTA
This sequence comes from Sedimentibacter sp., assembly GCA_032059885.1. GTDB lineage: Bacteria > Bacillota > Clostridia > Tissierellales > Sedimentibacteraceae > Sedimentibacter. The sequence continues at coordinate 26,674 of DAMBZP010000018.1, forward strand.
AAATATTTTTAAAATATTTTTTCAAACTAAAATAAATTATTCAGGATAAGCTTTTCATAATTTCGCCTTAAGTTTTATTTGAAGTTCAATTCAAATCTACATCAACGAATATTTCTGAAAAAATATCCTACGCCCCATTTTGTGAGTATATATTCATAATTTTTATTTTTGCTTTCTATTTTTTCCCGAAGCCTTCTGACATGGACATCAACAGTTCTTAAATCACCGAAATACTCATAGCCCCAAATTATTTCCAAAAGTTCCTCTCTTGAGAATACCTTTCCCGGATTGGTTGCAAGCAAAAGCAGCAAATCAAACTCCTTTGCCGTAAGATTTATTTCCTGTCCGTGAAGGCTTACTTTTCTCCCTAATGCATTTATAATAAAATCATCAACCACGATTGTCTGTTCATTGGGCTTCTGTGTTATCCCCTTTGTCCTTCTGAGAATTGCCTTTATTCTTGCCTTTAATTCCAATATATTGAAAGGTTTTGTAACATAATCATCCGCACCGTACTCCAGACTCAATATTTTATTCATGTCTTCGTTGCTTGCAGTCAATATCAGAAGCGGAACATTTGATATTTCTCTTATTTTCTGGCAAACTTCCAAACCGTCCATATCAGGTAGAATCAGATCAAGAACCACTATATCAAATTCATTTAATGAAATTTTTCTTAATGCTTCATTGCCTTCAAGTGCTGACTCAACTTCATAGCCATCTTGCTCCAGGCTGTACTTAAGCCCTTTAATCAATAAAAGCTCGTCATCTACTATCAATACATTCATTTGTTACGCTCCATAAATTATTTTGTTACAAAAATTAAACTTTTAAATAATCTTACCTTGAACAGCATAAATTGTCAAGGAAAATCTTAATTCGTCGGCCTGTGCTGTTATTGAATTCAAAATAAAACCCTGTCATTTCCAACCCTTTTGGTGATCTTTTGCATATCAAAGTGTTCAAGAAGACCAATTGCGGCCTTTCTGTTTGTACTCAGCAGATCCCTGTATTCTGCCGCCGTAATTTTTGAATTTTTCTTAATAAATTCAACCAGCAAATCCTTGGCATCATTATAAATTTCCTGTGTTGTTATACCGACTTCGTTAATTTTAACCAGCTTTTTCTCATCAAGCATGAGAGCAATAATTTCCGCACCGCTGCTGCTCCCTGTCTTTAATACAAGGTCCTCCTGCTTGACAAATTCGTATTTTGCTTCTTCTAAAGCCTTTATTATAATATTTTCACATTTTTTGTAAGTATCATCATACTGTATATGAAAATACGGCAGAGATATATATTCTCCCTCCTGCTTTATAAGTCCCTTTTCAACAAAAGAATTCATAATAAGATCAAATACATTCTGCTTCAGCTTTGGAAGATACCGGCTTTTTATTTCGGACTTTTTAGCTCCCTTTGCATACCTGCTGCTTTCATGATAACTGAAAAGATATTTTTCAATACCTTCTTCTATTTCTCTCTCATAGCTTTTGTGCCATACATACTTATCATTTTTCAAGCTGAAGGAAGCAACCTTTTCTTCCTCCTCCAGAATTTCAACGCTGTTTTTGATTTCTTCTTCAGCCAGCGCTGTAATTTTTGCTATTTCAGCAACAGTAGGAACATTTTTCGAATTTTCTCTTATAATTTTCTCAATTACATCTGTACTGCTTCCCTTTTCCTTAACTCTGAGTTCTTCAATGAGCCTGTCATCAAATCTTTTCTTTTTTAGAGGTACAGGCTCTATTATTTCTCCACCTCCAATTGTTTCCATAGGAGAATAAAACCTCACAATAAACTTGTCTCCTCTTCTAACAGCCACTTCCTCCTCAAGCCTCAGCTGAGCATAGCAGCTTTCCCCGGGAGAAAGCTCATCCCTGTCAAGAAGAACAATCCGGCAGAGAACCTCAGAGGTTCCTGTGTAAAGATGAAGCCTTGAACGGTTTTCCACTATTCTCCTGGAGCTTTTTAAGAGCTTTACCCTAACATCAAGCATCATGGTATTTTTCATTGAATTTACAGGTGCAATGACACAGCCTCTGTAAATTTCCGACTTTTTAATATTCGATAAATTTATGGCCGTTCTCTGCCCTGCAAATGCACTTTCCGCATCATGAGAATGAACCTGAATGTTTCTTATTTTGCTAATTTTGTTAACAGGATATATTTCTACCTCGTCACCCTTTTTCAGACTTCCTGAAATCAATGTTCCGGTTATTACCGTTCCGAATCCTGTTATTGAGAAAACTCTGTCAATGGGCAGCCTCGGGATTGTATTTACATTTCTTTCCTCTACCTCATTCTCCGTCTGTTTAACTATTACATCAACCAGATTGTTTATGCCGTATCCTGTCTTTGATGACACCTCGACAATGGGTGAATTTTCTAAAAATGTATCCTTCAGCCCTTCTTTTATGTCCTCCTTGACAAGCTCAAGCCATTCAGGGTCTATAAGGTCATATTTTGTAAGAACTACAATTCCTTTTTTCACTCCTAAAAGATTAAGTATGTTTAAATGCTCCACAGTCTGAGGCATCATTCCTTCATCCGCCGCTATTACAAGCAGCACAAGGTCCATTCCTATTACTCCCGCAAGCATATTTTTAATAAACCGTTCATGACCGGGCACATCAATTATTCCTGCCTTATTTCCATCAGGAAGATCAAAATAAGTAAAGCCCAGGTCAATGGTAATTCCTCTTCTTTTTTCTTCTTCCCATCTGTCCGTTTCTCTTCCGGTAAGAGCTTTTATCAAGGTTGTCTTACCATGATCGATATGTCCAGCTGTACCAATTATGATGTTTTTCATTTTACCTCCGCATCATTCGCATTATTTGAATATGCTTTTAAAAGCATCCAATATTATTTCTTCTTCTCCCTCCAGAACAGTCCTTAAATCTATTATGAAAAAATCATTTACAACTCTACCGACTATGGGTGTTTCCATATGCCTCAACTGTTTTTCAAGGGATGCGGTAGTCATAACAGATGTCCTTACAGACAGAGCGAAGCTGTCTATACGCTCAAGGGGCAGAGAGCCTCCGCCTATTTGGGACTCGCAGCTTTCAACAGTAATTTTACAATGCTCTCCCACCTCAGATGTTAATCTTTCACAAAGCATTTCTGCCTTGATTTTTATATCATCAATACTTCTGTTGATTAAATTCAAGGCAGGAATGTTTTTTACCGCCCTTTCCTCATCTATGTATTCGTGAAACACACACTCCAGGGCTATGGCAGTAAACTTATCTATTCTGAGAGCACGGGTCAGCGGATGTTTTTTTATTTTATCTATCAATTCCTTCTTACCTACTATAATTCCTGCCTGTGGTCCTCCTAACAGCTTGTCGCCGCTGAAGCACACAATATCTGCTCCTGCTCTTATGGATGCCTGAACTGTTGGCTCATATTCAAGTCCGTACCTGCTTAAATCCACCAGCACACCGCTTCCTATATCCTCAATTACCGGAATGCCGCGACTGTGAGCAAGCTCTGCAAGCTCCTCCACGGCAACCGATTCAGTAAATCCAACAATTCTGTAATTGCTTGTATGTACCTTTAAAAGCGCCCTGGTCTCATCATTGATTGCATTTTCATAATCATATAGATGAGTTTTATTGGTTGTTCCCACATCAACAAGCCTGCATCCGCTTTGAGTCATTACCTCAGGAACTCTGAATGAGCCTCCTATTTCTACAAGCTCTCCTCTCGATACCACCACTTCCTTGTCCTTACATAAAGCCGAAAGTATTAAAAGAACTGCTGCTGCGTTGTTATTAACAGCCATAGCTGATTCCGCTCCCGTTATTTTGGTTACTATATTTTCAAAATGTGAATATCTTGAGCCCCTTACACCTTCTTCCAGGTCATATTCCAGATTAGAATAACCGGTAACCAGGTTCTGAATCCTGTCTGCGGCATTTTTTGAAATAACAGCCCTTCCAAGGTTTGTGTGCAAAATGGTTCCTGTTCCGTTCACAACCCTTTTCATATTGAAAGATGAGTAACTGTCAACTTCTTTTTTGACCTCACCAGTTACATTATTAATTTTCTTTTCAATTTCTGTTTCATCATCCGAATTGTTGATGAATTCTCTCAGATTCTCAGTAACCTTTCTCACTGATTCTAAAACATATTCTCTGCTTATGCCGCTGCAAAGATTTTTTATCTCATCAGATTCCATCAGTATATCAATCTTAGGAATCAGTCTGTAATATTTATTTTTATCCATTACGGCTCCCTTTCATTTAGGATTACTCCCTGATTATAATGCATTTATCTTTTTTTTCAGTAACCTTGCCTATAACGGCAAATTCAGTATCCATACTTTCTTTTAGTTTTTCCATAATTTCTTTTGCATATTTTTCATCCACAGCAAACAGAAGCCCTCCTGATGTCTGAGGGTCAAATGCCAAATCAACATACTTTTCCTCGACACCATCAACACATACCCTGTCGCTGAAGTATTTTCTGTTCCTGTATGCCCCCGCAGGTACAAGACCCATTTCTGCATAATCAAATACATCGCCAATAACAGGAACATTTTTAATATCTATTATAAGTGTTACCTCGCTTGCTTCCGCCATTTCCGCTGAATGTCCGGCTAAACCGAAGCCCGTAATATCGGTGCAGCAGCTTACAGGGTAATGTTCAATAACTCTCTTTGCGTTTTTATTTAAGGACGACATAACATGAATTGCTTTATTTTCTGTTTCCTCAGAACACATCTGTGCTTTGTATGCGGTATTTATTATACCCGTCCCCACAGGTTTGGTCAAAATAAGCACATCTCCCGGCTTAGCTCCGTAATTCTTCAAAACCTTGTCTGGTCTGATAAAGCCTGTCACACACATTCCATACTTGGGTTCATCGTCCTCCACGGAATGACCTCCTGCTATTGTTGCGCCTGCTTCCATAACCTTGCTTGCACCGCCCTTTAATATTTCAGCCATTACATCAGGACTCAGGCAGTTTGGAAATCCAATTATGTTCAATGCCAGTGCAGGCTCCCCTCCCATAGCATAAACATCACTTAAAGAATTAGCTGCGGCAATCTGTCCGAAGGTGTACGGGTCATCAACAACAGGCGTAAAAAAATCCACCGTCTGTATCATTGCCAGCTCATCATTTATTTTATATACACAGGCGTCATCAGAGGTTTCCAGACCGACTATCAATTTATCATTTTTAAATTTAGGCAGCTTGCTCAAAACTTGAGCAAGGGTCTCAGGACCTATTTTGGCTGCTCAGCCTGATGCCTTTGTCATCTGCGTAAGTCTTACATTTTCTATAGACATAAATACACCACCAATCTGTTTATTATATCAATTCAACCCTGCTGCAGCAACGGAAATAGTACCGCTGCTAGTCAGCTGTTATCAGAGATTTGATTTTTTCAAATGTTTTTTCTCCGATTCCATCAACATTTTTAATTTCCTCAATGCTGCTAAAAAGCTTCCGACTCCTGTAATCAATTATTCTCTGTCCGTATGCCTTGCCGATTCCCGGCAGAGACATCAAATCGTTGAGCGAAGCAGTATTAATATTTATCAATGACGAGCCGCCGGAAATGCTTTCAGCTTCGTCCTCTGATGGAATGTATATTTTCTCTCCATCAGATAACTTTCTTGCCTTGTTAAGATTTTTAGTACAGGCAGACTCTGTCAGTCCTCCTGCCATTATTATGGCGTCATTGACCCTGTCTCCTGCTTCAAGCTCATATACTCCGGGATTTTTAACTTCACCGTCTATATCCACAAATATGCTGCCTGAAGTTTTTACTTCTTCTTGTTCTCTGTTTTCATTCTCGTTACTTTCAAAACTTTTAAAAGCAATTTCATCTTCCTTGTCTGAAAGTTTAATCCCCACAGCAGTCATAATCAATAATGCAATGATTAAAACAATCACAAGTCCCTTGCTATAAAGACGATTGTTCATAAAACCCCCATTTTTGCAATTATTAGACATACCACAAATACATTATACATTATTTTATTAAAAAATCAAAAATTTTTAATTACAAAGCTGCTATTTTCTGCTATACTATTATTTGATTTGTATTAAAAGGAGTATACAGATGATAAAAAAAGTAATTGCCTGTCTATTGTTAGTTTCTGTTTTTATATTGAATACAAGCAATGCTTATGCAGCAGAGCCAAACATATTATGTAAATCAGCCGTGCTTATAGACGCAAGCACAGGAACTATATTGTCCCAAAAAAATGCGGATCAAAAAATGTATCCTGCAAGCCTTACCAAAATAATGACTGCCATACTTGTTATAGAAATGGGCAACATGTCAGATGTCATCAAAGTGGATGATGACACTCCCTATGAAATTTCAGGGAGCCATATTGCATTGGAGGCGGGTGAAATAATGACCATGAAGGACATGCTGTATGCATTGATGCTCCCTTCGGCAAATGATGCTGCTTTAGCACTGGCGAAACACTACGGCAAAAGCGAAAAAGAATTTGTAAAACTTATGAATGACAAGGCTAAGGAGCTGGGTGCTTACAACACGCATTTTGCTAACCCTCACGGGCTTCATGACGATAACCATTATACAACTGCTGCAGACCTGGCATTGATAACAAGGTATGCAATGAAAAATGAAACCTTCAGAAAGATAGTGCAGACTGAAAGGTATGAAATACCGCCTACAAACAAAAAAAATGAAACCAGATATTTCACAAATTTAAATAAATTGATTTACAATTCAGGCTCTAACCAAATTTATGTTGACGGAGCATACATAAGCCCCAAATATGAATACGCTACAGGAGTAAAAACCGGATACACCCCGGAAGCAGGAAACACGTTGGTTGCAAGTGCAGAAAAAAACGGAACTGAATTAATTGCTGTTGTCATGAACGGCGTATCGCTCGAAATGTATCAGGATGCACACAACCTTTTCAATTTTGGATTTAGCGAATACGAAAACGCAACATTGGTCGGCAAAAATACATTTGTCCAAAATGTAAAGATTCAAAACGGCGACAGCAAGGAAATCTCCGCCATAACAGAAAGTGAATTCAAAACGCTCATAAAAAAAGACTCAGCCAAAAACATTGAGTCAAAGGTTGTAATAAATGAAATCTCACTTCCTCTTGAGCCTAACGACATAGTTGGAAAAATCGATTTTATGCAGGATGGAAAAGTTATAGGAAGCGTAAACCTGATTACACCAACTCAGGTAAAAAGTACCCTGACTGAAGACTCCGGCGGTGGATTGTTCTTAAGTGTTGTAAAGTTCATAGGGGCAATAGTAATCTTCGCATTATTAGTAATATCTTTATTTAAGGTTTACAACGACCTCAGAGTCAAAATAAACAGACGCCGACGCCGCCGAAAATACAACAGCTAATGGTGTCACGGGGACGGGGTTATTGTCATCTCCCGCTCCCGGTGCCACGGGGGTGTCACGGGGACGGGGTTGTTGTCATCTTATGCCTTTTGAATTATTCCCCTGCTGATTCCGGTAATTCTTTCAATTTGTCTTATTGATAAATTATATTCTTTCTTTAACTTTCCTATATGTAAATTTCGCTTGTTTATTTCTAACCTTTGCAAGTCAATAACATTTTCATCTTTACAATATAACTTGATTGTTTTTATTGCTTCTTCATCTGTTAACCGCTGCTTTTCAGATATATCCATACATTCGTCACCGTTATCTCTGTTTACATACTCTGCAAAACTGATTAAAGCACATTCTCTGTTCGCTGCATTAAACATATTAAGCACAAAGTTAATATCCGATGTTTTTCTGTTTTCAATATAATCTTTATAATTTGTCCATGTATAATCTTTAATATTTTCAACCATACCTGCCCTTAAAGGATTCTGAAAAATATACCTCAGCACAGCAAGAAAATATTCGTCGTTTTCTACCGGCTCACTTTTAAAGCGGTCTTGAAACAAATATCCAATCCTGTCATATTTTTTATTATACCAGAAAACATAGCTTCCACATATCCTTCGCATTACAGTTTCTAATGGTTCCTTACCTTCTCTTAGCAGCAAGTGCAAATGATTATCCATTAAGCAATAGGCATATAGGTTGAATTCACAAATATTTTTATATTTCTCCAATGTTTGAATAAATCTGATGAAATCTTTTTCATCCCAAAAAAGAATTTGTCTGTTTATTCCTCTCATGATTATATGATACATTCCACTTTCACTCTTTAATCTGGCAGATCTTGGCATAAAATTCACCTCTATGGTAATTTATACCATATAGTATTTCAAATGTCAATGCTATAATTTACTATAATAATTCTTATTTTAAATTCCGTTAATCAAATATGACAGCAACCCCGTCCCCTTGACACCCCTAGGGAGAGTTGGTATGATAGTATTTAGGTATTACTGTAACTTATATTAAATGATAGGCGGTGCAAAATGAGCTACGGTCACAAGCTTTTCTTTCATAAAGATATTTACAACTTAAAAAACACGGATGATTTATTTCTTAAGGCAATTTTGGAGAATATAAAGCATCACATTGATAAGTGTCCGGATTATGCAAAACTACTATCCCACCAGGGTTTTTCAATTAAAGAAGTACAAACAACAGAAGATTTATATAAAATTCCACCTATACCCACTCTGTTTTTAAAAAAACACACACTTTATTCAGCACCGCAAAACGAGCTTATGCTTAAATCTACTACATCAGGTACCAGCGGCAGGGTAAGTGAAATGGCTCTTGACCTGTCGTCAGCGTGGAATGGTCTGGGCATGGTACTGGGAACATTTTTTACAAATAAGCTGGTATCTCCTTATCCGACCAATTATGTAGTATTGGGATATCAACCAGCCAAAAGAAATAAGGTTGGTGCTGTAAAAACAGCTTATGCAACTACATATGCTGCTCCCGCCATTCATAGGGAATATGCACTGAAAGATACAGGAACTGATTATGTCCTTAATATGGACGGAATTAAAAATGCACTTATGCGATATGAAAAAATGGGACTACCCGTCCGTTTTATGGGCTTTCCTTCATATTTTTCTTTTTTATTAAAGGAACTTATTGATTCAGGAATCAAGCTGAATCTTCACCCAAAATCCCTTATACTTTTAGCAGGAGGATGGAAAAATTTTTTTACCGAACAGGTGGATAAAAACACCTTATATGACATGTCTCGAAAAGTTTTAGGATTAGGAGATGACAGGATTAAAGAATTCTTTGGAGCTGTAGAACATCCTATTGCTTATTTTAATTGTCCTAACCATCACTTCCATATCCCCATATATTCCAGAGTAATTATTCGTGATTTAAATATGCAGCCGGTGAAATACGGGGTTCCGGGCATATTAAACTTAATCACGCCCATGATGACCAGTATGCCGTTTACAAGTGTCATGACTGATGATCTGGCAATAATGCATCCTGGTGAAGAGTGCGGATGCGGCATAAGCTCACCGTATTTTGAAATACTGGGACGTGTCGGGCTGGCAGATATTAAGACATGTGCAGCAAATGCTCTTGAGCTTTTGAACATAAAAGAAGGCGGTGCAGTATGAATCTGGTAAAAGGAAGAATTCTGGACTCAAAGGAATGTGATAATATATTGGAGCATCTGGAACATGATATACTCAATACCTTGAGCAAGGGAAAACTCAATACTGAAATTGTTATTAACGCATGTGACAAAGTAGTGTCTGATTTAGATGAAACTTATTATATAAATGCGATGGCAGAGCTGGGAATTGACGAATCGATGGGCAAAAACTATATCAATGAAATGAGAAATTTCTTCAACAAAGAAAGCCTGGTTTACCGCATAAAAACCGAATTAGGTAATACTTTGGATAATCCCATTACATTCAATCCTCCACACAAAAAATCTGCTGTCATCAGGGAGATTATGCCCCTTGGTGTCCTGCTTCATGTTGCTGCCGGCAATGCTGACGGGTTACCTGCATTCAGTGTGTTGGAGGGACTTTTAACCGGAAATATCAATATTTTAAAATTGCCTGCCGAGGAGGGAGGAATATCTGTGAACCTTCTGCTTGAGCTTATAAGGGCAGAACCTTTTCTGGCAGATTATATCTATGTCTTTGATTATTCATCTAAAGATATTGAGCATATAAAAAGGTTGATTTCTGTTGCAGACGCTGTTGTTGTATGGGGAGGCACGGAAGCTGTATCTGCCCTGAGAAGACTTATTCCACCCAATGTCAAGCTCATTGAATGGGGGCACAAAGTAAGCTTTGCTTACGTTACAAAGCAGGGAATAACACAAATCGGACTTGAAGGTCTGGCAAAAAATATCTCCGATACAGGACAATTACTGTGCAGTTCCTTGCAGGGAATTTTTATTGATACGGATAACATGAATGATATATATGAATTCTGCAGCATCTTTCTGCCGGTTTTAGAACATACAATACATCAAAATCCTCAAAAAACCGGAATAGGCATACAATCTCAGATTGCTCTTAAGCTTTATGCAGAAGGACTTGAAGGAATTTATAAACATAGCCGGATATTTAAAGGCAGTGACTGCAGCTTGATTGCATATCCTGACAAAATAATCGATACATCTATTCAATTTGGTAATGCGTGGGTCAGACCGCTGCCACGGACAGAGCTGCTGCAAGTACTGCGGCCGTACAAAAATTATCTTCAAACAGTCGGACTGCTTTGCGGTCAATCAGAGCTTGATTCCTTATCTGATATGCTTTTTAAGACAGGTATAGTACGGGTATGCTCCGGTGAAAACATGTCTTCATCCTATTGCGGAGCCCCTCACGACGGTGAATATCCTTTAAGACGTTACACTAAAATTGTAAATATTGACTATGTACCTTAAACCTCAAAATAATAGTCAGTTAATCAGATTTTCACAGATGACAACAACCCCGTCCCCGTGACACACCCGTGACACAAAAAAATTCAGAGTGATCTCTGAATTTTTTTGTTTAGTGATTAAATAACTGCTATAGCGTCGATTTCTACGTTGGCATCCTTTGGAAGTCTTGCTACTTCAACGCACACTCTTGCAGGCTTAGTTTCTGCGAATACTTCGGCATACATTTCATTAATCAGACCAAACTGATTCATGTCTTTAATAAATACTGTGCATTTTACAACATCTTTTAAAGATGCTCCGGCCTCTTCCAATATTGCTTTGACATTCATTAAAGAAATTTTTGTTTCTTCCTTGATGTCTCCGCCGTTATAAAGTTCTCCTGTTGCAGGATTAATGGGGAGTTGTCCTGAAACATAAATTGTATTTCCTGCTTTTATTCCCTGTGAGTAAGGTCCTACTGCTGCAGGTGCTTTACTTGTCTGTACTACTGTATTTGCCATGATATCCTCCTACTTCCAATTATTTATCCCATATTGTTCAACATCTATTGAGTTATTATCAAGCCACAAGGATTCCAAATCATATATTTCTCTTTCATCCCGGTGAAAAATGTGAACAATTATGTTATCTGTTTCTAATAAAATCCATCTTCCCGTATCAAGTCCTTCCTGATAGTAGAAATCCAGCCCTTCCTCATAGCCCTTTTTAAGCACTTCTTCTGCAATTGCAACTGTCTGTCTTTCATTGTTTCCGCTGCAAATTATGAAATAATCAGTTATGGAGCTGGTTTTGGATATATCTAATACTGTAAAATTATAAGCCTTTTTACTGTCACACGCTTTAAGAATTGTTTCTATATTTTTATGATCTTGGTTCATTTTGCCTCCTAAAAAATTTTAACGTTATAAGCGAATCATTGTCAAGCTCTAAATTTCTCATTTTAATATATTCAACAGTGCTCTCAAGAGACATTATTATTGCTTCGTCAATGTTTGAATATGCCTTTTTACGAAGCTCATCAACCCCTTCATACTTCCGTCCCGGTTCAATTTTATCCGCTATAAATACTATTTTCTCAAGCAGTGTCATATTCTCCCTGCCTGTTGTATGGTACATGATTGCGTTTAATATTTCTTCGTCTTCTATATTGAAAACTTCTCTTGCCAGTCTCGCCCCCGTTTTGGAATGAGTCAGATTATCCTCACCCCTGGTCATTTTTTTGCCGCAGTCATGAAGAAGTCCTGCAATTTTGGCCTTTTCCACATCTGCATTATAATGTACCGCAAGTTTTTCTGCTTCCTCCATAGTGCTTACGCAGTGTCTGTACAGCTTCGGATTAAAATCCTCAAGCTTTTTTTTCAACTCGTCTATATTCATTATTTCACCTGTAAAGATTGTTTTTAGTTATATATTGTTCAACAGTTTCCGGCAGCAGATATTTTGCGGATATACCTTTTTTAAATCTTTCTCTTATTTCCGTTGAAGAAATTTGAAGCATTGGAATTTGGAGAAACTCAATTTGACCGTTTAAATTTTTTCTTATTTCTTCGATTTTTAATTCCGCACTTTCCCTATCCATTCCCGGTCTTGATACTGCTATAAATTTACACAGTTTCAAAAGCTCCCCTGGCTCATGCCAATTAGGAAGATCTGCAACCGCATCGGTTCCTGTTATAAAGTAAAATTCCGTATCGGAATATATGCTGTGCAATTCCTTTAATGTGTCCAATGAATAGCTTTTATCTTTTTTCTTTATTTCTATATCAGATACGATAAACTTACTGTTTGTCATTGTAGCCAGGACAGTCATCAGATATCTGTCTTGTGCACATGCTTCCATCCCCATTTTATGCGGAGGGTTACCTGCAGGAACAAAAATTATTTCATCTAACTCATAAATATTTAAAGCTTCATTGGCCACCACCAAATGTCCCAAATGGATAGGGTCAAAGGTTCCTCCCATAATTCCGATCCTTTTCATTTATCTTAAGCTCCTTTTAATCCTGGACACCATGTAAACACCTGAAATTATACCAACTGCTGCATAGATTGTCAAACTTTTCGATACATCCCCGGATATCAGTATTAGTAGTTTGCCTAATGACACTCCCAATATTCCTGCAAATATGTAAGGAAAATATGTTTTTATCCTGCTGTTTTTAACAATGTTGATTCTTTCTATAAGACTTTCTCTGCCCTCATAATAACCTTTCATGAAGCCTGTGAAGGAAAGAGTCAGAATAGTCAAAGCAAGAATTATTACGGGTACTAAAGCCGCAATAAATTTATTGTCCAGACAAAGCATTATGGACATTGAAATAAAAACCGGCGTAAGCACAACCTGAGTATATGAATCTCCAAGCCCTGCAGCTATGCCCATCATTCCCTTTTTAATAAACATGATTCCATCTTCATTTTTGTTTTTTGATTTAATCTCCTCCATGGATAAAACATATCCGTGAATGGGGGTTCCAATATTGGGCTCGGTATTAAAAATTTCGCTGTGCCTGTGTATGGCTTCCGCAACCTCATTATTATCCTCATATAATTTTTTGAAAATATTTTTCATGCTGTGTGCAAACGCCATTCCCTGAAATCTCTCGTAGCTATAGCATGAATGAGAAAAGTTCATCCATATAAACCATGAATAAATTAAATCTTTTTTACTTATTATATCATAATTTTTAAATGTTTTGTTATTTGAAAGAAGTCTCTTATCCGCCAAAGCTAAAATAATACCGGCAGCGGCGATAAAAACAATATATGAGCTTGGATTGGCAAGCAATGTAATAAAAATCGCAGCTATAAAAATAAAAGTACTTTTTTTGCTGCAGACTTTATAAAGTATATTCCATGTTGAAGAAAACACTAAAAAAAGCCCTGCCAGAAACAATGCACCTTTAATATCAAGTATAAATTTCTTCAGCAAAAGCATGGCAAATACCGCTGCAAGTATAACAGCTGTACTCATGGCATACAAAATAAGTTGAGGCAGCAATCCATCATAAATGGCTATATCAGGATTTTTTCCTTCTTCGAATTTGTTTTCATACATCCTGACAAATACCGAGTTAATTTTCAGCCTGTACTTCCAAATCAATATACCTAAATACCCGAAAGGGTATGCCGCAGCAGCCGCTTCCACGGGAGACAGTTTAAACAGAACGGCTGCAATTGCCGCAATTATCGCTGTAAGGCATTGATCCCCTGTAAGAGAACCTCCGGTAGAGACAAAATCTATGTATATTATATTTACAACAGCTCCGGCCAGCATGCCAATATATGGTTCTCCCAGTATCAATCCGGTTAAATACCCGGCGATTATAGGCCTGTACACCGTATAATAGCCAACACCTAATGAAAGGGCCGTGCTGCTTGCCCAAAAATATAAAACACTTAATAAAAAATAATCTGTAATATTCATATCCTTCCTATTCCAGTGTCATGCTCTTATCATTCGGAAGCATTTTAATATCAATTTCTGTTTGCTTTGAAATTTCTTTCAGCAATTTAAGCTCATAATCACTTAAATGAACAGAATTATAATATTTTTTTCTTTGAGGACTGCTACCGAGATTGCCTAAATTAATTTCATTTAATTTAATATTTGATTCAAGCAGATTTTTTAGATATTCAACATTTTTTAATATAATAAGTATTCTTGATCCATCATCTTCTTCTTTTAAATAATCAGATGCATTGCTGCATGTGAATACATGCACTCTGACATTATCAGGTGCCGCATTTTTTATTAATAAAGTCATAAATTCATCATTTGCATATTCATCATCTATGATGATTACTTCATTTACCTTCAAAAAAGGTATCCAGGAAACAACAACCTGGCCGTGCATAAGCCTGTCGTCAACCCTGGCTAACACAATGTTTTTCATTCTTCCTCCGTCAATCAGTCCGCCAAAAATTTCTCATTGACAAAGACTATGCTTTTCTTTCCGTTTTTAATTATTTTTTCAGCTATTTCTTCCAGGCTGTATGTATCCCTGTTCACGGCTATGTCTATGAATAAAGGGAAATTTATGCCTGTTATATGATAGAAATTATTATTTTTCATTGTTCTGGAAACAGCATTGAAGGGACTTCCTCCATACATATCGGTAAAGACTATTAAATCATTACCTGAAAGTCTTCCGACAGCCTCCTCTACCCTTCCCATAAGAGATTCAAAACTGTCACCCTGCTGAAATGAAATACTTTCAGCATTCTCAATTTGTCCTATGATTAATTCTGAGCTTTTTAACAGCTCTTTTCCAAAATTACCATGTGTTACAAGCAAAATATTTATCATGACCTCAACTCCTTTATCACAACAATTGATTGCAATCCGGCATAAGCAGGAACTGTCTTAGATTGCTTAACTGTTGTTAATTATCGTATTATAATCTCCACAAATCAATTATACCATATAAGTATGTTTTTTTCATAGCTATATTTCTTGCTCCGACCATCCCTCTTTTGTTAAGAAACTTAGCCTGCGAAATCCCAAAGCTTTAACCAGATTGTACATTTCTTCAAATTTGCAGTTTATTCCTTCTGCAGTATGGGCATCAGAATTTATCATAACAGGAATATTTTTTCTCCTGGCCATCTTTAAAATAAATGTCGAAGGATATTGTTCCAAGGTGTAATTTCTTGATATACCTCCGGTGTTTATTTCAATTATTGATTTTGTATTTTTAATTGCATCCAGACATTTTTCTGCAGCTGTTATATACCACTCTTCATTTTCATCAAACAGCAGGTTATTTTTATTGAGCTTTTTGATCAGATCAATGTGCCCTATTACCGGAGGCTGGTATCTTACAGCCATATCTGATACAAGGCTGTAGTACGTTTCAACCGCATGTCTTATATTTCCGTTGAAATTCTCCTTTATTCCCGAAATAAGCTCTTCAACAGTATAATCCACAGTCCACATACTTCCGCTGACCGACTTTCCTAAAAAATGAACAGAACCTATGTAATAATCCAATCTGTTCATTACCGACAGAGCGCTTTCATCAAATCCAATCCCCGGTATGTAATCAAGCTCCATACCCAGAAAAATATCTATTTGATCTCTGTATTTTTCCTTCAGCAAAGTAATTTCTTCAATATATTTTTCTATATTACATTCTTTGATATTCCAATCCGTAAAAAATGGAACCGGTCCATGTGTTGATATCCCTATGGATTGAAATTTGCATTTGATTGCCGCCTGTATCATTTCCTCTGCCGTACACATGCCATCACAATAAACAGTATGTGTGTGTAAATTTGTTAGATGCATCATAAGCCTCCTATGGTGGTAAATATATTGTAAATGAAGTTAATAAATTAGTAAAGAAAGAATTAATAAATTAATTCACCGAATGTGTGCTTCCTACGTATATTAATTGTAAGAAATCTTTACTAAAAAGAATTGGAGGATTATATGAATTACCAAAATTATTACTATAGAAATAGTATGCCCCACTATGATTCTATGCCCTTTAGCTGCAATCCGGGTTATATGCCCGGTATGATGCCTTACGGATATCCCGGAGCATACATGCAGAGAACAATGCCTAACATGCCTACTATGCCAACTCCGGATAATATGATGAATGAAATGCCTTTCATCCCTGAAACAGAAATGCCTTTTATGCCTGACGGAGATATGCCGGCATTGCCAGACATTCCCGGTAACATCACAATGCCTTACATGCCGGAAGACGGCAATGTATATCCGGAAATACCAGGATTTCCGGGAATACCAGGAATGCCAGGCATGCCTTACATGCCTACAACACCTCAGACTCCGGAAACCCTGACGCCAAGCACCCCGCAAAACGGCACACAGACAATGCCTCAGACACCCTCAACACCTGCAACACCTCAAAATAGTACGCAGACAATGCCCGATATGCCGCAGCTTACGTGCGAACAGCTTATGGAAATGATGAGGCGCATGAACTGCAATATGAGCAACATGAATAATATGAACAATAATACAACAAATAATACTAATAGCTCAAATAATATTTCCCGAAACAGGACAACAAGATAAATGAATTAAAAATATGTAATATTCAAATAAAATATTTGAATATTACATATTTCATATTTATGTAAATAATAAAATTGTCAGTCGAATTTTATCATTTTTTATATATTTCCAAAAAAATAATCTGATATTTCTTGATAAATAATTATTTTTAAAAGTGTACATACAGTTTTTTCAATTATGCTGCATATAATGTATAACTCTGGGGGTGGTTTTTTGATAGAAAATATATTGCAGCTTTTATTTCCATTGTCTATTTTTATTTTTGGCTATATAACAAACGGGAGTTCTTTCCCACAGCCCCTGGGCAAGGAAGAAGAAGCTGAACTGATTCAGAAATCAAAAGAAGGAGATATGGAAGCAAGAAACACTCTTATAGAAAGAAATCTCAGGCTTGTAGCTCATGTAATTAAAAAATATAAGACCGTGGGAATTGATCAGGAGGACTTGATTTCTATAGGAACAATAGGCTTAATAAAGGCTGTATCCACATTTGACAACAGTAAAGGCATACGCCTTGCAACCTATGCGGCTAAGTGTATTGACAACGAAGTACTCATGACAATAAGAAGTGACAAAAAACTTAAAAAAGAAATTTCACTTCAAGGACCTCTGGGCACTGACAAGGAAGGAAATAATATTTATCTCATTGATATTATAAAATACGAGGGAGAAGAAATTGTCGGAAGGCTTGATAAGGAAGAAAAAATAAGAGCTCTTGACGAAATACTTGACAAAACACTGCAGAAAAGGGAAAAGGATATTATTGAAATGCGTTACGGAATAAGAAATAACGAGCATAAAACTCAGAGAGAAATTGCAAAGCTTCTCGGCATTTCACGTTCATATGTGTCTAGAATAGAAAAAAAAGCTTTAAAAAAACTTTATGATGCTCTTATATCAAATGTCGGAACTTAATACATAAAAAGTCCGGAGAGTTTTCCCCTCCGGACTTTTATTCTTCTGTCTTTTTTCTTAGTATGAAGTAAGGCTCAACATTTTCGTTTATTTCCATTTTTACAATCTGCTGGGCATGGGGTGCGGAGTCGATTTTATTTCCGTCCTCATCCTGCATATTTTTTGCGGTAACTTCAAAATGACGCCCTTTAGGGCCAAAGCATTCAAGCAAATCTCCTTCTGAAAATTTGTTTCTTTGCTCAATAACTGCAGTACTGCTTTCCTTGTCGTAGGATCTTATTATGCCAACAACATCATATGTCCTGATGTAACTGCTTGTTGTGTAAAGCTGTCCGTCCTTATAAGGATTACCAAAGTAAAATCCGTATGAAAAGTCCCTGTGGGATGATTTTTCAAGCTCTTCCTTCCAGTATTGTGTGTTTCTTTCGCTTTCGGGTTTTTCCAGCTCATCCAATGCATTTCTGTATGAGCGCACTGCTATCGCAGTATAATATTCACTTTTATTTCTTCCTTCGATTTTCAATGATTTAATGCCTAAGTCCTTAAATTTCTGCAGATACTCAATCATGCACATATCTTTTGAATTCATAATGAAGGTTCCCTCATCATTTTCTTCAATGGGATAATATTCTCCCGGCCTTTTTTCTTCAACAAGATTATATTTCCATCTGCACGCCTGAGCACAGTCTCCCTTGTTGGAAAACCTACCTGTCATGAAGCTTGATAACAAGCATCTTCCTGAATATGATATGCACATGGCGCCATGAACAAATGCTTCAAATTCCAAATCCTTTGGTGAATTATTAACTATTTCCTCTATTTCCTTAAATGTAAGCTCGCGGGCAAGGACAATACGGCTGACCCCTTGCTTATACCAAAAATTGGCCGTATGATAATTGGTTGTATTAGCCTGAGTTGATAAATGAAGTCTCATATCAGGTATTGTCTCTTTTGCTATTTCAATAATGCCCGGATCGGCAACTATTAAAGCATCCGCCTCAATTTTCTGCAAATATTTCAGATATTCTTCAATGCCCTTTAAATCGTCATTATGAGGCACTATATTAACCGTTATATTTGATTTCCTGCCATATTTGTGACAGTATTCAATGCCTTGCTCCAATTCCTTATTTGTAAAGTTTTTGCCTCCTGCTCTCATTCCCATTGATTTTCCGGCAAAATAAACTTCATCTGCCCCGTATTGAACCGCCATAACCAATTTATCATGATTTCCCGCAGGTGCTAATAGTCTTGGTAACATAATTACTCCTTTTACTTATTTGATTAATGTGACTGCCAGTCCGTCGCCCAAAGGCAAAACGGACGTAATGTACCTGTCATCACTTGCAATATATTCTAAATAGCTTCTTAAATTCCTTACTAATGTTTTCTTTCGTCTGACAACTAATTCATCAGTTGCAATCATACCCTGATAAAGCACATTATCAGACAGGATGATTCCGCCTGATTTCATTTTTTGACAGCATTTATCGAAAAATGTCATATAATAACTTTTTGCAGCATCTATAAATGCTATATCAAATGTTCCTTCGATGCTGTCTAAAATTTCAACTGCATCTCCGAAGTGAACATCTATATTTTCTTCCAGTCCAAAGCTTTTTATATTTTCTAAAGCTTCCTGGTAAAACTTTTCACTTCTCTCCATTGTTATAACTCTGCCCTGATTATTCATTGCACAGCTCATAAATATGGACGAGTACCCTACATTGGTTCCAACCTCTATAATACTTCTTGCATTGAGCTGATTAATAAAAAGCTTTATCAGCTGGCCCACTTCCCTGTGTATGATTGGAAGCTTTCTTTCTTCACAATCCTTTCTGAATGCCTCAAGTTTTTCATTTTCACCTGAAATCAGAGTATTTATATAACTGTCAATATATTCTCTGTTTATATTATCCATTTTTCATCCTTACTTTATTTTCATCTTACTTTAAATATTCATCTGCCGCTTTAATATGCTCATCATAGCTTTTTGAAAAATAATGTGACCCATCGCCTTTTGCAACAAAAAACAAGTAATCAACATCAGCAGGCTCCAATACAGCAATTATTGACACCCTTCCCGGAGAATTGATTGGTGACGGAGGCAGACCTTCTATTATATAGGTATTGTATGGCGAATCAATTGCTATATCATCATATGTCAGCCTTTCCTTCCATTCTCCATGAGCGTAGTTTACCGTTGCACAGGACTGAAGCTTCATATTTATATCAAGCCTGTTTAAAAATACTGCAGCGACCTCATCTCTTTCTTCGTCAAGCAAGGCTTCCTTTTCAACTATGCTTGCCAGATTTATAACTTCCTCAAAGCTTAATTCGGACTTTTCCATTCTTGGCTTTATTTCGCCAAGGTAAAATTTATCGAATTGTGAAAGCAATACCTTTATTATACTCTCCTCGGATGAATTAATATATACATTGTAGGTATCAGGCATCAAATAACCCTGAAGATTTTCAATAGATGGATTATCCTTTAAAAATTCAAATTCGTCCCGGAACATAGATGCATTGCTCATATCCTCAAGCAGCTTGTCATAATTTAAGCCAAGCTGTTCTGAAATTGATTTTGCCGTATCCTCCAGGGTCAGACCTTCTATGATTGTAATATTGGCAGTATTGCCTGAAACTCCTCCCTTTATTAATGAGTGAAGTAATTCATCTACGCTCATGTTTCTGGACAATACGAAGCTTCCTGCCTTAAGCAGCACATCATTGCCTGTTTTTTCAGCATAATATTTAAAGGCGAATGTATTTTTAATTAAATTATTTTCGTACAATATTTGTGCAATGCTGTCCGTTGTGCTTCCTGAAGGTATTTCTACCACAATTTCAGTGTCATCGGTTCTATCCACCGCTTCTAAATTTTCATTAATATAATTATTGACAAAAAAATAAAGAACTGCCGCCACTATCGCAAAAGCAAGGACAGCGAAAAGTTTTTTCATAAAATCCTCCGCGTGTTTAAAATCTCTTAAATTATACAACTTTTGACTAATAAAAACAATAAGAAATTATTTATTGCTGTCTGCATACATCTTATAATTTACTCATTAAATAAAAGTTTTTAATGATGAATAATATTCTGCCTTAAAGACATAATAGTAATGCTTATTACTTTCAAGAGAGGGTTGGTTCTATTGGACTTGACAAGAGGTAAAATTGAACATGAGTAACACTCCTGAGAATAAGATTACGAATAAATTACGTGAAATTAACAAAAGAGAGGTTAATTTACAATTAACCAACTTAAATGGAAAACTTGAACCGGATTTAAATATTCTTTCAAAAAAAGAGAATACAAAAATGGTTGAGAAAAAAATTGTAAATAATAAGCCGTCTCAATTTGGACCTGTACTAGGTGTAGATTTTCACATGATTAAAAAATAATTGGAGTAATAAGCACTTAAGCAGCCGGTGAAATTCACCGGTTGCTTTTAGCTTGCAAAATAAAAAGGACTTAAAGTCCTTTTTAAAATTCTAAATTCTCTAAATTACTTATATCCGAAAAATCCGAAAAGCCTTCTGATTTAACTTCGACAATTATAGGAAGTATCATTGGATTTCTTTTGATTTTTTCATAAATGAAGCTGCTTAATGCATCTTTTATCGCCATTTTTATGTTGTTCCACTCTTTTACATTGGATTCTTCACATTTTGTAAGAGCCTTTCTTATAACCGTTTTTGACTCTTCAATCAAGTCAATGTTTTCTCTCACATAAATGAAGCCTCTCGAAACAATTTCAGGTCCGGCAAGCACTCTTCCGGTTCCTCTTTCTGTTGCAAGAACAACAATTATCAATCCGTTTTCAGATAACAGCTTTCTGTCTCTAAGAACTATATTTCCAACATCACCTACACCAAGACCGTCAACAAGTATGTTGCCTGAGGTTACTGTACCGTTTATTGCTATTGATTTAGATGTAAGCTCAATAACATCTCCGTTCTTGCCTATTATGGTATGATTTTCCGGCAGTCCCATCTCCTGCGCAAGCTTTGCATGCTGCATCAAATGCCTGTATTCCCCATGAACAGGTATGAAAAATTTTGGTTTCAGCAAAGTAAGCATCAGCTTTAATTCTTCTCTTCTGGCATGGCCGGATACATGAACCTGTGTCAAGGCATCATAAAGCACATTTGCTCCCTTTTCGTAAAGCATGTTTATAACTCTTGATACCGTTTTTTCGTTGCCCGGAATAGGATTAGCTGAAATAATCACTAAATCACCGGCTTTAATCTGAACCTTTTTATGGTCATTGTTAGCCATTCGTGTCAGTGCAGACATCGGTTCGCCCTGGCTGCCCGTTGTTATGATAACAACTTCGTTGTCTTTGTAGTTTTTCAAATCATTGACATGAATCAGCACTCCCTCAGGCGCATCCAGATAACCCAGCTCCTGTGATACCTTTACCGCATTGACCATGCTCTTGCCCGATATGGCAACCTTTCTCTGATTAGCTACGGCGGCATTTATTATCTGCTGAAGCCTGTGTATATTCGATGCAAATGAAGCAACAATTATTCTTGATTCACAGTTTTTAAATATTTCCATAAACTTGAGACCAATGGTTTTTTCTGACTCGGTAAACCCTGCACGTTCAACATTTGTACTGTCAGACATAGCAAGCAGCACGCCTTTCCTGCCAAGCTCGGCGAATTTACCTAAATCCATAACCTCTTCATTTATAGGAGTGTAGTCAATTTTAAAGTCTCCCGTGTGAACAACCATTCCTATGGGTGTATCTATCGCAAATGATACAGCATCAGGAATACTGTGATTGTTTCTTATAAAAGTTACCTTGAAACATCCCAAGTTAATTGTTGTACCTGCCTGAACAACATTGAGCTCAGCATCTTCAATTTTATGCTCTAAAAGCTTATTTTCAACAAGACCCAATGTAAGCCTTGTGCCGTAAATAGGAACATTTATTTTTTTCAGCAGGTACGGAATTGAGCCTATATGGTCCTCATGTCCGTGAGTAACGCATATTCCTTTTATTTTATCTTTGTTCTTAATTAAATATGTTATATCAGGTATTACAATATCAATACCCAGCATTTCATCTTCCGGGAAAGACATACCACAGTCAATTACGATTATATTTCCGCCGTATTCTATGACTGTCATATTCTTCCCTATTTCCCCCAGTCCTCCCAGAGGTATGATTTTAAGTTTGTGTTTCTTTTCTGTTGCCATCTTCATTCTCCTCATTTCTGCATTGACTGCAGATTCCAGTGAACTTGACAACGTGATTCAATATTTCAAAATTGTATTGTTTTTCAATAATATCTTCCAGAGTATTCATCAGGTCTTCTTTGACCTCAATTATTTTGCCGCATTTTTTGCATACTAAATGATGGTGCTGATGAACTTCATTGCTGTCAGGAGATAATATTTCATATCTTGAACAGCCATCATCAAAGTTATGCTTATAAACCAGCCCTATTTCTTCAAAAAGTTGGAGTGTTCTATAAATTGTAGCAATTCCCATATGGGGGTTCTTAGCCTTAACAAGCTCATAAATTTCCTCAGTACTTAAATGCTGATCCTTATTTTCGGCCAATATGTCAAATACCACACTCCTTTGAGTAGTAGTTTTATAACCGTTATCAACAAGCGCTTTTATCAAGTAATCTGATTCGTTCATTATTTCACCCCTAAATAGAAATTTGATTTATCTAAATTAAATCATCTGCTATTCCTTCATATACTTCCATAACTTCCCTAATTTCCTCTTCATCTTCAACCTTAATTAATATTCCGTTGCCGTCATCTGTTTCTTCAACATAATAAATCATACCCTCGTCAGAGTTTATTCCGTGAAGAACTGCATACAAGGTATCGTCAATATGAAAAGTAGCTTCAACAACAAGTTTTTCCGTCTTTCCATTTTCATCAATCAATTCAATAATGTTTTCTTCCATATTACGCTCCTTTAAAACTTTTTACGCTGCATATAACCTGACAGAATATGAACTGCGGCTAATTTGTCTATTACTTCTTTTCTTTTTTTTCTTTTAACATCGGCATCTATAAGCATTCTTTCAGATATTGATGTGGTAAACCTTTCATCCTCAAGGTCAATTGGCAAGTCAATATAATTTTTCAGCTTATCCAAAAATCCCAGGACCTTTTCACCTTGTATGCCCACAGTGCCGTCAAGCATCTTGGGAAGTCCCGCAACTATTTTAGTAACCTGATATTCGTCTATTATTTTTTTTAACTCGCTGATGTCATTTTTAATATTTGTTCTTTTAATTGTAGTTACTCCCTGTGCAGTAATCATTAATAAATCACTTACGGCAACTCCAATTGTTTTATCTCCCACATCAAGACCCATCAATCTTTCCATAGATACCTCATACAATTTTGATATAAAAATCCGTACATTCACCGGCGCAATAGCTGCATAAAACACATTTATTCATATCAACGACACATTTGCCATCAACTATCCTAAGTGCGTTTTGTCTGCATTTTCTTACGCATTTTCCGCAACCAACACACCACTCCTCCACTACGAGAGTGCGCTTTTGATTTCTAATTTTATTTTTTATATTAACATTTAACTCATTGTTTTCTAAATAACAGATATTAGCATCAACCTCTGCAATTGTGCTCATACCTACGGCTATGAAGTCAATCTCTTTAACGCCCCGGACAAATTCAAACGCTTCCTTTGACCTGTTTATCAGATGACCTCCTCCGTATATTTTCATTGCCATAATAAATTTATTATTTTCCTTTGCCTTTTTAACCGCATCTATCATGTCACCAATAGTACCATCTTGTATTCCGATACCTTCCATGTTAAAAAGAGGAAAAACAAATTCTATTTCTTTAAATTTAATGCTGTCTTTCACCGCCTGAACCCTGTGAGTGCTTATTCCAAAATGTTTTATTACACCTTGTTCTCTATATTCCATAAAGCGCTCAACAGCTTCATAGTGACCTAAAAAATTGTTCCCGTTTTCCTGTTCATGAAGCATGAAAACATCTAAATATTCTGTGTTTAATTCTTCTAAAGCTTTATTGACACTGTATTCTGCAGTCTTTCTGTCATATGCATAGCTTTTTGTAGCTACTGTTAGTTTATCCCTGTCTTTGTCTTTTATGAATTCTTTTAATATATTATAGTTGTCATAAAGCTCAGCTGTATCAAAAAAATTTATTCCTTTTTCATATGCGTAATTCAGCAGTTTTATCTTATTTTCTAAAATATCGCTGTTTTGCAGATTACTTAAGGATAAGGTTCCATAACATAATTTTGATACGTTTTCTTTTTCAAATAAATTTGTATATATCATTTTTTACCATTTTTCAAGAAGATGATTTAAAAACCTATAGCAAAAAACTCTGAATGCAAATCAGATTAAGGAACATATAAAAGAACAGTATATCGAAATATACTGCCTGCATTTTAAAGGTCTATTACATCTAAATAAACATTTAACAACTCTTCTAACAGTTCGTCTCTCTCAATTTTTCTTATTAAGCTTCTTGCATTGTTGTGATTTGTAATATAAGTCGGGTCTCCGGACAATATATAACCTATGAGCTGGTTATTAGGATTGTATCCTTTTTCTTTCAATGACTCATAAACCTGAGATAATATTTCCCTAGCTTCATTTAGCGATTCCAGCTTGTAATCAAACTTTGCAGTATTATTTACATTACCATCCATATAAACCACCTCTTACACTTTCACATTGTACTACAATTTTGTAATAAAATCAACAAAAATTTAAACAACAAACAATGGATAAATAATTTCTGAGCTATGGCTGAGCTATTGCTCAGCTACCGCTCACCTATTGTTCATATATCATTACACTATTGTTCTCTTTGCTGCTTCTATTGCTTCATCTATTTTTTGCGGATTTTTTCCTCCGGCCTGAGCAAAGTCAGGTCTTCCTCCGCCTCCGCCTCCGGCGGTCTTTGCAGCTTCCTTAACCATATTTCCAGCATTAACGCCTTTTTGAACTAAATCTTTTGTAACAGCAGCCACAAACAATACCTTATCGCCTAAGTCTGACGCTAACAATACCGCGCAGCTTTCATTCTTATCTTTAATTTTATCAGCAATTTCTCTTAGCGAATTTGCATCCTTGTCTTTTAATTTCAAGGCAAAGAGCTTAATTCCACCGACTTCCTCGTATTGATCAAGAATCTGATCCATACTTTTCTTCAAGAGCTCGTTATTCAGCTTCTGAATTTCTTTATCTTTCTCTTTTGCTTCTTTTTTCAGATTGTTTATCTTTCCCGGAAGCTCTTCTTTTGATACCTTCATCTTTGATGAAATTTCATCTGTAATATTGGAAAGCTCCTCCATATAGTTTATAGCTGCTCTCCCCGTAATGCCTTCTATTCTTCTCACTCCTGAAGCTATACTTCCTTCAGAAATAATTTTAAACATTCCTATTTTTGCGGTTTCATCTATATGTGTTCCGCCGCATAACTCCCTGCTGAAGCTTCCTACACTTACAACCCTTACCATCTCATCATATTTTTCATCAAAAAGGGCTGTTGCACCCGACTTTTTGGCTTCCTCAATATTAAGTATATCCGTGCTGACCGTATAATCAGCCAATATTGCTTCATTTACACGTCTCTCGATTTCCTTCAGAGTGTTCTGGTCAACGGCTTCAAAATGAGTGTAGTCAAATCTCAGTCTGTCCTGAGATACATAGGAACCAGCCTGATTTACATGGTCTCCCAGCATATCCTTGAGCACCTTGTGCAAAATGTGCGTACATGTATGATTTTTTGCGGTATTTCTTCTTTGATCAGCATTAATCTGTGCCGTAACTCTATCGCCTACTGATATGCTCCCTTTAACAACATTTGATTCGTGAAGGTAAATAGTCTTGTTAAATTTCTTGGTATCCGTTACTGCTGCTTCTGCTTCATCAGTAATTATTTTTCCGGTATCTCCTGTCTGTCCGCCGCTTTCTGCATAAAAAGGAGTTCTATCAAGAACAATTATACCTGACTGACCTTCCGAAATTGTGTTTACCTGCTCACCATCAACGACTATTGCAGCAACCTCCGCAGTATCTGTCATTGTTGAATATCCTGTAAATACTGTCTTAGGCACATCAAGACTGATTTCCTCGTCCTTCCAGCCTGAGCTTCCTGTCTTTGCTCTTGCTTCCCTTGCCATTTGTCTATGTTCATCCATTATGTCAATAAAAGCCTGTTTGTCAAAGCGAATTTCATTTTCAGCTAATATTTCTTCGGTAAGTTCAGATGGAAACCCATATGTGTCATATAACTTAAATGCCACATTGCTGTCCAGAATATCCTTATTTGAAGCCTTCAGCAAATTAATTTCCTTCATTAAAAGCTCAAGACCCTGGTCTATTGTAATTTTAAATTTTTCCTCTTCAAGCTTAACAACCTTCAGTATGTAGCTTTCCTTTTCGCCAAGCTCGGAATAAGCATCTTTCCATCCATCTATTACTACCTTAACAACCTTTGTCAAAAATTCATTGTTTATGCCGAGAGACTTTCCCTGCCTTATGGCTCTTCTTATGAGTCTTCTCAGAACATAACCTCTTCCCTCGTTTGAAGGTATAACTCCATCGCCTATGAGGAATGCCGCCGCTCTTGAATGGTCGCAGATAATTTTCATAGAAACATCTTTTTTCTCATTAGAACCGTAAGGAATATTTGATATTTCAGCAACCTTTTTTACTACAGACAGCAATGGTTCAACGTCGAATACCGTAGGTTTGTCCTGCAGTACACATGATACTCTTTCAAGCCCCATTCCTGTATCTATGTTCGGATTTGGCAGTGGATGATATACACCCTGCTCATCCTTGTCAAACTGAGTAAATACAAGATTCCAGATTTCCAAAAATCTGTTGCAGTCGCATCCCGGCTTGCAATCCGGTGAACCGCAGCCTCTGTCTGCTCCTGTATCATAATAAATTTCTGAACATGGTCCGCTGGGTCCTACCTCAAGCTCCCAGAAATTGTCTTCCTTGCCCAGTCTCACAATTTTTTCCTTTGGTACTCCAGCGACACTGTGCCATAATTCTGCTGCTTCATCATCATCCAGATATACTGTAACCCAAAGTCTGTCCTTATCTATTTTCAAGACCTCGGTTAACAGCTCCCAGGCCCATGATATTGCTTCCTTTTTAAAATAATCTCCAAATGAGAAGTTTCCAAGCATTTCAAAAAACGTAAGATGTCTTGCAGTTAATCCCACATTGTCAATGTCTCCGGTTCTTACACATTTTTGAACTGTAGCCATTCTCTTGCACGGCGGTGTTTCAGCTCCCGTGAAATATTTTTTCAAAGGTGCCATACCTGCTCCGATTAGTAAAAGACTTTTATCATTTTTAGGAATTAATGAAAAACTGTTTTCTGTTAAATGACCCTTGCTCTTAAAAAAATTCAAATATTCTTTTCTTATGTTGTTTATCGAAAATCTATCTAATGTATCCATCATTCCTCCGTTTTTTTTATTTACGTTCTTTGGTTCCTATTGCTGATGCAACATGGCTCCCTAGACTCAACAGCAATTTTTAATTGCGTCGTGCTGGAGTTCTTATTATGAAATTATAATGTATTCTTTCCCAAATTGTCAACTATATTTCGTATATAATGACATTTATTCACATTTACTCAACGCATTATATAGAAAAAAGCAAATTTTACATCAAAACGTAAAATTTGCCCTTTCCTGTTCATACTTTATTTTTATGCCTGACTATCTTATAACCATTTAAAAGGTAGCTGTAAATATTTCTTTCATCATTCAAAATAGCAGACTATTTTGGATTATTATAATAAAGCTTAGAACAGCCCCTTTATTTTTCCGTCAACATCAACGTCAATAAATTCTGCTGACGGCACCTTTGGAAGTCCCGGCATTTTCATTATGTCACCTGTTAATGCCACTATAAATCCGGCTCCTGCAGATATTGTTATATCTCTGATTGTGATTTTAAATCCGGCAGGTCTTCCTAATACTTTTGCATCATCAGTCAGGGAATATTGATTTTTTGCCATGCAGATTGGTAAATTTTCAAAACCCAGCTTTTCAAGGTTTGCGATTTCCTTATCTGCTTTTGACGTAAATTCAACGTCACTTGCCCCATAAAGCTTTGTAGCTATTAACTTTATTTTTTCTTTTACAGGGGTTTCCAAATCATATACAAATTCGAGGCTGCTTTCTTGCCCAGTAAGTCTCAGAACTTCTTCGGCCAGTTCTTTTCCTCCCCGGCTTCCCTTTCCCCATACTTCCGAAAGTGCTGTATTTACGCCTAATTCCTTACATTTTTCTCTTATTAATTTAAGCTCCGCTTCTGTATCCGCAGGAAATCTGTTTATTGCTACAACCGCAGGAAGCTTAAATACCTGAGTTATATTTTCAACATGCTTCAATAAATTCGGAAGTCCCTTTTCCAACGCTTTAAGATTTTCAGCTCCTAAATCAGTCTTTGCTGCTCCGCCGTTGTATTTCAATGCCTTAACAGTTGCAACAATTACTACAGCATTTGGCCTTAATGCTGTTTTACGGCATTTGATGTCAATAAATTTTTCAGCTCCAAGATCTGCTCCAAATCCGGCTTCTGTTACTACATAGTCGGCAATCTTGCCGGCCATTCTTGTAGCAATTACAGAGTTGCATCCATGAGCTATGTTTGCGAACGGCCCTCCGTGAATAAACGCAGGTGTTCCCTCCAGAGTCTGAACTAAATTCGGTTTCAATGCATCCTTAAGAAGTGCTGCCATTGCTCCATGCGCTTTCAATTGCCCGGCAGTAATCGGCTTACCGTCTCTTGAATATGCAACAATTATTTTTGCCAGATTTTCTTTTAATTCAATTATGTCATTTGACAGACAGAATATTGCCATAACCTCTGAAGCAACTGTAATGTCAAATCCGTCTTCTCTCACAACGCCTTCTGTCTTTCCTCCGAGTCCGTCAACAATCCGTCTCAATTGTCTGTCATTCATATCAACAGCTCTTCGCCATACAATTCTTCTTGTGTCAATGTCTAATTGATTACCCTGATGGATATGGTTGTCAAGCATAGCTGCCAGCAAATTATTTGCCGCTCCAATTGCATGGAAATCCCCTGTAAAGTGAAGATTTATGTCCTCCATTGGAACTACCTGAGCATATCCTCCGCCGGCTGCTCCTCCCTTTACTCCAAATACCGGACCCAATGATGGTTCGCGAAGAGCTATAATTGTTTTTTTACCAAGACTTGAAAGCGAATCACCCAGACCTATGGTTGTAGTAGTTTTTCCTTCTCCCGCAGGAGTTGGATTTATTGCCGTCACCAATATCAATTTTGCATCTTTACTATCTCTTAATTCATTCTGTAAATATCTGTAATCAATTTTTGCTTTGTATTTACCGTAATTTTCAACATATTTATCGGGAATTTCCATTTTTTCAGCTATACTGTTGATTACCTTCATTTCAGCCTGCCGTGCTATTTCGATATCACTTAGATACTTTTCCGTCATGATTCCTCCAATATATAAAACGTACAAAATTATACATTAAATTACTATTAATCGTTAAATGCTTCCAAAGGATAATCGTTAAATACGCCTAAAGGGTACAGTGGAAATTCTGATATTAACTTTTCCGTCCTTTTTTTGCATTCTGAAAGATTCAATTCGTTTTCCGGGTCAGAAGCAACCTTATTCATTATATCAGCAATTTCTTTTATTTCATTTTCTTTCAGCCCTCTTTGAGTTATTGAAGTTACTCCTATTCTTACGCCGCTTGTAACGAAAGGAGATGCGGGATCAAATGGTATCTGATTTTTATTTACAGTAATACCAACCTTATCGAGTGAATTCTGGAACAGCTTGCCGCTTATTCCTTTAGACCTGAGGTCAACCATGACTATATGGTTATCTGTCCCGCCGCTTACAATGCGGAACCCATGACCTTCAAGCTCTTTTGCCAGTGATTTTCCGTTGGAAAGAATCTGTTTCATTATATTTTTAAATTCCTCCGTAGCAGCATACTTAAAAAGCCATGTCTTTGCTGCCATTGTTGTTAAATGCATTGAGCCGATTGAGCCCGGAAAAACTCCCTTATCCAAGGCTTTGGCATGTTCCTTTTTACAAAGTATGAATCCGCTTCTCGGACCACACAGAGTCTTTGTGGTGGATGATGATACGAAATCCGCATACGGAACAGGACTAGGTATAACCCCTGCTGCAACCAAACCGCTTACATGAGCCATATCCACCATAAAATAGGCCTCTGCTGATTTTGCAATCTTACCTATTCTTTCATAATCAATAAGTCTTGGATATGAGCTTCCTCCGGCAATAATTAACTTTGGCAAAAATTCCTCAGCCTTTTTCTCAAGCTCATCATAATCTATTTGCTCTGTTTCTTTGCTTACTCCATAAAAATCATACTCATAAACCTTTGAAAGAAAGTTTGCAGGACTTCCGTGAGTAAGATGTCCTCCCTGATCAAGCCGCATGCTCAGCACTCTGTCTCCCGGCTTCAGTATGGATGCGTAAACCCCGTAATTTGCTGTCGAACCCGAATAAACCTGAATATTTGCATGTTCCGCTCCAAATAGTGACTTTGCTCTTTCAATTCCTAGAATTTCAAGTTTGTCAGCCTCATGTGATCCAGCCTGAAAGCGAGCACCGGGATATCCTTCAAGTGTCTTATTTGTAAATATTGACCCAGACAATTCCATAATCTCCAAAGAAGCCGTACTTTCAGAAGCAATCATTTCTATGTTATGCTCCTGACGCTTCAATTCTTCTTCAACGATTTCATACACTTCCGGATCTGATATTTTTGTGTATCTAAGCATTTATATTCCCTCCATACATTTTAGTTTTAAACTTCAAAAAATATTTTCAATTTGGATTAGATCGACCAATCTATATTTTAAATTATATAGTATATAATTTTTTTGTATATATTCATAACATGCTCATTATTTATCGTTTTTGACAATTGAGAAAAGTGATGTATTATTTTATCAGTTTTAATCTTTCATCAATTGCCAGCTCACTAATAACTGAATTTATAGTAAAACAAAAGCCAACCGTATGTATGATACGATTGGCTGTATGCATTTACAATAAATTAATATAACTCACATGCATTTTTTGAAATATTCTTCAGTCTTATCCAAAAGCTCTTCTTCAAATTCTTTTTTACTGTAGCAATGGTCTGCATCTTTAACATAATATAATTCGCTGTCCAAGATACTTTTATAATAGTTATAGCCATTGACAGGAAAAACATCCATGTCTTTTGTACCGTGAATTATTAAAACATGCTTTTGATAGCAGCTCAATGACTTTAAAGGGTCAACCTCTGTCAGACCCTGTAAAAATTCACGCATGTTATTTATCATTTTTGACATATGACAATAATTTATTAAAACTATTTATGCATCTGAATATATATAGCTGGCGTTGTGCCTGTATAAATTTTAAATTTTTTATAAAAATTATTTAAACTGTCGTACCCGGTAATTTCCGCAACCTCTTTAATGCTGTGTCTTCCTTCATTAAGCATATTAACTGCCTGCTTAATCCTAACCTCATGAATGTATTCGACCGTAGTGGTCCCCATAAATTTCTTAAATAATCTTGATACATGGCTTGGAGATACAAAAAATTCACCGGATAATTTTTGCAAGTCAATTTTTTCCGAATAATTCATGTTTATATATTCAAGTATATCATTTAATGTATCATTGTCTGTAAACTTCCATCCCACTGCTCTGGTTATTGACTGCAGAAGCTGCTTGTATTCGATAGGCTTAAGGAGTATATCCTTGGCACCAAGCCTCAAAGCACGCTGAGCATACTCAAAGGAATCATATGCTGTAATGATTATATAGTTATTATCCGGAGAATTTTCAATCACCTTAAAGCCATCCATGAAAGGCATTATAATATCCAAAAATACGAGATTTACTTTATTTTGTTTTAGTAATTCCAATGCCTCATTACCGTTGCTTGCAGTACCTACAATTGATATGGGCAGCTTTTCTTTTTTTATAAAGTAGCATATTATATTAGCTACTGCAGGTTCATCATCTGCTATTATTGCGGTTATCATGCTCTTTCCTCCTCATACACAATTGGTATTTTTACAGAAACCTTAGTATCATCGCCGGCGCTGGATGTTATATTCATGCTGAAGTCATCACTATAAGCCAATTTTAACTTTTCATATATCATCGACAATCCATGACCGGTATTTCTGTACAGTCCCCTGTTTACTCTGTTAAGTGTAATATCGTCTAAAAGGACACCATTATTTGATACAACTATTTCAGCCTTATCATCAACTTTTTCTACGGAAATTCTTATTAATTTTTTATTGTCGCTGGGTATAAATCCGTGAGTAAATGCATTTTCTACAACGGGTTGGATAAAGTTAAACGGAACCTTGATTTTATCCATACCTTTTTCAATATGGTATAAGACCTCCAGGTCTTGTCCATACCTCAGCCTCTGCAAGTTAAGGTATGTTTCCAGATATTCTATTTCAGACATCAGCGTTACAAATCTTAAATCAACCGTCATGGTATATCTGAACATTTTTGACAGATCTATTATGGAATTGTAAAGACAGCTCCTGTCTCCTGTCAAAGCCATGCTGGCTATTGAATTCAAAGTATTAAACAGAAAGTGATGATTAATTCGTAAATTTGTAACCTTGTCATTTATTATGTACAAATTATTTCTAAGAGTTTCGTTTCTCCTGATTTCCTCTTTTATGTCCTTGTCTTTTTTTTCAATCAGCATTCTCGATTCATAAAACGAACAGTAGCTTGTTATGCTTTTTACAATTTGCTCCAACAGGCTTTTTATACCAATAACCGTACTTTCAGGGGAGTCATATAAATCATCATGCCCGTCATATCCTTTTGTAGTGTAGTCAGATACAAGAATATGACCTCCGCTTATGGTTCCCAGCTGCAAGCCGTTGTATATAACAGGATAGCTGAATACCGTAAGCCCATGCTCACAGGTAAATTGTGCCGACTTGTCCAACTTGTCAAAATTCCTTTGAAGCATGCAGCTGCACGTCTTGCTGTTACATACAGGATTACACTTTGAGGTGCAATAATCGGAAAATTTACTGCTTTGAATTATAATTTCTCCCATATCATCATAAATTGTGAACGGAAGGCTTATGGACTCAAGAAGCGGACTTCTTATTGCTTCCACTGCCGAATATATTATATTTACAGAAACCATCCTGGATGTTCTCTGATTTGCATTAAGGTAATCTTCCTCCAGCTTTCTGCCCGAATCATAACTCACAGGTCTGGATACCACCAGCTCTTTAAACGTTTCGGAACCGATGTTTATTGTTTCATGAACTATATCTGGCTTCATATAAAAGCACATGTCTTTATGGATATACTTTTTTTCTTCATTTATGTAATAAATGCCTTCTCCTTCAAGTATGTATATAAATTGTTCTATGCCATAATGCACATGCTTGAGCATACGTTTGCCCTGGAGCAGAGAGGTTATCCCTACACTAAATGAAGCCGTATCCTCTCTGCATTTATGCAGCCATTCTATGTGACCCCACTCTGTTTTCTGAATCATATTAAGCTCCTTTATTGATATTATAGCTTTATAAGCCCCTTTATACGAGACAATTTATGATACCATTTCGCAAAAAAATAGTAAATAGGGAGCAGGTTTTTATTCTCTGTCTACATTATAAATGGCGTGTATGCTTCGTAATACTATCAGTCTTGACCAACTTTTTATCATTCTTGACAACTTTTCAATTAGCTCATATAAAAATTATTTTCTTAAATAAAAAAACGGAGTCAGAATTTTCTGAGCTCCGCTTGATTTTAGTGACAGTGAATATCTTCGTCATCCTCGGGGCTGTAATTTTCCAGTCCCTTGATTGTCTTTCCAGTTTTTTGAGAATAATCATATAATGCCGATTTTACCGCCTGCTCTGCAAGCACTGAACAGTGAACCTTTACAGGAGGAAGTCCTCCCAGCGCTTCAATAACAGCCTTATTGGAAAGCTCAACTGCATCATTGATACTTTTTCCCTTTATAAGCTCGGTTGCCATGCTTGATGAAGCTATTGCCGAACCGCAGCCGAAGGTTTCGAATTTTACATCCTCAATGACTTCATCATCATTTATTTTCAGATATATTTTCATTATATCTCCACATTTTGGGTTACCTACCTGACCTACTCCGTCAGCATTTTCAATTTGACCTACATTTCTTGGATTTCTGAAGTGATCCATTACTGTATCTGTATACATTTATTTCCCTCCGATATATGTTAATAAAATTATATTATTTGTTATATAAATCTGCATCGCTTTTAATCGGCGACATTGCTCTTAATCTTTCAATTATTTTTTTCATTGCAGCCACTGTGAAATCAATATCTTCTTCTGTTATTTCCTCACTCAGTGTGAAACGAATTGAACCATGTGCCGTTCCATGGTCAAGCCCTGTTGCCAGAAGAACGTGTGATGGGTCAAGCGACCCGGATGTACATGCTGAACCGCTGGATGCGGCAATTCCTTCCATATCAAGGAGCAGTAATATTGATTCGCCTTCAACGTATTTATATGAGAAATTCACATTGTTAGGAAGTCTCATTGCAGGATGTCCGTTAAGGATAACCTCCGGAATATTATTTTTTATATCCTCAATAAACTTATTTCTTAAAGAAGTGAGTCTTTCCACATGCTGGTCAAAATCCTTGGAGGCAAGCTCAACAGCCTTTCCGAAACCTGCAATGTTCTGAACGCCTTCAGTTCCAGCTCTTCTGCCTCTTTCCTGACCGCCTCCGTGAATAAAGTTGTCTATTTTAACGCCTTTTCTGATAAACATGCCGCCAACGCCTTTAGGCCCGCCTAATTTGTGCGCTGACATTGACAATAAATCAATATGCTGCTTTTTTACATCTATTTTAACGCTTCCCATTGCCTGTACGGCATCAACATGGAATATTATACCGTGTTCCTTCGCTATTTCACCAATTTGTTCTATGGGCTGTATTGTTCCTATCTCATTGTTTGCAAACATTACGGATATAAGCATTGTTTCAGGTCTGATTGCTTCCTTCAGCTCTTCCAAATCAATCATACCGTATTTATCAACATTCAGATATGTTGTTTCGACACCAAATTTTTCTAAGTACTCACATGTGTGTAGTATTGCATGATGCTCTATTTTAGTAGTAATTATGTGATTTTTACCTTTATTGAAATTTGCGAAAGCTATTCCTTTCAATGCCCAGTTATCGGATTCAGAGCCTCCTCCGGTGAAATATATTTCTTTTTCATCCGCATTAATAAAATCAGCAACTGTCTTCCTTGCGTTCTCAATTGCTTCTTTTGATTTTCTGCCAAGCTCATACAGTTGAGATGACGGATTTCCATACATTTCATCGAAATATTTTTTCATTTCTTCTATTACTTCTTTTCTTACTCTTGTTGTAGCAGCATTGTCAAGATATATTTTCCTGCTCATTTATTTTCCTCCGTTAAAATATTTTCTTGCTCCTTTTGCATATCAGCCAAAGTTATGTTATCTATGACATCATTGATACTCTTTTCTATCTTCTCCAATATAACCCTCGTAGCACAAACGGATTCCCTTGAACACACTTCCCTGTTTACGCATTCTGAAGTTGTTATATCTCCTTCCAGCGTCCTTAAAATCATACCGACAGTTATTTCACCCGGTTCCTTAGCAAGGAAGTACCCCCCTTGAGGTCCTCTCACCGTATCAATATAACCATTTTTTTTAAGTTTAGCAAAAAGCTGTTCTAAGTAACTTTCCGATATATCATATTTATCTGATATCCTTTTCAGAGAAACAGGCCCTAAACCATAATTTAGTGCAAGTTCAAATACTGCCTTTAATCCATATCTGCCCTTCGTTGATAAAATCATGTCTGCTCTCCTTTCAATCAATTCCTACTGTTTTAGTAGGGTACAAGTAATTATATTATACCCTACTAAATTTGTCAACAATAAACAAGAATAAAATTCAAGAAAAAATAGTCTGTTAAATTTCATAATGAAATTTAACAGACTATACATCTTCTTAGGAAAGCAGCTTGTAAACCGTACTTCCTGATTGGTCCACCTCAAGATATATGTTGCTTACCGGATACCTTCCTTCGCATTCATCTAATATAATACTCAATGTGTATTGGCCTTTTGCTCTTATACATAAATCACATTCACCCTTTATACTGAACGGAGTTTGAGATACTCTCATGTTTCTCACACCGTATCCCTGCAGTTTATTAAAAGCCGCAACAGCGTAACTTCCATGTTTAAAGGTTATAATATATACTTCCATACAATTCCTCCTTATGATGCTGACCTTTATATTATTTTATTAACAATAATACATAAGGTTACAACGGAGGAACAACGTTAATTTAAATACTGTAATTCATCTTCACTTTCATAAATATTAAGCTCATCCTTCAAAAGCTCCAGATTTGATTCATAATCTTCCTCAGAAATTTGATTGCTTAAAAGAAGGTCATCCAATTTATTTTTGCTGTCTTCAAAAATAAATATTTCCTTGCACGGCCAGATTGTGTTGCTTTTTTTATCATAAACAGACTTCAGAATTGAAACATTAATTTCATCCTCATCCAAATCAGCAATGGTCCCCATAAGATAAAACTTATTGATTTTTATGTTATGCTTCTCGAACATATCTCTGATTTTCTTTATAAACACATAGTGTTTTCTTTTTATCTCATAAGATACTTCTTCGTTCAGCACATCTTCCTGCAAATCCCTGTTATAGAATTCCGCAGAAATGTCATATTCCGTTTTTTTGTCAAACGAATTAAAATCAATTTTACTTTCTAAAACATCATCAACATTTAAATCTGTTATGTCTGATTCAAACAGCTTATAATCCATAGTACCTCCTTACCCCTGTCTCAGATACTCCAGAAATTTCTTAATCCTGCTTTCGTATCCTGATTCCTTGGGTTCATAAAAGCTTACATTTTTCAAAGTTTCAGGGAGATAACTTTGTTTAACATAAAATTTGTCATAATCATGGGGATATTTATAGCTCGTTCCCCTTCCAAGCTTTTCAGCACCCTTATAATGGGCATCCTTTAAATGTGCCGGTACTTCCAGCGAATACTTTTCCACGGCATCCATAGCTTTTTCTATGGCCATGACCGAAGCGTTGCTTTTAGGAGCACACGCCACATACAACACAGCCTGGGCAAGTGTTATACGCCCCTCGGGAAACCCGATTATTTCAACTGCCTTAAATGCGTTCACCGCCACCTCCAAAGCCCTTGGGTCCGCATTTCCAACATCCTCCGATGCGCATATGATTATCCTCCTGGCTATGAACTTCGGGTCCTCACCGGCTTTTATCATTTTTGCAAGCCAAAAAACGGCCGCATCCGGATCCGATCCCCTCATGCTCTTTATGAAGGCAGAAATAGTATCATAATGACTATCTCCATTTTTATCATATTCAATTTTCTTCCTTTGAATGCATTCAACAGCCGTATTTATATCGATTTTTATTTTGCCGTCTACTTCCTTGGTAGTTTCAACCCCAAGCTCCAGCGCACTTAAAGCTTTTCTTACATCACCGTTGGAATTTTCAACTATGTGTTCCAGTGCATCATCATCCAGCTCAACAGTTTTAGCTCCATACCCTCTGTCCTTGTCCTTTAATGCCTTTCTAACTACCGTCTTGATGTTTTCAACGGTTATTTTCTTAAATTCAAACACCAGCGAACGGGATATTAAAGCCTGATTCACTTCAAAATAAGGATTTTCAGTTGTAGCTCCTATTAATATAATAGTGCCGTTTTCTACATAAGGCAGAAGTGCATCCTGCTGAGCTTTATTAAATCTGTGAATTTCATCAATAAAAAGTATGGTTCTCCTGCCGTATACGGATAACTCATCAACAGCAAAACCAATTTTTTCCTTAATGTCCTTAATTCCAGCAGTTACAGCATTTAAGGTTGTGAAATTATTGTTTGTATTTTCGGCAATAATCCTTGCCAGTGTTGTCTTCCCCGTTCCGGGAGGACCGTAAAAAATGGCCGAAGACAGCTTGTCAGCTTCAATTGCTCTGTTTAATATTTTGCCCTTGCCTACTATGTGCTCCTGACCCACAAAGTCGTCAAGACTTTTGGGCCTCATGCGTTCTGCCAGAGGACCTCGCTTTTTAATAGAGTTTTCGTATTGCATTTCAAATATATTCATTATACATCCCTTTACTTTATAAAAACTAAAGTTTTTTTCCTAAAGTAAACTTAAGCGTATTTTTTTCCATTTCTTTTTTATCATAAGCTTTTAAAATGAAAAATGAAACGGCCAGTGACAAAACAGAAGCAATAGCAGAAATTATGTCCTTGTTGGGATTTTCTTTAAGCATAAGCTGGAATATCCCTATGACTGCCAGCATAATTAAAAGCGGTATACCGTAAAGCATTGCAATCTGCTTTAGCATCACTTCATTTTCGGTAGTTATTTCAACATAATCTCCTACCTCATAGTCACCGGCAATATCTGTTTCAAAAATAACGCTGGGCTGCTTGCATGCCGAGCTGCAGCCTTTGCAGTTTTCACCGCAGGCTGATATTCTTTTTACAGATATTGTCGCCTTTGTTCCTTCTATTTTTTCTATCTTACCTACTTGATCCATTATCTTCTTCCTTTCTGATGCGGCTGCAGCGAACACTTGGGATGTCCGCTGCGGTATGATTATTGTTTATCAGCCACCTGTATTTCCAGCTCCTTTAATTGCTTCTCCGAAGCATATGTGGGTGCTTCAGTCATCAGGCAGGTTGCGCTTTGAGTTTTAGGAAAAGCTATAACGTCTCTTATATTATCAGAGTTAGTTAAAAGCATCATGAAACGATCTAAGCCGTAAGCAATTCCTCCGTGGGGAGGCACTCCGTACTTGAATGCTTCAAGTAAAAATCCAAATTTTTCCTGAGCTTCCTCATCAGTGAATCCCAATGCCCTGAACATTCTGTTCTGCAAATCTCTGTTTGTAATACGAATGCTTCCTCCGCCTATTTCATCCCCGTTTATTACTATGTCATAGGCCTTGGCACGCACTTCTCCGGGATTAGATTCAATTTTTTCTATATCTTCGTCAACAGGGGATGTAAACGGATGGTGTTTTGCAACATATCTGTTTTCCTCCTCATCAAATTCAAACAACGGAAAATCAGTAATCCATACCAGTTCAAATTTGTTGTTGTCAATGAGCCCCTTCTCTTTTGCTATTTCAATTCTTAAAGCACCCAAAGAAGTATTTACCGCGGATTCCTTATCAGCAACTATGAATACAATATCTTTTTCTTTTAATTCAAGTGATGCTGTCAATTGTTTTAATTCTTCTTCACTTAAGAATTTGGCAATCGGAGAATCAATTACTCCATTTTCATATTTAAGCCATGCCAAGCCTTTGGCTCCATATGTTTTTACAAATTTCTCAAGCTTGGAAATTCCCTTCTTTGAAAAATCGTCAGCGGAACCGTCTATTTTTACACATTTAATGAGACCCTTTGTATCATAGGTTGATTTAAACGCATTAAATTCCGAATCCTTAAATATTTCAGTTATATTTGTAAGCTCATATCCAAAACGCAAATCAGGTTTATCACAGCCGTATTTATCCATTGCAACCTGGTATGACATACGTTTAATAGGAAGCTCCACATCGACATTTTTAACTTCCTTGAATATTTTTTGTATCAGTCTTTCATTTATGGAAATAACATCCTCAACATCAACAAATGACATTTCAATATCAACCTGTGTGAATTCAGGCTGTCTGTTGGCTCTTAAATCTTCATCTCTGAAGCATCTGACTATCTGAAAATATCTGTTCATGCCTGAAACCATTAAAAGCTGTTTGAAAAGCTGCGGAGACTGAGGCAATGCATAGAATTTCCCCGGATTCACTCTGCTTGGAACCAGGTAATCTCTTGCTCCTTCGGGAGTTGGTTTGGTTAAAAACGGAGTCTCTATTTCATTAAAGTCATTTTCATACAGAAATTCTCTTATTACCTTTGATGTCCTGCTTCTCAGCAAAAGATTGTTTTGCATGTGAGGCTTTCTTAAATCAAGAAATCTGTATTTTAAACGCATTTGTTCAGACACATCATCGTCGTCCTTTATATAAATGGGAGGTGTTTCTGCAGTATCTAATATTTTAAGTTCTTCAGCATATACTTCTATCTCACCCGTTGCCATTTCCATATTTTTAGACTGTCTTTCCAGAACCTTCCCTCTTACAGCAATGACAAACTCACTTCTCAGGCTTTCCGCCTTTTCAAATGCTTCTTTACTTACATCAGTGTCAAATACAACCTGAATTAAGCCTGTTATATCTCTTAAATCAGCAAATATCAATCCGCCGAGACTTCTTCTCTTCTGTACCCAGCCCATGAGAACCACTTCTTTGCCTATATGGTTGCTGCTTAATTCTCCGCACATGTTACTTCTTCTTAAAGAACCCATTGTTTCCATAATATCCTCCAAAATAAATAAAAATAACTCATCCCTGATTAGGGACGAGTATAACCCGCGTTGCCACCCTACTTGGACTACATGTAGTCCCTCTCGATTGATTTGCTCCATAGAGGTGTCTTTCATCACATGTCAATAACAGTTTTCCATCACAACCGTCTTTCTATAATTAATAAATATGATTACTCTTCCTCACGCAATATATTTACACTAAAATTATCATAATACAATATTTTTGTCAACAAATTTTTAATATGCATCCAAAATTTTAATTTATGTTTTGTAAAATATATTGTTTATTCTTCAGCTTCAGTCTCGGCTTCCGACGGAGCCTCTTCAACCTTTTCTGCTTTTGCAGCTTTTTTAGGTGTACTGTCTACAGATAAATCTTCCTGAAATTCTTTAGACGCTTTCTTGAATTCATTTAAGGTCTTCCCCACTGATCTGCCCAGCTCCGGAAGCTTCGCAGGTCCGAATATTACTAAAGCAATAATTAATATAAGTACTAATTCTCCTGTTCCGATTCTACCCATGATTGTTCTTCTCCTTATAATTTATAATTTTATTTTTTTACATTGTATCAAAAAATCTATAATATATTAATCAACTAAAGCTTGTTGATATTTTTTTCCTAAGTAATTCCTTTTTGCTGCAAACAATACATACTTCATCAACTGCGCTGATTGGTATAAATTTTTTGCCGCAGATCCTGCAAGCACTTAAATTTATTTCTTTTTTAAGAACAAATTGTGATGCATCTCCGTCTGAGCTCAAGCCTTCAGTGATTGCTTTTTTGGGGCAGACTGACTTGCATAAACCGCATTTATGGCAATTGCCGAAGCTATGGTACAATTTTATTGATGTATCCTGATTTTCAATCCTCCAGGCCTTACCCGGACAAACTGATTCGCATCTGCCGCATCCGTCGCATTCTGCACCTGCATCCCAATATTCCCAGAATGTGTTCGGCGCTTTTACGGTTTCGGTTTCGGATTCGATTTCTTTCATGGTGTTTAACAAAAGCTTCCGTACAGGCAGTTGTTCATCCTCGTTTATTATTGTTGTTATTGTTTTTAAAGCAATGTTTCTGGATTCCTTTGCAGCAAGCTTAAATAAGTTTCTTCGTGAAATTTCTTCGTCAAGCAATTCAGCAAAGTCTGTTTCCTCAGCCAATATTTCATAAACAGGATTGATTCCAAGCCTATTAACAAAATATACAGCTTTATCCAACGCATTTCTGAATACAGAATCATTATAACATATATCGCATTTAATGCAATGGCTTGTATTAAAATAAAGCTTTTTATCTTTATATAATATAAAAAGTACAGAAATAAATTCCGGATGCATTGCATTTAAGCAGCTTAACTTCAGGTTTCCCTCCGTGCCTTCAAGAGAACATGAAAATACAGGATTTCTTTTTTCACCTATTCTATTCAATATCTCTCCTTCTCCCGCCCCTTTAATATTTATGGCCTGCGAAGGACACCCAGCCTTGCATATACCGCAGCCGCTGCAGAGGCTTTCATCAAAAACAATCTTTTTCCCTTTAAACTTTACAGCTTCTTCAGGGCACAACTCAATACACCTGCTGCAGCCATCGGATGGACAGTAAGTGTTAATGCATTTTTCCATATTTACCTGCGGTGGATTCTCTTCTGTAAATTTGCTGATTAAATAATCTAATATCATTCCGACACCTTGTTAACTCAGCGGTACTCGATATTGATTCCCGTACAAATCAGAGCAGATTATACCGTGCTCCGCTGAATAAGGACTGCCAACCCTTTTCATAAAGAAGGTTGGCAGGTCCTGACAATTAATTTTTATTATGGTAATAAGTTTAAGCTTCCCAGCTCATCGGCAACATCTTTAAGTCCAAGCCTTTCCAAAGTTGCTCTCGTAGGTGCTCCTGTTTTTTCATCCCAGCCGTATTCCTTATAAAGCATTGTCAGCGCCAGCTGCATGTCTTCTCTCTCAAGCTTTACTGTACCTTCGGTAAATGGTTTTTTATCAGGATCAGCTTCAAATACCCATTCAGGTATTGTATCATGCTCATTTCTCATATCCACAGTGTTCATGTTTTTAACAGTCAATGCTCTGTGAAGGGTTGAAATTCTCTCAGCCGCCAAATCAAGTTCCTTTTCGGAAGTTTCTATTCCGGTAGCAATGCTGAAGAATTTTGCCTCCAATGCTGTGTCACCTCTGTAGTTTCTTTCTTTAGAAGGTGAAACTGTCATAGGCCATACCCAGTTGCACAATGTAATGGAATCATGTAAGAAGTTCCTGTCCAATGACCATTTTGCAAATTTAGCCTTATATTCATTCATAGGAGTATAGTTTTGCGGTGCATCCAATGCATCCGGAGAACCCCATACTTCGCCGGCAACCTCTTTAAGAATTTCTATCGGGAGGCCTGCTCCTATCATATTCATGTGAGTATGTGAGTTAGGATCTCTGTTGAATATTACATTTATCAATGCTCCTACCTGGGCTCCTGCCTCATTGCTGTGGTGTTTAGGGAATGCCATTTTTGACCATACATTGTTTCCGTATGAATCCCAATATTCTTTTCCCAGACTCCATCTCTGATCCATCCAGTATGGACCATCAAGAAGATGTGAAAATTCTCCGCCTTTTACAAGGTTTCCGTAATATTCC
Source organism: Sedimentibacter sp. (assembly GCA_032059885.1). Taxonomy (GTDB): domain Bacteria; phylum Bacillota; class Clostridia; order Tissierellales; family Sedimentibacteraceae; genus Sedimentibacter. Next base: position 70,672 of record DAMBZP010000018.1, read on the forward strand.
ACCATCCAGCCCGGATCACCTTTTTCTAATAAGTCCCAATTAATGCTGTCATATTCTTCCTTAGGAAGCACTTCTTTTAATTTTCCCGAATTATAGCAATATTTAAAATCTCTTGGCAATTGTCCGTAGTTGCTCCAGATACCGTAATCATCAGCAAGTCTCGAACCCAGACATTTTGTAACAAGAGAATCCATTCCTTGTTTCTCACCGTCCGAAAATCCTTTTACCATTGCTGTGCTGGGTGAGCTGTAATTTATACATGTGCTTGTTGCGTAAGGAGTCAATCCGTATTTTTCAAGCTCAGGCACATGCATGTTTGACTGGCAGCGGATTGGACATGAATAACAGCCGCCCATCTTTATGGTTCTGTCTTCAGCCAAAGGTCCCAGGTCAAATACAGCCTTCTGTGTACGCAGGCCAACCTTGTTCTTATCACCTGGAGGGCATTCTCCTGTTTCTACAGGCGGATTTGCTGCTCCCCAGAATAATCCCAGCTGTGCTGTCCAGCGGCTTCCCGGGTTGTGATACTCTGCCCACGGCTGAGGAGTACTCGGTACAACGTGCTGGTTATTTGCACCGATAATATCTTTCATCATATATTCATTTAATTTCAGCCAGTCCTGTGCTTTGCCTTCAGCTATATGTACTGCCTTTGTTCCTTTTACACCAATAGCTTTTAATTTTTTAGCTCCTAAAATTCCACCGTGCCCTCCGGCTGAATGGTTTACCGAATTTACTATTGATGCCAGATTCCTTTGCTGTTCTCCCGCAGGTCCGATTGCTGCAACACAGGCTTCCTTACCCATAACCTGATTGATTGCATATGTCGTATCTATTACGCCCTTGCCCCATATGTCTCCGGCATCCTCTATTGACACTTTATCATCCTCAATTTTCAGCCATACAGGCTTTGTTGATGTGCCTTCAATAATGATTGCATCATATCCCGCAAATTTTAACCATGCGCCGAAATTACCGCCCATATGACTGTCTGCCACCGCATGATACGGGTTGGTCGGACTCAAAGATGTTATGTTGGTTCTTCCGCTGCAAGGTGCAGTTGTTCCTGTAAGAGGACCTACTGCTATTACAACCTTATTTGCTTCGTCAAAAGCCTTTGTTCCCTGCGGTACTTCATCAAATATTATTTTATATCCGAATCCTGCACCGCCTACTAAGTCTTTATACTTCATTGTATCTTCTACTTTTATATTTCCGGTAGTAAGGTTAACTCTTAATAAATTTCCCTGCCATCCTGTTATTTTAGCCATTTATTCTTCCTCCAATCAAAATTTCATATTATAAATAATTCAGCCTGCACATTAAGAAAATCTATAACCCTTTCTTCTTAATACAGCCTCCATCTTTTCCCAAGGTATAATTTTCAGAGCTCCCGTTATGCAGTTATCTGCGCAAGCTCCGCATAAAATACACTTTGTTGATTTGCTTGTTTCCGGATCAACAGTAGGCATATTCCATGGACATGCATTCACACAGGCCCCGCATCCTACACATAAGTTTTTATCAACTGTCCACGCCTTTGTAGTTTCATTCTGGCTTATGGCTTTTTGCGGACATGCAGCGGCACATTTGGCATCTTCACACTGACGGCATGTTTCAGGCGTCATTAAGAAATTACCGAAGTATCCATTTTCAAAACGATAATTTTCTGTCATTTCCTTTCCATAATTGAAATTTCTTGAAATCTTCACCCTGGAAATTAACGGATGAATCTTTCCGTCATTTGCCACAGTACAGACCATTTCACATCTTTGACATCCTGTACATCTGTTTGGCTGTGCTACCAATAATCCCGCAGGAATTACAAAAGCCGTGGCCTCCGGTGCTCCTTCATTGTCTGCCGGTTCAGCCTGTGAGCATCCCATTAGGTTCAAAACTGATGCTGCAACGGTTATACCTGCAATGCCTTTACCGCTCATTTTCAAAAATTCGCGTCTTGTTCTGACTTTCTCGATAAAATCTTCAATCTCTCTTTCAAACATAGTAACTCTCCCTTCAATATATATAATCTCCGATAAAAAGGCGCATGCTGCTAATCTTCTTTGAATGAATCTTTTTCCTCAGTCTTGTCATCATTATTTACGCTGTCCTTAAATTCCCTTATGGATTTTCCAAATGCTTTTCCTATTTCAGGAAGTTTAGAAGGTCCAAATATTACTAAGGCAATAATCAAGACTATAATAAGTTCACCTACTCCTATTTTTCCCATAACTCTTCTCCTTTCGTTAGTAATTTATGTTGTTATTAATGAAAACTATGGATTTTGTTCAGCTTCCACCTCTATCCATTCTGCAAGAGAGGCCGCATGAGCCTTCTTTAAAAATTTGTCCGAATAAAGATAAAGAGCATTGTTTGAAGCCCTGGTTTCCTGTATGTCTTTATATTCTTCTTTCTTTTTAAGCTGTTCATAGACCTTATAAAATTCTTCCTTTGGCAGTTTGAAAGGGGCCCTGCCAAATAATCTCACGTCAGTAGGTCTGGGGTATATTCTTGATTCTTCCCTGACTGTTTCGGCTATGGTTTTAAACATATCCTTCTCTTCTACTAAGATCATCATCTTTGAATAGTTCTTAGTCATATATTTCTCTGAGAACATATATATTTTTTCTGCCCCGTTGACTATACAAATATCAGAAAATTCTTCCCTTGACTTAAGCTCATCAATCAGTGGCAGCACTTCATCCACTTCCAATGATAACGGCTCGTCCAACAGATCTTCCGCATTTGTTAAAATGCCCTCATATGATTTATCTCTGATAAAATCTGCAGTAAGTTCTGCTTTATCCGGAGCCTGTTCTGAGCATTCTGCCTCAGCTTCTTCCTTAGGTAATCTCTCTTCGATAAATTCATCATCCATATTTACAATTCCTCCATTTCCCGGCAGACTTAACTTTGTAAATTAATTAACATATTATATTGTATGATTCTACCATAAATTAATAACTTATTCAACATAAAAATATTATACAATCGTTATATTTTCAATAGAATAACGCTTTTTGATACTAAATCGTTCAATTTTTTATGCATATTTATTTCATAAAATGATATTACAAAATGTGAACTTGATGACATATGCATGTATTTTCTGCACATTTTCGACAGTTAAAGTTTGTGTATAATTATAAAAAAATACCGCCCAGTACTATCTGTGCGGCCTTTTTTTAATTTTTCGTAATCATTGTTGGTCTTGTTTTGTACCTGTTAAATCATCCAGAGTTTTAAATGTATAGCCTTGTTCCTCATACTTAGTCAGAAGTTCATCCAAAATTTCAGAATTTGTCTTTGAAGTGCTGTGCAGCAGCAATACTGCTCCCGGATGAATTCTTGGTATGAGCTTTTCAAAAGCCTGATTCTTCGTAGGCTGCTTGTCGGCATACCAGTCAACATAGGCGAGACTCCAGAATATTGTCTTGTAGCCGAGATCCTTTGCCATGGCTAAATTATCTTCATTAAATTTTCCCTGAGGAGGTCTGTAGTATTTCTTCATATCCTCTCCTGTAACCTGTTTATAAAGATCCTCCACCGACACCAATTCCTTTTTAAAGGATTCCTTATCAGATATTTTGGACATGTCAGGATGATTGTAAGTGTGGTTTCCGACGATATGTCCTTCCTCAACCATTCGCTTTACAAGCATGGGTTCCTCCTCCAGATAATGCCCTACCAGAAAAAATGCGGCCTTAACATCATGCTTTTTCAATGTATCAAGTATTTTTTCCATATATCCGTTTTCATATCCTGCATCAAAAGTTAAATAAATTACCTTTTCATTATCACTGCCCACATAGTATGCATTGTATTCTTTTAAT
>DAMBZP010000018.1:74514-74798 GCA_032059885.1 Sedimentibacter sp.
CCCACAGGTGCTTTTCCGTTTTCTCTGAAGCTTAAGCCCCAGTTAGTAATTTCAGTGGAAACAGTTACAGAAAAACCTGACATGGCTTCATAAGCAAAAAGGAAGGCAAACAGAAGAACAGCACATCCCAGTACAAGTCCGATACTTTTTTTCTTTATATATATAATCATATCCTTCACCCCTTACTATATATATAATCAAACTTGTACAATATGTCATAAAGTTATTATATTAATTAAAAGTAGAGGGTGTGTCAAGGGGACGGGGTTGTTGTCATCAGCTTT
>DAMBZP010000019.1:0-29047 GCA_032059885.1 Sedimentibacter sp.
TAGTCTAGCACATCTCGCCGATGCTGTCAACTAGTTTTTTATCTTTTTTATTTCCGTCCTTCAAGGACAGAGGATGTTAGATTAACATACTTATTTTTCTTTGTCAAGAGTATTTTTTATTTATTCTTGACCGCCGCTCTGAGAGACAGCTTTAATATTTTATCAGTTCTATATGTATTTGTCAAGAACTTTTTTCTATTTTCTAAGTATTTTTGTTGTCTTACCGTTTTCTATCAGTTTCGACAGCTTTGTTAGTCTATCACAATTATATGTAGTTGTCAACTAGTTTTTTTACTTGTTTTTCAACTAATTTTTACATTTACTTCTCAAATTCGAAGCACTTTTATATTGTAGCTCAACAAATTATCTATGTCAATCCCCATTTTCCATTTTATAATATTTTTTTATTGTTGTGACAAGGGGACGGGGTTGTTGTCACAACTGCTATCTGTCTAATTCTGCTTTTATGCTTAGAGCTACAGGGTCATTTGAATTAATCTTCAGCGCTGTCTGAATATCTTCTCTGGCTCTGTCCATCTGGCCGTTATACATATATGCTGCAGCACGGTTACAGAATACTTCACAGTTGCCCGGTTCTATGTTCAATAAATCTGTAAACAGTTCCGCAGCTTCCACATACTTTCCTCTGCAAAGCTTGCATATACCAAGCTCATTAAGAGCATCTTTCTGTTCTTCTTCCAATTTTAATACATTTTCAAAATAAGTTTCGGCTATGTCATATTGTCCAAGTGTCCTGTATGCAAGCCCTATAAAAAACAATAAGTTCCACCAGCTTCCGAACTCTTTGACTAAAGGCAGAAGCAGGTCCAAACCTTCCTCAGGCTTTTCCTTAAGCACAAGATTATATCCTTTTTCAAAATCAACATACGGTCTGAGCTGAATCAATTCATTTCTGATTTCATCTATCCTTAAAGCATCATCATCTGTTAACTGGTGTTTTTCCCAAATAAGCTCCGCCTTTACATACTGCTGGCTCCCCTTATAGTAAAATCCCAGCTTATAGTATGCCAATGCAAATTTATCATCATAATCCAGGCATTTTTCAAAATATTTGTTTGCCTCCTCCAGGAAATACTGGCTGTGCTTCAATCCCATTTTCTCCAGAGCAGAAGCATAGACAAAGCAGCTTTTTTCATTTTCCTCTAAATTAACCATTGCCTTTCCGTATACCACTCCATCCTCGTATTCATCCTCTTCAAACTTATTTATGCAGTGTACAATGTAAGGCTTAATGTCAAATTCAAGCTCTTCAAGCATCTTTTCATATTCTGTCAGAAATCCAAAATCAGCATCTGACCCTATTATATATATAATTCCGTCTATGATATTGTTTAATGTTATGCCGTCATGCTCGTCCTGTTTTTTTATATCTTCCAGTAGCTTCTGAACTCTCACGGGAACAGGAAGTTCTTTATCTGTTATAAAAGTCTTATCCTTGAACCTTATTGAAGCTCCCTTTTTTAGGGAAATAAATGAAATGTCATTTCTCTTCTTCTCATAGAACTCTTCTAAATATTTATCCTTTTTGTTCATAAGCCATCTCCTCTAAAAAATCATTTATTACATACGTAGTGCATCTGTTAAATATGTTGTCCTTATCATTATAAATAAATAGTACGGATTTATTTTCAATGTCAACCAATCTGAATTCATTTACAATTTTATCATGCTTGACCGCATTTTTAAAATATATTTCTTTAAAATCCAAATCATTTGATAAAAACCTTTTAATTGACTTATATTTATCCTCTGCTTCTCTGTTTAAATAATCAGGAAGCTCTTCAAACTGGTTATTAAATACATAATCATATCTTAGGCACCACAGAAATTCTTCCGTAATCTTATCATAATGCTTCATATAATCAAACAATATTTTATATAGTTTTTTTCTGCTGTGAGACATTCTATACAAATCATTATGCTGCCAGTAAAAACTAAAATGCTCATAAAACTCAAATGCCGATTCTGGAAATATATTTCTTAATATATACTCTAGAGACTCTTCGAAATATTTTTCATTATAATATTTATCTACTAATTCCTCAATATTTTTAAGCTTTAACAGTTCATCTACCGAAATATATTTTGTGCATATTACCTCATAGGGAGATACATTCCTGTACTTGATTCCATGCTTAATAACATCACTATAGATTTTTGTACCTTTTAAAACCTTTAAAAAACCAAGCTGTATTTTTTCAGCATGAAGCTTGTGAATTCCATCGAAGGATTTTTTAAATGAATCGTAATCTTCATATGGAAGTCCTGCAATTAAATCAAGGTGAACATGAATATTCTTTCCGCTTACAATACCATCAACCACTTTATACAATTTTTCCATATCCATGCGCCTGTTGATTTCAGCAAGAGTAAATTCATTTAAAGATTGTACTCCTATTTCAAACTGAAACATGTTAACAGGAAGCTTTTTAATATAACGTAAAAATTCGTCATTTATTATATCAGCTGTAATTTCAAAATGAATCGTCATATTATTTTTGTTGTGTTCAACTATGAAATCAATTATTTCAACAGATCTTTTATAATCTGCATTGAAGGTTCTGTCCACAAACTTGATTTGTCTAGCTTTTGTATTTAGAAGCATAGATAAATCCTTTTTCACTCTGCCCATTGAAAAAGTTCTCATTCTTTTGTCAATGGACGACATGCAAAAGCTGCAACTGAAAGGGCATCCTCTTGAAGATTCATAATAAATAATTTTATCCTCAAAATCATCATTTTCTTCGTAAGGATAATTTATAATATCCAGATCTAATATAGGCTCTCTCTGCTGGTTTATTACAATTTTATCATCTTCCCTGAATGCAAGACCCTTGATGCCGTCAAAATCAGGCTGATTTTTAACAAATTCATTCACGAATTCCTTTAGTGTCAGTTCTCCTTCACCAAAGATAACATAGTCAACAAAGGCCTCATTTTTCATAAACCTTTCTACCTCAAAGGAAACCTCCGGTCCTCCGCACAGAATTTTGATGTTCTTTTTTGCTTCCTTTATTATGTATGCCAATTCTTTAATGTATTCTATGTTCCATACATAGGATGAAAAACATATTAAGTCTGCATTTGCAGAAAATATCTCACCAAGTATATATTCTTGTTTCTGATTTATAGTAAACTCTTTTATTTCAATATTAAAATTTTCAGAACCGCCATCATTGCAGAATTTTTTTAAATATCTTACTGCAAGATTAGCGTGAATGAATTTTGAATCAAGAGTTACAAGTAAAATTTTCATATATTCACCTTTATAAGTCCCGATTTATTTCTCAGAATTATTTCCTTTTGACCTCTTTTTATCACCGTGCACCTGCCGAGCAGTGGATGACTGAATGAAGAACGTTTCAGAAATTCCGCGAATTCAGGTACATTGTTTTGAGATATTCGAAGTTTCTCCGGGTTTATTATACCCTTGCGAAGCTTAAATAAATATGAAGAAAAACTGGACAACACTGTTTCATTTATTATTTCTGAGTAATCTTTTCTTTCCGTGTTTTCTTTCCCTTCATTGTATATAAATTTAAGCGATTTAAATTTTTCTTTTAGATCATCTGTCATCAGCTCATGCGCGGACAGCATTTTCACTCTTTCCTTTTCAAATTCTATCAACCCATTTTTACTTATAAAAATATTGTTGTTAAAAGAGAAATTCTTAAGCGAAAAATTTATGAGTCTTTCTTTTGTTATTTCATCTATATCGGAGATGTCTTTATTATCTAAATATTCATTTATTGCAGATGATACAAGAATTGTATTTAAAATTGTATTTTTGTTTACCGAAAAAAAACATGCGGATTTTAATGCTTCATTTAATAAAGTCTCCCAATCTGTATTAGCTGCTATTATAGGTATAATTTTAAATTCCAGCAATGTATCTTCTTTTTCAGATGGCTTATTATGATCAAAATAATATTCTAAAGTATCATCATGTCCATTTTTGTAATATTTAAACAACTCAATTTCTTTTTCATATCTTACAGCATCAAACATACATCCTATATTATCCTCATAAGGCATGAGAGATTTTACCGATATTAAAAATAATTGAAGGTCAATCTCCGGTAATGTGTCGCCTGCATTGTCCTTATAACAATATTTAAGCAGCCTTTGTATTCTCGACAGCATAATTTCTCCTTGGTCTAAATCTTGTTCACTAAAATAAAATAGAATCTCAGCTAAACTGTGATTCTATTATACATTTTATTTATAAAATATTAAAGCTAAACTTTATTTGCTAAACCCTTCTTTGTATTCATGTGCAAATTGCAGCACCTTCAAAGAGTATTCACTGGCACCTGAATTACTGCTTCCGTTTTGCTTTATGTACTCTTCCAGCCCCTTCTGCCCTCTGTTATAAGCAGTTAAAGCCATATGTACGTTATTTCCGTACAAATTCATCAAATATGATATTTGAGTGATGGTTAGCTTTAAGTTGTATCTTACATCAAAAAGCTTATCAGGATCATAGACATAACCTAAATTCTCAGCAACAGGTTTAGCCGTATTTTCCATAAGCTGCCCTAAGCCTCTCTCTCCAGCCGCCCCTTTTGCATTAGGATTAAAATCACTTTCTCTCTTTATAACGCCCAGTATTACGAAAGGATCTATTTTTTGTGTCCTGCATTCACTAATAATAAATTTACAGTCATCATATCCTAGATCAGTTAATCTCTGTGTATACTCAATTAACTCTTTTTCTTTTAAAAATGAATCTTTTAAATCATATATCAACGCATCTCTTTTAGGTACATCCTTATTGAGTTGATAATTGGACAAATCCTCAGCCACAGCGGTCATGCTCAGATTAACCATCATAAAATATGAAATCAGGCACATTACAAGAAGTATCGTCAAGTACTTTTCATGTTTCATTTCATCACCCCTTATGTTTGTTAGCTAATTATAGTTTCGCTATGTTTTAAGGTCAATGATGAAAGGTGGCATGTATTGTTGAATTTTAAGATGTCTTGGCGACAGCGGCAACAATTGTTATTACATTTTTTCAGGCGTTTCCATTCCCAAAAGTTCCATACCTTTTTTCAATACTGTGTTGACTGCTTTTGTTAAAAGAAGTCTTGCTTTTTTTACTTCAGTGTCTTCAACAACAATAGGACATTCATGATAAAAACGGTTAAATTCCTGTGCAAGCCCAACAATGTATCTTGTTATGAAAAAAGGTTCATATTTGTCATGAGCACCAAGAACCGCAGCTTTAAATCCTTCAAGCTTCTTAATTACGTTGAATGCTTCTTTGTCTGTTAAAATTGAGTAATCAACATTATCATCCAATTCTATATCTGCTCTTCTAAGAAGGCTGCACGTTCTTGCATATGTGTATTGAACATATGGTCCTGTTTCTCCTTCAAAGCTCAGTGTTTTCTCCCATGAGAATGTATAATCCTTGATTCGGTTATTAAATAATTCCTGGAATATAACAGCTCCTATACCAACTTGTTTTGCAACCTCTTCTTTATTTTCAAGGTCAGAATTTCTTTCATTGATTATTTCCATTGTTTTCTCAATAGCTTTGTTTAAAACATCTTCAAGGAATACAACACGACCTTTACGTGTTGAAATCACACCGTCTTCAAGACTTACTGTACCGAACATAACGTGTACGCAGTCATCTGCCCAGCCATATCCCATCAGTTCAATGATTTTTCTCCACTGTTCAAAGTGAAGCTTTTGAGGAGCTCCTACAACATAAATATTTTTGTAGAAATCATATGTCTTCTTTCTGTACATGGCAGCCGCAATATCTCTTGTAACATAAAGAGTTGAACCATCACTTTTTTGAATAACTGCATCTGTCAGTCCATATTGCTGAAGTTCAACAACTTTAGCTCCTTCCGAATCCTTCAGAAGTCCTTTTTCTTCCAATTCTTTTAATACTGCAGGCATTTTGTCCGAATAAAAACTTTCTCCGGCATAGGAGTCAAACTTAATGTTAAGCATGTTATAAACTCTGTTGAATTCTTTCAAGCTCACCTCTCTGAACCATGCCCAAAGTTTATGAGCTTCCTCATTTCCGTTTTCCAATTCCTTGAACCAGTATCTTGCTTCCTCCTGATATTCGGGATGCAGTTCGATTTCCTGGTTGTACCTTACATATAATTTCAATAATTCCTGAATAGGATTTTTTTCTATTGCTTCTACAACCTCATGGCTTCCCCATTTTTTATATGCTGATATAAGCATTCCGAACTGAGTGCCGTAATCTCCCAAATGGTTGATTGTTGTTGTGTTGTATCCTAAATAATTATAAATTTTATATATTGAATTTCCAATAATTGTAGTTCTTATATGACCTATATGGAATGGTTTTGCAATGTTTGGGGAAGAAAACTCCACAATTACATTTTTGCCCTGTCCCACATTGGTGCTTCCGTAATTTTCTTTTTCTTTGTATGCTTCTCTTAATATTTTTTCTGCAAAGTGCTTTTTATCCACAAAAAAGTTTACGTAAGGTCCAGCGCTTTCAATTTTTTCAAATTCCTCTATTGTTCCAATTTTATCTGCTATTTCCGAAGCTATAACAGCAGGAGATTTTCTGTATTTTTTTGCAAATTTAAAACACGGAACGGCATAGTCGCCCATGTCCTGACTGGGTGGTACCTCTATTAATGCAAGAGCATCATCCAGGGATAGTTCATTTTCTATTGATGTGAATAATTCAGCTACCTTTATTTTAAAATCCATCTAAATCCTCCATAGGTATTCCCTGTTATCTAATATTTTAGTTATATTAACACAGCCATATTTCGATGTCAACAATCAACAGCGGCGCTTATCAACAGCATAACCATTTTTATTGCTCAGTAATTGCTCTTCTATTGTTCATCTATCGTTACAGATCCAGTTCTGTTTCGCCGTCCCCTTGTGTTATATGCCATTTGTCGTGCCCTGTCATTTCTTCCAGTGTGACTCTGTCAGAAAGTATGTTGGCAATCATCATGTTATTTTTAGGCGGCTTTCTGGTTATCATAAATCCGTTGTTTAAAAGAACCTTTTTATATTCTCCGTATAATCCGGTACCTATTACCACATATTCCAATCCGTTTTCATAGCAGTATTTTGAGACTCCGTTAGCCAATGCTTCTATGAACCTTTCATTTGTGGGGTCTGTGAAGAATTCCACAGCAGAAGTCATTTTTGAACCGTTGGCAACAGAATTATGCAAAATTGAAAAGCCTATGATTTCATTATTTAATTTGGCAAGTATTGTAACATAGTTAACATCAGGCCTCTCATTATATCTGTAATTACAGTATTTATAATCTCTCACCAGAAGGACGTTGTACTTTGATTTGTACTTATCCCAGCATTTCTGAATGCTCTGGGGCACACTGTCAAGCACTTCAAATTTTATTTCCTTGTCCATATGGTTCTTTAACCTGTTTTTCATATATGCTGCATAAACTGAATTCCCAAGGGAAGCCAAAGGTCCTATTTTTATTCTTCTTTTAAGTATGTTTGTTATTAATATTGGCTTCACATAGACTTCCTTTTCAAACAGCGTGGGCCATCCGAACCTTTGATATGCGGGATATGACTGGTTGTTTGCCAGACCTATTACAACATCCACTCCATCCTGACGTCCTCGTTCGCAGGAGTTCATAGTCATTTGTCTGAAAATTCCTTGTTTCTTGTAATCAGGATGAGTCATAGATTTAACCGAATGAGCGGTCAACAATGTCTTTCCGTTGACATACAGCTCGTTGGGCAGAAGACCATCACAGCCTATTACCTTGTCACCTTCTTTTAGCAAATACATCATGTTGCCTGATTTATTGTATGGGTTTCCCTCAAAGAGCCATTCATACATTTCTTTTTTACTGTTTGTATTTTCACCGAAAGAAATTACGGACAGTTCTTCAAATGCTTCAAAATCTCTGTTCATATCTAACCTGACTATTTCTCTTTCCATACTGCCTCCGTACCATTTCTGATTTATATTTTATTTTTATTTTATGTATTTTACAATTTATTATAATGTTTATGGGATAAAATTGCAAAAGTAATTTGAATTATAATTAAATTTTTGGAAATGTTATTGAATGTTTGACATAAATACTTTTATCCTGTATACTTAAATAAAATAAAAGAAAGGTACCGGTGGAATGATTAGATAATTTGCTTTTGATTATATAAATGAATATTTAATGCCTGTGTTTACGGCAAAATTTATGTAATGAGAGTAAATTAATTTCCATACCTTTTTATAATACAATAGATATTGATATTTTTTGGTATTGTTTTATTGGTGTTAATTTTCTCTCTGGAATATTGAAGGAGGGATTTTTTTATGTCTTTAATCAGCGTGAACAATTTGACATTCTCATATGAAATGGGTTATGAAAATATATTTGAAAACACATCCTTTGAAATTGATACTGACTGGAAGCTTGGTCTCATAGGAAGAAACGGAAGGGGTAAAACTACCTTTTTAAAGCTTCTCATGGGTGTGTATAAATACAGCGGAACAATAATCGCATCAACAAATTTTGATTATTTCCCCTTTGAAACAGAAGGAGAATTAAATACTCTTGATGCGGCAAGAAATGCCATAGCACCTTTTGGCTTATGGGAAGAAGAAATGAACAAATGCATTGGGGAGAACTCTGAATACTCCATGAAAAAATACGGAGAAATTTTAGATTTATATATGGGCAATGACGGATACATCATTAATGAATTAATTGAAAAGGAAATAAGGAAACTTCAGGTAAGCACGGATGTTTTGTCTCGTCCATTTAGTACTTTAAGCAATGGTGAACGTACAAAAGTACAGCTTGCTGCCTTGTTTTTAAAAAAGAACAATTTCCTTTTGATTGATGAACCTACAAACCACCTTGATTTTGAAGGTAGAAACTGCGTTGCGGAGTATCTGAAATCCAAAAATGGTTTTATTCTTGTATCTCATGACAGACATTTTCTTGACAGCACAGTGGACCATATACTTTCTATAAACAGAAACAGTATAGAGGTTCAAAGAGGCAGCTTCTCCAGCTGGAAAGAAAACAAGGACAGACAAGATAATTTTGAAATAAATAAAAATGAAAAGCTAAAAAAAGAAATAAGCCAGCTTGAGGAGTCTTTCAGACGCACTGCAGGATGGAGCGACAAGATTGAAAAATCAAAAATAGGCGAGCATTCACCCGACAGAGGATTCATAGGTCACAAAGCGGCTAAAATGATGAAGCGCGCAAAGTCCATTGAGCTTCGCAAGGAAAATTCAATAGCCGAAAAAAGAAATCTTCTTAAAAATATAGAAAGATATGATTCTCTAAAGGTTATTCCAATGGATTATCATAAAAACACTCTTATTAATATTGACAATTTAAGTGTGTGTTTCAATAACAGAACTGTTATAAACAACGTAAGTTTTTCTGTCAATAAAGATGACCGTATTGCTTTACGGGGAAAAAACGGCTCCGGAAAATCTACTATATTAAAAATATTGACAGGCGAAATTATTGATTATACCGGAACTGTAAATATCGGAAGCAACTTGACTGTTTCGTACGTTTCGCAGGACACTTCCTTTTTGAACGGTTCATTTTCAGATTTCATATTAAATGAAAATATTAATGAAAGCATATTCAGGACGCTGCTTGCTAAGCTGGATATAGATTCGGAGGATCTCTCCAATAACCTTGAGGAATTGAGCGAGGGTCAGAAAAAGAAAGTATTGATTGCAAAAAGTCTGTCTAAAAGCGCTCATATTTATATATGGGATGAACCATTAAACTTTATAGACATATACTCAAGAATTCAAATTGAGGAGCTCATAAAAGAATTTGAACCCACAATGATTTTCGTTGAGCATGACTTCATGTTCAGTGAAAATATTGCGACAAAAATAGTTGAGCTTTAAACGACACAGGACGGAATTTAACCTCCGTCCTGTGTTTCTTATTTTTTTAATATATTAACAACTTCAAATGAACAAATGCTGCATCCTTTTTGCAAATCGATTTATGCTTCATCCTCCTCAGGCTTCGGACAATCTTCGGATAAATATTCTTCATCTTCTGATTCTGCACATTCTGATTTTACTAATTCTACAGAATTGATATAATCCTCTAATTCTTCCAAGACACGATTGGGTAATTTCTCTGTTTTTTTGACTAATTGTTTTTTATCAGCCATTGCATCACCTTCTTTCATCAATTTTACAATCTGTTATTTTTATTATACCATGAAAAAAGGGGTTTCAAACTTAAAACAGAATAATATAAGTAATAATTGTTGTTTTCACTTGAAGGTCACAATTGTGACACCATCTCCGCCTTCACTGAAGGTACCCAGTCTTGACTCCTTAACATGCTTGTGCTTTTTTAAAAATTGTGTTATTCCTTCTCTTAGAATTCCCATGCCCTTGCCGTGGATTACCTGGACTTCATTTAAATTGGACATGAACGCATCGTCTAAATATTTGTCAAGCTCAAGTAGAGCTTCCTCAAGATTCAGCCCTCTCAAGTCTATTATTGGATTTATTGAAGATGTTTTAAGCTTAATCATGCGTGTAGTGTTTGTTTTTTGCTTTTCTTCCTCATCAGATTTAATCTTGACCAAATCTGTTTTTTTAACCTTCATTTTTATTACTCCAACCTGAACCATTACATTTTGTGAGCTGTCAACATCAGAAATTATATGTCCCTTTTGGTTCAGACTTCTTACCAGCACCGCATCACCATTTGACAGAGGTGTTTCCTCGTCATAATTATCCTGCTCATAAATTTGTTCTGAATATTGGTTCCCTTCCAGATCCTTGGTTTTATCATTCAGATTTTGTCTCAGCTCATTAATGCGTCGTACTTTGTCCTTATCCATGTCAACACTCAGCTTTCTGAGCTCCTTTATGATTTCAGCAGCTTCTTTTTTGGCGCTTTCAACTATCTTTCTTGCCTCATAATTTGCATCATTGACTAATTTTTCGCTTTTTTCAAGGGACTTTCTTTCCTTTGCTATAAAGCTTGAATGCTTTTTCTGACTTTCTTCGTTTAATCTGTCTATTTCCCGTTTCTTTTCTTCGATGTAAATTCGTCTTTCTTCAATCTGCCTCAAGGCATCTTCAAATTCAACCTTGTCTGTTTCAATGGTTTGTTTTGCCTTATCTATTATTTCCTGACTAAGTCCCAATTTTTTTGATATTTCAAATGCATTTGACTTTCCGGGCACGCCAATGAGCAACTTGTAGGTAGGACTCAGTGTTTCCACATTAAATTCAACACTTCCGTTTATAACACCTTCTGTTGTCAGCGCGTAAAGCTTAAGCTCACTGTAATGTGTTGTTGCAGCAGTAACTATTTTTCTTTCATGAAGGGTGTCAAGTATGGATATGGCAAGGGCAGCTCCCTCTGTAGGGTCCGTACCCGCTCCCAATTCATCAAACAAGACGAATGACCTCTCATCAACTTCCTTCATTATTTTAACAATATTTGTCATGTGGGATGAGAATGTGCTGAGACTCTGCTCAATACTCTGCTCGTCTCCGATATCAGCATAAACAGCACTGAAAACAGATATTTCCGTACCATATTCTGCAGAAAGATGAAGACCTGCCATTCCCATAAGTGTGAAAAGACCCAGGGTTTTTAAAGAAACTGTCTTTCCTCCTGTGTTAGGTCCAGTAATAATTAATGTAGTAAATTCATCACCCAGGTAAGCATCTATTGGAACTACAACATCGGGATTTATAAGAGGATGTCTCCCTTTTTTAATACGTATATATCCTCTGTCATTTATTTTAGGTTCTATTCCGTTAATACTTATGGCATATTTCCCTTTTGCAAATATAAAATCAAGCTCGGTCAATATCTCCTGATTCAACATCATTTCAGATGCAATATCTCCGATTATGCTGCTCAATTCCAGAAGTATTCTTTCAACTTCCTTTTTTTCTTCGGCCCTTAAGTCAGATATTTCATTGGTCATTTCCACTATTGCCATAGGTTCAATGAACAGTGTGGATCCTGTTGAGGACTGATCGTGTATTATTCCCCTTACCATGCTTCTGTACTCCTTTTTTACCGGAACCACATATCTGTCATTTCTCATGGTAACTATATTTTCCTGGAAATATTTCTGCATGGATGAAGAACCCACAATTTGATTTATTTTATTTTTTATGGAATTCTGCTTGATTTGAATTTCTCTTCTTATGCGTTTCAGCTCAGGACTTGCATCATCTGCTATTTCTTCTTCGCTGATTATTACATCATATATTCTGTCCTCTATTTCCTTATCAGAATATATGTTTGAGCATAGTTCCTCCAGCATTTCATGACTTAAATCTTCCCTGTTGTTTAAAACAACATAATTCTTTACAAGCCTGGCCGCCCTCAATGTATCGGCACAGTTTAACAGACCTCTCATGGATATTATTCCCCCGACAGATCCTCTTTTTGCATATTCCTTTATATCAGTTATTCCTCCCAGGGGAGGAGTTCCTTTTTCAATTATTATTGAAAGTGCTTCTGCCGTTTGCTTTTGTTTAAATCTCACACCCTCCAGATCGGATGACACATCCAGCTTTTTCACTTCTTTTTTACCGTTTTGTGTTTCGGCAAATTCAGAAAGTCTTTCAATAATTTTATCAAATTCCAATACTGATTTTGATTTTTGCCTCATAATTACCTCGTAAAACAACGTAACATCCGTTGTTATAATATGTTCTTCAAATAATGACCTCTGGTAAAGCCGTTTTCCTTTAACACTCCTGAAGTCTGAACACCGTTTATTTCGCAGTACAATGCATCAATTACTTCCTCGGGATTATCCAGCCACTTTGTATCTGCCATAAAATATTCTATATTAGCATCCACAAAATCTTCGACCTTGCCTATTAACGTCAGGGGAACCGAATTATATATATGAGTCAGATTATTGGCTCGTTCTACATTAAAATATACTCCCTTTCTGTCCTTTAAAGAATACTTGTTCCTATATGAACAAATTTTGCAGTCTTGAAGATTCTTGCAGTTTTTCATAAGCGACATGGGACAGTTTTTCATAACCATAAGCTGTACATATTGGTGAGCAATAATTTCAGTTTTTATTGACGAATGTTCTGTAATGCTTTCCATATCTCTTATGTTTGCTTCAACGGAAAATGTGAATCCTTCTGCTCCTCTTTCTTCCAGAAGTTTAGCAGAAAATGTATTGATGATGTTGAAAAACGGTCCGCAGTGAAGCTTGAGACTACTGTTTTCCTTGAAAAAATAAAAGCTTCCAATGTTGTTGACATACACGCCGTCAAATGTATCTTCGTAAAGCTTTATATTGTCCTTGAATATAGCATACTGTGATTTTGAAACTATATTCGGCAAATATAAATATTTTTCATCAATATCAATTTTTTTGACAAGTTCCATATCCAGATCATACGGTATATATATTCTTTTAACCTTCAGCTTATCTGCAAGGCTGATTTCATTATTGCTGTTAATTTTCAGACTTATTTTCGGACGGATTCCTCCCCTTGTGTCTGTAAATGAAAATGCTTCATTTTTTGCTATACCTTTTAGTATCTTCCTGTCATAATTGACAGCACCTTTTTTATACAAAAAATCAACAGCGTCTCGTCTGAGCTGATTCAATGTGCTTTTTCTTATAAACACATTTTCCTCAATTTCAATGTTCAGATTTCCCAGTTCGTAAATAGAATTACCCAGCTTTCCCAGCTGTTCACGTATCATTTCAGACGTTGCAGCATTTTTAAGGCTGATTTCACAAGCTTCATCACTTTTTACCACAACTGTACTTTTTTCGTCAGAAGCAGTTAAGCTGCCTTTTTCCCCAACCTTCATAATTAAATCAAAATTGATCTTATTTCTCCTTGAGCTTGAAAATTCCTCAGACTTATCCTTAGTATCTTCACGGATTTCATCTATATCCTCACCCTTCACACCGGAGCTTGTTCTGGCAAACATTTCATCGTCTTTATCGGGCTTTAAATATGAATTTGTATAGCCCCTGCTGAAGGTTGTGATTGCCCTTTTTTCAAGTTCCTTTAAATCTGACTTTTTACCTGCATAATAGTCATTGATTATTCTCCTGTAATATTCAACCACTGCAGATGTGTATTCAGGTCCCTTCATTCTTCCTTCAATTTTAAACGTAGATATGCCTGCATCAATGAGTTCTGTTATTGTTTCTCCTGCAATAAAGTCCTTAAGGCTCAAAAGGGGAATTGTTCCAGGTTCCTCACACAGCTCATTGTTTTCCTTGTCATGAAAATTATAACTCAATCTGCAGGGCTGAGCACATTTTCCCCTGTTGCCGCTTCTGCCCCCCAGAAAGCTTGACATGTAACATTGTCCGGAATAGCATGTGCACAGTGCTCCGTGAATGAATACTTCAAGCCTTGTATTTGTATTTTTTACTGCTTCATCAAGCTGTATCAGAGACATCTCCCTGGCCATAATCACCCTGTTTACATTATAATTCTCAAAAAATTTAATTCCGTACACATCATACACTGCGGCCTGAGTGCTTATATTGACCGGCAAATCCGGAATGAATTTTTTGATTAAGTACAGCATTCCCAGATCCTGTACAATTACCGCATCCACATCATTTTCATACAAAAACAAAGCATAATTCAACGCATCTATAATTTCTGTATCTTTCAGTACGATGTTCAGTGTTACATATACCTTCACATTCTTATTGTGTGCATAGGAAATTATATGCTTCATTTCCTCGTTGTCAAAATTTTGAGAGCTTGCTCTTGCGTTGAATAGTTTCCCTCCAACATACACCGAATCAGCTCCGCTGTTAACCGCGGCGTAAAAGGATTCAATGCTTCCTGCCGGCGCCAGTAATTCTGTTTTATGTTTCATATTTTCTCCTGTTATTGCAGGCCTTATAACGATTTGTTCACCCGCTCGTTCACATCCTGATTTCACTGATACAGCAAAATAGGACATTGCTATAAAAGGAACGCAAATGCGTTCCTAAAATAATTAAGTTTTAATTAGCTGTCTCTTCCTCAAGAAGCTCCATAAGCTCTCTGTTGTCCTTTTTCAGCTTATCAATTTCCAAACGATTTTGAAGGTTTTCTGCTTCCTTTCGGTTCAGCCTTTCCTGAAGCTCATTAATTGAATTAATTAAGTTTTCCTTGTCGTTATTTATCATCAACAGTTCTTCTAAATACTTTTCCTTCTCATCATTTATACTGTCATATTTTTTCTTTAATATATCTGCATTATTCTTATAGTCAGCAATTGTCTTATCTTTATTGCCTATTATTTCATCTTTTTCATTTAACTTATTCTGCAGTACACTTATCTTATTATTTAATGATTCCATATCCTTCTGCTTAGATTCAATCATTAAATTAAGTTTCTGCTGATCATCGTTTATATTGTACAGCCTTTGAGTTTTATCCTCATTGGAGCTTTTTAATTCTCTTACGGTCCTTTCCAACTGCGCAACGAGTTGTTCTTTTTCGTTGAGCTTTAACTGGAGCTTTGAAATTCTACCGTTTAAACTACTTTTTGTATTATTCATAAAGCTCAGCTCTTTTGTGAAATTTTCACGCTCATTCCGCAGTTCTTCACATATTTCTTCTAACTCCTCATTTTTGTTTTTCAATTCATTAATCAGCATTTCACTTTTTAGAAGCTGCTGTTCCTGATCATTAATCTTATCCTGCAATTTGGATATCTGAGAATTTAAATACTCTCTGTCACTGTCTCTCGCCAAAAGCTTTTCTTTGTACCTTTCTTTGTCAAGAACTGCTTCCGAAGCCTTTGTCAGCGCTTCCTCCGTTTCCGAAAGTGCTTTCTCCCTCTGCTCCTTCAGCGTCCTGATTTCATCGGATATTCCATTTTTATAGTCATTTATTTCATTTGCGAGCTTGACATATTTATCAACAATAATGAAGGAGGACAATATTAATTTGTCCATCTCGTTAAACCTTTTATTCGAATTTGCTATCGTATTAATCTGATCATTTATAACCGTTTCTATATGTTTAACGTATTCGGGACTTTCATCAGTTTTAACATTATACTTTTTATCACCAATAATTATTTCTATTTTATTCATAATCAAATCCCCTTTATCTTTTCTTTTGATATTCTGAATATTGTATGTAAATTTGAAAATTATCTATTATGTAAAATTTTTTCAATTATATAATAATATTAAAGTATAATGCTTAAAATTTCAATAGCAAATAATATCTTTTCAGTTTTATTTAAATAAGATACCTGGTTTACCAAGTATCACAGATTTTTTTTATTATGATATTCTGCGGCAGCACTAACAAACGCTTTGAATATACTGCAGAAAATAGGATATTTCCTGTACATTACTTCCGGATGCCACTGGATTCCAACTGCAAAATCCAATACCGATGATTCAATTCCTTCTATAATACCGTCTTTTGAGAAGGCCGACACAGTATATCCTTCCGCAACATCCTTTACTGACTGATGATGATATGAATTTGTTTTTATTTCATTTGCACCCAATATGGAATACAATCCGGACTCTTTATTTATTAAAACACTGTGATATTCGTCTCCATTAAATGCAATTTTGGGAGAGTGGCTGTTCGTTCCCTGCCTTTGGCTGTAAATGTCCTGATATACAGTTCCCCCTGCTGCAATATTCATAAGCTGCATTCCCCTGCATATGCCCAGCATGGGAATATTTTTTTGTGCGGCTCTTTTATACAGCTTAATTTCAAATTCATCCCTGTCACACTCAACAGTTCCTAATTCTCTTACGGGTTCTTCTCCAAATATGAGAGGATTAACATCTCCTCCTCCGGTAAAAAATATTCCGTCCACCATTTCCAGATATCCGTCTATTACTTCATCATTGTCAGAAACATGAAATGCTGCAGGTATTCCGCCTGCATCCTCTACCGCGTTTAAATTCCATACATTAAGCCCTTCTGATACACTTGCGTTAATTTGTTCCTTCCACGGTGTGACTCCTATAACAGGTCTCATTAACTATTCCTCCATTTTTCAATGTCATTTGCAATACCCTTCGGATCAAGTCCGTTTTCCCTCAGCAGCTCTTCTACAGAACCGTGGGATATAAATTTATCCGGCAATGTTTTCAACATTATATCTACAGATTTTGGTATGATATTTTTGATTATAAGAGCATTCCCGCAGCAGCATGCTTCATCTATGATAACTGCCTTTCCTGTTTTATTTGCGGATTTTAATATCAGCTTCTCATCAAGCGGCTTTGAAAACCTAAGGTTTAAAACCTCAACATCAATATTTCGGCTCTTGAGTATTTCTTTTACTTCTAACGCTGTACTCACCATCTTGCCTGATGCAATGATTGTAATATCGCTCCCTTCTGCAGCAATTATTCCTTTACCTTTTTCTATCTTTGTGCCGCTCCCCTCTATATCTGAACTTGAGCTTCCTCTTGGGTATCTTAAAGCAATGGGTCCGTCATATTGGTTCACGGCGAATTCAATCATATTTTCAAACTCTCTGTAATCACAGGGAGACATTACAGTCATATTTGGTATCTGACTCAAAAATCCTTCATCAAAAACTCCCTGATGAGTTTCACCGTCATTTCCCACCAAACCGGCTCTGTCCACAGCCAAAACTACATGAAGATTTTGCAGTGCAACATCATGGACTACCTGGTCATACGCCCTTTGTAAAAAAGATGAATAAAGAGCAACCACCGGAACAACTCCGTTGACTGCAAGTCCTGCAGACATAGTCACTGCATGTTGTTCTGCAATTCCCGCATCAAATGTACGTCTCGGAAATTTTTTTGCAAAATCAGTCAGTCCTGTTCCATCTGTCATAGCTGCTGTAACAGCTACCACATTTTCATTTTTTTCCGCTATTTCACAAAGCTTTCTGCCAAAAATATCAGAATAGGATGGTGGCGACGATTTTTTGAGATTTTCTCCTGTTACCACATCAAAAGGCGAGACACCATGAAATTCATTGGGTCTTTGTTCGGCATACTTATATCCCTTTCCCTTTTTTGTTATAACATGCATTATTATAGGACCTTCTAAATTTTTTGCCGTGCTGAATGACTGTAAAAGCTCCTCAATGTTGTGTCCGTCAATCGGTCCCATGTATGTGAGTCCAAGCTCTTCAAAAAGCATTCCAGGAACAACCATCTTTTTAATTCCATCTTTAGCTCTTTTTAAAAATCCCTTTATCCTTCCTCCCAAGGGCATTTCATCCAATATCTTTTCAACATCCTTCTTTGTGGATAAATATCGTACATCCGTTCTCAATTTGCGCAAATAATGAGAAAGGCCTCCCACATTCTTCGAAATTGACATTTCATTATCGTTTAGCACTATAATCAGTTTTGTATTGCTTCTTCCCGCATCATTCAATGCTTCAAATGACATCCCTCCGGTAAGGGCTCCATCGCCGATAACTGCTGCAACTTCATAATGTTCCCTTTTCAGGTCTCTCGCCCTCGCCATTCCTATGGCCGCTGAAATAGATGTGCTGCTGTGACCTGTATCAAATACATCATAAATACTTTCAGCACGCTTCGGAAAACCGCTCAGTCCATTCAGCTGCCTCAATGTAGACATCTGGTCTTTTCTTCCCGTCAATATTTTATGTATGTAACACTGATGTCCCACATCCCATATTATTTTATCATCAGGAGTATTGAATGCATAATGAAGTGCAACAGTAAGTTCTACCACTCCTAAATTTGATGCAAGGTGTCCCCCCGTTTTGGCTACGCTGTCAATAATGTATTCTCTCAATTCGCTGCTGAGAATTTTTAATTCATTTATATTTAACCGTCTTAAATCGTCCGGTGAGTTTATGCTATCTAAATATCTCATTTCTACCTCTTTCAGACATATTGAATTACTAATAATTATATAGTGTTTAAATAAATATGTCAAAATTTAATTAGTTTAATTATTTTAATTTTATTTCCATTTTAATTATTTAAATTATTTTCTTTTCAGTATTAAAAAATCTGCTGTACTTTTTTTACTTAATGCTATATTATATTTAATATATTCATGCTTCATCAATATTCACAGCAGGAATTATTCAATAGGATAACCTATTCCCAAAGGCATAATAATGTTAGCTTTAAGTATCGGGACAAAATGAATTATAATGTAGGAGGATAATATGAGCAAAAAATGGGTTTATTTATTTAAGGAAGGCAGTGCTTCACAGAAGGATTTATTGGGAGGAAAGGGTGCAAACCTGTGTGAAATGACAAATATAGGTCTGCCGGTACCTCCAGGGCTTACTGTTACAACAGAAGCATGTACAGAGTTTTATGTTCAGGGGGAAAAACTCACAGATGAAATAATAGGTCAAATTAAATCTGCACTTAAAACCCTTGAAGAACAAACCGTTAAAAAATTCGGAGATGTAGCTAATCCTCTTTTGGTTTCCGTACGTTCGGGAGCTAAATTTTCAATGCCAGGAATGATGGATACTATATTAAACCTTGGACTTAATGATAATACGGTTGAAGGTCTGGCAGAAAAAACAGGCAATCTGCGTTTTTCTTACGACAGCTACAGAAGATTTATACAAATGTTTGGCGACGTTGTTTTGGGAATTCATAAATATAAATTTGATAACATATTGGATGGAACAAAAGAAAAGAACGGATATAAATATGATACTGAGCTTACTGCTGAGGATTTAAAATACATAACCGGAGAATTCAAAAAAGTTTATCTGGAAGAAACCGGAACAGATTTTCCACAAGACCCTGAAAAACAGCTGTTAATGGCAGTTGAAGCAGTATTCAGATCCTGGAATAACCCAAGAGCAATAACTTACAGAAACTTATATGATATTCCTCACAACATAGGAACAGCAGTTAATGTTCAATCAATGGTATTCGGAAACATGGGAGACACTTCCGGAACAGGGGTTGCATTTACAAGAAATCCTTCCACCGGAGAAAAAAAGGTGTTCGGAGAGTTTTTAATCAACGCTCAGGGCGAGGACGTAGTTGCCGGAATCAGAACTCCACTTACAATAGATAAGTTAAATCAGGTTATGCCCGACATATATAAACAGTTTATTGAGGCTGCTCATACACTGGAACAGCACTACAGAGATATGCAGGACATTGAATTTACCATAGAAGAAGGAAAATTATACTTCCTGCAGACACGTTCCGGAAAAAGAACAGCAGAAGCAGCATTAAGAGCAGCTGTTGAAATGGTTGGTGAAGGACTTATAACCAAAAAGGACGCAGTAATGAGAGTTGAACCTAAATCTCTCGACCAGCTTCTTCATCCGAAATTTGACCCGGAAGAAATAAAAAAATCTACACCTATTGCAAAAGGACTTCCTGCCTCACCGGGAGCCGCAACAGGAAAAATATACTTCAATGCTGACGATGCTGTTGCAGCAGCAAACAGAGGTGAGGCCGCAATACTTGTAAGAAAAGAAACCTCTCCTGAGGATATAGAAGGAATGAATAAGGCAAAGGGTATTCTTACAGCAAGAGGCGGTATGACATCTCATGCGGCAGTTGTTGCAAGAGGAATGGGAAAATGCTGCGTAGCAGGATGTGAGGATGCACACGTTGATGAAGACGAAAAAATAATGACTGTTAAGGGTGAAAAATATCACGAAGGAGATTACATATCTCTTGACGGCAGCACAGGAAGTGTGTACAAGGGCAGCATAAAAACAGTTGAAGCCAATATATCAGGAAACTTCGGAAAACTCATGGAATGGGCTGATGAATTCAGAAGGCTTGGCATAAGAACAAATGCTGATACCCCTAAGGATTCTGAAACAGCAGTTAAGTTTGGTGCCGAAGGAATCGGTCTTTGCAGAACAGAACACATGTTCTTCGAAGAAAGCCGTATATTCTCAGTTCGTAAAATGATAATTTCTGATACTGTTGAACAAAGAGAAAAAGCATTGGCAGAAATACTTCCTATGCAGAAGAATGACTTCAAGGGAATATTCAAGGTTATGGGAGTGAGACCTGTTACAATAAGATTATTGGATCCTCCGCTTCATGAATTTATTCCTCATGACGAAGAAGACATAGCTGCTCTTGCAAAGGACATGGATGTTTCTGTCTCCAAATTGAAGGAAACAATCAATGGACTTCAGGAATTCAACCCTATGCTCGGTCACAGAGGATGCAGGCTTGCAATATCATATCCTGAAATAGCGAGAATGCAGACAAGAGCTATAATTGAAGCTGCAATTGAAGTATCAAGAGAGGAAAATATTAAAATAGTTCCCGAAATAATGGTTCCGCTTGTAGGTAAAAAAGAAGAGCTTGAAATACTTAGAAAGCTTATAATAGAGGTTGCTGAAAAAACTAAGACTGAAATGAATTCCGACCTGAGTTATCTCGTAGGAACAATGATTGAAATACCAAGAGCATGCGTAACTGCTGATGAAATAGCCGGATATGCTGATTTCTTCTCATTTGGAACAAATGACCTGACACAAATGACCTTCGGTTATTCAAGAGATGATGCAGGCAAATTCCTTAATGATTACAAGGAAGCAGGTATACTCGAACAAGATCCTTTCCAGAGCATAGACCAGGTCGGCGTAGGAAAAATGGTTGAAATGGCAGTTAAACTGGGAAGAGGAGCAAAGGAACATCTTCACCTTGGTGTTTGCGGAGAACATGGCGGCGACCCTGCTTCCATAGATTTCTTCCACAGAACAGGTCTGGATTATGTATCATGCTCACCGTTCAGAGTTCCGGTAGCAAGACTTGCAGCCGCGCAGGCCGCCATTAGCAACAATGACCAAGCGAAATAAGGTTTAATAATAAGCAAGAAACGGATGTTTTAATAAACATCCGTTTCTTGCTTATTACGAAATTCTCTAAGGTTTAAAAAAATACTATAAGAACATGTTCTATGTGTACTGACACATAATATTTTATGATTAGACCACTTTTTTTATAACGAATAGGAAAATTCTCACCAATTTTATATTTATATTTCAGAACTCCGTAATGAGTTTCAAAATAAACAATATTAAAATTATAGTAGAATTTTTCTTTACATACCAAAAAATTTCCTTACAACGATAGTCAGAAGTTTTTATATGAAAGCTTTTAAAATAATCAAAATATATATTACAAACGTTTTATATAGTAGCAGCGATACAGCTAAGCATTTATGTGATTAAATGTTCCATAATGTGTACATTTGATCTGTTTTGATAGCCGTGTCCCAAGCAGCTATACGTAATCATCAGTAAAGCTCTTTGTAAACCTATTTATATTTAGGTGATATTTGACTAGGAATGAATATTAATATTTCTAAAACATTTTGCAAACAACTTGTAAACACTCCTCCTTTAAAATAGTGATATCAAATGAAACAAGAAAATAAAATTTGAAAGAAGATTTTCAAATAAATCTTGTTTTGACTTATAACATTAATTTACACATAAAAAGGAGAATGAAAATGAGTAATCAAAAATTGGAAGCGGCAATCAAGGACAGGCTGGAAACAGGATTCAAGAACTGGAACGGTGGCTATGACAGCTGGCTCATATGGTGTGACACATTATATGACGATGCATCTATGTACAACGTCTATGGGCATCGACTTACACTGAAACAGTATCAGGATATGATGGGCGAGTTGTTTGCGAAACAAGACATCTTTCTCGGAAAATTTCACAATATGCTCATTCAGGATAACTGGTGCGCTATTCGATACGATGTTGAGACCGTTGATAAGGCAACCGGAAAAAGAGAAATACAGGAATCTATGGAATTCGTCCGTTTCAAGGAAACTCCGACCGGCGTCAAAGTTGACGAGGGTTGGGCAACCAGTACAAGTCCGTTGCACAGCTAATATGTTTTTTGCTTCGTACCAATATCCTAAAGACTTTGCTCAAAAAACTAAGGACCATATCCTACAGTATATGGTCTTTATTCATTCAGTAAAAAAGCGATAATATTAATTTCTTTAATACCATTGCCCATTGAAGCGCGGTAATCCATGCAAATCAATTCTAAAATAAGAATAGTGCATATAATGCTATTCTTATATATCTTTTTCTAATTTCTCTTTAAAGTTAATAAAATTCAAATACACTTCTTCCGGTATTTCCAGTATATAATCCTGATCTGTGGGACCTGCATATGAGCAGCTTCTGACAATATATAAATCATCATACCGTTTTATCTGCAATAACATATCTTCACCATAAAGATACTTATGCAAGGTCAATGGAATATCTTCATCGCTGTACATTGATTTAGAACCTTCATACACTTTCCATTGTTCAATTTTAATCATAGAATGTAATTCCTTTAAATCTTCCTCACTTAAAGTATAAATATATTCTTCTTTTATATCATAAAGCTGTTCCGGTTTTCCGATTATCAGACTGTTAAATTCTTTTATCTGCTCAGCTAAATGCTTATTGCCATTTTTTATCCCTTCATCTCTGATTTTTGAAGCAAATATTTTCAGTTTTTCAACCGTTTCTCCGGGAACTGTGTAGTATATTTTATCATACTTTTCCGGATCTTCGGTAATAGCAGCTGCATTTCCATCCAGGAAGATCATCTGAGCTTCGTTATCATTTCGGATTATAAAATCTAACGAAGCACATCTTCCCTCCGGTTCATATTTCACCCATTTTTCAATGTGCAGAAGCTCATATAATTCTTTTTGCTGCTCCACTGTCAATTCTGTTACAATGTTTGTCACTACTACCTTATTCATTGTTTTTGACAGATTGATGATATCATTCACAGAATTTATCTCTTTTTCTGATATATTTTCTCCTTCAGATTCATTTTTTTCTTCCGATGTGCTAACCTCTTCTGACTCATCCTCTTGTTCATTTTCATTGTCCGAATTAATAACCTTGCTTGTGCTTATTACATCATTTTGTTTGTTCCGGCAGGCTGCCAATATAAATATTATGCTTAGAGTCAAAAACACAATAATTATTTTTTTCATATTTACCTTCCCATATAAATATTAAGTACATACCTCTGTTCTACCATTTTATTACTTCTTTATTTTTATATGTGTTGAATGTAAATTTCAATCCGTTATTTTCATGTATTTCTGATGCGTAGGATAAATACCAATTTTCATCGGAATCGAAGTTGTGCAGAAATGTATCGGCATTTTCTATTGCATCAACCTTAGTTATAAGCGCTTCGCTGCAATATGGGTATAACTCGTTGTAGATTCTGCCGCCGCCTATTACAAATATATCGTCATCCTCATAATTCTTAAGTGTTTCAAATAATTCATCAAATGAATTCACAACTATGCATTCATCTTCTTTAAAATCTTTGTCTGTTGTGAGCACTATATTCGTTCTGTTTTTTAATGGTCTCCCGGCCGGAAATGACAACAATGTCTTTCTGCCCATCACCACCACCTTATTCATGGTTGTATTTTTGAAGAACACCATGTCATCAGGTAATTTAAACAATAAGTCTCCTTGATAACCTATTGCCCAATTCTTTGCTGCTGCAACTATTAGTTTCATATACTACTCCTTTACACCGCTATAGGGACTTTAACCTTAAAAGGATTAAATTCATAATCAGATAATTTAAAGCTGTCCACAGTAAATTGATAAAAATCATCAATATCTTTATCAATTATTAAATCAGGGGCTTCATGTTCTTTTTGCTCTATAAGTTCTTCTATTATAGGTATGTGTCTGTCGTAAATATGTGCATCCGCAATAACATGAACCAGCTCTCCTGCTTTCAAACCGCTTACTTGTGCCATCATATGTACCAAAATGGAATATTGAACAACATTCCAGTTGTTAGCTGCCAGTACATCCTGTGAACGCTGATTTAATACCGCATTCAGCACATTGCCTGAAACGTTGAATGTCATGCTGTAAGCACACGGATAAAGATTCATTTCATGTAAATCCTGAAAATTATAAATATTAGTCATGATTCTTCTGCTGGCAGGATTATTTTTCAAGTCAAAAATAACTCTGTCTACCTGGTCAAATTCGCCTTCCTTGTATTTATGTTTTATTCCCAGCTGATATCCGTAAGCCTTGCCTATGGAGCCTGTTTCATCTGCCCAGGAATCCCATATACGGCTGTTTAATTCATTTACATTGTTTGATTTTCTCTGCCATATCCACAGAAGCTCGTCAACGGCAGCAGTGAAATTCGTTTTTCTTAATGTTAAAATAGGAAAGCTTTCCTGTAAATTATACCTGTTAACTATTCCAAATTTTTTTATAGTATGAGCCGGTGTACCGTCCTCCCACCTTGGCCTTACGTCATAATCTGTGTCCCATACGCCATTTGCCAATATATCCTTGCATGTTTTTATAAAGATTTTATCTGCTGTACTCATGAGAACCTCCTGCTATTTTATACCTTATTATATATTAGAAATCAAATCATTACAAGTTGAAAGGCAAAAAAACAGGAACTTTAGGTTCCCTTTATTTCAAAGAATTTTGATTTATAAAATTCTTTATTTGCATTTTCTGTTCAAAGCCCTTTACTCTTAAGGCCTCGGAATCTTCACTTTCAAAGTTTTTAAAATAAATGCACATCTCTCCGTCTTTAGTATCATCATACCTTATACATCGGAATCCATCATCATACATCTTTTTTATTTTCTCAAATTCGTTCATAATACACTCCCCTTAAGTTATATATACATATTATAACCTTTATTCCAAAAAATATGACTAAATTTGAGAAAAAAAATAAGCCTGTGAATTACATTTGTAATTCATAGGCTTAAGCTGTCCAAAGCTCTCTTGCTTCATAGCTCTCATTGCTCAATGACATAAGAACTTCATCATCAAACAAGGAATCTATTGTTGGAACTATTATATTGGCAACATCCTTTAAATTAATTTTGCAGCTTACTCCTGACAAAACACCCACACCTACAGATCCCGAATTTTTTGCAAATACCATATCATTGTAGGAATCTCCTACTATTGCAACCTCGTTTGGAGCTAATCCATACATACTGCAAAATCTCATGCACATATCCTTATTCGGTTTTTGTTTCATAATGCCGTCATTGGAACCGATAAAATCAAAACAGTCATTGAGATTCAGCTTGTTAACCATATGCATTGCCGACTTATGAGAGTCTGCAGTAGCCATACCCATTTTGATTCCTTTTAAGCTTAAATGCTCGTACAATGCTCTTATATCCGTCATTTCTTTAAATTCAACATCATCTCTTAATACTTCTTGTCTTATCAATTCTACAACATGAGATTGAAATTCGCATAAATCAATACTTCTGTATTTATTCAGAACAAAATGAAGTTCTGCGGCCAGGTCCTCATGAGATCTGTAAGCCAGCGCACCAAAAGGCTCTGCTCCATTTTCTGTAATTCCGATTGATTTTTTAAGCTCCTCAAAAAGTTTTTCGTCTTTTAAATTGTATTCGCTCATTATTGATTTGATAGTTTTTATTCCGGCATCTCTCCACAAGGAAAAGTCTATCAATGTTCCATCTTTATCAAATAATATACCTTTTATCATATTTTCACCTCCTTATCTATATTTTTATTCTGCATCCTGATTGTCATAACTGCAGCAGCATTTTGTAAAGTTTAAGTAAATTACGACAATTATCATGCACTATCAATTATAGCTTATCTATCTTTATTAAATCTTAATTGAGGGCGGGAGTATTATTATATTAAAACAATCTGAAAATGTGACTGAATAAGTAAGGAATAATTTTCTATTAACCGTCAATAATACCATTATTCGGACAGAAAGGGGAATTTAATGAGAGTACCTATGCATATAGGCCTTATACCGGATGGCAACAGAAGATGGGCTGAGGATAAAGGTCTTCAGAAACAACAGGGTTATGAGCACGGACTTAATCCGGGGCTTCAAGCCTTAAAGCTCGCTCAGGAATACGGAGTCAATGAAATTACATACTACGGATTCACAACCGACAACTGCAAAAGGCCGAAAATACAAATTGAAGCATTTATAAAGTCATGCGTGGATGCAGTAAATTTAATAGCTGATGAAAATGTGTCACTTCTTGTAATAGGTAATACTAATTCTGCAATGTTTCCAAAGGAGCTGTTAAAATATACTTCGAGAACGAACATAGGAACAGGCGGTATTAAAGTTAATTTTCTGGTGAATTACGGCTGGGACTGGGATATTTCAAATCTTACCGGAAGTTCGAACAGAAAAAACATCATGGACAGTCTGCATTCAAGGGATATTTCCAGGATAGACTTAATATTAAGATGGGGAGGTCGAAAAAGATTATCCGGATTTCTTCCCGTTCAATCAGTTTATTCAGATATATACACAATTGATGATATGTGGCCCGATTTTAAACCTGAGCATTTTCATGAGGCTATGAAATGGTACGACATGCAGGATGTGACTTTGGGTGGATAAAAACAAAAGCCTTATTAATGGAATTCATTATTAAGGCTTAATTTTGTTCCTGACTATTTTGGCAGATTTATCTGTTTTTCTTCTGATTCTCTGTACAGTATAAATTTATTTCCGATACTTTGTACATATTCTGCTCTTACGGCTGCAGCTATTTCATTAGCTGTATCCTTCGACTCCAGCATACTGTTGTTCAATATGCTAATTTTAATCAGTTCTCTTGCTTCCAGTGCATCATCAATTTGCTTTATGACGTTTTCTGTTATTCCGCCCTTGCCTATCTGCATTATTGAATCAATTCCGTTAGCCAGAGATTTTAAATAGCTTCTTTGCTTTCCTGTAAGCATTAGTCCTCCTTAAATTGGGGATATCCCTCTAATGTTTAACCCCTTGGACCATAATATTCAGAGGTGTCCTCTTTCCTATTTAGTCCACAAAATCAAATTCTATTCCGCAGACGTTTATAAGGTCTCCTTCTTTTGCGCCAAGCTCTCTCAATTTTTCTATGACGCCTTTATCAATGAGAACTTTTTGGAAGTTGCTGAAGGATTCAAAATCATCAAAGTTTGTTGAACCCACAAGTCTTTCCAGAAAATCTCCTTCTGCGAGATAATAATTATTCTCTTTTGAGACAACAATCGTATCTCTTTCTTTTTTGTCAAGGAAGCTTTCAACCTCTTCTTCATCAACAAATTCAATTTCTTCCTCAATCTGCAGAAGTCTTTCATATGCCCTTTTCTTTAAAGCATCAAGACCTTCTCCTGTTGCTGCTGAAACTTCAATTATTTCATAATTTTCAGAAAATTCATTTTTTATTTTCTCCAGGTTTTCCTGTGCCTGAGGCAAGTCCAATTTGTTAAGGACTATTATTTGCTCCTTTTCAGACAACAGTTCACTGTATTGCTTCAACTCTTCGTTAATTTTGTAAAAGTCATCCACAGGGTCCCTGTCTTCTTGACCTGATGCATCAATTACGTGCAGAAGAAGCTTAGTCCTTTCCACATGTCTTAAAAACTCAAGTCCCAAGCCTGCTCCCTCAGACGCACCTTCAATAAGTCCCGGTATATCTGCCATAACATAGCTGTGACCCTCTCCGATGCTTACAACACCCAGATTCGGTTTTAGTGTCGTAAAGTGGTAATTTGCAATTTTAGGCTTTGCGCTTGTTATTGATGCCAATATAGTCGATTTTCCCACATTTGGAAAGCCGATCAGGCCCACATCAGCCAATAACTTGAGTTCAAGTACGATTTCTCTGGATTCACCCTTTGTTCCGGGCTCCGCAAAACGAGGTGTACGCCTGATGGATGTTGCAAATTTTGCATTTCCTTTACCGCCATGTCCACCTCTTGCAACTGTATATGTCTGTCCGTTTGTTTTTAAATCAGCCAGCACAATTCCTGTTTCTTCATCTTTTACAAGGGTTCCCGTGGGCACTCTTAATATAAGATCCTTTCCGTCAGAACCATATTGCTTCTTTCCTCTTCCATCCTCACCATTTTCGGCTTGATAGTGTCTTTTATATCTAAAATCCATCAATGTACGAAGGCCCTCATCAGCAACCAATATTATGCTGCCTCCATCACCGCCGTCACCGCCGGCCGGGCCTCCCATTGGTATATACTTTTCACGCCTGACT
>DAMBZP010000019.1:29057-35210 GCA_032059885.1 Sedimentibacter sp.
TTCAAAGATTTGTCTCCAGACCTTTTTGAGACCTTGAAACAACAACACCTACCGTTAAGGTAGGTGCTATGGTTATTATGCTTCTA
Organism: Sedimentibacter sp.; assembly: GCA_032059885.1. Taxonomy (GTDB): domain Bacteria; phylum Bacillota; class Clostridia; order Tissierellales; family Sedimentibacteraceae; genus Sedimentibacter. The sequence goes on from DAMBZP010000019.1 coordinate 29,144, forward strand.
ATTCACAAGGATATACGCTAACTTGTTTTCTTGTTTTGTCTTTTCTTTCAAACTTAACTTTGCCATTTACCATTGCAAACAATGTATCATCGCTTCCGATACCTACATTCAAGCCGGGATGAAGTTTAGTTCCTCTCTGTCTTACAAGAATATTTCCTGCCAGTACAAACTGACCGTCAGTCCTTTTTACCCCAAGTCGTTTAGAATTGCTGTCACGACCGTTTTTTGAGCTACCTACACCTTTTTTATGTGCGAATAACTGTAAGTTTAATTTCAATAACATGTTTACACCTCCTCAAATTTAAGTGTAATATAATCACCGTAATCTTCCAGTAATAATTCAATTCCTACCATGAAGCTTCTGTATATAACATCAGTCTTATCATTGTTTACCAGAGTCCTTAAACTCATAAATCCTGTCTCTTCATCAACGCCATAACTTATATTTTCCGGTTCAATTCCTGCAACTAAGTTAATAGAATTTAAGGCTGTGTAAGACAATATGGAAACCGATGCACACACTATGTCCATTCCTTCTTCAGCATAACCTGAATGTCCTTCAACTATAAAACCGTTGATAATTGTCCTGGTTCTATATATACTGACCGTAATCATATATTAACCAACAATTTTCTCAATTTTTACTTGTGTATATGGTTGACGGTGACCTTGTTTCTTTCTGTAGTCTTTTTTAGCTTTATATTTGAAAATGATTATTTTCTTAGCCTTATCCTGTTTTTCAACCAATCCTTCAACTACCGCTCCATCAACGTATGGTTTACCAACATTTAATTTTCCATCTTCGGCAACAACTAAAACTTTATCAAATTTTACTGTTTCTCCGTCAGCAATGTTCAATTTTTCAACTCTGATAACATCGCCTTCCTGAACTCTATATTGTTTTCCACCTGTTTCAATAACTGCGTACATAAATTTACCTCCTCTTCCCAGTCTCGCCATTGCAGGTACTTTTAGTTTTAACCTGATCCGTGCGGCTCTTGCAGATATAAATTCTATCAAACATAACTATGTTTGTCAACTTATTTTTGCTTAAATATGCTATTAATATAATCTAATTTACCCATTTTATCAATAGCAATTTCATCTGTAAGAATATTTTTGTCTTTCATAAAGTATATTTTTATGTGGTACTTTTGTTCTATTTCCTCTACTATGTCCATACAACTGTGAAGTATTTTATTGTACAGAATATATCCTGTTTTAAGGACAACGGCCTCACATGATGTATTTTTCTTTATTTTTTTAACAATACCTTCAACCTTAAGAAATATATAAATTTTTGAGCTTGTTCTTCCGCTTCCTTTGCAGTGCGCGCATTCCTCTGTTATAAGGTTGAAAAAATTCTCCTTGTCTTTCTTTCTGGTTATTTCCATTAAATTCAGCTTGGTCATTCCCAGTACATTGGTCTTTGCCTTATCTTCCTTGAAAACAGCTTTTGCCTTATTAATTATTAAATTGATACTTTCTTTATTTTTAACATCTATAAAATCAATTATAATTATGCCGCTTATGTTTCGAAGCTTAATCTGTCTTCCTATTTCCTCAAGAGCATACAGATTTATTGAGAGTGCAGTATCCTCAAGACTGTCGCTTCCTACATACTTCCCGCTGTTAACGTCTATTACAGTCAAAGCTTCGGTGACATCAATAAATATGGAGCCTCCGTTATCAAGCTCTATCTTTCTTTCAAACAGCATTTCAAGCTGTCCTTCAACATTAAATATTTCAAATGCATTGTTTGATTCTATTATGTTTATATTTTTAAGTTCATTTGATTTATATCCCTTAATGAGATTTGTTATCTTTTCCTTTGTATTTCTGTCTTCAACATAAATTTCAGATACTGTGGAATCAATATAGTCCAAAAATAGTTTTTCAATCAGTGAATTATTTTTGTATAACAGCTTAGGAGCATATGAATAGTTATATTCCTGCTCTATGTGCATAAACACTGATGAAAGCATGTTGTATTCCTTTTCAATTTCTTCCTTTGAGCAGTTTTTGGAAAATGTACGAAAAATCATGCCGTTTCCATTTTTCATAATTTCTTTTCCGATTTGTTCCAGTCTTTTTCTTTCATCAGAATTTTTAATCTTTTTTGAAATATTAACTTCAATACTTTTGGGGATGAAGGCAATATATTTGCCTGAAAAAGAAATATCAGTTGTCACGGCTATATTCTTCTCTCCCATAGGTTCCCTGACTATCTGGACAAGAAGCTCATCTCCCCTTTTCAGTACCTTGCTTATATTTGTAACATCTCTTTTTTTTATATTTTTTTCTTTGAGGAATTTATCTGAAAGCAGATCATCAAGAAACAAATATGCATTCTTTTCAAGGCCTATGTCAACGAAAGCTGCTTCTATTCCGGGAAGGATATTCATCACCTTCCCTTTATAGATGTTACCTATGACACTTTCATTGTCTTTTTCCTCATGCATGTAATCAACCAGCCTGCCATCATCCAGCATGACGACCTGATCAAAGAAAATGGAATTGTTAATTAAAATCTGCTTCATAATAACCCCCTGGGAACGAAAATGACTGATGAACAATAGCCGAACTATTGTTTAGCTATTGTTATTACAATATTGCTTTCATATTTTTATCAAGTGAATCTATTTTCATAATTGTGCGGTAGTCTATATTGAATGCTTTTTCAGATATAAGCTTTAAAAATTCATCAACCTTCATGCTTCCATCCTCGGTTGTCAAAAACACTGCCTGTATGGTTGCTTTAATCTCACTGTTTTTATCTGCCTTTAAAAAACTGATATAATCTTTTGTATTTATTTCTTTCGTAACTATTTTATTTTTCTTATTTTTTTTCTGTCTGTTGAAGACTACTCCAACTTCAAGCATTTCTTTCAGCAAAGCATTCAATTTGTCCATATCCAGGTTTTCTGATTCAATTACTATTATATATTGAGCATATGCACATCTTGCCATCAAAGACTGCGATTCATTCGTGCAATCAGATTTTATAATCTGCATTTCCTTTGGCATCACTGTATTCATTCTTTCCGTGAATTCTGAGGGGGAGATGTTTTCATTCAATTCAATTTCAAAATATTCTCCAATGCTCTCGGTTCCCAGTGAAAGAGGAAATCCAAAGGACGTCTTCATGTGAGGATTAAAACCTTCGGAATATTTGGCATTGATTCCTGCTCTCTTTACTGCTCTTTGAATGAATCTCAAAACATCCAGATGCGATATATATTTCAAATTTCCTGATTTGCTGTACTTACTTATTATTCTGCACATGAGGGCAGGCACCTCCTATTAACCTTTGGTTGACGCCGCAGTTGGTGCAATTAAGCCTGCAGTCAGGTGTAGTCATGGCTTCCATAGCCTTTTCATATTCACTTATCAAATATTTTTTGCTTACTCCCACGTCTATGAAATCCCAGGGAAGTATTTCTGTGATTTCTCTTTTTCTTCTTGCAAAGAAATCCTGGTCTGTATTTGTTTCTTCAAATGCTTCCATCCATTTATTGAAATCAAATACATCATACCAGCCGTCAAAGCGGCAGCCTTTTTCCCATGCGCGTATAAGAGCCTTGGAAAGCCTTCTGTCTCCTCTGGCAAACACTGCTTCCAGATAGCTCAATTTTGGTTCATGGTAGCTGAAAGACACCTTTTTATCCTTTATTTCTCTTTGAAGGGCCTTTGCCTTATCATAAAATTCGTCCATAGTGTCCTGTGCCACCCACTGGAACGGAGTAAAGGGCTTTGGAACAAAGCAGGAAGCACTGGCATTTATTTTCAGGTTCCCTTTGATTTCTTCCTTAGGTCTGTTGAAAAACTTATCCTTTACCTTGTATGCCAGCTCCTTGATTCCCATTACATCTTCCATAGTTTCTCCAGGAAGACCAATCATAAAGTATAATTTAACTGTTGACCAGCCCAGATTGAATGCTGTTTCCACAGGACCCAAAATCTGTTCTTCAGTTAGATTTTTATTAATAACGTCGCGCATTCTTTGAGTTCCCGCCTCAGGAGCAAATGTAAGACCTGATTTTCTCACTTCCTGAAGCCTTTCAATTATATCAAATGTCATTGAATCAAGCCTCAGGGACGGAAGAGATATGCTGATATTTTGATTTTCATATTTATCCAGGAGCTTTAATGTTAAATCAGGAAGACATGAATAATCACCGGAACTTAATGAGGTAAGTGAAATTTCATCATGTCCGGTCGAATTAAGCATGCTTTCAGCCTGGCTTACAAGAGTGTCCGGTTTTTTCTCCCTGACAGGCCTGTATACCATGCCTGCCTGACAGAAACGGCAGCCTCTTGTGCACCCTCTGAAAATTTCTAAAACAACTCTGTCGTGTACAACATCAATGTAAGGCAAAATGCTTTTGTCAGGATAGTAGCTTTTGTCTAAATCCTTTATGATTCTTTTTGTTATAACTTCTTTTGCGTTTTTGTTTAACACTTTTCTTTCTTTTATAGTTCCGTCATCATTGTATACTTCTTCATAAAACTGAGGAACATAAATACCTTCAAGGCGTGCTGCCTTTTCTAAAAATGTCATTCTGTCAAATCCGTTGTTTTTTTCTTCCTCATAAAGCTTCATCAATTCCGGCAGAAGCTCTTCTGATTCTCCAACAGTAAACAAATCTATAATTTCATACAAGGGTTCGGGATTATAAGCGCACGGCCCGCCTGCAATGACAACAGGCATGTCGTTTGTCCTTTCCTTTGACCTGATGGGGATATTGCCCAAATCAAGCATATTGAGAACATTCGAATAGCTCATTTCATACTGAAGGGTGAAGCCTATAAAATCAAATTCTCTTAATTCATCTTTGCTTTCCAGGCCGTACAAGGGTATGTTATTCTTGCGCATAACCTCCTCCATGTCAGTCCAGGGAGCAAATACTCTTTCGCACCATATATTTGTCTCGCTGTTCAACATGTGGTACAAAATATGAAGACCCGTGTGAGACATGCCCACCTCGTAAACATCCGGAAATGCAAAAGCAAATCTTATATTTACGTCTTCCTTGTTCTTTACGACAGAATTAAGCTCGCTTCCCACATATCTGGCGGGTTTTTCAACACTTAATAAATCTCTGTCCAGTTTCTTTATATCTATCATGGTTATCCTTTCTACTTTTCCTCAACCTGCAGCTGCAGTTCCGTTAAATATTCATCTATAACGCTTGTTTCATGAATGTCTATTTTATATAGTTCAACAGGGTCAGATACTACCTTGTAATTATTATCTTCCGCAAATTCCAACATCAAAGGAATAAACTTCTTAGTCTTTTCATAGGAGCCTCTGTATGACAGCGTCAAATACCTTCCTTTGGGAATTATTTTATCATAGCTTCTGTCCTCACTGTCAAGAATAAAAAACACTGATGTGTATGAATTGTATATATTTTCCTTAACCTTATTAAGGTCCATTGTCACCCCTACATAGTTGTTGCCCAGCAGATACAATTTATCCTCATGTTTTTTATGAAGCTTTTTAATTAAAAAATCTGCTTCCTCGTCTCTGCTGAAGGAATCATTTAAAACAATTACCTTTCTTTCATTTATATCAACTGCTTCTATTACCTCTGTTTTATTTTCGGCAGCATCTTCTTTAAGTGATTTCATACGGGACATAATGGTGTTTTTCTGTGTCTTCAGCTGCTCTATCTTTTTATTTATAATAGTTATTTCCTCATTTAAAATATCTAATGTATTTTCCAATGTTTTATTTTCGAGATAATCCTTAATCACTTCCATTGGCATGTTTAAGTTTCTCAAATCCTTGATAATGTTCAGCTTCCAGATATCCTGTATGCTGTACAGCCTGTATCCGTTGGTATCTCTTTCAGGCTTTAACATTCCAATCTCTTCGTAATATCTTAAGGAATCCTTTCCGATATCGTACAAGGTTGAAATTTCATTTATCTTATAATAATTTTTCATTTATCCATCCCTTCGAACATCCAATAAATTCTAGAACATTTTAACACACTAAAATTCAAATGACAACTTCAAAATTTCCTATGCCCAAAAGGAACAGGTTGTCAAGGGGACGGGG
>DAMBZP010000019.1:35238-36669 GCA_032059885.1 Sedimentibacter sp.
CCCTTGACAACCCCCTTGACAACCTTGACACACCTCTTGAAAAATATTGCCAGTTGTTATATTATGTTATTATAGAAATAAAAATACGGAGGATGAAATGAACTACGAAGAAGCAATGCAATTTATCCATTCAACATATAAATTCGGTTCCAAGCTGGGACTTCAAAATATCACAAAATTAACCGAGCTTTTGGGCAACCCTCAGGACTCCTATAAAATAATACATGTGGCCGGAACTAACGGAAAAGGTTCAACCTGCAATATGATTCATGATGTTCTCATGGCATCCGGCTACAAGACAGGTTTGTTCATAAGCCCGTTTTTAGAAGAATTTACCGAAAGAATTCAAATAAATAAACAGCATATTGATAAAGAGTCATTGGCTCGAATAACCGGATTGGTTAAGGAAAAAATAGGCATCATGCTTGAGGAAGGCTACAACCATCCCACTGAGTTTGAGGTTGTCACCGCCATAGGATTTAAATATTTTCAGGAGCAAAAAATAGATTTTTTGGTTCTTGAGGTAGGTCTTGGCGGAAGATTCGATGCAACAAACGTCGCAAGAGACACCTTGGTTTCAGTAATTACATCCATTAGCTACGATCACATGGAATATCTCGGGGACACCCTGGAAAAGATCGCTTTTGAAAAAGCCGGAATTATAAAAGAAAATTCATGCGTAGTCATATATCCTCAGGAAGAAAACATAGTAAATACAATAAAAGAAACAGCAAAAAATAAAAACGCCTCTGTTTACGAAACTCATAAGGAAGATATTGTAAAGCTAAGGGGAGACCTGACAGGACAATGGTTCAAATATTTAAATAAGGATGTATTCAATCTTCCTGATGTGAAAATAAATTTTCTGGGAGAACATCAGCTTTATAACGCTCTTGCAGCCTTAAAAGCTCTTGAGATTATAAAAAATGCCGGCTACAATATAACAGAAGAGAGCATATGTGAAGGCTTTCTCACATGCAGATTTGCAGGCAGATTTGAAATAATCAGGGAAAACCCTGTAATAGTGCTTGACGGCGGACACAATATAAACGGAATTGAATATTTCGCAAAGGCTGTAAAAGAAAACTTCAGGGACAATAAAATAATACTGTTCTTTGGAATGCTCAAGGATAAAAATCCGGAAGATGTGCTTTCATATATAATACCTTTATGCAAAGAGGTATACACGCTGACTCCAAACAATCCAAGGGCAATGAAAGCTGCTGATTTGGCAGATTTGATCATAAAGCATTATGATTTAAAAGTAACCCCTCTTAATGACTATAATGAAATTATTCCAATTATTAATAATGTTGATAGTAATGAATACATTGCATTTGTTGGTTCTTTATACATGATAGGAGATATAAGAACTCTTATAAACAAAAATTTAAACAATTAATAATGTCCGGATTGGATGGCACGAGAGCC
>DAMBZP010000019.1:36679-43366 GCA_032059885.1 Sedimentibacter sp.
CATCCAATCCGGACATTATATATGTATTAAATTAAAAATCTATCAGCCCTAAACTTATTTTCAAGCAATCATCAACCTCGCCCATAAGATTTTTATCAAAGCGTCCTATTTTTTCCTTTAAACGCTTTTTATCAATAGTTCGAATTTGTTCAAGCAAAACAACCGAATCCTTTGGAAGGCTGAAGTCCTCAGAACTAATTTCAATATGTGTAGGCAGCTTTGCCTTATTAATCTGAGATGTAATTGCAGATACTATAACCGTAGGACTATATCTGTTTCCGATGTCATTTTGTACTATAAGAACCGGTCTTACGCCCCCCTGTTCAGAGCCTATAACGGGACTTAAGTCGGCATAGTACACATCTCCCCTTTTTACAATCAAACTATTCACTTCCCAATAATTTTGTTTCGTAGCTTAAAAAATCTTCATAGTCCCCTTCTGAGTATTCTTCCGTAATGCTTTTATTGATATTGCTCATTTCTAAATATCCGGCCTTCATCTTGTTTCTAATTTCAAGTTTTCTCTTCTCAATTAAATAAAACCTTATAGATTTACGTATAAAGTCACTTCTGTTGATTCCTTCTTCTTTTACCGCATTATCCAATTCTCTTAACAAATTTTCCGGAATTGAAATTAAAATCTTCTTGTTATCAGCCAAATCACACACCTCGATTATTCAAACTAAGTTCATCTAAACATATCTTATGTAATTTTACCACAATAATTATACAAGTTGTATGGTAACTTCTGCATTTATTGTGAAAAATATTATTCTTCAATGTTTATTTTTTCATATTGTATAGTTTTAACCAAATCATCGTTTTTATAAATAAAAATTGTAGATGGAAGCAGGCTTTCTTTACTAAAGTTTAAAACATGCTTATAGGTTCCATCAAAATAAACTAATTCTTCAGGCATTGTTTCCGCACTGCTGTCAAACTTAGCTAAATCAAAGTCGTAAATAAGAGAATCAGTAAGCTTAAAACTTTCTATCACTACGCTGTTCTCCGGAAATTTGTCATTGTTCAGAACACATCTGTTGCCGGACAAATAGGCAAAATTCCATGACTGAGCTTCAGTGTCTGCTCTGAAGCTGTAATTGCCATCTCTGCATATAATGTTGATTTTATAAACATTTTCGCTATTTTCAGTGTAAACCTTCATTGAGGCAGCCCCTGTATAATTAACAGGAATAACAAAAGGTTCAACTTTTTTTGAACATCCGCACACTGTCAATGTTAATACCACCAAAATCAAACATAATGTTCTCAACTTCATTTTTTATTGTCCTGCTTCCATCTTTATATAATAGATATATGATGGAATATAAAAATATATGCCTAAAATAGCGCTGTATATATATCATTCCGCTGTACAAAAGGCTATAGCATATTCGGATGTATGCGAAATAGAAATTTGAATGTTGCTGATATTTAGTTCCTGCGCTCTTTTCAATGCATTACCGGTCAGATTTACACAGGGCTTGCCCATTTCATCCTTCAATATTTCAATATGGCAGGGGCCAAAATTTGAAAACCCTGTTCCCAGACATTTCGAAACTGCTTCCTTTGCCGCAAACATCCCCGCTGCTGTCTGCGCATTAAGCTTTCTGGATTTTAAATACTCTGTTTCATTTTTCGAATATATTTTATTTAAAAATTTCTCGCTGCTTAAATTCTTTCTTATTCTTTCCACTTCTGTCATATCAATTCCATTACCTTTTATCATTTTATTTAAATCTCCTTTAAAAAAATTAATTGACAAAGAGCTTCATGTACGTGATAATTATATTATATGATTAAATTTAATACAATTCTTAATTTATAAATCTCACAAAGGAGCAAATATATGAGTAACGTAACAGTAGTCTCTCATCCGCTGATTCAGCATAAACTGACAATGCTGAGAGATAAAAACACTTCATCTAAGGATTTCAGAGAGCTGGTAAGAGAAATTGCCATGCTCATGGCATATGAAGTAACCAGAAACCTTCCACTGAAGGACATAGAAATTGAAACACCTATTGCCAGAACTACAGGTAAGGCTCTTGCCGGCGAGGACATTGCAATTGTTCCTGTATTAAGAGCAGGGCTTGGAATGGTTGACGGCATGCTTGACTTAATTCCAAACGCTAAAATCGGTCACATTGGATTATACAGAAATGAAGAAACATTACAACCTGTCGAATATTACTGCAAGCTTCCTTCAGATATCGGAAACAGAATAGTGATAATTACAGAGCCGATGCTTTCCACAGGCGGTTCAATGAACGGAGCAATAGCCCTATTAAAACAACACGGTGCAAAAAAAATCAAGTCAATTCACTTGGTATGCGCTCCAGAAGGACTTAAGAAGGTCACTGATGCTCATCCTGATGTTGAAATATATACAGCAGCAATTGATGAAAAATTCAATGATATAGGATACATAGTACCTGGATTAGGTGATGCCGGTGACAGACTTTTCGGCACAAAGTAACTGGCAGCAGGGCATTCGCAACAAATTTATCAATTTTTACAACGTAAGGAGTAAAAAATTGATAAACGAAATTGTGCAAAGTTAAATAATCATAGGGCGTGATCATCACGCTCTTTTTTTGAGGTGGACATGAACAATATTATTAAAAGAAACAAGATATTTATCAATACTTTAATAGTTATAGCCATACCCGTTGTCATTCAAAATCTTATCAGTATTGGACTTAACATGATAGATACCGTAATGGTCAGCAAATTAGGCGAAAACGCAATATCTGCAGTAGGCCTTGCCAACAGGATTTATTTTATTTTTACAACCATATGCTTTGGAATTTACAGCGGTGCATCAATCTTTATCGCCCAATACTGGGGAGCAAAAGACACTGTAAGCATAAAAAAAGTTTTTGGAATAGATTTAATAATCGGTACCCTTTTATCTTTAACCTTTTCATTCGCGGTATACTTTTTCAGAGTTCCCATAATGAGGATCTTTATTGATGACGCATATGTAATCGAGCTGGGAAGCAAGTATTTAAAAATAGTAGCATTTTCATATTTTTTTACATCAATATCATTTGCATTCAGCTTTAACTCAAGAGCAATTCACAGACTTAAAATGCCTACAATTATTAATGCCATAGCACTTTTAATAAATACATTTTTTAACTGGATCTTAATCACTGGAAACCTTGGTTTTGAAGCCCTTGGAGTTGAGGGAGCTGCAATTGCCACACTCACTGCCAGAGTTGTTGAGTTTATTGCTCTTATATACTTTATCTACAAAGACCGAACTCATCCGTTGGCAGGTTCAATAAAGGAATTTACATCATGGGATTTAAACATGCTGAAGAGAATTCTTAAAACATCATTACCTGTTATACTGTCAGAAACCGCATGGTCCGTAGGAACATCCGTTTATTTTATAGCTTACGGCTTCATGGGCTCATATGCAATTGCCGTTGTACAGATTGCCTTTAACATATCAGATTTCTTTCAGACATTGTTTTTCGGCATAGGTAATGCCAGTGCTATTATGATTGGAAACGAAATCGGGAAAAATAATATGGATGCTGCAATGGAATGCAGCAACAAGATTGTTAAAATCACATTAGTTTTAAGCATCATACTGGCAGCCATGCTTATGGCCAGCAGAAATGTCATAATTCAATTCTTTAATTTAGAGCCTGCAACAAGCGAATATTTAAGTAAGACACTTATAGTGTATTCTATGTATTTTACACCAAAGATGTTTACCTACATGTTTATATGCGGAATACTCAGAGCAGGCGGTGACACCAAGTTCTGCATGATAGTGGACATAATCAGCATATGGTTTATTGGTGTTCCTCTTTCATTTTTTTCCGTATTGGTGCTCCATTTGCCTATTCACTTAGTAATTGCAGCAGTATTCAGTGAAGAAATAATAAAATTCATTGTCGTTATGAAAAGGTATAAAAGTAAAAAATGGATAAACAATTTAATCATGGATTAAATTATATACAAATACGCAGCGATACTTTAATTCAACCCGGGAGGTTACATGAGGCATATATTTATAATTAATCCTGTCGCAGGAAACGGAAAGTTCCAAAACAATGTATTAAACGCCATACATGCTCATCTAAAGGGCAAAGAAATTGAATATGAAGTTTATTTCAGCAAATTCAAAGGTGACATCCAGGACTATTTAAATAACAAATGTCAGGACCGGATTCCAAGTGTAATATATGCCTGTGGAGGAGATGGAACGCTTCATGAGGTAATTAACGCAGCCTGTATATTCAGTCACATCAGCATAGGTATAATACCCTGCGGATCAGGGAATGATTTTATTAAAAATTTTATAAATTCAGATAACTTTAATAAAATTGACTCTCAGGTACAGGGAGAAAGCATTGATTTAGATATAATAAGGGTTAATGACAAATATGCTGCTTCCGTATGCAATATCGGGCTTGATGCCGATGCAGCATTCAATATGCATAAATTTAAAAAAATACCTTTTATATCAGGTACAAGCAGGTATCTTTTGTCGGTGTTTTATTGCCTGATAAATAAGCTGGGTAAGATGCTGGATGTTACAATCGACAACAATATAAAGCTAAGCGGTTTATATCTGCTCGGTGTCATTGCAAACGGGCAATCCTACGGAGGAGGTTACAAATGCGCTCCTTTGGCACTTATAAATGACGGTATTATGGACCTGTGCTTTGTAGAAAACATATCAAGATTAAAAATTATAAACGTAATAGGAAGCTACAAAGAAGGAACACACCTGGAGAATCGCAAAATAAACAAGTATATAACTTACCGCAAGTGTAAGCATGCACTTATCAGAAGCAATGAACCTATAAATGTATGTATTGACGGTGAAAGCTATATTTATAATGAAGTAAAGTTATCAATTGAAAAGGGTTCCCTCAAATTCTGGCTTCCAAAAGGAACACGGGTTCTGGAATTTGAAAACAATGAAATTTTTGCATAAAAAAAGACGGACAGCCGCCTTTTTTTTATTTAATTTATTGACAATCTGTCCACTAAACTGCTGTTTTTCATGATTGAATTTACAACAGAAGTACCAATCAATGTCACCACAGCCAATTCACCTATTGCCACATAGGCAGCATTGATAATAAAGGGGGTCTGAAACAGATATGTCAGTTCCAATCCCACAAATACCGCATTTGAAACTACAGGTCCCAAACTTGCAACTATCAATGATTTTTTATTGTACCCCGTAATCTTTCGCACCGTTACTATAAACATAATTGCAACAAAAGTTGCAAAGGAGCCTACAACAACATCAATTACTCCCAAAGGACTTGCTATGTTTGCAAGCACACATCCAAGTATTAATCCAAGCCCATATCCCGGTTCTATAAATGCAAATAAAACCAGAATTTCAGCTACTCTGAACTGTAGCTGCTCGTAGCTCATCCACGCAAATGCATAGGTTAAAGCCGCATATGCCGCTGCTATTAAAGCAGTACGGGTTATAAATTGTATACTGTTTTTTTTCATTAAAAAAACTCCTTTCGAATATTCTTCTCGGAGTCACTAAAAAAATCTTGATTTTTTAAGTGGGTGCCAAGAAAACACTTTTATTTTAGGGGACGCTTCTCCTGCCGCACAATAATGTGACAGAAAAATCGTCCCCAATTTATTATCTCTTGCTGAACTGTGAAGCTCTTCTTGCTTTTTTCAAACCATATTTCTTTCTTTCCTTCATTCTTGAATCTCTTGTCAAGAATCCGGCTTTTTTAAGAATTGGTCTTAATTCTGCATCAACCTGTAAAAGAGCTCTTGATATACCATGTCTGATTGCTCCTGCCTGGCCTGTATATCCGCCGCCTTTAACATTTACCAATACGTCATATTGACCTAATGTATCAGTTATCATCAACGGTTCTTTTACTAAAACTCTTAAAGTTTCATATTTAATATAATCCTCTAAGTTTCTTTTATTTATAACGATTTTTCCAGTTCCTGGAACTAATCTTACTCGTGCTATAGCTTTTTTTCTTCTACCTGTTCCTCTGTATTGTGCATCCATCTAATCGTCCTCCTCTCTTAAAACTCGTATACTTCTGGTTTCTGAGCCTGATGATTGTGCTCCGGACCTGCGTATACTTTAAGTTTCTTTAACATTTTTCTTCCAAGGCTGTTCTTTGGAAGCATTCCCTTTACTGCAAGATAAACTGGTTGTGTCGGTTTATCCTGTAATAGGTTTCTGTAAGGAGTTTCCTTTAATCCGCCTGGATAAAGAGAGTGGTGTCTGTAGAATTTCTGGTCTAATTTTTTACCTGTCAATACTATTTTATCAGCATTTACTACTATGACAAAATCACCTGTATCAACATGCGGTGTGTATATTGCTTTATGTTTACCTCTCAAAAGTTTTGCAACTTCTGTCGCGAGTCTACCTAAAGTCTTTCCTTCGGCATCGATAACATACCATGCCCTGCTAACTTCATTAGGTTTAGCCAAGAAGCTTTTCATGATGTTTCCTCCTGTATTTCTGCTATTAATTTAAACTCAAATTATAATATATTGAAAAAACCTAACTCCGGGGCATTGGAACGGTTTTTCTTTCAATCTAATCATACCTAAACTATTCTATATTAAGAAATAACATATGTCAAGATATTTTCTTTTATTTTATTTTTTTGTGACGAGGAAGGTTGTCAAGGTGGTTGTCAAGGGGACGGG
>DAMBZP010000019.1:43376-45594 GCA_032059885.1 Sedimentibacter sp.
CCCCGTCCCCTTGACAACCTGCGTTATTTTTCGTAGCTGACGTTCATAAGAAATAATCCTTGAGGATCAGCAGTATGACCAAGTATTGTCCTGTCCTTGTCCCTTATGGCGGCATCAATGCACTCAGCATTCTTTATTCCCTTTCCTATGTCAATCAGGGTTCCTGCTATTATTCTTACCATATTGTACAAAAATCCATTTCCTGTTATGCACAGCCTTATGAGATTTGCTTCCTTAACCAGCCTTGCATCATACACAGTTCTCACTGTCGTTTTAACATTGGAGCCGGAAGACATGAAGCCCATAAAATCATGGGTACCGATTAAATATCTTACTGCTCTTTCCATTTTTTCAAAATCCAGACTTGATGGCACAAAGCATGAATACCTGCTGTAAAAAGGATTCCATACCCTGTCGTTATAAATTTGATACATATATGTCTTGTTATGAGCATCAAATCTTGAATTAAACTCTAAAGAAACATCCTCTGACTCTGTAATTCTTATGTCATTTGGCAGATTTGCATTTAAAGCTATTTTTATTTTATCCTCTGGAATATTTGTATCTGCGGTGAAGTTGGCAATCTGACCGAGAGCATGAACACCGCTGTCGGTCCTTCCTGAACCTGTTAAATTGACCTTCTGCTTCATCACAATACAAATAGCCTGCTCTATGGTTTCCTGAACTGTAGGGTTGTTTAACTGTGTCTGCCACCCATGATAATTTGTGCCGTCATAGGCAATCTTGATTTTAATATTCCTTACCATACTTTAATTATTATTATCGCCGCGAAATAAATCATAAATATTCCTGATGCAACGTAATCACCCTTTGATATTTTAAGCTGGCGCATCCTCGTGCGGTTTTCTCCACCTCTGTAGCATCTTGCTTCCATAGCCATTGCAAGCTCATCGGCACGCCTGAACGCGCTTATAAACAATGGAACCAGCAGAGGTACGAGATTTTTAGCCCTACTCATTATATTTCCACTTTCAAAATCAGCTCCTCTTGATTTTTGAGCCTTCATTATTTTTTCTGTCTCTTCCATTAACGTAGGAATAAATCTGAGAGCTATGGTCATCATCATAGCAAGCTCATGAGCTGGCAGCCCGAATCTTTTAAACGGTCCTAGAAGGCTTTCTATTCCGTCTGTAAGAATAATAGGTGATGTTGTAAGTGTCAGCAGTGACGTTCCCATTATAAGAAGAGTAAGCCTTATTGCCATGAAACCTGCCTGCTTCAAGCCCTCCTCGGTTATTTTAATAAATCCAAGCTCAAATATAATCTTTCCCGGAGTCATCAAAAGATTGATAATAAATGTGATGGCAATAATCATAAGTATGGGTCTCAGCCCTCTTATGACAAATTTGACTGGCACCTTTGAAAGACCTATTGCTATCGCCAAAAATATTATCACAATCAAGTACGTGGAAAAGCTTTCAATAAGAAATAAGGAAATGATAAATATAAATGTCATTATAATTTTTACTCTTGGATCAAGGTTATGAACCGGTGATTCAACAGGATAATGCTGTCCGATGGTCAGATTCTTAAACATGTCGTCCCCTCACTTCCCTCAATATTTCTTCCTTTGCCTCTTCCACTGTAATTATATCAGTCTTTATATTAAATCCGCGCTTTCTAAGCTCATTGACAATCTGGGCAACCTGAGGAACTCCAAGACCTATTTTCTCCAATTCTTCCGCCTGTGAATATATTTCCTTGGGACTGCCTTCCATATGTATTTTACCCTTATATAATACAATTACCCTGTCAACTAATTTTGCTATATCCTCCATGCTGTGAGATACAAGGACTACAGTCATATTTGACTTCTTATGCAAAAGCCTTATCTGGGTAAAAATTTCATTTCTTCCTGAAGGATCAAGACCCGCAGTAGGTTCATCCAGGACAAGGTAATTCGGTCTCATAGCTAAAACTCCTGCTATTGCAACCTTTCTTTTCTGTCCTCCGGATAAATCAAAGGGAGAAGCATCCTTGATTTTTTTATAATTTAATCCAACCAGCTCAAGTGACTCCTTCACTCTTCTGTCTATTTCATCCTGAGGCAAATGCAAATTCATCGGTCCAAATGCAACATCTTTAGCAACAGTTTCTTCAAAAAGCTGGTATTCCGGATATTGAAAAACAAGCCCTACGGTCTGACGAATTTTGCTTAATAGCTTCTTGTCCTCTCCCACAACCATTCCTTCCACTG
>DAMBZP010000019.1:45604-46664 GCA_032059885.1 Sedimentibacter sp.
TCAAAACCGTTCAGAAGTTGAATGAGAGTTGATTTACCCGAGCCTGTGTGACCGATAATTCCCAGAAACTCGCCTTCACGTATTTCCAGATTGATATCATCCAAAGCAACAGTTCGAAATGGCGTACCTTCACTATATATATACTTAATATTTTCTGCTTTTATTGACATAACAAATCCACCAATTCCTTTACATCAATTATATCAAGGGGTATGTCCAGTCCCTCCTTTGAAAGCTCCTGAGCAAGCTCTGTAACCTGAGGAACATCCAACCCGAATTTTTTTATTTCATCTATATTTCTGAAAACTTCTCTTGGCGTCCCATCTAATTTGATGGTACCGCCGTCCATTATTACCACTCTGTCTGCCTGTACTGCTTCGTCCATGTAATGAGTTATCAATAAAATTGTCTTACCCTTTTCCTTTAATTTGCGAAGTGTTTCCATTACTTCTCTTCTGCCTGAAGGATCAAGCATAGCTGTAGGTTCATCCAAAATTATACAATCAGAATTCAAAGCGAGTATACCCGCTATTGCAATTCTTTGCTTCTGCCCTCCTGACAACATGTGGGGAGGTCTCTTTCTAAACTCATACATTCCCACGGCATTTAACGCATCATCGACTCTTCTTCTTATTTCCGAAGGCTCAACTCCCTGATTTTCCGGTCCGAAAGCAATATCCTCCTCAACAATGGTAGCTACAAGCTGATTGTCGGGATTCTGAAAAACCATTCCGGCAGTCTGCCTTATGTCCCAAAGCCTGGAGTCATCTGCTGTGTCCATGCCTTTGACGTATATTTTACCTTCTGTAGGAAGGAGTATAGAGTTTATAAGCTTTGCAAGAGTTGATTTTCCTGAACCATTATGTCCTATAATGGCCGTGAATTCTCCCTGTTTGATATTTAAGCTTACTCCATCAACCGCAAAAGCCGAATTTTCTTTATCGTATTTAAATTTTACATTTTCTATTTTAATAATATCTTCTATCATATAAGCACCCGGCATATTTATTTTTTCACTGCATTAAATAATAACATTATTTCAATGACTTTACAACAGTAA
>DAMBZP010000019.1:46674-69893 GCA_032059885.1 Sedimentibacter sp.
TAATTTAATATGAACGACTGACTAAAACAATGAAAGATGTATTTTTGTCCATACTGCTTCAATGATTATAAATAAAACGGTTCAAAAAAATAACAGACAGTTTTTCAACTGTCTGCCACTCCCCTTTATACCCTTATAATTGCTTCACCTTCGCTCACAGGTCAACGTCTCAGGGTTGTCAGGGGGACGGGATTGTTGTCATCAGCTGATGACAACAACCCCGTCCCCCTGACAACCCTGATAGATGAACAATTTTTAATCAATTGTCCCTAAACCTATTAACAGAATACAATAAAATTGTGCCATATTCAATATATTTTGTTACCATATGCTCATATGGTATGTTTTACTGCTTGAATGGCAGGAGCATTCCCTATATATTCCACATCTGTACGTAAAAGAAAAAAGCAGTCCATCACTGAACTGCCTTGTAACCCAATACACAATGCTTCACTTTTTCAATAGACTTACCGATTCAATTGACATTGCCACAACTGCTGTAATATAAATATAGTCAGTCTTTACCCGTGCATAGTACAGGGTGACAGCGGCCAGGCTTAATACTGTAACAATTACTCTGCTTATTGTCTTATATTTCTTTCTTTCTTTCCTGCTCAAAGGTTTATTTTCTGTTTCTGATGGTGCGCGCCAAAAAACCATAAATATAGAAAATATGACTCCGGATACTAAAATAATTTCTCCGAATTGCTTTAGATATGTGCCGCTCATAGCTGATATGACAAATATAGATAATGATAAAACTATGCATTCCGCATGTGTTTTAGCATGATATCCTCCGGCAAAGGTCCTAAGACCTGAGAAGAAAATAATAAAAATTAAGAGTTCAAGTTTTTTGTTCAAAATATACGAAACAGAAAAAAGGATTAAAAGGTTAATCAGTAACGACAATAAAACCTCGATGCTGTATATGTATACCTCTTTTTCATTATCAGAGGAATTGAGTTTTGCCCCAATTCCGTCAGACAAGAAAACCGAAATCTTATTTATCATCTTTCATCAGGCTTTGCGGAACTCTTGGTTGGTTAAGTAACAGCAAACATGTCACTCCCATAGTTGTCTGAGCAGTCACCACCAAAAATGCAGCAATACATGACATAAAGGACAACGTTTTTTTCACTTTACATCCCTCCCTTTAATTGTTAACAACATAATATAACATTTTAATATAACATTCAACATTTTTTGCGCAAAATGCCTATTCGGTTGTTTTCATTGCCTGAGCGGCGTTTAAAAGCCTAAAATAAACTTGTAATCAATTTTACAAGAATGAGATATATACTTCAATTGCTTACTGCATTTTTACATTATTGTTAACATCTGTACTTCAACAATGAATACCTTGTCATCATAATTTAATTTCACAAATCCTCCGTATTTTTCAGCAATGTTTCTGATGCTTTTCAATCCGTAGCCATGCCTTGTCTTATCTTTTTTTATGGTAATTATTTTATCTCCTTCTTTATTTAGCTTACCTACATATGGATTTTCAGCTCTTATGACAATACACTTACTCACTATATCTATATCAAGATTAATGTATTTTTCTTCACATTCCATACATGCTTCTATTGCATTGTTGATAATGTTGTTCAATACCCGGCATATATCTTCCTTGTCTATATATATTTCCGTTTCTTCTGTCAAGCTGCTTTGAAAACTAATATCTATATTTTTAGATCTTGCTTCCCCTAGCTTGAAATTTAAGAATGAAGTAATTATGTTATCCTTATCCATTTTGGGAAGGATCTGTATATCCATTTCATGGAGCTTTTTTTCAATATGATTTCTTATATTTTCTTTTTGGTTTGCTTCATTGTATCCATAAATTATTGCAAGCTCTCCACGCATATCATGACGTAAAATTCTTATTTCCTCTAAGACAGAATTAACATCAGAGAAATAGGTATGCTCCATTTTCATATGCTGAAGTTCAAGATCATTTTTATGCTTCTCATTCATTTCTCTTATAATATTATCAGTTAAAGCAATTGATACAATCGACAATGCTGAAACGCACATGGTGAGTAAAACCAAATTATTATTAACTACTTCACTATAAGCTTTGATATTTCCATACATCCAAATTACTATAACAATCATAGACACGGTTAAAAATAAAAGTGAACCCATAAGTAAATAATATTTATTATTAAGTAAATTCATCTTCTCTTTATCAACCTTTTTTTTCAAAATCCAATATATATATACTAATAATGTTTGTGATATTACCATAGCCTCGAATCTGCCAAACTCTTGTCTAAGTACTGAATTAATTCCTATGCCTGCTATTGTTGAAATTAATAAAGATGAAATTAATTCACAAGTGCCTATAATAGCAATTAGTAAGAAAATTGTCCCCGCTTTTGAAAATATGTTACCTACAAAAACAATTATTGTAGTAATATAAATCAGAAAAAAGAACGCAATATATACATATGGATGCAATTCTATTGATGCATTATAATTTAAGATACTCAATAAAGCAGTCATAAAAACTATAAAAATTTCAATTGAATATTTATAGTTAAATCTACGCTCATAATATAATTCAAATGTTTTATATATCATATATATTTGCATTAAGTTTACTGTTATCTCAATAAAATACCACTTAATCATATTTTCACCGCCAGTTTTTTAGTTTAAATTTGTTAACCAATTCGGAGAGACAACGCCTGCTTGCCTCTTCACTTGTTTCATTACTGAAATAAATTATATTCTTCCTTATTGCCCTGACATTGTTCATATTTATTAGGCATGATTTGCTGGCTCTCATTATATTATCGTTATACATTAATTCTTTTTCAATATTTTCAAGAGTTTGTACAATTATTATTTCTTCTCTATCAAGGCGATATATATGTATTTTTCGGTCTTCCTTTTTACGTAATATATGAGTTATTTCATCTAATGGTATGCGGTGCTTTGCTCCTTGTATATCTTTTACATCAAGAAATACAATATTTTCTTTGCTTTCTTCAATGCATTCAAGCAGGTTTTTTTCTATTACAGCAGCGCTGACCGGCTTTAAAAGGTAATTTTTTGCCTTAACCTCATAAGATTCATACGCATATTCCTTGTGTGATGTCAAATAAAAAATAACAGGATTTTTACTGATTTCTCTGATTCGTAACCCTGTTTCAATACCATTTAGCTCCGGCATTTCCATGTCTAAAAATATTATATCAAATTCATTTTCCTTAAAAGCCTCAATAAGGCTTATCCCAGAACTATATGTACTTATATTGCATTCTATATTTTTATTTGAAGCAACCGACCTTATTAGTTCTGTCACTATTTCCCCATACTCCTTATAGTCGTCGCAAACTGCAATATTGTATATCATAATTTCACTTCCTTTTATATATATTATATCAAATTTGCAAAATTTTTCAATAAATAATTACAGTAAATGACAAGCTTATCTCCAATTTATTTGTCCTCTGAACACAGAACAAAAAAAAGCAACTTAAATTGCTTTAAATTGCTTTTTTCAAACTGAAAGGGAATACTCCCTATCAGCTACTATTTAATTTCGAACTCGTATGCTGATATACGTCTATATCAGTCAATATCTTTTAACATTTCCCGGGAATTAAACCTTTAAAATGAAAGGATTAATTACACAAGTTCAATTATCGCCATTTCTGCTCCATCGCCTCTGCGTGGTCCCAATTTTAGAATTCTGGTGTATCCACCGTTTCTATCCTTGTATTTAGGAGCAACTTCTTCAAATAGCTTACTTACAGCTTTTGGATCATATAAATAAGCTGCTGCTTGACGTCTTGCATGTAGGTCTCCTCTTTTGCCAAGAGTAATTGTTCTTTCTGCGACTCTTCTTAATTCTTTGGCTCTTGTTACTGTTGTAACAATTCTGCCGTTGTTTATTAAGTCAGCAGTCATATTACGGAGCATTGCTACTCTGTGGCTAGTAGTGACACCAAGTTTTCTGTGACTACCCATGCTTAGTCCTCCTTTTTACAACTAATTATCATTTTTTCTAAGAGATAACCCTAATTCTTCGAGCTTCTTCGCTACTTCGTCCAAAGATTTCTTCCCAAGGTTTCTTACTTTCATCATGTCATCTTCTGACTTGTATGTAAGCTCCTCAACAGTATTAATTCCTGCTCTCTTCAGACAGTTGTAGGACCTAACCGATAAATCAAGCTCCTCTATTGTCATTTCCAAAACTTTTTCTTTTTCATCTTCTTCTTTCTCAACCATGATTTCCACGTCATTTACATGGTCTGTCAATGATATAAACAAGTTAAGATGCTCATTTAATATTTTCGCCCCTAAAGAAACAGCCTCTTCAGGTTCAATTGTACCATTAGTCCATATCTCAATTGTCAATTTGTCAAAATCTGTTCGATTTCCGACTCTGGTATCTTCGACTGTGAAGTTTACCTTTTTAACAGGTGTGTAGATAGAATCTATAGGAATGACGCCTATGGGCTGACTTTCCTTTTTGTTTCTCTCTGCAACAACATAACCTCTTCCTTGTTCCATTTCCATTTCAATAATGAGCTCGGAACCTTCTTCAAGAGTTGCTATATGCAGGTCTTCATTGATTATATCCACATCTGTGCCTGTTATAATATCTGCTGCCGTAACCTCTTTAGGGCCCTTTGCATCTATAAGAAGCTGCGCAGGTCCCGGCACATTCATTTTGGCAGCCAGATTCTTTATATTAAGAATTATTTCTGTAACATCTTCTCTTACTCCGGGTATTGTAGAAAATTCGTGCAATACACCTTGTATATTGATTGATGTCACAGCTGCTCCTGGTAACGATGAAAGAAGTATTCTTCTGAGTGAATTTCCAAGTGTTGTTCCATAACCTCTTTCAAGTGGTTCAACTACTATTTTCCCATATGTGTTATCATCATTTTTTTCAATTAATGTAATATTAGGTTTCTCTATTTCTATCATCCCAACCCTCCTTAGATGTGATGTTTGCCGAGGGTAATAATAATTCTTAATTCTTATTACTTAGAGTAATACTCGACAATCAGATGCTCTTCTATTGGTATTTCTATATCTTCTTTAGCAGGATCAGCAATTATCCTTCCTGCAAAATTATCAGGATCCACCTGCAACCATTGTGGTGCAGTTTTCTTGTGATTTTCAACTAATGCCTTAAATTTGGCTGAGCTTTGGCTCTTTTCTTTAACCTTTATTTCATCACCTGGTTGAAGAATCATTGATGGAATATCTGCCTTCTTACCGTTTACTGTAAAGTGGCCGTGAACTACCAATTGTCTAGCTTCAGGTCTTGAACTTGCAAAACCTAATCTGTAAATTACATTGTCAAATCTTAGCTCTAACAGTTTTAACAGGTTATCACCAGTCTTGCCGGCCATTTTATCAGCTAATGTATAGTATTCTGCAAATTGACCTTCTAAAACTCCGTAATACTTTCTTACCTTTTGTTTCTCTCTTAACTGAATACCGTAGTTTGTCAGTTTCTTATTGTTCTGACCGTGTTGTCCCGGAGCATAATTTCTTCTTCCTATTGAACACTTGTCTGTATAACATCTATCGCCTTTTAAATATAACTTTAGTCCTTCTCTTCTGCATAATCTGCATACAGGTCCAGTATATCTTGCCATCTTTTCACCTCGTTTCCATTATACTCTTCTACGTTTTGGCGGTCTGCAACCATTGTGTGGTATCGGAGTAACATCTTTTATTAAATTAACTTCAAGTCCCGCTGCCTGCAATGATCTGATTGCAGCTTCTCTGCCTGAGCCCGGTCCCTTAACGTATACTTCTACTGTTTTCAAGCCATGTTCCATAGCTCTCTTTGCAGCTTCTTCTGCAACCATGCTTGCTGCATAAGGAGTAGATTTTCTTGAACCCTTAAATCCTAACTGGCCTGAGCTTGCCCAGGAAATTGCATTTCCCTGCAAATCAGTAAGAGTTACAAGTGTATTGTTAAAAGTTGACTTAATATGTGCCTGGCCTTTTTCAATATTTTTACGTTCTCTTTTTCTTACTCTTGTTGTTTTTTGTTGTTTCTTAGCTGCCACTTAAGTCCCTCCTTTTACTTTTTAGATTTTTTTCCTGAAACTCTCTTAGGACCTTTTCTAGTTCTAGAGTTATTCTTAGTATTTTGTCCTCTTACAGGCAATCCTTTTTTGTGTCTTATTCCTCTATAGCAGTTGATTTCTTTTAATCTTTTTATGTTCAACGCTATTTCTCTTCTTAAGTCACCTTCTACAGGATGCTTATCTATTTCAGTTCTTAACTGCTGTACTTCATCTTCCGTCAGGTCCTTAATCCTTGTGTCAGGATTTATGCCTGTTGTTTTTAAAATTTTATTAGAAGTTGCTCTGCCTATTCCAAATATATAAGTCAAACCAATTTCGACTCTTTTTTCTCTTGGCAAGTCAACACCAGCGATTCTGGCCATTAAGCTTACACCTCCTACCTTGGTAGCTACTTAATATTTATATTTTATCCTAGCCTTGTTTTTGTTTGTGCTTTGGATTTTCGCAAATTACCATTACTTTACCTTTTCTTCTGATAATTTTGCATTTCTCGCACATCGGTTTTACTGATGGTCTTACTTTCATTGTAATACCTCCTTACTTTTTCCTCCAGGTTATTCTTCCTCTTGTCAAATCATACGGTGACAATTCAACTGCAACAGTATCTCCTGGAAGAATTCTGATATAGTTCATTCTCAGTTTTCCAGAAATATGCGCTAAAATCTGGTGCCCGTTTTGAAGCTCAACTTTGAACATTGCATTAGGAAGTGCTTCCAGGACTTTCCCTTCGACTTCTATTACATCTTTCTTGGACATTGATCACTCAACCTCCATTTCGTCAGATACATTTTGTGTGTATGGCTTAAGGAGCCTTCTTACAAATGCATCATCTAGATTTTCATTACTTTGTAACTTTTCTGCAAATTCTGTCAATACTGTATTATAAATCACTAAATGCTTCACTTTCTTTTTTTTGGGGGAGCTTAGTTTTCTAAGATCTCCGTCACATACTAAGACATGCTGCTCATCTAAAATGCAGTTTACAATAAAAACTCTGTCCTTATCTCTTCCTGCTTTTGATTTAACTATTTGACCAATTTTCAAATCTGTTGTTAATTCCAATAAATCACCCCTATAATACGGTTAAAAATTCTGGTTCTCCATCAGTAATCGCAATCGTGTTCTCGTAGTGAGCCGATGGTTTTCCATCCACAGTCACCACTGTCCAGTCATTGTCAAGTACCTTAACATTATATGTTCCTGCATTGATCATAGGTTCAATTGCAAGGACCATTCCTTCCTGCAGCCGCGGTCCTTTGCCGGGTTTACCAAAGTTCGGTATTTGCGGTGATTCATGCATATTCCTACCGACTCCGTGCCCCACATAGTCTCTTACGACCGAGAAGCCCTGAGATTCTGCATACTGCTGTATTGCATGTGATATGTCAGACAGCCTGTATGAAGTCTTAGCAAATTTTATTCCTTCGTAGAAGCTTTGTTTTGTTGCTTCCACCAATCGCCTTTTCTCGTCATTTACTTCTCCGACGTAAAATGTTCTTGCGCCGTCTCCCACGTATCCTTCAAAGGTAGCACCGATATCTATGCTGACAATATCGCCTTCTAAAAGCTTTCTGTCGCTTGGAAATCCGTGAACAACCTCCTCATTTACAGAAGCACATATTGAAAATGGAAATCCTCCATACCCTTTAAATGTAGGTATTGCATTTTTGGATTTTAAAAATTCTTCAACCAACTGGTCAAGTTCCTTAGTAGTAACACCGGGTTTGATATTCTTTCTCACAAGCTCGTGAGACTGAGCTACTAAACGCCCGGCTTCTCTCATTATTTGTATTTCTCTTTTTGTCTTGAGAATAATCATATTACTTATTCCTCATTTTTGCAACAATGTCTTTGCCAACCTCAGCTATGGGTCTCTCTCCATCTATGTTGATTATTATACCTTTTTTGGTGTAATAATCGATGAGCGGCTCTGTTTGCTCCTGGTAAACATTAATTCTCTTGGCAACTGTATCTTCAGCATCATCTTTTCTCTGAAGAAGCTCGCCGCCACAATTGTCACAAATTCCTTCTTTTTTAGGCTTGTTGAAAGTTATGTGGAATGTAGAACCGCAGCTCTTGCAAACTCTTCTTCCAACAGCTCTTTCGATAAGAAGCTCTTTTCTCACTTTTATATTAACAACATAATCTAGCTTTTGATTCATGCTCTTTAGGGCATCTTCAAGGGCATCTGCCTGAAAAATTGTTCTTGGAAATCCGTCTAAAAGAAATCCGTTTTTACAATCATCATGAAGCAGTCTGTCCTTTACAAGTTCTACCGTCAATTCATCGGGAACGAGTAATCCCTGGTCCATATATTCTTTGGCCTTTTTCCCGAGAACAGTTCCTTCTTTAATATTTTGTCGGAATATATCTCCTGTGGAAATATGCGGTATTGAAAATTCTTTTACAATTGTTTCTGCTTGAGTTCCCTTTCCGGCTCCCGGAGGTCCCAATAAAATTGCTCTCATTTTCCGTACCTCTCTTTACTTCAAAAATCCCTTGTAGTGTCTCATCAGCATCTGAGCTTCTACTTGCTTCATTGTTTCAAGAGCAACACCTGTTACAATCAACAGCGAAGTTCCGCCAAAATAAATATTTAAATCTGTAAATGAAAGTACTAAAGTTGGTATTGTAGCTATAACTGCAAGTGCTACTGCTCCTGCTATAGTTATTCTGTTAAGAACCTTGTTTAAATACTCTGCAGTTGGTCTGCCAGGTCTTATACCCGGTATAAATCCGCCGTTTTCCTTGAGGGTATTTGAATATTCAAATGGATTGAACTGTACCGCTGTATAGAAATACGTGAAGAATATTATAAGCAATATATTTAATATTGTATAAATATATACTCCTGGGCTCTGTGCAGTTGAAAAATATTTTTGCACTCCTGTAGCCATGTTAGGGAAGAAGAACGCCAGTGTCTGCGGTATTGCCAAAAGTGTTGAAGCAAATATTACAGGCATAACTCCGGCCATTAACACTTTCATAGGAATGTGTGTGCTTTGTCCGCCGTACATTTTTCTTCCTACAACTCTCTTTGCATACTGAACAGGTACTCTTCTTTCACCTTGCTGAATAGCAATAACTCCAACTACTATTATCAAGGCAAATACCAGGAATATTATAATTTCCAGTATGTTGACAGCACCATTTTGAACCTGGAAAATCATTGTTCCAAAATCCCTTGGATATCTTGAAACTATACCGATCATTATAATCAGTGATATACCGTTTCCGATACCTTTCTCTGTTATTAATTCTCCTAACCACATCAGGAATGCTGTACCAGCTGTAAGAACTATTACTACTGACAATATTGATAAGAAGCTCTGATCTATAATTGCTGAATTAAAGAATCCAACGCTGTATGCAGTAGCTTGAATCAATGCCAAAATAACAGTCACATATCTGGTCCATTGAGCCATTTTCTTCTTTCCGTCTTCACGTTTGAATATTTCTTCAAGTTTTGGTATTGCTATTGCCAATAACTGAAGAATAATTGAAGACGTAATGTATGGATAAATATTTAGCGCAAATATCGTAAAGTCTTTAAACGCTCCGCCGGACATCATATCAAAGAAATCCAGCAAGCCCCCTGCGTTGCCTGAAAACATACTGTGTACAACTTCTCTGTTTATACCAGGTACAGGTACAACAGCTCCAAGTCTGTAAACGACCAACATTAAAAACGTGAAAATCATTCTTTTTCTTAAATCAGGTATTTTCCATGCATTTTTTAAAGTTTCAAACAACTAGATCACCTCAGCTTTTCCGCCGGCAGCTTCGATTTTTTCTGCTGCTGTCTTGCTGAATTTATGAGCTTTAACTGTAAGTTTTTTTGTAAGCTCTCCGTTACCAAGTACCTTCACTCCATCAAGTTGTTTTTTAATTATACCTTCTGATTTAAGAAGCTCCGGAGTAATTTCTGCTCCATCTTCAAATTTGTTCAATACTTCAACATTAATCTCAGCAAACTGAGTTCCAAAAATATTTGTAAATCCTCTTTTTGGAAGTCTCCTGTAAAGAGGCATCTGTCCGCCTTCAAATCCTGGTCTTACTCCACCGCCTGAACGCGATTTCTGACCGTTCATTCCTCTGCCGGCAGTTTTTCCTTGTCCTGTGGCTGTACCTCTTCCTAATCTCTTTCTATTTTTTGAACTACCAGGATTAGGTTTTAATTCATGAAGTTTCATTTTTAACACCTCCTTATAGTTTTATTCAATAACCTCTACCATGTGTTCTACTTTTTTGATCATTCCTCTGATTTGAGGTGTATCTTCTTTTTCGACCACGTGACCTATTTTTCTCAAACCTAAAGCTTCCATATTCTTAATCTGGTTAGGAGTTCTGGAATTAATGCTTTTAATTTGTTTAATTTTTATCTTTGCCATAATTTTCACCTCTTAACCTAATATTTCTTCTACGGATTTACCTCTGACTTTTGCTACATCCTCAGGTTTTTTTAGAAGTTTTAAGGCTTCAATTGTTGCATTTACTACATTTCTAGGATTGCTTGATCCTAATGATTTTGTTCTTATGTCTCTTACTCCTGCAAGTTCTAATACTGCACGAACAGGACCTCCGGCAATAATTCCTGTACCTTCTTTTGCCGGTTTTATAAGAACTCTGCCTGCGCCAAATCTGCCAATTATTTCATGTGGCACTGTTGTGTTAATCAGTGGCACTTCAATCATATTCTTCTTAGCATCCTGGATGGCTTTTCTGATTGCATCCGGAATTTCAATAGCTTTTGCCATTCCTATTCCAACATGACCATTTTCATCACCAACAACAACTAACACGGAAAATCTAAAGTTTCTACCGCCTTTAACAACTTTAGTAACACGGTTGATGCTGATAACTTTTTCTTTTACATCCAATTGGCTTGCATCTATACGTCCACGTTGTTCCATGACTAACCTCCTTATTAAAATTCAAGTCCGCTTTCTCTTGCTCCGTCTGCAAGTAATTTTACTCTGCCGTGATACAAATATCCGCCTCTATCAAAAACTACTGCATTTATACCATTATTTTTCGCTCTTTCTCCTACTGTCTTGCCTACCAATTTAGCAGCTTCTGTCTTGCTAAGCTCAGCTAATTTGTCTTTTAACTCTTTATCTAATGTTGATGCAGATGCAAGAGTCTTTCCAGTAGCGTCATCAATTACTTGAGCGTATATGTGCTTAGAGCTTTTAAAAATATTCAATCTTGGTCTCTCAGGAGTTCCTACGATTTTATTTCTTATACTATAGTGTCTTTCTTTTCTCTTTTGATTTTTATCAATTTTTTTAAGCACTAATACTCACTCCTTTCTTAAATTACTTATTATTTACCAGTCTTACCTGCTTTACGTCTAACAACTTCATTAGAGTATTTAATTCCTTTGCCCTTATAAGGTTCAGGTCTTCTCCAGTCTCTGATTACAGCCGCATAATTTCCTACCTGCTGCTTATCTATACCTTTAACTGTAATTTTATTTGTACCATCAACTGTTGTTTCAATTCCTTTAGGATCTTCCATTTCAACAGGATGTGAAAAACCTAAGTTTAATACTAATTTATTTCCTTGTTTTTGTGCTCTATATCCAACACCTACTATTTCAAGTGACTTCTCAAATCCTTGAGTTACTCCAACTACCATGTTGTTAATAAGAGTTCTTGTAAGGCCGTGCAGTGATCTGTGTTCTTTTTGATCATCAGGTCTTGAAACATTGATTACTGAATTTTCAACTTCTACTGTAATTGCTTTTGGAAGCTGTTGTTCAATTTGTCCCTTTGGTCCCTTAACAACTGCATAGTTGTTTTTATCAATTGATACTTCAACATTCGCAGGTATATTTACAGGTTTAATACCTATTCTTGACATCTTAGCACCTCCTATTCGTTATTATTACCATACGTAGCAGATTACTTCTCCGCCAACACCCTGTGTTCTTGCTTTTTTATCTGTCACAATTCCTTGTGATGTTGAAAGTATAGCTATACCAAGGCCTCCCAAAACTCTAGGAGTTTCATCTTTTCCCACGTAAACTCTTAAGCCGGGTTTTGATATTCTCTTAATGCCTGTTATAACTCTTTCTTTATTTTGCTGGTATTTAAGTTCAACTCTTATAATACCTTGTTTACCATCATCTATAACATCAAAGCCTTTAATATATCCCTCTTCTAACAATATGTTAGCTATTTCCTTCTTTATTTTAGAAGCCGGTATATCAACAAATTCATGTTTTGAATGATTAGCATTTCTTATTCTCGTTAACATATCTGCGATAGGATCTGTCATTACCATGTAAGTAACCTCCTTCCATTTTATAAAATTTTACCAACTGGCTTTTTTAACTCCAGGTATCTGACCTTTATAAGCCAGTTCTCTAAAGCATATACGGCATATACCGAATTTCCTTAAATAAGCATGAGGTCTTCCACAAATTTTGCATCTTGTATATTCTCTTGTGGAGAATTTTTGTTTTCTCTGTTGTTTAATTTTTAGAGATGTCTTTGCCATTTTCGTTCCCTCCCTTACTTACTAAAAGGCATTCCCATTAATTTCAAAAGCTCACGTGCTTCTTCATCTGTATTAGCTGTGGTTGTTATAATTATGTCCATACCTCTTATTTTATCGATTTTATCATAATTTATTTCCGGGAAAATCAACTGTTCTTTAATACCTAAAGCGTAGTTTCCTCTTCCGTCAAAAGCCGTCTTTGAAACGCCTCTGAAGTCTCTAACTCTTGGTAATGCAATGTTTACAAGTTTATCGAAGAATTCATACATATGATCTCCTCTCAATGTAACTTTGCAACCTACAGCCATACCTTCTCTTACCTTGAAGTTGGAAATTGATTTTCTTGCTTTTGTTACAACAGGCTTCTGACCTGCTATAATTGTCAATTCTTCAACTGCGTTATCCAGGAATTTCTGGTTTTCCTTGGCTTCGCCTACGCCCATATTAATTACTATTTTCTCTATTTTAGGTGCCTGCATAATGCTTTCATACTGAAATTTTTCCATCAGTGCCGGCACTACTTGTTCATTATATGTCGCCTTTAATCTAGCCATATAGTTCGTACCTCCTTTCGAGCATTATTATAAAACTGAACCGCACTTTTTACATGCTCTTATTTTTTTACCGTTTTCTATTTTAACTTCAGTTCTAACGCCTGATTTGCATTTGTCACAATATAGCATAACATTTGAAGCATTAATAGCACCTTCCTGATGCAATATACCTGCCTGTTGAATGTCTCTGGTTGCTTTTTGGTGTTTAGTAACCATTCTAACACCTTCAACAATGACTTTATTCTGCTTCGGCATGCTGGTAAGAACCTTCCCGACCTTGCCTTTGTCACTGCCTGCTATAACTACAACTTTATCGCCTTTTTTTACGTGCATCTTTATACACCTCCCATTAAAGTACTTCCGGTGCCAGTGAGATTATTTTCATAAACTTTCCATCTCTTAATTCTCTTGTTACAGGTCCAAATATACGAGTTCCAACCGGTGTTTTATCGTCTTTTATAATGACAGCTGCATTTTCATCAAATCTGATATATGTGCCGTCTTTTCTTCTGACGCCCTTTTTAGTTCTAACGATAACAGCCTTAACTACATCACCCTTCTTAACAACTCCTCCAGGTGTTGCAGATTTAACCGCACATACAATTATATCGCCAATATTACCATATTTTACGACTGAACCGCCCATTACTCTTATTACAAGAACTTCCTTAGCTCCGGAATTGTCTGCGACTCTTAGTCTTGACTCAGTTTGTATCATGACTTCTACCTCCCTTCAATTGTCTTAGGGTCTATTTAGCTTCCTCTAATATTTCAACTAATCTCCAGCATTTTTCTTTTGATAATGGTCTGGTTTCCATTATTTTAACTGTATCTCCAACTTTGCACTTGTTTTCTTCATCATGTGCTTTGTATTTTTTAGTCATTTTAATTTGTTTTTTATAAAGAGGATGTGCTACAAGCTTTTCAGTAGCAACTACTATTGTTTTATCCATTTTATCACTGACTACTTTTCCAATTCTTACTTTTCTGTTGCCTCTTTCCAAAGTAAATATCCTCCTTTCTTATTACTGCACATTAATATTTAATTCACGTTCTCTGAGAACTGTCTTAACGCGCGCAATATCTTTCTTGACCTTATTTATTCTCATCGGATTGTCAAGTTCTCCGGTTGCAAGTTGAAATCTCAAGTTGAAAAGTTCTGTTTTTAAATCTACAACAGATTTATTCAGTTCTTCAACAGATTTATTTCTTAATTCATTAGCTTTCATCTGCTTCACCATCCTTTTCTGATGCCTGATCTTTGGTAACAAATTTGCATTTGATAGGCAATTTATGCATGGCAAGTCTCATTGCTTCTCTCGCTACTTCTTCAGAAACCCCTGACATTTCAAATAATACTCTGCCCGGTTTAACTACTGCTACCCAGTATTCAGGTGATCCCTTTCCTTTACCCATACGAGTCTCGGCTGGTTTTTTAGTTACTGGTTTATCTGGGAATATTTTAATCCAAATTTGGCCGCCTCTTTTTACGGATCTTGTCATAGCTCTTCTGGCAGCTTCTATCTGGTTTGATGTAATCCAAGCTGGTTCTAATGCTTGAAGGCCGTATTCGCCATAAGTGACTTTGTTACCTCTTGTTGCAACACCAGTCATTCTTCCTCTTTGTTGTTTACGGCGTTTCACTCTTTTAGGCATTAACATAATTGTTTCCTCCTTCCTTCAGGACTTATTACTTTTTCTCTCTCTTATTAAAGTTATTGTTTGGTCTTCTTTTTTTCTTGTTATCTCTGTTGTCGTTCAATGCTTTTGTAGGTTCCTGGTTATCTGATAATAATGAACCTGGTTTTCTCAGAACTTCACCTCTGCATATCCACACTTTAACACCGATTTTTCCGAATGTTGTGTTTGCTTCTGCAAAGCCATAGCTTATGTCAGCTCTTAAAGTCTGAAGAGGTATTTTTCCCTCTGAATATCCTTCTGTTCTGGCCATATCAGCTCCGTTAAGCCTGCCTGAAACACTGGTCTTAATACCCTTTGCACCTAACTTCATTGTTCTTTGCATTGCTTGTTTCATAGCTCTTCTGAAAGATATACGCTTTTCTATCTGGCTTGCTATATTTTCTGCAACCAACTGAGCGTTTAATTCAGGAACCTTAATTTCTTCTACATTAATTATAACAGTCTTTCCAGTTATTTTTTCGATGCTTGCTTTTAAACTGTCAACGCCAGTACCGCCCTTACCGATTATCATACCTGGTTTTGCTGTGAATACACTTACTTTAATTCTGCTGGCAAATCTTTCGATTTCAACTTTAGCAATTCCTGCCTGATTCAAACTATCTTTTATAAACTCACGAATTTTGAAATCTTCGGTTAAGTTTTCACCAAAAGTCTTCTTGTCAGCATACCATTTAGAGTCCCAATCATTGATTATACCAACTCTTAGTCCATGAGGATTTACCTTCTGACCCATTTTTTACCTCCTTTACTGTTCTATTCTCTCTCTTTAACTACAGCACCTATGTGGCTGCTTCTCTTTAATATTTTATATGCACTGCCTTTTGCTCTAGGTCTCCATCTCTTAAGAGTTGGCCCTTGGTTAGCATAAACTTCGGAAACATATAATTTGTCTCTATCCATTTCAAAGTTATTTTCTGCATTAGCTGTAGCTGATTTAACTACCTTTTCTAAAATTTTAGCTCCCTTGCTTGGATAAAATTTTAAAATTGCCAAAGCTTCGTCAACTTGTTTTCCTCTTACCATATCACACACAAACTTCATCTTTCTGGGCGATACTCTTATATATTTAGCAACTGCTCTAGCTTCCATTTAAGCTTGCCTCCCTTCTTATTTAACTTTTGAAGATTTATCAGTCTTATCATGTCCTCTATAAGTCCTTGTTGGAGCAAATTCACCGAGTTTGTGTCCAACCATATCTTCAGTTATATATACAGGAACGTGCTTTCTGCCATCATGTATAGCTAATGTATGGCCTACCATTTCGGGGAATATTGTTGATCTTCTAGACCAAGTTTTCAACACTTTTTTATTGTTGGCTTCATTCATTTCCACAATCTTTTTCATAAGACTAGGTTCACAATAAGGCCCTTTCTTTAATGATCTACCCATTCACTATTTCCTCCTTTCAGTCCTGTTTTAACTATTTAACATTTCTTCTCTTAACAATCATCTTGTCAGATTTCTTATTTTTCTTACGAGTTTTTAATCCAAGTGCCGGTTTACCCCAAGGAGTAACAGGTCCTGGTCTGCCTATAGGAGCTCTGCCTTCGCCGCCGCCGTGAGGATGGTCATTAGGATTCATTACGCTACCTCTTACTGTAGGTCTGATTCCCATATGTCTTTTTCTTCCGGCTTTACCTATTGATATGTTCTCGTGATCTAAATTTCCTACCTGACCGATTGTAGCTCTGCAATCCATGCTTATCATTCTTACTTCACCGCTAGGAAGTCTTACCTGTGCGTACTTGCCTTCCTTAGCCATAAGCTGAGCTGCATTTCCTGCTGAACGTACCATTTGAGCACCCTTGCCTGGTTTTAATTCTATATTATGAATCATTGTACCTACAGGGATGTTTCTTACAGGGAGTGCATTACCGATTTTAATATCTGCATCTGGTCCTGAAACAATTGTATCTCCCACTTCTAATTTGTAAGGAGCTATAATATATCTTTTTTCTCCGTCAACATAATTGATAAGTGCTATATTGGCGCTTCTGTTCGGATCATATTCGATAGTTGCAACTTTTCCTGGTACTCCGTCTTTATTTCTTTTAAAATCAATGATTCTATATTTTCTCTTTTCTCCACCGCCCTGGTGACGAACAGTTATTCTGCCGTATGAGTTCCTGCCAGCTTTGCTTTTTAATGGAGCTAAAAGAGATTTCTCAGGTTCATTAGTTGTAATTTCTTCAAATGTTGAAACAGTCATTTGTCTCAACGCCGGAGAGGTTGGTCTGTATTTTCTAATACCCATGAGATTTTCCTCCTTCATTCTGATTTCTATCTTTTAATTGCATTCTTGTGTCAAAATTCCCGCAGTCTTATCCACCAATTTTTTAGCTCCTTACGTCGCAAAAATTGGGAATTCGTTGCGAATGACCTACCATCCATTTCCTTCTCCCTACGGTCGAATAAATGGGGTTAGGGCATCTTATATTCCTTCGAAGAATTCTATTGTTTTGCTGTCTTCTGTCAAAGTAACGATGGCTTTTTTCCAATCAGCTCTTTTGCCGACGTTTGTGCCCATTCTTTTTTTCTTTCCAAGCATGTTCATTGTGTTCACACTTGCTACTTTAACTCCGAATATTTTTTCCACTGCATTTTTTATTTCTGTTTTGTTAGACTTCTTATCAACAACAAAAGTGTATTTTTTGTCTGCCATGGCATCCATACTTGCTTCTGTTACTATAGGTCTTTTTATAATATCGTGTGGATCGCGCATTATGCGTACACCTCCTCCACTTTATTAACTGCTTCTTTTGTAATTAAGAAAGAATCACAGTTTAAAATGTCATAAACATTAATTGTATTAACATAAGCTGTTTTTACTCCCGGAATATTAGCTGCTGCTCTAATTACAGCTTCGTCTCTTTCAGGAATTACTATTAATGTCTTTTTAGCTGAGTTAAGATTTTTCAATACCTTAACCATTTCTTTTGTTTTTGGTTGTTCAAGAGCCAATTTATCAACAACTATTATTTCTTGATCTTGTACTTTTGAACTTAATGCTGATTTAAGAGCCAGTCTCTTAACTTTTTTAGGAATTGAGTAGCTGTAATCTCTTGGTTTTGGAGCAAATACTACTCCGCCGCCCTTCCATTGTGGTGCTCTTATACTTCCTTGTCTTGCGCGGCCTGTTCCTTTTTGTCTCCAAGGCTTTTTGCCGCCGCCGCGAACTTCGCCTCTCAGCTTAGCTGACTGAGTTCCTTGTCTTTGATTAGCCAAATAATTTTTTACAGCTTCATACATTACATGAGTGTTTACTTCTACACCAAATATTGCATCGCTTAATTCGATATCGCCTACCTGGCTGCCTGTTATATCATAAAGAGCTACTTTTGGCATCTTTAATCCTCCTTTCCATGCAATTATTACTTAGATTTTCTAACTGCTTCTCTGATTTTTACTAAACCTTTTTTTGGTCCTGGTATTGCGCCTTTTACGAGTATCGCATTTTTGTCTGCATCAACTCTTATTACTTCAAGGTTTAATACTGTTACTTTTTCATTACCCATATGGCCGTGAGCCTTAGTTCCTTTTACTACTCTTCCAACACCTGCTGAAGCTCCAAGAGAACCTCTTAATCTGTGGAATTTTGAACCGTGGCTTGCATCACCTGTATGATGTCCGTGTCTTTTTATAGAACCCTGGAATCCCTTACCTTTGGAAATTCCTACAACGTCAACTTTTTCTCCTGCCTGAAAAATATCAACACCGATTTTCTGACCAATTTCATAGTCGTCAATGTTTGTTACTTTGAATTCTCTCAAGAATCTTTTTGGTTCTACCTTTGATTTATCAAAATGACCTTTTATAGGTTTAACGACATTTTTTAATTTGATATCTCCAAAACCAACTTGAATTGCGTTGTAACCGTCTTTTTCAACAGTCTTTTTCTGAACTACAACCATATCGCCTGATTCAATAACTGTTACCGGAACAACATCTCCTTGTTCTGTGAACACTTGAGTCATTCCGACTTTTTTACCAAGAATTGCTTTCATTCTTACACCTCCTATTTTCTTACAGCGGATTGCCTTACGGCAATCATTCTAAGCAGAGTGTATTATATATTTTCTCTACTTGCTTTTATAATTTGATTTCAATGTCTACACCAGCCGGCAAATTCAGCTTCATTAATGAATCTACAGTCTTAGGAGTAGGATTAGTTATGTCAATCAATCTTTTGTGAGTTCTCTGCTCAAACTGCTCTCTGGAATCTTTGTACTTATGAACTGCTCTAAGTATTGTGATAACCTGTTTTTCTGTTGGCAGCGGAATTGGTCCTGCTACAGTTGCGCCAGTACTTTTAGCTGTTTCCACGATTTTTTGTGCAGATTGATCAATTAATTGATGATCATAAGCTTTCAACCTAATTCTTATTTTCTGTGCGTTTGCCATTTTTTTACCTCCTTCTTCGTATGTCATCCATACAACTCGGAATTGCTCGATACACCCAACCGGGTGTTTCTTATTTTTAAAAATTCGCAATACCGGTCGCCCTGTTTTTTAACAGGACATACTCTGCAAAAATTCCCTGATTATATTGTAAATCAGCAACCTTTTGCGTCATCGCATGTGGCAAGCTTTATAATAATATACCATAAAACCTTATAAATCAAGTGTTTTTTTTGCTTTTTTTAAAATATTACGTAAGTTTAATAATTGTTACATTTCGTTAAAACAATAAGGCGCGTCCCATACAATTACAGCGTTTTATCGC
Organism: Sedimentibacter sp.; assembly: GCA_032059885.1. Lineage (GTDB taxonomy): Bacteria > Bacillota > Clostridia > Tissierellales > Sedimentibacteraceae > Sedimentibacter. The sequence continues at coordinate 66,231 of DAMBZP010000019.1, forward strand.
AGTGGAACGGCGCCTCTATACCACATTTATTCAGTAATCTTATCAACCTTTATTCCCAGCCTCTTCATTTTATAATACAATGTCTGTCTGGGAACATCCAATCCTTTTGATGTTTTCACAACATTAAAATCATTCTGCCTCAATGATTCGCTTATTATTTTATGTTCAAATTCATTCAGCATTTGATCAAGTGGTTTATTAATGATTAATGTATTTTTCTTTTCATCGATATTTGGCTTAAGATAATCCTCGTCATTACGATTTATGTCAACATACTTAGGTAAATCTTCCATTGATATGACATCCTTCTCAGTCATATTTACGGCATGTTCAATTGAATGTCTCAGCTCTCTTATATTACCCGGCCAATTATAGCTGTGAAAAAATCCGATCACATCATTTGTAAAGCCTCTTATATTTTTATTTAAGTCTCTGTTGAATTCATTCAAAAAATAATATGAAAGAACATCTAAATCTTCTCTTCTGTCTCTGAGCGGCAAAAGGCTGAAGTTTATTACATTTAACCTGTAAAATAAATCACTTCTCAATCTTCCTTCTTCTATAGCTTTGTATGGATTTTGATTCAATGCTGTTATGACTCTAACATCCACGAAGCGCGTTTTATTTTCACCGACTCTTCTTATCTGACCCTCCTGAAGAACCCGCAAAAGCTTCGCCTGAAGCATTATGTCCATTGAATTTATTTCATCCAGGAACAGAGTACCTCCGTCTGCTGCTTCTATAAGTCCTTTTGAATCTCTTGCACCTGTAAAGCTTCCCAATGCTGTACCAAACAGCATGCTTTCCAGCAGAGTACCCGGAATGGCCGCACAGTTTTGTGCTATAAACGGATTATTACATCTTTGGCTTAAATTATGAATGCTTTGCACTATCAGCTCTTTTCCTGTTCCTGTTTCTCCATAAACCAACACCGGAGACTTGCTGTCTGCTACTTTTTTTATTTTTTGTTTTACATCCTTTACAAACTGACCTACTCCCATAATATCATCTATTGTGTAGTGGGCTCTTTCTATTATATTGATTTCATTTTTTTTATTATGTTTACTTTGATTTATATTTTTGTACTGGTCAACGTCCGAAAAAATTTCAATCGCTCCTGCGATTTCTCCGTTTTCATAAATGGGCACTGTATTTGACAAAATGGTTACAAGCTTTCCGCGATAGTTATAATAGTTCTGAACATAGTTCTTTATCACTTCTCCGGTAGTCAATGCTCTTATTATTGTGCTTGTTTCCTCCGTTAGCTTAGGGAATATCTCCAGCATATGCTTTCCTATGGCATTTTCCACATTAAGCCCAGCTAAATCATTTGCAGACTGATTATAAAAAACGACAATACCTTCCTTATTTACAATAAATAATCCGCTGGAGATATTTTCAGATATTAACTTTAAAATATTTTTGTAATCCATTTAATCACCTACTGTAAATTTTTTTCACATATATTGTATCACATATTGAAAAAATTAATATACCTTTTTAATAATACGACTGAATTATGTTTTTTATTCAGCTCACAATAAGCCACCATCCGGGAATTTTCCGGATGGTGGCTTCATAAATATTTAATCTATATTTTAATTGTTAACGAGATTTACTTTCCTGTATTCTTTTAGCATTGATTTCTTTCCAAAGTTCAACATCAACGCCTTTCCATGAAAGTTTGTCAGGATTATAGTATGGATCCTGTCCTGCTTTTATCTGTTCAACATAATCTTTGTACAAAGCAACACATTTCGGGAATAACATAATAACCACTAACATATTAACCCATGTAGTTGTACCAAGAGCAAGGTCTGAAAGGTTCCAGGCAGTAGTAGACTCAATGATACCCCATAAGAATACCAATACCGGCATACCAAACTGCAAAATTCTTGTTATTGCTTTACGAATTTTTTGTTGTTCCGGTTTTTGGAATAAATACATAGCTGCTGTTTCTGCTTCGTAGTAGTAGCTGATCAAGCATGTGAAAGAGAATAATAACAGCATAACTGCGATAAAGATATTTCCTAAACCGCCAAGAACTGTAGTAGCTGCTGCCTGAACAAATCCAACACCGCCGGTAACTCCTGCGGCAACGCCACTGCCGTGATATCCTCCAACTGTATTGAAGGTATCAGTTAAAAGAATCAAAATACCTGAACACGTACATACGATAACTGTATCTAACCATACACCTGCAGCGTTTGACAACCCTTGTTTAACAGGATGGCTGGTTTCAGCAGCTGCTGCTGTCGGTGTGGATTCACCCATACCTGATGCAGATGAGAATGTACCTCTTTTAATACCTTGCTGAATAGCAGCTCCGATTGAAGCACCAAATACAGCTTTTAGACCAAATGCTGAAGAAACAACTGTAGCAATCAAAGCAGGAACTTTTGTAATATTTAATACTATTACTATAAGAGTAATTGCCAAATAAACAACTGTCATAAACGGAACTATCATAGAAGCAACTGAGCTTATACGTTTGATACCGCCAAATACTGTTACAAACAGTAATATTGCAATTATAGCAGAAGTAACCGCCATTGGGACACCTGTTGCTTCACGGAATGCATCTGATATTGTATATGTTGCTGCAGCAGGCATAAATAATGCACAGGCAACGCCAAATACTACAGCCATAAATGTTCCGTATTTTTTCCAGCCAAGACCACGCTCTGCACAGTATGCTCCGCCTCCACGGTATGCACCGTCAACACGGGTTTTATAAAGCTGACCAAGCGTACACTCAGAAAAGCAAACTGCAGAGTTGGTCATACCTATTAATATCATCCAAAACATTGCACCAGGGCCGCCCATATAAATCGCAACGGCAACACCCGCTATATTACCTGTACCTATACGCATTGCCATTGTAGTACAGAAAGATGCAAAGGCAGAAATACCTGATTCAGAATCGCCTTTTTCCATAATACGGCTCCACATATCTCTAAAACGAACAAACTGGAAAAATCGTAATCTTATTGTGAAATAAATTCCGGCGCCAGCAATAAGCACGAGCATACCTATACCCCAAATATAGCCATTTGCCCAATCAACAAAATTAATTAAAAAATCCATAGTATTGTTTCTCCTTAAGTTAATTATAGTTTTCTAAAAATGGAACAGTCCCCACTGTCTTAAAACTTGTGTAACATAGAATAATTCCTCTGAAACACAGTATAGGATAACTCTTAAGCAAATACCATCTCCCTTTCGTTCTACCAGCCGCTTCCATTGGAAAACAGTTGATAATGTTTTCATAACCAGCATACCTATCACCCTGCAAATCCAGCCCTGAAGATTGTCAATTTTTATTTATATAAGATTCCTCTGTTTCAAAATTACAAACGACAAACCGCTGTCAGGCTAATAACATAAGCTGTATAATATTATTGCAACTAGTGTGCCAACTCCTTTTTTCTTTTGAAGATATACTTCTTAGGCAGTAAAATGCTATAATTTTCAGAATAAAGAAAAATCACATAATTTAATATGTGATTTTTATATCAGATTTTTATAATAATGTACAAAAAATCATAATATTTATGTATGATTTTTTATCATGTGTACAGAAATTCATAAAACAATTATGAACATAATTAAAGGGACGCTTCGCGTCCCCTGTTTTTACAACTGTTCAATTATTTTATAATT
>DAMBZP010000020.1:0-4727 GCA_032059885.1 Sedimentibacter sp.
TAGGGGGTCAATATTCAATTAAACTGTGGGGTCAATTTTAGTCTATCATATACACTGAAAGAAAAAGAGACTTCTTGGATTCATAATACCTATGAGGAATTGAAACTTGATATAATTGAGAATATGCCACCAGAAGCATACGATTCATAATACCTATGAGGAATTGAAACTAATGGGCTATTTCGATTGTAAGTCAGAATATCCAAGATTCATAATACCTATGAGGAATTGAAACGCCTTGACTGGTTGCCCTCGTCCGGCTAGTGTGCTTGAGATTCATAATACCTATGAGGAATTGAAACAGTATATCGTTTCTTCTGCTCCAAAGTATTTATAAAGATTCATAATACCTATGAGGAATTGAAACCCGCCTCCAGAACCGCTTACAACAATTGTATGTGAGATTCATAATACCTATGAGGAATTGAAACCTATTATTTGCAGAAGTTGGAGGATTATCCTTTACGATTCATAATACCTATAAGGAATTGAAACATAAAAGGTATAGGTTCGAGGATTGGTGTGGTTGTGTAGATTCATAATACCTATAAGGAATTGAAACAAAAATGGTAGGGGGCAAGTTATTCAATCTATCACAGATTTATAATACCTATGAGGATTTAAACTAGCAAAAGAAAAAATAAGCACAATGAACGGTTGCTTGATTTATAATATCTAACTTATTACATGTGGATAATACCACAGAGGGATTGTGCAATTATTGATACATTGGAACATTGACCCACTTTATCATATCCCTTCCAAAATCCTCCAACCTATGCTATACTAATACCAAGACTTTAAAAATACTATATGTGAGAAGGGCGGGAAAGCTTTATGGAATACAGAAATGCTTCGGTAAAAGATATTTCTGCTGTTTCGATGCTGCAGAAAAAGTATCATATTTCTACTATAAGTGAAGAAGATAAGCCTGATGGATTCGTTACAACATTGTTTTCGGAAAGTCAATTTAAGGAACTGATAGAAAAAGAAAATGGACTTGCTGTGGCATGCGATTCTGATAAAATTGTTGCTTATGCAATGGCAGCGTCATGGCAGTTTTGGTCAACATGGCCTCTGTTTCAGAAAATGATAAATGATTTGCCTGATACAAGGTACTTGGATAAAGTACTGTCGGTAGATAATTCTTACCAATATGGACCCGTATGTATAGACAAGGAATACCGCGGAACGGATGTTCTGCCTAACATATTTGAATTTTCAAGGCTGCAGATGAAGGACAGGTTTCCTATCCTGATAACATTTATAAATCAAATCAATCACAGGTCTTATCATGCTCATACAGTCAAACTGGAGCTGCAGGTAATAAAGACTTTTGATTTTAACGGAAATCACTATTATGAGCTTGGTTATGATACATCTGAGAAAACTCCGGGCTCAACTATATAATGTATGAATGAACAGTAAATTTATAATTATATGTAATAATTAAATTGTAAAACATATTAAAGCTTCAGGGCTGTGAATAATTCGAATAAACAATGAGGCAATCTCAAATCAGTGAGATTGCCTCTGCTGTTTTATCGGCAGCTGATGCCTAATTTGATATATTATTCAGTATGGTATTTTCATTAAAAATTTTCATTATCTGTTTTGAGACATTGTTGTATTGTCAGTTCTGATGCCTTCAGGTGCCTCAACGGGCATATTTGGTGTGGTAGGGGTGAGATCATTGTAATCCCTGAAGCACATATACCATTGAAGGCAGTCAAGGTCTGGTGTTTTGGGAGCATCTTCTCTTTCTACAAGTCCTTCATAGGTGTATGGAGGAGGCACTATTACAGGCTGCCCTGGGATCCAGTTGGCAGGTGTTAAAACGGAATATGTGTCCGTTGTCTGCAGTGCATCGATTAATCTGAGCAATTCATACATATTTCTTCCATTTGATGCGGGATAGATTAAAATTGCACGTATTCTGCGATTGGGGTCTATGATGAATACGTCTCTTACACTTTGTTCATATATCCTGTCGGGATTTATCATGCCGTACAGATTTGAAATTGTTGCATCCCTGTCGGAAATGAGAGGAAATGGTATTGTTATTCCCGTAAACTGATAGATATCGTACAGCCATGCCAGATGTGATGGGTCGCTGTCTATACTTATACCTAAAAGCTGCACGTTTCTTTTTTCAAACTCGGGCGCAAGCTGTGCAAATGCTATAAATTCAGATGTACACACAGGAGTGAAATCTCCCGGATGTGAGAACAGCAGTACCCATTTTCCTATGTACTGTGACAGCGTTATGGTGCCCTGTGTTGTAATTGCTGTGAAATCCGGTGCTATCCTTCCTATTGTAAGACATTCTCTGTTATTTGATATCATATAAATCCTCCTTACATTTATCATAACATTATATAATATGAATAAATTTGCTAAGGGGTGAAAGATATTTGATTTATATGCCATGTCGTTATAAATGTATTTATTTCTTTATATTAAAATGGTATAATGCATCTATATTAAGTTGAAAGGCGAAGATATGATTTTAACACTTGAAAATATTACAAAAGGCTATAGTGAAAAAATATTACTGGATAATGTGAATTTGTACATAAATGATAATGATAAAATTGGTTTTGTCGGAGTTAACGGAACCGGTAAATCAACTCTGCTCAAAATTGCAGCCGGGACAGAAGAACCTGACAGCGGTAAAATTGTTTACAGTAACGGAGCAAGAATCTGCTATCTTTCTCAGGTTCCCGAGTTTAAAGAAAACACAACCGTAATGGAACAGCTTTTTATTAATGCTGCGTCAGAAACCAGAACTCTTATGGAATATGAAGCCAGGACTATTTTAAACAAGCTTGGTATAACAGAGTTTGATAAGGATGTGAGTCTTCTTTCTGTTGGTCAGAGAAAGAGGGTGGCAATAGCATCTGCTCTTGTAAATCCCTGTGAGCTTTTAATACTTGATGAGCCTACCAACCATTTGGACAACGATATGATTATTTGGCTTGAGAACTATCTCATAAGATACAAGGGCGCTATATTGATGGTGACTCATGACAGATACTTTCTGGACAGAGTGTCAAACAGAATTGTTGAACTGGACAAAGGAAGCTTGTATTCCTATGAGGGGAATTACTCAAAATTCCTGGAGTTAAAAGCCCTGCGCGAGGAGAATGAACTGAGTAGCGAAAGGAAGAGACAAACACTGTATAAAAAGGAGCTTGCATGGATTCAGAGAGGGGCAAGGGCCCGAAGCACAAAAGCAAAGGGAAGAATACAGGAGTTTGAAAAGCTTAAGGATCAGCTAGGAACAGAAGTTGAAGAAAAGCTGGAATTAGGTTCTGTTGCATCAAGGCTCGGCAAAAAGACAATAGAAATAAATAATCTATCAAAAAGCTTTGATGATAAAGTAATTGTTAAAGACTTTGAATATACTGTAATAAGGGATGCCAGAATAGGTATAGTAGGAAACAACGGTGCGGGAAAATCAACACTGCTGAATATAATAGCCGGAAGGATACGACCTGACAGCGGAAGCATAAATGTGGGAAGTACAGTAAGGCTTGGATATTTCTCACAGGAAACAGATGATGTGGATGCATCACTAAAGGTGATTGATTATATAAGAGGGATTGCGGAAATAGTAGAGACGCGAGACGGAAAGATTACAGCTTCTCAAATGCTTGAAAAATTCCTGTTTACGACTGATGTTCAATATAACACCATTGATAAATTATCAGGCGGTGAAAGAAGAAGGCTGTTTTTGCTGAGTGTTTTAATGAAAGCTCCCAATATATTGCTTATGGATGAACCAACAAATGATTTGGATATTGAAACATTGACAATATTGGAAGATTATCTGGAGGACTTTGCAGGAGCTGTTATAGTTGTATCTCATGACAGATATTTCCTGGATAAGGTTGTTGATACAATCCTGGAGCTTCCCGGAGATGGAAGAGGTCTGATTAATGAATATAACGGCGGCTATTCTGACTATATTACGGCAAGAAAGATTGTACAGCGTGGTGACACAGAGGATAAGGCAAAAGCTTCAAAGGATGAAGAAAAGGAAATAAGAGAGAAGCCTAAAAAGCTTAAATTTACCTATAAAGAACAGCGCGAATATGAAACTATTGATAAAGATATTGAAAATTTGGAAATAAAGATTGCAGATTTGGAAAGCCGGCTTGAAATATATGCAACTGATTATGTCAAGCTCCAGGAACTAATGGAAGAAAAGCATAAAACTGAGGAACAGCTGGAAGAAAAAATGAGCAGATGGGTTTATTTGAATGATCTGGCGGAACAGATTGAAAATCAAAAGTGATAAAGGCAGAACATTGTATTAGCAATAGTGGGGGCGGAGCATGAGTGATATTGTATTAAAAGCAGAAAATATCAGCAAAAGTTATAAGATGGGAGAGGTTGACGTAAGGGCTCTTGAAGATGTGAGCTTTGAGGCTGAAAAAGGCGAGTTTATTGTTATACTCGGTCCAAGCGGCTCCGGTAAAAGCACGCTTCTGAATATAATAGGGGGCATGGATACTCCTACATCGGGCAATGTATATTTCAATAATGAGCTTATAACAAATATGACAGACAAGGAGCTCACATATTACAGAAGAAATAAAATAGGCTTTGTGTTTCAGTTTTATAACCTGATGGCTACATTGACAGCTAAGGAAAATGTGGAGCTTGCTGCGGAGATTTGTGAAAATGCAATTGACATCGATGATGTAATGGAATCTGTGGGT
>DAMBZP010000020.1:4737-68459 GCA_032059885.1 Sedimentibacter sp.
CGTCACAAATGAGCGGCGGAGAGCAGCAGAGAGTTGCCATAGCCAGAGCAGTTGCAAAGAATCCGCAGATACTGCTGTGTGATGAGCCTACCGGCGCCCTTGATTTCGAAACTGGAATACAGATACTGAGGGTTCTGAAGGATGTTAATGAAAAATATAAAAATACAGTAATAGTAATTACTCATAATTCATCAATTGCCCAGATGGCCGACAGGGTTATTAAAATGAGGAGCGGAAAAATAACAGAAATTTCAGTGAATGAAAATCCGATTTCGGCTGAAAGGATTGAATGGTGATGAAAAAGCTTGATAAGAGACTTTTCCGGATGATTAAAGCTACAAAAGGCCAATACATAGCTGTGCTGGCAATCATAGTCACAGGCATTTTCATTTTTACAGCCGTAAGCAATTCGGCTATAAATCTAAAGGATTCAATAGATGATTACTATGCAAAGACAAATTTTGCGGATATTTTTGTGAAAGGGTCAGGCATAGACAAGAAATTGGAAAAGGACCTGATTGGCAAGCATGACATTAAAGAGGCTGAAGCAAGAATTGTGTTTGACACATCATATATTACAGATGACAGAGATGAGAATGTTAATGTAAGGGTAGTTTCTGTTGATAAATTTGAGAATAAAATTAATAAGCTGTTTATGAAATCAGGAAAAAGAACTCTGACGGAAAAAGATATAATTGTAATTGAGCAGTTTGCAAAAGCCAGGAATATAAATGTCGGAGATATCATCAAAATAAAAATAAACGAAAAGCAGCGTGAATTCAGGGTTTCAGGAATTGCATCCAGTCCGGAATATATCTACATGATGGAAAATGAGCAGTCGCTGATGCCTGACCCTGAAAAATTTGGGGTGGTATTTCTTGAAGAGAGCTATTTGAGAAAGGTTTACAGTTCGGGAGGAAACTTCAATGAAATTTTGCTGAAGGTAAATGATGGTTCGAACATAGGAAAAATATGTGAGTACTTAGAGGACAACTTAAGCAGATACGGCGTGACGAGGGCCATAAAAAAATCAGACCAGCTCAGCAACAATATGATGAGTCAGGAAGTTTCAGGACTTGAAATGATGTCTAAGTCGATACCTGTTGTATTTCTTGTTTTTGCCGGAATAATGCTTGCTGTCATGCTGTCAAGAATAGTGAAAAAAGACAGGACATCCATAGGTGTACTGAAGGCATTAGGTTTTACAGATGGAGAAATAATAACACATTATTTAAAATATGCGGCTTCAGTAGGCATTATAGGGGGTGTGCTGGGATCGGTTATAGGAACCGCGTTATCCGGAGCAATGACAAATCTTTATCTTGAATTTTTTAACATTCCCATGTTGACAGTAAAGGTATATTATTATAGAATATTTGTTTCGGTTGTATTATCACTTTTGTTCTGCACTATTTTAGGTTTCTGGGGTGTAAGAGGAATAATTAAAATAAACCCGGCAGAATCCATGAAACCTGAATCACCTAAGAAGGGTAAAAGAATATTTATAGAAAATATTAAATTCATTTGGAATCATGTTCCCTTTTCCTGGAAGATTATAATCAGAAATATATTCAGAGAAAAAAGGAAGTTTGTATTTGTAGGAGCTGCAGTTGCTATAACCTGCGGAATGATGATAATGACAATGTGGATGACTGATATAATTGATGTTATGTTTAACAGGCACTACGATGAATTTATGAAGGTTCAGTACAATGTAAGCTTCAATGGGTTTGTGAACAAAAATGTAATAAAACAATTTACGGAATCAGTCAGAATAAAGGACATGGAAGGCAGAATTGAAATGCCCTTTAAAATACAAAACGGAAGAAAATCAAAAATAGTAAATGTCATAGGATTAGAAAGAGATACTGTATTTTACGGCTTTAAGGATTTGAAGGGCAGCAACGTGAACCTGCCGGCTGAAGGAGCACTCATTTCATCAAATCTGGCAAGCTCCCTTAATGTCAGAGTGGGCGATGAAATATTGATGAAGAGCTTTATATCTGATGATAATGTCTATGTTACAGTTAAAGGGATTATCAATCAGGCCTTAGGCATTAACGCTTACATGGACATAGATTATATGAGCAGAAGGTTTCTTGATAAGGGCATTATAAACGGAGTTTATATAAATTCAGACGAAGATGTTGCAGCTAAGTTGGACAGGATGAAAAACATAAATGTAATGTCTCAGTCCGATATGAGAAATGCGTTTGATGAATTCACAACACTTACGGCTGTGTTTATGGGATTTATGGTTGTATTTTCGGGACTTCTTGGATTTATCATAGTATACAGCATGACTCTTATGAGCATTAATGAGAGAACATTGGAGTTTTCATCATTGAGGGTTATGGGTTTCACCAAAAAGGAGATATTCGGCATGGTTGTGAGAGAAAATATGATTATGACAGTAATTGGAACTATTGCAGGAATACCCGTTGGACTTAATCTCATTGATTATATGAGCAAGACATTCACCACGGATGTTTATACAATGAATGAAACAGTGAGCATGAACAATCTTGCTGCTGCAGTTGTACTTACCATGGTATTCATAGTATTGGCGCAGCTTATGACATATGCTAAAATCCACAAGCTGGACTTTATGCAGGCGCTTAAAAACAGAATATCATAAATATGAGTTTGGAGGGGAAAATGAAAATAAAGATAAAAAAGAAGTACCTAATGTTGACCGTGTTATTAATAGCTGTATTTATAGCTGCATTTTCAGTACTGTCAGGAGGACAAAATTCATTTGAAAATAAAACTTCAAAAGTTAAGCGCGGAACAATACAAAATACCCTGGAGGAAACAGGAACAGTTTATTCTAAAAGAGTAAACACATTTTATTCCGACATGAGCCAGAGAGTTAAGGTCCTTAATGTTTCTGTCGGTGATAAGGTTAAAAAAGATACTATAATATTGACATATGAAAATAATTATGACTTGGAAATAGAAAGAGCAAATAAGCAGATAGAAGCTATAACAGCTACATATAACGAAACCGTAAAGGGAGCAGATTTCCAGAAGATTTCAAATATGAAGCTTAACATAAGCACTATTGAATCCAATCTTGATTTTGCCAGAAATAATTTTGAAAAGACAAAGGTTCTCTATGAAAACAATGCAGTAAGCGAGGTTGAATACAAGGAAGCGGAAAATAATGTAACTGCTTTGGAAAATCAGCTTCAGGAGGCTAAAAATAATTATGACCTTATGATGCAGGGCGTTTCTTCAAATGTTAAAAAGCAATACGAGGCTCAGATTGAGGAAATAATGGTTCAAATTAAGATACTTGAGCAAAATATAGAACAGGCGTCAATTAAGGCGGAGTTTGACGGTATTATTACAGAGCTTAATGTTAGTCAGGGAGGGATGACACAGCCGGGAGTTCCTGTTGTGGAAATTCAAGATGAAAATAGCCTTGGGGTATATGTTGAGGTGCTGGCAGAAGATGCGGCGAATACTGTTATAGGGATGCCATTTGTGATAGAGTCAGGTAAAGAATCAAGGGAGCTTAAAATAAACCGGGTTTATCCAAAGGCCAAATCTTCAGTTTCGGATCTTGGTGTTGAGCAGAAGCGAGTAAGAATTGAAGCTGATTTAGATGGTGCGGCAGCATTTAAAATTGGTGCAGAGGTTGACGTGGACATTATTCTTGAAGAAAAAAGAAATGTGCTTCTCGTAGACAGAGATGCGGTGTATGAAAAGAATCAGAAGGAATATGTTACGGTAATTGAGGGAGGAAAGGAAACAGAAAGAGAAGTAACAACAGGATTGAAGAACGACAAATATGCTGAAGTAATATCCGGCTTAAATGAGAATGAAGCCGTGCTTATAGAATATTGATTTTCATAAAGTAAAACAAAGGAGAAATATATGAAATACGATTTAATTATAGTGGGAGCAGGACCATCCGGAATATTCACTGCTTTTGAATTTAACAGAAAACAGCCGGATAAAAAAATATTATTGATTGAACAGGGTAAAGCAATAGAAAAAAGAAACTGTCCCAAGGACAAGACTAAAAAATGTGTTAACTGTCAGCCTTATTGCAGCATTACGACAGGCTTTTCAGGTGCAGGCGCTTTTTCTGACGGAAAACTTTCTTTAAGTCCTGAGGTAGGAGGCGACCTGCCGGAGCTTATAGGATATGACTACGTTCAGGAATTGATTGAATACACAGATAAAATATATCTTCAATTCGGAGCAGACACCAAGGTCGAAGGCATTGAAAGCAAAGAAGAAATAAAAGAAGTCAGAAGAAAAGCCATAGAAGCGGGACTTAAGCTTGTAGACTGTCCTATCAGACATCTTGGAACAGAAAAGGCACAGGAAATATATCAAAAGATTCAAAATCATCTGACCGACAGCGGTATTGATATAAAATTCGGCACGCAGACAACTGATATTATTGTTGAGGATGGTGTAATTAAAGGTGTTGTTGTAACTGATTCATTGAAAAAAACTTCCAATGAAAAGTTTTATGCTGACAATGTGGTAATATCAGCAGGCAGAAAGGGTGCCGACTGGTTAAAATCTCTTTGTGTTGAGCATGGCATAAGCCATCGTGCAGGAACTGTGGATATAGGGGTAAGAGTCGAAGTTAGAAACGAAGTAATGGAAAGAGTTAACAACATTCTTTATGAATCAAAATTAATAGGGTATCCGGCACCTTTTAAAGATAAGGTAAGAACCTTCTGTCAAAATCCCGGAGGATTTGTAAGCCAGGAAAATTATGACGATAATCTTGCTGTTGTAAATGGTCATTCATACAAGGATAAGAAATCCAACAATACGAACCTTGCAATTTTAAGCTCTCATAATTTCAGTCATCCGTTCAATCAGCCTATAAAGTACGGTGCCAAGGTTGCAGAGCTGTTAAACATGCTTGGAGGGGGAAGAATTCTTGTTCAAAGGTATGGGGATATACTGGACGGAAAGAGGACGTGGCAGAACGAACTGTCAAGGTCAAATGTTGTTCCCACACTTCCGGATGCAGTGGCAGGAGATATTACATCAGCAATGCCTTACAGAACAATGACAAATATAATAAATTTCATTGAAGCTTTAAATACGGTTGTACCGGGATTTGCAGGAACAGAGACGCTCCTTTACGGTCCGGAGGTCAAGTTTTACAGCAACAAGGTCGAAATAAGTCAGGAATTTGAAACCAATATTAAAAATCTGTACTGTCTGGGAGATGCAAGCGGCTGGACAAGAGGGCTGATGATGGCTTCGCTCATGGGAGTGAGGATGGGACAAATATTAAGTAATAAATAAATAAAAACCTAATATATTATATTATTAAATGTTGCTAAGAAATTTTCAACATCAGATTATTGTTAGGGGGAAAATAATTTGGAATGGTATAACAAAGGTAAAAATGAAGTATTAAATGAACTGAGAACAGATTTAAGTCATGGACTAAGTAACAGTGAAGCAGCAAAAAGATTAGAGGAACACGGCAGAAATGAATTGGAGGAGCAGGTCAAAAAAAGCTTTATTTCAAAGCTTATAGCTCAGTTTGCGGATTTTTTAATCATTATTTTGATGATTGCCGCCGGAATATCAGCGTCTGTAGGTGAAAAGGAAGACGCGGTTGTAATTCTTGCGATAGTAGTCATTAACGCAATCCTTGGAATTTATCAGGAGGGTAAGGCGGAAAAATCCGTAGAGGCACTGCAGAAGTTAAGTGCTCCAAATGCAAAGGTAATAAGAGAGGGAAATCAAATAACATTGCCCGCCTCAGAAATTGTGCCGGGTGATGTTATTGTGCTTGAAGCGGGAGATATAATACCTGCCGATATGAGGCTTCTGGAAAGCTCCAACATGAAGGTTGATGAGGCATCCTTGACGGGAGAGTCTGTTCCGGTGGAAAAGGACGCTAAGGCTAAAACAGTTGGATATGTAGGAATAGGGGACAGGCATAACATGGGCTTTTCCAGCACAATTGTAACCTATGGCAGGGGCAGGGGAGTAGCAGTAGGAACAGGACACAATACGGAAATAGGGAATATTGCAACTAAAATACAATCCTATGATGATGAAGAAACCCCACTGCAGGTAAAATTAAATCAATTAGGAAAGGTTTTGGGAACACTTACAATTTTAATATGTGTTGTTGTTTTCTTTGTGGGGATGGCTCAGGGCAGGCAGGTTCTTAAAATGCTTCTGACATCCATAAGCCTTGCAGTTGCAGCAATACCCGAAGGCCTTCCGGCAATTGTAACAATAGTGCTTTCAATAGGTATGAACAGAATGGCAGGTAAAAATGCAATAGTAAAAAAGCTGCTGGCGGTTGAAACCCTGGGAGCGACATCTGTCATATGCTCAGATAAAACAGGTACACTTACTCAAAATGAAATGACTGTGGTAAAGGCTTTTGTTGATGACAAGATACTTGATATTGAGGGAGGCGGATACGACCCTTCGGGAGAGGTTAAGCTTGAAGGCAGAAGAATAAGCATCAATTCACTTTCTGATTTGAGGCATCTTGTTTCCATAGGGGTCCTGGCAAATGATGCAAGGCTTGACAATTCAACTGGAAGCTATAAGGTTATGGGAGACCCCACAGAAGGTGCAATTATAACATTTGCAGGAAAATTGGGACAAACTGCAGAGCAGATGAACATGATTTATCCCAGAGTAGGAGAACTTCCCTTTGATTCCTTGAGAAAAATGATGACAACATTTCATTCAAACTATATGGGAGGTAAAATAGTTTCATTTACGAAGGGAGCTCCCGACATAGTCATAAGCAGGTGTACAAAGATTGCATTAAACGGAAAGACAGTTGATTTTACCAAGGAATTAAAGGACAAGGTTCTTTCTGCCAATACAAAATTTGCACGTTCTGCATTAAGAGTGCTGTCCATGGCGTATAAACGCTGGGATGAAATGCCTGAACATCCGGATTCAGACTCAGTTGAAAATAACATGGTTTTTGTGGGACTTGTCGGTATGATTGATCCCGCAAGACCGGAAGTTAAAGAGTCTATTAAGCTTTGCAAGGCAGCAGGCATAGAAACAGTAATGATAACAGGAGACTACAAGGAAACAGCATATGCAATTGCAAAGGATCTGGGAATGGTTGAATCAGAATCAGAGGCAATGATGGGTGAGGAGCTCGACAATTGTTCTGATGAGAAATTGAGAGAAATTGTAAAGAAAACAAAGGTTTATGCAAGGGTTTCACCCGAGCATAAGGTTAAGATAGTAACTGCTTTAAAAGAAAACGGGCATATTACTTCAATGACGGGAGATGGTGTAAATGACGCTCTTGCATTGAAAAAGGCGGACATAGGAGTTGCAATGGGTATTACCGGAACCGATGTGGCTAAAAATACTGCCGAAGTAATACTTACAGATGATAATTTTGCAACCATTGTCAATGCTGTTGAAGAAGGAAGGATAATATTCAGCAATATAAAGAAATTTGTTTTCTTCCTGCTAAGCTGCAACATAGGTGAAATTTTACTGGTTTTTGTAAGCATATTGTTAGGCTGGGAGGTTCCGTTGCTTCCTATTCAGCTTTTGTGGCTCAACCTTGTTACCGACAGTTTTCCGGCGCTGGCACTGGGTGTTGAGAATGCAGAACCTGGCATAATGAATAGACCTCCGAGGGATACAAAAGAACCAATACTTGATAAAAGTATGATGGGTGGAATTATGTTCCAGGCAGTAGCGATATCCCTGGCTTCACTTTTGTCCTACTGCTGGGCTGGCAGGATGTACGGTATAAAAGGACTGGTTCACGCAAGGTCTGTGGTATTTACAACCCTGATAACCGCTGAACTGCTCAGAGCCTTTTCTTCAAGGTCACAGACATATACATTGTTTAAAATCGGACTGCTCTCAAATATGAGAATGATTCAGGCTGTACTTGCATCATTTGCGCTGACTGTAATGGTGCTCTATGTGCCTGTATTTAATGAAATATTTGATGTAATGCCATTAACAATTCATGACTGGGAGGTTGTGCTGACATTTGCATTCATTCCGATGCTGGTGGGTGAATTGTATAAGGATTTATTTAAGAACAAATAATTCAAGTTATAAAAATAAAGAAGGGTTCTTTTTGATTAACTTAATCAAAAAGAACCCTTCCTAATAATTCAGTGAAATCTTGAATTTTGTTCATATCAATTCCGCTGTAGTTAAAAGAAAACATAACATTTCCGTCTGTGCTGTGTATAATATTTAAATGTATGTGCGCATTCAAGGCATCTTCCATTAACTGTTCTTCTTTTTTAAAGGTTTTTGCTTCACAAACAATATGAAGTCCCGAATCAGAATTTATTATTTCCAGCTTATCAGCAAATGCATTTTTAAGGCTGTTCGTGAGCAGGACATTTTTCTTTCTGTAAATTCTTTTTATTTTACGAAGGTGCTTTACTATGTGGCCTTCCTTCATGAAATTTGCCAAAACTAATTGGTCGATTTTTGAAGTTGATTGTGTATGTCTTGATTTAATAGAATTGTATTTTGCCAGCAGTTTTTTGGGAATTACCATGAAGCTGATTCTTAAAGAAGGCAGAAGCATTTTAGAAAATGATCCTAAATAAACTACACAATCGTTTTTGTCAAGTCCCTGCAGACAAGGTATGGGCATGCCTCCGTAGCGTATCATTGAGTCATAATCATCCTCGACTATAAGCCCCTTGTTTTTATGTGCCCACTCCAAAAGCTCCATGCGCTTATTTACGGACATTATTGTGCCAAGAGGGTATTGATGTGAAGGACTTATGTAAATCAGCTCCGCATCGCTTTTTCTGAGTTCATCAACAGGAAATCCGTCATCCGTGATTGAAATATGCCTTATATTGAACATATAATCCTCAAAAATGAACTCTGCTTTGTTGAAGCCTGGTTTTTCAACTGCAACCGTATTATAATCTTCCTTTATTATTCCTATTAAAATACCGAGGAGGTATTGAACACCTGCTCCAACTATTACTTGTTCAGGACTTGTGCGGCCGCCTCGCATGGTGTTTACAAAATTTGCTATCTCTTCACGCAGCATTTTTTCCCCCTGAGTGGAGCAGCTGTTGTAAATATTTGTTTCCTCATCAGAAATAGTTTTGTTATATAATCTTTTCCAGGTTGTTATATCAAGGCTGTCTTTGTCCACGCCATCATTTATATATTCCGTTTCGTTGTTGCCGCTGATTATATTCTTATACGGTTCAGCGGTTATTTCAAAATTGTAATCACTTAAATCGCAGACAAAGTATCCCTTTTTGGGTAAGTTTTCTATATATCCTTCTGCCACAAGCTGACTGTATGCGTTTTCGATGGTTGTCTTGCTCAAATTGAGAGATGATGATGCTTCTCTGATTGATGGAAGCTTTGAATCAGGTTTCAATAAACCGGATGTTATTTCTGACCTTATGTATTCATATAATTGTATATAGAGCGCTTTGCTGCTTTCTTTATCAAAAACAGGCGAAATAATCATGATTCCTCCTCTGACATGTATGAAATAATAAAAATTATAATAAATGAACATTACACCACATTTTAACATAATAATATCATGAGATGTAAACTATTTATTCCATATACAAAAAAAATCTCATGTGATATAATTTAATCAGATAATACAATAAGGAGTTCTTATGTTTAAAATAAATGAAATACAAGATTTTAAATACATTACATTTCCTTCTTTTGAAAAATATGATGACTTGCTCCACTGCTTTACCACGAGAAGAGGAGGGGTAAGCCAAGGTGAATTTGAATCCATGAACATTGGATTCAGCACAGGTGACAGCGACGAAAACATAAGAAGAAATATTGAGATTATGGCAGAGATGCTCAATATAGATGTTAATGACATTGTAAAAACATATCAGACCCACACAAATACCATAAAATATGTTACTGAGGAGCATAAGGGGAAAATTTTCGGAAAATCATTGTTTAAGGATGTGGACGGAATATATACTGATAAAAGAAATATAGCACTAATGTCTTTTCATGCCGATTGCACACCTGTATTTTTCTATGATCCTGTAAAAAAAATAATAGGCTTGGCTCATGCAGGATGGAGAGGTACACTACTAAATATTGCGGGAAGAATGGTCAAAGCATTTGTAAGTGATTTTAACTCAGACCCAAAGGATATAAAGGCTGCAATAGGACCATCCTTAGGCTCATGCTGTTTTGAGGTAGACAAGGATGTGGCAGATTTATTTCTTTCAGAAAACGAAGAATTTAAAAAATATATGGAAATTAAGGTACCTAAGTATCATTTTAACCTATGGGAAATCAATAAGTACTTGTTGATGAAAGAAGGAATAATGGAAGAAAACATTGAAATTTCAGGGATATGCACAAAGTGCAATAACGACTTATTTTTCTCGCACAGGGCACAAGGTGGAAAAAGAGGCTTGCTTGCAGGAATACTGATGATGAAATAAATATGGAGGCTAAAAAATACAGGAATGATTCTTGTATTTTTTATTTGACAAATTACAGGTATATGACATGCATAATTTTAAATTTATATGTAAAAAGTTAACATTGTTTATTGAAAAATAACGTTATTATGGTATAATAAGGAATGGAAACGTTTGTTATAAAACTTTAGGACTCAAGAGGTAATGATATGTTTGAAGTAGACAGTATTACAAAACAATTTACGAACATGATGTCTGAGGGATTTATATTTATTGACAACAAAGGAATTATTCGATTATACAATAATAATGCAAAAAAAATTTTCGGAATTAATAATGAAGATTTTTTTAGTCATGGGGTCGGCAGGGTTGAAAAGGGAGATATAGTAATTATCGGTGACAACTGCATTGGTAAGGATGATGGAAACTTAACTTACGAGTCACTGAAATGTATCGGTATAAACAATAAGGATATTGAAAAGGGCGATTCCATAATAGCAGCAGGAATTTTTGAGGAAGAAAATGAATTGCTGCCTGTATATAAACATTTAAAGTATTATGATGACCGCGATAATATAGAGCTCAGCTGCATGTATGAAGATATCAGTATATCTGTACAAATAGATTTTAAAAATAAAAAAATTACAATAGTCGTTAATTTGGATAAGTTTGTTATAAATTACTGCAACAGCTTCGGACATATGGTGGTTCTTGACGGAAAAACTAAAAATGTAAAATTTTATCAAACATTTGGATATACTGCAAGGTCAGAAGCAATAAATGATTTGCTTAAAGGGAAAACATACAGATCGAAAGGAAATAATTCCGAAAGTTTTGAAGTTATCGGAAGAGACATATTTGAAATACACAGCGGAAACTTAACGACACAGGAGTTTTTTCAATCTGCTTCAGGTGAAAATATATGTTATGAGAACCAGTTCAAGGAGATAAACGGAAAACCAACCATATGCAGTCTTTATCCTGTAAATCATAATAATGTGAGGATTGGAGCGGTATTAAAAATAGAAGATATATCAGAAGTTAAAAAAATTGTCAGAGAAAGAGATGAGGCCTTAGAAAAACTGGCATACATGGAGAAGAAGCTCAATGAGGCGGAAGAAATAAGAGGTTTATTTTCTGAATTCATCGGTGACAGTGAAGAAATAAACAATGTTAAAAGACTCGCAGTAAAGGCAGCAAAAACAAATTCGACAGTGTTAATATTAGGTGAAAGCGGCACAGGTAAAAGCCTGCTGGCAAAAGCAATACACAATAACAGCAAGAACAGTGGCAAACCGTTTATTTCAATAAATTGCGGTTCTATTACAGAAACGCTGCTTGAAAGTGAATTGTTTGGTTATGACGGAGGCGCGTTTACAGGTGCAAAAGAAAGCGGCAAGGCCGGAATTTTTGAGCTGGCTCATGGAGGAACTATATTTTTAGATGAGATAGGGGAAATTTCACCATATCTTCAGGTCAAGCTTTTACAGGTTCTTCAGGATAAATCCTTTTACAGAGTAGGCGGTAATAAAAAAATAGAGGTTAATATAAGAATAATTGTCGCAACGAATAAAAATCTTGAAGTAGAAATGGTAACCGGCAGATTCAGGGAAGATTTATATTATAGAATAAATGTGTTTCCCATATGGATACCGCCTCTGAGGGAAAGAAAACAGGATATAATTACTTTGGTAAAAACCATCTTGCCCAATATTTGCAAAAGATTGGGATGCGAAGAAAAAAACATATCAGGCGAAGCATTGGAGCTTTTAACGGCATATTCATGGCCGGGTAATGTAAGAGAGCTTGAAAACATAATTGAACGAGCCGTCAACCTGGTTGATGGAAATGTTATTCTCTCCAGACATCTGCCAGGTAAGAAAATAAGAGATAATGTTATTGAAACACAAGAGATAAGTCCCTTGAAGAATATTGTTGACGATGCGGAAAAGAAGGCAATTAAAAATGTGATTTTACATTTTAAGGGAGACAAAAAAGCGGCAATTGAGGCTCTAGATATATCAAAGTCAAGTTTTTATGATAAATTAAAGAAATATCATTTGGAAAACATGTATTCCGAAAATTAGGAATTAGTCCTGAAATTTGGAATGCATGTTTTTCTTTGCAAACTTAATATATTGTATACCGGTAAAACGTTTCCTGTACAGAAAATCGGAATATCATATAACCTAATGTATATATTTTAATATGACTGATTATTCATGAGCACTGCAAATTCGTAATTAATCATGTATTTATTTTTTTGGCACAGAAATTGCTTAGTAATTGTATTAATAAAAATAAGTATATGATGTGAGGATTATTATGATAAGAGAAGAAAAAAACGGGGTGCTGTATTTTGACGGCTGTAACACAGTTGATTTGGCAAAAAAATATGGAACACCCTTATATGTAATATCAGAAACATTCATATCAGAAAAGTGTGCTGAAATAAGAGATAATTTTTTGACTAAATATGAAAGAACAAGAGCAGCATATGCAGGCAAGGCTTTTTTGACATTAGCTATGTGCAAGGTTATTGAAAAAGAAGGATTATGCATTGATGTTGTTTCGGGAGGAGAATTGTATACTGCCGTCAAAGCAGATTTTCCTTCGGAAAAAATTGAGTTAAACGGCAATAACAAATCCGTTGAAGAAATAGAAATGGCAGTTGATTATAATATCGGAAGGATAATTATTGACGGGCTGGATGAATTAAGCATTATTGAAAACGTATGCAGAATTAAGAACAAAAAGATAAATGTTCTTTACAGAATAACACCCGGAGTTAAGAGTGATTCGCATGATTACATAGTCACGGGAAAAAAGGATTCAAAATTTGGGATTCCGCTGGATGATGAGATAATTTTTCCTGCTGTAGAAAGAGCTGTAAAATCAGAGTATGTAAATTTTATGGGCTTTCAATTTCATATAGGCTCCCAGCTTAATGACAATGAACCGTATCTAAAGGCCCTCGAGGTTACCTTGAAGATTATGAAGGATGTTATTGACAAATATGGGTATGTAATTCCTGAAATAAATGTGGGAGGAGGATTTGGAATAAGCTATGCAGACGGTGACATAAGAAGACCGTACTCATATTTTCTTGACCCTATAATGGAAAGGATTGAGAGGTTTGCAGAAGCTCTCAACATAGAAAGGCCGATTGTAGCCATTGAACCTGGCAGAAGTATAGTGGGAGAAGGCGGGATAACATTGTACAGCGTTGGTGCAGTAAAGGAAATACCCGGAATAAGGAAGTATGTATCTGTTGACGGAGGCATGACGGACAACATAAGACCCGCTTTATACCAGGCTAAGTATGAGGCAGTTGCAGCCAATAAAGCAAACGAGGAAAAGACAGACATAGTTACCATATGTGGGAAGTGCTGTGAATCGGGAGATGTATTAATAAGAGATGCACATGTGGCTTCACTTGAAAGAGGAGATATTCTGGCTGTTTTTTCAACCGGTGCGTATGGCTATTCCATGGCAAGCAACTATAACAAAAATACGATACCTGCCGTAGTGATGGTAAAGGATGGTGAGTCAAGATTAATTGTCAGAAGACAAACCTACGAAGATATGATAAAAAATGAAATTATGTAAAAATGTTTAGTAATTATTTGAAATAAAACCAATTATAAAAAATCAGGAGGAAGAAAATGATGAGAAAACTCAGAATGACAGTCTATGTAGCTGTGTTTATGGCAGCTATAATGATGCTTGCAGGATGTGCGGGCAAAACGAATGAGGCTGCTCAGCCGGCGACAGGAAATAACATCTTAAGACTTGTTACGGCAGATGAACAAATTACATGTGATGTGCAGAAAACAACGGAGTATTACACTGTTCCGCTGAACATTTACGAAAGGCTGGTAGAAACTCAGACAAACCTTGACGGAACATCAGAGCTTGTTCCGGGACTTGCGGAAAAATGGGATATATCGGACGATGGGCTTGTGTATACCTTTTATTTAAGAAAGGGAGTTAAATTTCATAATGGTGAAGAATTTAAAGCAGATGATGTGGTTTATACATTTGAAAGAATGCTTAAGCCCGAAACCAATGCACTCAATCAGGATTTCATAATGGCTGTAAAGGGTGCAGGCGATATTATGGAGGGCAATGCTGATAAATTGGAAGGATTAGAGGTCGTTGATGACTATACAATAAAGATGACATTAGAGGAGCCATTTGCACCATTCCTGGCTAATTTAGCAACACCGGGAGTATCAATTTACAACAGAAAATTTACAGAGGCAGCAGGAGACCAATTCGGACTTACTCCTGAAAAAACCTGCGGTACGGGACCTTTTAAATTATCAAAATGGGATTTAAACAGTGAAACACAGGTGGATGCATTTGACGGCTACTGGAAGGGAAGACCTAAGCTGGATGCTGTTAACTGGAAGACTGTAAAGGATGCAGACACACAGAGAATGATGTTTGAAAATGGCGAGCTGGACGAATTTGACTGTGATGAAGCTCCTTCACAGATAGCATATTTCGCAAACAGTGAAAAATATAAAGACTGGCTGAAGATAGGAAATCGCGTAGGAATTTACTATTACAGCATCAATGAAAAAATTAAACCTTTTGATGACGTGCGTATCAGAAAGGCATTCCAGATGTCTGTCGACAGACAGCAGCTTCTGGATACCCTGTATGACGGAAGAGGTAAGGTACAAAGCGGTATAATGCCTGAAGGACTGATAGGGTACAATCCTGATCTTCCTGAAATAAAATATGATCCGGAAAAGGCAAAGGCATTGATGGCTGAAGCAGGATATCCTGATGGATTTGAGATGGATATGTGTATGGTTACCGACAACCCGTCGACACTGCGTTTAAATGAAATGGTGCAGGCAATGCTGGCTAAGGTAAATATAAAGGCGAATATTGTTCAGATGGATGAAGCTTCATGGTACGGCGTAAGGGCTCAGGGAGAATTAGGCTCATATACTACGAGCTGGTCTGCAGATTTTAACGACCCGGATAACTTCTTCTATACATTCTTTGCACCGCAGAACACTATTAAAAGATCTTTCAATTATTTTAACGCTGCAGCTTCACAAAAGATTGTTGAAGCCAGAGCAATGAACAGCCTTGATGAAAGAATCAAGGTTTACAGAGAATTGGAAAAACAGATTATTCAGGATGACGCAGCATGGGTTCCACTGTATTTGAGACAGCATATTTTCATAGTAAATCCGAGAGTTCAGAATTATGTTGTTATGTGGAACGGCTGGACAGGAAACATGTATTACAATATGTATATCGATAATACAAAAGCATCGAAATAAGAAGGGTTAAGGGGTTGTTGATTCAATGATGCAGCAGCCCCTTATGGTTAGGTTAGTAGAGATGGGAGGTTTGCGACATGAGCATGATAAAATATATCGTTAAAAGAATATTGATTGCCATCCCTGTACTTATTGGTGTTATGCTGATAATATTTCTGATGCTGAACGTCGTGCCGGGAGATCCGGTAACGCTGATGATGAGAGAACACATTAAGCCGGAATTGGTTGAAAGAATGAAAATCCAAATGGGGCTGGACCAGCCTGTAATGATCAGATTTTTTAATTACATGAAAAGTGCTGTTCGTGGAGATTTCGGAATATCTTACAAGCTGAACAGAAATGTTACGGATTTGATTATAAATGCTTTTCCCCACACGGTGAGACTTTCTATTTTTGCTGCATTAATTGCCTGGATAATAGGTATACCCGCGGGAATTATTTCGGCGGTAAAACAAAATTCTCTCACAGACAGACTGTTCATGTCTTTTTCGTTAATGGGAGTTTCAATGCCTGTATTCTGGGCTGCTTTGATGCTGCAGTACATCTTTGCATTCAAGATGAAGCTGCTTCCTGTATCGGGATATGAAACGTGGAAGCATTTACTCATGCCTGCGGTTGTTCTTGGCTGGAGTTCAGCAGGAACCATTGCGCGCCTTACACGTTCAAGCCTGCTTGAAATCATGAAAAATGATTTCGTGCGTACGGCAAGAGCAAAGGGATTGAAGGAAAAGGCAGTAGTAGTGGGTCATGCATTGAAAAATGCATTGCTGCCTGTTGTTACCATGATGGCTATCCAGGTGGCCAGCCTTCTCTCAGGTGCGGTAATAACAGAAAGTGTTTTCGGAATACCGGGAATCGGGAGATTGGCGGTCAATGCTATTCAAAACAGAGACATGCCGCTTTTACAGGGGACAGTTGTGTTCACAACAATACTTATAATATGCGGCAATCTTATAGCTGATTTGTTGTATTCAGTTATTGATCCGAGAATCAGGGTTGAATAGGAGAGATAAAATGGACGATATAAAAAATATAGATAACGCTACAGTTGAACAGTTACGGCACGATTATGAAAATATGGAAGCAGAAATAGCGGATGCGGACGGCATATGGGATAAAGTAAAATCCATGATCAGGAGCAACAAGCTTGCTGCCGTATCACTGGTCGTAATATTGTTAGTTTGTTTTTGCGCAATTTTTGCTCCTGTGGTGGCACCGCATGATCCGGCAGCTCAGGACTACGGGAATGTCCGTGCGTTTCCGAGCAGCAATCCCCTGCTGGGTACAGACGAGCTTGGAAGAGATGTGCTTTCACGTATAATATACGGTTCGAGAATTTCCCTTGTTATAGGACTCGTTCCAACCACCATTTCTATGGTAATAGGTACGGTATTGGGACTGATGGCAGGATTCCTCGGAAAAAAGGTGGACTTTGTAATAATGAGGCTTGCGGATATCATGCTGGCGTTTCCTTCACTTCTGCTGGCTATGGTGGTTATGTATACTCTCGGTGCGAGTCTTGTAAATATCTTTATTGCTTTGAGCGTTGTAAGCTGGGCCGGTACCGCCAGGGTGGTGCGTTCACAGACACTGTCGCTTAAGGAAAAGGAGTTTGTAGAAGCTGCAAAATCCATAGGCGTAAAAAATTCAGTAATTATGCTGCGCCATATTTTACCTAACTGCCTGCCTTCATTGATTGTTCTTTTCACTATGGAAATACCGGCTTCCATACTTTCAGAATCAAGTCTTAGCTTTTTGGGTATAGGAGCACAGCCTCCCGCATCAAGCTGGGGACTTATGGTTGTGCAGGGAAAGCAGTGGCTTTTCAGCAACCCGTGGATTGCTGTAGCACCCGGTGTCGCAATTTTGATTCTTGTGCTGGCATTTAACTTTTTTGGGGATGGACTCCGTGACGCCATAGACCCATATATGAAGGAATAGGAGGAGAGTATGGAGGAGCTTTTAAGAATAAACAACTTAAAGACACATTTTTTTACAAAAAAAGGTGTTGTACCTGCAGTGGACGGCGTATCCATATCTGTTCCGAAGAGTTCCGTAATTGGAGTGGTAGGAGAATCCGGGTGCGGCAAGAGCATGACGGCAATGTCCGTGATGCAGCTGGTGCAGAAACCGGGAAGGATAATCGGGGGTTCAATAGAATTAGAAGGCGACGACCTTTTGAAATATTCTGTTGATGATATGAGAGACATAAGGGGAAACAAAATATCCATGATATTTCAGGAACCAATGACGGCGCTCAATCCCGTGTATACGGTGGGAAAGCAGGTCATGGAAGCAATTACAATTCATCACAAGGATATAAGCAAAGCGCAGACGAAGGAAATGGTGCTGGATATTTTCAATGCTGTCGGCATACCGGAACCTAACAGGCGTTTTAATTCATATCCGCATCAGCTCTCCGGAGGTCTGAGGCAGAGAGTCATGATAGGCATGGCAATGGTGTGCAACCCTAAGCTGATGATTGCAGATGAACCTACAACAGCATTGGATGTAACCATAGAAGCCCAGATTTTGTCTCTCATGAAGAATCTTCAAAGGGAAAGAGACACCTCCATATTGCTGATAACGCATAATTTAGGAGTCGTTGCAGAGGTTTGTGACTATGTCTATGTCATGTATGCAGGAAAGGTAATGGAGCAGGCAAATACGTTTGAACTATTTAAAAACACTGCTCATCAATATACAGAGGGGCTGATGAAATCTATCCCCAGAATTACGGCTGAAAAGGAACGGCTGTACAACATAAAGGGAGTGGTTCCAAATTTAATGAAGCTTCCAAATGGATGCAGGTTCTGTCCGCGTTGCGAGAGGGTAATGCCCAGATGTTTTGAAGAAGAGCCGCCTCTTTACAAGGTAGAGACGGTTGTAGAAAATGCAGGAGAGCATTATGTGAGATGTTTCCTGCATGAAAGCGGTGAGGTGATGGAGGATGTCTAAACAAATTGGAAATACACTTATCAGGACTGTAGATTTGGTAAAAGAGTTTGAAATTTCAGGAGGAGGCTTCTTTGGTAAAAACAAGCCAAAGGTACATGCAACCTCAAATGTGAATATTCAGGTCAACGAAGGCGAAACATTCGCACTCGTGGGAGAATCCGGCTGTGGAAAAAGTACATTAGGAAGGCTGATGCTGAGGCTGATAGAACCCACAAGTGGACATGTTGAGTTTGAGGGCGTAAATATAAATGAGCTTAAGAGTGAAAGTATGAGAGAAATACGCAAGAGGATGCAGATTATTTTTCAGGACCCATATGCGTCAATTAACCCTCGTATGAACGTGTGCAACATTATAGCAGAGCCCCTTGTAAACCACAATGTGTGCAGCACAAAGGAAGAAACCAGGGAAAGGGTAATGGAATTGATGAAAAAGGTAGGAATAAGACCTGAATTTATAAACCGTTATCCTCATCAGTTCAGCGGAGGACAGCGTCAGAGAATCGGAATTGCAAGAGCACTTGCTCTCCAGCCCAAGCTGATTATATGTGACGAGCCCGTATCTGCACTGGACGTATCCATACAGTCTCAGATACTGAACCTGCTTCATGACCTGCAGGATGAATTTAAGCTTACATATTTATTTATAAGCCATGATTTAAGCGTAGTGCGTTACATATCGGATCGCGTGTGTGTAATGTTTCTGGGAAAGGTCTGTGAAATAGGGAGCACGGAGGAAATGTTCAGAAACCCTCTTCATCCGTATACAAAATTTTTGATAGATGCCGTTCCGAAGCCTGACCCATTTTTGCGAAAAGAGAACAAGGAGCTCCTCAAGGGAGAAATACCAAGTCCTGTCAACCCTCCAGGCGGGTGCAGGTTCCATACTAGATGCCCTTACATGAAGGATGTATGCAAGGAAAAGGAACCGGAAATGAGAATTGTTGATAACAGGCAGGTTGCGTGTCACATGGTTTAAATCATGTGATGCGGATATTATTTTTAGCAGGGGGACACAATGGACAAGATGTCACTTTCGGCACGCATAAGAGCTGAATTGACCAGTTATAACGGAGAAATGGGCATATACATAGATGATTTTACAGGAAACAAGGTTGAAATTGATTCGGATATTAAATTTGAATCGGCAAGCACTATAAAAACTTTTATTTTAATTGATTTATTTCAGCAGGTTTATGATGGTGCCAAATATCTGGATGATATGCTTATTTATTCAGAAGAAAACAAAATCGAGGGCAGCGGCATTCTGCAGTCTCTTGATACGGGAGTGAGACTGAGCGTAAAGAATTTTGCAACGTTGATGATTATTGTAAGCGATAATATTGCAACAAATGTGCTGATTGATTACCTGGGAATTGAGCATATAAATTCAACAATAAAAAAGTGGGGATTTAACGATACCGCCCTTCACAACAAAATAAACTTTGATAAATATGATAAACTGGGGACAACAACCCCCAGAGATTACGGAAGAGTTTTTTCAATGCTGCATGAAGGTACGCTCATAAGCAGGGAATCATGTGAGCGGATGCTTGAAATTTTTAAGAAACAGCATTATAACAGCATGATTACAAATGACTTCCCGCAATATTATTTATCCGGGGATGACAGCCCTGCAAGTGAGGAGGAGCAAATAACTGTTGCCTCTAAAAGCGGCAGCATGAATGCATGCAGAAATGACGGAGGAATTGTTTTTACGATCTATGGGGCTTACGTCATAGTTATGTTTAACAAGGATTTTTATGATTCTCTCTATTATCCGGGACATGACGCTACCTTTTACGGAGCAAAAGTCAGCAGACTTGTACTGGACCAGTATTTAGCATTGAAAGGCCGCCTTGAGTTATAAAGCGGCTTTTAACTTAAGAAACAGATAAATATCAACCTTCAAATCTTGCGTCACATATAATATATTTAAATAATTATCATCAAATTATTATCATATCTAGGGTACATGCCAAATATAATAATATATATAAAGGCGTGAGGAGGTTTTGAAAATTGGCTTGTAAAAAGATTATATCTCTAATGTTGATTATTTGCATGGTATTAAGTATAACGGGATGCAGTACTTTAGATATGATGGTTGGTCTGAAGGAAAAGAATAATCCGGACATGGCAAACTTAGGGAATCTGTCAGATTTTGAAATCGTGGAAGACGAATTGAAAGAAGAAACAGCTGATGAACCGGTGCTTGAAACTGTGACAGTAAATGCCGGAGAAACAAAAATGACCGACATACTGGCATATTATGAAGATGAAGATGGATTTGTGGTTCCGGTAAACACTAAGATTCCTTGGGAAGAAGGAATTGCAAAAGCGACACTGAGAAGCATGGTAGTTGGAAGTGACACCGAAAAAAGAATTGCGCAGTCAAATCTTCACGGAGCGCTGCCCGAAGGTACAGAAATCAGAGGAATGTCAATAAAGGATGGCACTTGCAGGGTTGATTTCAGCAAAAACATAATGAATAATGAAACATATGAACAAGAACAGAATATGATTTCAGCAATTACATATACATTGACGGAATTCCCTACAATCAATAAGGTTGAATTGCTGGTTGAAGGTCAGGCGCTGGCTTCACTGCCGAAAGGTTATGCAATAGACACAGCTTTTGAAAGAGAAAATATCAATTTATACGGTTCTGCAGACGGAGTTAATTATACAGTTTATTACAAGGCTCCCGATACAGAGGTTGCAGGACATTATGTACCTATAACATTTTCAGCAAACAAGGTGGATAATCCTGCAGTTACTGTCGTAGAGAAGCTTTTCAACGGACCGCCGGCTGATACGGAGCTAAGCAACAATATTCCTGTAGGTGTAAATTTAAGAGGAGTAGATGTTAAAGGAGACACAGCCGTTGTGAACCTGGGCGTTGGAGCAGTTAACCTTTCAGAAAAGGAATTTACAGATATGGATGCCATAGTTGTTCTTTGCTTAGAGCAATTTGATGTCGCAGATGTTAAATATAATATTGAGGGCCTGTCATTTCAGGAGGCAGGATTAAATTTTGAAGATGGCGGCGCAGTGCCGACATTTAATCAATATTAAAATATGTCATTCTGACACCGAAGAATTTCCTCAGTGAAATTCTTCGGATTTTTTAGAATGACAACAACACCTGCTTTAAGTATATCCTAAAGTCTTGCTATTTTTTGTAGTTTTCCTTCGCTTTTACGGCAAATTCCGGGGTTTGAATTTCAGTGTAGGGCGCACCTTTTTCAATTTCGCCTGCGGTCTTCATAATATCAATTAATTTGTTATAGCCTTCTTCTCCCAATACCAAATCAGGATTCCAGGTATCCAGGTCCTTATATGCCTGAACTATTTTAGCTATAAAATCTACATCAGAGTCAGCAAATTGAGGAAGTATAACTTCTGCAACTTCCTTTGCGGAATGCTCGTCAACCCATACCATTGCCTTATAGAGCGCATTTGAAAATCCCTGGATTATATCCGGGTTTTTCTCTATATAGCTTCCAAGAGAGCTGTAGCATGTATATGGTATATAACCGGCAAGAGCACCTACAGACTCCAGAACATAGCCGTTTCCCTGCAGTTCAAATGTTGAAGCCAGAGGTTCAAAAAGTGTGGTGTAATCTGCTTCTCCGGATTGGAATGCTCCTGCCATCATGTCAAACTGCACGTCTGTTCTTACATCAACATCTATACCAGGGGTCAATCCGCTTTGCTTTATTACATATTCTAATGCCATTAAGGGCACTCCGCCTTTACGTCCTCCAAGTATAGTTTTGCCTTTTAGCTTGTCGATAGTAAAATTGTCGTCCTTTTCCCTGCCTACTATGAAAGAACCATCTCTTTGAGTGAGCTGTGCAAAGTTAACCGCATGGTCTTCTTTTCCCTGAAGATATACATATACACTGGCTTCAGGTCCCATGAAAGCTACATCGGCTTCACCGCTTACCAGGGCAGCCATACATTTATCCGCTCCGCCGCCGTTAGTGAGCTCAATTTTTAATCCCTGTTCTTCAAAAAATCCTTTCTCAAGAGCTACATATTGAGGTGCGTAGAATATGGAATGTGTAACCTCAATTAACCTTATATTTTTCATTTGTGACTCTTGTTGTTGACATCCTGCCAGAAACAATGATGTTACGAGCAGAACAACCATAAGTAAAGAAATAATTTTTTTCATAAATACCCTCCCTCTGAGTCTCAGTTATTATAATATTCAAATCCGCTGCGAAAAGTTACTAATAATTATTAGAGGAAATTATAAATAAAATTTAGTGGAAAATTTAATATACGTGTGATATATTTAATTTGTTTGTAAAATTAAATGATATTTTATGTAAATTAATTGTAATAAAATTTGTGCTATGTGAAAAATGGGAGAAGAGAATTTTATGGTTGTAACATTTTCGGATTTTTTGATGCAGATTACCTCAAGTCCCGCATTGCTGATAACAACGTTGTTAACATTGGGGGTAATTTTGGTAAACGGATGGACAGATGCCCCGAATGCAATTGCAACATGTGTTTCGACTCGTTCAATATCTGCAAGATCAGCTATTCTGATGGCTGCGGTTTTTAATTTTTTTGGTGTATTTGTGATGACTATGATAAATGCGAATGTGGCGCAGACCATATATAAAATGGTTGATTTCGGGGGAAACTCCAAGGATGCGCTAGTTGCATTATGTGCTGCGCTGTTTGCAATCGTTGCATGGTCAACGGCAGCCTGGTGGTTTGGGATACCGACCAGTGAAAGTCATGCATTAATTGCCGGAATTTCAGGTGCTGCCATTGCCTTGCACAATGGGTTGGCCGGTGTTAATTTAAGCGAATGGATTAAAGTATTGTACGGATTGGTTCTTTCTACCTTTTTAGGGTTTGGAATGGGCTGGATTGTGGTGAAATTGACAGAGCTGTTTTTTAGAAGCTTTAACAGGAGAACAGCAAATGTAATTTTTCAGAATGCTCAGGTTGCCAGTGGAGCTGCAATGGCTTTTATGCACGGAGCTCAGGATGGACAAAAATTTATGGGAGTTTTCATGCTGGGAATATATCTTGCCAATGGACAAGCAAATGTAACTAATTTTCAGATACCCGTCTGGATGATGCTTTTATGCTCAATAATAATGGGACTTGGAACATCTATTGGAGGATATAAAATAATAAAGTCGGTAGGAATGGATATGTGCAAGCTTGAAAAATATCAAGGGTTTTCCGCTGATATGGCAGCAGCGTCCTGTCTCCTGATTTCATCAGTTTCTGGAATTCCGGTCAGCACCACCCATACCAAGACTACAGCCATAATGGGTGTGGGCGCTGCTAAAAGGCTGACTTCAGTCAACTGGGGATTAGTAAGCGAAATGGTCTGGACATGGGTTCTGACATTTCCGGGATGTGGAGTAATAGGTTATTTAATGGCCAAATTGTTTATGATCTTATTTTAAAAATTATTGAGGTGGATTATGGCACGTAAAAATGAATATGACTATTTTGAAAGTTTTGTAAGAGTATCTGAATATTGCTGTGAAGCAGCAAAAATGCTTGATGATGTACTCATAAATTTTGATGCTGGTACATTGGAAGAAAAAATGAAAAAAATGCATGATATAGAGCATGCTGCAGATATTCAGGGACATGAAATAATAAGAAGGCTGGCAAAGGAATTTATAACTCCTATTGAAAGAGAAGATATTGTAGTCCTTGTCCATGCAATAGATGATATAACCGATACAATTGAAGATGTACTGCTTCATATGTATATGTGCAATGTCAAAGAAATAAGAAATGATGCATTGAGATTTTCAAAATTAATACTCCAAAGCTGCGAAGAATTGAAGGTTGCTTTTGAAGAATTTAAAAATTTCCACAAATCAAAGCAAATACACGATAAAATAATTCTTGTTAATAAATTGGAGGAAGATGGAGATAATCTGTATACAGAAGCCGTAAGAAAGCTTCACATGACATCCACAAATGCAATAGAAATCATGACATGGACAACAGCGTTCAACAGGCTTGAAAAGTGCTGTGACGCCTGTGAGGAAACGGCAAATATAATTGAAAGTGTCATAATGAAAAACTCTTAGGGAGTATGAAAAAAAGTTGTGAAAAAAAGTTTATTTTTTAAAAAAAAATGTTGCATTGGAAAGAAAAGATTGTTAAAATAAATGCAGGAGGCGTATTATGGATAAACATGAAAGAATATCACCTGCAGTTATCAGAAGGTTGCCAAAATATTACAGATATCTGGGAGAGCTGGTTAAAGCCGGAATAAACAAGACATCATCAAGAGAATTAAGCGAAATGACAGGCTTTTCAGCATCACAGATCCGCCAGGATTTAAATAATTTTGGAGGCTTTGGACAGCAGGGATTTGGATATGATGTAGAGAATTTAAGAAATGAAATAGCAAAAATACTTGGATTAGATAAAAAATATAAAATAATTATCATCGGTGCCGGAAATATTGGGCAGGCAATTGCAAATTATACAGGCTTTTATGAAGCAGATTATGAGGTCGTGGCTTTGTTTGATAAAAATCCTAAGCTTATCGGACTATCTATCAGAAATGCTTTAATTAAAGACATTGATAATTTAGAAGACTTTCTGAGAGAGGAAAAAATAGATATTGCAGTAATATGTACACCAAAGAATGTAAGCCAGCAAATAGCTGAGCAGGTGGTTCAATGCGGCATAACAGCTATTTGGAACTTTGCTCCGAAGGATTTAAAGATGCCTGAATACGTGCATGTAGAGAATGTCCATTTAAATGAAAGCTTATTTTCATTGACGTATTATTACAATGAAATGAACAGAGAAAAACATGAATAAAAAATAAATTTAAGCAGAGATTATATATATCTCTGCTTTTTCACTA
Source organism: Sedimentibacter sp. (assembly GCA_032059885.1). Taxonomy (GTDB): domain Bacteria; phylum Bacillota; class Clostridia; order Tissierellales; family Sedimentibacteraceae; genus Sedimentibacter. The sequence continues at coordinate 30,285 of DAMBZP010000020.1, forward strand.
TTAATGAGTTTTGAAATAAATATCCACATGTAAATGTTACAATTATTTAAAATAAAATTTATTATAAATTAAGTTTGTGAATTAAAAATGAAAAAAAGTGATGAATAGCGAGGGCTTGTCACCCTAAAAAGTTAAAATTACAAATAGTTAATATTAAATTTGTTGTAAATTTAATATCGTTTGATATAATGAAAAAGGAAAATACAATTAATTTCATGGAGGTTACATATGAATGCATATATTGAAAGAATTATTGACTCAGTAAAAAAGAGAGATACTAATGAGCCGGAATTCATCCAGACAGTTGAAGAAGTATTATACAGCTTAGAGCCAATGATAGCAAAACATCCGGAATATGAAAAAGCCGGATTGCTGGAAAGAATGGTTGAGCCTGAAAGAGTAGTATCATTCAGAGTTTCATGGGTAGATGATAAAGGCGAGGTTCATGCCAATAGAGGATACAGAGTTCAGTTTAACGGAGCTATAGGACCTTACAAGGGAGGATTAAGATTCCATCCTACTGTAAACTTAAGCATAATGAAATTCCTTGCTTTTGAACAAACTTTCAAAGATTCATTGACAGGTCTTCCTATAGGCGGAGCAAAAGGTGGCTCTGACTTTGACCCAAGAGGAAAATCAGATGCAGAAATTATGAGATTCTGTCAGGCATTCATGACTGAATTATATAGACATATAGGACCAGATGTTGACGTTCCTGCAGGCGATATCGGAGTTGGAGCAAGAGAAATTGGTTATTTATATGGACAATACAGAAGAATAAGAGGAGCTTTCGAAAACGGAGTATTAACCGGTAAAGGTATACCATACGGCGGAAGCTTGGCTAGAACAGAAGCTACAGGTTACGGCGCTGTTTACTATACACAGGAAGTTTTAAATCACTTTGGCGAAAAAGTTGAAGGCAAAACATTCGTAGTATCAGGTTTTGGTAATGTTGCATGGGGCGCTGTTCAAAAAATCAATCAATTAGGCGGAAAAGTAGTAGCTATATCAGGTCCTGACGGATACATTTATGATCCAAACGGTGTTGTAGGCGAAAAAGAAGAATTTATGCTTGAAATGAGAGCTTCAGGCAGAGATAAAGTTCAAGACTATGCTGATAAATTCGGAGTTGAATTCTTCCCGGGACAAAAACCATGGGCAGTAAAGGCTGATGTTTATATGCCATGTGCAACTCAAAATGAAATCAACATGGAAGAAGCTAAGAAAATAGTAGCAAGCGGTTCTAAATACTATATTGAAGTAGCTAACATGCCTACTACAAATGATGCATTAAAATTCATACAGGACAGCGGAATGGTAGTTGCTCCTTCAAAAGCAGTTAATGCAGGTGGAGTTGCCACATCAGCATTGGAAATGAGCCAGAACTCAATGAGATATTCTTGGTCATTTGAAGAAGTTGATGCTAAATTACACGGAATTATGAAAACTATCTACAAGATGAGCGTTGATGCTGCAGAAGAAGCAGGCTTAGGATACAACTTGGTAGCAGGAGCTAACTTAGCTGGATTCAAGAAAGTTGCTGATGCTATGATGGCTCAGGGCATTATCTAATAACAAGCAAATTAAAAGCAAGGTTTAGACCTTGCTTTTTTTCGTGTTCATAAAGTTTTATTTAAACAAATGAATTTTGCCTGTATCGTTTAAGTATTTAATCAAAATTGCCACTATAGGAGCTGTAATTAAGCCAAAGAACCCAAATAATCTAAGACCTGCATACATGGCTGTTATTGTGATAATGGGATGGAGTCCAATCTGGTATCCCACAATTCTTGGCTCTATTACATTTCTTATTACAGTTACAATAAAATATAACAGTAATATCCCGATACCAACAGAGTAATTCTTTAAAATCAATTCTATAATAGCCCATGGAATCAGTACTCCGCCTGTTCCCAGAACCGGCAATATATCCAGAATTGCAATAATTGCCGCAATTGGAAGAGCAAATCTAACTTTTAAAACAGATAATCCAGTTAATAATTCAATGAAGGTGATGAACATTATAATCATATAGGACTTAATCATTTTCCAAAGTGTTCCCGTTAAGAACACACGCGCTTCAGAGAATGTTGAATTAAAATTCTCGGGAAGCTGCTTTTTTATAAAGCTGGTTATGTTGTTGTATTCAACACTGATAAATACTGATAAAACTATTGTAAATATTACAGATATTAAATATAACGGAAAGTTGGAAATCAATGTGGTAACAATCTGCACAACAGTTATGGATGTATTTTTTATAATATCTGAAATATATGATATGCCATTTGTGATTATCTGGGATAAAGTACTTGCAGCTTCAGGCGAAATAGTCTTTGTATTTGCCACTATCCAATCATTAAATTCCATAAGTATAGGAACAATTTTATGGAAATATAAATTTGGCATAATATTTACCAGGTCAGTGATCTGGGTAATTAAAAATGTAATCAACAGCCATAAAATCAAAGCTACAACTACATAAAATGCAGCTATTACAACGAGAGCCGCTCCTTTTCCCTTCGAATTTACAAATTTGTTTACAAACTTGGTAACAGGTCTTAAAGCAAGAGCTATCAGGAATCCTATGAGGAATGGCATAACCCAGTGAATTACATAGACAAACACAAAATATAAGACTGCATAGACCGTTACAACAAAAGCTACATTTATAATAAATTTTTTCTTTTCATCTAAAGTCATTTTTCACCTTCTCTATAAGTATTTCTATAATTATAATATTTCTGAACAGTGTTTGCAATATTCAAATAAAATAAATATTTCGGCCAAAGATTTTATTGAACTGCAATATGAATTATAATATAATCATTTTAAATACGAGATATTTTTCATCTTGACATCATAATGTAAATTGGAAGGGAGTGTAAGGGTGAGAGAAATAAATGTGAAGGAAATAACTGATACTGTTGAAAGGCTGTGCATAGAATCAAATTATTATCTTCCAAAGGATGTTAAGAAGTCTCTGGAGGATGCATTGGATAAGGAGGAATCTCCTTTGGCAAAAGAGATTTTGCAGGATATATTAAGGAATCAGGAAATTGCAAGAAACAATGATGTACCAATATGTCAGGATACAGGACTCGCAGTGGTTTTTCTGGAGCTTGGACAGGATGTGCGGCTGATAGGCGGAGACTTGAATGAAGCAATTGATGAAGGTGTGAGAAGAGGCTATGAAAATGGATATTTAAGAAAATCAGCTGTTGATGATCCCTTTATGGTCAGAAAAAATACGGGAGACAACACACCTGCCATAATACATATAAAGATAGTTCCCGGAGATAAAATAAAGTTAGTTTTTGCTCCCAAGGGAGGAGGAAGCGAGAACATGAGTGCTCTCGCTATGCTGAAGCCTTCAGATGGTATTGGGGGAATAAAGAAGTTTGTAGTTGATACAGTTGATAAGGCAGGCTCAAATCCATGCCCGCCCATTATAGTTGGTATAGGAATAGGCGGGACAATTGAAAAGACAACGCTGCTTGCAAAACAATCTCTTCTCAGAACTGTTGGTGAACATAATTCAAATTCTGTGGTTGCAAGGCTTGAAGAAGAATTATTGGAAGAAATTAATAAACTGGGCATTGGTCCACAGGGATTCGGTGGAAGAACAACAGCATTAGCTGTCAATATTGAAACATTTCCTGCTCATATAGCAAGCATGCCTGTTGCTGTAAACCTTCAATGCCATGTGGCAAGGCATCAGGAAGCAATTATTTAAACGGAGGTTGAATACATGTCAAAAACAGTAAATACTCCTTTAACAGATGAAGTTATAAATGATTTGAAGGCAGGCGACAGGATTCTATTAAACGGAATTATATATACAGGTCGCGATGCTGCGCACAAAAGGCTTGCCGAATTAATAAACAAGGGAGAAAAACTTCCTATGAATATTAAGAATCAAACCATATACTATGTGGGGCCGTGTCCTGCGAAACCCGGTCAGGTGATTGGTTCTGCGGGCCCAACTACAAGCGGCAGAATGGATGCGTATGCTCCTCTGCTGATGGAGCACGGGTTAAAGGGAATGATAGGAAAGGGTATAAGGAATCAGCAGGTTGTTGATTCCATTGTCAAGAATAACTGTATTTATTTTGCTGCAATAGGAGGAGCCGGTGCACTGCTGGCTGAAGCCATAAAGGAAGCCGAGGTTATAGCTTTTCCTGATTTGGGTGCTGAAGCAATATATAAGCTTACAGTTGAAAATTTTCCTGTAACAGTTATAATTGATAATAAGGGAAATGATTTATATAAAATAGGAAAAGAACAATATAAAATAGTATAAGAAATGTAGAATTATGTTATTTATGAAAAGTGCATTATATTATTTTAATTGAGGGTGATTATGAAAATAAACGATATAAAAAAACAAAAACGTATTGCGTTGATTGCCCATGATAACAAAAAGGCAGATTTACTGAGATGGGTGACAAAAAATTCTGCTGTATTATCCAGACATTTTCTTTGCGGAACAGGGACTACAGCAAAAATGATTGCTGATGAGACATATCTTCCGGTAATGATGTATGAAAGCGGTCCTCTCGGAGGGGATCAGCAAATCGGCGCATCAATAGTAGAAGGTAAGATAGATTTTATGATTTTTTTCTGGGACCCCCTCAGCTCACAGCCTCATGATCCTGATGTCAAGGCATTATTGAGGATTGCTGTACTCTACGATATACCTGTTGCCATGAACGTTTCTACTGCAGATTTTCTATTGAAGTCAAAACTTATGGAGGAAGAGTATATACGAAATGAATTATAATATAAACGCTATGTATTTCAGTCCCACAGGCACAACCGAAAGGACAGTAAAAAAGCTTGCTTCGGATTTATCAGTGTGTTTAGGAAAAACAGGTGAAATTAATTATATTGATTTTACACCACATAACATTAGAGAAAAAGTAATAAGCTTTGATTTTAATGATGTGGTTATTTTTGGTATCCCGGTATATGCTGGCAGAGTACCGAATGTATTGTTGAATTATGTTAATTCTGTTAAATCAAACGGAGCATCAGCAGTTGCAGTGGTATTGTACGGAAACAGACATTATGATGATGCATTGATTGAACTTAAAGATATACTCAAAGTCAACGGCTTTAACGTTGTTGCTGCATGCGCGTTTATAGGAGAGCATTCATTTTCGAATACATTGGCACAAGGCAGACCAGATGAAGCAGATTTGAATACGGCAGAAAGCTTTGCAAAACAAATTTTTAATAAAATATCAGAGAAAACTGACTATGAAGCAGCTGCAGTGCCGGGGAACAATCCCTACAGGGCATATTACAAGCCTAAAGATAAAAGCGGAAACCTTGTGGATATCCGGAGAGTTGTGCCAAAAACAAGTGATGGCTGCATTGACTGCAAGGTATGTGTTGATGTATGTCCAATGGGTTCAATAGACTATGAAGATGTTTCTGTGTTAAACGGAATATGTATCAAATGTGGAGCGTGCATAAAAAAATGCCCGGTAAATGCAAAATATTATGATGATGAAAATTATCTGAGGCACAAGCTTGAGCTGGAGGAAGAATTCACAAGCAGAAAAGATCCCGAGTTGTTTTTATAAGTCGTACTTATAGTTTAAGACAGTAAAGAACCGATATCTTTTGACATCGGTTCTTTACTGTCTGGGGTATCATTCTGCCAGGGGGATGGCTGAATTCATTATAATATTGTTTTCAAAGAAACTGACTTCTTTAACCTTTAATACTTCAATAAAGAAGCCTAAAGGTACAAAGGCATGATCTTCGTTCAAAACAGAGGCTTCTTCCAACGATAGAATAGAAGTTCTCGATAAAACATTGTTTTCACCTATCTTGAAAGAAATGTCACTGCCTATCTGAACACTTTTTTCATCATTGTTCCATGTTACTTCATATCCAAGGGCTTCAGATACTATGCGTACAGGAACCATTACATTTCCGGCTTCACTGATATAGGCACTGGGGGTATCTATTATAATATCGTCTATGGCAATCCTTATTTTATCTTCAATCTGCTGAGACAAAACAATTATTTTGTTGGGTGTTGTTTGAGCAGGGATACTTTTAGTTGTAATATCGTAATAAACAATCAGCTTTCTGTTTGAAAGCAGTGTTTCAAGCTCTTCCGGAGTCGGTTGCTTTACCCAGTTTATTTCTGTGCCGTTTTCCCATATTATTTTAGTTTCTTCTGAAATATTCAGCTTTAACTGTCCATCTCTGCTTAGCAGTTTTGAATCAAATTTGTCTGCCTTTACAAATCCATCTTTATAAACAGGCATAACAATATCAATTGTATATTGAGGAGGATAAATTAAAATCATAGGCTTTCCTGATTCATAGTACCCTGTAATTTTTTCTCCCTTCCCAATTTTAACATCATCTGCATAGTAGGTATTATCGTTCAATACAAAATACGCGGGAATACCTTCTTCATCCTCTAAATAAACTTTTGTTATTACATCATCAATTTTTTCTATTTCATTTACAGTTCCCGTAAATGAATTGTAAAAAGAATGAGGAACAGTATTTTCAATTTCGCTTGCTAATACCGGAAACATTGATAAATATGTTATCGATAATATTAATGAAGTAATTTTAATTATCTTTTTCATAAAAACCTCCAGGTAATAAATTATGTTGTTTTATATTTAGACGAAAAATTTTTAATAAGGTTCCCGCGTATATTCGATGGATATAATTTATATATAATTTTAAATACCAGGAACACGTGGGGAAAATCCAAATAAGATAATGTAATAAATATTATATTTCAGGAGGCTTATATGTATAGAAAACCGTACGAAGGATCTCAATACCCAAATTATAAAGATTCTAAAATTATTTCAGCGCAGGAAAAGAGAGATGCTCAGGAAATCATAGGAAGGTTCCGTTCGCAGAATGAGGGCATTTATAGGGAATTGGAGGGATTCGGATTAAACAGAGAATTAATAGATAATATACTGTTTTTCATGGTAACCTTTTTAATTGATCAGGCGGACATAAGCGGTACGCCTCAGCAAATTTATAATCAGTTCCAAGGTCAGTATCCATGGTTTAATTTTATGATAAGGCAAGTAAACATACCAAGAAATATAGCTGACAGATACATACTCAGAATAATTGAAATTCTGACCAGACTAATATAATATGGGTAACCGGCTGGTATGGATTATACACGAAAAAAGCATAAAAAAAGAGATAATTGCATTGCAGTTATCTCTTGCTTCAAGAAGAAAAATCATGTAATTAATTTATATAATGCTATGTTATTTTTCGTTGTCATTAATATTTTTTAAGTTGTCATCATTATTTTTGTTGTTTTTCTTTTGATTATTTTTATTATTTTTTTCATTCTTTTTATTTTTAAAATCGTTTTTTGCCACTTTAATCACCTCCACAAATAAGTATCTGCAATTTAAGCATAACTATTCAAATTATAATATGGTTATCCCGGCTTGATTTTATATACGATACGTTTAAGCATCGTCTTTGACTATTGTTCTGCGACAGCAGCCGCAGTTCCATTTTCCAGGACAAAAAAATTATTAAAGATACCTATTACCTTATAACTATAGTTGTTATTTTCCATAGTATACAAGCTGTAAATCTTGTAATCTTCCCTTACAACAGACCTGTCTGACACGAAATCAGATACCAGGCCCATTACGGATTTTTCTAATTTGCCTGATGTCTCTATACTTGCATAGTTTTGAGCTTTATACCATTCCTTGTAATCCTCATATGATGGATTGGTAGCAAACCCGATTAAAGAAATAAGTAATATTAAAACAATAAAAGATGAGATTCCTTTCATAACAGCCTCCTTTTTGTTTAGTATTACTATAAATTACCATATTATTCATAATTGCTTTATTAAGCTTGAATATGAGATATATTAATTCCCGTTTTATGAATGCTTTTAATTTAATTAATAATCTATTGAAATATTTATATATATGTAACGTTCTATATGAACGAGAGTAAAATATATAAAGTATAATTTAAAGGAAGTGATTTTTTGGCCATTAAGATATTTATAGATCAAGGCCACAATCCGACAGGTTTTCACAATACAGGCGCCAGAGGCAATGGGTTAATGGAAGAGGATATCACGTATCAGGTCGGCGTTTATCTTGCAAATATGCTGAACAATGACTACAGATTTGAGGCTATGCTCTCAAGACCCACCCCAACCACAGTACTTGGAACAAATAATACAACCAGTCTGGCAGAAAGAGTACGACTTGCAAATGAATGGCCTGCAGACTATTTTATAAGCATACATGCCAATGCAAATGTAAATCCAAATATTAACGGTACAGAAGTGTATATTTATCAATATAACACTCAGGCAAACTGGCTGGCTCAAGATATTCTGGATGAGATAGTAGAACTGACAGACCTCAATGATAATGGTGTAAGGGTAAATCAATCCCTGTATGTTCTTCGAAGAACAAACATGCCGGCACTGTTGGTTGAAATGGGCTATTTGACAAATTATCATGACGCTATGATATTGAGAGACCAGCAATGGGATATTGCATATGGCATTTACTTGGGCATATTAAGATATTTTGGTCTCGAACCATTATAAATTTAATGCTTAAAAAGCAATGGAAGGAGTATCTGTAAACATAAATATATAATAAGTTAACTGATCATTGCTATAAATAGTCAGATGCCCGGTCACACCGGAGCACATATGAAGAATCTCATGTTCCAAAGCATGAGGTTTTTCATTATTGATTTATGATGAATAAGCAGTGATATTGTCTGAGCCGAAGTCTAAAATTAACTGTTGATATTTTAAATCAAATGTAATATAATTTATAAATCATGGACCATTAGCTCAGTGGATAGAGTGCTAGACTTCGAATCTAGGCGTCGGGGGTTCGAATCCCTCATGGTTCAGTAATGGCAAGAGGTGTAACGGATAAGTTTGATTGTTTGAATCGAATTTAACTATAATTTAACTACATGCAAAAAAGTATAAAAAATAGCCCTAGCTTAAATCAGGGCTATTTTTTATTTAACTAAAGAATTCATTCAATACCTGGACTTCTTTTTCTTTAACATTTTCTAAAACATGAGTATAAATTTCAGTGGTCTTTATGGTGCTATGTCCTAATAATTTTGATACTGTTACGATATTGGCTCCCTTTTCAAATAATGTCGTAGCATAGGTATGACGTAAGGCGTGAAATTTTCTATAAGGTATACTGCATCTTCGAGCGCTCTCTTCCAGGAGCGTTGCAGATTTTTAGCATCAATATAAGTACCTGTTTCTGAAGGAAATAACAATTTATTATCTTTATATAAAGGACCTAGCCTTAACCTTTCTTCCGCAACAAGCTTCTTTAATTGCTTCAATTCAGGTTTTAATATGTCTGGTATAGGAACTTCTCTCCTGGAAGATTTTGATTTTGGTTTAGTTGTTTTAAGTTCATAGTGATAATTTTCTCTGTCATCGTACACCTTTATAGTGCGTAGAGTCTTATTTATTTTTACCTTTTCGCTGTTGATTATATCTTTTTCATCAAGAGCTAAAATTTCGCCACGTCTGCAGCCAGTTAGCAATGCAAATAAAATTATGTACTTCAATTTGGTATGTCCCAAATCATCTGTCAATATTTTTAATTCATTACTACTAAATGTATCTACAACTCTATCTTCTTCCTCAATCTCATCTTCTTCTGATTTTGGTATCTTGATTCCTTTGCATGGGTTTTTAATGACATAGCCTTCGGATTCAGCGTAATTAAAAAATTTGTTAAGCAGCTTATGCAGATTTTGTATCTGTGAATAACTTTTACCTTTGTCTTGTAAAAGATTATAATATTTTTGAATTGCTAACTTTTTTATATCAGACATTTTCAAGAGTCCAATGTCAGCATCTTTTATATAATTGCGATATATACCCTCATATCTTTCGAAACTTGATGACTTGTTCCCAGAACGCTTCTCAATTTCCCACAACCAAGTATACATAGACTGACTAAGAGATTGATTTCCGAGGTCAGGATTTATTCCCAATTCAATTTCTCTTACATACTGCTTCTTTTTATTCTCAGCTTCTGTTTTTGAGGAACCATAAAAGGCCTTATGTACGGGTTTTCCTTTCTCATCTTTACCCATATATAAGTATACTTTAGCATAATCGTAGCCATTGATTGATACGTTTGTCTTTGGTTTATTTGCCATAGCTACTCCTTTCGACTTGAGATTTCCCACCTTCAAGATATCCAAGAAGTTGTTACTTTATTTTCTCATTACTTTTTTTCAATTCTCTTAGTTAATGTGAAGCTGAGATTTTAATGCTTCCTGCAATACTTGAGAAAAGTTTATATTGCGCTCTAATGCAGCTGCATTTAACCATGCGGGGAGTGTTACTGTACGGCTGATAGAACGATTAACCTGTGCCAAACGTATAGAAGGCATATATACATCAATCAATACGGCTCTTTCATTTTTATCTGTTTTTATTTCTGATAAAGGAGTCGGAGCAGGAATTTCTTCTTCATCTTCTTCTAAACCGTATAATACACAGCCGAGAAGTTCTCTTGCCGACAAAAGTGCGTCATCATCATTAATTCCGCTTGTTGCACAGTTCAAATCAGGAAATACAACTGCAATTTCTTGATCCGGCTCATAGGTAAAGACAGCCGGATAAAAATAACGTTCAATGTTTTTCATTATGGTGACCTCCTTATAAAATTAGTTAAATTTTAACCCTGATTGTTTTTCAATACTTTTAAGAGTAGGAAGCGGGATGTCTTTGTCAGGATGCTTCACTGTTGTTCTTCCCTTTTTTGCTGGATGCTTATATTGGTGATGGCTTCCATGCACGCTTACCTCATACCATCCATCTTCTTCAAGTATTTTAATAACTTCCCTTGATGAATAACTTTTCATTCAGTATTTCCTCCTGACAGTATTATAATAACACATATAATTATATGTGTCAATGAAAACAAATATTTTAATATGTGTCAATTTTATACTTGACATGACTTTAGTCAATTAGTTTATTTTTTATTGTGAGGCCATTAAACGGTCGTAGGAGCATAAAAATCTACATAGTGATGATTTCCTTACTTGCATATTTGACACGCTCACATCACGTTAAAACGTCTGAGAATATGTTTGCCATTTATCCATTAATCTTTTATAAACGGTGATGCCTCTTCTAAAATACGGGTGAGTGCATTCTTAAGCTTCTTATTTTCAGTTTTAAGCTTTTTAATTTCTTTTTCCATATTTTCTTTTTCTAATGGAGAAAAATTTTCAGGCGGAGGTGCTTCCTGAATTCTTTTCAAATATTCATTTATTTCCGGCAGGTCTACTCCGCGAGCTTTTGCCATACCGACATATTCAAGAAATCTATTCTGGCAAATATAATATGTCCAGCGGTCTCCGTCGTCTTCGCTCTTCCATGCCTCGCCAAAGTAATTGAATTTCCCATTTCTTAAAGCAGCTCTTAATCCCTCTGGAGACGTCCTTAAAATTCTTGCTGCTTCTGTGACGTTTATTTTTTCATCATCAATTTCAATTATTCGCTTTGCCATAAGATAACCTCACTTAAATATTTTCTTTAATACATCAAATATACTGAACGTTGTTTTATTGTAGATTTTGTTGTACATTGCTTTCTTAGGATTGCGTGCCCATCCCATGCCCTTCTTACCATAGAAGGGATTAATAGCTCCCTTAATTTCTCTTTTAAGTCTGCCGCTAGTACGGGCTTTTATGCTTTTCTTTATACTGGGTTTTCTTAGTCCGAATTTCATAGGAAACTCCTATCGTTAGGTCAAACATAAGTTATTGTTATTTTTCAATTTTATTATCGTGTCAAGTTTTTGTTTACGTTATCTTACTCCTTTAGATTTCTTCCTTCTTTTGTTGCCTTGTCAAGATATTCTTTAAACAATCCACTGTTTATTTTTATATGAGCACCGACTTTTAATATTGGTATATCCTTATCAGTTCTAATCAATTCTCTAAGTGTATTCGCTCCTATACCAAATATTTTAGCAGTTTCCTCAATTGATAAAATGTAAGGGTATTTTTCAGTTCCTTTAGTTAGTTTGGATTCTTCTTTTTCAACATATTGGGAGTATTTCTTTGATTCTATGGCCTCAAGCATAGTTTCTTTTACTATGTTTTTAATCATTTTTTCCATATTTATAACCTCTATGCTTGCATTATTAAATCACAAAATACAATTGTAGAAATGGTAAGGTTGTAGTTTATAAATTACTCTGATTCCACTTCTGAAAATAAATTCAATTGGTATGGAAGATTAAAAACCTTAGTAAACATTTTTTCAAACTGTTCCCACGTATCACAAGCTCTCATTATTGTAATTACTGAGACGAGATGCTTGTCAAGATGTGGAACGCCTGTACTTTCTGTTAAATATTGATGATGCTTAAGTTTTCTTCGATGAATTTTAATATCGACAGGATTTTTGTTTTGAAGTTCTTCCAAAACTCCTTCCGGCAGCATCTCATAAACGAGTGTGTTTGTAATCTTGCCAACGATGCCCGGTTTCGGATTTCCCTTGTAATTCCAATTTTTTAAACGGAACATTTCTTTATAAAACTCTTCAGGAAATCTTCTGGTCCATGGTAAAAATTCTTCTCGCACATATGCTGCAAGTATTTTTTGTAATTCGTCTTTTTCCCTATCTTCTTGGGAGCCAGTCGCTTCATCAACTAATGCCACTATTCCGACCTTTGACAAACTTCTTACTAACACTTCACTAACAATCGCTAATGGCTGTTGTTTTGCGGTTAAAGCGTTATCAGTTCTTGCTAAAAGATATACATCGCAAAGTAACGGAAGAATTTCAGCCTTATATCCCTCGAATATTCTCCCTGTTTTTGATTGATATCTAATAGGTGAGTTGATCACATCAGCCAAATCAGCACCAATATAGGGTTGTAGGTTATTTGCGTCTATAAAACTGGGCATATTGATCACCCTTGAACCGACCTTTATATTCCCTCTGCTTGGTCTATTAAAGGCCTTGAAAATTGCAGAATGATAAAGCACCCTTGTGCCGTTTTCCAAAACTGCGCAATTCAATTCTTTATCACCAATTTTTAATTTACCTTGGTGAGTTGCCTTAAGAATTTTTTCACTTTCCATGATACGCTTCCTCCATTTTTATTTTTCTATTAACTACTATTGGTTAATAAAGATTAACAATTTTATTACAAACCTTTAATATATGTGTTAAGGGTTTAAATTATGAGGTTTTTTGCTTAGTGGTTCCTTTGGCAAAATTTTATGTAAGCTATAAGTGTTGAAAATACAAGCTTTGCAATTTTATATAAAAGTTAAAATTAAAATAGAAATTGTGGATTAAAATTGATATAATTATTTTATCAAAAATATGTTCGAAGGTTTTTGAAAAAAACTGTTAAAAGTTATTGTGACAGATATATGTGCATGATACAATTATTTTAAAGAACTAATAATTATTACTATTTCATATATTTAATGCATTTATATAAATACATATAAAGGGAGACGTGTATGTCTGACGAATTAAGGGAAAAATTAGAAGCAATAATCGATAATCTTGATGAAAAAGGCAGAGCCGAATTATACTTTTTTATCAAAGGTTATCAAGCAAGCGATATTAATTAATATCGCTCTTCTTGCTTTTGTCCTTTTTTATAGTTGCCATTTTATATGGGACGTCAGGATAAGGTGGTGAAATTTCTTCAGAAGCTTCTAAATTATTATCAGTTTCATCGTTATCGCTGCTGTAAAACCCTGTAACTTTCTTTATCATTTTATATACGGTACTTATGTCTTCTTCATTATCTAAGCCTTGTACGATATCAATTAAATTCTGCTTTATATCCATCTTTGAATATTGCATTTCTTGTAAGTCGTATAAAGTATAACCAAAATATCCAGCAACTAATTCTATTATTTTTATATTGATTCCCGTAAATTCCTTATTAAACATTTTATCAATTGTTTCTATAGAAATGTTAAGTTCTTGGGATATTTCTTCATTTGTTGAACCCTTTGATTTTTTAATAATTAAAAGTTCTTTTACCAAAGAAGACATTACTCCGTTTTTGAGATAGTCTTCTCCCCATGAAAATTGATTACGCCTATCGGCTAAACCATATAGATAATCTGTTGTTACTTTAAAATAGTCGGACAACTTTAAAATATCAATAACATCTAGCTCTCTTACATTTTCTTCTGCACGTTTTAAATTAATATAGGGTATGTTTAATTGATTAGATAGTTGTTCTAAGCTTACTCCCTTTTCTTTAACTAAATCAGCAAACCTTCTCTTTGTTCTTCCAAGAAGATAATCAACTGATACGTCAAAGTAATCTGCAACGGCGACTAGCCTATCGCCTGACGGGATAGTGTCCTTCCATTTCCTGATTGAGCCATTGCCAAAATGTAAGTCTCTTTCTAATTGAGCAATTTTAATATTATTCTCATCGCAAAGCATTTGAACAATTTCATATAGATTCATAACCAACCCTCCGTAAAGTCTAAATAATTTTAAAATAGGTATTGACAAATAGACTGTACGATAATATAATTAGTCTACAGTCTATTTAAAACCCGATAAATTATCTTGATATTCTACTACACTCTAATAATGTTATAGCTATAGAAACAATCTTTTTTTAAAGTTCGACACTTATATAATAGATTATTTTCTACTAAATGTCAAGGATAAAGTTTGAAAAATCTAAGGAGGTGAATAAATGTTAGAAAGAATTAAGAGGTTGTGTACTCAAAACAATTTAACAATAGGGGAGCTTGAAAAAAAACTAAATTTTGGTAACGGAACTGTTCGCAAATGGGACAATTCGCAACCCTCAATAGATAATGTAATGAAGGTTGCAAATTATTTTAACGTTTCTATAGATTATTTGGCAGGGAATGGAGACGTTCCAGCAAGGGAAACTGTTGAATTTGTCAAAGAATTTGAACAATTAAATCAGACACAAAAAAACTTAGCCAAACTTTATATATCTTTAATAAAAAATGGGCAAGCAGTATAAACTCAATCAAACAAGGAAGGGAGCGGAAAATAAAAAATTTAAGATAAAGAATTTGAAATAAAATTTTTAAAAGATGCGTAGTATAGTAAGTTTACCATAAGGGAGGTAAGTATGGATAATAATTTACAGATTTTTAACAATAACGAATTAGGAATAAAGGTTAGGGCAATAAAAAATGACGATGGGAGCATATCCATAAACGCAGAGGATGCGGCTATAGGTTACGGGTGGACGCAGGAACAGAATAAAAACGGGAAAAAATATATTTCTGTAAGATGGGAGACGTTGAACGATTATTGTAAGGAATTTGGTTTCCCCAACAAAGTGGGGAAAGATGATTACATACCAGAAGCTTTATTTTATAGGCTTGGTATGAAAGCGAGCAATGCTAAAGCAGACAGGTTTCAGAATTGGATTGCTATGGATGTGCTCCCTTCAATCAGGAAAACAGGTTCATATAGAATACCGAAACCTAAAGCAGAATCTAGACAGACCCTAAGCGCAACAAACACAGCAGTGAAAATAATAACCAAAACACTTGAGTCAGCCGGAGTATCGCCACAATACATAGCTGTGGCTGTCAAAAATGCGTACAAGCCTGTTGAAATTGATGTTCCGTTAAATGGCATCACAATGGAAAGCAAATTCTATGATGCAACAACAATTGCCGAAATGTTAGGTATATTATCAAACAGCAACAAACCTCATGCACAGGCAGTAACAGCAATAATTTCAGAGTTAAATATTGATGATGCAGAAAAACAATTAGTCCCGTTTGAAAGAAACGGTCATGCTGGGACAACCTGTCAGTATTCGGACAGTGTTATTGATAAAGTAAAAAATTGGATTGATATGCGCAACTATCCTACAGTGATAAATGTAAATGGCAGAAAATACAATGTGAGTTATAACCAAAACAATATAAATTATAAAGAATAAGAAAAGGAGGTTTTGCAAATGTCAAGCTATTTAATAAGTATACCTAAAGCAGCAAAAGAATTTGGCATAGGCAGGGACAGGCTATACGAGCTTGTGCGTACAGATCCTACAATACCTAAAATATCAGTTGGGGAATATGTAAAGATAAACAAGCCTTTATTTGAAGAATGGCTCAACAAAGCTACAAAAGAGGGGAAACCACTATAAAAAATTATTTAAGGAGGAATCAATAAATGATAAAGGCAAATACAGTTGAGCAGTATCATATTTTGAAATGGCTAGAACAGAATTTTCATATTGATGCTCTGAGAATAACGCTTATTGACAAGGCAGCAGTCAGAATTGAGGACAGGAACGGAGAAACAGCCACAGTTAAATATAACGGGAAAGATAATATCGAGTTGACATAGGAGGAAAGTGTAATGAATTACAATCAAATGAAAGAAAATGCAACAAAAGAACAGAAAGAGGCTTTGCAAAGAGTTGAATATCAGCTCGCTCTGAAAATACAAATTTTATTCAATAAAGAACTTGAATCTACAATAGATTTTAGAGGTTCTATATTAACTGCTGCGTATATTTTAAGTTATAGTGGCATTGATGAAAAGATACTAACAAGCGATTATGTACCCAAATTGACGGTTTCGGATGGCTTTATTGGTGAAAAAATTCAGGACGCGCGTAAAGCAGCAGGGCTTACATTAAAAAATGTTGCAGATAAAATCGGATGCACAGTTGGCGATATCCGTCAAGCTGAAAAAGGAAACCTTAATATTGTTTCAAGGGAGAAATTAGGAGAAGTATTTCCTGAACTTGCAGAAATAATTATCTCAGGAAGACGTTAAAGTATGAGAAGACCAAGTTTTAACATTACAAAGGATTTTTATAAAAGAAACTTAATTAAAATCAAGAAGGAACTTCAATCATATGTTGATGGTACAGCTGAAATGTGCGGCGTAAACAGTGAAGAACACAGCGAAGCTTTAAAGACACAAAGAAAAATAATGAAGGGAAATCTTAAGGAATTGGAAGTCTATTTGCTGGAAGTGTTTGAAGCCGTTAAGGGACAACCTGAAATATATTGTCCAGGGGATAAAACATTCATTGAACTTATTCAAGACTTAAACAAGGAGGAATTATGCCAGAGCACAGAATTGAAGCTTACAGAGCTAAAATAAAGGCTGTAGGGCTAAGAGGGGAAGAACTTCGGGAATACATAGTTACACATTTTCAGGAATTGGGATTCCCGAAACGAGGGACAGCGATATGGTTTTATTACAACTGTTTATAGGTGTTAGATGTTGCACCATTACTTTTTAAACATCACAAATCAGCTTATGTAATAGCGGTTTGTGATGTTTTATTTTATATGTGTAATTATTTTATGTGCATGTGTACAATTTATAAAGACAAAAAACGATAGGAAGGGTATGAAAAAATGAATAAAGATACAGTAGAGATTCCTTTGCTAAATATTAAATTTATGGATGACAGGCAATAGAACAGGCTTGCAATAGAGCATAATACGAAAAACTTTATACGAGAAACCGGGCAGGCGCCTAAAGATTATTCGGAAGTAAGAGGTTGGGTAAATGGATTTATTCAGGAAGCGGAAAGGAGCGCGCAATGACCGAAAAAGAGTTTTTACAGGGAGAAATAAAGAAAACTGTAGACAAGATACAAGATGAAGAATTTTTAAGAATATTATTTAGTTTATCAAACAAAATGTACAAAAAGGAGGAAAATAAATGATTTCAGCAAAGGAAGGGTATGAGATAAAAAAATACGAGGTTAAAGATTTTTTAGCTGAAAGTGTGAAAAAAGCTAGGCGACAGATTGTAAAAACTAACAGCGAAATGGCAATTGATGCATTCGAGGAGGTTTATTCAGAGCAAGAGCAAGAATTTATGGGAATGCAGGTTTTTAAACTGAATGTCATAGAAAAGATTTTACAGGTTAATGATATAAAATCTTTACAGACAATTGAAGACATTGCAGAAAACATAGCGAATAAGGATAATGCAGAAGTTGTAAAAAATGCGTTCTTGTTACTTGCTGAAACAATCTTGAATAAATCGAGTGGCTTGAAAGATGATGGAGCTGTAAAACTCAGTTTATCCATCCTATGGCAAATAATTAGTAAGCAGGGAGAGGTTGAAGATAAAAAAGCAGCTCAACGACCAAGTAAAAGCTGCAAATATTAACAATATAAGTATATATTATTTGGTCAATTAATTCAAGTAAAATTTTAGGAGATGATTAATATAAAAGAACAATTATACCTACAAGCGTTAACCAACGTATTGGAAACGGCAGATAAAACACAGAGTTACACTAAAGAGAATGTCAAGAAGGTTGTAGTATATGGAATTAAATTTATTAACGCTCATCATGTTAATGTTACTACCGTAGAGGATGCAGATATTTTCTATAAACTTGTATTGGGAATATGTGATTTTATTGGACTTCTTACACCGAATGAATTCATGAACATGTTCCCGATCGCAAAAGAGTTTAACGGGCATAAATACGAGTGTAAGGATTACTTTGGCACATGGGATTACCTGAATACTCTCGAAAGAGACAAGCCTATTAAAGACCAAAATATTGACAATGGCTCGATTGTAGGATTTTTATGGGAATATCACAATTGGGAAGTCAGAAGATTTACAGTTAAATTAACAACAGCCTTAGAGCGAATACAAGCGGCTCAGGGATTGCCTACGATGTTTGAAACATTAGGCATTGAAACTCATGCGGTTTACGAAAACAACGGTAAGCAATTCATGGTGAACGCTAACGGCAGGACGCAGAGGCTACGCAAAAAGATGCCGCGCTTTTTAAAACTTGTTAAATAAATTAAGGAGAGGGATACTGTGCAGGTAATGAAAAAAGAAATAAAACAAAATGATACTTCAACGAAAGAAGATTTAAAGGAAATTACAGAGCTTTTAGAGCATTTTTATAGATAGTGCGGACCAGGCAACAATTTTAGAGTGTCAGAAGTATAAGAGAGCTAACGGCAGCATTTATATGTTTCAACCAGCGTGGAAGAAAACTCAGATTATAGACAGAATTAACTTAGAATGTGGATGGTTAGCGCATGAGGAATCATTAATTGTGGATACATGTAAAGAACATATAAGAGAACGCAACCTATACAGTTGGAAAGAGGATAAGGACGAGCCTGAGGACCGTAACGATCATACGGTAAACTCTGATCAGTATAGCTGGCTGCCATTCAAGGATAGTATAGGCAATACCAAGAAGGATGTGAAACGATGAATATACAACCAATAATTGATTTATTAAATAAAGAAAAGCAATATAATCTTTCATCGGATTATTATTCTAAAGTGGATGTATGGCGCGACTGGTGGAAAGGATTTTATAAACCGTTTCATCAATATACAGAGCTGACCGGAGATAATGTTAAAACAAGGGAATTATACACATTGAAAATGGCAAAGAAAGTTTGCGAAGATTGGGCGTCAATACTTTTGAATGAAAAAACTGAAATAGTTGTTAATGATGAAAAATCAAATAAGTTTCTTCATGACAGCAAAGATAAGAATGGAATCTTAGATAAAAATGATTTCTGGCAGCTTGGTAATTCGCTTGTTGAAAAAGCTTTTTATTCAGGAACCGGTGCATTTGTACTAAAGATAGACGGAATGAAACTGCAAGAAGAGAGTGTTATAAAAAGTCCTGATGCTAATATTCGTATTGATTATCTTACAGCCCACAACATAATACCCCTGACCATCAGAAATGGTAAAGTGACTGAGGTTGCATTTGCCTCAGAGATTTTTAAACGTGGTAAGAAATATATTTACCTTGAAACTCATGAGCTTGAGAATGATAAGTATAAAATCACAAATAGGTATTTCAGTAACAATGACGGTCAGCTCAAAGAGGAGTCATTACCAAAGGAAATACTTCCAGTAATAAACACAGGAATAGATATACCTTTGTTTGCGATATTCAGTCCTAATATAGTAAATACTATACCTAATTCAAACGGTTTAGGAATGAGCATATTTGCACAGGCAGTAGATAATCTTAAGGGGGTTGACCTGGCATTTAATAACTTCTGCAGAGACTTTAAGCTTGGTGGTAAAAAAGTATTTTATTCTGAAAGTCTAATAAGAACAGACTTAAACGGAAATAAGATAACTCCTGATGACATGATGCAGCAACTGTTTACTACAGTAGAAGCGCCACTTGATGAAAATGGAAAAAATAAAATGATAACCGAATACAATCCGGATTTAAGAGTACAAGCTAATAAGGACGGCATACAAGCACATCTTGATTATCTGTCATTTAAAGTGGGATTTGGCACAAAGCATTATCAGTTTAACGGTAGTACAATAGTTACAGCTACACAGTATTCAGGAGACAAGCAGGAACTTATACAGAATGCGGCCAAGCATTATATTGTTATCGAAAAGGCGTTACAACAGATTGTAAGGGCTATCCTGTGGGCAGGAAAAGAGATATTAGGGCAGCCTGTTAATCCGGATGCGCAGGTAACAGTAAATTTCGAAGATTCTTATATCATAGACAAGGAATCAGAAAGGCAGAGAGATTTGCAGGAAATAAGAGACGGTATAATGCAGAAACATGAATACCGTATGAAGTGGTATGGAGAGGATGAGGCAACTGCTAAAAAAATGGTTGCTGCAAATCAGACTGATAATGAATACATGGGTTTTGGTGGTGGTAGTTAATGCTTACTCCTGAACAACTAGACAAATTTCCAGATAGTCTTGTAGAGCTTTATTCACAGGCTGAAATAGATATTATTTCAGATATAGCGAGGCGTATTTCAACGTATGATTACTTTATACCTTCTGCTGAGTTCCAGTATCGCAAGCTAAAGGAAATGGGACACGTACAGATACTTAAGCGCTTGTCAAAACTCACAGGAAAGACAAAAAAAGAGCTTGAAACAATGATGTTTGATGCTGGGTATGAATCTATAAAATTCGACGATAAGATTTATAAGAAAGCAGGATTAAGTCCCAAACCAATAGAACAGTCACCAGCTCTCATGAGTGTACTTGATGCGGGTATAAAGAATACGAGCGGACTATTTGAAAACTTGACAAGGACAACAGCAAGCACAGCAACAAAACAGTTTGAAAATGTCCTTGATAATGCATACATGCAGATTACAACAGGTGCATTTGATTCTAATACAGCCATAAGAAATGCAATAAAGGATTTGGCTGGCAATGGACTTGCATCAGTTCAATACCCTAATGGGCATATTAACTATATCGAATCGGCGGTAAGGCGTGCTGTTATAACTGGAGTTAATCAAACAGCACTAAAAATGCAAGAGGCAAGAGCAGTAGAAATGGGTAGTGACCTTGTGGAAACATCAGCACATGCCGGGGCTAGGCCTTCACATGCCATATGGCAGGGAAAAGTATTCAGTCTTTCTGGAACACATCCCAAATATCCAGATTTTAAGAAAGAAACGGGATATGGTACGGGTGCTGGATTAGGCGGATGGCATTGTCGGCATAATTTTTACCCGTTTTTTGAAGGGTTATCTGAGCCAGCATATTCAAAACAAGAGTTACAACAGATGAATGCCAAAGATTATGAATATAATGGTGAAAAAATGACTGAGTACGAAGCAACACAGAAACAACGTGCAATAGAGAGGAAAATCCGACGTTGGAAAAGGGAATACAAAGGAATGGAAGCAGCCGGATTACATACAGATGAAGCAGCCGCTAAAATATCACAATGGCAGAATATACAGAAGGATTTCTTACAACAGACAGGACTTAAACGGCAGACTGACAGGGAACAGATACCTGGATTTGGAAAGAGTGAGGCTAAAAAGGTTGAAGCAGTGGCTAAACTTCCTGGAGAAGTGATTAGGTTTAATAAAAGTCATGTAGCTTTGACTGAAGAGCAGAAACTTCCCGACTATATAAATGCTATAATTCCCGAAGCTAAAATATCTGGATATGCGCTTAATAAAGAACATCCCACAGGAAAAAATAAAGCAATTGTATTTGATAGTGTATTAGGGTATAATATTGGTAATAAAGACTTGTTACTGAAGCAAGTAAATGAGGGGCTTAAAAAATATCAGGCAAAAGCAAGACCCGAAACAAAGTATGGTCAGCCATATGAAGTTTCTATGATGATAAAAGGCGTAAATGGTAGATATGCTAAAGTAAAAACAGGATGGATTATCGACAACGGAAGTAAAACCCCGCGACTAACGTCTATCCGAGTGGCTAAAAAGGAAGGTGATTCAGGTGAAAGTTAAAGAGCTTGATGTAATTATTTTGAAAGATGGTAGAGAAGCAACTGTTTTAGAGGTATTTGACAAAGGCGAGGCTTATATGGTTGAAATAACTGATGCTCAAGAGGAAACGCTTGATACCCCAATCATCACAGATGATGACATTGAAAAAATAATATATAAAGTTTAAATGCCGCCAATCCCAAAAGATTGAGCGGTATTTTTGTACCATTGTATAAGATTTATTAATACTTGTCTTTAAGCAATAGACGTAAAACAGGCTTATTTTTTATGCAAATTTCGCCTTTCTGCGGGCGTAAACAAAGCAGAACAACATAGGTGCAACCTCGTAAAAAAGCGTAGTTGTAAAGGAGATATATGAAAAGGGAATTTTTAGAAGAACTAAAACTTGAAAAAGATGTGATTGATAAAATCATGGCTGAAAATGGTAAGGATATCGAAAAGTATAAAACCGAATCGGAAACTTTAAAAGCCACAAACACGCAGCAAAAAACACAGCTTGAAGAAGCTAACAAGCAAATAGAATCTTTCAAAGGTATGGACGTCGAAGCAATTAAAAAATCAGCTGATGAATATAAGACTAAATTTGAAGAAGCGGAAAAGAATCATAAAGCCGAACTTGATAAGATAACTTACAATTCCACGGCTGAGAAGTTCATTGACTCGCTGAAGCCAAAAGATGCTCTATCAAGAAGTGCAATCCTTTCTGAATTTGCGAAAAAGGAATTCAAACTTGACGGTGATTCCTTCCAGGGTGCAAAAGAATGGGCTGAACAGTTTAAAAAAGACAACGCTGCTCACTTCCTAGCGGGTGATGGTAAAGTAACTACTGTATCAACTGGAGACGATCACGGAGATCCTCTTAACGGTGGCATGGATAAATTTATCGCTGCGGCCATGAAAGGCGCGGGAGTTGTACAAGAAAATAAATAATAACAAAAGGAGATATAAATATGCCAAATAGTTTAGAATATGCAAAACGGTTTATGCCGCTTATTGATGCAATTTACAAAGCGGGTTCAGTAACACAGGGTATGGATGCTGCTACAAGAGTAGATTTCACAGGCGTAAATGAGGTAAAGGTACTTAAAGTAAGTACAACAGGATTAGGTGATTATTCTCGTCAGAATGGTTATCCTAAGGGCGATGTAACGGCTGCATGGGAAACCTTACAGCTTACAGAAGAAAGAGGAAAAGAATTATCGATTGACCGTATGGATAATGAAGAAGTCTTGGGAATGGTTTTTGGTACGGTTACAGGCAACTTTATGAGAGAGCATGTTATTCCTGAACTTGATGCATACAGGTTTGCTAAGTATGCAAGTAGATCAGGAATATCTACTGCAGCAGGAGCTGTATTAACAAAAGATACTGTCATAGCTGCTATAGATGAAGCGGTAAGACAGTTAAATGCTGACGAAGTGCCTCTTGAGGGTAGAAGATTATATATCAATAGTGATTTGCAGCCATTGCTAAACTCTGCGCTTAATCGTCAATGGGGAAGTGATGGAACAGTAAATACAGTATTAGCAGGATATAATAATATGCCTATTACATGGGTACAGCCCACAAGATTCTATGCAGGAATCACTTTAAATGACGGTTCTACAAATTGGGGTTATGCAAAAGCTTCAGGAGCAGCAGATATTAACTTTATGATAATCTACCCACAGGCTATTTTACAG
The DNA here is from genome assembly GCA_032059885.1 of Sedimentibacter sp. Lineage (GTDB taxonomy): Bacteria > Bacillota > Clostridia > Tissierellales > Sedimentibacteraceae > Sedimentibacter. The sequence goes on from DAMBZP010000020.1 coordinate 54,263, forward strand.
GTTACTAAATTTTCACTTCCGAAGATATTTGACCCTGATACCAACCAAGATAAAGATGCTTGGAAATTCCAGTTTAGACTTTATCACGATGCTTTTGTTTATGATAACAAAGTCAAAGGTATTTATTTGCATAAGAAACCTACTGCTTAATAGGAGGTGGCTAAATGTTGATTATAAAAGGCGGCATAAGCCGTGAAATCGATGAAAAAAATCTACAGGGTTATCTTGATAAAGGGTATAAATCTGCGGGGGTTGTTGGTGACGATAAGAATAGCAGTCCCCCTGTGACTAAAGAGAAACCACTAAATAAAATGACTACAAGCGAACTCGAAGCAAGGGCACTTGAAATAGGTATTGACATATCCGATTGCAAGAACAATGCTGAACGCGCCGAAAGAATCCAGGGCGCGCTTGAGGTTATTCAGGAAGGCGGGGAGTAACATGCTCCCTGATTATAATTTTTATGTTGACACATATTATGGCAATCAAATAGCAGAAGCCGATTTTCCTCGTTTAGTTTCGAGGGCATCGGCTTATTTAGATGGTATTTGCAATATGTTAGGCGCACCGGAAGATGCAATAAAAAAGGCATTATGTGCTGTAGCTGAAGCCTGGCAGACAAACGAGCAGGGCGGGGATATAGCAAGTCAATCTGTTGGTAGTTGGAGTAAGTCTTATGCACAGAAGAAAATAAAAACGGATGAGCAACGACTTAATAATGCAGCTAAACTTTATCTTGGTAAATACTGTAGTTTAGACGTGAGGTGGGTTTGATGTTTAACGATACTTGTACGATCTACAACAAATACATTGAAAATAAAGTTGAGAAGTGGCAGGGGACTGTATTAACTGGTGTATTTTGGGACGGAGTACAAGGCTCTAATTTCCGTAAAACAGGGGTTGAAAATGCTGATAGTGTATTTATATTAATTCCTAAGTTCGTAAGCACGGACAAGCAATTCCTGCCACCAAAAGAATGGACAAACGCAGAAGATAAATCTTTATATTGGACCCTGCAAACAGGAGATACAATCGTCAAAGGTAATATTGCATATGAGGTTGCAAAGTCCAGCAAGGAGCTTGAACAGTTTGACGAATGCTATAAGATAACAAAGGCTGACGGAAAGCTTTTCAACAGCAGCATGGCGCATTGGGAGGTCGGTGCTAAGTGAAAATAGAAACCTCAAGAGGAACTATAATACACAATAAAAGTGGAACTAAAGCTAAACTTGAATGGAATCCTGATTTTGTTGATAAATGGCAAGGGAGATATGATAGAGCCCAGATGTTTGTCGATAGTGAGGTTTTGAGATTATCAGATCCGTACATTCCTATGCAAACAGGTATGTTGAAAAAAAGCGGCATATTAGGGACTGTAATCGGTAGTGGCGAGGTTGTCTGGAATGCCCCACATGCCAGGTATCATTACTATGGCAAATTGATGGTTGGTAGAGCTCCTAAGATATTAACAAATATAGACTTAAAGTATCACGGTGCGCCTATGCGGGGGGCATTTTGGTTTGAAAGAATGAAGGCAGATAAAAAATCACAGATTTTAGACGGAGCAAGAAAGCTTGCCGGAGGTGGATAATGAGTATAATTAAATCATTACAGGATTACCTTGAAACATTTGACGGAATGGACATACAACCATTGACTATAAAAACAGATTTTGCAGATGAAGCGATATCAAGTTATAGCATTGCACCTTCTGGAAACGGTAAGATTAGCACTGATATATTAGGAAATACAACATATCAGAATAATTATGTATTCTACGCCCGTGAAGCTGTCTCTGATGAAATAGACCGTCAAGAGAATTATGATTTCCTGGAAGGCTTCTCTGAATGGCTTGATGAACAAAATGCAGAAGGTAAGCTTCCGGAGCTGCCAGGTAGATATAAAGCAGAAGAATTAAGAGTATCAAACATAATGTTGTTTGACGTAAATGAGGACGGTACTGGATTATACCAGGTGCAACTACAATTAGAATTTATGAAAGAAAGGAAGAAGATAATATGAGCATAACAGGAAACGGTTATATAAAACGCGAGGAATTTATGGTGTTTGCGGATGTAGCTGCTACAGGTACACATGAATGGGAATTGATAGGCGATAAAGTAGAAGAAATGTCTCTTGAAATGAACCCGAACGTTGAAACGGTAACGGATGTTACAGGAAATACCACAACTGCACTGGATAAATATGAGGTGCAAACATCTGTATCGCCAATGAGGGCTAAAAAAGAAAGTAAACTATTTGCCATACTTTATGACATTGTAAAGTATGAAAAAACTTTGTCTGATGTTGAAAGGACATTTCTTTGTGTGAATGTGTTTGATAAATCCGGAGAGGGTGCATCTGCTACATATGCAGCATGGACACAAAAGGGAGTTATTGCGGTACAAAACTATGGCGGCAACACTCAGGGGCTGGATATACCTTTCAACATTCATTGGAGCGGTAAAAAGATACATGGAACATTTAACCCTGCTACAAAAGAGTTTACAGAAGAATAAAATAGTGTGCCCTGCTTCGGCGGGGCTTTTTAAATGGAGGTAATTATGAGTAATATTAATATAAACACCGGTGAGATAAGACTTACAATAAATGACGATGAAAGCAGAGTTATATCTTTTAATCCCAATGACCTGCAATTTGTGAACAATCTATATGAATTACTTACAGACCTTGAAAACAAAGAGAAAGAATATAAGGAAAAAGAAGCGGAAATAGATAAAAGTGCTAAGGTTAATTCCTATGGAATACCTGTAAATCTCAAGGAAAAGCTTGATCTTTTAAAAGAAACATGCGGCTACATGAGAGGGAAAATTGATACTGTTTTCGGAGAAGGAACCAGTCAAACAGTATTTGGGAATGCGAATACTCTTGATATGTTTGAACAGTTTTTCGATGGCGTAACACCTTACATTCAAAAGGTAAGGGACCAGAAAATAAACAAGTATACTAAGAATAATAAAAAGAATGTGATGAGATGATACTTACTGACGGACTACCTACAGCAATTGAAGTTGAAGGTATAGAGTATGATATTAATGCTGACTATCAGACTGGCATAAAAATAATTATGGCCTTTGAAGACTTTGAACTGACACAGTATGAGAAATGCATGGTATTGGCTGAACTACTGTATAAGGAGCCACCGCATAATTTAAATGAAGCAATTAAACAAGGGATAAGATTCCTTGACTGCGGCGGCGGTAATCAGGGCGGTGGAGAGAGCGACGGCATAAGGAAATACTCATTCACCCAAGATGATAAATACATATACAGAGCTGTTGACGGCGTACTTCATGGTAGATTGAGTAAAGGTGATTTCGTTCATTGGTGGGAATTTGTACTTGCTTTTATGGAGCTTCCGGAAGAATGCTTCATGAGCAGGTTAATTTATCTCAGGACGCAAAAGGCAAAAGGAAAGCTCTCAAAAGAAGAAAGAGAGCTATATTATAAGATACAGGATGTTGTTGATTTGAAGGAAGAATATAGTATCGAGGAGCAGGAGCGGATTAAAGAGTTTATGGGACTACTGAAATAATATTGAAAAATTTAACAATATTTGTTATAATCCTGTTATAGAAAAAGGAGGAAGTTATGAAAACTAAAATTATAGCTTTAGTAATGGTTTTAATGCTGTTATTAACTGCTTGTAGTATTAGTACTAGCAGTAATACGGAAACAGCAGAACAAGCAGTATCGAATGCATTAAATGCGTTTAAAACACTTGATAAAGAAACGATAAGTAAATATCTTGACTATGATGAACTGATCGATAATGAGGTTGAGGAAAACGAACAAGAATTAGCAGATGAACAAATCAAAAAGATGCTAAGCAAATTAGAATATATGATAGTATCATCAGAAGAAAACGAAGATACAGCAACGGTTAAAACAGAAATAACAAACATTAATATGGAAAAGGTTATAAGAGAAATGCTTGGAAATATGTTTACTTTAGCAATGGGAGAAGCATTCAAAGACGAATCTATTAAATTGACAGATGAGGAAATGGAACAAAAAACATACGAATTGTTTGACCAGGCAATAGAAAAGTATAAAGATGAAAAAGTAACTAATGTAATCGATATAAAGTTAAATAAGGTTGATGGGCGATGGAAAATCGGCATTGATGAGAGTATGCAAAATGCCGTAATGGGGAATTTATTAAAAGCAACAAATGATATCAATAATTCTTTTAATTCTCAAGGCAGTGACAGCGCAGAAGAAACTCAAACACCAAACGATGTACTACAAGAAATGAACAACTATATCGTAGGGGATATATGGAATGACGGATTTTGTAATGTATCTTGGTATACGCAATATGGCACTGATAGTACAGGTGGAACTATGGACATAGATTTTGCTCTTGAAAGATTAGAGAAAGCCATGGGGAAGAAACCAGAATACGATAATTTCATGAACAGCTTGAGCGATACGGAGTATTCAGAGATAAAATCAATATGGAATAAATTATCGCCCGAAATAGATGCACTGTACAATAAAATAAAAGAGGAAAAACCAGCAGCAAATAACGCAGATTATGAATTTGATACCGGATTATTTACTCAATATCATGACGCATTTTCTGATGAAATAGATAAATTAAATTAGAGTCTATAAAGCACTTACAGAGGTAGGTGCTTTTTTAATGTTGAGAAAAGGCAGGTGATTACATGGCAGTAGGATATGATGGCAGCATAAGAATTGATTCAAGAATTGATACAAAAGGATTTAACGCAGGAATTAACGGCATGATTAACTCCTTGAAAAAATTAGCCGTTGCTGCAGGAATTGCATTTGGAGTGAAGGCCCTTGTTGATTTCGGAAAATCATCTGTAAAAGCTACAACCGAGCTTGCAAATGCTATGACAGGCTTAAAGTCCATCATGGATGGACAGGGCAGAAGTTTTTCAAATGCACAAAAATTTATAAATGAATACATATCAGATGGCTTGATTCCTGCCACAAATGCAATCACAGCGTATAAAAATCTTGCGTCCCGTAAATATACTGACACACAAATACAGCAAGTATTAGTTGCGTTGAAAGATTCGGCGGCATTTGGTAGACAGGCAAGTTATAGTTTAGGAGATGCGGTAACAACAGCTACAGAAGGTTTGAAAAATGAAAATTCAATTCTGGTAGATAACGCAGGTGTAACTAAAAATGTCGCTAAAATGTGGGAAGACTATGCTAAGTCCATAGGTACTACAGCAAATAATCTTACCCAACAACAGAAGATACAAGCAGAAGTATCAGGAATATTAGAAGAAACTAAGTTTCAAACAGGGGATGCAGCTAAAATAGCCAACTCTTATTCCGGAGAAGTATTAAGATTAGGTTTTAACTTTAATAATCTTAAAATTGCCATAGGTAATGCATTAATACCTATAGCACAAGCAGTGTTACCATCTATAAATACTATTATCTCCGCTCTAACAAGGCTTGCAAATGTATTTGCACAGGTTACAACTGCTATATTTGGTAAACAAGCAAAGCAGCAGGACCAGATTGCAAAGACGGGCGTGAGTGCGGCAAAGGCAGAAAATAAGCTAGCGGATGCTGCAGGGAAAGCTGGGAAAAAAGCAAAGACAGCAGTTGCAGATTTTGATGATTTACATGTTCTAACAGAAGATACGGCAGACAACGCTGCTGATGCCGCTGACAGCCTAAATGATTTCGGATTCGGTGATGCAACAGGTGGAGAAATAGGAACAGGGGTAACTGTGTCGCCAGATGTTCAGACGGCAGTTGATAAACTGTTTAAACTTTTAGAGCCACTAAAATCCATAAGCTTTGATAATCTCAATAATGCTTTTGATAGATTGAAAAAAGCGGTTGAACCGATTACAAAAGCTGTATTTTCTGGTCTTGAATGGGCGTATTTGAATTTATTTGTGCCATTAGCAAAATGGACGGTTGAGTATGCATTACCTGCATTTTTGGACATTTTATCCGGAGCACTTAATGTATTAAGTAGCATAATCGAGGCATTGAAACCTTTGGCAATGTGGCTATGGGATAATTTTCTTAAGCCTTTGGCAGAGTGGACAGGAGGAATGATAGTTCAAATTTTGTCGGATATTGTTACGACATTAAATAATTTAGCTGAGTGGATAGATAATAATCAGGAATTGGTACAAAAAATAGCATTAATTACCGGTGCTATAGTTCTTGGAGTAACTGCAGTAATAGAGGTGTTCAATATTTTTTCTACCGTGTCAACAACTATAAAAACAATTAAAGCTACCGTGAGCATAGCACTAAAAGCCATAAGTGCTGCTTTTTCATCAATAAGCCTGCCTATATTAGCAGTTATAGCTATAATAGCATTATTGGTTATAGCTTTCATAGACCTTTGGAATAAGTCAGAGGAATTTAGAGTCAATGTAATAGATATGTTGAAAACATTAGGCAACATAGGAAAAAATATATGGGAAACTATTTTAAAGCCTATATTTGATACGTTGATGGAAACTATAGATTGGTTATGGACAAACCACCTCAAACCCCTATTAGATAACATTTGGAGATTGGTACAAGATTTAATTGAATGCGCAGTAGCAATAATGAATGGATTCATTTTACCTTTAGTTAATGCGTTTGTTGAAACCCTTGGACCAGGTATTGCGAATGTATTTCAGACTGACTATTATAAGTATCTTGGGTACATTCCTAGGTACTGCTGCAGACGTAATAAGTGGAGTTATAACCGTTATAAGGGGCATAATCGAGTTCCTAACTGGAGTATTTACTGGAGATTGGAAGAAGTCCTGGGACGGTATTGTCAAGATATTCAAGGGCATTTTTGAGGGTATAGGCGGCATTATCAAGGGCGTTGTAAACATAGTTATAGACCTTATAAACTCTATGCTGCGTGCACTTGAAAACGGATTGAACTGGGCAGTAGGAGGGCTTAACAACTTAATAAGCACAGCCAATAAGGTACCCGGTGTAAACATACCAACAATCAGTGAAATAACAATAGGCAAAATACCTAAACTTGCCACTGGCGCAGTAATTCCACCGAACAGTGAATTTTTAGCTATTTTAGGAGATCAAAAAGTCGGAAGAAACATAGAAGCTCCTGAGGGATTAATCCGTCAGATTATAAAGGAGGAGTTAAGCGGACTTAATACCGGAGGGCAAGAGGTAACAATAAACTTCGGTGGCAATATGGCACAACTAGTTAGGATGCTTAAGCCGTATATAGACAAAGAAAATAATAGGGTAGGGACAAAGCTTGTCATAGGAGGTGCACGATGATTAAAATAGACGGAATAACATTCGACATACCCGTAATTGAACTAAGCCGCAAGGCTGATTTTTTAGATAAATTTGCAAAACGTACTGATGATGGAGGATTACAAAGAAAACTGATAGGTGTATATTTTAACTATCAGATTAAATTTGATTCTGTAAAAAATGATACTCAAGCAACTGAATATAAAAGATTGTGGAATAAGCTGACAGAGCCGGTTGAATTTCATACAGTAACAGTTTTTGACGAAAATGGAGAATATACTTTTAAAGCTTATTTTTCTAATGTAGGAGATAGAAAAAGGAATGTAAACAAAAACTATTGGCAGGATCTAACCGTAAATTTTACCGCCCAGGTACCCGCAAGGAGATGATAGTATGGATGATACATCAATCAGCTTTGGGCTTGTAGATGCTACAGCAAAGCCGGATAGTACATTCACAACAACAGACAAACAATCCTTCGTTGCCATGCAACAGCTCAAACATGATGAATTGGAGATACGGAAATTTGCAACGCTTGAAAAAGATTATTTCCGTCTTGATGGAACTTTTGAGTTGTTCCCGGATAATCCTGCAGAGTATGATTTTGGTCTGTGGTCTGCATCCATGAGTGATGAAAACGGAGATTTTGAAACGCCAATTTCACTAACTATAGAGTTTACAGAACCGCACAATAGCTTAGGGTTAACTTTTACATTCCATGAATCTACAGACGATTACTGTAACAATATAAATATAAAGTGGTATGGCGGTACCGATAATCTATTATCTGAAATGAATTTCAATCCTGACAGCACAGTGTATTTTGTTGACAATGCTATTGAGGAATATAAAAAAATAGTAATTTCTTTTTATGGTACGAATAAGTCATATAGGTATTTGAAATTGTCACAGCTTGATTTCGGACAAATAAAGTTGTTTAGTGGTAGGGATTTAATTTCTGCAAGTGTTCTTGAAGAGATAGACCCTATCAGCTCCGAGTTAAGAATAAATACACTTAACTTCACTCTGTATTCTGAAGAGTTTTCCATTTTAAATCCGGAAGGAGTGTTCAAGTTATTACAACAGCGACAGCCTTTAAAGGTGTTTGAATACCTTGACGGGGTAAAAAAGAATATGGGAACCTATTATCTGGACGAATGGGAAAACGAGGATGAGTATAACATCAACATGACAGGCATAGGCCTTGTAGGAGTAATTGACGGTACTAACTTTCCAGGAGGTGCATATAACAATGTACCTGCAAAGGTAATTATTGCAGAAATAATGAGCAGTGCAAAAGCTGAATATGAACTTGACAGCAGTTTAGAAACTAAAATACTTTCTGGAATTATTCCGGTATGCACGCATCGTGAAGCGCTCCAACAAGTTGCATTTGCCATAGGCAGTATTGTAGACTGCAGCAGAACACATAAAATAAGAATATATCCAATGCCTACTACAGTAAGTGGAGCTATAGGCAAGGACAGGAAATTTCAGGGGCATAAATTAAAGTTAAAGCCACTTATAACCGGAGTTGAGGTAACAGCCCATAACTATATAAATGGCGAGGACAATTCGCAAATATTTGGTGTGTATAATGATAATTTAAGTCCGTCTGACAAGGTTAATATTGTTACCGTGGAGGATGCCACTTTGGTAAGTAACAGTAATGCCTTTGAGGTAGCACAAAGAGTATATGACTACTTCCAAATGAGACATCAGGATGAAGGGGAAATACTTCTTCAGGATGAGGAATGCGGACAGGTTGTAGAACTTCCAAGCCTAAATGAACAGAAGATACAGGGCATTGTCGAAAAGCTTGATATTGACCTTACAGGAGGATTTATAGCAAATGCCGTGATTACAGGGGGCGTGCAATGAGCATACCTATCCTAGTACCTGAAATAACCTCCGTAGCTATAACCCCTAACCCTGTAAATGCAAACACAAGCTTTTTAATAGCGATATCTGTAACAGAGATAGAGCAGATATTAGAACCAATTATCATATATTCAGGAACATTCTATTCAGGAGAGGAGGTAATTATTTAATGGCAATACAACAAGTAAGAGCACAGGTTAACGGTACCTGGCACGTGCTTACATACAACAGCAGTACCGGAAAATATGAAAAGACAATCACAGCCCCGAATGTGACGTCCTACAACGTAAATAGCGGGCATTACTACCCGGTGACGGTTGAGGCTACCAATACAGCAGGTACAGTTAAGACTGTTAACGATACTGACGGGACAGTAGGAAACAGCTTAAAATTACAAGTTAAGGAAAAAGTTAAACCGACTATAAGCATTACAAGCCCCGGTTCAGACGCATTTGTAACAAATAATAAGCAACCTATAGTATTCCAATTGCGTGACGAGGCTAGCGGCTCAGGTATAAACATATCAAGCCTTGCTTTGAAAATTGATAGCAGCAGTACGGTAGGTAATGGCAACTCCGGCATGGTGTGTACGCCTGTAACAAATGGATATGATTGCACGTATACACCGCCTACAGCACTTGCGGATGGAGCACACACCGTAACTATTAATGTAAGTGATTTTGATGGTAACACAGCAACACAAGTTAGCAGGTCATATACAGTTGACACGGTGCCGCCGGTACTTAATGTAACAAGCCCTGCAAACAATCTTATTACCAACACAGCGGCCCTGGTTATTGCGGGGAACACAAACGATGTAACAAGCAGCGGAGTAACTATTACAATTAAACTCAACGGCGTAGACCAAGGCACTATACCTATAACAAGCGGAAATTTCAGCAAATCAATAACACTTGCAAATGGGGCTAATACTATAATTGTTACAGCAACGGACACGGCAGGAAAAGTTACAGAAACAACCTTAACAGTAACATTAGATACAAGTGTACCTGTTATAAGCGCAGTAGCAATAACACCTAATCCAGTGGATGCAGGAGCAACTATGATTATATCTGTGGCGGTGAGCGGATAATGGAGCAATTACAAGTAAGTTTAGGGTTAGATATAATCTATGTCTATGGTACTGTAAACGGCGTTGAAGCTACGTTTACTCTTGCCGAAGTAGGTATATGGTCCGCTGTTGTAGATAAAGCTTCAGATGGAAAATATATAGTATCTATAACAGCATACAACAGCCTAGGTACTCCTACAACCTATGAGGCTACTATATACAAGCTAGATGGCTTAATACAATCCAAGCTTAATTGGACACAGTGGGATTATTATAACTTTGAGGACTTAATAAGAGTTGAAGCAAACACTCAGTTTGTTGCTGATTACCTGGAGAGTATGGGGTATATTGCAGACATACAACAGGTAAAAACAGATTGGACAATGTTTAATTATCCCACCTTAACACAAATGAACAGAATTGAAGATAACATAAATGCTCTTCAGGAATGCTTCTATGCTCCTGTAGGCTGGCAGGAGAAAAAGACTTGGATTAAGAAAATGAAATTCAGCTGGGAAGATGCTTTAAGGTATGAAAAAAACCTGCATCTATTAACACAAATGATTAATTTGATTAAGGATGCAACAGTGTATGCAGGCACATTCAATTCAGGACAGGAGGTAATATTATAATATGGCATTTGTAAAAAGAGATGTAAAAGATAGATTAGTACAATACCCAAGAAGATACCAGCTTGTAGAAGTACAATCTGGTATCTTTGATTTAATTCCAGTTACGGGTACCATTACCGAACCAGGAACAGCGATAAATAAGGTTTATTTACAGCCTATAGAGGATGCAATATCAGATATAGAAACCGGAGCAACGACGGTAGGGAAAGCTGCTGATGCGAATAAGGTAGGCGGACATCAAGAAACTCATTTTGTGCGTACTAGGGATTATGGAACTATTGACTTGAACAATCCTGCGTATCCATATCCATATATAACTGATATAGACAATGGCACTCCAATCGGCTTGGATGCGAACTGGTATCACATAATAGGAATATAAACGGGTACGGTTCACAGATAGCTGTTTGTTTTTATTCTTATACAAAAAAGATATGTTTCCGAAGCAGTGACGGAATGACTTGGGGACCTTGGACACCACTTGCACCTGAAAACCATGCAAGCACAGCTGGTACATATGGACTAGGAGAACAGGCATATTACGGACATGTAGCCTTACAAGCTGGGTTAACTCAAACAGAATTTCAGAATGGATTAGCGTTGAGTGGTCATTTAGGTAAAGTCTTAAATGATACAATAAGGTGGAAATTATTAAAAACTCAAGTAGTATCACTAGTTAATAATCAATTTGTAAATGTTCCTATTGATTTAACTAAGTATAATTTTATATTTGTCAAATGCAAAGCAAATAATACTTTGAACAAAACAGGGGGCAATTGGGGTTATGTATTGGCTGGTCCATATGGTGAAATGGTAAGTGGTTCTAGTTCTTCGGCGTCTTCTGGTCGTGTGATAGGAGGTTATAGTGGCACAGGAACAGCAAATAATATAAGCGTTGATGGGGGCGTTATTAGTGTTCTCGATTATCAATCAAAATCATTCAGAACATTAACCGGCATAAAAGAATTTTCTGGCTTAGAAACCGGCAATTTTTCAGGAGTTTCAATATCGTCATATTATTTGGAAGGCACAGCAACTATTGAAATTTATGGATTAGAAAGGTAAGGATATGGATAAATACACTTTAGTTTTATATAGCGAAAATATTGCAATAGCGAAAGCAATAAATCATGTTGGAGGTATTTCCGAAATAGAAATAGAAATAACGGAAGAACAGTATAATCAAATAGATGAATTTCCATTAAAATTGATTGTTGAAAATGGAAAAGTAGTAGCATGGGAAAAAACTACATTGGAACCTGATTTTGATGAATTAGAAAAACAATTAGAACAATCTAAAATAGAAAAAATAACTCAAACGAAACAGCAGCTTGCTGAATTTTTAGAAAATCATCCTTTACTGTACAATGACGAATGCTACTCCGTTACACAGGAAAAGCAAGCTTTGCTGACAAGTGCAATAGCAGCGTATCAGCTGAAGGTACAAGCAGGTGTTCCAGCAGTTCTAAAGTGGAACACAACTGGCGATGTGTGCCGGGAGTTTACCATTGAAGAAATAACCGGACTGGTTATTGCGATTACTGATTATGTACAACCGCGAGTAGAACGACAGCAGGAGCTTGAAATACAAATTAAAAACTGTACTACTATTGAAGAACTTGACAACATAATAATTGACTATGAGGTGATATAGTTGAGACAGTTAAGTAAAAATGCGTTCCTATTTGCAATCGGTGGTCTAGTTTATTACTTAATTGAAATTCTGTGGCGTGGATATAGCCATATAAGCATGTTTGTTATAGGTAGTATCTGTTTTGTGCTGATAGGGTTAATTAATGAATATTTATCATTTGATACACCATTATGGAAACAACAGTTGATAGCTGCTGCTATAGTAACAGGCATAGAGCTTATAGCCGGGCTAATCTTAAATGTATGGCTACAGTTAGGTATTTGGGATTATAGCAATCTGCCGTTTAATTTATTTGGACAGGTTTGTTTACAGTATAGTATTCTGTGGTTTTTATTATCACTGCCGGCTATCATCCTGGATGACTGGTTGAGGAGGTGGCTATTTGATGAAGAAAAACCACATTATAAATTCATGTAAAGGATCTCTTTAAGAGGTCCTTTTTTAATGTAAGAAAGGAGAAAAGTATGACGTGAGTTACATATAAAAGATTGCTGAAGTTTAAGCAACTACGGCATTTCTGAGACAAGCTAGATAAACAACATATAATATAACTGAGAGCTTATAAGCTCTCTTTTTTGAAGGGAGATGCAACCAATATGGAAAATATAACAACGGTAAAAGTAAGTATATTAGGGGCTGTAGGAGTAATCGGCAGCGTAATAACAAATGCACTCGGAGGTTGGGACATGGCATTAAGAGTATTAATTTCATTTATGGCAGCCGATTATATTACAGGGTTAATTGTTGCCGGAGTATTTAAAAAATCCCAGAAGACCGAATCAGGAGGCCTTGAAAGTAAGACCGGATTCACAGGCCTATGTAAGAAGGGTATGATACTCGGTATTGTGTTTATAGCAGCTCAACTGGACTTGTTGTCAGGTACAGAAATAATACGTGATGCTGTGATTATCGGATATATCGTAAATGAGGCAGTCAGCATAATAGAGAATGCCGGATTAATGGGCGTTCCTATACCACCTGCAATAGTTAAAGCTGTAGAACTGCTTAAAAACAAAGAAGGTGCAAACAATGATTAAATTTAAAGCTAACCCAACAAAGAATCAACGCATAACAAGCGAATTTGGTAAACGGGAATTTGCAGGACTGCAGTGGCACAGCGGAGTAGATATAGGGGCTACAGAATCCGGAGTTGAAGGTGATGAGCTCTACGCTGTTGCAGACGGTGTAGTGAGAGTAAGCAAAGCAGATAGCGGCAACAAAGATGTTGGATATGGATATTATATTGTGATTGAACATGATGGATTTTGTACTCTATACGCCCATCTGCAAAAGCTTGAAATAAAGGTTGGCGAAACTGTAAGAGCAGGGCAAGTCATTGGTCATATGGGTAATACCGGAGAAAGTACAGCAGCACATTTGCATTTTGAAGTCAGGAATTGTTCATACAATGACCCATACTTCTGGACTAAAGGCACCTATACTGGACAGTTTATTGTGTGCGTAAATCCTGTAAGCTATTTTTTAAAGGATATGACGATACAAGAAGCTGAAAAGATTATTCAGGATAAAGCAGGACTGGACGATAATACAATGCAGTATCTTAATTTTTATAGATACGGTGAAGCCCTGTTGATAAAGTTAGCAGAGGCTATGAAGTGATTCCGCGCGGAGTTTAATGCTTTTCCCCTACAATGTAACATGTAGTATGTACAGGCATAGTATAAAGTAGTA
>DAMBZP010000021.1:0-61702 GCA_032059885.1 Sedimentibacter sp.
TGATTTTACATCTTTTTATCAGTTTTTTCTATACACCTTCTTATTTGGCACTTACTTTCTTTCGGTAAGATTCCATTACGTAATATATAACAAATCCAATTGCTGCATATATTGCAAGAGAGACATATCCACCTATCGGAAGTTCAAAGCATGATCCGATAATTATCCATACAGATACAATCATACCTAGTATAAATAATAACTTGCCGCCGGGGGCTTTATAGGGCCTTTCCCACTCCGGATATTTATCTCTAAGTATATATGCATCTAAGCAGCATATGAAGTAAACCAAGCCGGCGGCTATGCATGACACTGCATAAATATATTGAACCCAATTGTCTCCCGTGAATAAACAGAAAAAAATTGAGAAAATGAGTACCGCGATATTTGCATATATTGGCTGTCCGTGTTTATTTAGCTTAGTAAAGGCTTTGGGCAGTTGATTTAATTGAGATGCACCATATAGTACTCTTGCGGAGGATACCCAAAATCCCATTAAAGTGGTAAAAGCATGTAAAATTCCAGCTACAATAGCAGAGATTGCAAGTATTTTGGGTAGTCCAAAGCTGGCTATAATTTCAGGTTCCGGTAAATTCATTGCAGATAATTCATCCCAGGGTACCATTCCGCTCATTGCAAATACAACGAAGAAATACAACAATGCAGGAACAAACAAAGCGGACAGTATAATTTTCCACATCTTGCTTACGGGGAAATTTGTTTCTTCAATCAATGTGGGAGTCATTTCAAAGCCTATAAACTTCAATGCAAAGACTGCAAAGGCTACAAATATCCCCTTTCCTCCTTGAGGGAAGAAACCTCCGTGACCGGTAATGTTGGAGATGCTCCAGTTTCCGCTCAAAAAGAATGAGCTTGAGACAATAATTGAAATCACAATCATAGTAAAGAAAAATATAGTTGCCAGGCTTCCGGTTAATCCTATATTGTAATTAGATAAGATATACCAGATTATAATTATGCCGATAGCCACCCATACCATCATGTCAGAGGGAATTGGAATAAAGAAATTAAGTGCACTGATAAATATGAATGCCATCATTGGCGGTTCAACTACCTGAATTAAAAACATCAACCATTGGGCAGACCAGCCTGCTGTGTGACCAAATGCATTTGTAGTCCAAATATCTACTGCAGATGAAAAAGGTAACATTGCAGTCAGTTCGGAAAAGGCCAATCCAACCGGTATCAACAATACAGCCAATATGGGAAAAATAAAGGCTGAGCCTGCACCAGTAACAGAAAACCAGTACGGAGCTTCAGCAAGCCATCCGCCTATAACTGCACCGGATGCAATTGCTATCATTTGCATAAAGCCTAAATTTCTTTTTAATTTTGTATCCATATACATCCTCCTTATTTTTTATAAAGCTTTTAATAATTCATCAGTATTTATTACATGGCAATAAATATTATTTAGTATTTCTAATTCGTTAGCTTGAATTTTTTCTGTGGAAGCCATACAAGCATCTTCTATCAGCCAGACTTTAAAACTTTCATCAGCTAAACTCCTGACTGTTCCGGATACACATTGGTCTGTAAATACTCCTGTTACTACAACTGTGTCAATTCCCATATTGTGCAGAATTAATCTTAAATTAGTGCCTGTAATTGCACTGTCAGTAGTCTTGGTTACAACAATTTCATCATCAATTGGAGATAATTCTGAAATTATCTTTGCATCCTCAGAGCCTTTAGGCAGCAAAAGTTCATTAAACCCTGTAGCCTTCTGATCTAAGGATCTGTCACTGCCATTTTTTTTATGGCACTCAATTTGTGCAAAAGCAACTTCCAGGCTCTTTTCTCTAAAAGCATCCAATATCCTTTTATTGTTAGGAACAACAACATTTTCGATTTTGTCATAAAAGGGTTTCCATTTTCTAAGACCAATTATTTCTTTTTCACTTTTACCCTCTTCGGATGGTCTGCTCAAGAATACATTTTGCATATCAATAATGAGCAAAATTGTTTTTTTTGGATCGATATTAATATCTCCTATATCCTCATCTTGCTCGTAATAAAAAGATACATGTCTGTCATTTACCCTCATTATAATCCCTCCATAATTTTAATTTTTTTAATTAGTCCTTTCAATTAATACATGATATAATTGTATTAATAAATTGAATAAGATAAACAAATCTATCATTACCAATATTATAACAGATAAGGAATAAACAAATCTTGTGCAAATGTTTGCGGCATTTAACAACAGAACAAATTATGCAAAGATAATGGTAGAAAACAGCATATTTTAATATATTGTTATACTATTATTCTTATGATAATCTATAGTTAACAGTTGCAGCCAGTTAATATATTGTAAATAGCATAGACATCGTCTGGCTAAAAAGCATGGAGTAAATGGAGGATATTTATGTATAGCATATTGATTTCTGATGATGAAATAATAGAACGTAACTATCTGAAAAGTGTTATAAATAAATTTCCTGATAAATACTATTTGTCAGGGGAAGCAGTAAATGGCCGGGAAGTTGTAGATATGGCGGCCGCTTTGAAACCTAATATCATAATAATGGATATTTATATGCCTTTGCTTAATGGTTTAGAAGCTGCAAGAATTATAAAAACAAATCAAAAAAATGTTGTTATAATTTTGAATAGCGCCTATGCTGAGTTTGAATTTGCCCGTCAGGCCATAGGCTATAATTTAGACGCATATTTACTTAAACCTGCAAGTGAGCAAAATATATTTGAGACTATAGATTCTTGTTTGTGCAAAAAGCAGCTTAATGAAGAATTAAATGTTGGTTTTGCAAAATTCAGTACAAATTTACTTGATAAATATCCTTATTCAATAGTAGATAGACTCATTGAATCGATACATACTCATGATTTAAAATTGATTCAATACAATGCTTCAATTTATCTGGATTTTTTAAAATCTCAGCAATACAACCTTGAAGAATATCGATTACATATAATAAATACAATTTTTTCAATTATGAGAACCATAAATATGGTCTTGCCTGAAAGCCCTCATTCAATAATAAAGCTGGACAGTCATCTGCAAGAAATAAGCAAGGCAAAAAATTGGTACGAAATATTGAACTGCATAGAAGACTTTTTTAATCATTTAATGCTTTTATTGAAAGAAAGCTTCATATTTAACAGAGACAGTATAGAATCAATAGTTAAATATATAGATGAATGCTATCTGAAGCAAATTTCTTTAGATAGTTTATCGGATATATTTCATTTCAGCCCATCATACATTTCACGTGCTTTTCATAAAAGTAAGGGTGTTACAATAAATACATATATAAATCAAAAGAAAATAAATCATGCCGTTTATTTATTAAAGACCTCAGATTTAGCTATCAAGGATATAGCGTATAGCTGTGGATTCGTTAATATTTCACACTTTAACAGAGTATTTAAAAAATTGACTGATAAAGTACCTTCACAAATTGACAGAAATGAGGATTTCAAATATGAGGATAGAGCTTAAAGATATATTAACAGAAGAATTTTTAAACCAATTTCAAGATTCCTTTGCATTTGCAACAGGGTTTGGAGTTGTATTTGTAGATTTAGACGGTAATCATATAGGAGAAGGAAGTAATTTTTCTAAGTTTTGTGCAGAGATTAACAAAACAAAAGAGGGTGCGTGTTATTGTGCGCAAACAAATAGAAAAGCTATTGATATTGCTATAAAAACTAAAAAGTCGAGTATATATGTATGTCATGCAGGGCTCATAAATATAGAAATACCTCTTACATACGATGGCGAATATATAGGAGCTATTACAGCCGGACAAGTACTATGCTCCGATATGGACGACTATCCAAGAGATACAAAATCTGATTCAATGCCTTGGCTGAAAACAGAAGAAGCTGCTGAATATTTTAAAAATATCAAGGTTTTAACCAGGCAGCAAATAGAGGCAACAGCTACATCTTTAGAGAACTTTACTAATTATATTATACAAAATACCATGTATAACAAACTGCAGGAAAAATTAAATCATGAGCATCAAAAAAATTTGGAATATGAAAGAAAACAAATAGAAATGGAACATCAGCTGAAGCTTGCGGAATTAGATGCGCTGCAAAAACAAGTAACTCCTCATTTTGTATTTAATGTAATAAACTCAATATCAAGGCTTATATCTATGAAAGAATATCCGGTTGCTATAGATATGCTGGATTCTTTTGCACAAATGCTAAGATACAGTTTATCCAATGTCAGCTCAGAAATAACTTTAGAGCAAGAGTTAAACTATATTAAAAATTACCTGGCAATCCAAAAAACCAGATTTTCAGAACGGGTAGAATATGAAATAACAGCAGATAAGGAAGTTTTATCTTTTAAGATTCCATATTTTTCTCTGCAGCCCTTAGTTGAAAATGCTATAGAACATGGATTACTTCCTCTTTCCGGCGGTGGTAAAGTCATGGTAACATGCAAGCTGCATAATGAACATTTTCTTATCGATATATCTGACAATGGTATAGGTATAGATGATATAAAGATTGAAGATATCAGAAACAGCTTAAATACAAATAAAAATACACAGCCAAACAATCACATCGGACTTTATAACTGTTATAGAAGGTTTAAGTTAATGTATGGAGATGATGTTGAATTTTCAATAGTTAGTGAGCACAGAAATGGTACAGGTGTATTTATTTGCGTTCCTTGTGAGGCATTTCATGCATGCTCTGAAAATACAAATTCTTTGAAATTGAATAGCCGGTTACATAAAAGTCCTGTTTAAGCTTAAACTATATAGACTTAATACCAGCTTAATCTAAGGAGGATAACACTATGCCAGAACTTCCCGAAATGGAGACCTGCAAAAAATTACTCACTGAAAAAATAATAGGAAAAATTATAACAGATGTTGAAATTAACAGAGAAAAGTCAATTAATATATCAAGCATGGAATTTGTTCAAGAAATAAAAGGAAAACAGATTATAAAAATAGACCGCCGGGCTAAACATTTAATTTTTAGATTAAACTCCGGTAAAAATCTTTTATTGCATTTAATGCTTGGAGGGTGGATGTATATTGGAAACGAACATGACAATCCTGACCGTACGAAACAAATCGTTTTATCCTTTGGTGACATGAAGCTCTATTTCATTGGTCTGCGCTTAGGTTACCTTCATCTGCTGGATGAGCAGGATTTGCAGCAGAAATTTTCTGATTTAGGTCCTGAGCCGCTGGAATCGGACTTTACTTTTAATGATTTTCAGGATATTCTGCAGTCCAAACGTGGAAAATTAAAAATAACTCTCACAGATCAAAAGGTTATCTCAGGTATTGGTAACTTATATTCGGATGAGATTTGTTTTGACGCAAAAATTAAGCCGACTGTAACAGTAAATTCTCTTGATGAAGACAGTATGTTTTCTGCATATAATTCAATGCGTACTGTTTTACAAAATGCCGTTTCTCTCGGCGGGTATATGGAGAACCCTCTGTTTCTGGAGGATAAGCATACTGGTGGATATAACAATCACATCCTTGTATATGACAGGGAAGGGGAGAAATGCAGGCGATGCGGAGGAACTATTGTTAAAATAGAGCTTAATTCGCGCAAATGCTTCTATTGCCCTGACTGCCAGCAAGGGTAGAATTTCTCCAGCAGCATTTATTGAATACAAAATTTATATTATAGTTTCAAATAATTTTTTAATAGTAACAGGTAAAACACTAAATACAAGATAATTATTTAAATTTCTTATATTTAGTGTTTTATATTTGCATTTCATTCTTATTTTAATTATACTAATATTGGTTTAATTTTGACAAAACATTTGGCCAAATTGGAGAAAAAACACTTATGAAAAAAAAGAATGTCATAATTATTATTACATTTTTTCTGCTTATTCTGATAATTCAATTTTTTATAACTAAAAATGAAAAATATTTAACGGAAGATGAAATTAAATGGCTTAAGGATCAGAATGCCATAATTTATGCTGCCAATGAAAATGCTCCGCCCCTGCGTTTTGTTGATGAGATAGACAACCAGTACAAGGGAGTGGTTGTTGATGTTGTAAATCAGCTGTCTCTGGAGCTGGGAATTGATATTCAGACTGTTCCCATGCAGTGGGATGAGGCGTTATTATCATTGAAGGAAGGCCGCACACAAATGTGCGACATGTTTATAAATAAAGAAAGAAGCCAGTATTACTTATTTACAGACCCAATATATAATTTAAGGACTGTCTTATTGACAAGGACTGAAGATAATTTTGATACAGGGAACATTAACAGCATGAGAATTGCAACGGAGCTGGGAGACTATGCCAACAGTTATTTAACTGAAAATTATCCAAATGCCCAATTAACATACACACACAATGTGGAAGAAGGACTTGAGTTGTTTTTGAATGGAGCAGTTGATGCAGTTATAGGGGATGAGCCAATAATAACATTTTTATTGGTAGAGAAGAACGAAAATCTTAATCCCAAATACAGCAACATAATTCTGTATCAACAGGAGGTTGTTTTTGCGGTATCAAAGGACAAGCCCGAATTAGTACAGATTTTGAACAAAGCAATACCTAAGCTTAAAAGTAAAGGCCAGATAGAAAAAATTCAGCAGAAGTGGTTTGGAATATCGACTCCGTTAATTGATTCGGATGGCTCATCCGAATTAATTAAAACTATGGTAGCATCCATTGTAATTGCCTCTATTTTAATGGGTGGTATATTTGTTTTAATTATATTCAATAATTTTTCGTTACAAAGATTAGTTAAAAAAAGAACGACAGAATTAGAAAACAGCAGGAATGAACTGCAGATAATATTTGATGGTATATCTGATTTCATGCTGGTTGCAGACAAGGATAAAAGGGTATTGAAAATTAACAAGAGCTTCAATGATTACATCGTGAATAACGGATTTATAGACAAAGATTCCAAATGCGCCGGATATATAATCAGGTTTTGCGGCGGCGATTGTGCCGAGTGCATGCTTGATGATGTATATAATCAGAAAAAGAATATTAACAGTGAGGTTACAGTGGGACATGATGTGTATGAAATGAATTTTCAGCTTTTAAAGGATGTTAATAATACTGTCCTGATTACAATTAAAAATATTACTCTCGATAAAATCAATCGAAATAAAATGCTTCAAACAAATAAAATGATAGCCGTAGGGCAGCTGGCTGCAGGGATGGCTCACGAAATCAGAAATCCGCTGGGTATAATCAGGACACAAAGCTATTTGATAAGAATTAATGAAAAAATAGATGAGGCAGCACGTAAATCTTTGGATTACATAGATGCTTCTGTAAAAAGAGCAAGCAAGATAATTGACAATATTTTAAGCTTTTCAAGATTTTCAAGCAAGACAGAGAAATTAACTGATGTGAGCCAATTAATTGAAAGATTAATTGAAATTCATAATGAAGCAATAAATAAATATGGAATTACTGTCAATGTAGAAAATAGTATTAGAGAACAGATACAATTAAATATTGAAAGCGTAGAACATATTATATTGAATTTAATAACCAATTCGATTGATGCTATGAATGGTGGAGGAATACTAAGGCTGAAAACAAGTGTTGAAGACAATGTCTTTACAATTGTATGTGAAGATAACGGCTGCGGAATAGATGAACAAAATATAAACAGCATATTTGATCCTTTTTTTACAACAAAGGAGCTGGGTAAAGGAACAGGTCTCGGATTGTTTATCGTATATTCAGAGGTGGAAAAATTAAGCGGAAAAATTGATGTGAAAAGTAAATCAGGTGAAGGTACAACATTTGTGATTACCATACCTTTAGAAAGGAAGGCAAATTAATGACAGGCTTATTTAAAATTCTAATAGTAGATGATGATGAAGACTACAGAGAGACATACAGAATGCTGCTGATTAAAAAAGGATATGAAATAGATGCTGCTTCTTCTGCCGAAGAAGCATACAAGCTTATGGACAAAGAATTTTATCCGTTGATTATCAGCGATATTATGATGCCTGGCATTAATGGAGTCGAATTTTTAAAGGAAGTGAAGGGTAAGTATAATAAGAATTCAGAAATAATTATGGTTACGGGATACGGAAGTGTGGAAACTGCCGTACAAACCATGAAATTAGGAGCATTTGGATACTTTATAAAAAGCCACAATCCAGAGGAATTAATACTGGAAATAGAAAAGGTACATAAAATTTTTTCGCTCCAGAATGTTAATGAGATAAATAAAAACAACAAAAAAAGCAGATATCTTTACACCAGCAAAAATAAACAGATGCAAAGAGTTTATGAAATGGCGGAGCAGGTAGCGGAAAGTAATTCAAATGTGCTGATAACAGGTGAGTCAGGAGTCGGAAAGGAAATAATCGCTCACATGATACACGATAAAAGCAGCAGGTCAAATAAGCCGTTTATTCCAATAAATTGCGGATATTTTTCTACAGGATTAATAGAGTCTGAGCTTTTCGGACATGAAAAGGGTGCGTTTACAGGCGCTGCCGCAAGAAGAATCGGTCATCTTGAGGAAGCCAATGAGGGCACCGTCTTCCTGGATGAAATAGGAGATATGGATGAAGGAACTCAGGTCAAGATGCTAAGAGTCCTTGAAACCAGGCAGATAGAGCGTATCGGCTCCAATAAGCTTATTGATGTTGATTTCAGATTGGTATCCGCCACAAACAAGGATTTGGTGAAAGCTGTTTCGGAGGGTAAATTCCGCGAAGATTTATTGTTCAGAATCAACACTATAGAAATTCACATCCCTCCTTTAAGACAAAGAAAAGAGGATATAGAAGATTTAATATACTTTCTGCTGAACAGATACAATAAAGAAATGGGTAAGGGAATTACCCATATAGATGAAGATACAAGGCAGAGGCTGTTAAACTATAATTATCCCGGCAATATACGTGAGCTGAAGAACATTATTGAAAGGCTGGTGGTGTTGTCAAAAGGAGATATATTAAAGGATGAACTGTTTAATAATTCAAAACTGTCAAATAATGTTCCGGGAGATAAAGAAAATAACAATAGATTGGAAAGCTATAAAGAAGCAAAAAAGAATTTTGAAATTGAATACATTAAAAATGTGTTAAAAAGCTGCAATAATAATATCACTCACGCTGCCAGACAAATGGATATAAGCAGAAGACAGCTTTTTAATAAAATTATAGAGTATGACCTTAAAGAATATTCCAATGATTAAAATTAACAACCAGGAAAAAAGGTGCTATGAAAAATATTTCCATGTGAAAGTATTTTCCATGCGCTTTTTTATTTTATTTCCGTTAAATCAACGTAAAAGCTTCAGATTAATCTGGCATGACTTTTGCAAATATTATGTTACCTTAAAAATATAATATGGAGGATTATATGGAAGCTAATCAAAAGAAACTGGAATTTTACGGCGGCGAATGGATATCATTTGTTCCATTCCTGGTATTCCTGGTATTAATTATCACAACAACATTTATTTACGGTTCCATATCTGACGGTGCCCTTTGGATACCTGCATTTATGGCAATTGTAGTCGGTTTTTTCTTCGCAAAAAACAAGCAGGATTATTCAAATGCCATCATTGATGGTATGGCAAGCAAGGAAGCGCTTATTCCGGTTGTTTGCTGGTTATTTGCAGGCGTTTTTTCAAGAATATTGAGAGAGTCAGGTCTGGCATTAGGAATTGCTGGTATTGCTGCTAATATGGGAGTTGGAAGCACGGCATTTACTATAATTTCATTTGTTGCCTCAGCAATATTTGCTACCGCTACAGGTACAGGCTTCGGAACTATTGCGGCAGGAATGGGTGTCCTTTACCCGGCTGCTGTTGCTCTTGGTGCGTATCCGCCGATTGTTGCAGGTGCCATTATATCAGGCGGAGCTTTTGGAGACAACCTGGCTCCTGTATCGGACACAACAATTTGTTCAGCTACCTCACAAGGTGTTGATGTGCCGGGTGTGGTCAGGTCAAGATTAAAATATGCCCTGGCAGCAGGTACTATTACAATTATTGCAATTTTGATTTTCAGTCCCGGAAAGGCAAGCGGAGGCGCGGCAGCAGGAGCTGTTTCTTACAATCCTAACACGCTGTTTATGTTTATTCCTGTTATAGCAACGATAATAGTTGCAGTTAAAACAGGTGACATAATTATAGCAACTATTATTGGTTCAGTTGTGGGAGCAGTAACAGGTGTGGCAGCAGGCTTGTTTGATTTCGTTCAAATTGATGTTGTAAATGCTGCAAAGCCTGCATTGCTTACTGTTTATGGAGGAGGGCTGGATCGTTCCATAGGCGGGGTTATTCAATCCGGCTTAAGCAGCATGATTCAGGTTTGTATACTGGCTTTATTGCTCTTTGGTTCAATTTCCGTAATGAGAAACGGACACGGAGATGTTAAGCTGCTGAATGCTCTGAATAAAGTTACTGAAACAAGAATTGGAGCAGAGCTCACTATATCTGCCATGGTAATTATATTATCGGCACTTATGGGGTTAAATGCTCCTGCAATATTGGCGGTCGGTGCATCATTTGCTAAGCCGCTGGGTAAAAAACATAATATAAGTCCATACAGAGTTGCAAACTTACTGGATGCACAGTCAAATACATTTGTTTACAGCCTGCCCTGGACTCCCGCTGTTATATATACATTGGGCTTTGCCGCTGACAGCAGTGCTCCTCTGGTTGCTGCCGACATTACACCATATGTATTTTATGGATATGCAATGTTAGCAGTTATGTTTACTACGGTATTACTTGGTATAGGACAAAATGATAACATGGATAAAATAAAAAAAGTCAGGAAGACAGCGTAAGATTTAAAAGGAGTGTAATAATGATAAAAAAAGGTGAATGGGTTTTAATACACAGAAATGTATTAGAGCCGTCAGAAAGAGCGCCACAGGTGCCTGATGATACAAAGCAGGTGCCGCTGGAAATGTGGATAAAAGGATACTTGCAGAAAGATGCAGATATCGGAGAAGAGGTAACAGTATTAACCAGAACAAAACGAATAGAAAAAGGTACACTGTTGGAAGTGAATCCATATTACAGGCATGATTTCGGAAAATTTGTTCCTGAATTGATACAAATCAGTGACCAGGTAAAGGAAATAGTATTTGGAGGTGCTGATAATGAGTAAAGATATGAGCTATTCAGGAGTGATGAGCAGAAAGCCTGAGATAATGAAGCAGGCGGCAGGAGTAGATTTCTCTTTGTTTGAAAGTGGTTCAATAGCATTCGATTACGAAAGAATGATGAAAGAAGCTGGCTTCGGTATCGAGGAAATACAAAGGATTCAGTTGTCGCACGGAGTAGGAAATACACCGATTCTGGAACTTAGAAACCTTACAGAATTAGCAAGAAAATGCGCACCAAAAGGAAAGGGAGCAAGAATATTTATAAAGGATGAAGCCTGCAATGCATCAGGAAGCTTTAAAGCAAGAAGGGCATCAACGGCAGTATATCAAGCTAAAAAATTAGGATATAAGGGCGTAGTAACAGCAACAAGCGGAAACTACGGAGCAGCTGTAGCTTCACAGGCAGCAATGTATGGTTTGAAATGTATAGTTGTACAGGAATGCTACGACTCAAAGGGAACAGGACAGCCGGAAATAATAGAAAAAGCAAGAAAATGTGAGGCGTTGGGGGCAGAAGTGATACAGCTTTCAGTAGGACCGGAGTTGTTCTATTTATTCCTCACAATATTGGAACAGACAGGATACTTCAATGCATCATTGTACACACCCTTTGCCGTTGCCGGAATAGAAACCTTAGGATATGAAATTGCAATGCAGTTCAGAGAAAAATTTGGTAAGGACCCGGAAGTGGTATTGGCAACAAACGCAGGCGGAGGAAACCTGACAGGAACAGCAAGAGGACTGAAAAAGGCAGGAGCAGAATCAAAGATAGTGGCAGCAAGTGTTGATTTATCAGGACTTCATATGGCTGCAGACACACAGTTCAACAGAAAATCCTTTACAACAGGACACACGGGATTTGGAATGCCGTTTACAACATGGCCTGACAGATCAGATGTTCCGCGTTCGGCAGCAAGACCTTTGCGCTATATGGACAGATACCTGACAATACGCCAGGGCGAGGTGTTCTATATAACAGAGGCATTGGCGAGCCTGGAAGGGTTAGAAAAAGGACCGGCAGGGAACACTGCTTTGACGGCAGCATTCTCATTGGCACAGGAAATGAATCAGAATGAAATGATAGTTGTGCAGGAAACAGAATATACAGGTGCAGGAAAACACATACAGCCACAGCTGTCATTTGCCAGAGAAAACGGAATAGAAGTAAAATTTGGAGATCCTAAAGAAGAAGTTCCCGGAAAAAATATCATACTTCCTTCGCATCCATCCATGATAAAAGCACAGGATGCAGACCTGGAGCATATGAGAAAATCACTTATAAAAAATGCAGTAACAACATACAATGTAATGCCAAATAATGCAGACATAGAATTCCTGGCAGAAGAGACAAAGACAAATGCTGAATTTGTAAGGAATGTATTGAAAGCGCTATAGAATAGGTTAGGAATAGATATATAGGTGCACAAAAGCTGATAATACAAACAGAAAGTTGATTATCAGCTTTTTATGTAAATAATTAATTTTTGAATACTTTGTATTGTTATTTAATACTTAACTTAACTCTTAACTTCTCCAGCATATCTTTTGTCATGGAATCCAGATCGTACTTCGGGTACCAGCCCCATTCCTTTCTGGCTGCGGAGTCATCCAGTGAATTTGGCCACGAGTTGGCTATTTCCTGCCTTACAGGGTCAACATCATAGGCAAGCTCAAATTCCGGTATGAATTTTCTTATGGATACAGCAATCATTTCAGGGTCGAAGCTCATAGAGGCAATATTAAAAGCGTTGCGGTGTATGAGTCTGTCAGGATCTGCCTCGATTAATTCAATCATTGCATTTAACGCATCCGGCATGTACATCATATCCATGTAGGTGCCCCTTTGGATAAAGCTGGTATACTTTTGTTTTTTTAAAGCTTCATAATATATGTGTACAGCATAATCCGTTGTTCCTCCTCCGGGAAGAGTCTTGTATGAAATAAGTCCCGGGAAGCGGACACCTCTCGTATCAACGCCGAACCTTTTGAAGTAATAGTCACACAGCAATTCTCCGGCTGCCTTTGTTACTCCGTACATCGTTGTTGGCCTTTGAATTGTATCCTGGGGAGTGTTGTCCTTTGGAGTAGAAGGACCGAATGCGGCAATAGATGATGGCGTAAATACCATGCAGTTCTTTTCACGAGCTGTTTCTAAGACGTTGTAGAGTCCATTCATATTTATATTCCAGCATTGCTGAGGATTTTTCTCACCTGTGGCCGACAAAATGGCAGCAAGGTTTACAATAGTGTTTATACTGTGCTTATCCACTGCCTCTAAAAGTGCTGCAGGGTCATTGACATCTATTATTTCAAATGGGCCGGATTCGATCAACTGCTCATGCCCCTCTTTTATCCTTCTGTTGCTGGCTACCACATTGTCCTGACCGTAAATTCTTCGCATTTCTGCAGTTAATTCCGAGCCTATTTGTCCCAATGCTCCTGTGATTAATATTTTTCTCACATTATACCTCCCATATAATTAATTTCATTATGTTAAACATATAGATATATAATACCAAAAAAACATATAATACAAACAAAATTTTGAAAAATAAAACAATAACACACAACTTATATGTGATGGATAACTGCGATTGTTACACCATTTGGGTCTTCTAAAAAAGCGACACTGCCAACCAGCGTTGATACAGGTTCTTTTATAATTTTCACTCCTTTAGATTTCAGCTCCTTCATTGCTGAGTCCATATCATCTACTTCCATTCCAACTGAATAAAAACCGACATCGTTAACATTGTTTTTAATCAGTTCAATCATGGCATCTCCTTTGGCTCTCATCAGTGTAATTGTAATATCCGGAGTCGGTGTATACCGGCTGTCGACCTCAAAGCCTAAAACATCCTGATAGAACCTGATTGATTCTTCCATGTCCTTGACAATTATTGTTGAATATTTAACCTGAATATCCATATTGCTTCTCCCTTCAAATATATTACGTTCGTACTAAAAATATAATAGTATGAACGTAATAAAATGTCAAAACCAGTTATGCAGAAAAGGCTAAAAAACAATAATACTCTTGCTGAATACTAAAATATAATATTAATCAATTTTTTCCCAGATAATAGATTTACCTTCCTTGGGACATGCGGGGAAATTGTCTCCGAAATTTAAGAACACCTTTTTTCCATAAGCATTTTTATATGTTCCCGATTCCTTAACCGGTTCTCCTGTTTTTCCTTTTGCCAGCATAGATACATTCCTTTCTTCATGTATTTAAAATATTTGTACATACATTATTTGCATAATTGAAATACTTTATACTAATTATTACAGCATTGGCAGAAAGTGAATTTTAGAAATTAAGAAAACTAAAAAGTATTGATATAAAAAGTACAAATTAATTTTTATTTGATTGACAGTATCAGCTAATTAAGTTAAAATTTATATAGTAGTAATAATAGAAGCTTGTTATATTTTTCGTTTATTTACCGATATAGTTATAGACAGGCAGTTATTATCTGTCATGCTGTTAAGGCATTAACTATATCAAGCTAAGAGGAGAAGTGCAATGTACGAAAATGAAGAATATGACGTGATTGAGCTTAGGGAAATTTTTCAAATATTAAAAAAATATATTAAGCTGCTGGTAATAGTTCCTATTGTATTTGCAATAATTGGAGCCTTGGTAAGCATATATTTGATTAATCCTGTTTATGAGTCATCAACCACGCTCATAGTAAGACAGAACAAAGATTCTAATGAGGAAATTAACATTACAGATGTTAATCTGGGGAAGAGTCTGGTGTATACCTACGCCGAAATGGCAAAATCAAATACAGTCCTTGAAAATACAAGAAATGCATTGGGATTGTCAGAAATAAACGGGAAATCCATAACAGTATCACCCGTAAAGGATACACAAATTTTAAAAGTAGCAGTTCAAAATATTAATCCAGAACTGGCAATGAATATTGCTAATACTTTGGTGGAGCAATTCACGGTCGAAATAATAAGAATAACAAGGGCAGATAATGTGGCAGTTGTAGATTATGCGGCATTGCCTACAAAACCCATTAAACCTAATAAATCCATGAATACGGTCATAGCGGCGGTATTGGGAGAAATGATTGTTTTAATGATAATATTTCTGAAGGAATATTTGGACAACACAATCAAAACAGAAAAGGACATTGAAAAATATCTGGGAATATCCGTAATAGGGACAATCCCTAACTTTAATCAAGGGGGGAAGCAGACACATGGAAAGATACAAGGTAAAAGAGGATCAGAAGTCTCCCATAGCGGAAGCTTACAGGAAAATTGCAACTAATATACAATTTGCAAATATAGACAGAAACGTAAAGATTATTATGGTTTCAAGCTGTCTGGCAAGTGAAGGCAAGACAACGACAATAAGCAATTTGGCAAGCGTAATGGCCGAATTGAATAAAAAAATACTTCTGATTGACCTTGATTTAAGAAAACCTGCAATACATAAGCAATTTAATTTATCCAACAGACTAGGTCTTACAGATTTACTTTTAAACAAAGATGACTTCAATACATATCTTCAGCACGTATATCCTGGACTGGATGTAATAACGTCAGGAAAAATACCAGCAAATCCGACAGAAATTATCAACTCAAATTCCATTAAGGAATTAATAAAAAAACTATCAGATTATTATGACTACATATTTTTAGATACCCCTCCGTTGGTACTTGTCAGCGATCCTTTAGCAATTGCTACATTTTCCGATGCGGTTATACTTACAGTCGCCCACTCGGAAGCTGAAAGAGAAGTAGTTAAAAAGTCGATAGACAGCCTCAAGCAGGTCAATGCAAATGTAATAGGTGCAATATTTAACAAAATTCCGGTATCAAAGCATAATAAATATTATTACAATTATTATTAAACATATCAGGGGGCAGACTATGATTGATATGCACAACCATATTCTATTTGGGGTTGATGATGGAGCGAAGACAATAGATGATTCTTTAGCCTTAATTAATGAAGAAATAAAAAAGGGCGTAAATCAGATTATTTTAACTCCTCATTACGCAAGCGGTCATAACGATGCCAATGTCATTGAAATAAATAAAAATTTTAAAATTTTAAAGGATTATACTTCTGCAGAAAATCTGGCAGTTACGCTTCATTTAGGCTGTGAAGTGTATCTGGATTTTGATTATTACGATACAATTTGGAAATCCCCGATTATTACATTGGCAAATTCAGATTATATTTTAATAGAATTCAGTATGACGAATCCCCCGGACAACATACCTGAAATATGCTATGAAGCAGGACTTAAGGGATATATACCCATTATAGCTCATGTGGAGCGGTATGATGTCTTATATGATAATAATAAGCTTATTCGGAACATTTTAAATGAAGGTGCATATTTTCAGGTAAACGCATCTGCAATTATAAATAAAGAGGATAAGGAAAGCCATAGGTTTATTAATTTTTTACTGAAAAACCAATTAGTGAGCTTTGTGGCTTCAGATGTCCATAATCAAGACTCAAGAGCCTTTTACCTGGATGAAGCGTACAGTGCAGTTAATAAAATCTGCAGCCATTCCTACGCAGAAAAAATATTCAAAGAAAACCAGGAGAACATAATAATGAATAAATACTTTGACGGACCCAGATTTGAAATAAGCAGAAAGGGGTTTATATCAAAGTTATTTAAATAAAAATTATAAATAAAATTATATTATACGAAAGGGGAACATGTATGAGGAGATTAATGAAAGCCATTGCTGTAATATTATGTTTGGTTATGGCATCAGGCAGTGTTGCTTTTGCGGATGAGGTAAAAGCTAAAGACTATGAAGGACATTGGGCACAGGCAACTATTCAGAAATGGATAGATGAAGGGAGAGCATCCGGCTACCCTGATGGAAGCTACAAACCGGATAACAATGTAACAAGAGCAGAATTTGTAAAAATGGTCAATGGAATAATTGACTTTAACGGAAAGGGCAAAGCATCATATACAGATGTACCGGCAACAGAATGGTATTATGATTACATAGGAATTGCCCAGGAAATAGGCTACATATCAGGATATCCCGGCGGGAAATTCGGACCAAATGATTACATAACCAGAGAACAGGCAGCATCAATATTGGCAAGAATTCAATATCTGGACAGCAATGCTGCAGGTGTAGATAAGTTCAGTGACCAAGCAGGCATATCATCATGGGCTGCTGAAGCCGTAGGCGCAGCATCAGAAGCAGGATTTATTTCAGGCTACAATGATGGAAGCTTCAAGCCTTCTAAAAATCTTACAAGAGCAGAAGCTGTTACAATGCTTGACAATGTTATGAAAAGTGCAAAAAATCACGTTATATTCAACGCAGGAACAAAATTAGAGAATTTTGTATGTGACGGTGATTTAGTAATTGCCGAGACTGTAGGCGAAGGAGACGTAACACTGAACAATGTTACAGTTAATGGAGCCCTGAAGGTTTTAGGCGGCGGAGAAAACTCAATTTATTTCAACAACGTAAAGGTTGAAAAAATAATTGTTTCCAAAGAAGGAGTACGACTGGTTCTTGGACAGGGTACTGAAATTAAGGAAATCGAGCTTACTTCTGAAACAATCCTTGAGAATACAGACGGTTCAATTTCCAAAATAGTTATAAACAGCGACGGCACAGTAACATTGAAGGGTAAATTTGACGAAGTTGTAGTAAATTCAGGAGCAGATATTGTATTGAATAATGCTGCAGTTACAAAATTGGTTGCAGAAAAAGCTGTAGTAATTAAAGGCACAGGTACAATTTCAACATTGGAGGCCAATGCTGACAACATCAAATTTGAATCAAAAGTAGATATAAAGAAGACTGTTGTTGGAGAAGGCGTAAAAACTCCTCCGGCTAAACAGGAGGATACAGCTGCAGGTAATGGCGGCGGTTCATCAAATAATTCCGGCGGATCATCAAAGGATAAAGTTGTTCAAATTACATTGAAATCACCAAACAGTGAGTCTAAAATTTTCAATACCGGAACATATTCAAGCAGCAGCATTCTTTCAGATTTCATTGCTGTTGAAGCAGGAAAAATATTAGATGCAGGATCATCTGAAATAACTGATTATTTGTCAAAGATGAATAACCGACTTTCAGGCATTGAGGTAGATGATACAAAACTTTTCTCAGATGAGGGCTGGGTTAAAGCAATAGCATATCTTGATGAAACTGATATAAAAGCTCAGGTTGAAGGAATGAAAGCTGCATTGGTGGATGATGGCAATATAAGTAAAGATGATTTAAAAGATATATTAAGCCTTTACAGTTCATTACCTTCAAGCGACATAGAAAAAATAAAGGCTAATTTGTCAGAAATTGATTCCAAAGATTTGACATATAATAATGAAGAAATAGACTATTCGGTTACTTTTGAAAAAGGAACTGCACCGGTCGGAAATAAGGCAATAGCTTATTTTATATTAGGTCAGTTTAAAACAAGTACGGTTACTAATTTCTTCAATACCTACGGAAAAGTTACATTCACTGCTACATACGGAGATGAAACAGCTGTGATAACAATCGGGGTTGCTGAACTGGAATAAGGAAAGTTTTATTTTAAAACAAGGGGAATGGTTACTTACCTTCCCCTTGTTTACTAACAGGAGGACTAAATGAATAGATTAAGAAAATCTGTTGCACTCATTATTATATTTATTACATTATTTACACAAGCTGCCTTTGGCGAAGAAGGAAATGTAACGCCTCAATTTACCGATTTAAATGAATCTCACTGGGCATATTCTGGTATTGAAAAATTGGTTGAAGCAGGAATAATCTCAGGTTATCCTGACGGCACCTTCAAACCGGAAGGTAATATTACGAGAGCTGAATTAGTAAAAATCGTAAATTTGATATACTCATATACAGATAAACAGGAAACTGCAGACTTGTCTGATATAAAACCGGAAGACTGGTTTTATGACCATGTGCTTATAGCTCAGAAGGCAGGATATATTATCGGATTTGAGGATGGCACTTTCAGACCTTCAGATGATATTACAAGAGAACAGTTATGCAAGATAATTGATACGGTAAACAGTCTTGTGGAGCTTCCGTTTGACAAAGCACCGGCAGATGAGGTATCAGCCTGGGCTTCTGGGTACGTTGGAAGAGTTCTGTCCAACAGAATAATGTCTCTGGATGAAAATAGCAATTTCAGAGCCACTGAAAAGGCAACACGAGCCGAAGCATGTGATGCGCTGTCCAAGTTTTTACTTCAGGATGATGCTGATACTACTGCAACAGGCGGCGGAGCCTCAGGAGGAGGAAATGAAAACGCAGGCGGACAGGAAGAAGTGAATAAAACAATGGACACTGTTATCAGAAGGCTCGGACAAGGAGTTATTCCTGAGCTTACAACTGATGCGCAGGTTGAAATCGTCAATGATATAATAACGAATATGGAGAAATACCAGGCAGACAGCAGCCACGATTATAAATCGGCTGCTGAAGAAACTTATGATAAATACAAGAAGTTGTCTGATGAAGAACGCAAAGAATTAAAAGAAAAGATTCAGATGAAGAATACAACAGGAGACTTACTGGAACTAAAGGAGTTTTTCTTTCCTGAAGCCGATATTTAGCAAAATGTAAGAAATACTTGAAGATTGATTTTAATAAATAAACAATCAAGGAAGAAAAGCTATGAGAAAACCTTTTAAAATTCTAATCATATCATTAATTGTAATTGCATGTATGTCGGCGATGTTTCTGATTTGGCAGAGAAGCAATATATCCTCTCTTATTAACGGGTTGAGCAGCTCTTCTGAAGAACTGGCAGTCAAAATGGATGACAATAGAAATAAGTTAAAAACAGAGGTTGAGAAGTATGTATCCAAACCTATTGAAGATATTTCCGCAGAGGATGAAAAAAGGTTAATAAAGGGCGAAATTACCGTGGAGGAAATAGCTGATAAATATAATCTTCCACTGGATTACATGAAGGATTCCGAATTAAATGTGAACGATAAAAGTCCCAATAAAGCTCAGGATAATTTAAATGATGCAAAGCAGGATTCTAAAGAAATTGATTCGGAAATCAGTGAAAGTGTCAGCAAAATGTATGCACTGAAGGCCAAGTATGTAAACAAGCTTGGAGAGGTTGAAAGATCAGTTGTTGAGGAATACAAGAGCCTTCCAAAAGAAAAGCAGAACAAGGATGGCAGGTACAAAATATTAATGGACAATTTAGACAATGTTTCCAAGCTTGAAAAGAAATGCGATGACGAGGTTGCAAAAGTACTTTCTGATTTAGAGTCAGAACTGAAGAGGCTTAACGGGGATACAGAAATTGTAAAAATTCTAAAAGAAGCGTATAAGCAGGAAAAGGAAATAAAAAAATCATATTATTTAAGCTTGTATAATAATTAAATAAAGAATAATGGATGAACATGTCGGTGTTTGTCCATTTTTTTTATAATACAATATATTTCGACATAGTAAACAGTTGTTTTAAGATAATATATAAGTATATAAAGTCGTATATATCAGGGGGATAATATGGAGGCTCATTCATTAAGACTTAAGCAGCAGTCACACATAACAGAATCCTACAGAAAATTAGCGGTAAATTTAGAGTATGCAAATATCGATGGAAACATTAAGACCGTTATGATAACAAGCTCAATGAGTAATGAGGGCAAGACTACTACCATAAGCAATCTTGCCTGCGTTATGGCAGAATTAAACAAAAAGGTGCTGTTGATGGACCTTGATTTGAAAAAGCCTTCGGTTCATAAATATTTCAATTTGACTAATAATACCGGTTTAACAGATTTACTGCTCAATAAGGGAAATTATGAAAAATATATTCACAATATACAACCCGGTCTGGATGTGCTGGCTTCAGGAAGGGTGCCTTCAAGTTCGACAGAAATTGTAAATTCAAAAGCTATAAGAGATTTACTCAAGGAACTATCATTATATTACGATTACATTTTCCTTGACACACCTCCGGTAATCCTGGTAAGCGACCCAATTAACATAGTGGGTTATTCGGATGCTGTTATTTTAGCTGTAGCATATTCTGAGGTGGATAAGGAAACAATTAAAAAATCAGTCAGCATCTTAAGACAAGTAAATGCAAATATAATAGGAACGGTATTCAATAAAGTACCGCTTAATAAACATAATAAGCAATATTACTATTACTAATACAAAAATTCTTCACTTTAACCGGATTTAAACATATATTAATTTAGTATATTTAAATAAGGAAGGTTATTATGGAGAACCATGATATGAACTTTGCCGATTTAATAAAAAAATTAAGCGTCGATGAAGATAACCCGGATGACCATTGTGAGGACGAGGCAGAAAAAGTTGATAACAGCACATACAGAGCAATAGTTTCGTACATTATTTCACTTCCTCCGAAGCAATATACGCTTTTGTCTTCGGTTATAGGACTTTTATTGATTGACAGCCTTGACGCAAAAGAGCAGCTTATACTTGGAAAGTTTATCAACAATATAGGACAGACAATTATTACATCAGCAGCCCAGGAAGAATTGAGCATTAAAAGAAGAAGAAGATTTTAGTTACATAGGCGTGAGCGAATTTCTATGCCGTTTAAATTTACTGCAATATTTTTTTATAGGAATTTCTGTTCTTTTTGTTATTTTAAATTCGGAAATCAGCAATTCAAATACGGTTTTATATGTGCCGTATTTGAATTGTAATTCGATACGTTATCCTGAAAAATATAATTGACTTGTAAAATTAATCGGGATTATAATAAGCTTGAAGCAAAATGGTTTGAGTGATTCTGAAAAAGTATGAAAACCCGTTATCCATTCTGAATATTCGTTTAGAGGGATTTTTTTATGCTTTTAACAGGCATCTTTTACAATTAAGTAATCAATGAAAGACAGGTATAGAAATGGAAAATGTGTCAAAAGAAAATTATTTATTTTCAAATAAAAATTTATTACAGCTATTATTCCCTTTAATGATTGAACAGCTTCTTGCCGTGGCTGTAGGTATGGCAGACTCGCTGATGGTTGCAAGCGTAGGGGAAAGTGCGGTTTCAGCAGTATCTCTTGTGGACTCTATAAATATACTTTTAATAAATATTTTCGCAGCTCTGGCAACCGGAGGAGCAGTTGTTGCAGGTCAATATATAGGCAGAGGGCGCAGTGAAAAATCATGTGAAGCCGGTGAACAGCTTTTGGTATTTGTAACATTGATTTCATTGGTCGTAATGATAATCATGTATTTAGGAAGAGGATTTATATTAAATGTTGTATTTGGAGCTATTGAGGCGGATGTTGCAGCATATTCAAACACATACATGCTCATAGTATTTGCAAGTATTCCTTTTATTGCAATTTACAACAGCGGTGCAGCACTTTTCAGATCCATGGGCAATTCAAAAATAACAATGATAACTTCACTTATAATGAACTGTATAAATGTAGTGGGAAATGCCACATTGGTGTATGCGTTTCATAGAGGAGTTGAAGGTGTTGCCATCCCTACACTTGTTTCAAGAGCCGTTGCTGCAATTATGATAGTTGTCTTGCTCAGAAATCAGGAGCTTATCATACACATGAGCAGACCCTTCAAATACAAGTACAATAAGGAAATGGTTAAAAATATATTGCATATAGGTATACCGAGCGGCATTGAAAACAGCATGTTCCAGCTTGGGAAAATATTGCTGCTAAGTTTTGTTGCCGGATTCGGTACATCTTCAATAACAGCAAATGCAATAGGAAATACGGTTACAGCATTTGGAATACTTCCTGGAAGCGCAGTAGGATTAGGGCTGGTGACTGTAGTAAGCCAATGTGTTGGTGCCGGTGATTACCGCCAGGTAAGATACTATACAAGAAAACTGCTTATATATGCATATGTTTCAATGATTGTCCTTAACATTTCAATTATATTTTTATGTCCCTATATATTGAAAATATTTCATTTATCAAATGAAACATCAGTAATGGCGAGCCAGGTTATAATATTCCACAGCATATGCGCATGCTTCATATGGCCTCTGTCATTCACACTTCCAAATACACTAAGGTCATCCAATGATGTGCGGTACACAATGGTTGTTGGAGTGGGTTCCATGTGGATTTTCAGAATAGCCTTCGGTTTCATATTGGCTAAATATGCAGGACTGGGAATGTTCGGAGTGTGGGTTGCAATGATTATTGACTGGGTTGTAAGATCATTTTTCTTTATTCTTCGATACAATAATCATAAATGGGAAGGCATCCACAGCAGAGCGGAAGAATTGCAGGAAGAATACAATGTATTATGATGCAGCAGACAATTGATATTGATTTATTTTAAATTAGTGTATATACTGACATATAGGGTCGAAGAGCCTGAAGCTTTGGCGGTCCGGAAACATATATAATTTTATTGAAAACATGGAGGAACTATGAAAGCTTATGATTTGATACACAAAGAGGAAATTGAAGTAACATATGACAGTCTGATAGAACTTATGAGAAATAACAGGCAGGTTGATTTAATACTTTTTGATAAAAAAACAGATGAGGATGGATACCTTACATGGGATGCTGAGCATTGGACTCATGTAAATGCAAACAAATTCATGCGGTGCTATTCATTGGGAGACAGACAGCTCAGGGATTTCACTTCGCACAATGTATATGATTTGAAAAATGATTTCAAGCCGGAGGAGGCAAAAGAAATTCAAATAAATTAGGATTTAATTATTTGGCTAAATTGCACAACTATTTAAAATTGTAATGAACGGATTACCGGTGATATATTGTATTAATTTGAATTGCAATAAGTATGACGTGATTATTTCGAATTAAGGAGATATACATGGAACTTAAAAGAAATTTATTTAATAACAAAGGCTATATTGACGGAATTACGATAATTGATCTAAAAGGTGAAATTTTATTTACTGCTAAATTCAACAATAAGTTGAATGCTGAAGCTGATGAAAACTATGAAATTATAGGTAAGAAATTTTTAGATATTTATGAAAACCTGGATGAAAATACAAGCACAACGTATCAGTCAATGATTCACGGTGTTCCTTTTTATGTAGAAAATCAGGTACTGAAATCAACCGGCAGGGTACCTATTAAAATTACATCCCTATCCATACCAATTAAATCTAATAAAAAGATTGTAGGAGCCATAGATTTATCGGTCAGTGAATATGATGAGGACTTAAAAGACAATATTGAGATTCAAACTGATTTGTATGAAGAAAACTTTAAGTCTAAAATATCAGAGGCAGCTTCCGCCAGCGGCAATGTCAATAAATTGGAATCAGGCGAAAATCGCGCAAGTTATGTTACGGACAACATAATTACTGATAATAGTCACATGAAAGAACTTAAAAGATATATCAAGGTTGCGGCAGAGTGCAATCTTCCAACCTTGATATACGGAGAGACAGGGACAGGCAAGGAGATGTTTGCTCATTCAATACATAATGAAAGTTCAAGGAAAAATAAGCCTTTTATAACACAAAACTGCGCTGCCATACCTGACAATTTATTGGAAAGTATTTTGTTCGGAACATCAAAAGGAGCCTTCACCGGTGCTGTGGATAATTTAGGTCTTCTGGAGCTGGCTGAAGGAGGAACAATTTTCCTTGATGAAGTAAATTCAATGCCTGTACATTTGCAGTCCAAGCTGTTGAGGGTTTTACAGGATGGCACATTCAGAAGCATCGGATCAAAGGAAGAGAAAACCGTTGATGTCAAGGTAATTGCCGCTATAAATGAAGATCCACTGAAAGCTATAGAAAGCGGTACAATGAGAAAGGACATATACTACAGGTTAAGCGCAATAAGCTTCAATATACCTCCTCTTCGGGAGCGCAAGGAGGATATACCGCTTCTGACCAGTTACATAATATCAAAGTATAATAAGGTATTCGATAAAAATATAAAGTATGTTTCAGGCAACCTTTATAAAAAGCTTAATGAATATGATTGGCCGGGAAATGTCAGGGAGCTTGAAAATATCCTTATATATGGACTCAGCATGGTCGAAAGATCAAGTGAGAGTTTAAAGTTTTCAGACATTGAGCAGAAGTTCAACAAGCTGCTGAGTCTAAACAAAGAACAGTGTCTGGATATTGAACCTCTCGTATCAATGGTTGACAAATATGAGAGAGGAATTATTGAGGAAGTGTTAAAAAGTACAGATTACAATATTTCCAGGGCGGCAGGCATATTGAAAATACCAAGGCAGACACTGCAAAGAAAATCAAAAAAATTTAATCTTATTTAATATTGCCCGCAAATGAGCCGCGTTGTGCTCATTTGCGGGCAATATTTGTAATTTGCTATTTATATTATGGATTAATTTTTTTAAGCTTGTTGATTTTTCAGCCTTTTATAAATACTTTATCTTGGCATGATAAATGCAACTATAAATGCAAGATTAAAAATATTTTAGGAGGCTTAATTTTGATTTTTGGGTTATTGAAAGACATTAAAAACGGAGAGTATAGAACTATTGCTACCCCAACAGAAATTGAAATAATTGTAGAAGATGGTCACAAGGCTCTTGTACAAAAGGATGCAGGGCTTAAGGCCGGTTTTTTGGATGAAGAATACATGCGTGCAGGTGCGGAGATTGTTGAATCCATGGAGGAAATGTATGCAAGATGTGATTTTATCACTAAAGTTAAAGAATTAGAGCCTGTAGAATTCGAATTGCTCAGAGAAAATCAGATTATATTTACATGCATTCATCCTGCGGCACATCCCGAGGAGGTTCAGGCGCTTCTGGATAAAAAGGTTATTGCGTTTACTGCAGAGGATTCTCATCGTTATGGTTCTCCAAACTGTGAAGCAGCAGGAAAGCAGGGAGCACTGATGGGACTTGAATCGTTGCTGTCAATTAACGGTGGAAGCGGAAAATTTGTAAGCGGTCTTGCAGGAGCTCCTGGCATAAAGGTTTTAATTTTAGGCGGAGGAATAGTGGGGAGAAATTCATTGCAGGTTCTGCAGTCACTGGGAGCATGGGTTACTGTAGCGGATATTAATATTGCAGCATTGAGAGATATAGGAAAAATGTATGATGAAAAAGTTAATACAATGATATCCTCAAAACATAATATTAAAAAATTACTTCCTGAAATTGATTTGGTGATTAACTGTGTTAAATGGCCAAAAGGAAGCACAGAATTTTTAATTGACCGTGACATGGTCAGGTCTATGCCCAGAGGGTCCGTTATAGTTGACATCAGTAATGATTATGGAGTTATAGAAACTTTTCATGAAACTACTCACGAAAATCCAAGGTACGTTGAAGAGGGAGTCGTTCATTACTGCGTAAGCAACATACCGGGAGCAATTGCTAATTCGACATCAGTAGCATATGCAGCCTCAGTACTGCAGCACATAAGAAATATTATGAACCTTGGTGTTGAAGAATCTTGTATAAGAGATGGCTTTCTCAGGAGAAGCCTTACAACTTACAGGGGATACCTGACACATGAAGAAACAAGCGCTCTTCAAAACAGGCCGTGGATACGACCGGAGGACATATTGAATATAGCTGATAAAAACCTGGACTCTGCACCGCCTGCTACAGTAACAAGATCAAATAATAAAATTATTATCTAGGAGGATTAAATGGAAGAAGTAGTAAACATGGGCTTTATATCAATAATTCCATCACTTTTGGCAATAGTACTTGCTTTTGCTACCAGAAATACAGTTGTGTCTCTTGCATTTGCATGTATAGTGGGGACTCTCCTGGCCGGACAGGGTATAATGGGATTTCCTACACTATTAAAAAGCAGCCTGGGAACAACAAGTTTTTCCTGGGTTATGCTGTTAAACACATTTATTGCAATTTTGGTTGCTTTTTTCCAAAAAACAGGAGCCATACAAGGATTTTCGCAATATATTCAACGCAAGAATTTAAGCAGAAAATCAGTGCAGCTTTTAGCATGGATTCTGGGTATATTTGTATATTTTAGCGACTCTTTCAGTCCATTGTTTGTGGGAACAACAATGAGGAGCATTTCAGACAAAGCAAGAGTATCAAGAGAAAAATTATCTTATATAGCAGATTCAGGAGCAGCCCCTGTCAGCGTCTTAGTTCCGATTACAGGATGGGCGGCATACTTAAGCGGTCTTGCAATTGGCGTGGGAGCCATTGCTACTCAGGAAGATGCCATGAATTTGTTTGTCAAGGCGGTTCCGCTTAATTTTTACGCAGTGATTACGGTGATTTTTGTCGGCTTAATTTCAGGAGGCATAATTAAAGATTTCGGTCCCATGAAAAAAGCAGAAGAGAGAGCAATCAAGGAAGGCAAGGTGCTGAGAGACGGAGCAGAACCTTTAATCGGTAAAGAGCTTACCGAAATGGAAGCATATCCTGGAATACAGCAAAGAGTGTTTTTAAACTTCATACTGCCTGTAATAATGATTATGACCATTGCCATAGGAACATATATTAAGCTGAAATCAGCAAAGACAATGGAAGCATTTTTATTTGTAATGATTTTTATGGGCATAAGCATGTTTATTCAGGGTATTCCGTTTAAGGAAATAATGCATACAGTTACAGAGGGAGTCAAAGGTGCAATTCCTGCAATAATGATTTTGGGACTTGCTTATTCTGTAAATGATTTAAGTAAGACTATGGGTACTGCAAATTATATTATATCCATAAGCGAAGGCTTTTTGAGCCCACAGCTGTTGCCTGCAATTATATTTGTAATTGCGGCGGTAATGGCATTTGCTACAGGTTCTTCATGGGGAACTTTTGCCATATGCATGCCAATAGCACTTCCGCTGGCGTACAATTTAACAGGCGGAGTAACTACAATTCTTGTAACTGCATGCTTCGCAGCCGTAGCTGGAGGAGGAGTTTTCGGAGATCACTGCTCACCGCTTTCTGATACGACAATACTTGCATCCACCGGTTCTGCAGCAGATCATATAGATCATGTTAAGACACAGCTTCCCTATGCACTTATATGCGGGGCCTTGACGATTGCAGCATATCTTGTTATCGGATTTACAAGTATATAAAGAAACAAAAGAAAGAGTCAAGTCTATGAGGCTTGGCTTTTTTGACTGAATATACTGAAACGCTTCATGCAGGACATTTACTATTGATAAATTAGAAATTCGGTTATATACTAATGTAAATAACTTACTTAGGAGCAGCAAAATAAATATGAATTTTACGGAAGACAATACTATAAATATAATAAATGCCAATGAAAATAATTTGAAAAATGTTTCTGTAAAAATACCCAAAAAGCAAATAACGGTTTTTACAGGCGTTTCAGGTTCCGGTAAATCATCATTGTGTCTCGATACCATAGCGGCAGAGTCCAGACGTGAGCTTAATGAAACCTTTCCAAGCTTTGTTCAGCAGTACCTTCCCAAGTACGGAAGACCTGATGTGGAAAAAATAGAGAACCTTCCTGTGACAATAGTCATTGACCAGAAAAAGCCTACAGCCAATTCAAGATCTACGGTAGGAACATACACAGACATACAGCCTTTTTTAAGGCTGTTATTTTCACGCGTGGGGGAACCATTTGTGGGGTATTCCGACAGCTTTTCTTTTAATCACCCATTGGGTAAATGCCCAAGCTGTGACGGACTGGGTACCATAACTGACCTTGATGTGCATAAGCTTGTGGATTTTGATAAGTGTCTGAATGATGAAGGAGTAATAAACTTTCCAACCTTTACAACAGGAGCATGGAGGTGGAAAAGATACGCCTGCAGCGGTTTTTTTGACCTTAATAAAAAAATAAAGGACTATTCAAAGGAGG
The DNA here is from genome assembly GCA_032059885.1 of Sedimentibacter sp. Classification (GTDB taxonomy): domain Bacteria; phylum Bacillota; class Clostridia; order Tissierellales; family Sedimentibacteraceae; genus Sedimentibacter. The sequence goes on from DAMBZP010000021.1 coordinate 28,881, forward strand.
AACTTGACTTATTTCTTTATTCACCTCAGATAAAAGTTAAAAATCCCCCTTCAAACTGGCCAAAGACCGCCAAATTTGAGGGAATATATCCCAGAATGTACAGGAGCATAATAAGTACGAAGGAAGGCAAGCGCCACCAGAAGATTTTGGATGAAATGGTTACTATGGCAGTATGCCCGGAATGCGGAGGCTCAAGAGTAAATGATAAAATCAGGAGCTGCAAAATAAACGGAAAGAGCATAGCGGACGTTGATGATATGTCCGTACCGGATGCGGTGGAATTTATCAGAGGAATTGATAATCCTCTGGCATATGATTTGAAGAGAGAGCTTATAAAGCGTCTCACAGCCCTGGTGGAAATAGGTCTTGGATATATTTCTTTAAGCCGCAGCTCAGGAACTTTGTCGGGAGGAGAGGCACAGAGAATAAAAATTGCCAAGTACATAAATTCCGCTTTGACAGACATGGTATACGTGCTGGATGAACCAAGCGTAGGGCTTCATCCCAAGGATATAGAGCTGTTTAAGAATTCTCTGATTAAGCTGAAGAATCATGGAAATACAATTTTGATTGTGGAACATCACAGAGAAATTATAAAAATGGCAGATTATATAATTGACATGGGACCTAAGGCCGGTACTAACGGAGGAGAAGTGATATTTGAGGGTACATATGATGAGCTTTTAAAATCCGATAATTTAACCGGCAGACTGCTTCGCATGAAAACCCCTCTGAAAGAAAATGTGAGAAGGCCTGAGGACTGGGTTTCAATTAAAAATGCAAATTTGCACAACTTGAAAAATGTTTCTGTGGATCTTCCTCTGGGAGTGATGACAGTTATTGCAGGAGTGGCAGGTTCTGGAAAAAGCTCATTGATGGAATATTTCGAAAGTGTCTTTCATAAAAATATAATTTCAATAAGTCAGAAAAACATCGGTATAAATTTACGTTCGACGCCGGCAACCTTCCTTGACATATCAGACAGCATAAGAAAAATATTCGCTGATGAAAATAATGTAAAGCCTAATTTGTTCAGCTTTAATTCAAAGGGGGCATGTCCTGCCTGCGGAGGCAAGGGAGTTATCATTTCAGAAATGTCATTTATGGATACAATAGAAACTGTGTGTGATGTATGTCACGGCAAAAGATTTTCTCAGGATGTGCTGAAATATACTTATCATAATAAAAATATTGCGGAGGTAATGGATTTTACCGTTGAAGAAGCAATAGAATTTTTCAAGGGAGAGTGCTTTATGCATAAGCTTGAATCACTTGAAAAGGTGGGACTGGGATATCTGCATCTCAATCAGTCCATGACAACACTGTCCGGCGGAGAGCTTCAGAGAGTTAAGCTTGCAAGCCGTCTCAATGAAAAAGGTGCTGTGTTTATAATTGATGAGCCCACGGATGGACTTCATCTGGATGATGTAAGAAAGCTCATGCAGCTATTCAACAAGCTTGTTGATGAAGGCAACAGCCTTTTCCTTGTTGAACACAGCCTTGATGTCATGAAGGATGCTGATTATATAATAGAACTGGGACCCGGCGGAGGAATGTCAGGAGGCAATATTCTTTTTGACGGGACTGTCAAAGATTTGCTTAAATCAGAAAAATCAATAACAAAGGCGTACATAGACAACAGCCTTCCTGATTAGCGATAAATTATCCATTAAATACAAACAGACGTTTTAAAACAAAAGACGTCTGTTTTTTATACTCTGCATATCTGACAAAAATTACCTATAAATAACTATAATAAAATATTGACAAAGTTGTAAAAGATGGTATTATTTAATTATGAAATATTTAATACATAAATATTCAAAATGAATTAAATAATTCATTTTGAAAAAGAGGTGTTTGATGGATTTTATAAACTTGATAAAGGATAAATTTGAATCATTATCAAAATCACATAAGAAAATAGCGAAATACATAATAGATAATTTTGAAAACGTTATATTTGATACGGCTTCCGGGCTTAGCAAAAAGGTTTCCGTAAGTGAGGTAACTGTAATAAGGTTCGCATATGCGCTGGGATTTGAAAGTTTTTCACATATGCGCAAGACAATGGAAAAGAGTGTAATTTCCGATGCCGAGAACATGGATATGAGTATCAGCAAGGGTTTATTTACCAACGGTCTTTCTGACCTGGAAATGGATGAACACATCCGCAAGCAGACGTTACAGCTTAATAAATCATATCAAAATATTGATTACGAAGAATTTAAAAAGATTTGTGAAATATTAATGAGCAAGAAAAGAATTCTGATTATAGGCTTTATGGATTCCTTCGGTACGGCGTCCGAATTGCTGCATCTCTTTGACAGCATAAGAAGCAGAGTGTATTTTTCAAAACTCATGTATGAAAACTCCTATACCTTTGAGGATATAGATGAAGATTCTGCAACCGTCGTGGTATCGTTTGCTCCGCATTACAAATTCACAAAGGAGCAGGCTGAAATAGTCAAAAAAAATAAAAGTACAATTATAACCATAACAGACAGTATTATTAATCCCTTCAGGGATTTGTCGGATTATTCTCTCATATTCAATTTAAGGAGAAACGAACAGATGGGGGTAATAGACACTTCGCCTGTAATAAGCTTTATTTTTTTCATGATGAACTATTTATATGAGAATTATAAGGATAAAATTGATAAATTTAAAAAGAGTAAAAGGCCTTATGAAGAATATATTGATTAATAAGAAAAATATAATTTAGCAAGAAAGGAGTGGTAAAGTGAAGGAGAAAATTTTGAAAATTTTAAAGGAAGCCGTTTCTATCGGAAGCTTTTCTGCAACAGAAAATGAAAACAAGGTATCGGAGTATTTATATGGCTATATGAAAAGCATGAAATACTTTGAGGAAAATCCAAATCAGTTCGGAAATTTTAAAATTGAGGATGATTACCTGAAAAGAAATGTTGCATATGGACTGGTTAGAGGTAAATCCAACAAAACGATTGTTTTCATGAATCATTATGATGTTGTTGGAATAGATGATTACGGCAGTATAAGAGATTATGCATTTGATATTGAAAGACTTCCTGAAAAGATCAGGGAAATCAGCATCAGTTCAGAAACCCTGGAGGATTTGAACTCCGGCCAGTGGATTTTTGGCAGAGGTGCGGCAGACATGAAGGGAGGAATGGCAATTCAGCTTGCATATTTGGAAAAATTTTCAGAAATGAAAGAAAGAGAAGGTAATATTCTTTTTATTTCAGTGCCGGATGAAGAATCATATTCTGCCGGTATGCGCGGAGCTGTTAAGCTGCTGAGTGAGCTTAAAAAAGAATTTAATCTGGAGTATTCTTTTTTAATTGACTGCGAGCCTAATTTTAAAGTTAATGGCAAGCATATTGTCTCTTTAGGAACTGCAGGAAAATGTATGCCTGTAATTTTAGTGCAAGGTCAGAAATCACACATATGCAGATGCTTTGACGGACTGAATCCAATAGGTGTTCTTGGAGAAATTTTTTCAAGGACAGAGCTGTCCCTGGAATTCAGTGACGAGCTTGACGGAGAAATTACGGTTCCTCCAACATGGAATTACTTTAAAGACATGAAGGTTGAGTATGATGTATCAATACCTATCAGAGCATGCGGATATTTCAGCGTAATAAGCTTTTACACATCCCCTGACGAAATACTGAAAAAACTTAGGAAAATTTCATATGATTCTTTTGAGTCATACATAGACAAAATGAAAATGATTTACAAGGACTACAAATGCAAGAACATGTATTCTTCTGAACGGGAAATTGAATTTAAGCCTGCTGTGCTTTCCTTTGAAGAGCTTATGAACATTGCTTCCGGAAAGGATGAGAAAGGATTCAGAAGCTTTTATGAGAAGCTTTATAATGAAATTTCAGAAAAGATAGTAAAAAATGAAATAAATTACCCACAGGCAACGATCCAGATAATGAATGCGGTGCTGAATTTCACCGGAATAAGCTATCCGGTTATAGTGCTGGGATTTGCTCCTCCTTATTATCCTGCTTTAAACAGCAGGAAAATCAGCGGCAAGGGAGATATAATTGATGAGTGCTATGATTTGATAAAAGACTATTCACACAATAAATTTAATTATGATTTAACCTATGAAAACTATACGGTGGGACTTTCAGACTGCAGCTACTGCGCTGTTGACAAGGCGTTTGATTACAACAGCTTTTCTCTGAATACTCCCATGTGGGGCAAACTGTATTCCATAGATTTTGAAGGCATAGAAAAATTGAATATACCTTCGGTCATATTCGGACCATGGGGCAAGGACTATCACCAGGCTACAGAAAGAGTAAACAAGGAAAGCCTGACGGTTGTTGTACCGGAATTGATTGAACAAATAGTAAATTATATATTTAAAAAATAAATAATAAAAATTATAACATTTTAATGGAGGTAAATTATGTTTAAAGCTATGAGAAGGAAAGACAGACAGCTTTCAGAGGATGAAAGCCGTAAAATTTTAGAGCAGGGTGAATACGGAGTGATAGGAACAATCGGCACAAACGGATATCCGTGTGCAACTCCGCTGAATTATGTGCTGGAGGGAGACAACATTTATGTTCACTTTTTCATAAGCGGAGGGAATATACATGAAAGCATCACCTCCAACAACAAGGTTTCATTTACCTATGTGGGAAAAACAACCGTGCTTGCAGATGAATTCGTAACAAACTATGAAAGCGTGATGGTTTTTGGGAAAGCGGAAATAGCAGGTGACGAAGAAAAAAGACATGCGTTGGTTTTAATGATAGATAAGTATTCACCGAATTTTAAAAAGCAGGGTTTGGAACATATTGAGGAAGATTTCGACAACGCATGTGTTGTAAAAATTGCAATCGAGCATATAACGGGAAAGGCAAGAAGAGGCTGATGCAGGCTTTATAGTCCGGAATACTAATAAGGAGCGGAACAATGGGAAGATATCTCAGGAAAAGAATATTAACCGGAATTCTTGTAATTTTGGTTTCATTGATCATAAATTTTATGTTGATACATCTGGCTCCGGGAAATCCTATCAGTCTTTTGGCGGGAAAAGACAACCCTTCTCAGGAAATGATTGATGCATTGACAGAAAAATACGGATTAAACGATCCGATACACGTACAGTTTATCAGTTACATAAAAACACTGCTTAAAGGAGACCTGGGATATTCCATAATGAGCAGCGAGCCCGTAAGCAAGCTGATAATTGAAAAAGTAGGTCCGACGCTTCTTCTGGCGCTGACAAGCATAATACTGGCGGTGATAATCGGAACGGTGTCAGGAATATTTGCGGCAAGGAAAAGAGGTTCGCTGTTTGATGTTGCAATGAACGGCTTATCATATGTATTTGATTCTACACCGGGTTTCTGGCTGGGGCTTATGCTTATTCTTATATTTGCATCAAAATTTAAGATTTTTCCCACTGCAGGAATGGTGGATCTGAGAGCACAAAGCAAAGGAATCGCCAGGGGAGTTGATATACTCTGGCACCTGGCGCTGCCTCTCATGACGGTAACGCTGATTCAGATACCATACTATTTTCGTATAGCAAGGGCTTCTGTAATCCAAACCATGTCTGAGGATTTTATAACTACATTCAGAGCCGCAGGCATGAAGGAGAATAAGATATTTAGAAAATATATATTTAAAAATGCAATACTTCCAACAATAACAGTGTTTGGTATCAACCTGGCATACGTTATATCCGGAGTGGCAATTATTGAAATAGTATTTGCATGGCCGGGTATGGGAAGGCTGATGATGACAGCAATATCGAAACGGGATTATCCGCTGCTTATGGGAATATATCTTATATTGTCGGTTTCAATAGCTGTCTGTATGATAGCTGTGGATTTAATATACGCCCTTATTGATCCGAGAATAAGATATGATTAGTCAGAAAGGATTGTGGAAAATGAATAAATCAGGAGATTTTTTTGCGAATATAAAAAGAACGTTATCCTTGATAAACCAGGTCAGACAGCTTAAAACAGGCATAATTTTATTGGTAGTAATAATTTTACTGGCTCTTCTGGCACCAATGCTTGCCACTCATGATCCTTTTGCATTAAATGATGATATGGTAAACCCTCCGTGCAAAAATTATCTGCTGGGAACAGACGGCCTGGGCAGGGATATATTCAGCGGAATATTATACGGTGCGCGAACCTCTATAACAATCGGAGTGGTAGCCGCATCCATATCAGGAATTGTGGGAACACTCCTGGGCGGTATTTCAGGATTTTACGGCGGGAAAATAGACGCCGTTTTATCCGAGGTTATAAATGTATTTCTGATGATGCCGACATTTTTCCTCATACTTATCATAGTGGCTCTGTTTGGTTCCAGTATGCTCAATGTAATGATAGTAATAGGCGTTACAACATGGACCGGAAATGCAAGGCTTATGAGAGCTCAGGCTCTTTCACTGAAACAGAGGACTTTTGTTAAGTCCATGGAGACAATTGGTGAAAGCAAAATTAAAACCTTGGTTAAGCATATTATTCCAAACGGCATATTCCCCATTATTGCCAATACTACCATGAATATATCAGAAGCCATACTTACAGAATCGGGACTCAGCTTTTTAGGACTTGGAGACCCCAACGTCATGAGCTGGGGACAAATGGTGTATAACGGAAAGTCATATCTGACAAACGGATGGTGGATATCAACATTTTCAGGTGCTGCTATTGTACTTACGGTTTTGACATTTTATTTAATCGGCGACGGAATGAACAACATACTGAGTCCAAAGCTGAATGATAATAAATAGGAGGCTTTTATGGCGTTATTATCAATTAAAAATGAAAATGTAATATACAAGGTTAAGAACAAAAACATTCATGCCGTCAATAATGTGTCACTTGATATTGAACCGCAGGATTCTCTGGGTATAGTAGGAGAATCAGGTTCGGGAAAATCAACACTTGCCTTGTCCATATTGAGACTGCTTCCTGAAAGTATAGCTGAAGTGAGTGGTGAGGTAATTTTTGAAGGTAAAAATTTATTGAGTTTAAATGAAAATGAGCTCAGCGATATAAGATGGAAGGAGATTTCCGTTGTATTTCAAAAATCCATGAATTCACTGAGTCCCATACATAGAATAGGCAGCCAGATGTCGGATATATATATGCTGCATGATAAGGACGCATCCAGAGCAGAGATAAAGGACAAGATGACAGAGCTTTTAGAAATGGTGAATTTGCCTCAGAGAGTATATACAATGTATCAGCACGAGCTGTCAGGCGGTATGATGCAGAGAGTATCCATTGCATTGAGCCTGATGCATAATCCTAAGCTCATTATTATGGACGAAGCCACAACAGCACTGGATGTCATAACACAGGGACAGATACTTAATGAAATTAAGGAGCTTGAAAAGAGACTCAGCATAGCGCGCATAATGATAACTCATGATATGTCTGTAGTGGCAAACACGTGCAAAAAAATTGCGGTTATGTATGCCGGATATCTTGTTGAATTCGGATATGTAAAAGATGTGATTTCAAACCCGAAGCATCCGTACACTCAGGGACTTCTGAAGTCATTTCCTGCATTAAAAGGCGAAAGGGGAGTGCTCAGGGGTATATCAGGATCACTTCCGGACCTGGGTGTGCTGCATGAGGGCTGCATATTTGAAAGCAGATGCCCTGTAAGGTCTGAAGCATGTCATAAAGATAAACCCGGGACAGTCATATTGGAAAATGGCCGCATGGTAATGTGCCATTATGCGGGAGGCGATAATTAAATGGAAGACAATTATACCAGTACCAATTATACTCTGGAAGTCAATAACTTATACAAACATTATACTCAGAGAATGAAAGGAAAAAACAGATTCAGAAGTATCAAAAAAACTGTCAAGGCGGTTGACGGCGTAAGCTTCAAATTGGAACCCGGAGAAGTAATGGGAGTCATAGGAGAATCAGGGTGCGGAAAATCAACGCTTGCAAAGCTCCTGACAAAGCTGGAATATCCAACTCAGGGAGAAATTTTATTCAACGGAGAATCATCTGATGAAATGATTAAAAAAGACAGGCTTAAATATAAAAGAACAATTCAGATGGTTTTTCAAAATCCATTTGATACATTTGACCCAAGAAACTCCATAGAAAAAATAGTTGTTGATACACTAAAAATGCACAATATAGGCAAAAACCATGATGAGAGAATATCAGCTGCTGTTGATGCAATGGATAAAATAGGACTGTCGCCTGCAGAGGACTATCTGCACAGATTTCCCCACGAATTATCGGGAGGGCAGCTTCAGCGTATTTCAATATTGAGAGCAATGCTTTTAAAACCAAAGTTCCTTATTGCAGATGAACCTGTTTCCATGCTTGATGTTTCCGTGAGAGCAGACATAATTAAAATGCTTCAGGATCTTGTCAAGAATTCCGATACGGCCTTAATATTTATAAGTCATGATATAAATACCACAAGATACATATCGGATAAAATTGTTGTAATGTATCTCGGAAGAATAGTTGAGTCGGGAACAACGGATTATGTATTGCATAACCCCGTACATCCCTATACGAGGACGCTGATATCCAACTGTGCGTCTATAAATATGGATGAAAAAACAGAGATAATAAAAATAGAGGGAGAACCACCTACTCCCATTGATAATGGTCCGGGATGTTATTTTGCACCAAGGTGCTACATGAAAAAAGACATATGCTTTAAAGAATATCCAAAACAAACAGAAATAGAAAATAATCATTTTGCTTCATGTCACTTCATTAATGATGATAATTGATTTACTAATAACGAACAGAAGACTTGATTTTAAGTTTTCCAATATATTAAATTAGGAGGGTAAAATGAAAAAAATATCTTTATTACTGGCAGTCTGTCTGATTGTGGGAATGCTTGCCGGATGCGGAAACACCGCCGATACGGAAAAAGATGTGCCTGAAAGCGGGCAGCCGGTATCTTCAGATAATCTGTCAGCGGATGCACCTAAAAAAGGCGGAACACTGATAGTCGGAATGACCGGCGACCCGTCAACCTACAATCCGGATTATCAGGCAGATGGATACCTACAGCCAATTGCGGAAAATATTTTTAACAGGTTGATAAAGGTTACCAACAAGCAGGAGGTTGTGCCTGATTTAGCTAAAAGCTATGATATGTCTGAGGACGGAAAAGAAATAACATTTCACTTGAATGAAAATATCAGATGGCATGACGGAAAGCCTTTTTCATCGGCAGATGTAAAGTTTACATTTGATACAATCATCAAGGAAGGCGGACAGCTGGCAGGTTCCCTGACATCAGTGGATGAAATAACCACACCTGACGACAACACTGTTGTGTTTAAGCTGAAAAATAATGATTCATCACTTATAGGATACCTGGCATGGGATGCATGTTACATTATGCCGAAGCATATTTATGAAGGTACTGACTGGAGTGAAAATCCGGCAAATCAAAATCCTATAGGAACAGGACCGTTTAAATTTGTCAGCCACGAAAAGGGGGTCAGCGTTACACTTGAAAGAAACGATGATTACTGGGGTGATAAAGCATATCTCGATAAAGTCGTATTTTCCATAATACCTGATGCAAATACAGCTGTACAGGCTTTATACAACAAAGAACTTGACATACTCGGGGTAGAGCCCCCGCTGTCTGAAACACAAAATTTTGAAGCTGATATGGACCTTACGGTAGGAAAGCAATATTGGCCATCGCGATATTACATGTTTTTCAACATGAAAGACAGTATATTTAAGGATTCCTTGCTCAGACAAGCCGTTTCATACGGCATTGACAAGGACGACATAATAAAAAAGGCTATGAAGGGCATAGGCGAAAAATCCAATACTGCAATGACTCCCATGTACAAGTGGGCTTTAAATACAATAGATGTATTCCCGGAAAGAGATGTTGAAAAAGCAAAGCAGTTAATTGAAAATGCCGGATATACAAAAAATTCAAACGGAATGTATTTCAGCACTACAATAGATGTTTTCAACATAGAGCCTTTTACCGACATAGCAGTAATAATAAAGGATAATCTAAAAGATGTGGGAATTGATGTTAAAATAAACATGATGGAGGAAGCGGCATGGGATGAAAAAATATGGTATGGAAGAAATTATGATTTTTCATTGCTTGCAGGATACCAGGGGCCTGACCCGGGAGCACTCGGACCGAGATTTTCTACAGGAGGTCTTATTAACTTAATGGGATATTCAAATCCAAAACTTGATGAGGCTTTAGAAAAAGGAGCATCATTTGTCAAAGAGGATGAGAGAGCTTCGTATTACAAGGAAGCACAAAAATATATAGTTGAGGATGTTCCTGTTGTGCCTATATCAGAATATATATCTATAGCACCATATCAGTCGTATGTTGAAGGGCATCCGACTTCAGAGGAAGTTATAGATAAAACAGGTTTCCATGAATACACATATGTCTGGATAAACAAATAGAAGGAAAATAATACTGCCCGTACATACTGCGGGCAGTATACAGAATACATCGGAGGTGCAGCGTGAATATAAATAAGATAATTGATAGTGTTCCGGATTACAAGGTGTTTTTAACAGTCGATGAACTGGATGAAAGTACCATGCGCCTTCAGCGTGAATATCCGGATGTTGTGGAAGTGTTTGAAGCGGGGAAATCAAGAGAAAATCACAGCATATTATGCCTGAAGATAGGAAGCGGCAGTAAGAACGCCCTATGCTTTGCGTGCCCTCATCCCAATGAACCCATAGGAGCCATGACATTGGAATATTTATCGGGAGCATTGGCTGAGGATGATAAATTCAGGGAATCAACAGGATACACCTGGTATATAATTAAATGTGTTGACCCTGACGGAACAAAATTAAATGAAAAATGGTTTAAAGGTCCGTTTACTATTTACAATTATATGAAAAATTATTTCAGGCCCGGAAGTGAAAAACAAGTTGAGTGGACATTCCCGGTGGACTATAAAAATCTTCACTTTAATGACCCCATGCCTGAAACCAAAGCAATAATGAGCATCATTGAAAAAACAAGACCGGAATTTATGTACTCACTGCATAACGGAGGCCTGTGCGGAGCATATTGGTACATAACTCACGAATATGAAGACATATATGATGAATTGAGGAAAACAGCGTTAAAAAACGGAGTTGCGCTGCAGCTGGGAGAGCCTGAAAGTCCTGCATGCATAGAATTTTCTGATGCAATATATAAAATGGCGGGTATATCTGAGGATTATGATTATCTGGAAAAATACTCGGGAAAAACTCCGGAAAAATCATGCTACGGAGGCACAAGCAGCTCCGATTATGCATTAAGATACAATGACTGCGTGTCGCTGATGACAGAGCTTCCGTATTTTTCAGATGACAGAATAGCAGATCCCACGATTACAAATATAACAAGAAGACAGTCTATAGAGGATAAAATAAAAAACACTGTTGAGCATTACAGAGGGTTGGAAAGAGAATTGAAAAATGTAAGAAAGTATATTGCTTCTGATAATCCTTTCATCCTGCTTGTGGATCAGATTATGGCAGAATTGGATTCTACCGCTGCTGCTCAGGCTAAATGGTCGAATGACCCCAAATTTGAAAGACCGGCTAAGGCATCGGAGGTATTTGACAATGATCTGGTGAGTAAATTTTATAACAGCCTTTCAACAAGCCTTTGTGCCAGAGCATGTCAATATGAGATGGATAAAATGAAAAAAGAAGGATATAAGGGCAGTGAAGCGTTCTGCTTTCTGGAGGAAGTGTACGAAGCATTATCAGACAGACTGAAAAAGGAATGCGAGTATCTTGAAAAAAATTTAAACTACAAGGTTGTTCCTATACGAGACCTTGTGAGAATTCAGATAGAAAGCGGTTTGATTGTTGCAAACCGAAGACAGAAAAAATAAAAATTAATAAAACACTCCTGATTGTTACAATTAAAAATTAAACAGGAGTGTTTTTATATACAGTAATATTTTGCATGCTATCCTAAGATTTATGCACTCGGGATGTTTTGCCGCTGAATTTCGTACGAACCAGACATATGAGCAGTACAATACCTCCGTAGCCTACCATAGGGTATAGATATCTTACTAAATTTGAAAAACCGAACTGGCTTGCCAGCAAGGCGGCTATGGTAAATGCGGCAACAATTATTATACTGTCCGGTGAAAAATTTTTTATATCGGTAATTCGGGATATAAATCCGTACAGAGAACCTACAGCAGTAGTATAAATTTCAGCAGTCAGAACAACTGCATAGGCAAGCTGTACAGGGTGGGATATTCTGCCTGCCACATAAATCATGGGGACTTCAAGATCAGCAATTTCTGAAATACTTCCGGACAATGCAAGATAAATCATGACAGAACCTACTCCTAGCCCCAGACCTCCGAGGACAGCACCTATTTTTACAGATCCCCTGTCTTTTGCTTCAGAGCCCAACGGACCAAGTACAGCTATGGAAGTTATTATGTTGTATGATACATACAGTATGGAAGACAAAAACCAGTTGTTTATGATTCCGCTTTCTGCCAGAAGTACCGTCGAAGATGTAAAATCGGGCGGATAAACAGAAATTGAAAACAGGCCGGTTCCAATAACTGCCGTCAGCAGGAACGGAACCACAAAGCTGATGGAATTAATTACACCGTTTATGCCTGTCAATACAGTCACAGATGTCAGGACTGCCATAAGTATATTTCCCATGAGAGCAGGCAGTCTGAACTGCTGTGTAAAGAGTGCACCTGTACCTGCTATCATTGCAGTAAAGGAGCCGAAAAGGAAGACTGTTATTATTAAGTCTATTATTTTTCCTGATTTTCTTCCGCTTGAGTATTTAATGATTTCTGTATATGAGCGGGCATGAAGCTTTTGGCCCAGGTCCATGATTATATATCCGAACACTATAAACATTAATGTTGTAGCTGCTATGCCTGCTAATCCTGATGCACCGAATCTGTTAAAAAACTGCAGCACCTCCTGGCCGGTTGCAAACCCGGCACCCACTACCGTTCCTATGTACGCAGCCGCAACTTTTAAAGCTGACACACCATTTTTCTTCATTCCGCCACATCCTTTCAACCTATATAACATTGTATAAGGTATGAGGATATTTATGACTTAATGCTCAGCAAAATATTCGGAACGAAGTAACCTGTATACTACACGATCCTTAAATTTTCCATCATGCCACTGATATTCCTTAAACTCTGCTTCCTTTATCAGTCCGCATTTTTGCATTACTCTTTCTGAAGCTTTATTTTCTTTTAAACACCCGCATAATATTCTTACTACGTCATTTTCTTCAAAGGCAAAACGGATTATTTCCTTGAAAGCTTCGGTTGTATACCCCATACCCCAGTACTTGTCCCGTATGAAATAGCCAACCTCAACATGATTTCCGGCAGGAGTAAAATCCAAAACCGTATATCCGATTTCGCCTACATGGGCGTTTGTTACTTTATCTTTAATTATGAAAAAATAATACTTTCTGTCGGTACATCCGATTTGTTCAATTGCCGTTCTAAGGTTAGCTTCAGATTCTTCCATACTTGTTGTCAGTATGTCCTGCAAAAACCACATTACCTTCTTATTTGAAAGCAATTCGTGATGTGATGCCAGGTCTTCCATTGTATGCTCCATGATTAAGAGCCTATCAGTACATAATTGTATCATACAGCCTCCATTTCAATTGATAAATTTTTAAATTTTAAAGTCAAACACAACGGTCTGGATATCCAAATGAATTGATGTTATTTATTTACCACATTTATTGGACTTCCCTCTAAATATTTAACTAAATTTTCTATTGTGTAATCCATCAGCCTTTTTCTTGATTCTATAGGAGCCCATGCTATATGAGGCGTTATGATTATGTTTTTTGCATTCAGCAGAGGATTATCGTTTTTAACCGGCTCCGACGAAACAACGTCACAGGCTGCGGCTGCTACCTTTCCGCTGTTCAGCGCATCCCTTAAATCTTCTTCCTCGATTAACGGGCCTCTGGAAGTATTAATTATAATTACACCGTCCTTCATTTTGGATATGGTATCCTTGTTAATAATTCCTTGAGTTGAGGGAGTCAAAGGGCAGTGAAGTGCAATAACGTCAGATTTCTTTATGAGATTATCCAAATCAACATATTTACAGTTTTCATTTTCCAGGGATGGGTTTGGATGACCGGCATTTGCCAAAACCTTCATGCCCATTGCCTGAGCGATCTGCCCTGTTCTTTGCCCGATTCTTCCGTAGCCTATTATTCCCATTGTCTTTCCCTCGAGTTCAATCAACGGATAGTTCCAGAAGCTCCAATCCTTGCTGACTGCCCAGTCTCCGTTTTTTACAGCACGGTTGTGCTCTCCTATATGGTGACATATTTCCAATAAGAGAGCAATAGTGAACTGTCCTACGGAGGCTGTGCCGTAAGTTGGTATATTGGTCACGAGGATGTTTTTCTCACTGGCAGCGGCAACATCCACTATGTTGTATCCGGTTGCCAGCACTCCTATATATTTTATGTTTTTGCATTTCTCTATTGTCTCCCTTGAAACCGGTGCCTTATTCGTCAGTACGATTTCGGCGTCACCGATTCTTTCGGCGGTAAGCTCAACAGGTGTTCTGTCATAAATTGAAACATCGCCCAAATTTATCAGCCTGTCCCATGACAGGTCGCCGGGATTTGTTGTATATCCATCTAAAACAACTATTTTCATATGCATCACTCCAAGCTATGTATTTTATTTACCATTTAAATAATATAACATATGTGAAAATATAACAAGCGTTTAAGTAAATTTATGCTTTAATACGAAATTATAAATTCTTGCGTGATTGAAATATTTCGTTTTTAAGTGTATTATATTATAAAATTATTATAAACTATTTGCTTATTAAAAATTTGGAGGTTTTATGAAAAACGTATTGAAAGAAAAATTAGAGCAAGGTAATTCTGTGTTCGGAACTTTTATTATGACCGGTGGATTAGATACAGCAGAAATATTGTCATATACGGGAGTAGACTGCATAATGATAGACGGCGAGCATGGCTCAATGGACTTAGAAACTGCAGGGAAAATGGTATCTTTAATTAAAAATACCAGTACGACACCGCTTTTGAGAGTTCCTTTAAATGAAATTTCTTTGATTAAAAGAGGAATGGATACAGGTACGGCAGGATTGATGATTCCAATGATTAATACAAAGGAAGATGCTGAAAAGGCCGTACAGTATTGCAAATATCCGCCAATGGGAGTACGAGGTATGGGTGTGGGGAGAGCTGTCTTGTTCGGAGCACCTGCAGAGGAATTTAAAGATTACTATGCAAAAGCCAATGATGAGGTATTGGTAATTGTTCAGATTGAACATTATCAGGCTGTTGAAAATATAGATGAAATACTTTCTGTTTCAGGGATTGATATAGCATTTGTAGGCCCTATGGATATGAGTACATCAATGGGGCTTGCAGGACAGTTAAATCATCCTGATGTTCAAAACAACTGCAGAAAGGTTATTGAATCCTGCAGAAAAAATAATGTTGTTCCAGGTATTATGACATGGTCGGGCGCTATGAAGCAGCACCTCGATATGGGATTTAAATTCCTTCTGGGAGGACTTGATGGTCAGATATTGTATAACGGAGTAAAGCAGCTGGTTGATGAATACAAGTCTAAATTGCAGTAATCATTTCTTTAACGTTTGATAAAAAGTATTTAGAAACTTGCAGGGGGCTGCAGACGGTGCTTTTATTTGATTATTTTTATTAAGCTGACGGATAATACTTGAAAACATGAACAGAATAATTCCAAAATACACTTTGGGAAGGTAAGCATGAGCGCAGTAGAAAGATATTATTCATTTTTATATAAAAAAGTTATCAAGGCTGTAAATCCGTTAAAAAAAAGGGTCATAAAAACAGAATGTGTGGTTCATAAATTTATAAATAACCAAGCCATTGAAATACTTAAAAATGATGGACATGATGAAATTTATGCCAGGCTTTCAGAATACATAGATGATATCAATGAAGGAGCAGTGTGGGCGGACCAGGACTTTAAAAGCAGCAATCATTTTTTTAATCCAAATACCAAGAGAGGCTTATACGGAAACAGCAATGCAAAAATCGAGTGCATTACTTATTATAAGAGGGCAATAAGCGAGTATTTCCGCGATGACATGAAGACATCCATGTTTTACTTAGGTGCCGCCTGTCATTTGATTCAGGACCTGACCATACCGCAGCATGCAAATATAGAGCTTCTTCACAGTCACAGGGCATATGAAAACTGGGTTATTAAGACGTATAACAAACAGCAAAAATTCAAGGTGGAAAAAGGGGGAATATATCTCAATTCAGTGGAAGGATATATTTATTTAAACACTAAAAAGGCTTTAGAAGCATATAAGAAATATTCCTGCATTAAAAACGAACACATAAAATTCTATAAAATCACATCGGTTGTGCTGGTTATAGCACAAAAAACAACAGCAGGTTTAATGTATAACTTTTTTTATGATATACAAAGACTTAAAGCAATAAAAACCTTTTTAAATTCCGGAGCAGCAGTTTAAAAAAGGGAATTAAATCCATATGTGAGATAAACTTCAATTATAGTTGATATAAAAAGGGTCATAATAATTTGAGAAAGTTTTATAAAACTTTTAATAAAATTTATGAGGAGATCAATATGGAAGGCAAGAAAATGGATCAGCATAACCCAGGAGTGAAATGTGTTGTAAATACATGTCATTATTATGCGCAGGGAGATCATTGCAACGCTCAGAAAATAGAGGTTCAGCACCGTGATGCTCAAAGCTCTTCTGAAACAGACTGTGCAACATTCAAACCCTGTCAAGGAATGAAATAGTCTTTAAAAATCAAGCGGCGGTATACCCGCCGCTTGTTCAAATATTTTATACTATCTGCATCTGCATCCACAATGATTGTTGTTATTATCGCTTTCAACTGCGTCCTCAAGCAAGTTTCCCAGGCAGTCATAAACATAATCACAATTGCGTTGTACGCATCCGTTATTATTGTTGTTGTCACTTTCAACTGCGTCTTCCAGTAATTCCAGAAGGCATTCATAAACAAAGTTGCATCTTCTTCCATAATCCGGAGATGTATTGTCGTCAGGACATCTTCTCCTGCAAAATTCTTCTGGTGTAATACAACGATTTATTCTTCTTCCGCCGGTTCCGGCTACATTACCATTACAATTACAATACATAATAACACCTTTTCCTATTTAAATTTTATTTTGAGGTCAAGCTCATTTATATCATATTCTGCCATATATAAATTGTTACTACTTGTCTTTTTAGAAAGAGTCGGAAGGGACTTTAGTGTATTTGCGCCAGTTTTAAATTGTAATCACACATTTAAAATAAGAAGTTATAATTTTGTTATTGTTATGCTATAATATTATAATAAATATCAAGGAAGATTAAAATAATGAACAAGAATAAGCTAATAAACTGGCTGCCTGCCATTGTGTGGATGATGCTTATATTTATGTTTTCGGCTCAGCCGGCGTCGCAGTCAAATGAATTGAGCTCAGGACTGACAAAAGTTTTGGTAAATATGCTTGGAAAAATACTTCCGCTTAATGCTGAAACAAGCACAATTAACGATTTTGCAGTACAGATGAACCATATAGTAAGGAAGGCAGCTCACTTTTCTATTTATCTGATTCTTGGAATGTTGGTTTCGGGAGCAATGATAAAAAATGGTAATAAAAGAAGGGCAGTATTAATTTCACTCTTGATTTGTTCAGTATATGCAGCAAGTGATGAGCTTCACCAGCTGTTTGTTCCCGGAAGAGGGTGCCAGCTTAAGGATGTGCTTATAGACAGCGCAGGAGCATTTACAGGTATATCAATAAACAATCTTTTTTTCATCATCAAAAGAAAGCTATGATTTAGTACCGGCAACATAAAAAACTTTGGCGAAAGCCAAAGTTTTTTTATGTTGCCGGTTCATTTTTTTTGAAGTTTTCTGATTGAGCAATCAGCATTCCCAAAAGCATGAGCCCACAGCCAAGGTATCCTTTAACGGGAAGTCTTTCCTCAAGGAGAAGTGCTCCTCCTATTGCGGCAAATACAGATTCCATACTTAAAGCTATGGCGGCATGTGATGGCTTTGCTGATTTCTGCCCGATTGCCTGAAGCGTGTATGCAACCCCTGCAGACATGATGCCTCCGTACAGAAGAGGAACTAAAGCATCTGATAATCCTATAAAATTGACATCTTCAAATATGAATGCAACTATTAAGCTGAGCACGGAGCATGTTGCAAACTGAATGCTGGAAAGTTTTATGGCGTCTACATTTTTTACAAATCTGTCAATAAGCTGAATATGTGCAGCCCAGAAGAAAGCCCCTATAATTTCTAAGAGGTCTCCGAATTCAATTGAGAGGCTTTCATTTATGCTCAGAAGATAAAGTCCCGCAACGGCTGTCAATGCTCCAATCCATGTTGTAAAGTGCGTTTTTTGTTTTAAAAGAATTCCTAATATTGGCACAAGCACTATATAAAGGCTTGTAATGAATCCTGCTTTTCCCGCAGTGGTATAAATTAGTCCTACTTGTTGAAGGGATGCTGCTATGAACAGTACACTTCCGGCAATCATCCCTGATTTAACGGTTGTTTTTAAATTTGCTTCCTCAAATTCTACCTGTTTCTTTTTTCCCGCATCTTCTTTGGATTTTCTGCCGAAAAAATAAATCACAGGCAGGAGGGACAGACTTCCCAGGGCAAACCTGACACCGTTAAAGGTAAATGCACCCACATGCTGCATTCCTACTCTTTGAGCAACAAATGCAAATCCCCATATCGCTGCGGTCAGCAGCAGTATAAGCACTGATTTAACTTCTTTTGTTTTCATTAAGATTCTCTCCTGCTATCATGATATTGTATTCAAAATGTTTATGATTTCACATACAATATTTTAACATAAAGCTGGAAATTATTAAAGATAAAATAAGGTAATATTTTATTTCCCTGAAGATATAAGCTTATTTAATTTCTTTAAAGCTGTTTGTTTTCTTCCAAGGGCCGTTCTATAAGGTATATTTAAGCTTGAGGCTATTTCTGTAAGAGGAATCTGTTCGTAATAATACAAATAAATAATTTTTTGCTCGTTTTCATTCAGCTTTTTCAGATTAGCCAGCATTTCATCTGCTTCCTCCGCGTCAATAAGGCTGTCCAAAGTATCTTTTATATCATCTGCTATGTTTTCATGCATATCCATTTCATTCTTTTGAGTTTTAATTTTACGATAATAATTTTTATAAAAATATATTATCTTTATCTTTACATATTGGAGAAAATGCACATTATATTTTTCATTATAGCTTTTTAAGGATTCCAGTACCAAGGCATATCCTTCCTGCGCCAGATCTTCTGTTAGAGGATTGCCGGGGCTCCAGTACATATAAATATTTTTATAAATAAGAGGATTTAATTTTTGGAGCAAAATTTCCTGATAATTCTTGTCCCCATTCAGCGACATCTGAATAATATAATTAATATCAGAGGGCATAATCGCGCATCCTTTCATTTTAAATTATCTTGATTATATTCGTTTAGTAACGGACTGTAAAAACGGGAAAGGAACAGGTAACCGTGCCTTCTCTGATTGATTTCAAGAAAATTTATATGTTAAAATTTCAATTTGAATTTTTAATAAAAGGGTTTGTATAATATGAAAAACGATTTAAGATTCAACGAAATTGAAGCCATGCTGCCTATTTACGTGAAAGACAAAGGAAACTGCACCGAAATTATTACGGCTGAGGCTTCTTATATACAAAATGCAACAATTGAAACATGTATAAAAAAACTTGCCGATTATTATAACATCAGCCTTTATCACAACAGAATCAATTATGGGAATGAGCTTGGCATCATAAACAAGGTGCCTGTTGTTATAAACGAAAATCTTGTCTACATTTATGTAAATGTAAGAGAGCCAATGTTTAAGCATGATGCTGCCTTCGGATATGTTGACCTGAATGCCGTAAAACAGGTTTATCAGGAGAATGGCTATGCCGCCATACTGATGAGCTCCGGAAGGGTAATACAAACAAGGCAAAGCTTGAGGTCACTGAGAAAAAGCATCTTTAACGGTAAGCTTGCAAGAGACGTTTATAAGGAAAAGCACAGAATGAATTGATTGTAAAGGAGCAGAGCCATAAATCACAGGCACTGCTCCTTTTGGATATTAGTATGTCTGCTCACGTTTTTAGTTCTGAAAAACAGAGAAAATTTTTTACAACGAATTCCCAAAATATGCGATATAAGAAGCAATATTTTAATGAATGAGACTGTTCATTCATATTTATTGATGTGATTCATATACTTTATTAATAAATGTATTGAGAAATTCAATATCAGGGGGACTATATGGATGAGAAAACCGTACAAAGCTTAGTGCTTGAAAATAAGGAAGTCTTAAATGTAACAGGAGTTGAAAACGTAGATAACTTCAATGATGAAAGTGTGGTGCTTATAACAAACAAAGGAAAACTTACCATCAAGGGCGAGAAGCTTAATATCAGTAAATTAAATGTCGATGAAGGAAAGCTTATTGTAAAAGGAATCATTAATTCTCTTGTTTATTCTGAATATGAAGGACAGAGAGAAAAAGTAAGCTTAGTAAAGAAATTATTCAAGTAGGATACAGGGTAATATGGATTACTTACCTTACTCTCAGGAATATATGCTTGCAGTATCAGTTATGGGAGGAATGCTCCTCGGGTTTATATGGGACATCTACAGGCTTTTCAGACATTATATAAAATTAGGAAATGCCGGTACTGCAATAGGTGACATTGTTTATTGGATATTAAGTATTTACATAGGCGTCCAGCTAATATTTGATTTAAGCTACGGCAACGTAAGATTTTTCATTCTTATGGGTTTTATGCTTGGTGCACTCTTATATTTTTACGGAATCAGCCGATATATTTTAAAAGTATTCATTTTTATCGTTGATATGATTCTCAAGATAATTAAAAAAGTAATCAATTTCTTGATAGGACCTATAAGATTTCTTTATAGACAGTTGAAGAAATTATTGCTTCCTGTGAAGTTAAAGTTCGAAAAAGCTAAAATTAAAGCGAAAAAAAGATATAAATTCTTTAAGTTCAGGCTTAAAAAAGTTTCAAAAAACAGAAAAATGGTATATAATAAAAAGAAGCAGTCAAGACGTTTAAACAAAAGAAAAAGGGGGCAAGGGCGTGAACGAAGATCAAAAAATTGTAGAACTAAAGAAAAAAATAAATAATGATGACTTTAGAAGACAGGAAAAAGAAATAAAAGAACAAAGACGACAAGAAAAGCTTGAGGCTAAATTCAAAGCTGCTGCTCCGAAAAAGAAAAAGAGGAAATTTAACATCATTAATTTTCTGTTTACGGTTTTTGTCCTGTATTTTGCATATACTGCATTTAATCAATACCAGATGTTAAATGATCTTAACAGTACAATAGATGAGAAGAAAACAGAAAAGGCTGAGGTTGAGAAGAAGGCTTCGGATCTGAAAAAAGATGTGGAAAAAATGGACGATAAGGAAGCCTTGCTTGAGCTTATTGAGAAGATAGCAAGGAACCAGTATAAAATGGTTAAGCCCAATGAAACCATTTACATAGATAAAAATAAAAATGACAATAAATTGATTCAAGGCATCGGATTTGAAAAAGACATGGGAAACTAATTGAATATCGCATAGTTTGACAGCATTTTACAATCTGTTTCTGCTACCATATATGAAATGAAGGGGTGGAAATTATGATTGGAAAAACAAACGATAAAAAATATGATTTTATAATAGGAGATATTTTAAAAACTGAACTTAAGCACATCAAGGAGAATTGGATAATTTTTTTGGTGTGTTTTTTCATTGCAAGGCAAAATATAATAGACTCTATATTTCCCTTTGCAGTTGTAGTGTTGTGCTCGTATTGTTACATGAAGGGCAATTCCATAATAATGCTTGCCGTAACAATATTGGCTGTTTTGTCGTCAGGGTTTAATTTTGTCTACATAATCGTGTTGATTGCTGTGTGTGCATATTTTTTCAGCTTTGGGACGGAAAAGAAATCCATATTGCTTGTGGCAGGATATGCTTCACTGGTACTGCTGGTTTCCAAGACAACTATACTTCTGGCAGATGGATTCAGCTTAAACAGTATGATGCTCAATACCTTTGAATCAGTATTTGTTTTCAGCTCAATAATTTTAATAAATGAGCTCAGTAAGGTTATTGCAAAAATTAAAAAGAACGGCAGAGAAAATATCCACAGGGTTAAAAAGGAAGTCCCCAAAAGCACAGATAAACTTCCAAATGCCACTCCGGGCGGTCCAAGGGCTGAAGCCGAAGCTGCTTCAACCTTTGTGGAAGAAAAGAATTATAAAGAAGCAATTATAAAAAATATTTCCGATTATAAAAAGTCCAAATATTTAAACATATTTACCGACCAGGCAAAATTAAAAATTAAAGAGCAGCTTCTCTGGCAGAACATTCACATTAAGTTTTTCGAAGTGCTTTCATGCGGTAAAAATTCCATTGTGCTCAGCGTTACCCTTAAAACGGAAAAGTCCTGTGAAGAAGCAGAAAGCTCGGTTGAGCTCGTAGTAAGAAATTTGTGCGGAGTCAAGCTTAAATGCGTTGACAGAGTAATTGCTTCTCCAAATTATTATGTTTTGAAGTTTAAAAATATAAGAAGAATAAAAATAAGGACATACTCAGCAACCGCAGTTAAGGATGGAAGTGTGATTTCAGGAGACAGCTTTGCGTATGCCGGAAGGGCTGACAGGTATTATACCGTTCTTTGCGATGGTATAGGATCCGGTGAGGAAGCGTACAATGAAAGCAACGGTGCTGTTGATTTGCTGTCTAAGTTTTTATACACGGATTTTTCAGAGGAGCAGATATTAAGGACGTTAAATTCAATCTTAATGATAAAATTGGGAGATGAAAGGTTTGTTACGTTTGACTTCAACATTATAGATTACAGCTCAAAAGAAATCAGACTTTATAAGGCGGGAGCAGCGCCGACTTACATAATCAGCGGGAAGAATGTGGACAAGGTATCAGGAAAAAGCCTGCCCATGGGGATATTGGATAATTTTGAATACAGCTCATTTAAGAAAAAAATAGAAATCGGAGACATGATAATAATGGTATCTGATGGAATTATCGATTCCATAGGGTTGGATGAAAAAAAATCTCTTGATAAATATATTGAATTAATAATTAACAAGGATCCTCAGACAATTGCTAACTCCATATTAAGCTATGCATTGAGAGGACAGGACACGGTCATGGACGATATGACAGTTCTTGTGACAAAAATCGGCTGATACAAAAATGAAAGCACCGCTCAGGTGCTTTTTTTGTATTAAAAAAGTGTTTTATTTATCTGATTTCGTGGTATAATGAAGGGTGTTGATAAACAATATCAATCCATTGCTAATCAATCACATATCAATTGCAGCATGTAATGAGGTTCTTATGTATAATCTGGTCAAGCAAAATATTTTAGAAAAAAAGTTGATTGTGCCGGGAGACAATGTTCTTATTGGCTTGTCTGGCGGGCCTGATTCTGTTTTTTTATTCCATAACCTGATAAAGTTAAAGGAACATTTAAGTTTTAACCTGTATGCTTCTCATATAAACCATATGTACAGAGGAGAGGACGCTCAGCATGACGAAGATTTTGTGAGGAATCTTTGCTTCCAATATGGTGTCAGGCTTTTTGTCAGGAGAAAGCATGCGGGTGAATATGCCAGGGAACTTAAGGTTACCGAGGAAGAAGCCGGCAGGATTTTAAGATATGGTTTTTTTAATGATAATCTCAATGAAATAGGCGGCGGGAAAATAGCTGTTGCCCACAACCTGAACGATCAGGCAGAGACGGTGCTTCAAAGAATCATAAGAGGAAGCGGCATTGATGGACTGAGCGCTATGTCCTTTAAAAAGGATAATTTAATCAGGCCCATGCTCAATGTGCCAAAATCAGAAGTTTTGAATTATCTTCGCGAAAATAATCATGATTATTGCATAGATAAAACTAATCTTCATGATATATACGGCAGAAATAAAATAAGACTCAATTTGATTCCTTATCTTGAGAAAGATTTTAATCCTAACATTCAGAGCATTTTATACAGAATGTCTGAAACGATGGAACGGGATAAAAAAATCATAGAAAAATATATTGATTTTAAGTTTAATGAGGTGCTTAAGGAAAAAGGCACAAACAGAATAATTTTAGATTTGAATAAACTTAAGCTCCTTGACCCGGGGGAATCGGGAAGAGTAGTGAGACGTGTCGTTGAGGAGTTAAAAGGAAATACGGTAAATATTGAGATGAAGCATATTGAATATGCTGTTGACTTTATAAATACCGGAACAACAGGTAAAAAAATTAATTTGTCTGAGGGCTTTACAATTGAAATCAGCTATGATAATTTTATAGTTAATAAAGCTGTTGAAAATATTCCAAATTTTCAATATAATATTGTACTGAACAATCCGCTGTACATACCCGAAGTGAGAAAGACTGTTACCATCACAGTCACGGATGTTTCGGAATTCAGCATGGAGGACAAGGACAGCGTAAGTCTGGACTATGATTTGATAAAAGGAAATCTGGTAGTCAGGAACAGGCGTGCGGGAGATTCAATGATTCCCTGCGGCATGACAGGGAGCAAAAAACTAAAGGATATTTTTATAGATTTAAAAATACCTGTGGAAGAAAGAGACAGCAAACTGGTAATTGCAGATGATGATAATATATTATGGCTTGAAGACTTCAGAATCCACAACAGTTTCAAGGTGTCATCTTCAACAAAAAAAATACTTAACATTAACCGGAGGAAGCACTAATGAATAAAGATATAAGAGAGATACTAATTGCGGAGGATGTATTGCAGGCTAAGGTTGCGGAGCTTGGTGCAAAAATAACAGAGGATTACAGAGGTAAAGATCTGCTTTTAATATGTGTATTAAAAGGAGCGGTTATATTTGTAAGTGATTTAATGAGAAAAATAGACCTTCCGCTGGACATTGATTTTATGGCAATATCCAGTTATGGGTCAAATACACAATCATCAGGGGTTGTAAGAATTTTAAAGGACCTGAACACGTCAATAGAAGGCAAACATGTTCTCATAGTTGAAGACATCATAGATTCAGGTCTGACATTATCCTACCTTGCGGACAACTTAAAATCAAGGGGACCTGCATCTGTTGAAATATGCACCATACTTGATAAACCTTCCAGAAGAACCACCGAGTTGGAAATTAAATATACGGGATTCCAGGTTCCTGATGAATTTGTAGTGGGCTATGGCTTGGACTATGCGGAAAAATACAGGAATTTGCCGTATATAGCAGTCCTGAAGGAAGAAATTTACCAATAAATAATTGTAAAATATTTTATTTTATGCTACAATTTTATTATAACAGTAGTCTTATTGACAAAGAGGAGGATTTAATTGAAAGGATTTATGAGAAGCATCGCCATGTATATTCTTATTTTTGTGGTAATTATAATGCTGGTTCAAAGCATGGTGGAGCCGGCGGCTAATACACAAAAAATAAGTTACAGCGAGCTTATAGTTCAAATAGAAAAAAATAATATAAAATCACTTTCCTTTACCGACAGTGAAGTAAAGGGTGTCTATAAGGACGGAACGGAGTTTACTTCGTACGTACCTACTTTATTCCTGTTTTCAGGACGTCTTGGTGATAAACTGGCAGATAAAGCTGATGAAATAGAAATAATCGGTGAACCAATACCTAAAACGCCGTTATGGATTCAGGCACTTCCAACTATTGGAATGCTTGTGCTTCTGGGGGTTTTATGGTATGTGTTCATGAAGCAGTCTCAGGGCGGCGGAACAGGAAAGGCAATGTCCTTTGGAAAAAGCCGTGCAAGAATGGTCAAGGATGATGACCCAAACAAAAAAATTACATTTGCTGATGTTGCAGGTCTTGATGAGGAAAAAGAGGAGCTCAGTGAAATTGTTGATTTTCTTAAAAATCCCGCAAAATTTGTAAGGCTGGGAGCACGTATACCTAAAGGCGTTCTCTTGGTGGGACCTCCCGGAACAGGAAAGACCTATCTGTCAAAATCAGTTTCAGGTGAAGCAGGGGTACCTTTTTTCAGCATAAGCGGTTCCGATTTTGTTGAAATGTTTGTTGGCGTAGGTGCTTCACGTGTGAGAGATTTGTTTGACCAGGCAAAGAAAAATGCACCCTGCATCATATTCATAGATGAAATTGATGCGGTAGGCAGAAGAAGAGGAGCAGGCCTCGGAGGCGGAAATGATGAAAGAGAGCAGACATTGAATCAGCTGCTGGTTGAAATGGATGGTTTCTCCGGAAACGAAGGTATCATAATTATAGCCGCAACGAACAGACCTGATATTTTGGACCCTGCATTAATGAGACCTGGCAGATTTGACAGGCAGGTTCATGTGGGACTTCCGGATGTAAAAGCAAGAGAGGAAATACTGAAAATCCATGTGAGAAAAAAACCTCTTGGGGACGATGTGGATTTAGAAGTAGTTGCAAAAAGAACTCCGGGATTTACTCCCGCAGATTTGGAAAATGCAATGAATGAAGCTGCTCTTCTGACAGCAAGACAAAATAAAACATTAATAACAATGGATATAATTGAAGAGGCAATTACAAAGGTAATCGCCGGCCCTGAAAAAAGAAGCAAGGTTATCAGCGACAATGAGAAGAAGCTTACTGCTTATCATGAAGCGGGTCATGCGGTTGTTGCAAGACTATCTTCATCCAAGGACCCTGTTCATATGATCACAATAATCCCAAGGGGCGGTGCAGGCGGATTTACAATGTATCTCCCTGAAGAAGACAGGTCCTACAGATCCAAGACTGAAATGGAAGAAAGCATAGTAAGACTTTTAGGAGGCAGAGTTGCTGAAAAACTCGCTCTTGATGACATATCCACAGGGGCATCAAATGATATAGAAAGAGCAACAAAAATTGCAAGAGCAATGGTAACAACCTACGGTATGAGTGATGCGCTGGGACCCATGACGTACGGAACTGATGATGAAGAAGTGTTCCTGGGCAGAGACTTCAATAAAATAAGAAATTATTCGGAAGAAGTTGCCGCTAAAATAGATAAGGAAATGCGAAGGATTATTGACAACGCATACCATAAAACAGAGACGCTTTTGAGCCAGAATATGGAGAAATTGGATCGTGTGGCACAGGCGCTGCTGGAAAAAGAGACAATTTCGGGCAAGGAATTTGAAACGTTGTTTGAGGGAGCACAGTAAAAATTATAATTGAATAATTAGTATTAAAGGAGATTCTTCAGAGTGCTTCAAGAATGACAGTTCCGCAATTGACGGGTCATTCTGAGCTGTTGCGAAGAGTCTTCTTTTATAAATATAAGGAGAGACTATGGACGAAAAAGAAAAAATAGTTTATGAGGTTCTTGACAGGCTGAATATAGAATATGAAAAATATGAGCACCCGGCTGTATTTACATGTGAGGAAGCTGATATTTACACCTCCGGGCTGAAGGGTGTGCACACTAAAAATTTATTTTTAAGAAACAAAAAAGGCAGCAAGCACTATCTTGTTGTAATGAAAGAGGATAAAACACTGAATGTTAAAGAATTCGGAGAAAAGATATCTGAAAAAAATTTAAGCTTTGCCTCCCCTGAAAGAATGATGAAGTATTTGGATCTGACACCGGGCTCCGTAAGTTTGTTCGGAGTTATAAACGATACCGAAAACAATGTCAAGGTTTATATAGATGAGGATATAATGAAAGAAGAATTTATCAATTCACATCCTAATGTAAATACCGCAACCCTGGTTTATAAGGTTGAGGATATGATTAAATTTTTAAATGACAGCGGCAATGAGTATGAAACAATTTCATTGTCATAAAAACCATGACAGAAGCTTAAAATTATTTTTATTTTAGCTAAAACACACTTTACGGATAAATATGTTTGACAGCAGGAATTTCAAATAATTTCGGCTGTTTTTTAAATTTATGGTATTTATTTTTGCAACTTTTGCTGCAAGTTTGAAAAATATACAGTCTTTTTGAGCAAATATCTTGCAAAATTAAGATTTATGCATTATATTTATTGATTGTAAAGACGTGTCAGTAAACTATGGAGGTAGTTACAAGTATGTTTAATGAAGAAGAACTTTCTAAATTGAAAGAGTCTCGGGAAAATTGGGAAGAAACAGTATTGAATAAGTCATTAAATAAAGCACCGGAAAGTAAAGCTGAATTTAAAACCGGTTCCGGAGACAAGGTTGAAAGACTTTATACTCCCGGAGATATAGCAGATATTGATTATGAAACTGAAATAGGTTATCCGGGGCAATATCCTTTTACCAGAGGGTACCAGCCGACGATGTACAGGGGCAAGGCATGGACCATGAGAATGTATGCAGGCTTTGCAACGGCAGAAGAATCCAATGAAAGATACAAATATCTTGTAAGTCAGGGTTCCACAGGTCTGTCGGTTGCGTTTGACCTTCCCACACAGATAGGATATGATTCCGACCACGCTTTGGCTCAGGGAGAGGTGGGCAAGGTAGGTGTTGCCATAGATTCACTGAAGGACATGGAAATTCTTTTTGACGGAATTCCATTGGATAAGGTAAGCACATCAATGACAATAAATGCTCCTGCGTCGGTTCTTCTGGCAATGTATATTGCTGTTGCCGAAAAACAGGGAGTTTCTGCGGATAAATTAAGAGGAACAATTCAAAATGATATTCTTAAGGAATATATAGCAAGAGGTACATACATATTTCCCACAGAACCATCAATGAGACTGATAACAAATACATTTGAATATTGCTCAAAGGAAGTTCCAAAGTGGAATACAATCAGTATTTCAGGTTACCATATCAGAGAAGCAGGGTCGACAGCGGCTCAGGAGGTTGGATTCACACTGGCGGACGGAATTGCATATGTTGATGCCGCAATCAGGGCAGGACTGGATGTTGATACATTTGCACCCAGACTTTCATTCTTCTTCAACGCACACAACGATTTGCTTGAGGAGGTTTCCAAATATAGAGCAGCCAGAAGACTTTGGGCAAAAATAATGAAAGACAGATTCAAGGCTAAAAACGAAAAATCAATGATGCTTAAATTCCATACACAGACTGCAGGCTGTACCTTGACTGCACAACAGCCGGACAATAACATCATAAGGGTTGCAATGCAGGCTTTGGCTGCAGTACTTGGAGGGACTCAGTCACTTCACACGAATTCAAGAGACGAAGCATTAGCTCTTCCTACCACAGATTCGGTTACAATTGCTTTAAGAACTCAACAGATATTAGCCAATGAAACAGGGGTTACAAATACTGTGGATCCGTTGGCTGGCTCATACTATATAGAAGCTAAAACAAAAGAAATTGAAGAAAAGGCAATGGAATATATAAAAAAGATTGATGATCTGGGCGGAGCTGCAAGAGCAATAGATATGGGATATATTCAAAAAGAAATTTCAGATTCTGCATACAAATATCAGATGGAAATTGAATCACTCGAAAGAATAGTTGTTGGAGTGAACAAATACCAGGTTAAAGAAGAGCCTCCGAAGGGACTTTTGCGTGTAGACCCCATAGTTGCTCAAATGCAGAAAAAGAAAATTGAAGATGTTAAATCTGCCAGAAACTCAGAAGCCGTGAAAGAGAAACTCGAAGCATTAAGAGCAGCATGTCAGGGGACCGAAAATGTGATGCCTTTTATTTTGGAAGCAGTAAGAGAATATGCAACCTTAGGAGAAATATGCGGAGTTATGAGAGAAGTTTTCGGAGAATATGAGCAGGCAGTATTGCTGTAATCAGGAGGAATAAAATGAGACCAATAAGAGTTTTAGTTGCTAAACCGGGGCTTGATGGGCACGACAGAGGAGCTAAGGTAATAGCAAGGGCACTTAGAGATGCCGGGATGGAAGTTATATATACAGGATTAAGACAGACTCCTGAACAAATAGCTGCCGCCGCAGTTCAAGAGGATGTAGATGTGGTGGGCCTCAGTATATTGTCAGGAGCACACAATTATTTGTTTCCGAGAGTTGTGGAGTTATTGAAGGAGCAGGGTGCTGATGATGTTCTCATCATAGGCGGCGGAGTAATTCCGGATGAAGATATTCCGGGATTGAAGGAAGCTGGAATTGCCGAAATATTTACACCTGGAACAACAACTGTCGAAATGATAGAGTTTATTAAAAATAACTTAAAAAGAGAGCTGTAATGAGGTGATTTGGTGGAACTGATTCAGCGTATGCTTGCAGGGGAGAAAAGAGCATGTGCCAGACTTATAACCACAGTAGAGAATGACCCGGAAGAAGCTGAAAAAATATTGAGGAAAATTCACGCATTTACCGGCAATGCCAGCATCATAGGCATCACGGGGCCTCCGGGTGCAGGAAAGAGCACACTTACCGACAAAATTGTCAAAGCTCTTGTAAATGAGGGAAAAAAAGTAGGCATAATAGCTGTTGATCCCACAAGCCCTTATTCCGGCGGGTCCATTCTGGGAGATAGAATCAGGATGCAGGATCTGGCGCTCAATCCCAATGTTTTTATAAGGAGCATGGGAACGAGAGGACAGTTGGGAGGTCTTTCTAAATACACAAAAAATGCGTTGAAGATACTTGATGCGGCAGGCTATGATTACATAATTATAGAGACTGTGGGTGTGGGGCAGTCGGAAGTCGATATCGTCAAAGCGGCAGACACTATATTGATGGTTATGGTTCCGGGACTTGGCGATGACATACAGTCAATCAAGGCGGGAATTATGGAAATTGGAGATATATTTGCCATAAATAAGAGCGATTTATTCGGTGCCGACAGAACTGCGACCGAAATCAACATGATGCTTGATTTAACCATGAGTATGGAAAGAAGACCGCCCGTGATGAAGGTAACCGCATCTAAAAATCAGGGTATTGATGATTTGGTTACTGAAATAAAGAAGCACATTGACTACCTGAAGGAAAGCGGCAGGCTTGAAGAAAGACGAAAAAACAACATGAAGCTCGAGGTTGTTGAGCTTATTGAAGAAGAATTGAGAAAAATAGTAATATCTCAGACAACAAGCGAGAACAAACTGGAATTTCAAGTTAATAAAATAATCAACAAAGAAAAAAATATGTACGAAGTAAGAGACGAGTTTTTGAAAACAATAGCTGAACACAGCTGAACAATTGTTAACAGGGAGGTTATTATGGTAAAAAAGATAGATCATGTAGGTATAGCTGTTAAAAATTTGGAAGAAGCATTAAAATTTTATGAAAATGTCCTTGGATTAAAATCTAACGGAACTGAGGTGGTGGAGGAACAAAAAGTAAAGGTTGCGTTTCTGCCTACGGGAGATTCAGAGGTTGAACTCCTGGAAGCCACATCTGAAGACAGTCCTATAGCCAAATTTATAGAAAAAAACGGCGAAGGCGTTCAGCACATTGCGTACAGAGTTGATGATGTTGAGAAGGCCATAGCAGAAATGAAAGAGCTTGGTATGAGAATGATAGATGAAAAACCTCGATATGGAGCCGGAGGTGCAAAAATAGCTTTCTGCCATCCGAAAAGTACCGGAGGAGTACTTGTGGAACTTTGCCAGAGAGGCTAGTGTGATAAAATAAAACGGATGAGCAGTTGCTCATCCGTTGTTTTTACAGAAGATTATAAATCCCCAAAGTTTTCAGGTGATCCAATTTGGCAGCCATTATACTGTCAAGGTCCAGGTCAAGGGCTGTGCACATTGATGCTAAATAAAATACCAATTCGCCCATTTCTTCTTGTATTTTTTCTTTACATTTAGGGCAGAGTTCACCCTCCACATGATTATCCAGGTCAAGCTGATTTTCTTCCAAAGTCTTATTGTCTGAAAACAACTGCTTTGTTGCATGTATCTCAATGCAGCCGCAATGAGTTGCTGATTTAAATATTGCTCTGTTAAGCATAGCCGTCTGTTCATCAAGCTTTGTAACAATATCTAAAATGCTTTTATTTAAAAGCTGTAAATTACCGGTTATATTTTGAAATTCACTACAATCGCACGACACGTATTTTCAACTCCTTTCTTAAGACGAGATTATTAAAAACGTTTCAACAATGCGTTCGTTTTGATATAATAAAATTATACTTAAAGACAAGCTCGAATGTCAAACACTTTATTAATACATTTTGTAAACAAACATCCTGCTGGTTAGCATAATTTTGGAATGAAAGAATACAATATAAAGAAGTATATATATAGGGGGATGTTTATGAAAAGAATTGTAACCATTGTTGCGATTATTGTATTTATAGCTGCTCTTTTGTTCTTTTTCAGATACTTTAGAGGAAAAGGTACAGAAAATGTGGGGTTTGACACTATTAATCCCGAAAACATGCCGAAACAAATTACAGAGGTTCTGCCAAATTACAGGATGAAGGAAAAAGCTTTAGTTGCAAAGATTAATGACGAAATATATGTTGTGGTAACACGGGGAGAAAAAAATACTGCGGGCTATGAGGTAGAAATTGATAAGATGACATTGAGCGACGAAAACGGTGAAAAGGTTTTAACAGTGTATGCAAAGTATACCGATCCTAAACCGGGAGACGTTACTGCACAAATTCTTACATATCCTTTTACAGTTGTAAAAACTGATATGAAGGAGCTTCCTCAAAAAGTTATACTGGAAAGAGAATACAAGAATTAGCAATGTAAAATGGTACCAAAATGGTGCCAAGGGGACGAATGGTGCCAAGGGGACGGGGTTGTTGTCATCAGCCGGCTGATGACAACAACCCCGTCCCCTT
>DAMBZP010000022.1:0-13312 GCA_032059885.1 Sedimentibacter sp.
GCTTGCTTCTTTCAAATTTTGCTTTTGCCATTTTAATCTCCTCCTGGGATAAAATATTATATTTAAGATTTGGAGCTTACAAGCAGACTCGAACTGCTGACCTCTTCATTACCAATGAAGTGCTCTACCTCCTGAGCTATGCAAGCATTATGTCATTCGCGTAAATTTGTCAATGTAAATTATACCAACAAAAATAAAATAAATCAATAGTAAAATTAGGTTAAAAAATTTTGAAGGCAAAATATCAGATTTAAAATAAAAAAAACGGTTAAATAATCATACTTAACCATTTTGTTCAGTCAATCAGCTTTTCTCTGTTATATCCTATTTTCTTTTTAACTCTTTGAAGTGCATTATCAATTGATTTTACACTTTTATTGAGTTCATGAGAAATTTCCTCATATGATTTACCCTTACCGTATTCAGTAAGGACGGCTTTTTCAAAATTGCTTAAAAATTCCGAGGCCTTGCTATAATATTGATCTTTTTCTTCTTTACATATAAATACATTTTCCGGATTAAGGCTGTCCAGGTCCGCATATTCATCCAATAATGTAATTTCCTTGCTTTCACTGCCGGAATCATATAAAGACGTGCTTATATTCAGCAGTTCATAGGGCTTTGTTTTCCTTATGGCACTAATTACCTGCCTGCGTATACATACCTCCGCATAGCTCCTGAAGCTGTTTCCAAGATTATTGTTAAATCCGTTTACAGCTTTAATAAGCCCAATCATGGCTTCTTGAAACAAATCGTCAAGGCTTCCTCCGATAATAAAAAAAGAGCTTGCTATTCTTTTTATTATAAACGTGTACCTTTTGTAAAGACATCTTTCAGCATGTTCATTGCCATCTTTAATTTTTTCGATGAGCTCTTCATCAGAGAAAGTATCGTATTCCTGTTTATAATTTAAACTGTTGTATATACTTATAGATCCTATCATTGGTATCACCGTCGTGTTAATATTTTCTAAGATACAAGAAAATTATATTAATATTTACAATTAATGTCAAGACACTAAATATTTCTACGAATTTTTTCAAGCTTTTTTAAAGTTTCCTGGTCCAATACCTGGTCTATATTTGTACCCTTTTGTCGAGGCTTGTCGGTTTTTGTGCGTATGTCTTTTTTGGTATTCTCAAGCTCTAAAATCATTTCATGGGCAGATATTCTTGTTCCGCCTCTGGACATAACAATCTGCTGTATTGCTCCATCTGAGGTGGCAACCTGCACAATCTCATATCTGCCTATTTTGTCAAGCTGTTTTTCAATGTAACTGTCAGCCGTTTCATGTTCCTTTGTATAAACGACTTCAACTCCGTCAACCATTTCTTTTTTCTCAATGCTTCCTTTTACAAGGTGGGCATCAAACACCACTATTACGTTAATGCCCCTGTAAGCCTGATATTCCACTAAAAGCTCAATCAGCTTATTCCGGCTGTTTGCTATATTTCTGGATATGTCCCTGTAATAATCCCACTGATTAATTATATTGTAGCCGTCTATAAACAGATATTCTTTCTTTGTCCTGGGCATTTTAAATGCCTCTTTGCTTCATTATTTCGTATACTATTATTGATGCGGCACATGATGCGTTCAAAGAGCTTATATTGCCTTTCATAGGAATTTTAACAAGATTATCGCATTTTTCTCTGACAAGCCTTCCTATACCTGATCCTTCACTTCCAATAACCAGGCCTACAGGCACATCAAATTTTTCCTCATATATATTTTTACCGTTCATATCAGCACCGTATATCCATAGTCCCTTTTCCTTCAGTTCTTCAAGGGTCTGGCTGATATTAGTAACTCTTGCAACAGGAAGATATTCAATGGCTCCTGCGGATGATTTTGCAACAACGCCGTTAATTTGTGCTGCTCTTCTTTTGGGTATTATGACGCCATGAGCTCCCAGACATTCCGCGGTTCGAATTATTGCACCTAAATTATGCACATCCGTTATTTCATCAAGTATGACAACAAAAGGTTTTTCACCCTTTTCTTTTGCATAATTTAAAATATCATCAATACTTTTATATTCATATTCCATTGCCTCGGCTATTACTCCCTGATGCCTTTTATTTTCACTCAATCTGTCAAGGGTTGCCTTATCAACATTTTTTACAAGTATATTTTTGATTTTGGCAAGCTCAATTATTTTGCTTAAAGAGCCCTGAGCCGCTTCCTTGCTGATCAAAATAGTATCTATCTGAGCCTCGCTTCTCAATGCTTCAATAACCGGATTTCTTCCTTCAATTATCCTCATTTTTTTCATCCTTTTCATTAAGTATTTCTATAGACCTGTTAAATAGCTGCATGAGCCTGTCGAATTCATTGCTCAGATACAGATAGCCGAACAGCGCTTCAAAGCCTGTGGCATATCTGTATTCTGCCAATTCGGCATTCTTTGGAGTAGAAGTCACCTTAGCATTTCTGCCTCTTTTGACTATCCTTTTTTCTTCCTCGGTAAGCTCATGTTCGAGTTTATTTATTAAATAAGCCTGAGCATTTGCTTTTACAAATTTTACGGAAAGCTTGTGCATTTTGTTTACATTTGTGTCATGGTTTTGGATTATGTGGCTTCTCACCAGCAGTTCATAAACAGCATCACCTGCATAAGCCAGCTGTGCAGGTGAATACATAATCTTATTTTTTACATCTCCGGATATTTGCTCGCTTAACCTCTTTACCAATTCATCATTTTCATCATTATTTAATTTATTCTCTTCCAATTTACACCCTGTCTTGTATCTTCCAATGCAATACCTTTTTCTAAGAGCTCTGCTCTGATTGCATCAGCCATCTGATAGTTTTTATTTTTCTTTGCTTCCTGTCTTTTTTGAATCATTTCCTCTATATATTCAGCCATATCGTCATGTACTTCCTTCTTATCTTCTTTTAATAAATCCAACGAAAGCACCTGTTCAAAATCTTCGATGAGCTTTATTTTTTCACCGTTGTTAACATTCTCTGCCTTAAGCAGATTAAATAAAACTGTTATTGCATTGGCTGTGTTCAAATCATCTTCAAGGCAGCTCTTAAACTCTGATTTATATTTTTCGGCAGCCCCGGACAACTTCAGCACATTTGAAGCATCTTCTGCATTTTCCTTTATGCTTTTAACCCTGCTTTTTAATTTAAAGTATGCATTTTCCGCAGAAGCAAGAGAATCAAAAGAAAACGCAAGTTGTTTTCTGTAATGTGAATTTAAAACAAAGTATCTGTATGACAGCGGATTGAATCCCTTTTTCTCAAGCAAGGCGAGTGTTAAAAATTCTCCGCTGGATTTGCTCATCTTGCCGCCCTGGTCAATCAGAAATTCACTGTGCCACCAATATTTAACCCACGGCTTGCCCGTATAGCTTTCAGTCTGAGCTATTTCGTTTGTGTGGTGAACAGGAATGTGGTCAACACCTCCGCAGTGGATATCCATCTGCTCACCAAGGTTTTTAAGGCTTATTACCGAGCATTCAATATGCCATCCTGGATATCCGACACCCCACGGTGAATCCCACTTCATTGCCTGATTTTCAAATTTGGATTTTGTAAACCATAGAACAAAGTCCTGCGGATTTTTTTTGTGAACATCCACAGACACATCATCTCTTGATGCGGTCTTTAGCTGATCTAAATCCATGCCGGAAAGCTTTGTGTAATTTTCCACCTTTGTTATATCAAAATACACATTGCCGTTTGCCATGTATGTGTAGCCTTTTTGCTCTAAAACCTTTATAAATTCTATGTATTCATTTATATAGTCAGTTGCCTTTGCAACAACATCAGCTTTCTTTATGTTCAGTTTTTCAATGTCAGAAAAAAACGCATCTGTGTAGTGCTGGGCAATCTCCCAAACAGTCTTGTTTTCTCTCTTTGCCCCCTTAAGCATTTTATCCTCGCCATCATCTGCATCTGATTCAAGATGCCCCACGTCAGTTATGTTCATAACTCTTTTAACATTGTACCCTAAATATATCAGAGTTTTTTCAAGTATATCTTCATGTATGTACGTCCTTAAGTTCCCTATGTGGGCATAGTTATATACTGTTGGTCCGCATGTGTACATTTTTACTAAATTTTCATCTATAGGCTTAAAATCTTCAATCGACCTTGATAATGTGTTGTAAAGTTTCATAAGAATCTCTCCCTTTTGTACTTTAAATTGTACTTTAAAATCATTATATAATACGTAAATGATTGTATCAAGCAATTTTTTACATATGAACTATTCAATGTAACAAGACTGTAATGGTTAATTTGTCGAAAAATGTTAGAATATTGTTAATAAGGAAATCTCACAAAGGGGGTAATATGAAAAAGTTACTGTTTTTTATTATTTTCATTTTGACTCTATCCATTTCCTCCGTGTATGCAGGTACCTTCGGATATACAAACATATCTGATATTGCTTTGTACAAGGATGCTGATTATACTTCCAGGGTTGCTGATAAATTGAGCCTAAGCACAAAATTAGAAATCATTAAAGAAAAAGATGATTGGTACAATGTCAAAACTCAGGACGGAATATCAGGCTGGATAGAAAAATATTTTGTAACTGTTCCCGCGGAAAGATATGCTGTAAATAATACAGAATATAAGATAAATATCCGCAAGTCTCCCACAACCTCGTCCAATGCAGTTGGACAGCTTAATCCGGGAGAAAGAGCAAAATGTATCGATACATATCACAGCTGGTACATAATTGAATACAAAGGCGGCGAATACTATGTGGCAAGCTGGCTTACTGACCTTGAATACGAAAATTCACAAAAAATATACATGCTCTATGATGAAACAAACATAAGAAGCCAGGCATCCTTGAGCAGCAGCATATTGGGTCAGGGAAACAGATATGATTCCTATGATGTGACAGGCGAAAAAAACGGATGGTTTCAGATAAGACTTTCCGACGGACAAACAGGCTATGTTGCAGGATGGTTAACAACATATAATCAAAATTATTATTCCGAAGGAAAATCGGAATATAAAAAAACCACCACAGATTTAAACATGCGTTCCGGTCCTTCCACAGAGCATAACAATGTTCAGGTATTAGGCAAGGGTTCATCTGTAAAGGTGGTCGGCTCAGAAAACGGATGGGACAAGATTGTTTCAGAAAGTGGAACTGTAGGCTGGTGTTCAGGGGATTATCTCACAGAAATTTACCCGTTGTCCGGTAAATCAATACTCCTTGATCCTGGACACGGCGGCAAGGATCCCGGCTCTATAAGTTATTCCGGAAAGTATGAAAAATATGTAAACATGGAAGTTGCGTTAAAATTAAAGGATGTTCTTGAGTCCATGGGAGCTAAAGTTTATATGACAAGAACCGGAGATTACTACATAAAAAACAAGGATAGAGGCAGAATGGCAGATAAGCTGAATGTGGACATATTGCTGTCAATCCACCATAATTCCATGGAAAACAGTGATTATTTCGGTTTATCAACATACTACAATACAATAAATTATAAGGACCCGCGCCATGGATATGATTTGGCAGAAGCAATTTACTTAAATGCTATAACCGTAAACGGCGTGTACAGGGATGGAATTTTAGACCGCAACTATGAGGTTCTCAGAGAAACAAACACCCCTGCGGCATTGATTGAGATAGGCTTCATGTCAAACCCTCAGGAAGAAATAAATATTCACAGTGAAAGTTTTCAGAATATAATTTCGAGAAAGATAGCCGATGGGATAGTGGATTATTTTAATAATTGATGAACGATTGATAAATAATAGCCTGAACAACAGAATAAATAAGGGACGCAAATGCGTCCCTTATTTATTCTGTTGTTCAGCTGCGATCAGTAATTACTCCACTGTTATTCATAAACAGTTCTGTAAATATTTCCACAATTAAATCATCATTTACTGCCAATGACAGTATTTTGTTGTGCTTTATGAAGGCCGGAACATTTTTAGTAAATTCTATTGGATTACTTCTGAATGCTTCAACTGTTAATTTTATAAATTCTAAGGTTGTATATATCTTAAACCTTTCAATATTTAACTTTTCCGCAATTCTCTCAGTCAGCCGTATACATATATCCTCATAATCGGCTCTGCCTTTCATATCAAGTATACTTTCAAGTCGCGGCATTATCTTTTCAAAAACCACCCGATCCATGCTTATATCTTCAAAGCCGAGGATTCTTGCAACACTTTCAACATTATCCCTGTTTTCAAGCAGATAATCAATGAGAAGCTTAATAAAATCCCCTTCATAAGCTGTGCAGTAATATCTGAAACCCTTCAGCTTCTTGAAAACCTTCATTGTATCATAGTATCCAAGCTTTATTAACTGGTCCGCTTTTTCTCTGTTAAAGTCCAGTGACCCCAGCATACTTCCCAGGCTGCCGTCTGCCGGCTGTATGTATGTAATTCTCGCATCCTTTTCCTTGACTTTTCGAACTACGCCCACAGCCATGGTACGCACTGCTATAATATCCCTGTATCCTTTTTTGTAAAGAAGTCCAATGGGGAGGTTATTATAAAAACCGCCGTCAAGGTACTTCTTTCCATCAACCTCCTCAATTCTGAAAGCAGGAAGATTCGCGCTGGCAATGAGAAAATCAATAAGCTTGCCTCTGGGAATATCCTCCATATAAAGCTCCAGGGGTTTTTTATCCGTTAAATCAACCGTTACAATTCCAAAGTCAATATGAGCACAGCGAATTTTTTCTTCATCAATATAGGTGTCAAACAGCTCTCTTATTTTTGAAGTATCCAGCCCCCGATTATTCAATATTTCCTTTGACTGATGCAGCAGGTATGAAAAGTTTATTTCCTGAAGATTAAAATTTTTTAAATCAACTATTGCTTTTTCATCCAAGTCAAACAATTCATAGGAATTGATGCTGTACCACACCTTTTCCAACAGGTCATAGTCGCCTTGAACCATCATGGCGCCGTTTATGGCTCCTATTGATGTTCCGGCTATACCGCCGATTTCAATACCAAGCTCCCTGAGCGCCTTAAAAGCACCTACATGATAGGCACCTTTGGCTCCTCCTCCCTCTAAAACGAGTCCGTACATTTTATTTACCTACTCTATTGACAGCAGTTTTACTGTGCTTACACCCTTGATTTTTTTCAACTCCCCAATTACATCATCAATTGATTTACCTATATCAGAAATATCAAGGGATAAATTGACAGATGCCTTGCCGTTAATGGGAATACTTTGATTAATAGTGAGAATATTTGCATTTTCCGTAGACATGTAGTTCAATACGCTTGATAAAACTCCTTTTTCATGTCTCAGCATCATGGATATAACAGCCTTTCTTCCTATTGAGTTTTCGGAGGGAGAAAAAACATAATCTTTATACTTATAATAAGTGCTCCTGCTTATACCAACCATTTTAACCGCTTCGCTTATGCCTTTTACATTTCCGTTGTTAATTAAATTTCTTGCTTCAATGACTTTTTCATAAACATCAGGCAATATTTTTTTACTGACAATCAAATATTTCTTTAACATATGTCCACCTCTTGAGTTTTATATTTTAGACCTTAGGGAACACCAAAAGGTCTTTAACCTTCAATAATTACTCCTTTTGTATCTGCTGAAAGATACTTTATTTCCCAATTATATTTAAGCTTTATTATACTATCTTTGATTTTATTTGTAAAATCAGAATTTTCTATAATATTCATCAATGTAGGTCCGGAGCCGCTTATAAACAATGCCCTTGAGCCGTTTTCACCACAGATTTTCTTAATCTCATCACATTCATGTATAAGTGTTTTTCTGTACCTATGATGAAGTCTGTCCTTCAACGCAATATTTATTATATGAAAATTTCCTTCTTCCAATGCCTTTAACAGGACTGCCGTTCGTGACACATTGAATACCGCATCCTGAAAGGATACCTCCTTCGGCAGAAGGGCTCTAGCCTCAGCCGTGGAAGTTTCAAAATCTGGAATCAATGCACAAAATTTCAGTTTATCATTTATATTGTAACTCATGCAGTATGGTGTATCTTCTTCAACAATTGAAGCGGTCAAGCCTCCGTAAACTGCAGGAGCTATGTTATCCGGATGCCCTTCCATATTGACTGCAATTTTAAACAGTTCATCCCTTGACAGGCCTCCGCCCAGCATAGCATTTGCCGCGAAAACTCCTCCCACGATACATGCGGAGCTGCTGCCGAGACCTCTCGATACGGGTATTTCGGCAATCATTGATATTCTAAGCCCTTTAACTTGCCTGCCTATTATATCGGCTGCCGCCTGAAAGGATTTATATACTAAATTATTTTCATTTTTAAATTTATCTGCACAACCTTCAATTATCAGACCTTCACTTATTTCCTCAAATTCATAAACATTGTACATATTCAGGGCAAGCCCTAAAGTATCAAATCCGGGACCTATGTTTGCCGTAGTTGCCGGCACTCTCACCTTAACCATAAAACCTCCTTGAACAATTGCTGATCCATTCTCATTTCCATCGCTCATCAATTGCTCACACATCTTTTCTCTATTGTCTGCCTATCCTTCTCACGTAGTCTTCCATTTCATTTATTTCACACACTGATGTATGCATAATTTTCTTTTTATTTAAGCCTTTCAAATTTTCTGGTATAGGAACTCCTGTTTTTTCGGAGAGTTCCTCCATTATTTCAAATTCGTTTTTATCAGTTGATCCATACAAGGCATCATAAACACTTCCTGAAAATTTATAAGGGCTGGCTGTTGACAAAACAGCACTCACCGTACTGTCTCCTGTTTCTTTTTTATATCTCTCAAGAGTCTTATATGCAACAGCAGTGTGAGTATCCAAAAGATATCCGTGATTTTCATAGGTCTCTTTTATTGTCCTTTCTGTTTCTTCCTTAAATACACAGCCCGCATAAAATTCTGAATTCATTTTATTCTTCATTTCCTGATTAATTTCGTATCTGCCTGTCAAACTTAATTTCTCCATAAGCTCTTTTACTTCTTCGTTTTTTTTTCCGCTCACATAGTAGAGAAATCTCTCAAGATTACTTGAAACCAAAATATCCATTGAAGGAGAAATTGTTTTATAGAATTTTCTGTTTCTGTCGTAAATTCCTGTCTTTATAAAATCATACAGCACATTGTTTTCATTGGATGCACATATAAGTTTGTTTATCGGAAGACCTAGCATTTTTGCATAATATCCGGCCAATATGTTGCCGAAATTTCCTGTTGGAACAGAAAAATTTACCTTGTCCCTGATTTTTATTGCTCCAATTTCCACAAGCTTCATATATGAATAAAAGTAGTATACTATTTGCGGAACAAGTCTTCCCACATTAATTGAGTTTGCGGAAGAAAAAATTCTGTTGCATGCCTTAAACTCATTGACAAGACTTTCGTTTGTAAATATTTTTTTAACTCCTCCCTGCGCATCATCAAAGTTTCCCCTGACAGCACAAACATAGGTGTTTGTTCCTTCCTGAGTTATCATCTGGGATTTTTGAACTTCACTTACCCCTCCTTCAGGGTAAAAAACAGCAATTTTTGTTCCTTTTACATCCTTGAATCCTTCCAATGCAGCCTTTCCTGTGTCACCGGATGTTGCAACAAGAATTATTACCTCTCCCTTTACATCATTCATTTCATATGAAGCTTTCATTAAATGAGGAAGTATGGAAAGAGCCACATCCTTGAAAGCAGATGTCGGTCCGTGAAAAAGTTCCGTTATATAAAAATCGCCTGCTTTTGCAATAGGCGTAATTTCATCCATGCTGAATTTGTTTGTATATGCTTCAGAAACACATTCCTTTATTTTAGACTCCGAAAAATCATCAAGCATTTCTTTTAAAATTATTTCAGCCATTTCCTTGTAGCTTTTGCCTTCCAATGCATCTATATCAATGTTTTTATTCTCTAAGTTTCTCATGACATACAATCCGCCATCATCAGCAATTCCCTTGAGAACTGCCTGTGAAGCAGAAGATTTTAATTTAGAATTTCTGGTGCTTTCATACTCTTGAATCATTTTTTCCTCCTCTGTCCTGATGATATTTTATAATACACTGTTCTCAGAATTATTACAAGTGTTTTTTTTAACAAAACACTTTCACAAATAATTCCAGTTTTCATACATTTCCGGAGCTTATTTATTATTTGCAACAGACGTATTATATGATAAAATAAGCATGAAGGGGTATGGCATTAATATTCTGGTACTAACATCAAAATTTTATTGTTAAAATAAACAAGGAGCAGCCATGAAATATATAAGTATACTGGGATCGACAGGTTCCATCGGCACACAGACCCTGGATGTGGTAAGAGAACATCCTGATGAAATAAAAGTATGTGCTATCACCGGAAATAACAACACAGATCTTTTAAAAAAACAGATTCTAGAGTTTAATCCTGATCTGGCGTGTGTCATGAATAAGGATAAGGCTCTACAGCTAAAAAACACTCTACCTTCCCATGTAAAAACGGAAATCCTGTCAGGAATGGAGGGTCTGATTGCTGCAGCTGAATATGGAAAAAGTGAAATAATCGTTACAGCAGTATCCGGCATGATTGGTCTTAAACCCACAATTGCAGCTGTTAAAAAGCATAAAACAATAGCATTGGCCAATAAGGAAACACTTGTTACCGGAGGAAGCTACATAATGAACCTGGCCGAAAAATACAATGCTGAGATTCTGCCTGTTGACAGCGAACATAGCGCAATTTTTCAAAGCCTGATGGCTAATGATAAAAAAACAGTAAACAAAATAATTCTTACGGCATCAGGCGGACCATTCAGAGGAAAAGATTCCGAATTCCTTAAAAATGTAGCTGTCGAAGACGCGTTAAAACATCCGAACTGGTCCATGGGGCGAAAAATAACCGTTGATTCAGCCACGTTGATGAACAAGGGACTGGAAGTTATTGAAGCCAAATTTTTATTTGATGTTGAACCCGGCCAAATAGAGGTTGTTGTTCACCCTCAGAGCATCATTCACTCGGGAGTTGAATTCAGAGATCATTCGACAATTGCGCAGCTTGGACTTCCTGATATGCGTGTTCCTATTCAGTTTGCATTGTTTTATCCAAAGCGTATGCAAAATAGTTACAGAAGCCTTTCACTTACAGAGCTTGGAAGACTTGACTTTGAAAAGCCTGATATTGTTACATTTAAATGCTTAAGGCTCGCATTTGACGCGTTGGATGCAGGAGGCACAATGCCCTCCGTGCTGAACGCATCAAACGAAATTTGCGTCGGCTTATTCCTGAACAAAAAAATAAGCTTTCTGGACATAGGAAACATAAATGAAAAGGTAATGCTTTCACACACCCCGTCTGAAATTGATTCTGTCGAAACAATCCTGGAAGCAGAAGAATGGACGAGAAGAAAGATAGAACAGTTAATGAACAATTAGACTATGGGTGATAAATTATTTTGAGAGAGCGTTTTGCTCTCTCTATTA
Source organism: Sedimentibacter sp. (assembly GCA_032059885.1). GTDB lineage: Bacteria > Bacillota > Clostridia > Tissierellales > Sedimentibacteraceae > Sedimentibacter. The sequence continues at coordinate 11,412 of DAMBZP010000022.1, forward strand.
CACCGCCAATTAGCAGCTGACCTATTGTCTTACTCCAGCATGTCCTTTATCGCTCTGTTGTTAATATCATCATCAACATTCACAATTATTACATCCATTCCGATTTTTAATATTTCTTCCCACTTTACTCTTCTTTCTTTAGACTTACCAAGCATACCCATGAATCTGCCAACCTCTTCTATGTAAAATGCCTGAATTTTCCCAGCCTTTGTATCTATCTCCACGTCATCAAATCTGCCCATTATTTCGCCATCTTTAATATTAACAACATCTTTCTCTATTAAATCCCAATAATTAGTCAAAGCATTCACCACCCCTTATATAATGCTTATTAGATATATTATAAAATATGTACAACTTGTATTTTTTATGACAGAAAAAAAGGAACGAATCCGTTCCTTAATGATTACTGATGTAACAGCTCACTTGAATCCTTTTTTCAGCTGAGTCAGCGCAGATTTTTCAAGACGTGATACCTGAGCCTGCGATATTCCGATTTCCTCCGCAACCTCCATTTGAGTCTTGCCCTTGTAGAAACGCATATCAACTATCTGCCTTTCTCGTTCCGATAAATTATTTATGCTGTCCTCCAATGTTATTTTCTCAACCCATTTTTCATCTATATTTTTTTCATCCTTGACTTGATCCACAACATAAAGAGCATCTCCTCCATCATTGTAAATTGGTTCAAACAACGATATGGGCTCTTGTATTGATTCTAATGCAAATATGATTTCTTCCTTATCAACGCCGATTTCATTAGCTATTTCGGCGATTGTAGGCTCCTGAGAACCGCTGGATGTAAGCCTTTCCCTAACTTGCAAAGCTTTATATGCTGTATCCTTCATGGACCTTGATACCCTTATAGAGTTGTTGTCTCTTAAATATCTTCTTATTTCTCCTATTATCATAGGAACAGCATATGTAGAAAACTTTACGTCAAGAGACAAGTCAAAATTATCAATGGCCTTTATAAGACCAACACAACCGATTTGAAACAAATCATCAACAGGCTCATTTTTAGAATTAAATCTTTGAATTACGCTTAGTACAAGTCTTAAATTGCCTTTAATAAACTGTTCTCTAAGCTCGGTGTCGCCTTCCTGGATCTTCTGAATCATACCTCTCATTTCAGATGGTTTGATTGTAGGCAATTGAGAAGTATTAACGCCACATATAACTACTTTGTTTATCATCGTCGTTTTTCCCCTTTAAAAATATTATCCCCCTTAAAAATTATTTCCCGGTATATGCTTTTTATACTGCCTTATTGATTTCCTTTTTTAGCCTGTTAAGTATTTTCTTTTCAAGACGGGATATGTAGGATTGTGAAATTCCAAGCATATCAGCCACTTCCTTCTGGGTGAAGCTTTTAGAATTATTGAGTCCGAACCTGAGCTTCATAATCGTGTACTCTCTTTTATTTAATTTCTTAATTGAATCATTCAGAAGAGTCAAATCCACTTCACTTTCCATATCCTTGAATACAACATCCTCTTCAGTTCCCAGAATATCAGAAAGCAAAAGCTCATTTCCATCCCAATCTATGTTCAGGGGTTCATCCAGTGAAATTTCCGTCCTTGCCTTTCCAACACGCCTTAAATGCATCAATATTTCATTTTCAATGCACTTTGACGCATATGTTGCAAGCTTGATATTCTTTTCAGCCTTAAATGTATTGACAGCCTTTATCAGTCCAATTGTTCCTATGGATATTAAGTCTTCCACATTGATACCTGTGGATTCAAATTTTTTTGCAAGATATACAACCAGCCTTAAATTATGCTCTATCAATATAGTCTTTGCTTCATCCGAATCCTTTAATCTGTTAATAATTTCTTTTTCTTCTTCCTGGGATAAGGGAGGCGGAAGTGTGTCGCTTCCTCCGATATAAAATAGCT
>DAMBZP010000022.1:13322-38820 GCA_032059885.1 Sedimentibacter sp.
TCCCAGCTTATCTATTATAAAGTTAAATATTTTCCTGAAAAAATTTTTAACGTGATTCAGCAAGCTCATTGGTGTTCATCTCCCATTCCAGTATTTTATGAAATAACAATGCGTCATAATCCTCCTTCTGGCTTATTTTCTTCAGACTTATTCCAATAACGGCATCAACTGCCGTTATGCTTCTGACATTTCCCTTTACGTCAACATTATCGGGGGTTACAATAACCATCATTTCACCCTTGGAGCTTATTGTGTTATATCTGATTATCTTTAGTCTATAATTGCCGTTCTCTGTTAATAAGCTTTCATAATTGCTTCCTTTGCCGCTGTAAAACTTTAAAATATTGCTGTATAATTCCTCACCTAAAATATTTCTTAGACTTTCTATGTTTGCCACTATCACAGGTTTTCCCGTCATTGGGTCCGTAAGCTCATTTCCGGTATCAATGAAGGCTTTCAGTGTGCAGCTTGCACCTCCCATGCTGATTGTTACGGTTCTCATGTAATTGCTTTTATCTGTCCTTGCTTTTATTTCCCTAAAAAAGAAATGCAATCCTGCGTATCCCAGAAATAAGGACAATACAATTGCATTCACTGTTAACCTGTCATATGTCAAGTAATATAATGCAGTTATAATCCCGACCATTATCAATGTTATCATGTAAAAGCACAGTATAACTCTTATATTTGCCAGAATCCCCTTTATATCAAAAGCAATCACTATCATTAAGACCGAAACGCTAAATTTAACAGAAAAGTGCATCATGAAATCTCTGCCTATACAGGCTGTCAGTATAACGTACAGCGCTCCTATCAGCGCTGCAGCAATAAGCCTTTTGTATACAATGGTTCTCTTGATAAGCTTACCTGTAATAAACAACAGTATAAAATCAATTAAGAAATTTTCAGCGAAGACATATTCAATATAATAAACCATCTCCACCTCACATATTGACAGCAGTGCGTTTTCATGTCTCTTACAAATTCACGCAAAAATAACTTTTAATACTTTGTGTGAATAAGAATTATCTACTCCTTGTAAAAGCCGGCAAGAGAGGAATGCCGTCTTTATCGGCGGCATGAGTCCGGCATTACTGCCTGTTTATTTCAGCAATCATGTTATTCATTATAATGTACTCAATAAAAATATTTTGTCATAACCTGTCTCCAATAATAAAAAAAATACATGGCGGATGAATATGTCCATGCATTTTTATATAGTTAAAACTTAAAATTATGATTTAATTTTTTCTATCATTTCTTCCATTTTTTTGCTTTTTTCAAATCCTTCCATTAATGCAACCGACTTTGAAGTATCTCCTATGAGTATTCCGCCGGTCAAAACATTGTTTTTGAAATAAAGCTTAATGTAGCTCTCACCTTTAAATTCCTCATAGATTTCATATTCGGTCTTCAGGTCTGATCCAACATCTCCTATTGAAAATACCTTTGTTCCAAATGCATTCAGAGTTGTGGATGGGACTATGGACTTGTAGGAAACCGCACCTCCTGCGGCATTTATTCCTGCTATTTTACCCTGTTCAAGAGCTTCAATCCACAATGCATAATTGATTCCGGCGTACTCAGCACAGTCTCCGCAGGCATATACATCTGTTGCGGATGTTTCCATTCTGTCGTTTACAACTATTGCTCTTTTAATTTCAATTCCACACTCTGCGGCAATTCCAACGTTTGCTTTTACTCCTGTGGATACAATCACAACCTCTGCATCAACAATATCACCATTGTCAAGCAAAATTCCTCTTACCTTGTCGTCACCTACAATTTCTTTTGTTCCCGCTCCCTTTTTAAACGTAACTCCGGCATTTTTCACTATTTTCTCCAATATTCTGGACGCATCCTCATCCAGCTGTCTTGGGAGAATTCTGTCCGCAACCTCAATAACCGTTACATTAAGCCCCAGATTATTCAGTTCATTTGCAGCCTCCAGACCAAGTATTCCTCCTCCTATTACCGCACCTGTTTTCTTGCCCTTTGAGTATTCCCGTATAGCCTTTCCATCCTTTAAATGTCTCAAGGTGAAAACACCCTCTTTATCCCTTCCGGGAAACGGAGGTACAAACACCTCTGCACCGGAAGCAATAATGAGCTTCGTATAATCCAGATGCTCTCCATCTGCCAAAATTAATCTTTTATTTTCGGTATCTATTTTCTCAACAGTACTGTTAAGCAGCAGTTCAACTTTATTATCTTCGAACCATTTGTCCTTCTTTATGGATATTGACTCAGCGGTTACGCTGTCATTACTCAGCATCTTTGAAAGCTGAGGCCTGAAATATCCCTTTACATCTTCTTTTGAAACAAGTATTATATCACTTTCCGTATCTCTTTTTCGTATCTCACTGGCAGCGCTGATTGCCGCAGCGCTGGCACCTACAATTACTATCTTTTCCTTTTTTATATTCACCGCATCAGCAGTATCATTTGTTTCTTCCCTGACAAACATCTCAGCACCCACTCCGCATACAGGGCAGGATTTAGGCGGCTTTGCACCTTCAACTATCTCTCCGCAAATTGTACATTTCCACTTATATGTTTTCATTATTCCCTCCGCAAATATTCTCTGTCTGATTATATACCCCTTTTGTAAAAAAATAAACATAAGCTGTCATAAATCAAAGACCATTGATTTTTTAGAATAAAGCGTCAATCACGCATATTGAAAAAAAGCAGTCATTTATTTTCTGACTGCCTGTACCTGTAAATGACAACAACCCCGTCCCCGTGGCACCATGTTACATTTTTTTGGTTAAAACAAATCCTGTGCCGGTTATCATTACTCCGATAATCAGCAAAACAGTTGTATTCAATACGTAGCCTGTGTTAGGTAAAGCGCCTGAAGAAGTAACTGTGGAACCGCCGGAACCTTTGGACGCATTTGCTGCTTCTGAGTCCAGAGGAATAGGATTATCTTCAATTTGAATTACATCTTCTCCGTATTCTTCCTCATATGTATCGCCAATGTTGCTTCCCCTGTCGTTATTATCGTCGTCATCAATAATATGTGATTCTTTAAAATTAACAAATACAGGTATATATGCCGTAATTGACTGCAGTTCGTTACCTGCATGAGAATCCATGTACATGGAATATTTTAGATCCACAGCATCTCCCTTATTTATACTGAATTTATTGTCTGAATCCAAAATATAACCGCGATATTTCTCATCGCCGGATTTAAGCAGCAAATTTTCAATGCTTGTGTAATCAACCAGCACCTTGTTGAATGACAGCATAGTTCCCTTCTCTATTTTCAGCTTCACATTCTTTAAAAATGAATTGAATACAACATCTTCAGAATATCCGTTTTCTACTGCCATATTATTTATTCCAACAGCCAGGCGGTCAACCTCTGCGTCTCTGAATTCATTTTTTATCCTTATAACGCCGTTAATCCCTGAAGCATCTTTTTTGGAATTCGAATCTGAAATTGGATACAGCTCTTCTGTAAAAAGGTTTCCTTTTTGTACTATACTTCCATCACTGTTTATGGTAATCAGCACATTCGGACTATCCTCCATCGCAGCAGAAAATGTGTACGAAATGAAATTACTGGCTAGTATGCCCCCTATCAGCACAATGATAAACATTCTAAATATAACTTTTAATATTTTATTTATTATTTTCAATCCTTCTACCTCTTTCCAGGATGAAATACCAATTAGCTATTTTGTATTTGTATTGCCCGGTGCAGTACCTTCAGAATTTTTAATTTTTTGAGCATCAGCTGAGTATTCCAAATTGAATACAAAGGAATCGGCTTCATTGTATACGTAAAACTTATTTATTTCTTTGTAATTATCGCTGTGCCTATATAAAATCGGCCTTCCGATTTCATCGGAAATTCTGACTAAATCATTAAAAGATTTAACAACAGCCGCACCATGAACATCTATATCTGAATTCAATGCAACCAGTCTCTCTCCATGCCTTTTAAATATTTTACCCAGCTCTTTCTCTAAGGAATCCCTGGGAGGACTCGTTGTCGTAAAAAACATTAAAATTATCATAGCAATTACCAAGATAGATAAAATTACGGAATAGCCGGCTATTTTATTTTTATTTGCCGGAAGCGGCTCATCAACGGTTTCCTCAATTGCTCCGGGTCTGTCTATATTGTTGTTTCCGGTTATTTCAAACAGCAGAGTGTCGAGAGGAATTGTTATACCTGGCGACATTATTTCCTCAATGTTTCCTTTGTCTGTTGTACCTTCCAGATTAATATTAAGCGATAGTGTCAGTGAAGTCTGACAGTTTATTTTTGATGTTTCCTTTATATTTTGAACGAATGCATTATATTCGTTTATATTCAGCTTTACATTTTCATTTATTGATAACTTACCGTCTGCAGAGGTAAATTCTTTTGTTTTCTTAATGGGAAAATCCTTCTCCCATATATTTGCTGTTTTTTCTCCTTCTCCGGCATATCCGCTTACTTTGGCCGTAATATCATAACTTCCCTTAATTTCGGCTTCTCTTTCGCCTGTAAATTCATATTTCAAATTTGTGTCTATGTAATCAACAAATTCGGTTATATACAATTTTCCCTCACCCAGTCTGGAATCTGTATATAAATTGTTTGGTTTCAGATATATTTCGTAATTTATTGAACCTTTACTATCATAGCTGTAAACAGGAATTGTTTTTTGTTCAACCCCGGGATTATATGCTTCGCTGTAAATAAAGTACGAAAAAATCATTGCTGCAACAGCAACAACTGCAATCAATCCCAATCTTATTCTTTTGTTAATCTTAAACTTCATGAAAGCCCCCATAGGTCTTTTTCTATGAGAAAATCAACAGAGCAATTCTGCTGATTTTCTCATCTGTTCTTTTAAGTTATTATATAACTGTTGAATCCTTATTGATTAGCTTGTTTCCAGTCAAATTTAAGATCAAAGCTGATTTGTTGATTTTGAGTTTCATTAGGTGAATTTAAGGGAAGATAATCACAGATTTCAAACCAAATACATTCACCCGGCATAAATGTTATTTCACTTAATTTACTTCCTTCAATGATTAATTTACCCAAGTCTTTTAAATCTCCTGTAATTGAACCTGAACTATCTTTGTGTAATGCCACACTGTTTTTTAAAGTTGTTCCATTAACACCGGCAGGGTTACCCTTATGAATAAAAATCTTTGCTCTCGTGTACTTCCAGGCATCAGAACCAGTTTCTTTTGGGTCAAAGACTATTTTATCTAATTTTACGGGAATAGATCCTTGATTTTCAATGGAAAAATGCATATTGCCATAAGTATTTTTATCACCAGATTTATAAGCTGCAGGATATAATCCGGTAGTTGTAAACGAAATTGAATTTTTATCACTTGAAATATCTGCAATACCTTGCGATCCGCCGATATTATGTGCATTTGCCCACCTTACCATAACATCCATACTGCCTGTCTGTATGGATGCATTAACCTGTGTTGAATCAGTCCATGCCGCATATCCTGCACCCATCAGTATTATTGCTACTACCATTGTTAAAGCAATCAGTTTAGTTTTTTTCATTATTTTACTCCTGTTTCATTATTTTTAAGAAGGTGTATCTATAAATTAAATCCATATACTCTTATTGCAGATTATTTTGTTCCCAGTTGAATTTGATAGTGAATCCTATATTGTTGCCTTGTGTTTCATTTGTTGTATTAGAATCAATATAATATTTTATAGAGCCAAAGTGCATTTCTTGTCCGGGTTCTAAAACCTTTCCGGATGCCATATTATTTAAGTCACTAATGAATGAATCCAGCGTTCCGTTGAATGCATTATGCCCGTTATTATATATCAATGTGCCGTTAAATGATACATGTGCATTTACCCTAAGGTCCTTCCAAACCTTGGCATCCGGATTCGCCTTTGTTATTTCTACGCTTCCCAGCTTAACCGGTATAGAGCCTTCATTTTTTACTCTGATTTCAAAATCTCCATAAGTTGTTTCAGGTTTATTGTAATCAAATACTGTAGGATACAGCTTATTAACTTCAAAACGTACTGTATTATCTACTATATTTTTAACCGGTGTTATGTAATCGGTCGTACCATTCAATGTCCTCTTTTGAGTCACTATAACATTTACATCCATATTACCTGTTCTTATAGTTGCATCAACATTTGTAGAGTCGGTCCATGCTGCATATCCTGCGCCAATCATCATTATTGCTATTACCATTGTTAAAGCAATTAATTTAGTTTTTTTCATTTTCTCCACTCCTATTATTTTTTTATTTTATTTATTTAAAACCTTGCAGGTTAAAAATCTAAGAATATTTCTTTGTCGCTTTTTATAAGCATTGTCAGCCAGCCGATTTTAGGTATCTTGTATTTTACGGTTCCTTTTATATCCTGCGGCTTTACAGGTGTTGAATCCGGTCCTGGGTTATTATCACCCTTTGTTTTAAATTGAAGTCCGGTTTCTTCGTTGTTCATAATATCTATAATTCTGTGCGAAATCAGTATGCCGTCCCTATGAAACTGGATAACGTCGTTTATTTTAAGATTGTTTATATCCTCCATGCCTGTTATTTTCTCAACTATTATTACATCTCCCGGCATTATTCCGGGTTCCATGCTGCCTGTAACTATTACCGAAGGATATATAGGGAAAACTCCTACCGCAAACCATATCATTGAAATTGATACTACGCTTGTAATAATCCAGCTCAATACATCCTCATCTTCTTTTCGCCTTTTCTTTAGAGCGATACCTGAATAAACAGAATTGAAAGTCATCAGGAAGAAAATCGGGCTTAAAATGCCTAGCAATGCCGTGATTATCCATTTAAGATCCGGCAATATAGGTGACAGCCACTGGAAAATCTGTATAATACCTAAATAAATAATCGATACAGTTGGTCCTCCCAGATAAACAAGATATGACGCAAACAAATTCTGAGAAAACTCCGGTGCAAAATACTCTGCTGCAAACTGTACTGTACGTTCAATATTGTTTAAGCCCAAATATTTATTGATTGAAAAGCTTATGAGAGTCATCATCAGGGCAATTATTACAAATACAGAATAGCTTTCTTTTTTTGTGAAGCTGTTTACTAAATAGCTTCTTATAAATTCTCTGCCTGTCAGCATTGAACCGGCATATATTAAATTCGTAACGATACCGGTCAAAGAATGACTGTAGGGGCTTCTTCCCATGCCGATGAGCAAACCTGCTGTTAAATTTATTAAAACATAGGCTATGCCAAAGATGAACGCCCAAAGATACATGAACTTTTTATATCTCAACTTTGCCGTTGGTTTAATATGCGGTATCTGCCAGATAAATGCAGTCACCCCAAGCCATAATAACGGTTTTACAATATATGTAAATAATGTACCGCTGACAAGTAATGAAACAGGTAAACCGTCAAGCATGTATATGGATATTGTCAGAATTATTATGAGGAGACAATTTTTATATGAGGCTCTCGTAGGTATGAATTTAGTTTGCTTCGTCTGCTCCATCATTCGATCCTTCCGCATTGTCGTTTGTCACGCCAGATTCCTCATTTGTTGTTTCCGCTTCTTTTGATTCGCTGCTTGATGTCTCAGGTTTGTCTTTTGGATCTTCTGTATTATTTTCTTCAGGTGTAACATATGTATTATCTTGCTCTTGTTTTATATTTTCAATATTTTCAGTATTTCCCGTGTCTCCAGTGTTTTCAGAATTCTCAAAATTCTCGGTATTTTTATCCTCTATGGATGGTTCTTCTGTTATTTCAGTCTTTTGCTCTTCTGATAATTTCTGCTGCTCCATTAATATTCTTTGCTGTTCCTCATATGCCTTTTTCTGCTCTAACCGGGATTCAAGCTCTTTCAACTCATTTCTCATATCAGCTGAAACCTTGGGATCAGGAACAACCGTTATGCTCCCTTTAATGTACAGCCTGTCATTCCATTTTCCAAATCCGACAGACAAAAGCATTATTGAAATTAAAGCACTGATAAAAATTATAATAAATTTATTTTTCATACTTTACCTCCATACGATGCTTATACTATAATCCCTGTTCAAAATTAAGCACATATTCAAAGCTATATGTCCTTTCCGTCTCGTATAACTTTATTTTTTCTTTCAAATCGTGAATCTCATCTTCCAGGTTTGAAATTTCATCACCTTTGTCAGAAACAGATACATTATACTGCCTTGCTTCTTTATAATCACTGTCAGGATTTATGTTAAGCTCAAAGCGCTCTATATAATCATCCTGCATATTCAGACTTTTTCTTTGCATGCCGGAATATTCATTTAATTCTGATATTTCATTTTCAGCATCCTCTTTTGAGCCTGTATAAACTGAAGGCATAGTTCCGTCATCGGTAATTTTTATTGTAACATCCTTATTAAAGCTTGGATAAATCTCCCCGTTTATTGTTAATGAACGATTATCTTTGGATAATGAATAAAGTAACTCGCCATCTTTAAATTTTTCCTTTGCACTGTCCACAAGAAAGGTTGGATTTATAAACCCCGTCTCCATAGACACATTTATTTTTGTACCGTCATTCCATGAGGCATATCCTATTCCCATAATACTCAATGAAATGATTACAGATATAAATATAAGTTTTTTTCTTATTACCTTACTTTTAATTCTTTTTGACATGTTTGTCACACTCCCAAAAATCCATCCAATCAAAAAAGCTGCAAAATAAGCTTATTTTGCAGCCGAACTATCATAACATATAAATGTCTTAGACTTCTTAGCTTTGCGTCCCTGCCTTTCGGTAGGTTTGCCAATATTAAATATCAATATTTATATACCACGTAAAATGTTTTATAAACATTTTATGCAAGATTATATTCACTATATAATTTGTTTCTCATTATTAATTAACTCTGTATATAATTCTGAATTTTCCATATTTTGAAAATTGTTGTTTTCTTTGATCTGAGTAATATCCGTAAAATACAAAATCATTTGTTTTTCATTTCCTGAATTATCGTAAAAGATATTTATTAAATAAAATCTTTCCAGTTCCTTGATATAAGTGTCAAATTTTAATTTAATATTGGGGATAACTCTGAGGTATATTTCTTTAAAGCAAAGTTTTTCCGCATAATCAACTGCTATATCCGAAAATTTCCTGCCTAATATAATATCCGGATCAATATCAGTCATTTTTTGAAATCCGTCGCTTGCATAGGCTAATATATAGTCGATAAAATTACCATTATTATTGTAAACTATATTAAATTTTAAATAAAAATCGTTTGGTGAATATTCCATCTTTGTACCCTCATCCCCGCTATCTGTATATTATTATATTTCATGATAATTACATTTTCGTTTTTTACCAATTTCATAATAATTTTATTTCAATTACATTTTGATTACAAAACAAAAGCCACTGCTGTGGCCTGAGTAATAGTCCAATTAATTTGCTGTTGTATTTTCTCTACATAGCGGCTGGAATACAATTTTAACTAAATCCTTATTTATTTCCTTGTAGTTTTTCATATTATTAAAAATTCTGTCAACAATTGCATCGATACCCTCTTCTTTTGCATTGTGCAGTAATATAAGTATTTGGTTCTCATTCCAAAAGGAAAATGCATCACCTTTTCTTAAAGTTTTCTCCAGTAATTTTGACCATGTATCACTATTTTTTTTACATTGTGAATAGTTAATTATACATAAAAGATTATTTTCATTTTTTCTCATGGATTTTCTTTTTTCTAAATTATACAGCGTCTTAAAATGTGATAGCTCGCAGCGAAGTGCACCGCTTGCTTCTTCCTCGTCAAGCTTGTTTTTTATACTTAAAATATCAATGTCATTATTTTTGAAATTAGAATTTTGTATTTTACCTAAAAAACTTATAAATTGATCTGAGGGCTTTGATGCCAGCTCTTTTTCAATCAATTTATATGCATAATCGTAATGATGTAAGGCAGCTTTATTCTGTCCCAGGTTTATCATTGCTTCCATCATATTTTCATGCACTGCTTCATCACATGAATCTATTAATAAGGATTTCTCGCAAAGCAAAATTATTTTTTCATAATTGCTGCTTATTTTCAATAATTCTATAAGCTTTAACAATGTTTTTTGATATAGGCGATGATAATAATTTCTTGTGGGAACAAGCCAGACTTCATATGCATTATCTGACAGATATATACCCTTATATAATTCCAGCGCCTTTTCGTAACACTCAATTGCATTTTGAGCATTACTTTCTTGTTCGCTGTCTCCCTTACTGATAAGTTTCTCAAATTCATCTATATCAATAACTATATTTTCTCCCAGGTCCAGGCAATAATAGCCATTTTTAAAGTTTAAATTTATGTACTTAGATTCTTCTTCATCGCCGACAAATGAATTAATTATTTTCCTTAATCTGAATATCTGGGTACGCAGTATATTTTTGGGGTCATCCGATTCACTTTCGGACAATAAATTGTCTATGATGTTTTCAGGTAAAAGCTTTTTATTTCTGAATGTCAAAAAATACTCAAAAAGCCTGTAAAGCTTATATGTACGCTTTGACTGCTTAAGAATGGATTTACCGTTTGATTTAACATCAAACTCCCCAAGTGTGTTAATATATAGCTTCATATTTAACCCCTTTACGATGTCCGACAATTTATAATATTATATGATTTTTTTCGATAGATTTCAATAATTAATTGCATCTTTTCTGCAATATTCAATAATAGTTGTTACTCCTCACATCCAAAATTAATGGCGCATCCTGCATCATTAAAATAACACTACCTTTTGTTCGCTGAAATCAATTCATTGATAAACAATGACGGTTTGTCCGGTATCATTATATTTAATCTTTTCCTGGCCCTTGTCATTCCCACATAAAAAACACGTCTTTCTTCCTCTAATGACTTTTCATAATTATCAAGGGTCATGTTTTTTCTGTCGGCTGGAAATTCTCCCTCAATATTGTCTATCATGTAAACATAGTCGTATTCCAGTCCCTTGGCGCTGTGAATTGTTGTCAGGGTTATATTCGAGCTGCCGTTCTCAGACGCATTTTTTATTACATTTCTCAGATTTTTTATTTTTTCTATAAACTCCTTAACATTGCTGCAATAAGAGCCTATTTCCTCGAGTATTTCCATTATATGCAATGAATTGGACAAATTGCTTCTTCCTTCGTCCTGCATTCTTTCCAAATAGCTCAAATATTCCATTTCTATTTTTATAAATCTTATGGCGTCTTTTGGTCTTAATTTGTTGATATAATTTATATCTACCCTGAATTGATGAATTTTATCATAAACATAGTTGTCAAAATATCTGTAATTGTCTAATATGTCGAAAACCGTCAAGTCATCTCTTGAGCTTTCTGTTACAATGCGGCACATGCTTTTTGTAAAGTATGTATAGCTTTTGTAATATATCCTCGAAAATGCATCTCTGTCCTTAGGATTTAGTGCAAGGTTCAGAAATGCCAGTATATCATATAAAACAGGACTTTTAAAAAATTTTGTTTTATCTTCTTTAATATAAAAGCCTATGTTATTTTCATTTAAATTATTTGCAAGAATCATGGCCGACATATTGTATCTGAACAATATACCAACCGAATTATTCCCCGCTGAAGCAAGGGCTTCTGTTATTAACTTTGCCTGTTCTGCCCTGCTTTTAACCCTGGTTATATTAATTTCATTTTGCCTTGGATTGTCAGTACTTATTGACTTTTTATATCTGTTTTTATTCCTTTCAATAAAGTTTCTTGCCCCTTCAACTATATTCTTATCACACCTGTAATTGTTGTCCAGATAAAATATTTTTCCATTGGGGTAGACATCTTTGAATTGAAGCATAAAATCCGGTGAGCTTCCTCTGAATGAATATATTGCCTGATCATCGTCCCCCACCATAAAAAGATTGTTGCAGGTAATCAATTTAATAATTTCATGCTGTATTTTGGAAGTGTCCTGCATTTCATCTATTTGAACATATTCATATGTATTTTTGATATAATCTCTGTAAAAATTGGAATTTAATAAGATTTTATGTGCATATAAAAGCATGTCATCAAAATCAATAAGCCTATTTTTGGCTTTATACATTTTATACATCTCATAGATTTTATCAAAGCCCTTTGTTTCAATGCCATAATCTTTGTACTCTGAAGGGTTTATCATCATATTGTCTGCATAGCTTATAGATGATGCTACGTTTTCAATTTCTTCATCACTCACATAGCTGAAATATGACTGTGAATAATATGATTTCAATATTTCGCCCAGTACCTGGTAATTATTTGTAAGTAATTCAAAATCAATGCCTTTTCTTTTGTAAAAATTTCTGACAATTTTATAAGAAAAGGCATGGATGGTTGAAAATTCAGTTTTAGATTTATACATTCCGCCAAACAACGATTGAAATCTTTCTCTCATATCGTCGGCTGCTGCTTTCGAAAATGTGATAGTGAGAATCTTTCTGTCGCATTTCTTTTCATACAGAAGCCTTCCTGCTCTTGCAAGAGTAACGGTTGTTTTCCCTGAGCCTGCAGTGGAAAGCACAAGAGCATTGCCTCTGTCAAAAGAGACTGCTTCCATTTGCTGGTCGTTTAAATTCACACCATTTATATTTTTTAAATAATTAAAGTATTCCTTGTATTCCATATTACACCCAAATTAATTGTTTTCATTTGAAATTCTTTATCTATGGTTCAGAAGGGAAAGCATTTATTCTTTCATTATTCTTTCAAAAACTTCTGCAGCTCTTAATTTCACAGGATTGCATCCTTCTGTTTCACTCCTGTGATGTGCCTTTATATACGCGCATTCCAAGGAACCAAATTCCTTTTCAAATTCTTCAACAAACCTTTGAGTAATTTCCTTCATCTTATCGTTTGTTGATGGTTTTTCCTCTGCGTACATCACTCCGAGCGCCGAAACTGCTCCCAAAAGAGCTCCGCATGTTTTTTCAGATTGTATGCCTCCGCCAAACGGACAAACCGCCTTAATGAACCTTTCATCCAATCCCAGCTTGTACTCCTCGTTGGCAGCCATCAAAAGTGTTTCGGCACAGTTTATATGGTACATCGGACGTTCTTCCTCCGGATATGCCAGTTCCTGTTTATTAATCTTATCCACGGTTTTCTTCATACAATCCCCCTACATAAGATACATAATCATACTCATAAAAGCTGTTAATATCATACCTCCCGCTAATACCAAACAAATAATCCTCATCATAGTATTTGCTCTTTTACTATATTTGTTCATATTATCCTCCATAATTTCTACATATTAATAATATATATTTTAACATAATAATTATATTTTTAATAGCTTGAAGTTTAATTAATTTTATTTTTTCTTTGTAAATTATATTTAATGGTATATAATTGATATGGTATTTTGTTAATTCAATTTAAAAAGAAAGCAGAGCCTATTATGATATATAGTAGAATCAAAAAGTCTAAACATAAAAAATTAATAATAGCATCAGCTATTCTGCTTATATTATTTGCAGTTATATCTGTTATGAACGCAATCATTGAGCCGGAAGGATATTTTCACCCGGACTATGACAAAAAAGATATTTTGCCGATATTAGATAAAAACACTTATACTGAAGATGATTACAAGGAATTATTTTATCAGACAGGTCTCGGCAAGACGGCAATTGATGAAATTATGAAGGATGAAAACGGCAAGGATACGATGCTTGGCTTTCAGAAAAATTTCTTCAGGGACACTAAGGTTTTATGTGAATCAATAGGAATCATCACCAGTCAGGAATCCATAGTCAATAGTGAAGGAAAAACAATGTACGGCTTTGACCTGGCTCCTTACAAAGACGGTTATGTTCTTATTACCAAGGCAACCCATTCTCTGGGCTGGCGCCACGGTCATGCTGCAATTGTTACAGATGCCGAAAATAATGAAACTCTGGAAGCAATAATACTAGGAAGCAACACAAGGCTTCAGAATATAAACAAGTGGAGAGTCTATCCTTCATTTATAATGCTGAAGTTAAAGGATGTCCCGCAGGAAAAACTAAATTCCATTGCTGAGTTTGCAAAGAAATATATGACTGATATACCCTATGGTCTGACAGTGGGACTTACCAGCAAAAAAAATCCTGATCCTGAAAACATCAGCTCAACACAATGCTCCCATCTGGTGTGGTACCCATTCATGCAGTACGGTTATGATGTTGACAGTGACGGCTCCTGGTTAGTTACACCAAAGGACATAGCAAACAGCGACTTGTTTGAAGTGGTCCAAATTTACGGTGTGAACCCAAGAGATATTTGGCCCTGACAAAAAAGAGATTCTCACAGCCATTAATAAAATCATTATTAAGGTATACTGAGAATCTCTTCTTTTATAGTATTTTCATTTATCATTTGCTGTCCTCTGTTCAGTCGTAGTCTCCCAACATTTCTTTTCCCATTGCATCATCAAATAATTCAACATAGTAGAATCTGATAAATACAGATATTGCCGTAAGAAGACAAATTGCTTCTGCAACAAATGAAGACATCCAGATTCCTTTTTCTCCGAACATATGCGCCATAACAAACAGACACGGAATGATAACAACAAACCCTCTTCCCACGGATATGACGGATGAATACAGCGTACGTTCCAATGCTGCATAAAATCCGGAAAAAACAATATTGAACCCAAGAATCAGATAAGCGGATGAATACCATCTTATAGCCTTAGCAGAATATTCAATCAACCGGGTCTCACCTGAGCTTATAAATATTCCACATATATTTTTCGCAAAAATCAGACACACTGCATAAATGACCAGTGAGATAACTCCTGCCGACTTAATAGCCGTCCTGAGAAAATAGAGATATGTCTTTTTATCTCCTCTGCCGTAGTAGTAGCTGACCAGCGGCTGATTACCCTGAGAAATTCCTGTCATTGTCATTGTTACGATATTGTTTATATACATAATTATCGTATACGTTATTATTCCCATTTCCCCTATGTTTTTAAGAATGGTTATGTTAAATATGAATATAATAAACCCTGAAGAAAACTCATTGATAAAATCAGACATCCCTATCAGCATTGTCCTTAAAAGAACAGAAACTTCAAGTTTAAATACGGCAAATTTAATTTTAGAGCTTTTTAAAGCAAAATACGAAATATAGACCATAACAGGTACCATTTGTGCAATTCCTGTTGCTATTGCAGCACCTCTTACTCCATAACCCAGCTCAATTACAAATATATAATCCAGAACAATATTTGTAATTGCAGAAATACAAACACAAATCGTTGAAAGTCTTGGTTTGCCATCCGTCTTCACCAAAACTTCAAAATAATATGACAAAATCGGAAATATTGCAAACACTGCAGTAATACCCAGATATTCTTTGACATAAATAATAGTATTCTCCGTTGCTCCCAGGAAATACGCAATATTTTCAAGCTTCATCAGTACCGCAGCTGCTACTGCCGCACCTATTACAATCAGCACCGTCATATTCATTGTAAAAATTTCACTTGCCTTATTGTCTTCCTTGTTTCCCAGGCTTATGGCTGAAATGGTTGAGGTTCCCACCGCAAACATTATGGACAGTGCAAACACTGCATTTACAAACGGCATACTTATGTTTACAGCCGCAAGCGCCTCTTCTCCCACTCCATTAGCAACAAACAACCCATCAACCATTGTATACAAAGAATAAACCCACATCGACAAAACTGAGGGGATAGCATACTTAAGAAATTTTTTTCTCATCTTCCTCACCTCTTAACCATAGTTTATACTATAGTATCATACTAATGTCAAGAGAAATATAAAAAAAACATTTCTTATAAGAAATGTTTTTCTACAAATTATTAATCTTCGTGTTCCTTGTCTGTGCTTTCAAAGTCATCATAATGATCGTATTCATCTTCATCATCAAAATCGAAGTCGTAATCATCATCATAGTCTTCATAGTCATCATCGTCTTCATCAATTTCCATGTCGCCGAATAACTCTTCTTCTACTGTTGTTAAATCATCATCCAACAAATCTAAGTACTCATTAACTTCATCTTGTTCTTCAACTATGTCACTCATACCATCAGCTATTTCTTCGATAACATCCAACAAAGCATTAAACAACTTGCCTTCTCTGGAATCGGCCTTAACGTCCAAACCGTCAGCAAGGCCTCTTAAATAAGAAATTTTTTCATACAGAAAATCCATATCTTACCTCCTTATACTCTTGACAGATATTCACCTGTTCTGGTGTCTATCTTAATTTTATCGCCTATCTCAACAAAGAGCGGTACATTTATTTTTGCTCCCGTCTCAACAATGGCAGGTTTGTTCGCACCTGTTGCAGTATCACCTTTAAATCCGGGCTCTGTTTCTGTAATTTCCAGCTCAACAAAGTTTGGGGCAGTTACCTCAAACGGTTTGCCTTCAAAGAACCTCATCTGAGCAAAATCATTTTCCTTTATATAAAGTATAGCTTCCGCTACCTGATCATGATTTAAAGGAATTTGTTCAAATGATTCCGGATCCATGAAATAATATAATTCACCATCATTATATAAATATTGCATATCCTTTGTTTCTATTCTTGCCAGCGGGAACTTTTCAGTAGGGTTGAAAGTTTCTTCTCTTATAGCGCCTGTTATTATGTTTTTTAATTTAGTTCTAACAAAAGCAGCCCCTTTACCTGGTTTTACATGTTGAAAATCTACTATTTGCCATAATCCATTATTCCAAGATATTGTAATGCCTTTTTTAAAATCACTTGCTGTAACCATTGATTGTCTCCTCCTTATGTATATTATAACCAGCAGATTGCTGCTTATTCCTTTATTATTGTTCTTCCCGTTACAGGAACGATGGTGACGCTTTTTTCTTTTTTTGTCTTTGTGTCAGTAATGGTAAAAGTTCCCGAATTAATAGGTTTTCCTTCAAAATCAAAGTACAAGGAGCCTTCACCTGAATATCCGACGATATATCTTCCTTTGAATTTCACAGTTTTAACAACCTTAATCTCATTCCTTAAATAATATTTATTTTCAGAAGAGCTTACAGTTATCTGCTGTACAGATGCAGGATTTTTCATAGCTTCCATTTGGATAAATCTTACATCTTCCAGAAATTCCTCCACAGCCCTGTCCATATATCCAAAATCAGCCGTAATTTTAGGAATGCCTATGACCATTAATATTCCGATTAAAGAAAATACAGTAATTACTTCCAAAAGAGTAAAGCCATCATTTTTCATGGAAATTCTCCATTAACTACATATCCCATTTTATAAATTAATTCAAGGTTTGTCAATGTTTTAATATGATTTTTTGAAAAATTTGTATTTCTTTAACTGCCTCTCATATAATAAACCTGATGTGCTTCATAATTTTGACCGTCTTTTAAAAGCACAAGGGTCACCCTCACAGCCTTTGCATCCTTGAATCTTTTGCCTTCAGGATAAGGCGCCATCCTCAGCTCATACACATATGTGCCGAGCTCTGCATTGGCATTGCTGTTTATATTGCCGTTACCATAAAATATTTTGCCTTTTTTCATTTCAAATATATAGCAGTACCTCTCATCACTTCCATATCTGAAAGCAGCTTTATCCACTGCAACCTCCCCTGTATTGTCCAGCTTATTTGAACGTACAGACGTTATAAGGACCACTTCGCTTGATTCCATAACCTTGCACGATAAAAAATTCAAAATATACTGTGACTGAAATTCCAGTTCAGAATCATTTCTGAGCAGTTTTGTGCTTTTAACGTCCACAGTGAGAAAGCTCATTGCAAAGATTACAATAATACTTATCAGGCCTATGGATATTAAAAGCTCCAGCGTTGTAAAAGCTCTTTCTTCGTTTTTCATATTTCCTCTCAAAAATCAAAAGCGGTATAATAAATATTTTTATGAGTATTTAAGTCTCCGGCCATTACTTCCTCATAAACAGGAATACATACTGTAATTTTTGCAGCGGTATACCTATTAATTCCGGATTCAGAAAAATAGGTTGATTTTACTTCGATTACAAGCTTTCTGTCAACAAAAAATAAATTTCCTTCATTGGCTATTTTCGTGTGTGGATTTTTTCCTCCTGCACACCCTGAAATATTATCAATAATATATCTTTTGTAGCTGTTCACAAATACTTCATTCGCAATCGCATAATTTTCCGGAAAATCAGTCAGATATTCGTCTGCTCTCTTCAGTGATTCTTCAGATGCATCGCACATAAGTTCATATATATTTAAATATGTCTTGTTCAGTCCATCCTCTGACAAATAAAATGCCCTCCTCAGCTCACTGTTGCTTTTCCTTATCTTAAACTGTCCGGCTGCTATGCTCAGCATTAGGGATGTTAATGCTGTTACGACTGCAATTATTATTATCACAAGAACCATGACCGAACCTTTTTTATCATGAATCACCGACGATCCTGCTCCCTTCAATATAATTGATTACCTCATCACCATCAAGCACAAATACTTCAATTCTGTAAAGCAAGATATCAGGAATTATTCTCACCATAGCACCATATTCACTCTCTGTCTGGTTAATATACTTTTCATAGCACCCTCTGCCTTTATCCAACTTATAGTTCATTTCATTTATTTCATCTATATCCAAAGACTTAAACTCTTCAACAAGCCTCTGTGCCTCCATAAGCGACTTGAATTCTCTGCTGCTTTCACGGTTTATCCGTGCAGAAAGCGTCAGCATGGACATCAAAGGTATAATTGTAACAGCAAGTATACTTAAAGAAACCATAACTTCAATCAATGTAAATCCATTTATATTTTTAGCTTTCATAAAAATACCCTGGCATGATTAATTTAAAGAGCAAAGGCTCAGTCTTAGCACTGCACTGATTTTTCCATTTTCCAGCTCCATTATATTAATACTGCTTATAGCAGCATTGCTGTCATCATTTTCAATATCATCCATGAACTTAAGAAGGCATTCATACGTGCAGAACAGTTCAGCTTCTGCTGTAAGCACAGATGAATCTACATCATCTTCTTCCTGGGAAAATTTTATTCTCCTTATTTCCACATTGTTATCTTCACACAGACAATTTAAAAAAAGTATTGTATCTTCGGGATAAAAATATGCTCTGCAATATACATAATTTACTTCTGCAACAATTCTTTCCCTTTCAGCAATATATTCCTCAGCCATGACTATATTGCTGCTCATAAGTTCAAACTGCTCTCTTATATTCCTGTATTTATTTACGGGCATTGTAATTCCTGCGTAAACTTTTCCAAAAATGCCCGAATATATAAATACCATTATCATACTCGACACAAACAAAATAAATATTCTTCTTATATTTCCCTTATTTAACATCATTGCACATCCTTCAGCACACAGTGAAGTGTATAGCTATAACCCCCTGCAGAGTGTACGTTTTCCGTCACTTCATCAACTTTTATATCTTCAATTATAGATGTATACCTGAGATTCCTAAGAAAGCAGGCAATTTCCTCAAAAGAGTCTGATGTACAGTCCATAGTTACTCCTGCACTTCCTGCATACACTGAACGAAGCTTAGTATTTTCAGGAACAGAGGTAAAAATACACCTTAAAGTTTCCGAATCTGCATTGCTTTCCTCGTTTATTTTATTTTTAAGTGCATAAGTCTCCGCAATGCTCTGCTCGGCATTATCTATTTCTTTTTTCAGCTCTTCAATTTGATTGTTCAGCATAATATTTTCGTCATCAGATATATACGCTTTCATATATTCAAAATCCTTATACAGCCTGAACGAAAACACTCCTATGCCAATAAAAAAAAGTGACAATACAATAATAACGGCCATAGCTGCAATGCTCCTGAAGTCACTCATTTCATTATATTCAGTTTTGCGTAAGCTGTATGAGCTTTTTCCATTCTCAATGGCTGCCAGCACAAGCATAAAGCAGTGATTGTCATAGCAGCAGCCTTTGTCAATACCCGGCAAAAACGCCGGCAGCTCTGTTACTATTTCTACATCAGGCATCTCCCTGGACATTCTGTCAATGAATTTCGGAATTATCTCGCTTATCTCAGAATTAAATATATACAGCCTGCTGATTTTACCTTCCTTATCAATTGATTGATAATATCTGATGCATCTTATTATTTCATCCAGGCATCCGCTTAACGGCCCGTCGCCGGACATATAGCTGCTTCCCATGTACACAGTCTCTTCTGCGGCAGTTCTTTCCTCACTGTAGTAATAATTTTCAGCAGTTCTTGAAAAATCACATACTCCCTTGTTCACAACTGTAAAGCTGACCTTTTCTTCACAGACATATGCAAAAGCATCAACATCTTCACGGCTGAAATGCAAGGTCCTTAATTTCTCATCATAAAGCTTATTGATACAGCTGCAATATATTTCAAATCCTGCAGGTTTCAGCCCCGATTTAATGCATAGCTCCCTGTAGCTTTCAAGCATGTCCTCCGGGATACAATAAACTATATACCATGCATATTTTTCATCAGTATTGTCAGCAACTGCCTTGTAATTAATCCTGTAATCCCTTGATTTGAAAGGTATAAGCTGGCTTAGCTCATATCCTATCATTGACCTTATTTCATTTCTTTTCTTGAGAGCAGGAAGCCTCAGCTTCCGTATTATAATGCTTTTAGAGTTTATAACAAATACGGTCCTTCTTGTATTAATACAGTTAGACAACAGCATTTCCTTTATTTTATCCGACACATAGTCCACATCTGAAACATATCCATTATCAACTCCATACGAAATGTCACAACACATGAAGCTGAATTTTGGAAATCCGCCCTTTTTCGTAAAAGCATGAACAATATTAATACTTTTATCATTTATTTCCACAGACAATATCATTTTGTTACACTCCATATGATCAGCCCTGCATCATTTCTGAATATTTATCCTTTATTTACAATTTATGGTATATAAATTATATATAGACAGTCGAATCATGTCAAAGAAATTTATATTAAGAAATCATAACATGTATTTCAAAGAATTAAGAATCCAAAATTTATCGATTGATGTCTCATGCTTCTTCTCTACATAAGCATACTAATATACCAATTAGTGAATTCTGTACCAAAAAAGATGTATGTCAATGCAGCCAGGGATATAAATGGTCCTAAGGGTATCTCATCATTTCTGCTCTTAATTCTCAGTCCCAATAAAATCAGTGATATTATTGCGCCGGAAATAAATGATCCAAGCGTTATAAAAATCACCCCTTTTATACCGAATACAAATCCCAGTGCAGCCATAAGCTTTATATCTCCGCCACCCATGGCGTTTGTGAGAATGGCTGTCATAAGAAACAGTCCGAAGCCTATGAGGCCTCCAAGTAGCCTGTTGAACAGTTCCGCCCTCTGAATAAATATAAAAACAACTCCTGAAACTGTCAATGCAATATTGGCACCGTTGGGTATAATTTTATGCTTTAAATCTATAAAGCTGACAATAATTAAAATGCTGATTATTATGCAGTATATAACCGATAATGAACTAAAACCGTATTTCATATATACCATCAAATAAAGCACCCCGCCCAGCAATTCTACAAAAGGGTACTGAGGTGAATAAGGTTTTCCGCAATACCTGCATTTCCCTTTATTGACTATGTAATTTACCACCGGAAGCATATCTGTGAAATTCAGACGGTGCCCGCAGCTTCTGCAATATGATGGAGGTTTTATAATTGGAATACCCTCGGGTATACGAAATATGCATACATTTAGAAATGAACCTATAATCAGACCATAAATGAAAAAAATAAGTGCCATTGCTATTTTAATTCAAAGGAAGCTTAAATTTACCATTTTCTTTTTCAAACTTATAACTATCAATAATAACAGCTGAAACAGTTCTATTAGAAGAATAAACCGCTTTAACATTATCATTATTAAGCTCTACTTTTTTTAAAAAATCTGTTTGAAATAAAGAACTCTCATCAAAATTCTCCTTAATTAAATCAAATATTTTTTTCCCGTTTACAGTATTTACACCTGCGGCATCTGAATCTTTTGATACATTTTCCTTTGCTAATTCAAGCTCCACTAATTTTGATATTGAAGTGATGGTAGCAATATCCGAATCCTCTGTTGCTTGTTTACGAATACCGGAAAATCTCGGTACTGCAATTGCCATAATGACAGCCAGCACTGCAAGAACCACAATCAATTCAATCAATGTAAATCCTTTTTCGTTTTTTAAATTGTTAATTAATCTAAACATATTTCTCTCCTCTTCTTCTCTAATTATTTTATTTATAAACGTCCGGCAATACTGATATAATTATTTCTGCACGCTCATTGCCGAACGCTTTATATCCGAATTTTATATACCCTTTTATTGCTCATAATTTCTGAGATTGGAGACTTTTTATGCTGTGAATCCAGTATTTTGATACTAGTTTTTTAACCTTGACTAGTAACTCTCCAATTAATTTTAAGCATGATTGTTTTACTGAACCGTTTTAATCATATCAAACATGGGTGTTACCATTGCTATTACTATAAAACCTATGATTACTGCCATAATCACTATCATTATTGGCTCAAGCATTGTCGTAAGGCGCTGCACTGCAGCATCCACTTCCTCGTCGTAGAAATCTGCAGTCTTATCCAGTATTTCCTCTATAGAACCTGAATCCTCCCCTATTTTTATCATAAAGTAAACCATTGGAGGAAAAACTCCCTGCTGCCTCAAGGTCTGAGATAATGACATTCCCTTTCTGACATCTTCCTTTGCTTCAATAACCTTGTTTCCTATGTATCTATTGCCTGTTACTCCTGCAACGGTGTCCAATGCCTGCAAAAGCTGGACTCCACTTCCCATAAGTGTTGACAGCGTTCTTGTGAATCTTGAGGTGGCAACCTTTAGTGTCAGATTTTTAACCACAGGAATTTTAAGCTTATAATAATCTTCCTTATATTTAACATTTAAATTTTTCATCAGCATTGACATTCCCAGAATTATAACCAGCATAGACAGCATAAACAAATACCAATACTGCCTCAGTACATTGCTGAAATTTATAAGCATTGTTGTGAAAACCGGCAATTCTACTCCTGAGCTTGAATACATTTCCACAAAGGTTGGCATTATAGTTGTCAAAAGGAACACAACTACCACAACACATACGATGGCAAGTATTGCAGGATATGCCATTGCCGACTTTATTTTATTTTCTATTTTATATTCCTTTTCAAAATGCACAGCCAGTCTGTCCATTATCAAATCTATATTACCACTCAGCTCTCCGGCCTCAATCATGCTTATAAAAATCGGAGGGAAGGCATCATTGTGCTTATACAATGCTTCAGACAATGTGTTCCCTTTCTGAAGCTCTTCATACAGCTTGTCAATAATTCTTACAAGCCGCTTGTTTTCTGTCTGCTGCCTTAGTATGTCAAGACTGCTTACTATAGTTACTCCGGCTCTAAGCATGGCATGAAGCTGTTTGCAGAAAACAGCTAAATCTTTTGATGTTATTCTTTGTATGAAAACCTCGCTCATATCAATTGAATTTCTATATTTGTCAATACTTATAATAGTATAGTTACTTTGCTTCAGATATTCTACTACTTCGGTTTTCGATTCGGCATTGTACTTGATTTTGTGCCGATTTCCCATTTGATCTACAAAACTGCATTTATATGCTGCCATATGCTTTTCCTTTCATATATCAACCTGATGCTTTACTACACTATTTTATATACTATCTGTGAAAATTCATCTGTTGTTGTAATTCCTGAGAGCACAAGCTCAAGACAATTGTCTCTTAAAGTCCTCATGCCGGACTTCTGTGCAGCGTCAGCAAGCTCATCTGTATTTTTTCCGCTTTGCACTGCCTCTCTCACATCCTTATCCATTTTCAGTATCTCATGGATTGCAATTCTTCCACTGTAGCCTGTATAATAGCATTTTGGGCATCCTCTTCCTTTGTAAAGACTCACCTCTCTCTGTACTCCCAGCAGTTTTTTTTCTATATCATTTGCCTCGTATTCAATCTTGCAGTTGGTACATATTCTTTTTACAAGTCTTTGCGCAATTACGCCCCTCAGGGATGCTGATATGAGGAACGGCTTTATTCCCATGTCCTGAAGCCTCATAATTGTCGAAGGAGCATCATTTGTATGAAGAGTGGATATTACAAGATGTCCTGTAATTGCCGCTCTTACTGCTATTTCTGCCGTTTCTTCATCTCTTATTTCTCCTACCATTATTATGTCAGGGTCCTGCCTTAGTATTGACCTGAGTCCTGTTGAAAACATAAGCCCTGCCTTTGGATTAACCTGTACCTGATTAATTCCTTCTATTTTGTATTCAACTGGATCTTCAACCGTAATTATATTCTTATTTATTTTATTAAGCTCGTTCAATGCGGCATACAGAGTCGTTGTCTTACCGCTGCCTGTTGGTCCGGTTACTAAAAATACTCCATTGGGAGAACCCATTATCTCATTGAACATTTTCATGTTTTCCCTGGTAAATCCAAGCTCCTCCTTTGACTTAAGGAAGCTTTCTCTGTCCAGAAGACGCATTACTATTTTTTCGCCATATACTGTGGGAAGCATTGAAATGCGCAAATCTACCGGTGAGTCATCTATTTTCATTTCAATTCTGCCGTCCTGAGGGATTCTTTTTTCCGCGATATTCATGCCTGCCATGATTTTAACCCTCGTCACTATTGCCGAGTGTGTATGTTTTGAAGGTGTAAGTATTTCCTGCAAATCCCCGTCTACTCTCACTCTGACTCTAATTCTGTTTTCCAGGGGTTCAATATGTATATCACTGGCACCCATTTTCAGTGCCTGCCTTATAAGTGAATTTATCAGCCTTACTACAGGTGAGTTGCTTACGGTAAGGTCAAACTCTTCATTTGCATTTATTACATCAAAATCTTCGTTTATTAAATTTTCTTTGTTAAAATCCTCAACAGCCTTTTCAGCGTTTCTTTTGCCCATGTACTTCTCAATGGCTGATGCTATCTGCCTCCTGGAGGCTAGCACTATTTCTGCTTTTTTGCCG
The DNA here is from genome assembly GCA_032059885.1 of Sedimentibacter sp. GTDB lineage: Bacteria > Bacillota > Clostridia > Tissierellales > Sedimentibacteraceae > Sedimentibacter. Next base: position 38,308 of record DAMBZP010000022.1, read on the forward strand.
GATTCCATCTCTATATCCTCGATACTAAATATATCGAAAGGCTCACTCATTGCCACCAGAATTTTATCATTATTAATCCTAAGCGGAATTGCATTTGTTCGTTTAGCAAGTTTTTCTGACATCAGAGCTATTGCGTCCATATTAATTTGATAATTATCAAGATTTATCATTTCCAACCCCAGCTGCTCCGACAAAGCATTAAGCATTGCCTCTTCGGTCAGATATCCTTTTTCCACAAGAATTTCACCTATTTTTTTACCATTTGTTTTCTGCGCATTAAGCGAATCATCAAGCTGTTGTCGTGTTATTTCCTCTCTTTGCAAAAGAAGCTCTCCGAGTCTGATAATTTTATTTGGCTTATTCATAATCGGTCTCCGTTGATATAAAAATTAACACTTAGTATATTAATTATATTTGCGCAGGAATAATTTGTCAATTAATGTTTTATTTTGTAATTTATTAATTTATTTTCCATATGTTTCTTGGATATATAAAAGGCTGCCGCATGATATG
>DAMBZP010000022.1:38840-54178 GCA_032059885.1 Sedimentibacter sp.
TTACTTTATTTGTTTTTTAATTGCCTTTTATTTATTTTTTCTTTGCTTGTCCTTCTGAACTACACATGTTCCGCTTGCTCTGCATACCACAATAGGCTCTTCCAGAAAATCACATGCGGATTCATTGATATCCTTTCTCGGAACTATTACTTTTCTTGCCTCAAATTTCATTTTTCTTGATGAATTTCCTACGGAAACTAATTCTCCTTCTGCTTCGATGTAATCTCCCGCAAATACAGGTGCCAAAAACTCAACATTGTCATATGCAACAAACAATCCCTCATCTCCGTCATTCCTGATTAAAAGCTCTGTTGCCACATCTCCGAAAAGTCCCAGCATCCTGGCGCCATCCACCAGCTCTCCGCCGTAGTGTGCCTCATGTGCACTCATTCTGATTCTGATTAATGATTTCATTTTTACCTCCAAATTTTTTAACCTCTCGTCACTTGCCCTGTGACAAGCTTATTTTAGCACCGATTCTTTAAATTGTCAATTTTAATCATTTTATTTATGCTTATCAAGCGGTAAATATTCGTAATTTTATCTGTTCGCTGCTCTCACATAAATTGGGGTTAGGGATATAAAAAAAGACGCTCTGGAGCGTCAATGTCATTTAGTTAGGTTCAAACTTGTTAAGTTAAAGGGTAAATCTTCGGATTTGCCCCTTAAAATATTTCACGAGGAAATATGTCCGTTAAGTTAAGAGAAAAACTTTTTGAAAAAATATATAAAATAAGCTTGTTTTTACAAAAATGTTGTATAATGAATGTAAGCAATGCGTTAAGTTTAGGCGTAACAGAGAGAATAAGCAAAAACAGCCCAGAGAACACAACAGCGAGATTAAAGAGAATATAGTACGGGAAGACCGTATATACAGCAATAAGACACGCACAGGATGTTGAGATTTTCCGTCTCCTTCACCGACTAGTGAGAAAATGAAAAAATGAGAATTATATGTAGTTTTTGGAAAAAGCAACTATTTTCGAGACACTACATGGACTAGTTAACATTTGAGACTTTTTTAATTTGGTAGGAAATGCACGGATTTTTGTGACGTTATGTATACTAGTTAATAATATTTTAATACTTGATTGTAGAGCATATATTGTTGGTTAAGATTCTATAATAGCACTTGCTGTGCTAGGAAATCGGTGGTATACTTAAAAGCAAGTTATTTGGAAGTAGGCTTACGTGTGTTAGTAATTTTTTTGAGATAATTGATTGCAAATTTTTATTTTAGGGAGCAAAATATCTGTTTTTATTTTATTGCAAAAAGTATATCTCAATAGATTATAGCATGCGTAGGGTATCTGTATTATTTCATACAGGCAACGTTTTCGTATAATTTTTTGAGATATTCCACTTATGCTACATAAGTGTTTTTTTTATTGGGGAGAATGATTATGCATATATCTGATAATATAATAAAAGAATTATTAAAAAATGTGTATTTTTTGAGCGGAGGTGCATACGGTGGTAAGACTACTATGGCAAAGCTATTAGAACAAAAATATGGTCTTTTTCGATATCGTCAAGGAGATAATTACGATAAATTTACAGCAATTGCTACACAAGAATTTCAGCCAACCATAAGTTTTGATAGAAGCATAGATTGGCATGGTTATTTTTCGCAAGAACCAAGTCAATATGCTAAATGGCTTGATTTAGGTTTGAAGGAAGAAACTGAGTTTGTAATTATGGATTTGATTAAAATTTCCCAAAATCAAAAGGTTATTGCTGATGCTATTATTCCTATTGATGTTTTAATACGCATAGCTGATTATAGTCAAGTAATCCTTCTATTTGCGCCAGAAGAGATGACTCGAAAACATTATTTTGACAGAGCGGATAAGGATGATGTTTTGCAGTTCATTTTATCTTTTCCAGATGGAGAAGAATTATTGAAGAATGTTATTGAAGGTTTGCACTATAATTATGAGACAAAAAGAAATGAATATATAAACAGTGGGTTTAAGTATATCGAAAGGACAAGCAATGATACCATAGAGAACACTTTAAAAATGATTGAAGAACATTTTAATCTCTCACAAACGATAGAATTGAACATGGAGGATAAGTGATGAAGATTGAGCGAGTTGAAAAAAACAGTACTTATTGGAATGAGCTAATACAGTATACTAGAAATTGTTCTTGGATTGCAGGAGAACATATTGCGAATATGTTGGAAAAAGATGTTTTTACCGAATGGGAAAGTATTTTTGTAGTTATTATAGATGAACGGATAGTTGGATATTGTACATTTATGAAAACGGATTATTATCCAGATAATAAATATTTTCCATGGGTTAGCAGTATTTTTGTAGAGGAAGATTATCGAGGAAAGCATATTAGTCAAGAATTAATTGAAACCATAATAGAATATGCAAAAAAATGTGGTTTTTCGAAGGTATATATCCCTTCGAATATGAAAAAATTTTATGAAAAATATGGATTTATTAAAGTAGATGAATTAATGAACTATGGGGGTGATATTGATAATATTTTTATGAAAGACATATAAGAAAAATATACATGATATAACTATTCTGCTTGTGAGCTAAAAAAGATATATAAAACAATTCTACTAAATGCCACCCTCACATTTTATGACATGCGAGGGTGGCATTTTGTCAGATTCTTAACTTAATGACATTGTCTGGAGCGTCTGGTATTTTACATAATTATTTCAATCTTTAAAAGCATCCTTCATTTTGCCGAAAAAGCCTTTTTTATCGTCTTTATCCTGTTGCTCGCCCATTTCGCTGGCAAACTCCTGCAGTATGGATTTTTGTTTTTCTGTAAGCTTTTTAGGTACTTCTATCTTGACACGGACATATTGGTCTCCCTTGCCGGCACCTCTAAGATTCTTGATACCTTTATTTTTAAGCCTGAACACGGTTCCTGCCTGAGTTCCTTCGGGAACTTCATATTTTACCTTTCCCTCCAGGGTAGGCACCTGGATTGTCCCCCCCATTGCCGCCCTGGCAAATGATATGGGCATTTCACACCATACATCATTTCCGTCTCTTTCAAAAATTTCATGAGGCTTAACATTAATATACACGTATAAGTCTCCTGCCGGGCCTCCGCGTTCACCGTGGTTCCCCTCTCCTCTCAAGGGTATTACCGAGCCTGTGTCAACACCTGCCGGAATGTTGATTGAAAGCTTTCTTGACTTCTTTTCCTTTCCTGTTCCTTCGCATGCTGTGCATGGCTCCTCAACAACCTCTCCGGTTCCGTTGCAGGTTGGGCAAATTTTTGTGCTTGCAAACTGTCCGAAGGGTGTCCTTTGAACTGTCCTCACACTTCCTGAGCCATTGCAGGTTGGGCATGTTTTTTTGCTTGTTCCTTTTTTAGCTCCTGAACCATCACATACATGGCATTTTTCTATACGGTTTATTTTTATTTCCTTTTTAGTTCCGAATGCCGCTTCTTCAAATTCTATATCAAGCTTAATTTTAAGGTCTGAGCCTGCTTTAGGACCTGTTCTCTGAGCTCTTTGCCCCGTTCCTCCAAAACCTCCTCCGAAGAAATCTCCGAATATGTCTCCGAATATATCTCCAAAGTCATTAAATCCCGCACCCCCGCCGCCAAAGCCTGCGTTTTGATCAAATGCTGCATGTCCGAACTGGTCATACTTAGCTTTTTTATCCGGGTCGCTGAGAACTTCATAGGCTTCATTTATTTCCTTGAATTTTGCTTCTGCTTCTTTATCGTCAGGGTTTAAATCAGGATGGTATTGCTTTGCAAGTTTTCTGAAAGCTGATTTAATTTCATTGGCATCTGCTTCTTTACTGATTCCCAGGATTTCATAATAATCTCTTTTTGCCATTTTCTCACCACCTTGCTGCTCTAATTGCGCAGTCTCTCTACATTAACCAAGCTAAACCCTACCAGGATTTAGCTTGGCAACTATATTATATATTATATATAATATTTACTGTTTTTACAAGAACGCAGTTTCGTTCACAAATTTATTTGCTCGCTGCTGCTCACATAAATTGGGAACTCGTTGCGAAAGACCTACCGCTGTTTTTCAGAAAAAACCGTTCTGAAAAACAAGGTTAGGGCTTCTATTTATCGTCATCATGGATTTCTTCAAAGTCTGCGTCTACGACATTATCATCCTTCGGCTCTGAACCCTGGCTGAAATCAGGACCTGCCTGAGGACCGCCCTGAGCACCTGTCTGTGCATAAAGCTTTTGAGCAAGATCATTGAATACTTTTGTCAATTTTTCGGTTTTATCCTTCATTTGATTTGTATCATTGCTTTCAATTGCTTTTTTAAGCTCATCTGCTGCTGCCTGTGCGGATGCTTTTTCTTCCGGAGAAATTTTACCTTCCAAATCATTCAAGGTTTTTTCAGTCTGGTACAATAATGTATCCGCATTATTTTTAACTTCAATATCTTCTTTTCTCTTCTTGTCTTGCTCAGCATATTGCTCAGCTTCTTTTACTTTTCTTTCGATTTCATCATCTGACATTTTTGTTGATGCAGTAATTGTAATTTTTTGTTCTTTTCCCGTTCCTAAATCCTTGGCACTTACATTTACAATACCGTTGGCATCTATATCAAATGTTACCTCAATCTGAGGAATTCCTCTTGGAGCAGGTACGATTCCTGACAACTGGAATCTTCCAAGCGTAATATTGTCTGCCGCCATCTGCCTTTCACCCTGAAGCACGTGAATATCAACAGCAGGCTGATTGTCTGCAGCAGTTGAGAACACCTGGCTCTTCTTTGTAGGTATTCTTGTATTTCTTTCTATTAACTTCGTAAATACTCCGCCTAATGTTTCAATACCTAATGATAACGGAGTTACATCTACAAGCAGTATGTCGGTTCCGAATTCTCCCGTTAATACACCTCCCTGAATAGCTGCTCCCAATGCAACGCATTCATCAGGGTTAATTCCTTTATGAGGGTCTTTTCCTGTCAGTCTCTTTACAGCTTCCTGAACGGCAGGTATTCTTGTAGAACCTCCTACCAGCAATACCTTGTCAATATCATTAGCTGACAATTTCGCATCTGACATTGCTTTTTTAACCGGTTCAACTGTTTTTTCCACTAAAAATGCTGTAAGCTCATTGAATTTAGCTCTTGTAAGGTCCATGTTCAAATGCTTTGGTCCTTCCTGAGTAGCAGTGATAAACGGCAGATTGATGTTTGAAGTCATAGCACTTGACAATTCCTTCTTTGCTGTTTCTGCAGCTTCTTTCAATCTTTGAAGAGCCATTTTATCTTTTCTCAAGTCAATTCCGTTCTCTTTCTGGAACTGTTCTGCTAAGTAATCTATTATAACCTGGTCAAAGTCATCTCCGCCAAGCTTATTGTTTCCTGCTGTTGCTTTAACTTCAAATACGCCTTCACCTATTTCAAGGATGGAAACGTCAAATGTACCTCCGCCAAGGTCATATACCATAATAGTCTGCATATGGTCTTCTTTATCAACACCGTATGCCAGTGCTGCGGCTGTCGGTTCATTTATAATTCTTTTTACTTCCAGTCCGGCTATTTTCCCCGCATCCTTGGTTGCCTGCCTTTGGCTGTCTGAGAAGTAAGCCGGAACAGTGATAACTGCTTCAGTAACCGGTTCACCCAAGTAGCTTTCTGCATCTGCTTTCAATTTTTGAAGTATAAATGCCGATATTTCCTGCGGTGTATATGATTTTCCGTCAACATTTACCTTATGGTCAGAACCCATATGTCTTTTTATTGAAGAAATAGTCTTATCCGGATTTGTTACAGCCTGTCTCTTGGCAGTTTCACCAACTAATCTTTCTCCATCTTTTGTAAATGCAACTATTGAAGGAGTCGTTCTTTTACCTTCCACGTTTGCTATAACAACGGCTTCTCCGCCTTCCATAACAGCAACACAAGAGTTTGTTGTTCCTAAGTCAATTCCTATAACTTTACTCATTTTTTTCCTCCATAATATTAAAATCTTAAATTTAATGAATTACTATATATTTTTATTATTTGTTCGCCTTCTAATCACTGATGATTGACAACTAAGAAATCAATTGGTCCTGCCAATATGCCGACAATCAACCATTCTTTGCTATTCTTACCATTGCAGGTCGTATGCATTTGTCATTAACAGTATAACCCTTTTGCAATACATCAATTATAATTCCATCCTCATGGTCATCACTTGACTCAAATGCTACACCGTAATGTACGTTGTGGTCGAAAGGCATATGCAAAGACTCCACTTCTTTTAATCCTTTTTTTTCAAGAATCCCCATCATCTGAGTATAAACCATTTGAACGCCCTCTCTGAAAGAACTGCTCTCTGTATTTTCCGCGGCCAACGCTCTTTCGAGATTGTCTACAACAGGCAGTAAATCTAATATTAAACCTGAAACTGCATTGCTGTAACTGCTTGCTTTTTCTTTTTCAGTCCTTGCCTTATAGTTTAGAAAATCAGCCTGAAGTCTCAATAATCTGTCATTAAGATTTTTTATCTCTTCTTTGGCCGCATCTTCCGGTGCTTCATCGGATGCTTCAGCTTCATTTATCTGTTCTGTATTGTCTGATTCAGAAGGCTGCTTATTCATTTCATTTGAAGTTTCTGTTCCTTCCTTTCCATTATTAAGCTCATCTTTCTTTTTTAAGTTTTCTTCATCATATTTTTTAGCCCTGGACATCTCTTCACTCCTTATTATCCTCATCAAAGTTTTGACTTATTATTTCATTCATAGCTTCAGACATTGACTTGACCGTCGATATAACCTTGCTGTAATCCATTCTTGTAGGTCCTATTACTCCTATTTTACCAATGAGCTTGCCGTTCAGCTTATACGTCGCTGTTATTAAACTGCAGTCTCTGAGCTGTTCATATTCATTTTCACTGCCTATGCTTATACCTATATCACTTTCTCCGGTAAATTGGAATAATTTAGCCAAGCTGTCCTTGTCTTCAACAAATGAAATAAATTCTCTCGCTTTAACTACATCATTATATTCCGGCAAATCTAAAATATTTGTTAATCCATCTGAATAAACATTGAAATCTTCCAGTTTGCCTATTTGATCCACCAAGAACGGCAGCAGCTCCAGCAATGATTCACTGCTGCTTTCTCTTAAATGGTAAAGCTGTTGTATTAAACTATCCTTAATTGAATCTATATCTTCCAGTTTATATCCCTGCAGTCTTTCCGACAATGATGAAGATATTTTCTCCATTTGATCAGGAGGCATGGGGCTGTTCAGCCTGAGCATTACTTGTTTTACTATATTGCTCTGCAGAACTAACACCAAAAGTATCTTTCTGTCGGTAACAGGAACCAGCTGAATTCTTTTAATTGAAGACTGTTTCATTTGTGGAGACACTATGAAAGACGTATATTTTGTAAACTGAGACAGTATTCTGACTGAATTCTTAAATACTGAATCCATCTCATCAGCTTTTTCTTCTATAATATTTCTTAATTGTTCTATATTAGAATTAGTTGAGCCCAGCACTTTTTTCCACAGGTCATCAACATAATATCTATAAGCTTTATCCGTTGGTATTCTGCCTGATGAAGCATGAGGCTGAATTAAAAAGCCCATTTCTTCCAAATCAGACATTTCATTTCTGATTGTAGCCGGGCTTACACCAAGCTCATATTTCTTTGAAATTGTCCTTGAGCCTACTGCTTCTGCATTATCTATATAGCTTGAGATAATTGCTTTTAAAATTTTAACTTTTCTCTTATCCAAAGACATTTCATTCACCTCTTTGTTAGCACTCTCCTTGGTCGAGTGCTAAATCTATATGTATAATTTACTACTTTACATTTATTTTGTCAATAGATAATATTTAAAATTTTAACAATTCTATCTGCTTGTTACAACTCCGGAAGGAGCAGTATTTTGATATATAGTTTATTCCATAAATTCTTCTATTACATAATTAGATATATCCATTCCTTTTTTAGTCAGCCTTATATTATCGTCCTTGAGCTCCAGCAGACTGTTTTTAATTAAGTAGCTTATCTGAGAAGAATACATTTCATTGAAATCTGCTGAAAATTTATTGTTAAAGTCTTTCAAATTCAATCCTTCTGTCAGTCTCAGGCGAAGCATAATATATTCAAATGCCAGGTCATCATTATCTAATTCCTCCAGGATTATCCTTTCAGGACCGTTTCTCATGCCACGTTCACAATATACTGCCAGGTCAGATGGATTGCTGTACCTTACATTATTGAGAAACGAATGGGATGATGGCCCAAGACCTATGTACTCTTCCTGATTCCAATATTTCAAATTATGCCTGCATTCAAATCCTTCCCTTGCAAAATTTGAAATTTCATACTGGAACAGGCGTCTTTCTTCCATTACATCTCTTCCGGCATAATACATATCTCTTTCGTATTCTTCATCTGGCATGATTATTTTATTGTTTTTTTCCATGGTATACATGGGGGTTCCTTTTTCAAGCTTCAATGAATAGAACGATATATGCTTTATATCTTTTTCAATTATTTTAGTGAGAGTATCTTCTATATCATCTATCGTCTGACCTGGAATATTAAACATAATATCAGTATTAATGTTTTCAAATCCAATGTTTTTTGCTCTGTCAACAGCTTCGAGAGCCTCACGGCTGCTGTGAATTCTACCGATTTTTTTTAAAATTTCATCATTTAGGGATTGAATTCCTATGCTGAGCCTGTTAATGCCTATTTCCCGATATTCCCTTAATTTTTCTGCAGTAAGCGTGTTTGGATTAGCTTCCATGCTTATTTCAGAATATTTGTCAATTTCAAGTATTTCGCTTAAGCCTTCCATTATTCTGTGCAGGCTTGCAGGCTTTATAATAGTCGGAGTTCCTCCGCCGAAAAAAATTGTATCAACAGTATATCCAGCCTTTAATTTATCCTTGTAACCTTTTATTTCATTTAAAACCGCTTCTGTATATTTGTTCTCTGCTTCATCATTCCAGTTAACTGAATAAAAATCACAGTAATTACATTTCTTGCTGCAAAATGGAATGTGAATATATATCCCGAGTTTTTTCATAAAATCTCTGTCCCTACATATTTATTTTAATCATATCAGAAAAAAGGAGCTGATTATCAGCTCCAATTATATCATTATCGAATTAATTATACAATTTATTAATATATTGTTAATCATGCATTCTCAGAAGATTTCTTATAAACAGCTCTATCCAGTTCTCCTTCAGTTGCTGCAACCACTACAGAACAAGCAGCATCTCCGGTTATATTAATCATGGTTCTCATCATATCAAGAATTCTGTCAACTCCTGCTATCAGTACAATACCTTCAAGAGGAAGCCCCACTGATTGTAAAACCATGCCCAGCATTATCATGCCTGCCCCCGGAACTCCTGCTGTTCCTATTGAAGCCAGAGTTGCGGTTAAAATTATTGTAAGCTGAGCACCCAGTGATAAATCAATTCCATAGACCTGAGCAATAAAGAATGCGCAGATACCTTGGTAAATTGCTGTTCCATCCATGTTGATAGTTGCTCCCAGCGGGAGAACAAAACTGCAAATAGATTTAGATACTCCCAGTTCCTCTTCACACCTTTTCATATTAATAGGTAACGTTGCAGAACTGCTGGCAGTAGTATATGCAAATACCATTGCCGGAGCCACTCCTTTAAAAAATTGAAGCGGTTTAATCTTTGCAAATATGCTGACTGTTGAGGAATAAACCAATATGGCATGCAGTGCGCATCCCACATATACTACAATTATCAGTTTAAGTAACGGCAAAAGAACTCCAGGTCCGTTTACAGCAACTACCGGAGTGATGAGAGCAAATACTCCTATAGGTGCAAATTGCATAATAACCGCAATTATCTTATACATTACTTCCGCAAAGGCATCAAAGAAATTAAATAAAATCTTTCCCTTTTCTCCTATACCTATAATGCCTGCTCCTATAATCAGTGCAAATGCTATAACCTGCAGCATATTGCCATCAACCAGTGCCTTTAATGGATTTGCAGGTATAATATTCAGAAGTGTTTCCACAACATTTGGCGCCTCTGCAATGTCTGGCTTTGCATCAACAGGTATACTGAATCCTCCGCCCACATTTGTCAGGTTAGCTAAAATTAATCCGATTGTTACGGCAAATGCGGTTGTAAGCATATAGTAAGCTACTGTCTTTCCTCCAATTCTTCCAAGTTTTCTGACATCATCCATACTGCATGCGCCAACTACCAGAGAAGAAAATACCAACGGTACTATCACCAGCTTAATGAGGTTTAAAAACAGTGTACCGAATGGCTTAATGTAATTATTTGCAAAATCTGGGTTGGGCTGGAGAATAATTCCTAAAACAATGCCTAATGCCAGCCCGATAAAAATTTTGGTTGTTAACTGCAATTTTTTCATTATTGCTTCCTCCTTATTTTTAATTAATCTGAATATATTATAGCTGATTTTATTAGTTTTGTCTCTACTAAATTTTCTTAAGTAAAAAAAATTAAAATCATAAATTCTTTATATTATAAATATATAACATAATTAACAATAAATACGTCATACTATTCAGATTAATTAATTTTATTTTCAGGTGAAACTAATGAAAGACCTTTTAAAGCTCCGATTCACTTATCTGTCATACGTGTTTACTCCATTTCACCGCACGCATACATAACAACAGATGACGCAGCAACTCCGGCTGTTTCTGTTCTTAAGATTCTTTTGCCCAATGTCACAATATGCGCTCCGGCCTCTTTAAACATTTCAATTTCCTTTATATCAAATCCGCCCTCTGGTCCAATAATTATATAATAATTTTGCTTTGGAACCGACAGCACAACTTGCAGTGTCTTCATATCTTCAAGCTCATATGGAACTATTATCTCGGCATCTTCATTTTTAAACCTTTCAACGAGCTCCTTAACTGTCACAATATCCTCAACTGTTGGGATGATGTTTCTTTTGCTTTGCTTGGAGGATTCTTTTGCAATCTTGCGCCATCTTTCGAGTTTTTTCTGTTCTCTGTCCTTATCGTTTAATTTTACAACTGTTCTTTCGGTTATTAAAGGAATAAAGCTTTTTACTCCCAGCTCGACATTCTGCTGTATTATTGTTTCCATTTTTGTCTGCTTGGGAATTCCCTGACACAATGTGACATTTATATTTGTTTCGTTGTTTATTTCAATTTCTTCTGTAATTCTGCAAATAATATCTTCTTTATTTATCTCGGTAATTTCTGCATTGTACTCCTTGCTCTGAGTAACAACAGAAATTAAATCTCCAGTCTCAGCCCGAAGTATGGTTTTTAAATGCTTTGCATCTCCACCAATTACTTTGACTATATTATTTTTTATATTATCATCAGCACAAAAATATCTGAACATACTTTCCTCCACCGCTTACTAATTGACAATCCAGCACTAATTTAAGGCATCTCCATTGTTTCTTGCTGTTATGCTTACCCATTCTTCGCTGTTGTTTATCTCAATAATTTCAAAGCCAAGAGCTTCTAAGTCCCCCGCCACATCATCTACATATTTCTTTATTATTCCGGAAGCTATAACTAAGCCTCCTTTTTTCAAGAACTTAGGAAATGTAAAGCTCATTCCCATTATTATCTGGGCTATAATATTGACTGCAATTACATCATATTTGTTATAGCCTATGGCTTCCTGAAGCCCTTCATCTGAAGCTACATCACCGCAGTATACGGTAAATCTGTCTTCGTAAATATTGTTTAACTCTGCGTTTTCCTTTGCTATTCTCACTGCGTTTTCATCTATATCAACACCTGTTGACTTACCGGCTCCCAGCAAAATAGAAGCAATAGACAATATACCGCTTCCACATCCCATGTCCAGCACTTCCATTCCATCCTTCACATACTTTATTATTTGCTCTATACAAAGCCTTGTTGTATGGTGCTGACCTGTTCCGAAGCTCATGCCCGGATCTATTTCAAGTACTGTTTTTCCCTCTGCCCGCTCTGTCAACTCCTCCCAAGAGGGTTTTATGATTATTTTGTCTGAAACAGTGAATGGTTTAAAATACTGCTTCCAGTTATTTGCCCAATCCTCGTCGTTTAAGGTCTTTGTAGCTATTTTCAGCCTTCCTAAATCAATATCCTTATTTTCATTTTTTAAATCTTCTATAAATTTATATATTTCTTTCAATGATTCCTTTCCCTGATTGTTGTCTGCAAGATAAACCTTGATGCAGCTTTCACAGTTTTTAATTTTTGCAAGTTCTTCGTCATAATAATCCCAGTTTAATGTATCATTATGCAAGAAATCCTCGAATACACTCGGGTCCTCTATTACAGCATCATTGATACCCAGCTTTAACAACGCTCCGTTTATTATTTCTATTCCATTTGTTGTTGTGTATATTGAAACTTCGGTCCAGTTCATTTTTCCTCCAATTAATTAAACATTTTACAGCATTATTTATTATAAACTAACACGCAGTTTTTATCAATGAAAAAGCACCATATGCGGTGCTCGGATTGGTAACAAGTATTTCGCTATTCCATTATTTGTACTTCATAGGTTATAGGAACAGCTTTATTAAGCATTGCGGCCACTCCGCAGTATTTTTCCATAGAAAGCTTTACAGCTCTTTCTAAATTACTGTATGGAAGATCTTTTCCTCTAAATTTATATATCAATTTAATATAATTATAAACTTTAGGATCTTCATCTCTGGTCTCTGCTTCAACTTCTACATTAACATCTTCAATATCAAGCCTCATTTTTTTTGTAATCATCATTACATCTATTCCTGAACATCCGATAAGCCCTGCCAGCAGCAGTGACTTTGGACTGGGTCCGTAACCGTTGCCGCCGTTTTCCGGTGTAGCATCAGTTGTAACGGTATGACCGTTTATTTGCATTTCAAAAGCCATATTGCCCTTCAATACAGCATTTATATTAGTCTTGTTCATATATCTTGGTCTCCTCAATGGTAATATTATACATCATTATATATCACACTGCCTTTATTTTCAAATAAATTTTCAGATTATAACCTTAAAAATTCTTTAACTCTTACAATTATTCAGCATAAACTTATCAGAGGTGAAAATTATGCAATCCTGTGAACTTGTTTCTTACATAACTGCTATTGCCTGTGCTATTTCAAAATGCTGTTCAAATTATGAAATAGCGGTATTATCTTCTGCTTTTAACCAACTGGGGGATACCCTTGCAACAATTGCTGCTCAGAATCAATTATGCGATAAGGATGAGGATAATTGACATGCATCCTTTGTATTTCAACTTAAATAAAAATTTGATGTTTATTCTAACAAATGTAAAAAAAATATTATGCTTTTACAGAAGACAAATTAAAGTGGAAAAGGGTGTTAAAAGCAGCAGTTGCTGAATAAAAAAGCACTCGTTTGAGTGCTTTAATTTTTACATGTTATTACTTTATTATAACATTTAATGATTCCATAAAATATCTTGGAGAAGCTAATTACACCGTTATTAATATTCAAAAATAAAAAATGCTTTCGCAGTTTGCGGTTTTTTCTTTACAAAACGCAAAACTGCGTTTATAATAATTTGTTTAGGTGTAGAAAAAAATGGTATAAAAATACACGGTGATGATTACATTCGGAAAAATTATATATAATCAGGAGGATTTTTAAATGGCATTTAAAGGTTTAGGATTAGGCGGTAACTTGATTCAAGGTGTTTTAGGAAATTTGAGTGAAGTATCTGTAGAACAATTGAACAAAGAATATTCAGGATACTTAATGGATGATGAAGAAATCACAATGGGATTTAAATTGGTAAAAGATGCAGTTATATTTACCGACAAAAGAATTCTTTCATTCGATAAACAAGGAGCAACTGGATCTAAATCAAGGGTAACATCTATAAATCTTGAAACTATATTTTCGGTTACTGCAGAAACGGCAGGATTCGGAGTAGATGATAGTGAAATTACAATCTTTTATATTTCTTCACCAAAATTTAAAATCTAACCATATTGCAATAGAATCTCATAAATTTGAATTTCCTAAAAAATATGCAATTCAGCCATTGTACAAAATGCTTCAGGAATTAGCATATCAGAATTTTAAAAATTTAAATAAATAGATTACAAAAAATAGCACCTGGTAAACCCCGCATGTACCATCAAAAGCTTTGATTATGATTATGCAAAAACAACTTTGATTTCTTTCATTTCTTTACACCTTAAAATAATATTTATAGACAAGCTGTTATGCCTACATGGCTATACTATGCTTATACACAATATATGTGATATGGTATAGGTAAAGGATAGCAACTCCAAACGCAAATAAAAAAATCCCGGCCATTTCTGACCGGGGTATTATGATCTAAAGAAAGAAGGAGTATGCTCTTGATACTACTTTATACTATGCCTGTACATACTACATGTTACATTGTAGGGGAATTAGTGTCAATTCCGCATTTATTCTTTAGAAATATGGTTCAATAATTTATCTAACCCAAGTTTTAATACATTAACAGCATATTTTAATAATCCTCGGATTGTATAATTATTATTTTCGGCCATTTTCTTCACCCCCAGTAACATCATATGCTTGTACACTCCATAGGTGATATTACACAGGTATACGGCATTAGTTCCGCTGCCAGTTACTTGCAAGCCTCTGCCAACTTCATCAACAGCGCCTCGCCATACCTGTAGAATTTCAAATCCTGCATTGTATTATCGTCCAATCCTGCATGCTGTCATTTAACACAGATACATTTTCAAGTATATCTCTTGCAATACTCTGTGTTTCAGCCTGCATTTCTTCAAAATCAATTGAATCGTAGGCAATTTTGTCGTACTGATTATACATTCGGTTTTCTTTGTGTGTATTTTGAGTGAGTATATTCTCCAGGTAAGTCTTTCCCACCATGTGGATAAAGAAACAAAATTTGAATAAGTCGAAAAATTAAATGATGTACTGTAAAAATAAAAAAAGCTGCGTGATGACAGCTTTTTTACATTTCTTACCAGTAAATAAAAAGTAGTTAATTTTTATTAATGACACCTTTTCTATACCGGTTTTTTGTTGAAATTTCAGTGCACCGTGAGGGATTCGAACCCACGACCTTCCGGTTCGTAGCCGAACACTCTATCCAACTGAGCTAACGGTGCATTATTGAAGGCGCCATCCAGATTTGAACTGGAGATCTAGGTGTTGCAGACCACTTGGCTATAGCGCCTCGGTATTAAATTATTGGGGTGAATAGTGGGAGTCGAACCCACGACCTCCAGAGCCACAATCTGGCGCCCTAACCAACTAGGCCATATCCACCATTATATTGCACTTATTGTGCATTAAAGCGGGTGAAGGGAATCGGACCCTCGCGACCAGCTTGGAAGGCTGGGGCTCTACC
>DAMBZP010000023.1:0-46737 GCA_032059885.1 Sedimentibacter sp.
CCCATACTCGCAGGAATTCTGACCATGACAGGGTTATATTCAATAAACCTGATGTCATGGAGGGTAAGGCTAAT
The DNA here is from genome assembly GCA_032059885.1 of Sedimentibacter sp. GTDB lineage: Bacteria > Bacillota > Clostridia > Tissierellales > Sedimentibacteraceae > Sedimentibacter. The sequence continues at coordinate 75 of DAMBZP010000023.1, forward strand.
ATCCCATTATTAAATAAGGAAAGCATATTTACCCATGCTTATGAGGTTTTTGATACGAAGGCATATAAGATAATTACTCTTATGATAATTGTTTTTGCTATATTTGCAATTTTGAACTGGTTTTTCAGAACACAGCTTGGGTTGTCCATAAGAGCAACAGGGGACAATGAGGATATGTGCAGAGCGTCCTCCATTGATACCGATATGATTAAGGTTGTGGGATTCGCTTTGTCAAATGCAATAGTTGCGCTGTCCGGAGCACTGGTTGCTCAAATGCAGCAGTCTGCCGATATAAACATGGGCGCGGGAATGGTAGTAATAAGCTTTGCCTCAATCATTATAGGAAGCGTAATAATTAAAAATAAAAACATTACTCTGGGACTTTTGTCCGTAATGATTGGGTCTGTAATTTACAGATTCATAATCGCACTTATACTTACAACAAGCTTTCCTCCTTCTTATCTGAAATTAATATCTGCGCTGGTTGTTATAGCGGCGCTTTCAGTCCCGAATATGAAGAAGAAGTCAGAAATGAGAAAAATGCGCAGGAGGCAGGCACAGTGCTGAAAATAGAAGCGGTAAACAAGGTATTTAATAAAAACACACCTGACAGGCACAAGGCTCTTGACAATTTAAGCCTGGATGTGGCGGAAGGTGAATTTGTAACTGTAATAGGCGGAAACGGTGCAGGAAAATCCAGTTTGTTCAATGTTATATCAGGATCAATGATGTGTGATTCCGGAAATATTATATTGGATGGTGAAAATATCACCTTCATGCCTGAACACAAAAGGGCATCCTTTATAGGCCGTATTTTTCAGGATCCGATGAAAGGAACTGCGCCGAATTTAACAGTCGGTGAAAATTTGATTATTGCATATATGAGAAGTGTTAAAAAAAATATTATGAGCATGCCTTCAAAAAAAGAAAAAAACTATATACGAGAGCATCTTGAAGCCTTGAATCTGGCGCTTGAGGACAGAATGAACACAAAAATCGGTCTGCTGTCAGGAGGGCAGAGGCAGGCTGTTACATTGGTAATGGCAACATTGGTTAAGCCGAAGCTTTTACTGCTTGACGAACATACTGCCGCCCTTGATCCATTAAGCGCAGGGTCTGTACTGGAGCTGACAAAAAGGATTGTATCGGAAAACAACATAACAACATTAATGATAACTCACAATATTTCATCCGCTTTGGCAATGGGAACCAGGACTGTCATGATGGAATCCGGTGCTGTTGTAATAGACATTGGCGGAGACGAGAGAAAAGAGCTTTCAGTCCAGGATGTTCTTGAAAAGTTTAAAAGCATAAAAAATAAAACATTTGATGACGATAATGTGCTTTTATAAAATTGCTTACACCTTCAGTCATCCTGAAAGCGGTTTATTTACAACCCCAAAAGTAAAAATTCCGCGCTTCGGGATGACTTTTTATTTTGATAATATGTTAAATATTGTTTATAAATGACGATATATATTAAAACATCACGCAGTAATGAGAAGAATAAATAGAGGGAGAGTTTTATGATTACATCTGTCGGCAAACTGAGCATAGTAAAGTCCGGTTCAAGTACCAAGAAAACAGGAACGGTGAGTTTTTCTGCAGCACGATATATGACGATGCTTTCTGCTGCCGAAAAGAGAGGCTCTGTAAATGCAGTTAAACGAAATCTGGAAAGAGAAGCACAAAAAATAAAAAACAGCGGAGCAGATAGTGCGCAAGTCAAAAGAGCGCTTCAGAAAATAAAATATGTAATGGGAAAGGCTGATGAAAAGATAGTATCTTTAACCCGTGAAGAAAGAAAAAAAGCGCGCATGAAGCGTGCTGAGGATACAGGTAAAAAAGAAGAAGCAAAGAAAATGAAAAAAAGGCTTAATGTTGAAAAATATTTTCGTAAATCCAATGAACATGGAAATATTGTCAGAACAGCTCTGCAGGAAAAGGATGAGCTGAATAAAAAAGATTTTTCTGACTGCACGGCAGGCGACGAAGCAAGCACAGTGCAGACTGCGGAGTCAACGGCGTTACCGGCAGGAGCGGTAATCCCCGAATCTGCAGTTACGGGGATGTCATCTGTTGACATTATGATTTAGCCTGTTTTAGTCTGTATAAACGAATATTTCTTCAAATCCACATTCCGGGCAGTTGACAGTAATTTCGTAGCTGTAAGCCGAAAGCACCTTTACATTTGTACATTCGCTTGCATTTTCATCCTTGCCCTTAAATTTTGCTTTTTTTTGGGCAGTCTCGCCCTTTGCATATGTGTAATAGTATCTTTTTCCGCAGTTTTCGCATTTGCGTCTGCCCTTAATTGCTATCATTATTTCACATCCTGTTATTTTATTTAATGGGGTAAATTTCTTTACCAGTATAGCATATTAAAATCAAAAATCAAGCTCATATTGATTTGCCTTTTTTATAATACGGAGGATATAAATATTGTATTAGGTGGTCAATGCATATTATGGTAAATTGTGGAGATGCCAGAGAAAAGTTAATATCACTATATCCTGCAATCACTCCTGCTGTCTTATAATAGACAGTAGATTATGCTATTTATGAATGATACATAACACTAGTCTTATTCCGAGCATCTAAAACTCTAATGGTTTTCAAAATTCTCCGATGCCTTAAATAGTCCTTAATTGCACTTTTAATTTTCATAATCATCCTCCTAATGCTGAAATTAAGCAAAAAAATAGCTTTGTTCCCGTGTTTTTACACAAAACAAAGCTATGTTAATTGCTTTTAAAATTTAAAAAATCATATCATAGTTAAAGCATATACTATGATTACCTATTTTGTCAACATTTAATAAATCCAACTTACACTATTTAAATTTAAAGTAAATTGCAAAATTAACTATCGACATGATAATTCCATACCAAGGAATTATCACTGTTAATACTAAGGATAAAAATGGTATAATTAATCCTTTACGATCTCTGTATTTTTTAACAATAAAATATTCCATTACACTCAATATTGGAAATACAAAGATAATTATCAATAAAACTGGCGCAAATATCTCTATCATAAAACAACACTCCTTAAACACATTATTTAAATAATTATAGCACATTATTTGCTTTGCAAGCCACACCCCAAAGTACCTTAATTAATTATTTGTTAATACCCAATAATCTTCCATATTTACAGTATGTACAATTCCAGCGTCAAATTCACCTATCGAAATTCCAAATACCCAATTGAATAACCGGAGTTTTTTCTAACTCTAATATAAACTCTTCAAGCTCTTCAAATGTTTCAAACTCAATTAAATTTGTTCTATCAAATGATTCATCTAATTCAACAAGACCATAAGTTTCTTTCAACTCATTAAATTTCTGTAGGTCCTGCTGTTTCTGTTCAGCAGCAAACGCTGCAGTTGTACTACTAACCACTAACAAAAGAACAAGTGTTAAACTAAGTAATTTCTTTATCATATGTATCCTCATTATATAATTTTAATAAATTTTAATATGTTTTAGTGGGTGTAGCTTACAAAAGAAATAACATACATGTCCTTTTACTATATAGACAATTTTAAAAGCAAAAACGTAACATTTTCTTTAAACATTAAAAATAATTACTATAAAATAAGTACTAAATTTGATATAATGACTATACATCTTACATAAAAGGGGGAAATTCATGTTCATACTATTCTCTTTTCCTGATATTGAGGGATCTGACTTTAACGAAAACGAATACGTAACTGCATTGTATGAAAAATATGGTAAACCCTTATGGAAATACGCTTACTTATTATCCCAAAACAATGAGATAGCAAGCGACTTAGTCTCTGCAACTTTTTTAAAAGTAATCGAAAAAATAGATATAATCAAGAAAATACATAGATATAAAATTAAGTCCTATCTAATGAGCATGGTTAAAAACACATATTTTAATTATCTTAATAAGGAAAAATCATTTATTGACATTGACAGCATTTCAGAATACAGTTACTATAACACAGATAACGATTTCACTGAAAAGATTGGTGTTTCTGAAGTAGAGGAAACATTAAATCATATGCCAGAACCATATAAATCTATTTTAGTATATAGATATGTGTATGACGAACTTACTTATGACGAAATTGCATTAACCTTAAATATTAACGCTAAAAGTATACGAGTTTATAAAAAAAGAGCCATAGAAATGTTAAAACAAAGGTTGAAAGGTGGCGAAATGAATCATGAATAAAAACAATGCTGACAATTTTAACGAAGATTTTCTAATAAAAAAAGCCGCATTATCACTTGTCGAGAAAGATAATGAGTTGTTTAACTTATTGGAAAAGGACGATACGATAATAAATCCAAGCCAGGATAAACTTGACAAAAAAATCTATTCTTTGATTAACGAGCAATTAGGCAAAAAAAATACTAAATTAATAAAACAACATAAACTTAAGAAATTAATGTTTAAGGTTGCAATATTTGTTTTAGTATTAACATCTGGATTTGTAATACCATTCATTACAGTTGATGCTTTCAGAGAAAGGGTTATTAATTTTTACATTGAGAATTTTGATACTCACGCTTCATTTAAGCCTAAGGAAAGTGATAAGCTGTTTATGCAATTTGAAGTTAATTACATACCACAAGGATACACTGAAGGTGATGTATTCGAAACAGTTGACTTAAATTCTCAAACATATTTTAATAAGTTAAATAAAATGATTGATATTACACTATATTATAATGAAACATCATTTAATATTGATGCGGAAAACTGCGAAGTTTCCAATTTTATGATAAATAATAACGCTGCCTATATATATAGAAAAACAGGCTATATTACATTAGTTTTTAAATATCACGGAAATCCAATCGTAATTAGTAGCAACGACGAAACTTTAGCAAACGAAGAATTATTAAAAATAGCCGAGTCTATAAAATGAGTGTCAAGGGGAGTGTCAAGGGGAGTGTCAAGGGGAGTGTCAAGGGGACGGGGTTGTTGACACTACGATTTTTAAATTAGTCCTCTATTTATTCCTCTCATAAGAATACGGTTTAATTAATTTTTTCTTCCTTTTTTTATATATAGAATCACCCATTGAATATTACGTTTTAATAGAGTACCTAAACCGGTTAAGTTGAGTTGTGCATAGCTTCCGCTGAAATTGTGCAGTCAATCCGTCCTAATTAAGCATGCCTTCCGCACAGATTGAATATTGGCAACTTAATATAATAGAAGGTATCATAAAGTTGCTTTTACTTGTATGGAGGATAGTGCTCCGCTGGAGAGCGACACGAGCGCCATGCAAGATTTGGTAAGGAGAGTGATACCGCAGTGGGTATTACTCTTTTTTTAAATTTAATAATAAAGATCACTCTCCTTAAAAAACAAAAGTGCTAAAATCCAAGGTTAGGGACAGAGTCCCATATGCACTCCAGCAATCATCATTTGATCATTTGATATTGAAAAAAATTATAAAAAATGGTATCATAACTTATATTGATTGGAGGGCGGATTATGGACTGGATTTGTGAAAATGACGGACTTATTAAAAATCAACTGAATAATATAGAAATCAACGGAGATTTTGCTGAGCTCCTGGAAAATGACGAAGAAGGTTTTCTGGAGACGCCGATCGTTGAAACGGAAAGGTTTAAGGAGATAACTCCTTCATGGAATTCCAGAACAGATAGAGACAGCTCGGTAGAGCTTTTTATAAAACTGAGAGTTGAAAACAGCTGGACTCCATACATAAGCTACGGCATCTGGTCCACGGACGGAAATAATAAAGGAATTACAGAACATTACAGTGATGATGCTGTAAGAGCCACGGAAGACAGAATTTTTGTGAAAGATGATAAATTTGGCGATGCCGTACAAATTAAGGTTTTGCTGAGAGGAAAGAACCCGAAACTCAAGCTGGTGGCGTTTTCAACGGATGCGGGGGAAGATGAACCTGTGGAAGGAAACTATCTGAGAATACTTGAAAATGTTCCGTTTATATCACAGCTTGCAAGCGGTCACAAGGATGCTCACGTCATATGCAGCCCGACATCTCTTACAATGGCCTTGAAATATCACGGAAAAAATGTTGATTTAAACCAGGTTGCAAGGGGAACCTTCGATACGGGAAACGAAGCATACGGCAATTGGCCTCAAAATGTTGCATTTGCAGGAGAACAGGGAATGAGGGCATATACAAAGAAGTGCAAATCCATAAATCCTGTAAAGAACTTTATAGCAAGAGGAATACCTGTTGTTGCATCTGTGTGTATGCAGAAAAAGGAAGACCTGGATGGTGCTATTTCATCCTTTGCATCTGGTCACTTGATGGTTGTTGCAGGCTTTGACATCAATGACGGAATTGAATATGTTGTCGTGAATGACCCTGCAGCCGACTCAAATGCCGAGGTCCGCAAATATTACAGACTTGACCAGTGGGTTAAGGTTTGGAGACACTACATCTATGCGGTTACTAGATAGAACAGATAATAATTGAAAAATAAGAGGATTTATTTAATTGAATAAGTCCTTTTTATTTGCCGTTAAAAAATGGAATCGCTGGTCGGCAATTCCATTTATCAATATTAATCAATATTCAGTTCTAAAAGATATGATGCCAGAGAAATTTCACCGCTGTAATGCTCTTTGGCCTGAATCAATAAATCACTGTGACTGCCAAAGTGAGGCAGGTGGGTCAGCAAAAGTTTTTTTACTTTGGCATTTTCCGCAAGCAATCCGGCCTGGGCACTGTTCAGATGCCCTGCCTTGGAGCCGTCCATGTCCGCATAGAAGCTGCATTCGGAAATCAGCAGGTCTGAACCGTAAAAAAATTCCGGAAGTCCGTCGAAATAAGATGTGTCGGAGGTGAATGAAAGTATTCTGCCGTCACATTTTATTTTCACACTGTATGCTTCCACAGGATGAATATTTTTTATGAAGCTTATTTCAAAAGGACCTAAATTTAATACACTTGCCTCGTCAAAGCTTTCGCCGTATGTATAGTCCTCCCATTTCAGGAGGCTGAAAAATTCTCCCTTTGGTGCATAGATTGGAAGAGCTTTGTTTATTTCCCCAAGCTGTGTTTTTATTTGTCTCGCATATTGCAGCGGTCCAATGTCGCAGCAGTGGTCGTAGTGATAATGTGTAATTAATACGGCATCAAGCTTTCCAAGGTCTGTTGTTTTCTGAACTGAGCTGACTACACCGCTGCCGCATTCCAGAAGAAGTTTGTAATTGTTATGTTTTATTAAGTAGCCTGATGTTGCTTCACCGGCACGGGGAAAGCCTCCCCAGTGCCCTATTACTGTAACTTTCATATTCTCACCTACATTAAGCTTTTAAACTGTGAATTGTACAATTCGGCATATATGCCGTCCATGCTTAGAAGCTCTTCGTGACGGCCTCTTTCCTGTATGCCCTTGTCCGTTATGACTATTATTTCATCCGCATTTTTAATAGTTGACAGCCTGTGTGCCACAACAACGGTAGTTCTTCCCTTTGATAATTCTTCCAGTGAATTCTGAATCATTAATTCAGTGGCGTTGTCAAGCGCAGAGGTGGCTTCATCCAATACCAGTATGGGCGGATTTTTCAAAAATACTCTGGCGATGGAAATTCTCTGCTTCTGACCTCCTGAAAGCTTAACGCCTCTTTCACCAACGTATGTGTTGTAGCCTTCAGGCAGAGACATTATAAAATCATGGATGTTTGCCATTTTAGCGGCTTTGATGACCTCTTCCTCGGTTGCGTCAAATTTTCCGCACTGAATATTGTCTGCAATGGTTCCCGTAAATAAAAATACATCCTGCTGTACAATACCTATATTTTTTCTCAGAGACCTTCTTGTAAAATCCTTGATGTTTATTTCGTCTATAAAAATATTGCCTTCCTCTGTTTCATAAAAACGGGGAATCAAATGGCAGAGTGTGGTTTTTCCTCCTCCGGAGGGCCCTACAAATGCCACTGTCCTGCCTGCCTCAATGTTAAATGTAATGTCCTTCAGGATTTCCTTGCTGTCATCATAGGAGAAGGAAACATCATCAAATCTTATTTCTCCGTTTACTGTTTCAATATCTTTTGCATCAGGCTCATCGGTTTCAACCTCTGCTTCCATAATTTCAGTATATCTTTTGAAGCCTGAAATTCCTGACTGATACTGTTCTACAAAGTTTACAAGCTTTCTTATTGGATTCAGGAAATTACCTATATACAATATAAATGCCGCAAAATCACCGAAGTTTATGTATCCCTTGAAGAAGAAAATACCTCCGGCGCTTAAAACAAGTATGTTCAGAAAGTCCATGATAAATGAAGAACCTACGTTGAACTCTGCCATAACCTTGTATGCCTTGCTTCTCGCGCGCTGAAACTTATTGTTGTATTGCTCGAATTTCTGAATTTCGCTTTCCTTGTTGCTGAAGGCCTTGGAAACTCTTATTCCTGAAATGCTGTTTTCAATGGTTGCATTGACTTCTCCTATGGTTTCTCTTGTTTCCATGAAGGAATCAGACATTTTAATTCTGAGCTTCATTGCAAACCAAACCAGGAAAGGCACAACTGAAAAAACAATCAATGTAAGAGGGAGATTAATCATGCTTAAAGCAATGAAGGAACCAATCAGCATAATCAAGGATATGAATAAATCCTCGGGACCGTGATGGGCAAGCTCTGAAACCTCCATAAGGTCGTTAATGATTCTTGATGACAACGTGCCTGTTTTGTTTTCGTCAAAAAACACAAAAGGCAAGTCCTGCAGATGCTCAAACATATCTCTTCTCATGTTTGCCTGCATGAATACACCCATAATATGGCCGTAATATGTTATGTAATAGTTCAATCCTACCTTGAGAAGATATATAAACCCCAGAATAACCAGCCATGTTATCATTAAATTCATTTGCTGGTTGGGAACGTAGATATTGATTATATTTCTTGTTATCATTGGATAAAACAAGTCGCACACGGCTATTATAAAGGCACAAATCATATCAAGTATGAATATTCTTTTTATTTTTTTTGGTTTATAATATGAAATAAATTTTTTTAGCATTATATTACTTTTCTCCTGTTTTAAATTTGCGGCAGACTGCGGCAGCACCAACATAAATTGCAATTGATACAAAATCAAGCAGCACAATATACAATAAATGCAGCGGATGGAAATAGCAAACGACCGTTATGACTGTAAGAGCGGCAAGCATTGAAATGTTTGCTGCGGTTGAAGCCTCGATTTTAAAAATTCTCTCAGTTAATTTACCTGCACTTGTTGAATGAAGAATAAAGCTTATAATTATTAAGGGCAGAGAATACTCCATATTTGTTTTTATTATTGCAGCTGACTGGGAAAAAATAAATATGGCTGCTGCCAATAAGGCGTAGTAAAACCATTTTTTCTGTTTCATTTCATCCCTTTGTTTTTGTCGCATCTCATACATGGCACACCTCTTATACGATATTTATATAATAATACCATTTTAGCAGCTGATTTGCAATAGATTAGCATTCAGAGACTGATATATCCGTTGTTGCCGCGCAGGACATATGCCGTGTACGGTGTAAATCAGCGTTACAGCTGTTTTTTCTATTGACATTGGAATAAAAATGTGTTAAACATAAAAGGGTTTACAATAATATTTGTTTTCAAAATTTATTACAGATACGAGAATGATTTGATTATAAAGATTGAAAACAGGAAGAATATTATTATAAATGTTCAGTAAAAGATATTTTTATAAAATTTTATTAACTGAAAGGATAAAACATAATGAAAAATTCTAAATTACTATTACTTATTATTGCTGTTTTAACTATATTTTCAATGACAGCATGCCAGAAAAAAAACTCGGAAAATACTCCTGATGACAATGTGGCTTCTGCCAAGACCACTCTGACAATGGGCTACACAACTGAGCCTGAAGGTCTTGATCCTCACAGAACTGCTGCAGCTTCCACATTTACGGTTACAAATAACATTTATGATACCCTGGTCGGCGTAACATCAGGCTGGGAAATAGTGCCAAGACTTGCAAAGGACTGGAAGATATCCGAAAACGGAATGGATATCACATTTAATTTAAGAGATGATGTTAAATTTCACAACGGTAGACAAATGACTGCAAAGGATGTTGAATTTTCATTTAAGAGACTCAAGGATGCTGAAAGCCCAAGAGCAAGAGACTATGAGAATATTACGGGAATAGAAGTTTTGGATGATTATACAATAAAATTCACAACTGCGACTTTGGACGTTAATCTTCTGGAAAATTTCGCATATCCGTGGGCTGCCGTTGTTCCTGAAGAAGCAGCGGAAAACTTAAAAACCAATCCTGTGGGAACAGGAGCATTCACACTGAAGGAATGGACTCCTCAGCAGAAAATTGTTCTTCAGAGAAACGACAATTATTACGGAGACAAGGCAGAGCTTGAAACAGTGACACTGGTTCTTATTCCTGATGCAACATCAATGATGGCAGGCTTCCAGGTGGGAGACTTGGATATAATTCCTCTGACAGGTGATCAGGTTACAATGGTTGAAGGAAATTCTGATTATCAGGTAATTTCCGAGCCTATGAATGCTGTTCAAATTATGTCTTTAAATACAGACAATGAAATTCTTTCAAATGAAAAGGTGAGAAAGGCCATGGCGATGGCTATAAACAAGAGGGAAGTCATAGATGCTTCCATGTTTGGGTATGGAGATCCAATAGGTTCACATCTGCCGCCTACATCACCGGATTATTATGATACAAATGATATTATTGAATATAACCCTGAAAAAGCAAAGGAGCTTTTAAAAGAAGCAGGATATGAAAATGGGTTTACAATAAAAATGGCTCTTCCAAAACCCTATCAGATGCATGTTGACGCAGGTCAGGTAATTGCGGATCAATTGAGCAAAATAGGTATTAAGGTTGATATAGAGCTTGTTGAATGGGGAACGTGGCTCAGCGATGTTTACGGAGCCAAGAACTTTGAAACCACAGTTGTGGGCCATACGGGAAGACTTGATTCATATGCGTTTTTATCAAGATACTACTCAGACAGCAACGATTATATAAGCTTGAAAACAGGTGAGGTTGATGAGCTGCTGGACAGAGTCAAGCAGGAGCTTGATGGGGACAAGAGAAAAGAAATATATAAGGAAATACAAATTATTCTGGCAAACAAGCTGCCTGCCATTTATCTGCAGACACCGAGAACAATGCTTGCTTTGCAGAAAAATGTAAAAGGAATGGAGATATTCCCCATAGATTTCTATGATTTTAAGGAAGTATATTTTACTGAATAATATACAAGGGTGAAATATGTTAAGATATGTAATAAACAGAGTTAAAAGTTCAATAGTTGTACTGTTTGCCGTTTCAGTAATAACATTTTTTGTTCTTATGATAATACCGGGGGACCCTGCCCAATTGATACTCGGAACTGACGCCACACCTGATATGATTAAGGACCTTAATTCTGCCATGGGGCTTGATAAACCAATTTACCGCCAGTATATGGACTGGGCGGCGGACTTGCTGAAGCTTGATATGGGAACATCCTATGTATACGGTGAATCGGTTAAAACATTAATAGTTAAAGCTCTGCCTGTTACATTATCAATTTCTGTATTTGCAATGACAATTGCCGCATTCTTTGCATTTCTGCTGGGAATTTTGTCTGCGGTTAAAAAAGACCGTTTTATAGATTATTTTTCAAGAAGCATCGTGCAGCTTGGAACAGCCATTCCTTCCTTTTGGATAGGGATGGTTTTTATTGTTTATTTCGGACTGAAACTTAAAATATTTCCTGTATCCGGCTTTGTTCCCATGAGCAGCAGTCCCGCAGGATTCATAAAAAGCATAACGCTGCCGTCAATTGTTCTTGCCATAGGTGAAATAGGCACTCTTCTACGTATTATAAGAAGCTCCATGCTGGATTCCTTAAAGCAGGATTACATGGATATGGCGAAGATTAAAGGATTGAGCTCAGGGAAAATCTACATGAAGTATGCTCTGAGAGGTGCTTTGATTGCTCCAATTACAATAATAGGGATGCAGTTTGCAAAGCTTGCCGGAGGAACTGTGGTAGTTGAAACAATATTTGCGCTTCCGGGAGTAGGAAGGCTGGTTCTTACGGCTGTTGAGCACAGGGATATTGTTTTGCTGCAAGGGCTTGTAATGTTTATTACCTCAACGGTAATATTTATTTCATTAGCTGTCGACATGCTGATTATGCTCATAAACCCCAGAATAAAATCCGTTGAGCGAGGAGAATAAATGAAAAAGAACCTGAGTCTGAGCCTTGGAATAATACTTGTGATGATAATATTGGCAGTGTGGGTGCTGTCATTTGTATACATGCCTTATGGGCCTAATGAAATGAGTATTTCACAACGTTTTTTAAAATATGATTTCAGCTCGGAGCATATCTTGGGGACGGATAACTTTGGACGAGATATACTTTCAAGAATCATGTACGGTTCAAGAAACGTGCTGCTGGTGGGAATCGGCTCCGTGACTCTCGGCACTGCCGCGGGAATTATCCTGGGAGCTCTTGCTGCAATGTTCAAGAAGCTTGCAGGTGCCGTAATAATGCGAATAATGGACGGATTAATGTCCTTTCCCGGGATTCTTCTTGCGCTGATGCTTGTCACGGTTGTGGGAAGAGGAATGAAAGGCACTATCATAGCCATAAGTATTTTTATGATTCCCGTATTTTCAAGACTTGTGTATTCAATGATTTTAGATACTGAAAATCTTTTGTATATCAAGGCTGCAAAAAGCTATGGAAGCTCTGATTTTCAAATATTTATGAGACACTTTATTCCTGCCATGCTCCCAAGATTGATTACTCAATACAGCTCTTCCATAGGCTCGGCTGTTATGATTGAAACATCACTTTCATTTCTGGGGCTCGGGATTCAGCCTCCATATGCCAGCTGGGGCCTTATGCTCAGCGAGTCAAGACAGTTTTTTCTCATATACCCGTATCTGGCTGTGGCCCCCGGAATTGCAATCATAATCACTGTGCTGGGATTTAATCTCATAGGAGACGGTCTAAACGATATTTTAATCAGCAGGAGGTCCCGCAATGAATGAGACTGTAATTTTAAGGAACCTCAATATAAAGGACAGAGATAACACCCTTGTGAGCAAGGTATCCATGACCGTGGGAAAGGGAGAGGTGTTCGGCCTGGTGGGAGAATCAGGCTCAGGAAAGACACTGACAGCTAAATCAATTATAAACCTTCTGCCTGATAACCTTAAGCTTGCCGCTGACGAAATTCAGACGGCAGGAAGGGACCTGCTGACAATCTCAAAGAATGAGAGAAGAGAGCATGTTGGCAGCAATGTGGGATATATACCTCAAAACACTGTTTATTACCTGCACCCTATGATTAAAATAAAGAATCAGATAGGCGACGGATATATTTATCATATGAAAAAAAGCAAGAGTGAAGCTTTGCATAAAGCTTCAATGCTTTTAAGCAAGGTGGGGTTTGATATCCCGGAAGATATTCTGAACCTTTATCCGTGGCAGCTCAGCGGAGGCATGCGGCAGAGAGTAAACATTGCAATGGCTCTCATGAATGACCCGAAGCTCATTATTGCGGATGAGCCGACAACCGCACTGGATTCAACAGTCCAAAGGCAGGTAATGGAATTGTTCGGAGAAATAAACAAGGAAATGGGTATTTCAATACTTTTGATATCTCATGACCTAGGATTAATAAGGCATTACAGCAGCAGACTTGCGGTTATGTATGCAGGGCAGATTGTAGAATCGGGGAATACGGAGGAATTGTTCAGCAATCCAAAACACCCATATACCCAGCTTCTTATTAAAATAATACCCTCCCTTAAAATAAAAAAGAACGAGCCTCTGCCGGAAATACCGGGATATGTCCAGGATTCGGGAAGAGACACCGAGGGATGTCTGTTTATAAAGCGATGCCCATATGCAATGGAAATATGCTCAAAATACGTGGAAGAGCATGAAAACAATTCTCATTATTACAAGTGTAATTTGAAATAGAGGATATTATGAATAACGAGATAAATACTGTTATTGCAGTTAAGAATATAAGAAAAGAATATGTGGTTAAAAAGCATTTTTTAACAGGAAAAACTCAGGAAAAGATTGCTGCTGTCAAGAATTCCTCCTTTGAGGTAACCGAAGGAATGACTCTTGGCATTGTGGGAGAATCCGGAAGCGGCAAATCAACAACAGGAGAGATTGCAGGCGGACTTCAGAAGCCCACGTTCGGCAGTGTACTTTATTACGGAAAAAACACAGCTGAAATGTCAGGCGAGGAATATGGAGAATACAGGCGTAATGTGCAGTTCATATTCCAGGACCCGAAGGGCTCAATGGACCCCAATTATACAGTTGCAGATAATATTTCATTCCCTCTGTTATCATTAAATATTGCTAAAAATAAGAAGGAAGCACAAAAGGCTGTTTCTGATATTCTGACCAGAGTGGGGCTGGATAAAAATACAGGAAGCAGGTATCCCTCTGAAATAAGCGGCGGACAGTGCCAGAGAGCGGCAATCGCAAGAGCGCTGGTTGTAAATCCAAAGGTTGTAATCTGCGACGAACCTGTTTCTGCACTGGATGTTTCTATTCAGGCACAGATATTAAACCTTTTGAAGGAGCTGCAGAAGGAGCTTAAAATTTCCTATATATTTATATCACACGACATAGGCGTTGTGAACTATATGTCGGATACAATACTGGTAATGAGCAAGGGCAATGTGGTTGAGACAGGAGCTGCTAAAGATGTGCTTCTCCATCCGAAGGAGGAATATACCAGAAAGCTTATAGAAAGCGCATTTGTGTGAGACGTATGGGAGGTTTTTATGGATGTGGAATTGAGAGAGAACGAAAAAATTGAAGATTTGCAGTGTAATGGCTTGAGAATCATTCAAAACAAAAAATGGTTCTGCTTTGGTATGGATGCTGTCTTGTTAACAAATTACTGCGATATAAAAAATAATTCCAGGATAGTTGATTTAGGCACAGGTACAGGTATTATACCAATTCTTCTGAGCGGCAAAAGAAATTATTCAAAGGCTTATGCTTTAGAAATACAGGAAGAAGTTGCAGAAATGGCGGAGCGCAGCGTTGCACTCAATGATTTGCAGGATAAGATAGAAATACTTAACGTAGATTTAAAGGAAGCATTAAATTATCTGGAACCCGGCTCATTTGATGCCGTGATTTCAAATCCACCCTACAAGCTTAACAACAGCGGAATTATCAATCCTTCCGATAAAAAAGCAATATCAAGACATGAAATCAAATGCTCACTGGAGGATGTTATAAAAACAGCAGCAGCCCTTTTGAAGCAGTATGGCAGGTTTTACATGGTACACCGTCCTGACAGGCTTGCCGATATAATGTGCCTGCTGAGAAAATACCGGCTGGAGCCGAAGCAGATTCGTTTTGTGCATCCCAGAGCGGCTGCAAAACCAAATATGGTTTTAATCAGAGCCTCCAAAAACGGAAACCCTGAACTGAAATTCGATCCGCCGCTGTATATTTACGGCGAGGATGGTAGCTACACCGACGATGTGTATGAAATTTACGGAATGGAAATATAAATTTTATCCGGCAGCCATGTAACTGCCGGATTTGTGCTGTTATACAGCAAATACCTGAAAAAAAGCGTATGGTCTTATTATATTGAGAAATACTTTCTTTTTTTAGATACCAGGCATCCGTCATATCCCCAGCCTTCTAAAAACTCCCTGTGTTTTTTATTTATTAATTGTCTTTCATATTTGAATTTTGCATATTTTTCACACTTATCATGGCAAAACAATTTTCTTTCAGTGCAATTTAAACAGCTGTTACTCATAATGTCACCTCTAAAATTTATTTGCTTCATTGACAATATAATATAATTCAAATTTATTTAAACAATATAGAGTAAGTAAATTTTTGTAGTGTTTTTTTATGTATTCACATGTTCACTTCTGATTAATAAATAAAAAATAATTTTACATACAATTAACACAAAGATCACTAAATGTTGAAGAGATTATTAAAAATAGAAGCTATGGTATATTAAAGATTAGTGGAAGGTAGGATGCATAATGAATCTTGCAACACATATAGCCATGTCAAAAATACTTTATAACAACTTAAGTAATATTATGAACTTGGACAGAAAAGCTTTTGTTTATGGAAATATGAAACCCGATTTGACACATAAATTATTGAGAAATCCGCATACATTAGAAAATTATTTCCTTATTGTCTGCGGAAACGCTGAGAAATTAATGAATGAAAGGATGCCCTTACACGAATTTTCACTTGAATTGGGAGAAATCTGCCATTATGTATGCGATTTTTTCTGCCAATATCATTTAGACGATGAATTGTTTCATAAATTTAGAGAACATTTCATATATGAGCTGAAACTGCATTTTGTACTTCTTAAAAACTTCTTCAAATTTAATAAAAGACCGGAAATAAAGGCAGTAAAGCAGAATATATCCTCCATTATAAAAGAATTGCGTAAAGAATATTCGGACAATCCGGCTGCTATGGAAAAGGATTTGGAATATGCATTTATGGCAGCAACGTGGATATGTGAATCCGTATATTACTTTTCTTACAATCCTGTAGAAACATCCTACCTCACACTTCCCATTGCAGGAGGCCAATAAAATATAAAAGCTTTGCCCAGAAATACAATGATAAAAATGAAGATTCCAACACAGAAAGATTTTACAGCTTGATATTTTTTCTGTACCACGAAAGATAATCTGCTTGATATTTATTGTAAAGTATTGAAATAAAATAAATACATCAGTGCATGAGGAGGTATTTATGATAAGGACAGGAATAATCGGCAAGAAATAAAACCTGAAATCAGGTTTTATTTCTTCACACTTATTTTATCGAGCGGCTTTACGGCAGGACCTTCCAGGATGCTGCCTCTTATGTCATATCTTGAGCCGTGGCAAGGACAGTCCCATGTTTTTTCCGCTTCATTGAAGGACAGGGAGCATTTTAAATGCGCACACACCGGGTTGATGCAGAAATAATCATTGTTTTCATTCTTATAAACACCTATTTTTCTTCCGTTGTAGTTTATTATTTTTCCCTCTCCGGCTTCAACTTCCAGCAGTTCTTCAGGAACAGGAGCAACTCTCTTTAAAAATCCTGTCACAATGCTTTTAGCTGATGACAAAAACTCCTTTGCCGACTGTGTCGGAGTGAACCGCGAGGGATTGAAAACCTCTGAAAAATCATCATCAATATTAAGTATTTTATTTCTCAGGATTATTGCCGCAGCAGCAGAATGGGTCATTCCCCACTTCTTGAATCCCGTTGCAACATATAAATTGTCAATGCTTTTTGAATAAAGTCCTATGTACGGAATTTTATCATAGGTTATGCAGTCCTGCGTTGACCATTTCGATACTATTTCAGCGCCTTTGAAATTTTTGTTTAAAAAATCCTCCAGCTCCTTATAGGAGTCCTCCTCGTTATCCTTTTCTCCCGAACGATGGCTGCCGCCTGCAAGAATCAGCAGTCTTTCTTTGTCAGAATAATGATACCTCATAGAATAAACAGGTTCCTTAATATTTATGTACATTCCCTCAAAGGGATCTTCGGTTGTTCTTGCAGCTATGACGTAGGATTTTTCCTGATATAGCCTGAGAAAATATAATCCTAAGCTGTCATCAAAGGGGTAGTGAGAGGCTACAACAACCTTGTCTGCATGTATCGTACCTGATTCCGTATTCACATCAATATGTCCGTTGTGAGGCTCAATATTTAAAGCCCTTATGCTTTCATAGATTTCACATGATTCGGAATTGCTGACAATGTTGTACAGGCTGTACAGATATTTCAGCGGATTGAACTGTCCCTGATTTTTTACTCCAATTGCTCCCATCACATTATTGGGCAGCGGAAGCTCCTCAGTGTAAAATCCGTCTATATCCAGCTTTTTATATGCTTCAAGCTCCTTTTTTATCTGTTTCAGCTCAGCTTCATCAGAAGCGTATACATATGAGGTCTGTTCCTTATAGTCGCATTGTATGTTATTTTCATCAATGATTTTTTTAATAAGCCTTGAGCCTTCCTCGTTTGCCTTTAAATATTGTCTTGCTTCATCAAGGCTGAAGCTGTCAATTAAGTAGTCATAAAAAGCACCGTGCTGTACTGTTATTTTTGCCGTGGTATAGCCCGACACACCGTATCCCGTTGTTGTTCCTTCTATTATCCCTATTTTATATCCTATATCCTTCAACAGGTATGCAGTGGTCAATCCCGTAAGTCCGGACCCTATTATGAGAACATCAAATTTTTTATCATTTAAATCTTCTTTATTATTTTTTGCAGCTTCAATTTTATTATCGGCAGATTCATGCCAGTATGAACGTCTTGGATATTCCATATGCGCCTCTTTCATAAATGTTTTTTAAATCACATCATTTAGTATTGTTTCTTCAAAAAATCAATTTATTCCTTGACTTTGTTTTCAATTTAATATATCATTATACAGAAATAAAATAATTATAAATGACAGTGATTGGAACAGTAGGCGCATGCAGGTCTCAAAGAGATATAATCATTTGGTGGGAGATTATAATTCCGGGTGTGCTGAAAATCATCCATGAGTTTAATTTCTGAAACCTACAGTAAGAAATTACGTATAAATGCGTTAAATTTTTGAGTGACATATATTTAGTGTATTTATATGTAATTTGGGTGGTACCGCGGATTTCGTCCCATGTCGTAAGGCATGGGACTTTGCTATGTGCGGAATAATTCATGGAGCTGCAGCCCACACTGGAATTAATATAAATAAAATACAGGAGGAAAAAATGAAACAATTTAAAGATATCTCTAAAGCGGATTATAAACAAAATGAGCATGAAATATCAGAATATTGGAAAGAAATTGACTTGCTCAAGCAAAGCGTTGAAACAAGAAAAGATAAAACACCATTTATATTTTATGAAGGACCGCCTACAGCCAACGGCAAGCCCGGAATTCACCATGTTATTGCGAGAACCTTAAAGGATTCCGTATGCAGATTCAAAACAATGGAGGGCTACCAGGTTAACAGAAAAGCAGGCTGGGATACACACGGTCTTCCTGTCGAAATTGAAGTTGAAAAACAGCTGGGATTAAAGGACAAGACAGATATTGAAAAATACGGAATAGATAATTTCAACGAAAAGTGCAGACATTCAGTGTTTACCTATGAGGCCTTGTGGCGTGATATGACTGAAAGAATGGCTTATTTGATTGACTTGGATAACCCGTACATCACACTTAAAAATGACTATATCGAGTCTGAGTGGTGGATACTTGATAAGCTTTTCAAGGAAGGACTGATGTATGAGGGGCATAAGATTCTTCCATACTGTCCAAGATGCGGAACAGGTCTTGCATCCCACGAGGTTGCACAAGGCTATGAAGAAATAAAAACAATGACCGCATATGCAAAATTCAAGAAAAAAGATGCAGATGAATATTTTCTTGCATGGACCACAACTCCCTGGACATTGTTGTCAAATGTTGCATTGACAGTACATCCTGATGTTGAGTATGTAAAAATCAGAACAAAAGATAAAGAAGATGTAAAGGGTGAAGTATACTACATTTCTAAACCCCTGGTGGATAAAGTTGTTTCGGAAGAATATGAAATTCTTGAGGAAATGAAGGGCAAGGATCTTGAATTTATGGAATATGAACAGCTTATGCCTTACGTTGAGGTTCCTGCAGGTAAAAAAGCATTCTTCATAACATGTGCTGATTATGTTACTACTGAAGACGGTACAGGTATAGTTCATACAGCTCCTGCATTTGGTGAAGATGACTATAACACAGGTGCCAGATACAAGCTTCCTGTTCTTAACCCTGTTGATGATACCGGAAGATTCAGAGGAACCCCCTGGTCAGAAATGTTCGTAATGGATGCGGACCAGTCCATATTGAAGTGGCTGAAGGAAAATAACAAGCTGTACAAAAAAGAACAGGTTCTCCACAACTATCCTCACTGCTGGAGATGCCACACACCGCTGCTGTACTATGCAAGACCCAGCTGGTACATTCAAATGACCAAATTAAAGGATGAATTAATAGAAAACAATAATTCTGTTGAATGGTATCCTGAATTTGTAGGTGAAAAAAGATTCGGAAACTGGCTGGAGAACTTAAATGACTGGGCAATTTCAAGAAGCCGTTACTGGGGAACCCCTCTGCCATTATGGAGATGTGAATGCGGTCATGTGGAAAGCATAGGTTCAAGAAAAGAATTAGCTGAAAAAGCTGTTGAAAAAATAGATGAAAAAACAATCGAGCTTCACAGACCGTATGTTGATGATGTTCATATTGTATGTCCTGAATGCGGAAAGCATATGACAAGAGTTAAGGACGTTATTGACTGCTGGTTTGATTCCGGTGCAATGCCTTATGCTCAATGGCACTATCCGTTTGAAAACAAGGAAAACTTTGATGAGCTGTTTCCTGCGGATTTCATATGTGAAGGAATTGACCAGACCAGAGGATGGTTCTATTCATTGATAGCAATCTCAACATTTGTTATGGGAAAATCACCGTACAAAAGAGTGCTGGTAAATGACTTGATTCTTGACAAATACGGCAAGAAGATGTCCAAATCCAGAGGCAACACCGTTGACCCCTTTGACTTGTTTGACAGATACGGTGCCGACGCATTGAGATGGTACCTGCTGTATGTATCTCCTGCATGGTCTCCTACAAGATTTGATGAAGACGGTTTAAAAGAAGTATTAAGCAAGTATTTTGGAACAATTAAAAATGTTTATACATTCTTTGCTTTGTATGCCAACACAGATTCAATAGACCCTGACGAATTCTTCGTTGAATACAAGGACAGACCGGAACTGGACAGATGGATAATCTCTAAATTCAACAATCTGGTTAAATATGTGAGAGAAAGCATGAATGCTTATGACCACAATAAGACTGTAAGAGCAATACAGGAATTTGTAAATGAAGATTTATCCAACTGGTACATCAGACGTTCAAGAAGGAGATTCTGGGTAACCGAGCTTACAGAGGATAAAAAAGCTGTTTACAACACAACATATGAAATACTGGTCGGCGTAGCACAGCTGACAGCTCCGTTTGCTCCTTATCTGTCGGAAGAGATATACAGAAACTTAACAGGAGAGGTTTCAGTTCATTTAAGCTACTATCCGGAGGTTCATGAAGAATTAATCGACGAAAATGTTGAAAAGAGAATGGACCTTGTAAAAGACCTTGTTAAGCTGGGAAGAGCTTCAAGAGAAAATGCTAAGATAAAGGTAAGACAGCCGATAAGAAGAATTCACATTGACGGAAAATATCAGTCGCTTATAGAAGATTTGGTTCCATTGATCAAGGAGGAATTGAATGTGAAGGAGGTTGTGTTTGAGCATGACCTGAATGAATTCATGGACTTCTCACTGAAACCGAATTTCAAGGTTGCAGGCCCGATGCTCGGAAGCAATGTAAAGGCATTTGCAGCCGCACTGGCTGAAGCTGACTCCATAGAAATAATCAGCAAGGTTCAGTCAGGAGAAAAATGTGAATTTACCGTAAATGACCAGACTGTGGAGCTTAACGAAGAAATACTTGATATCCGCATCTCTGCAAAAGAAGGCTATGATGTTTCAACAGGAAATAACCTGTTTACAATCATAGATACAAACCTGACAGAAGACTTGATTAATGAAGGATATGCACGTGAATTCATATCAAAGGTTCAGCAGATGAGAAAGAACAACGGATATGAAATGATGGACAGAATTAATATATTCTATAACGGTTCTGAAGAAATTGACAGGGCCGTAAATGAATTTGAAGATTTCATCAAGAGCGAAACTCTGGCAGATACAATAGAAAAGGCTTCGGATGATACTATGGAAATCCAAAACCTGAACGGCATAGACACAGGAATGAAATTGGAACGCAGATAAATTATTATATAAGTACAACTGACGAGCATTATATGATGCTGACATAAATGTAAAATCAAAAACGGTACAGATATGAACCGACTCCACAAGTTGGACCAAAATCTAACATTGGGGGAACATTAAGCCTGTACCGTTTTTTTAATGCTGATTTATTTTCTGTGCAGAACACCTCATTTTTCAATACTAAAAAGCTTTAAAAGCTCTCTTGCATTTCTTACATTTATCTGTCCCGGTGCAGAAGAATTGTTAAGTGACGCAAAGGTAAGGCATGAACCGGATAATTCACCTGTGATTCTCGTCACAGCACCCAGCGGCCCCATTGAAATGGCTATAAAAGGTCTGTCTCCCTTCTCCTTTTTCATTTCCAGAGATGCAGACAATAAGGTCAGCACATCTTCCTCGCAGTTAGGCATTACAGCTATTTTAGTTATATCCGCATTGTAATCCTGCATACGCATAAGCCTGCTTACTATTTCTTCCTTTGCGGGGGTTTTGTTGAAATCATGATTAGACATTATGACTTTCACATTTTTTTTATGAGCGAAATCTACTGTATTACTTACCATTTCCTCAGAACTGAAAAGCTCAATATCAATCATATCAACCAATCCGCAGCCTGCAGCAATACGGTTCAGGGCGAAATATTCCTCTTCCGGCAGCTCACAAACTCCGCCTTCTTTTTTTGTTCTGAAAGTGAAAAGCAGCGTCTTGTGATAAGTCTTGCGTATATTTTTCAGCAGCAGCAAGACATTGTCGAGGTCTCTCACATGTTCATAATAGTCAATTCTTAGCTCTATTAAATCAAAATCAACATCCTTCAGTTTATCTATGTCGCTTAAAATTTGTTTTTCATCTGTACCGGTAACAGGTACGCAGATTTTAGCACCTGATTCTCCGAATATTAAATTATTAACCTGCACATTTTTCATGAGCTTCTCCCTTTACTGTGAAGTATAATCTGTTATAATTTATTATATATCACATAATGCGTAAAAAATATATTTTTTTTGACAATTTTTTATGTATTACGCCATTTTTTTCTCTGAATGGAGTACATTATGGATTTATGTAAGCGGAATGTGGAAAATAAATTAAAGAGGAGGAATGCTGATGCGATAAATATGAACAGCAAAAAATCAACAATGAAAACATTACCATAAAAGATGTTGGAATTGCAATATTATTCATTGACAATAGGTTGTTTTGCATAATATAATATTATAAATTGGGGACAGAGTATCTATCAAAATAATTATTATTTCAGAAAAAAGTGGTAATTATTTAGCTGAAAGGTAGTGAGTATATGAAGGGTTTAGGTGTTTCACCGGGAATTGGGATAGGTAAAGCTTTTGTAATAGAAAAAAAATCAATGGATATACATAAGGTTTGTGTTGATGACACCGAAAAGGAAATAGACAGACTAAGAAATGCTATTGAACTAGGAAAAAGCCAGTTAAACGAATTATATTTAAAAACCCTTAAAGAAGTCGGCGAAAAGGAAGCACAGATTTTTAAATCTCATGAAATGATGTTGGAAGATGATACGTTTATTTCAGAAGTAGAGTCAAAAATCAAAGACGAAAATGTAAATGCGGAATACGCTTTAAATGAAGTATCAATGCAGTACATAAAGATGTTTGAAAAGATAGAGGATGAATATTTAAGAGAAAGATCGGAAGATATCAGAGATGTAATGACAAGAGCGGTCAAAATTCTCCTTGGCATCAGGACTGCGGATTATTCAAGGCTTGATAAAGATTCTATAATTGTAGCCAAAGACTTAACTCCTTCAGATACTGCGCAGCTTGAAAAGGGCAAGGTAGCCGCAATGATTACGGAAATGGGAGGAAAGACGTCCCATGCTGCGGTAATTGCGAGAATAATGGGAATACCAACTGTAGTCGGACTTGAAAATATAACGCAGAAAATTAAGGATAACGACACAGTAATATGTGATGGAAAGACCGGAAAGGTTTTAATAAACCCTAATGAAAAACAACTGTTCTACTACACTCAGAAAAAATTAAGATTGGAAGAAATCAATAACGAACTGCAAAAACAAATAGGACTCCCTACAATATCAAAGGATGGATTTAAAGTAAATCTGTCTGCTAATATCGGCACTCCCAAGGATATCGGAATGGTGTTGGAAAATGATGCTGAGGGAATAGGGCTTTTCAGAAGTGAGTTCATTTTTATGAACCGAAGCTGTCAGCCAACAGAAGATGAACAATTTGAGGAATACAAGGAAGTCCTTCAAAAAATGGAGGGCAAACCTGTAATAATAAGGACACTGGACATCGGCGGTGACAAGGATGTTCCGTATATTGACATACCAAAAGAAATGAATCCTTTTTTGGGTTACAGAGCTATAAGACTATGTCTTGGCAACGTTGACGTGTTCAGGACGCAGCTTAGGGCAATATTGAGAGCAAGCATTTACGGCAACGTTAAAATTATGTTTCCTATGATCTCCACCATGAAGGAGCTTAGGGATGCAAAGAACATATTGAACGAAGCGAAGCAGGAGCTTGTCAAGGAAGAAATTCCGTTTAACGGTGATATAGAAGTAGGTATTATGATTGAGATACCTTCGGCAGCGATAATATCTGACTTATTGGCAAAGGAAGTTGACTTTTTCAGCATAGGAACCAATGACCTGATACAGTACACGCTTGCAGTGGACAGAATGAAT
The DNA here is from genome assembly GCA_032059885.1 of Sedimentibacter sp. GTDB lineage: Bacteria > Bacillota > Clostridia > Tissierellales > Sedimentibacteraceae > Sedimentibacter. Next base: position 24,702 of record DAMBZP010000023.1, read on the forward strand.
TCAAGGCTGTCGCATTTATACAGCCAGTACCACCCTGCAATGCTGAGATTAATAAAGGGAATCATCGAAAATGCACATAGGGCCGGAATATGGTGCGGAATGTGCGGTGAAGCAGCAGGAGACCCGAAGCTGATTCCCATATTCCTGGGCATGGGGCTTGATGAATTCAGCATGAATTCACCATCTATACTAAATACAAGATATATAATAAGAAATTTAAATAAGAGTGAAATGGAAAAGATAGCAGAAGGAACCCTGAACATGGAAACTGCCGTGGAGGTTGAGGATTATTTAAGCTGTCTGTTTGCAGATGAAAGTGATAGCTATTTGAACAGGTGTAAGGTAAGGAGCAGAAATTAATGAGCAAAAAGGTATCAATAGTATTCCACAGCGTATGCGGAAACAGCTACATCATTGCAAAGGAATTCTATGATGAGTTTAAAAGGTACAATGCAGAAACACAGATATTAAGAGTAAAAGACCCTGATTATGATGAACTGGCAAAACAATTTGCCGTGGCAGGTCAATATAAAAATGAAATATTGAGTATTGAAGAAGCAAAGGTTGAAAGCCTTTTGGACAGTGATATTATAATAATGGGTTCGCCGACATATTATGGAAATGTATCAGGAGCTATGAAATCATTTATGGATTCATTTTCTCCATATTGGTCAGAAGCAAGATTTTGGGGTAAAAAATTATTTTCATACACTACCTGCGGAACTACCGAAGGCGGAGGAGATATGTGCCTTAATGCCATAAACATATTTGGTCAGCACCTTGGAATGACTATTGTTTCTGTCCCTGCAAACTTATTGACGGGGTATAGCTTTCCGGCTTACGGACTGATACATTATGCAGGCGACTATTCAAATATCAGACCCGGCAGACAAGTGATTTCGGCAATTAAAGAAATGACAGAAAGACTAATAAGCTTATAACAAAACGACTGCCTCAGGCGGTCGTTTAAAATATGGAAGCAATTGAAGCATATGATAATGTGCATTCTTTGTCATTCCAGGCAAGCGGGGAATGTCAAAGCAAAATTCTTAGGGAAAGGTGATATTATGAAATATAAAGTACAAAGAAAACAATTTTTAAACAAGCATTGTTTTATCTGCGGCACGGAAAACCCTGAATCCTTAAAAGCCAAATTTTATGAATTGGAAAATAAAGAGCTTATGTCAATTTCACAACCTTCTCCGACACATCAAAGCTATCCTGACAGAGTGCACGGAGGGGTGACTTCAGCGATTCTGGATGAAATAATAGGCAGGGCAATAATGGTTGAAGAACCTGATGCATGGGGAGTGACAGTTGAGCTTAATGTCAAATTTAAAAAACCTGTGCCTATTGATAAACCGGTAAAGGCTGTGGCAAGAATAACCCGGAACACAAGGCTCATATACGAAGGAACAGGTGAAATAATTTTAGAAGACGGGAGCATAGCGGCAACAGGCCATGCCAAATACTATAAGATGAAACTTAAAAAGCTGGCTGAGGAAGTTGGAGCAGACGGCTCCTCTATGGTAGAAGATACAACAGAAGCACCCGAAGAAGTAGAAATATAACAGCGGAAGGTCAATAAACCAGCAGTCTCAGGGAACACCGGCTGCAGCCGTTTGCTGGTTGGATTCAATTGACATTCCATTGTAAAAAGGAGCATAAATGAAAAGAAGCGATATAATTGAACTAACAATAGATGACATGCATTTTCCCAATGTTGGAACTGCTGTGTATGAAGGTAAAAAAGTTAAAATAAAAAATGCATTACCCGGTCAGAAAGTAAGAGCACGCGTAAGCAGGTCAAGAAAAGACAGTGCTGAAGCAAAGGTCATTGAGATTATAGAACCCGCAGAATACGAGCACGACCCTGGCTGTGAGCATTTCAGCCTGTGCGGAGGCTGCGCGTACCAAAGCGTTCCGTATGAAAAACAGCTTGAAATTAAATCAAAACAGGTTAAATCAATTCTGGACAGCATATTGACAGAAGACTACGAGTTTCTGCCAATTGTGCCAAGCCCTAAAAAAACCGAATACAGAAATAAAATGGAGTTTTCCTTCGGAGACGAGGTTAAGGAAGGACCTCTCACATTGGGAATGCACAGAAGAAACAGCTTCCACAGCATAGTAAACACATATGGCTGTTCCATAGTTGATGAAGATTTTCGACAAATTCTATGTCAGATTCTGGATTATTTCCAAGGAAATAGTCAATCATACTATCATAAAGGCACTAATATTGGCTTTTTAAGATACTTATTAGTAAGAAAAACCGAAAAAACAGGACAAATTTTAATAAATCTTATTACAACAAGCCAAAGTACGTTAAATGAAAAAGAATTTGTTGATTTGATTCTAAACCTCAATTTAAGAGGAACAATAAAATGCATTGCACATTCCATATTCGACGGAGTGGCAGACGTAGCCAGGGCTGATGAAATGAGAATCCTCTACGGCGAAGACAGAATAGTGGAAGAGCTCTTAGGACTGAAATTCAGCATTTCGTCGTTTTCCTTCTTCCAGACAAATTCCCCGGGTGCTGAAAAGCTTTATTCCATAGTGAGAGACTTCATAGGAACAACAAAGGACAAGACCATATTTGACCTCTATTCCGGCACAGGAACCATAGGCCAGATTCTGGCCCCTGCAGCCAAAAAAGTAACAGGCATAGAAATAGTAGAAGAAGCAGTAGAAAAAGCAAATGAAAATGCAAAGCTCAACAATTTAAACAACTGCACCTTCATCGCCGGAGACGTACTCAAAAAAATAGATGAGCTCGGGGACAAACCTGACATCATAGTCCTGGACCCTCCCCGCGAAGGAATCCATCCCAAAGCCATCCAAAAAATAATCGACTACAAACCCCAAACCTTCATCTACATCTCCTGCAAACCAACCTCCCTGTCAAAAGACCTCCCGGTTTTCCTTGACAACGGCTACAAGGTTGAAAAAGTCCAGTGTGTGGATATGTTTCCGATGACGCCGCACGTTGAGAGTATAATTCTGATGACGTATTGTGGTTCAGAAGGCAAAAAGTAGAAGTTGACCACAACATATAGTGGTTTGAGGGTGATTTTGGAGCAAAAAACGAGACTAAAAACACCGTTTTTTGACCCCTATTTTTAGGGTGATTTATAGATGACATAGGGTAAATTGAGTTGTGACACCCTAAAGGTGGAAAAATTGATGGCTCAGAAAGAGGGAGAAATAATCCTCAGGGTTGATAAGAATTTTATATAATCTAATCTAATGTAGTGGTAGTTGTTTTGAAACAGCTGCCACTATAGTTTTTTATTCTTTTTGAAATTTTATTTCAAACTATTTTAGAACCTACAATAATTATTTTTCAAAAAACGTTTGTATTGAAAGCACCCTTTTATAGTACTATTATCGTAAGCAGGTGTTTTTAGATGTTTCAATTCAGTTATTAAAAAACACTTGAATAAATGCTCATATAACTATTGACATATGAGAAAAATAATAATATAATAAATACACAACGTATGAATGCTTGTTCAAGTATTCATACGAAATGTTTAAAAAAGAGGTGATAATATGACTGAAAAATTTAATTTAATTGAAAGATGTGACTGCAATGTAATTCATGAGGATATTGTAAATCAAGTTAGAGATAAAATGCCTCAAGAAGAAAGCCTTTACGATCTAGCAGAATTATTTAAAGTATTTGGAGATTCAACACGAATCAGGATACTATGGGCTTTACATGAAGCTGAAATGTGTGTTTGTGATATCGCTGTATTACTTAACATGACACAATCAGCAATTTCCCATCAGCTGAGAGTCTTAAAACAAGCTAATTTAGTGAAAAACAGAAAAGAAGGCAAAGTAGTATATTATTCATTAGTTGATGATCATGTAAGAGAAATATTTGACCAAGGTCTAATTCATATCAACGAGAAGTAGTAATGCGGTAGAATAGAATATTTTTTGAAGATATTTGGGCAGATATTTAAGTCTTCATATCAAATGAGCAATGCTTCAAGAAAATTTGAAAAAGACTTGTAGTATTCAAAATAAAATTACAAATAATATTTAGGAGGATTTAATAATGAAAAAGAAATTTATACTTGAAGGTTTAGATTGTGCAAATTGCGCGGCAAAAATGGAAAAGGCTATTAATGAGCTTGATGGAGTGAAAGAAGCTACTGTTAACTTTATGACCACAAAACTTGTTATTGATGGTGAGGATGAAAAAATGCCTACAATAATAGCAGAGGCTGAAAAAATAGTTAAAAAAATTGAACCTGATACTATTATGAAAAGGGTATAAGGGGGTATGCAAAAATGAAGAAACGATTGTGGCGAATAATAATTGGTGCAGCCGTGTTAGTTGCAGCAGCAATTATTAATTTTAATAATGAATGGTTACAGATTGCTCTCTTTATAATAAGTTACATTATTGTAGGTGGAGATGTTGTAAAAAGAGCTGTAAAAAATATTTTTAAAGGTCAAGTTTTCGATGAAAACTTTTTAATGAGTATTGCAACAATTGGTGCATTTTTTATTGGTGAGTATCCTGAAGGTGTTGCAGTTATGCTGTTTTATCAAGTTGGAGAACTGTTTCAAAGCTATGCAGTTGGCAAGTCGAGAAAGTCAATTGCAAGCCTTATGGATATTCGACCAGATTATGCAAATGTTAAAAAAGGCGATGAACTTGTCAAAGTTGACCCAGATGAAGTACAAATTGGAGATATTATTGTAATTAAAGCAGGAGAAAAAATTCCTCTTGATGGCAAGGTAATTGAGGGAAGTTCAATGATTGATACATCGGCACTAACAGGCGAATCTATTCCTCGTGAAGTAGAAGTTGGAAGTGATATCCTAAGTGGGTGCATCAACATTAATGGAGTTATTACAGCAGAGGTTACCAAGGAATTTGGAGAATCTACTGTAAGTAAAATTCTTGATTTAGTTGAAAATGCAAGTAGTAAAAAATCCAATTCAGAACAATTTATTACGAAGTTTGCGAGATATTATACACCGGTTGTGGTTATAATCGCAGTTTTTCTAGCTATTATACCGCCTCTTGTTATAGACGGGGCGACTTTTAGTGATTGGATATATAGAGCACTAGCATTCCTTGTGGTATCCTGTCCGTGTGCTTTAGTTATTTCAATTCCTTTGAGTTTCTTCGGTGGAATAGGTGGAGCCTCAAAAAAAGGTATTTTAGTCAAGGGTAGTAACTATTTAGAGGCATTAGCAGAAACTGAAATTGTTGTTTTTGATAAAACTGGAACACTAACGAAAGGTGTATTTAATGTACAGGAAATTCATCCAGAAGGAGTTTCCAAAGAAGAGCTACTAGAATTAACTGCATATGTGGAAAGCTATTCCAATCATCCGATTTCACTTTCACTGAAACGTGCATATGGCAAAGAAATAGACAATGGACGTATTTCAGATGTAGAAGAGATATCAGGTCATGGTGTTATTGCAACAGTAGATGGCAAAAAGGTTATGGCAGGAAATATCAAACTTATGAAAATGATGGATATCCCTTATTTCAAGGGAGAGCTGATCGGTACTGCTGTACATGTTGCTGTTAATAACAAATATATAGGTTACATTGTAATTGCCGATGAGGTAAAGCCAGATTCAGCACAAGCAATCAAGGAACTTAAGGCAGCTAATATTAAACAAATAGTTATGTTGACAGGTGATAATAAAAGTGTTGGTTCAAAGGTTGCTAAAGAGCTTGGTGTTGATAAGGTTTATGCAGAACTGTTGCCAGCAGACAAAGTTGAAAAACTAGAAGAATTATTTTCGCAAAAATCTACAAAAGGTAAACTTGCTTTTGTTGGTGACGGAATCAATGATGCGCCTGTATTAGCTCGTGCAGACATTGGAATAGCAATGGGTGGTTTAGGTTCTGATGCGGCCATTGAAGCTGCTGATATTGTAATTATGACTGATGAGCCATCGAAAATTGCTACTGCAATGAAGATTTCTAAAAAGACACTAAAAATTGCACATCAAAACATAGTATTTGCAATTGGAATAAAAATAATTGTTCTTATTTTGAGTGCTTTTGGAATAACTACTATGTGGGCAGCTATATTTGCAGATGTAGGTGTAACTATCATCGCAGTATTAAATGCTTTTAGAGCTTTGAATGTAAAGAATCTATAAACTATTTTTCCTATTCACCCCCCTTGTTTGATACCGATAATTGATGAGACAATCAAGGGGTATAAATTACAAAATGAAACTTTTTAAAGGCAAATGAAAATTAAGGCCTAAGACAATGGAAGCCTGCACAAGGGCAGAAATTTAAAACTATAAATGAAAATTGGTTGGTATATGACCTTGAATTAGATGGTTTAAAAGATATGGAGGTTATGTAATTGAAAGTTATTGATGAATGTTGCTGTGAATGCACCACACAAAATTTAAATAAAACAAAGGAGAGTTGCCCTGTCTGTAATAATGAAGGAGTAACAGTTAGTAGGATAACCGTTGAACACTTGGTGACAGATGATAACCGCAAGGCAGTCTGGGGAGATAATTATAGGATTTGTATGAATGAAGACTGTGATGTTGCCTACTACAACGTTGATAATGGAATAAAATTCTTAAAAGTCCAAGTTAGTGTTCCTATTTGGTTTAAGAAAGATGCAAATCCAAAGTATTCTTGTTATTGCAGTAAAGTCACTGAAGAACAAGTAATAGAAGCTGTGGTTAAGCATGGTGTGAAGACAGTTAAAGAAGTGAATTCGATAACTGGAGCTATGAAAAAACCTAATTGTAAAGAATACAATCCCTTGGGAGTTTGTTGTCATAAGATTATTCAGGAAGCTATCGATAAAGGCTTAACTATAAAATGATTATTGTGCAAATGGCTAAAATTGAAAAAAACGTAGCTACTCTTGATTTATGGGGTTTAACAAATGCGATTAGATTGAAGTCTTACAGATTCGAAATCAAAATAAAGGTCTACCTGATGTTAATATAATATTGTGAAAACACAAATTATTTGATTGTCAGAAAAGAATAGTTGATTTCTAACCAAAGTATTAGGTTATATTCCATTAGTAGAAAATGTCATATCTTTTATACTAACAATAACATGCAAAAACTTCAACAGCACTGAGATATAAAAATCTTGGTGTTTTTGTTTTATATAAATCTAAAACTAAAACTAAATAAAGAAACCCAAAGAGGCGAAGTCTTCGGTCAACTTATGATCGATAGTCTTCGCCTTTTTTTATTTCAAAAGTAAGAAGAAAGGACTGAGAACAATGTCAAGATATTTCATGTATGGTACATCACTAGGAGGGGTAGAGCAGCTGATGATGCTGGCACCTAATTTCCCTCAAAGAAGAAGTGGAATAGTCATTAATAATCATTTTAATTGTGAAGGAGGTATTAAGATTTGTAATGGTTGTGTAAAAAATGTTAAAAGCAGAGGTAAACCTAATGACTGCTTTTGTTTCAAAGAAAAACTAGAGGCAGATGAAGTTGAATATATAGATCTGATAACAGATTGCTTTGGAAGAATAAAAAATTATTCTCTAAAAGAAAGATTAAAATTACTTAGCAATAGATTTACTGGTGAACTATTTTTAAATCATAACCACAAGGAAAGATTTTATCAACTACATTGTATGCAAGATATTGAAATATGGGAAAGGTCACCAAGCTACCTTGCAGTAATATTTCTTCTTACTGCTGATGAGGTACTGTGGAATATCTCGGAGAATGCAGTCTGCTTAAATGGATTTGATTTTTCACAGATACATCTTAGACAAATCAGTACAGAAGGCTATGCCCTATACCAAACAGCAAAAACTATATCGATAGGAAAAGAATATATAAAGATCAGCGAGATAGCAGATAGAGAACTCATTGATGATACTGGATTTAAGATAATAATCAACGCATCATTAATTGCAAAGTATGGTGCAGATGTGTTTTCAATTAAAAGATAGGATGGAGGAGAGATATGCTAATTAGATTAAAAAGAATCGACAGAAAAGAAGATGAGTCATTTATGTTTAATTTCCCTTATGAGGAAAATGAAATATCAAAGGTATATAATCAGCTGGAGCTTGAAAATTCAACTGTTCCCAACTGCTATATTGAAGAAGTAGTTTATGATCCAGATATCAATGAAGTTCTAAAAGGTAAAGAGTGCAATATCGATGAATTAAATTTCTTATTTAAGAGGATGGATAGTTTCGATACAAAGGAAAGAAAAGTGTTTTTTGCTTCAGCCTTTGCAGAAAATTCCAAAACAATAGCAGAGTTAATCAATCTGAGCTTTAATACTCATTGCTATAGCCTTGTAAGTGACTTTAATAATCTGGAAACTGTAGGAAAGGATTTATATCTATCAGAAAAGCAAGCAGTAGCTACTAGAGAATTAGAAGAACTTGATGGTGGAGCCTTTGCAATGGAGGTAATAAAAAACAATCCTAATTCTAGAATTACTCCTTATGGAGTCTTATATAAAAATTCAAATGTACCAGAGCAAATATATAATGGCAAGCAGCTTCCACCATATCATTGGAAAGAAACTGTGGCAACAATACAGCTTACCTCAAAAGGTGCGAATGAATTTATCTATCTTCCTTGTTCTGATGTTGAAATTGAAAAGGCACTGATGAGATTGGAAACACCTTACTTACATGATTGTGAAGTTACAATTGATAGCCATAACTTCTCTGAAAAAATATTGGAAATTGTTTCTGATGATAAAACACCATTAGTTAAGATAGACAATTTAAATAATTTAGCAAAGTACTATAAGGAAATGGGTAACCGAGATATAGAATATTTTGAAAAACTTATGGACTATGTTAAACCTCGAACTGTTGATGAAATCTTTGCACTAGCAGACTCTATGTATGAATTTGAACTATTTGATGGTATCCATAGCGTAGAAAGCTATGGCAGATATATGATTTGTGACTCAGGTCATTTTGAATATGATTCAAATCTTGAAGAATACATTGATTTTAAAAGATATGGACAGGAGAAAATGGCACATGAATTTGGAGCGTTTTCAGAGAAAGGATATATCACTTACCATGGATATAATCAAAAACTTGCCAATTTATTGTTTGAAAGTCTAGGAATGGTATTTCCTGAACAAGAAGAATTGAAAACCTTAAAACTGTATATGCCTCTTAGAATAACTACCTATGATATAGAAAATGAATATGGTTATAAAGAATATGCAAATGAACCACAGGAAATTTCAAATGCTGAAGTAGTTGAATATCTAGATGTAATCCTAAAGGAAATAGAAGAAAACAATCTTCCAGAAGAAGATCAAAGAGGTCTGATGAGATATTATGATGACCATGACAGTGTGAATGCAAAAGTATCAAAGTATGTGTTTTCTGTTGAACTCGTAGAAGGAGAACTAATGGGGGTAGCTGTTCTTACTTTAAATGACGAATTGACTCCAAAGGAGCTTGAAAAGATTAAAGATAATATAACTGGTCAGGCATCTGATGGCTGGTCAGAGTGTTTTGAGCAGAGAGAAATTAGTACTGAAATGGGAGATATATATGTTAGCTTTTGGAACAGCGATAACTGGTTTATTAAAACAGCTGAAGAAATGGGTATAGAAGAAAATCAAAAAATGGGAGGCATGAAATTTGAATAATAGGAATCAGGTAGAAAGAATTAAGAACGGCTATCCTGTAGGCACACGAATTGAATTAATTTCAACAATGGATGATGTGCAAGGTGTTGAAAAAGGTACAAAGGGAACAGTAATAGGGGTAGATGACATTGGAACCATACACATGAAATGGGATAATGGTAGAGGTCTTGGTCTTATTCCTGGAGAAGATAATTTCAAAGTGTTATCTCGTCCGCAGGAAGAAGAGATGAAAGAGTCAGATGAGCCTTCAAAAGAGCAATCACAAGGTATGGGAGGAATGAGTTTATGAGAATTATTTCAGAAACAAATTAATTGATTAGTAAAAATGAACGGAGATGAGAACGAACTAAAAAATAAGATGCCAAACCACTCTAAATAGTAGAATAAATTGGCATAGTTAGTTTTATTGCATAAGGCAAAGTATTCATTTTATTATGCGTTGCCTTTTAATAGTAAAAATTGATAAAAGTATATTTTCTATAAAAATCCCTAATGTAATCCAAAGGGAGATAGAAAATACATTAAAAAAGTTTGCTGTTGACCAATTTCTATCGCCAAATATTAAAGGAGCTAATATACCTCTTATAGCAATTCCATCATTCAACTCTGGAATTAAACTAGAGAGAAAATTATAGCCTAAATCGGCAGTAATCATAACGCAAACTGCTAATAAAATTAAAGATATTATCTTCACATTCTTCATAAATTATTTTCCTTTCAATTTAGATGTTATTAAGTAAAACAGTTACCACAAGAAACTACTGAACTTTGATACACTAATATTTTATTGGTAAATTTTATTACATACATTTTACCATGCTAAATCAATTAATTCCACTATCATTTATGAAATGAAAAAGAAAGGACGTGTTTTATTGAAAAACTTAAATTATCTATGTAAAGACCTTGAAGGCACAGAAAAGGAAAAGGCATATCTTGATAAGCTATTTACTGAAATGTCAGTCAAAGAACAATATATTTTAGAAGGTGCTATTAAGATTATAACTGTAAAAACTGCACCAGATTTAATTAATCTGACAGAGCAGTTGAGCAAATTTGATTTTCATTATAAAGCCATCGACAACAAATCTCTTGGTGAATATGTGGCAAGACATAAGGAATGTGCATCTGATGATATACTTCCCTTTATTAAAATCAAGCAGCTTGGTAGTGAATACCATGAAGATTTCAATGGGGTATTTATGGATAAAGGCTATGTATATCAAAGAAATAGTCTCAAACAAATCTATGATGGCACAAATTTAGATGAGATGACAGGGGATGATTGGACTGTAAAAATTAAAGTGGGAAGTAAAGATTATCCTGAAGGTGTATGGATAAACTTGCCTGACTATGAATTTTCTAGTTTAGAACCTGATGAAATGGCAATAGCCTTAGATGCACTTGGTACAAATAAGTGGAGTAGATGTGCTTTATTAGATGCAAAGTGTGTATTCCCTAATATTAGAGAACTGGCAGAACAATATGACTCCATAGAAGAATTAATCTCTGATGGTAATAACTTTGGATATGTTTGCGATGAGCAAGGACAAGGGAGAGCTTTCTTTACAGAGCATTTAGAGTCAGCAATGGAGCTTGAAGGCTGCACAAGACTTGACCTTGCCCTTGATATTTCGCAGAATCTAAACTGCTATGATTTTGCTCCTAAGGAAGATAATCTTGAAAGGTATGGAAAGATCCTTGCAAGTAAGAATGGCATTGTAGAACCTGATACCATACTTGGAGACAACTTTGATTATACTCTATATGCAAAAACAGAGATTGAAAAGAGAGGGTTAGAGCCATGTAAGAATGGATTTATAAAGTCAAATGGGGAAGAGTTTCGCTATGAATTTAGTAAAGAGCCAGATAGTATGAAAATATCAATGGAATAGTAAATATTCTAATAGATATGTTCAACAACTTGTGATATATTGTGGTGCTTGAAGGGGGTGGCATCATGGAAGATATCACTGAGATACTTAACAATGCAGTAAATGAGAGATTAGAAGTAGCATACTTTCTATTGATTAAGGAAAATGAGGAAGTAAAACAAGGTGTTGAAGCAGTAAAGGAATTAAGTATTAAGCTATATGAAAATACTAATATCCCAAAAGAAGTAAGGAGGCAGATTGAAGACTATAAAGATATATCCCAATTTATAGAAAGGGAGATGCAAAAATTTATTTATATGGAAGGAATAAGAGATAGCATCAAGCTATTAAGAGAACTTGGTGTACTAAGGTAGCACGGAATATGTCCGTGTTTTTTTAATACCTAAAAACAGATAAGGCCGATTGTTTGCTGTAATTTACAGCATAGCAGTCGGCCTTTTTTTGTTGCCAAAAAACAATCATATCCACAGTGTTATGAAACATGGCATGAGAAAGGAGGCGAGGAGGTGGAACATGATTTTTTATTTTATATTAAAGAGTATCATACAGGGACCTCTAAGGCAGTCCCCAGTGCATATCTGCAAAGTAGATTTTGCATCAGTTCAAGAACTGTTAGGAAAGTTGTCAATCAGTTAAGAAATGATGGCAATCCCATATGCAGTGGTGACAATGGATATTATTATGCTGCTGATAGAAAGGAACTGCTTGCAAGTATAGGTCAGATGACAAGTCGAATTAGAGAAATTGCAAAAGCAAAGAGAGGGCTAGTCAAAGCTTTGGAGCATTTTCCAGATGCAAACGGACAAATGAGATTAGACCTTGATAAAGAGGTAAGAGAGAGGTGATGAAGTATTAATAGTTTTATGAGCTGGATAGGTGGTAAGAAATCTTTAAGAGAATTAATTGTATCTCTCTTTCCTTTATATTATGAACGATATATAGAAGTGTTTGGAGGAGGTGGATGGGTACTATTTCATAAGCCACCAGGCAATGATTTTGAAGTATATAACGATTTTAATGGTCTTTTAACGAACCTCTATCGCTGTGTAAGGGAGAAACCAAACGAATTAATAGATGCACTATATTTTGTGTTAAATTCCCGAGAGGATTTTAACATAGTAAAGGAGTCAGTTGCAAGAGACAGTCCTACAAGTGATGTAATAAGAGCCTCATATTTTTATCAATTGATTCGCTATAGTTATGCATCAGGCCTTACTAGCTATGGGAGTCAACCCCATGATATGTGGGGCAACTTTCCTTTAATTGAACAGGCACATAGAAGACTTAGCAAAGTAGTGATTGAAAATAAAGATTTTGAAAAGCTGATAAGGCAATATGACCGCCCTGTCAGCTTTTTCTATGCAGATCCACCGTATTTTGAAACAGAAAAGTATTATAAAAATGTTGGTGAAGATGGATTTAAGAAAGAAGATCATATAAGACTCCGAGATACCTTAATGGGCATTGAGGGAAAGTTCTTACTTTCCTACAATGATTGTTCTTTTATCAGAGAGCTATATGATGCACCTAACATTCAGATTGAAAGCTATACTCGTATCAATAATATCAAACAACGCTACGATAATGGTGCCCAGTTCCCTGAAATACTGGTGGCAAATTATGATATGCACGAAAGGGAGATAAATTCTCCATCACAAATTAATTTATTTGAAATGAAAAATGGAATAGGAAAACAAGGAGGAATTTTATAATGAAAATGATTAAAGAATCTTTAGACAACAACATTAGTTTACCAAATGAAATACTTAATGCAGCAGACCTTACAGGGTGTGAAGAAATTGAATTTAACACCTTAGAGAATGCTGTTGTAGCTATGAAAACAACGATGAATGCAATGGAGCTTATAAAGGTGGCAGAAGGGCTTAAAAATCTCTCGGAAGAATTAATCGTTCATCTAGCAGGGATTTGTGGGAGATGTCATGATTGCTCCTACTGTGAGAGATTTGAAGAATTTGATGAGATTATTGTCCCAGATTATCTTCTTGAAGAAGCTGGTATTCCAAAGGATGCAAAACTTTGTGCTTGTACTGAGGAAGACAGTGGTGAAATTATAGTGATGAAGGCAGATTATGACTATGATATAGCCGATGTACCAAAGTTTGTTATTGATATCTTTGAGATGTCAGGTATCTGCATCAGAGAATTAGAAGAAAGGATTATGATGGAGGATATTGTCTATGGAGATTAAATGATGGGAGGTAAATCATGACAGGAATTGAACTAAAAAATGGATGTATATTTTATTATGGAAATCCGTCAGGATATGTGGAAGATGATACTGCAATAGTAGATCCTATATTTCAAAATGAAGAATTCAGTCAGTGGCTTAGTAACCGTAAACTTAAACCAAAATGGACAGAGGGTGTATTTGAAAGACTTTCAAAAGAAGGTGTACTCCTTATTAATAATGAAAGACCAGTACCTCTTAAAGACTGTCGTATCTGGCAGCTAAGAGCTGATATAAGTCCTGAATGTAAGTTTATAGGATATGAGGAACTTAAAGAAAACTTTGGAGAGCCAGATAAAAATAACTATGAGCTTGTATATGAAGGAGAAATAGAAACAAATGATTTAGAATCTATCTATTCAAAGTTTAATCTAAATCATCCTCATGGGTTTACTGGTCACTCACTGTCAATGTCTGATGTAGTTGAGCTATATGATGACAATGGCAGTGAGTTTTATTATGTAGATCGTTTTGGATTTAAAGAAATTGATTTTGAAGGAAAGAGTCAGATACAAGATATTAATATGAGTATTTAAAGAAAGTTAAATAAAAATAATGGAGGAAACAGGATGAAAAATATCTTAAGAAAAGCAAATGAATTTATGAAAAGAAAGGCTGTTGCAGCAAAGGTAGCAGTTAGTAATAACCGTGGAGAAGGATATATTGATACAGCTGTTAAGATTTTAATTGCCGTAGTTTTGGGAGCATTGCTCCTTGCTGGACTTTATGCATTATTTGGTGAAGTAGTAATGCCAACATTAGAAGAGCGAATCAATGAAATGTTTAACTATGCAGGCTAAAAGGGGGAAAGTTTAAAATGAATCATAAATCAAAGAGAATAATAAATATTCTTTTGGTAATTTGTATTTTAATTACCAGTTTTGTAGGCTCTGCCTATGCAACAAGGTTTGTATTTTCTGATAGTGTAGGTCATTGGGCTGAAGATGCAATTAATAATCTTGCAAGAAAGGGTGTAATTCATGGATATCCAGATGGACTTTCTCATCCAGATGAAATAATTACAAGAGGAGAATTTTCCGCTCTTTTAGCAAGAATCATGGAACTTGAGCCAAAGGAAGCAAATACGGTTAACATAGTATTTGAAGATGTTGTAGGATATTTTGCTCAAAAAGAAATTGAGGCACTTATTGATGCAGGTATTATCATCAAAGAAGAATATGGTGCTAAATATTTTCCAGATGAGCCTATCACTCGATTGGAAATGATCAAAATGCTAGTTAGAGCTATAGGCAAGGAAGAACATAATATGGATTGTGCCTGTAATACAGGGTTTACTGATGAAGATGATTTGACAGAAGAAGATCGTGAGTATATCTGTGCTGGCAAACATTATAATATAATCTCTGGTTATCCAGACGGAACAATACGTCCTGATGGAGAGGCAACACGAGGTGAAGCCTTTGAAATCCTTGATAAGCATGATGAAATTAAAGAGGTAATTGAGCATGAAGAAGCCACTGATAAAATAGATGAAGATGTTGTAGATTCTCCTGATGTGGATCGAGAAGATAAGCCTTCAGATAATGGTTCATCATCAAATGGAGGTTCATCTTATGTGCCAGCACCGAAATATGATTATACACTTCCAAACACTGCTTATGTAGGAGAAGAAATAAAAATTATTCCAACAAGCAGTAATGTAAAATCTGTAGCGTGGACAGTTACTAAAGATGGTATTCCTACTGAACTTTCCTCTGTGTTAGATGGAGAATTGAAAGAAGAAGGTGGGGTAATTAAAATTAAGTCTATAGGTAGTTATACATTTTCGGCTACGGCATTAAACGGTAGAGGTAGAACGATTGTCTGTGAACAGACTGTCAGTATCTATCCAGTTGTATCAGCAAAATTTAATTTGCCTGAATCAGCACATACTGATACTACAGTAGCTGTGGATCTTGTCACTGAGAATCTAGGAGATAATTCCTTGATATGGACGATTAAAAAAGATGGCAAAGAAACAGACCTTGAAACTGTAATTACAGGGGAACTTACAAGTAGTGGCGGCTTAATATTATTTAAAACTAATGGAGTATATGAACTAAGTGCCACAATTACTGATGAGTTAGGAAAAGAAGTTACAGTATCAGATATTATTACAGTATATCCATTAGCAGAAATAAAAATGGAACTTGCAAATATTACCCATACAGACAAGACTATCACATTAAATACAGAAACAAAGAATGCAGAAGAAATGGAGATTCAATGGTCACTTACTCAAAATGGCAAAGAAGTTATTATTGAAGATTTCATTGAGGATTTCATTGAGGGCAACATCTCAATAGGAGAAAGCAATATACGTTTTAAAGAAAAAGGAGTATACAACCTAAGTATTTCATTGAGTGATAAGACCGGAAGAGTATTCAAGGAAACTGTAGCTATTACAGTATATCCTGTAGGCTCAGCCGGTTTTTATCTTCCCGAAATATTTCATACAGACGATACCATAAAAATTGAAGCTACATTTGGAGAAATCGGAGATCATGTTGCTGATTGGTCCCTTGTAAAAGATGGTAAGGAGGTTGAGCTTACTAACTTCATCATTGGTAAACTTTCAAATGATGGTGGAATGATCCAATTTAATCAGAAGGGAGAATACACTCTAAAGGCATCGTTCACTGATGATGGAGGAAGAACTTATAACTATGAGCAAGCACTCAAAGTCTATCCTGTGCCATCCGTGAGCTATACACTCCCTAAATATGTTCATACTGATAGTGATATTAGTGTAGATGTAGATAGTACAGAACTTGATGGACTAAAGATTGAATGGCTTGTTGATAATACCTTTGGTTTTCAGGACTGGTCAACCTATGTAGATGGTAAGTTAGATAATAACGGTGGAAATATTCGATTCAAAAGAGCTGGCATATATGAATTAGTAGCTAGAATTACTGATGAAACAGGCAGAGTGTTTCTCTTTGAAGTGGGTGGTAAAACGGAAGTACTTCCTGTGTTAAGCATAGGATTTGAACTGCCTGTTCTTGCGTACACCGACAGCATAATTGATTTTAGAACACATGGCAACAATAACGTAATGCCAGTGGAGTGGAATATTACAAAAGACGGTAAACCTATTTCAGAAAATAAAGCATTTGATGGCAGTTTAAATGCACATGGTGGAAAAATCACTTTTCTTGAAGAAGGGGAATATGTTCTAACTGCAACAATGACAGATTTTCTAAAAAGGAGTTTCTCACATTCACAAAACATAACCATAAAGCCTGTTGTAGAGTATAGTTTTATAATGCCCGAATCAATTCATTATGGCAAAGAGTTTGAAGTAGAATCCACTTCTGAAAATCTTGGTAATAATGAGGTTCAGTGGACATTAGAAAAAGTAAGTGAACCAGCCCCTTTTAGTGGAGAACTTGCAAATGATGGAGGTAAGATTTCAATATCAGATGTAGGGATATTTACTCTTATAGCTACAATTACAGATAGTGAAGGTAGAATATTCACCTACAATGACACTATTACAATTACTAATACAGCACCATCAGTAACACTAACAGCTACACCAACCCGAACTGTTAAAAATGGTAAGTTCTTTGTTGATATTAAGGCAGCTGCTAATGATGTAGATGGAGATGCAACAACCTTGGAATATGAAGGAACAACTGCTGATAACTACTATGCAGTAGGTACACACACCATTAAAGTACGAGCAAGGGATATAGCTGGTGCTTATTCACCATGGATGGAAAAGAGCTTTACAGTTATAAATTCAGCACCAACAGTAACACTAACAGCCACACCAACAAGAACTGTTAAAAATGGTAAATTCTTTGTTGATATCAAGGCAACTGCTAATGATGCAGATGGAGATGCAACAACCTTGGAATATGAAGGAACAACAGCTGATAACTACTATTCAGTAGGTACACACACAATTCGTGTCCGAGCAAAAGATATAGCAGATGCATATTCACCATGGATGGAAAAGAGTTTTACAGTTATAAACTCAGCACCAACAGTGACGATAACTACCACACCAACAAGAACTGTTAAAAATGGTAAGTTCTTTGTTGACATTAAGGCAACTGCTAATGATGCAGATGGAGATGCAACAACCTTGGAATATGAAGGAACAACTGCTGATAACTACTATGCAGTGGGCAAACATACTATCCGAGTTCGAGCAAAAGATATAGCTGGAACATATTCACTATGGGTAGAAAAAAGCTTTACAATTGTAAACTCAGCTCCAACGGCTCCTGTAATTAGTAGAACTCCAAATGGAAATAGTGTTGCCCCTGGAACAAAGGTGACTATTATAGCTAGTAGTACTGATGTAGATAACGATCCAATCACTTATATTTGGGAAGGGCGTAATGCAGAACAACAGGTATATCCGTTAGGGAAAAATGTAGTTCGAGTTAAGGCTATGGATTCCACAGGTGCAGAATCTCCTTGGGCAGCAATTGTGTTCTTTGTTGCTGATTCCAATGGTGGTGGAGGAATGACTTTGACAGGCCCAGATTCTGTTATTTTAGAAAATGGATTAGAAGGTGCAACTATAACAGAATATACTTTTACTGTTCCACCTGTATCAGGACATAGCGGAAGTGACCATGGCCGAGTTCGAGGATATAATGTGTTAACAAAGCAGTGGGATCAGCTTGATTATGGAACTACAAGCAATGGTATTACATTCAGTAGAAGTCTTGGTGCTGGCGTTTACTCTAAACTAGAATTTTATTACTATACGAACCATAACTGTATGTATAACAAATCAAATATCACCTATTCCGTTAACTACAACTTTGAATAAATGGAGGATTACTATGAATAAGATAATGATAAAAACAAAGAGCTTTTTAGAAAGACAAGCAGTGGCTGTAAAAAATGCAGCAAGCAATAACCGTGGAGAAGGATATATCGATACAGCAGTTAAAATCCTTATTGCTGTAGTTTTAGGAGCATTGCTACTTGCTGGATTGTATGCATTATTCGGTGAAGTGGTTATGCCGACATTAGAAGAGCGAATCAAAGAAATGTTCAACTATGCAAGCTAATAGCATCCTACAAGGGGTGCTGTTTTTCTCTCTGCTTTTGGCAGCATCTTATACAGATATTAAAAGAAGAGAAATTCCAGATACGGTCTGCGTACTCCTTGTATTAACAGGTTTTCTAGAATTTACTTATCCAAATCTATTAGGAATATTTATTGCTTTGCCTTTTCTTATAGCGGCAATGTTTAAAGAAAAAAGTATCGGAGGCGGAGATATTAAGCTAACGGCCACAGTAGGGTTTGTCCTTGGATTTTGGAAAGGAATCTATGGGTTAATAATAGGACTTACTTTATTGATATTATTTTATATCACATTAAGAATTTCATCAATCATCATAAAAAAGCAAGTGTCAAAGAATCTATCTATGCCACTTGTTCCCTTTTTAGGGATAGGTTTTTTAATCATATATTTTATAAATTAGGAGGAATATACTATGAGTTTTTTAAGGAATAGAACAGTAGTTGGAGTGATTTGTATCGTATTGTCACTTCTTATATGTTTTGGTATTACACCATTATTTAATAAAGGGATTAGTCAAAAGACAGAAATTGTCCGTGTGACAAAGGAGATAAAATCAGGTGATGAAATCACAAAGGATATGGTCCAAGTAGTAGAAGTAGGTGGATTTAATCTGCCTGAAAATGTAATTCGTACCAAAGAAACAGCGATCGGTAAGTTTGTAGTTTCAGATTTAGGAATCGGAGATTATATTTTAAATACAAAATTATCAGAGATACCAGCAGCTGAAAATGCCTATTTATATAATCTAGATGGAAGCAAACAAGCAATGTCCATAACCATTAAGACCTTTGCAAATGGTCTTTCAGGAAAGCTACAAAGTGGAGATATTGTATCTATTATTGCACCTGATTATAAAAAGCAAGGTGCAACAGTTATCCCAGCAGAGCTTAAATATGTAGAGGTGATTTCTGTAACAGCCTCATCAGGATATGATGCTAATACAAATGAACAAGGAACAGAAGATGAAAGAGAACTTCCATCAACAGTAACGCTCCTTGTAACCCCTGAGCAAGGTAATATTCTGGCAGAACTAGAGGCAGATTCCAAATCCCACTTATCACTTGTATATCGTGGAAGTCCAGAGAATACAAAGAAGTTTATTGATATGCAAGAGGAAATTATAGAAGCTCTCTATTATCCAGAACCAGAAGAAGATACGGAAGAGGTATCTGAAGAAGACATAGTAGAAGAGGCGATAGATAACTCAAACACATCCTCTGAAGGAGTAGAAGAAACAGGAAGTGAGGTAGAGTAAAGATGTTAAACTTTAAGAAAAATAGTATTTTTGCTCGCAATTTAAAGGAAGAAAAGGCTCAGGAAGAAGTTCTTCATAGTGGGGTTTTAGCTGTTTGGGGAAGTCCTGGAAGTGGAAAAACAACAGTAGCTACAAAGATTGCAAAATATCTCGCAGATAAGAAAAAGAATGTAGTGCTGGTATTATGCGATATGACAGCTCCAATGTTACCTTGTATCTGTCCTTCACAAGAACTTGAATGCGAAAAATCATTAGGAAGTATCCTTGCTGCAACCCATGTAACAGAGCCACTAGTAAAACACAATATGATTACCCATAAAAAGCTGTCATACCTTACGATTCTTGGCATGCTAAAGGGAGAAAATGAATACACTTATCCACCCTATTCAGAAGTGCAAGCAAGAGAGCTAATTGATAGCCTTCGGGAAATTGCACCATTTATTATAATAGATTGTGGCAGTTATATAGCAAATGATGTTTTATCTGCTGTTGCACTAATGGAGTCGGATTCTGTATTAAGACTTGCCAATTGTGATTTGAAAAGTATAAGTTATCTATCAAGTCAATTGCCTCTTCTTCGTGATGGGAAATGGGATGCAGATAAGCAGTATAAAATAGCTTCCAACATTAAACCTCAGCAAGGGGTAGACCATATGAGTCAATCACTTGGAAGTGTAGCCTTTAAGCTTCCACATTCACAGGAACTTGAGGAACAATACCTAGCTGGAAATCTATTCGAAGAATTATCCATGAAGGATAGCAAGGCATTTCGTAAAGAGATTGAGAAGATAGCAAGGGAGGTGTTTGGGTGTTAGGGAAGAAAAGAAATAGTTCTGTGTTTATAAAGGAAAAAGGGCAACAAAACGTGTCATCTACAAATGAAAAGGCAATATCAAAGACCTCCAAAATGGCAATTGAAATGCTGGAAACTCAAGGAGTAGAGGGAAAAATAGAAGAGATACAAGAATCACAAGAAATTCATGAAACACAAAGGGAGTTAGGTTCTGAAAATAGAACTCACTCCCTATTTTTTACCCCTGAAACAGAGGGTAAAGATTTTTCTACTGTTCTAAAGGACGTTCAAGAATATATTTCAAGCAATTATTCTGTTCTTATTACTGATGGAACGATGAAGGATTCTAAAGAACAGATGAAACGATATATCTCTAAATACGTTCAGGACAGCAGAATCTCAGTAAAAGGTATGAGTGGTAATGAGTTAATTGATGCACTTTATACAGAGATGGCTGAGTATGGCTTTTTAACAAAATATATTTATGGAGAAGGTATTGAAGAAATAGACATTAACTCTTGGAAGGATATCGAAGTGCAGTATTCAGATGGAAGAAATGAAAAGCTTAAAGAACATTTTGACTCTCCTGAACATGCGATCAATGTAATAAGGAGAATGCTCCATGTTTCTGGAATGGTACTTGATAATGCTAGTCCAGCTGTCCTTGGTCATCTTTCAAAGAACATTCGTATTGCAGTGCTTAAAACTCCCTTAGTGGATGAAGATGTTGGGATTTCAGCCTCTATTCGTATTGTAAATCCTCAAAGCATGAAAAAAGAGGATTTTGTGGATGGTGGTACAGCAACAAATCCTATGTTAGATTTTTTATCAGAGTGTATTCGCTATGGTATTTCTGTTTGTGTGGCGGGAGCAACCAGCTCTGGTAAAACAACAATTGCTGGATGGTTACTTACTACCATTCCTGATAATAAGCGAATATTTACTATTGAAAACGGATCACGTGAGCTTGCCTTGGTTCGTGAAAAAGAAGGAAGAGTAACAAATTCTGTTATTCATACCATTACTCGTGACAGTGAAAATGAAAGGCAAAGAGTAGATCAGATTACTTTACTTGATATGTCTTTGCGTTTTAATCCAGATATTATTGTAGTAGGAGAAATGCGTGGAGCAGAGGCCAATGCAGCACAGGA
>DAMBZP010000024.1:0-43658 GCA_032059885.1 Sedimentibacter sp.
CCCTTGACACACCCTTGACACACCCTTGTAAAAATTAATTATTTTTTGTGCAGTAGTTTGTAATTAAACTGCGTTATAGTATATGAATGGAAAGGAGGGGAGGTATGGAAGGGGAAAGGTCGTTAATAAAAGAGTCGATTGAAGGCAGCGAGAAAGCTTTTGTCAATATAGTCAATAATTATAAGAATTATATTTTTGCAATTATATTAAATTTTATCAAGGACTACGGTGAAGCTGAAAATGTGGCGCAGGAAGTATTCCTGCAAATCTATACCTCTCTTCCTTCCTATGATGATAATAATTTTAAGGCATGGATAGGCAAAATAGCGGCAAACAAGTCTATAGACTGGATAAGAAAAAAGAAGGCTAAATTCCGCGAGGAAGCGGTTGAAAGCACAGCTGAGCTGATTGACAGTACCGCTTCGGATAAAAATAATCCTGAGATGAAAGCAGTTGAGAGAGAAAAGAAGGAAATTCTCAAAAGAGCCTTAAATAACATGCCTGAAATCTACAGAATTGTTATTGAGAAGTTTTATTTTCAGGAAAAATCTTATGAATTGATTGCAAATGAAGAGGGTGTACCAATAAAGACCATAGCGTCGAGGCTTTACAGGGCAAAAATATTATTAAAAGAGAAATGGAGGGAAGAAAATGAAGCATTATGATTATATCGAATGGCTGCTTTATAAAAATGGAATGCTGCCAAAAGAAAAATCGGAAGAAATGGAACAACATTTATATAGCTGCAATACATGTATGGAGATTTTTCTATCCCTTATTGATGAAAAGGAAGAAGGGCATGCAGGTGAAATAATACCTGATGATTTCACTTCCAGGGTCATAAACAATATACAAAAAACCAAAAACAAAAAACCAAAAATTAAACAGGCAAAAAAATCATTTAATTATCAACTTGGTTATTATGCGGCGGTGGCTTCTGTAACCGTAATATTGACTTTGAGCGGATTTTATGCGGATTTGGTTGATGCTGTGCCGAAGCTTTCAGATTCTGCGCAGACAACAGAAAAACGCCCGAGTATTATAGCTGATTTTTCAAACAGTATTGTGGATTCCACATCAAGTTTTTTATTCAGCATTGAAAATATTGATAGAAATAAAGGAGGGAAAAATAATGATAGATAAAAGTAAATTCATAGCATTTATATTATCAGTCATACCTGGTTTGGCACATTTTTACGTTGGATTGAAAGAAAGAGCGTTGATATTTTTTATTATGCTTGTTGTAGGCGTAACAGGAGGCATTGGCTTATCCATTTTGACATATAGAGAGGAATTTCTGGTACTGACAATTATAGGCTACCTTATATTGTGGCTGATTGCGTTGATAGATGTGTTTTCAGCCTGGAGAAACATTGAAATAAAACAATTATACAATAATTCTGATGCGTTCAGGAACATACCGGATAAAAAATTGAATAAAAAAAGCTTAACCCTTGCATTGTCCGTGATACCGGGCGCAGGCCACATGTATCTGGGATATCAGAAAAAAGGATTGATTATTATGGGAGCATTTTTCTTCTCAATATTTTTCATGGGCTGGCTTGGAATATCAATGCTTTTGTTCCTGCTCCCCTTAATATGGTTTTACAGTTTCTTTGATGCAATGCATATAGCCGATGGTTCCCAGGAGGAATTAAAAAATCAGATGCTGATTCTTCCGGATATAAAGCCTGAATGGCTGGGAGCTGCTTTAATCGGTATAGGCGTAATGATTTTGCTGGAAAGGATACTGTATCCTTTGATTGATCGTGAAATTCGAAGATATGTACAAACCTCTGTGGTATCAGTAATATTTATTGCAGGCGGCATATATATGCTGATGAAAAATAAAAAGAGCATAGCAGCAAATGATGAAGCAGAAGAGGAGCATGATGATGAAGATTAAAAGAGTTGGAACAATTTCAATGGGCGTAGTATTAATAGTGTTTGGAGTTATTTTATTCCTTTCACAAATAAATAAATTCTCTGCCCTGAACATAGTGTTGAAGTTATGGCCTGTGATATTAATATTGATAGGTCTGGAAATATTGTGGTGCAGATATGCATCCAGGGATGAAAGCACAGTAATAAAATATGATTTGTTCAGTATATTTATTGTTCTTGTTATCTTAATTGCCAACATAGGAATATTTGCGGTCAGCGAGAGCGGATTAATCAATAGGTTTCAAGGTATGCTGCTATCTTCAAATTACAACATTGATAAATCCATAAATGAATATATGGTCGACGGAAGCATAAATAAAATAATTATCGACAATGCAAATAATTTGGTTATCAGAGCAACATCCGGCAGCAAAATAAGCGGTATCAGCAAACTGAGTGTTTATGCCTCAAGCAAAGAGGAAGCAGATGAATTGGCATCCTCGGACGACATGCGTTATGAAAAATCTGGTGATATATTGTATGTTTATTATTCAAATAACGTGAAAAATAATTACAGCTATTCAAATATCAGAAATCTCGAAATTTTTCTTCCGGATAATATTGATGTTGAAATAATGAATTGCTATAATCTGGATTTAATATACAGCGGCTTTAACAATAAATGGACCTTCGATGGAGTAAACAGCTTAAATGTCAGGCTTGATAAAACTTCGAACATTGATGTAAGAGCATTTGTAGAATCTGCAGATTCCTTGAGCGGAAACATTAAATGGTCCTTTGACAGTCTGGGAGAATATGTAAATGGGGAAGGGGCCAACACTATAAATATCCTCAACAGCAGTAACATAACAGTAAATGAAGTATAAAGGAGCCTGTAAGCTCTTTTGCTCTACACTTGACATATAGTGTGTTTTATGCAATAATCAACTTAAATAAAAGGAACTGCTGAATAAACGGTCAGCTCCAAATGTGGTTAAATTACATTAACCGTCAAAGTGGCTGCTTTGGCGGTTAGCTTTTTTATGTAAAAGTTATTTGTGCTTATCTTTTGATAAGGCAATAATAGATACAATTAACGCTCCAAATGTAAACATACATATCAAAGCTTCATATGTAACCATATTATCACCTCCCTTTTCAGGGAGCCAACCGCCTATCCGTTTCGGCAATTCCTTTGCCAAGTTATATCAAAATACTACAAAAATTTCAATTTTTAAATTTTAATTAAATATCTGCATACGGGAATGTTTTGCGTTCTTATTTATGTTTGTTGAATAATGCAAATTCCTTGTAATATTAATGCCGCCGATATATAATATTGATAATGATTATGTTGTTGAAGGGGAACAGTATGGATTTACAGATTAAAATAATATTGGTAGTAATGTTTTTTATAATATTGGTCAGTATACAATACACATTGAACAAAATACTTATGTCTCTTCGGGAAATAAGAGCGATATTGCTTACAAAGAAGGAAAAACAGGAATAATTTATGTTATTTCAACCATAATAATCTTATAGAATGAGGAGGTTATTATGGCTGAAAAGAAAATAAAGAAGGAAAATAAGATAAAAGAGCTCACGCCTGATGATTTGATGAAACTGGAAATAGCAAAAGAAATAGGCTTAATGGATAAAGTCGAAGCATGCGGGTGGGGAGGACTTACCGCTAAGGAAACAGGCAGAATCGGCGGATTAATGACTGCCAAGAAAAAACAAAGGAAGAAATAAAATGCTTAACAAAAGCTACAAGGAATTTTCTCAGATATATGATTTGCTCATGGATGATATAGATTACGAAAAATGGACATCCTTTATAATTCACAAAACAGACGGAAGCAGAAAGATTTTGGAGGCAGCCTGCGGCACAGGCAGTATAACTGCTCTGCTGTCAGATAAAAATTACAAGGTCACTGCCTTTGACCTTTCGCAGGACATGCTTATGAGGGCATACGAGAAGCTTGGCAGAAGCCCGGGTGTTAAGCTGTTAAACATGGATATGACTAATTTCAGGATAGATGACAAATTTGATGCTGCCATATGCTGCTGTGACGGAATAAATTATCTTGATAAAAATCAGGTAAAGCAGTTTTTTAATAATATCTATAATCATTTGAATAAAAATTCCGGGTTTATTTTTGATATGAGCACGGAATATAAATATGTAAGCCTTTTTAATGACACCTATGTCTATGATGATGGTGAAATTTTTTATGTTTGGGAGAATGCTGCTGATGAATTAAATAGTACTGTCAATATGGAAATAAACTTCTTTGTAAAAGATTCATCAGATAAATATACCAGAATAAATGAAATTCAAACACAATACATACATTCAGAGAAAACAATAGTAAGACTGCTAGAGGAAGCCGGCTTCACAGATATTGAAGTTTATGATGATTACAGCTGTGAACAGTTCAGCGAAGAAACGCTGAGAGCGGTTTTCTGTGCGGTAAAATAACAAAGATTTATAGTTCAGAAAGGAAATAATTTATGGATTACATGATAAGAGCAATAGATAAAAAACAAACCTTCAGACTTTTTATGGTTAAATCCACAGAAACCGTGGATGAAGCAAGAAGGCGCCACAACACAACACCTACGGCTTCGGCGGCATTGGGAAGAACTCTTACCGCAGGGCTGATGATGGGCTATATGATGAAAAATGAGAATGATAAGTTAACTGTCAACATAAACGGCGGAGGTCCCATAGGAACAATTCTGACGGTATCGGATAACATAGGCCATATTAAGGGCTATGTCGATAATCCTAATGTTAATCTGCCTTTGAAAGCAAACGGAAAACTGGATGTGGGCGGAGCTGTTGGAACAAACGGCAAGGTTACGGTCATGATGGATTTAGGGCTGAGAGAGCCATATGTAGGGAGTACTGATATAGTAACAGGTGAAATAGGTGAGGATATAGCAATGTACTACTGGCTGTCAGAACAGCAAAACTCTGCTGTTGCACTGGGAGTGCTGGTTGATATAGATTACAGCATTAAATCTGCGGGAGGCTTCATAGTGCAGCCTCTTCCATTCATTGAAGATGAGGATCTGGAAAAACTTGAAAATGTATTGAACAGTCTTAAATCAGTCTCTGATTATTTTGACAACGATAATGACGTGGAAGAAATAGCAAAAAAACTTTTTTCTGATTTTGATATTGAAATCACTGATAAAATACCTGTTGAATTCAGATGTGACTGTTCAGAGGAAAGAATGGAGCAGGCACTGATGACCATAGGAAGAGATGACCTGAAGCAGCTTATAGAAGAGGATAAAAAAATAGAAACAGTATGTCATTTCTGCAACGAAAAATACATGTTCGAAGGTGACAAGTTAAAAAATATTTTGAAATTTATTGAAGGTTAAAGCTGTCAGAATACATGACAGCTTTATTTGTATAAACTGTCATGTGTCACACTAACTTTACAATCATTAAGAAGGAGTACCATGAATCCATACGTACTGTCAAAGAAACCGCGCTATGTGATTATTGATTACAGAGCGGATGAAGAAATATTGAATTATTTAAAAAAAATAAATATAGAGCCGATTAAAACCATAAAATGTGATGATTTGCAGGAACCTGTAAACGGTCATCCGGATATGGTAATTCACCCTGTTGATTACAAAACCTTTATTGTTGCGCCAAATGTGTATGATTATTACAGAAATGTTTTAGAAGACAAAAGTATAAAAGTTATTAAAGGTGGAAAAACTCTAAGTAGAAACTATCCCGAGGATATAGCATATAATGTAGCAAGAATAGGGAGATATGCTGTGCATAACCTGCAGCATACAGACCAGGTTTTAAAATATTATTTGGAAGAAGCAAATATTGAATTTATTCATGTAAATCAAGGATATACCAAGTGCTCTACAGCAGCTGCAGGTGAAAACAGGGCTTTGACATCTGATGTCCGTATACATGAAAAACTCAAATCATATAATATAGACTGTATGTATATAGATCCCGAGGTGGTATGCCTTAAAGGCTACAATCATGGATTTATAGGTGGCTGTGCAGGTTTAATCAGTGAAAAAACATTCTTATTGACAGGAAAAATTTATGATAAGAATATTTTATACACATTAAAAAATTTTATCCAGTCCGCAGGATATATTTATGATGAAGCTTCAAGTGGGCAAATAATAGATTTGGGATCGCTGATACCAATAATTTAACCTCCCTGGAAGAGAGGAGTGACTGAGTGGAGCTTTTATCATTGGAGTTAAATGAAAATGAAAATCATGAAGTGTTTAATAATATTAAAATAATCACGAATTTAGATGAAAGTGATATAAATATAGAAATATCTTCCACAGATGAAGGAAATATACGGGTGAGATATTTCACGGATGACAGAATAAACAAAAGAGAGAACATTGAAAAAATAATAGGGAAAGTAACTAAACTGCTGGTTGAATACACAAAGCTTGAAAGCATAAATTTTCTTAAAGAAAATTATTTTTATTTTGATGAGGATGAGGTATCTGCAATCATTACCGATATTGAGGATGAAATTGATAATGATGTTAAAATTCAACTTATAATTAAGAATAAATTTAAAGAAATCCTGGAAAGATCCAGTGTAATAAATTTAAACGGATTTATTAACTTCAGGCTGAAATTCATAAAGCTGTATGCAGCACAGGTTGTTGAAAGGTGCATAGACAGTTACCTCATGAAGAAAGAATACATGGATTTTATAAGTATTATAAAGCTTATTTCAGAGGTTGATGAAGGCGAATATGATTTAGTAAATGTAATATGCAACGGCAAGAAAATTCAAGTTTACGACAGCAATATGAAAAAACTGACTTATATCAGCAATGCAGAATTTGCTGCAGATCTTGATAATAAGATAGAATATGATGAGTCTGTGATTAACATATTATTAAGTGTGTCTCCGAGGAAGATAATACTTCATGAAGCAAAAGCTGATAAAAAAAATAAGGAGATACAAAACACTGTAGAAATAATAAAAAAGATTTTTGAAGGTAAAGTTGAAATATGCAACGGCTGCAAGTATTGCAACCTGCTTTAATACATGGGTGCTTTCGGATACCTTCAGGCTTTTTCAACAGCCTGTCATCTTGATGACTTTGTCATCAATTTGTGGGTGCCTTAGGGCACCCGTTTTAAAATTTATAAAATGGGTATAATAAAAAAAGTTATTTAAGAAAACCATAAGGTTTCTATAATAAAATGAATCATAGGGAATATATAAAAGGGAGGAAGTACATATGTCATTCTTAGTATTAGCAGCATTGATTACAGTTACGATTACAACCGCAATTCATTTGTTAAGTATAAAAGAATCAGAAGCAAATAACGAACAATAAATAAATAGATAATATCCTTCAATCAAAAACGGGCGATTCAAAAGAGAATCGTCCGTTTTTGTGTCTGGCTATTCAGCCATTATTTCAGTCCATCTTTGAGTGTATAAATCTATAAATTCCTTCGGGTCTCTGAACATTTCCATTTTTTCGATATCTTCCTCAGGAATATTGAAGGCATGGTTGTTTAACAAATCTTCATCAACCTGCTTAACGGCTTCAGTGTGAACTGTTGAATACCTCACTTCATCTATGTTTTTCAATGTTGCTTCTGTTGAACATAAGAAGTCAATAAATTTTTCTGCTAATTCCTGGTTTTTAGCTGTTGAAGGAACAAACATGGCATCTATCCATATATTGCTTCCTTCCTTTGGAATAACAAAGTCGAGATTTTCATTCTCAGACATTGCAGAAACAGCTTCTCCTGACCACACCAGGGCCATATCAGCTTCTTCGGCAATCATAATTTCGGGAGCACCATCCGTAATGTATGCCATTACAAGCGGTCGCTGCTTTATCAGAAGTGCTTTTGCCTCATCCAATTCCTTCTCGTTTACTGTGTTCAATGAGTAACCCAGTAATTTAAGTGCTGCAGCAAATGCATCTCTTTGAGAGTCCATCATTATTATTCGCTTGCTGTGATTTTCATCCCACAGCATTTCCCAGCTTTTGGAGGAAGCATCTACAGTATTTTTGTTGTAGAGAATTCCCAATGTGCCCCAGAAATAAGGAACGGCATATTCGTTTGTAGGGTCGTAAGGCTGATTTTTAAAGGTATCATTTATATACTTATAATTTGGTATATTGCTGAAATTCAGTTTATTAACCATTCCCTCACCAATCATACGTTCAATCATGTATTCGCCGGATATTATCAGGTCGTAATTGGAAGCGCCGGCTTTAGCCTTGATGTACATTTCTTCGGGAGTTGCATAGGTATCATATTTAATTTTAACGTTGTTGGCCTGTTCAAATTCCGAAATCAGGCTTTTGTCAATATAAATATCGTAGTTCAATACGTTCAGTGTCTGTTTTTCCTCTGAGCTGCATCCTGTTGCCGCAATCAGAAGAATGCTTAATATGGCAATAACAGATAAGATTCTTTTTTTCATTACTTATACCTCGCTTTTTATTGTTTTTTTGGATTTTTCTGCTCCGTTTGATCTTTTGTTTATTAATATCATCAACAACAATACCACTGTCAGCATTATTGTGGATAATGCGTTTATTGTGGGCCGTACACCCCTTCGCGCCATAGAGTATATTACAATAGAAAGATTCGTAACTCCTTCTCCCTTGGTGAAGTAGCTTATGATAAAATCGTCAATTGACAATGTAAATGCCATTAGAAATCCTGTTACAATTCCTGGCTTGATCTCAGGTATTATTACCTTTCTCAGAGCATACATTGGAGTTGCACCTAAATCCATTGCAGCCTCGGTCATATGAACATCAAGCTGTTTGAGCTTCGGAAGCACTGACAGGATTACATAAGGAGTATTGAAAACTATGTGTGAAATCAATACAGTCCTGAATCCGAAGGTGATATTAAAAGATATAAACAATATCATCAATGAAATTCCGGTTACTATATCAGGATTGACTACAGGCAGATAATTCACGTTAAGCATTACTGCTTTCATCTTGCCGTTCATGGCATTGATGCCTATTGCCGAAACCGCCCCCAGGATGGTTGATATGACAGCCGATATTATTGCAATTGTAATCGTATAATAAAATGCAGAGCGTATATCAGTGTCCTTAAACAATTCAATGTACCATTTAAGTGAAAATCCTGTCCAATTACCTCTTGATTTTGATTCATTGAAAGAAAAAACAGCAAGTACGACAATAGGTGCATACAGGAATAAATATATTAAACCCATGTAAATTCTTGACAGATGTTTTCTCACCACAACCTTGCTCCTCCTTCTTTGTCAACATCAAATTTGTTCATTATTGACATAGATATCAATATAATCAGCATCATTATTATGGAAATTGCGGAGCCGAAATTCCAGTCTCCGTTCAGTATAAACAACTTTTCAATCAGGTTTCCGATCATCATGCTTTTATTTCCTCCAAGAAGCTGAGGAATAATAAATGTGCTTACAGCAGGCATGAATACCATGATAATTCCGGATATGACTCCCGGCATGCTGAGAGGCAGTATTATCTTTCTGAACTTAACATACTTGTTTGCTCCCAGATCATCCGCAGCCTCCAATATGCCTGTGTCCATCTTGCTGAGTGCGGTGTAAACAGGCAGCACCATAAACGGAAGAAAATTGTAAACCATGCCCATGATTGTGGCGCCTCTGGTGTAAAGCATATTTAACCTCGGCAGTCCGAGAAGGCTGAATATATTATTTAAAATACCGTTGTTTCCCAGTATTGTCATCCATGCATAGGTTCTTAAGAGCATGTTCATCCACATAGGCAGTATACAAAGGAACAAAAGGGTGTTCCTTTTGGATAAGTTTGCAGTGGAAATTATATATGCCGCCGGATATCCCATAAGAAGACAGACCGCCGTTGATATGGCAGCAAGGAATATTGAATCCCACAATATATTAATATACAATGGATTAAAAAACTTTTTGAAATTTTCCGGTGTAAACTGTATGGTGGTAAGACCGTTGGAATTCTTGGTTGTAATGCTGTACAAAAGTACAAGCACACAAGGAAAGGCAATAAATATTATCATCCACACAGTATACGGATATGCAAAATATTTTGTTCTGTTTTTCAAGACTAATCCCCCTTCTCCATAATGTGGATATCATCGGGAGTTAAAGTAAGTCCTACGGTTGTCCCCACAGGGGCCATGTCGGTTGAATGAACCAAAAATTCATAGCCGCATACCACAATTCTCATTTCATAATGAACTCCCTTGAAGGTTACTGCGTTTACAATTCCCTCCAGCTTGCCTTCTCCTGCGGGAGTCAAATCTAAATCCTCAGGGCGGATTACAACATCAACCTCTTCGCCTTTTCCGAATCCCGAATCAAGGCACTCGAATTTTTTGCCTAGAAATTCCACCAGATAATCATCATGCATGATACCGTCCAAAATGTTGCTTTCACCTATGAAGTCCGCAACAAATGCATTTTCGGGTTCGTTGTAAATATCAATCGGGGAGCCCATCTGCTGGATTATACCATCGTTCATGACAACTATGGTATCTGACATTGTAAGAGCCTCTTCCTGGTCGTGGGTAACATATATAAATGTGATTCCTATTTGCTTTTGCATTGCCTTAAGTTCATGCTGCATTTCTTTTCTTAATTTTAAATCCAAAGCTCCCAGCGGCTCATCAAGCAAAAGCACCTTGGGCTCATTCACAAGTGCTCTGGCTATTGCTATACGCTGCTGCTGACCTCCGGAAAGCTGATCGATTCTTCTTTTTCCGTAATTTTTCAGATTAAACAATTCAAGCATTTTTTCAACCTTGCCGGTTATGAGACGGTCATCCATTTTTTTGATTCTCAGCCCAAATGCTATGTTTTCAAAAACGTCCATGTGAGGAAACAAGGCATATTTCTGAAATACAGTGTTAAGCTGCCTTTTGAATGGCGGGACATCATTTATTAGATGTCCGTCAAAAAACACCTGACCCTCGTCGGGAGTTTCAAATCCCCCTATTATTCGAAGCGTCGTGGTTTTACCGCATCCGCTGGGGCCCAATAAAGTAACAAATTCATTTTTTTTAACGGATAAGGTAATATCATCAAGAACTATTTCACCGTCAAATTTCTTAGTTATATTATTCAATTCGATAATTGCATTGTCCATTTTTTGCTCCTGATTTAAAAATTTGGTGGAGTAGAAATCCATATTACACGGGCCGGATTTTTACTCGTATTTTCTATAAAATGAGTCTTGTTTGTTTTGATATAAAACGATTCGCCTTTTTTAACCTTGTAGCTTTGGTTTCCGTAGTTAAGCATTATTGTACCGGACAGTACATAACCGAACTCTTCACCTTCGTGTGGTTCATCAGCCTTAGTACAGCTGTTGCCTCCAAGATCAACCAAAATAGGTTCCATTTTATTCTTCTGTGCATTGGGAACTATCCAGTTAATTTTATAATTGTCATCAGATTCCTTGACGAACACATCCTCTTCCTTGAAGACTATCTTCTGGTCGATTGCTTCATTGAAAAAACTTGCCAAATCAGTGCCCAGACATTCAAGTATGTCCGTCAGAGTCGCTATGGAAGGTGAGGTTAAATCTCTCTCAAGCTGCGAGATATATCCCTTTGTCAGCTCACATCTGTCAGCAAGCTCCTGCTGGGTCAGAGAATTGGCAATTCTTAACCGTTTTAAATTTTCTCCTATATTCATAAAAACCTCTTTGCTTTGTTTATATTATTAAACTTAGAGTTTAAAGTTAGTAAACTTATGAATCGAATTTTATTATACATACGTGCAATTGTAATGTCAATATTAAATTATTAAAAATGAAGAAAAATATAACGGCTAAAGATGAATAAGTATATTTGAAGTTTAAAATTACTAAACTTACCTGGAGGACGCACTGGATATATTGACATAAAACAACCGTTGATATATATTAATAATATTA
Source organism: Sedimentibacter sp. (assembly GCA_032059885.1). Taxonomy (GTDB): domain Bacteria; phylum Bacillota; class Clostridia; order Tissierellales; family Sedimentibacteraceae; genus Sedimentibacter. The sequence continues at coordinate 11,845 of DAMBZP010000024.1, forward strand.
AAGGAAAGCAGGTGAAACATGGCCAGAATAAAAACGAAGTTTGTCTGCCAGGAATGCGGTTATGAAACAGCAAAGTGGCTTGGAAAATGCCCTTCCTGCGGGCAATGGAACACCTTTGCCGAAGAAATGGAATCTAAAGCAAGTGATCCCAAAACCCAGAGGGGAATAAGCAGAGGAAAAATAGAAAAGATTCAGGATATAACCTCTACCAAAAAGGAAAGGTACTCCACCGGCAGCAGGGAAATGGACAGAGTTCTGGGGGGAGGTATCATAAAGAGCTCGCTGGTGCTTGTAGGAGGGGACCCGGGTATAGGAAAATCAACCTTGCTTTTGCAGGTTGCCGATTATGTTTCAAAGCAGAAGCTGAAGGTTTTATACGTGTCCGGGGAAGAATCCGGCGAACAGATTAAAATAAGAGCGGACCGTCTTGGCGTCAGTGACGGCGAGCTTTATGTGCTGGCCGAAACAAATATAGATGTTATAAAAGAATTTGTGGAGAAGGAGGAGCCTGATCTCCTGATTCTTGACTCAATACAGACTATATACTGTCCTGAGATTGTCTCCGCACCCGGAAGTGTAAGCCAGGTAAGGGAAGTGACAGCAATGGTTATGAGGATGACTAAAATCAGAAATATGGCTTCCTTTATTGTGGGACATGTTACCAAGTCAGGTGCTATAGCAGGACCGAGGGTATTGGAGCACATGGTTGATACGGTCCTGTATTTCGAAGGAGAAAGGCATTTCGCATACCGTATACTGAGGTCGGTTAAAAATCGTTTTGGTTCTACCAATGAAATAGGAATCTTTGAAATGAGAGAAAAAGGACTTGTGGAGGTGGAGAATCCTTCGGAAGTGTTCCTGAAAGGGAGACCTGTAGATGCTTACGGAACAGTTGTTACGGCAGCAATGGAAGGTACAAGGCCTGTGCTCATTGAAATACAGGCCCTTGTCACGTACTCACCCGCAGGCTTTGCAAACAGGGTGACCACAGGCATAGATAAAAACAGGGCGGCAATGCTGATTGCGGTCCTGGAAAAAAAGGCCGGGCTTGCCATACAAAGCTCAGATACATTCATAAATGTCACAGGAGGTCTGCAGCTCAGGGAGCCTGCGGCTGATTTGGCAATACTGTGTGCAATTGCTTCAAGCTTTAAGGAAATTCCTGTGGACTTCAAGACTATATTAATAGGGGAGGTAGGTCTTACCGGTGAAATAAGAGGGGTAAACTCCATTGAAAAAAGACTTATCGAAGCACAGAAGATGGGTTTTGAAAAAGCAATAATTGCACAGTCCAATGATACTATAAAGGATATAAAGAATATTGAAATAATACCTGTAAACAATATACGGCAGGTAATGGATTTATTATTTTAAAATTAAAACGGACAGGGAGAAAATAATGCTGGATTTTTTAAGAAATGAAGGAATCAATGAAAAACTAATTATGGGAATAGAGAGCTTCAGAAAATTTTACAAGGTTGAACCTCAGTTTGATTACAGGATTCCACAGCCTAAATATGACTATTACGGCAGTGATGTGTGGGAGCAGGCAATAACAGCACTTCTCTGCGGAGAAAATATACTGCTGGTTGGGTCAAAAGCTACAGGTAAAAATGTTCTTGCGGAAAATCTCGCCCTTGTATTCGGAAGACCTAAGTGGGATATTTCATTTCACGTTAACACCGACTCCTCAACATTGATTGGTACGGACACATTTGAAAACGGTCAGGTTGTATTCAGGCGGGGGCCTGTTTATGAATGTGCCCAGTGGGGAGGATTTGGAGTGCTGGATGAGATAAACATGGCAAAAAATGACTCTATGGCGGTGCTTCATGCCACACTTGACTACAGAAGGATAATTGATGTTCCGGGTTATGATAAAATTAAGCTGCATGATGCCGTAAGGTTTATTGCTACAATGAATTACGGCTATGCCGGGACAAGAGAACTCAATGAAGCATTGGCTTCACGCTTTATGGTAATAAATATGCCTGCAATGTCTTCGGAAAATTTAAAGAAGCTCTTCACAAGAGAATTTCATCATATAAATGATGAATATCTTGAGCAGTTCATAGGAGTGTTCCAGGATTTGAAGCTTAAAAGCGAAAATTCGGAAATTTCAACCAAGACAGTCGATCTGAGAGGTCTCATTTCTGCAATAAGCCTGATGGACAAAGGGCTTGAGGCAAATAAGGCTCTTAATATGGGAATAACAAATAAATCCTTCGATGATTTCGAAAGAAAACTGGTTGAGGATGTAATAAGATTAAGAATACCTAAAAAACTCGAAAGGAACCAAATTTTTAAGGACTAATGATAAAGCAGAGAGATGAAAAAAAGAGAGCTGTAAATATAATCTGGAATGCATCGGAAGACTATTCCTATCAGCCCGAATCCAGGGTTTATGACGAGGACGGAAAAGCGGACATATATCAGAATTATATAATAGGCGCTGTTTATAAATATTACGATTATAAGATTTTAAAAAGCTTTTTCAACTATCTCAGAACAGATTCCGACCATGAGTTTTATGAGCGTCTGATGTGGATTGGATTAGAAAACAGCACATATCATAAAGGTAAAAAGGAAAGACCCGTATTGAAGAAACTTCGCATGGATTATTCAAAAAAGGTATTGAATGGAGAAATGCCGTCTTCAGAAAGGTCCTTGTTAAATGAGATAGAAAAAGCACATTATAAAAGAGTATTGGGCGAAAATCCCAACGTGGAAGAACGCCTTCTCAAAATTCTGGATAAACTTGAATTTGATGAAAACATGGATACCAAACAGATTGTCTTGAGGATGAATGAAATAATTAAAAAATATTTTAAGTTCAGCATGGGAAGCTATGAATCTTCATTGGATGAGTATGCAGGAAAGAAAAAATCTGACGAAGCGGTATCAACCAAAGAAAAAAAAGAAGAAAAGACGGAAAAATCAGAAGACTCCGGATATTCGCCCAGGCAGGACCTTACTTCGGAATCTGCGGAAACAGCAAGAAACTTTTATTTTGAAAAAAATGAAAACAACAAAGATGCTAATCTTAATCTTCATAAATTAACAGTAAAAAGAGCAAATACAGACAGAAACTACATGAAGAAATATTACGGTGTTTCGATTCTTCCTGAACATAAAATAAGCGCTCTTGAGCATATTTTATGTACGGGAAACCATAAAAGGGCACGGCTACACATTACACGCGGAGAATTTGATGAGTCTTTAAATGATGCGGAGGCTGTCTACAATAAAAAGACGGCTAATGAGCAGAAGGAATCCAACATTGATTTTTATTATGAAAACTATGCAAGAAATAACAACAGCATATTGAACCTTACAAATAAAATCAGGAACACAATGCTGGTAAATTTTGATACATCAGTTGTGAAATCAAAATATGGAAGGATGGATGCAAACAGGATCTGGAGAAACATTTACGTAAATGACAGCAGGATTTTCAATAAGGATTTAAAAAATGAAATAGGAAATATAACTGTTGATATATTGCTGGACTGCTCTGCATCACAGTGTGAAAGACAGGAGATTATTGCCGCACAGGGGTACATTATTGCGGAAAGCCTTACGCGATGCAATATACCGTCCAAGGTTTATTCCTTCTGCAGTCTGAGAGGCTATACAATTATAAATATTTTCAGAGATTACGAAGAAACGGATAAAAATAACAGAATTTTTAACTACAGGGCATCCGGCTGCAATCGTGACGGTCTGGCAATAAGAACGGCTCTCCATATGATGGGAAATACACACAGCGAAAATAAAATTCTCATTGTTCTTTCCGACTGCAAGCCAAATGATATAGAAACAAACCCCGGAACGGGAATTATTCCTGAGCAGACTGAATATTCGGGAGTCAAGGGTGTGAATGACACTGCATATGAAGTCAAAAGAGGAATTGTTAATGGCAATACCATCATGTGTGTATTCACAGGTGAGGATGAGGATCTGCCTTCGGCAAAAAAGATTTACGGACATAATTTTGTAAGAATAAACAATCTTGAAAGATTTGCCGACATAGTGGGAGTTTTATTGCAAAATTGTCTTAAGAACCTTTGACAATTTAGGAAATTTCGATTATTATAAGGTTGCCGGGGATGGTTTTTATTATTCCGGAAAGGTAACATATACTGTGAGGGAAAGAAGATGGAAGTTATATCGAAAGATGAAAAGTATATAGAGACTCTCGAAACTATAATAGAGACATCATTTGATGGTATATATGTGACAGATGGCGAAGCCAATACAATATTGATAAATAAAAGCTATGAAAGAATAACGGGCTTGAAGAGAGAAGAGCTTTTAGGACGCAATATGGCGGATCTGGTTAATGACGGTACTATATCTGAGGTAACTTCTTTTTGGGTGCTGCAAAATAAAAAAGCTAAAACGGTTTATCAGTCATTTAAGGGCGGAAAAAGCGCGCTGGTAACAAGCACGCCATTTCTTGATGAAAAGGGCAACATTAAAATGATTGTGACCAATGTGAGAGATATTACTGAATTAAAGGAACTGCACGAAAAGGAAAATAAAAGAAAAGATGAGAGAATTAAGTACAAGGGCATTATTGAGGAATTAAAGCTTCAAATGGCAAATGACGAGTATATAATTGCTGAAGATGAGAGTATGCTTAATCTTTTGCTGCTTGCAAAGAGAGTTGCAAGAGTTGATGCTACAGTACTCATAACGGGCGAATCAGGCTCAGGCAAGGAATTATTTGCAAAGTATATTTATAATAACAGCCTTAGAAAGAATAAGCCGTTTATTAAAATAAACTGCGGAGCCATACCTGAAAATCTCATAGAGTCGGAGCTGTTCGGATATGCCGAAGGTTCATTTACAGGCGCTGTAAAAGGCGGAAAGATGGGTATTTTTGAAGCGGCAAATAATGGTACGCTGCTTCTTGATGAAATAGGTGAGCTGCCTCTGAATATGCAGGTAAAACTGTTGAGAGTGCTTCAGGACGGCAAGTTTGAAAAAGTGGGCAGCAATGATACAATAAAGGTTGATGTAAGAATAATTGCATCAACTAACAGAAATTTAGAGGAAATGGTGGAAAAAGGGCTGTTCAGAGAGGATTTATTTTACAGGCTCAATGTTGTTCAGCTCAAGGTTATTCCTTTAAGAGAGAGAAAAAGCAGCATCATACCTTTGGCGGAATATTTTATTAAGGTTTATAATGAAAAATATAATATGAAAAAAACCGTATCAAAAGAAGTCATGAAATATTTGTATGAATACAACTGGCCGGGTAATGTGCGAGAACTGCGCAATTTAATTGAAATGATGGTTGTAACGTCTGTTGATGATAATATATGCAAAGAAATTCTTCCGGCTCATATACTGGATGAAGATTATGAAAATTATGAGAGTGCTGATGAAGCGGAAGACAATATTCCAAAGCTGACAGAGGCTTTGGAAAAATTAGAAAAAGATTTAATTTTCAAATCTTATGAGAAACATGGCAATGTTCGCGGTGCTGCAAAGGAATTAGGGATAGACGCTTCTACCTTCGTTAGAAAAAGGAAAAAGTATCTATAAAATGTGGTGCATTAATGCAACGAAGCGTTGCGTTAATGCACCATTAAATTTCATTATAAACATAGCATAATGTCAAAAATAAAAATTTAAAAAAAATATTAGTTGCAAGAACGCAACTGATATTATGGATTGCTTTTTTTAAGGCATATAACTAATGGCTGAATTTCAGCCTTTTTTTTAAATAAAGTATTTTTATTTTGTTGGCACGAAATTTGCTAGTATAAAAGTACAAAATAATAAGGAGTGTAAAATATGGCTTTAATGACTGGGGAACAGTATGTAGAAAGTATTAGAAAAATGAACATGCAGATTTATATGTTTGGTGAAAAGGTGAAAAACTCTGTTGACAACCCTATTCTTCGACCATCATTAAATTCTGTGAAAGCAACCTATGACCTTGCTCAGATGCCGGAATATGAAGATTTGATGACTGCCAAATCATCTTTGACAGGAGAAAAAATCAACAGATTTACTCATATTCATCAAAGCACGGAAGACCTTGTTAAAAAGGTAAAAATGCAAAGACTTCTGGGACAAAAAACTGCAGCATGTTTTCAGAGATGTGTAGGTATGGATGCATTTAATGCGGTATACAGCACAACATATGAGATTGATAAAAACTTAGGAACCAAATATTTCGATAGTTTTGTAAAATATTTAAAATATGTTCAGGAAAATGACCTGACCGTTGACGGAGCAATGACAGACCCTAAGGGAGACAGAGCTTTGTCACCAAGCAAGCAGGCAGATCCAGATTTGTATCTGCGTGTAGTTGAAAGAAGACCTGACGGAGTTGTTGTAAGAGGAGCCAAAGCGCACCAGACAGGTATATGCAATTCTCATGAAGTTCTGGTAATGCCTACTATAGCAATGGGACCTGAAGACAAGGATTATGCAATTGCATTTTCGGTTCCTGTAGATGCAGAAGGAATTCTGATGATTGTAGGAAGACAGTCCTGCGATACAAGAAAGCTTGAAGGCTCAGCAATTGACGTAGGAAACAGCCAGTTCGGAGGTGTTGAAGCATTAGTGGTATTTAACGATGTCTTTGTCCCGAACGACAGAATATTCTTAAACGGCGAAGCAGAATTTGCAGGTATGATGGTTGAAAGATTTGCCGGATACCACAGACAAAGCTACGGCGGATGCAAGGTTGGCGTCGGCGATGTATTGATAGGTGCTGCTGCTCTTATTGCAGATTATAACGGCGCTCAGAAAGCATCTCACATTAAGGATAAACTGATTGAAATGACTCATCTTAACGAAACACTGTACAGCTGTGGAATCGCATGTTCTGCAGAGGGCCATCAGACAGAATCAGGAAACTATATAATAGACGTATTGCTTGCAAATGTATGTAAGCAGAATATTACAAGATTCCCTTATGAGATAGCAAGACTGGCTGAAGATATAGCAGGAGGATTAGTTGTTACTGCTCCTTCGGAAAAAGATTTAAGAGATCCTGTAATAGGACAATATGTAGAAAAATATTTTAAAGGTGTTGCGGATGTTTCAGTTGAGGACAGGCTTAAAGTTTTGAGACTGATAGAAAACATCACACTCGGAACGGCAGCAGTTGGTTACAGGACTGAATCAATGCATGGTGCAGGTTCACCTCAGGCTCAGAGAATAATGATATCAAGACAGAGCAATATAGGTGCCAAGAAAGAATTGGCAAAAGCAATTGCAAAGATTGAAAAATAATAAGTATAACTTGAAAAATACAAATATCAGCAAGGAGAAATGAAATGGCAAAACGCAGAACCGAAACAATGGATGGCAATACCGCCGCAGCATATTCATCATATGCTTTTACGGATGTTGCCGCAATATACCCTATTACACCGTCATCACCAATGGCAGCAGCAGTAGATGAATGGTCTTCTAAGGGCAGAAAGAATATTTTTGGAGATACAGTCCTGGTAAAAGAAATGCAATCCGAGGGAGGAGCAGCAGGAACCCTTCACGGTTCATTGCAGTCCGGAGCATTGACATCAACTTATACAGCTTCACAGGGACTACTGTTAATGATACCCAATATGTACAAAGTGGCAGGAGAATTACTGCCTGCAGTATTTCATGTAAGCGCACGTTCACTGGCATCAAATTCACTCAGTATATTCGGAGATCATCAGGATGTTATGGCAACAAGACAGACAGGCTTTACACTGCTTGCTTCAAGCAGCGTTCAGCAGTCACTGGATTTAGCCGCAGTTGCACATTTAAGTGCTATAAAATCAAGGCTTCCGGTGCTTCACTTCTTTGATGGCTTCAGAACATCTCATGAAATGCAAAAAATTGAAGTGCTTGAATATGAAGAATTGGCTAAGCTCATTGATTATGACGCTTTGAAAAAATTCAGAGACCGTTCATTAAGTCCTGACCATCCTGTATTGAGAGGAACAACTCAGAACCCGGATGTTTTCTTCCAGCTGAGAGAAGCCATAAACAAATTCCATGACGCTGTTCCGGGAATAGTTCAGTCGTACATGGATGAAATAAACAAGCTGACAGGAAGAAACTACAAGCTGTTTAATTACTATGGTGCTGAGGATGCTGAAAATATAATTATTGCAATGGGTTCAGGCTGTGAAACAATAAGTGAGGTTGTTGATTACCTCAATGCCAAAGGTGAGAAGGTTGGTCTTCTGGAAGTTCATCTTTACAGACCTTTCAGCGCTGAATATATGCTTAGCCAGATTCCTGAAACAGTTAAGAAAATAGCTGTTCTTGACAGAACAAAAGAACCTGGTGCAAATGGAGAACCATTGTACTTGGATGTTAAAAATGCATTCTACAATGCTGAAAATGCTCCGTTGATCGTTGGCGGAAGATACGGCTTAGGCTCAAAGGACTTCAAACCGGATGATGCTATGGCTGTATATGAAAACTTAAAACTTGATAATCCTAAAAATGATTTTACTGTAAGTATAGTTGATGATGTTACTTTCAAATCACTGCCTGTATCACCAGAAAGCATAGACACTACTCCGGAAGGAACAATTGCGTGCAAGTTCTGGGGCTATGGCTCAGATGGAACAGTCAGTGCCAATAAATCTGCAATAAAAATAATCGGTGGAAATACTGATTTTTATGCTCAGGCATATTTTGAATATGATGCCAAGAAATCCGGAGGACTTACTATATCGCATTTAAGATTCGGTAAATCTCCTATTAAGGAACCTTATGCCGTTAACAGAGCAGACTTCATTGCTTGTCACAATCAGGCTTATGTAAATAAGTATGATTTGCTGACAGGAATAAAGAAAGGCGGAAAATTCCTGCTTAACTGTATCTGGAGTGAAGAAGAGCTTGATAAACATCTTCCGGCATCTCTGAAAAAGAGTATTGCCAATAATGACGTAGAATTTTATATAATAGATGCAGTTGATATCGCAAAAGAAATCGGTCTTGGCGGAAAAATCAACATGATAATGGAATCCGCATTCTTCAAATTAGCTAACATTATTCCTGTTGAAGATGTTGCTAAATATCTGAAAAAGGAAGTAGACAAATCTTACGGCAACAAAGGTCAGAACATAGTGGATATGAACTACCTTGCTGTTGATAAAGGATTTGGAAGCGTGAAGAAGGTAAATGTACCTGCATCATGGAAAAATGCTGTTGACAACAATGACGGAAATAATGATATGCCTGAATTTGTAGGAAAAATTATTAACGTTATGAACAGACAGGAAGGGGATAAATTACCGGTAAGCACATTTACAAATCGTGAGGACGGTTCATTCCCGTTGGGTGTTACTGCATTTGAAAAACGTGAAATTGCAATAGATGTTCCGCTTTGGGATTCATCTAAGTGCATTCAGTGTAATCAGTGTTCATATGTATGTCCTCATGGAGTAATCAGACCTATACTTCTTACTGAAGATGAATTGAAAGGTGCACCTGCCGGATTTACATCAGTTAATGCAACAGGAATTAAGGAAATGAAATATCATCTGGCAATTTCTGCTCAGGATTGTACAGGATGCGGAAGCTGTGTGAATATTTGCCCTGCTAAAGAAAAAGCAATACAGATGAAACCTTTGGCAGAAAAGAGAGAACAGTATATTGAAAACTGGAACTTTGTGAAGGATATAATTCCTAAAGAAATTCCTAAAAATATCGAGAAAACTGTTAAGGGAAGCCAGTTCAGGAAACCGCTTCTGGAATTCTCAGGCGCTTGTGCAGGCTGCGGTGAGACACCATATGCAAAACTGGTAACTCAGTTGTTTGGCGACAGAATGATGATTTCCAATGCTGCAGGATGTTCTACAGTATGGGGAGGCTCACCTCAGGTTTCATATACAACAAACCACAAAGGACAGGGACCGTCATGGGGCTTCTCATTATTTGAGGACAATGCAGAATACGGCTTTGGTATGTTTGTCGGAGCTAATAAAATAAGAAATAGTGTAAAATCAAAGGTTGTTACAGCTCTTGAAACTGCAGAAAGCAAAAAACTTAAAGAAGCAATGCAGGAATGGCTTGATGGATTTAACAACGGAGAAGGTACAAGAGACCGTTCGGAAAAATTAATCAGCGCATTGGAAGAAGAAAAAGGCAGCAATAAACTTTTGAATGAAATTTATGACAATAAGGATTATCTGATTAAGAGGTCTCACTGGATATTCGGCGGTGACGGATGGGCTTATGATATCGGCTACGGCGGAGTTGACCATGTGCTTGCATCAGGCGAAGATGTAAATTTACTGGTATTTGACACAGAAGTTTACTCAAATACAGGCGGTCAGTCATCCAAGGCAACACCGACAGCAGCTATTGCTGAATTTGCATCAAGCGGAAAGAAAACAAGAAAGAAAGATTTAGGTATGATGGCTATGAGCTACGGATATGTATACGTGGCACAAATATCCATGGGTGCTGATAAAAATCAGACTCTTAAAGCAATTATGGAGGCAGAAAGCTATCCGGGACCATCATTGATTATTGCATATTCACCATGTATAAATCATGGATTGAAGGCAGGTATGGGCAAATCACAGACTCAGGCAAAAGATGCTGTAGATGCAGGATACTGGACAATGTACAGATACAATCCGTTGCTTGAAGAAGAAGGAAAGAATCCGTTTATACTTGATTCTAAGGCTCCTACTAAGGACTTCAAAGAATTCCTCATGAGTGAAGTAAGATACGCATCATTGTATAAAGCATTCCCTGAAACAGCTGATGCTCTGTTTGAAAAAGCTAAGAAGGATGCAGAATACAGATATAAAAAATATGTCAGAATGGCACAAGAATTAGAAAGCGTTGAAGCATAAATTTAATTAATGATTTCATATGGAGGATTAAATGAATTATTTATCTAACGTAGCAACAAGCTACCCTGCTTCAGGTATCAGAAAGATGTTTGATTTAGCTGATAAATATCCTGATGCAATAAAGCTTACAGTAGGAGAACCGAATTTTGATACACCGGTTAATATCAAGGAAGCAGCAAAAAAGGCTATTGATGACGGGTTCACTCACTACAGCCCGAATGCAGGTCTGAAAGAATTGAGAGAAGCAATAGCAGAGGATTATGCAAAATATTCCGAAAGCTACACTTTTGAAAATGTCATGATAACTGTAGGCGGTATGGAAGCTATTTATTTATCACTGCTTTCAACAGTAAATCCGGGAGATGAGGTTCTTATACCGGACCCATGCTTCCCTAATTATATCGGGCAGGTTATGATGACAGGAGCTGTACCTGTTGCAGTACCTATTTATGAAGAAAATGACTTTAATATCAGAGCTGCAGATATAGAAAAAGCAATAACTCCTAAAACAAGAGCTATTTTGTTAAATTCCCCAAGCAATCCGCTGGGTTCAGTTCTTGAAAAGGATGAAGTGTTAAAAATAGCAAAAATAGCTGAGAAACACAATTTAATAGTTATTTCTGACGAAGTGTATGATAAGTTGATTTTTGACGGTATTGAATATTTCAGTATTGCACAGATTCCTGAAATCAGAGACAGAGTGCTTGTTATAAACAGCTTTTCAAAAACTCATGCAATGACCGGCTGGAGAATTGGCTTTGTTCTCGGAAACAAGGACATAATATCCAACATGCCTAAGCTGCAGGAAGGACTTGTATCATGTGTTTCAACAATGACACAGAAAGCTGCACTTGAAGCTATAAGAGGAGATCATGTAGAAGTTGACAGAATGTTCAGCGATTATTTCAGAAGAAGAGACATACTGATTGACGGTATAAACAATATACCCGGAATGTCATGCAAGAAGTCTCCGGGAAGCTTCTATGCATTTGTAAATATAAAATCTTTTGGAAAAACATCCGAGGCATTTGCCGAAGAACTGCTGAAGAATGCAGGAGTAGTAACCGTACCTGGTTCTGCTTTCGGTAAAATGGGTGAAGGATACCTTAGATTAGTATTTGCAAATTCCGATGAGAACTTAAAGGAAGCTGTAAGAAGAATAGATGAATATATAAGAAAGACATATTAAAATGGTTTACACAGTATATATTCCGGGTATACTCGGGATATATACTGAGAAATATAAACATTAAAAAATTAAATTTTAAGGAGAATTAGCATGAACAAAAATGTTACAGTTCCATTTTCATTTGAAATGCCGACTAAAATTGAATATGGCAGAGGTAGTGTTGCAAAATTACCTGAAATACTGAAGGAACTTGGAGTTAAAAAACCATTATTTATTACAGGAAGCGGAAGCACAAGAAAAGTTCTTTTACCTAAAGCTACACAGTACTTAGATGCAATAGAAATGGAATATGCCGTATTTGACAAAATTGAAGCAAATCCAAAAGACTACAATGTAGAAGAAGCAGCTAAATTTGCAATTGAAAATAAAACTGACGGTATAATAGCTCTTGGAGGAGGAAGCCCTATAGATGCAGCAAAAGCAGCATCAGCTATAATAAGCTACGGCGGATCTCTTAAAGATTACTACGGAAGATGGAAAGTGCCGGGACCAGTTCAGCCATTTATAGTTATTCCTACAACTGCCGGCTCAGGAAGTGAAGTTACATTCTCTTCTGTAATAACAGATACAACTGAAACATTCAAAAAGACTGTAAAAAGCCAATACTTTGGACCTAAAGTAGCTTTGCTTGACCCTGATATGCTGGTTTCATTACCTGCAGGAACAACAGCTGCTACAGGAATAGATGCATTGACTCATGCTATCGAAGGATATTCATGCACAGTTTCTGAACCTATTTCTGATGCTTGCGCATTATATGCTATTGAGCTTATTTCTGAAAACATCCGTGAAGCAGTATTCAATCCTACAAACATGGATGCAAGATCAGGAATGCTTATAGGAAGCACACTTGCAGGTATAGCATTCAGCCATTCTGACGTAGCTTCAGTTCACTGTATGGCAGAGGCAATGGGAAGCTTGTATGATGCAGCTCATGGTGTTTGTAACGCAATACTTCTTCCATATGTTATGGAGTACAGCCTTGACTATGCTACTGAAAGATATGCAAGAATAGGCAGAATAATGGGCTCTACTGCAGCAGATGACAAACAAGCTGCAAAAGATGCAGTTGAAATTGTTAAACAAATGGTTAAAGACATAAAATTACCTACATTGAAAGATATCGGTATAAAAGCAGAAGACATAGACAGATTATCTGAAATGTCAGAAGAAAACGGCTCTACACCAAGCAATCCAAGACCAATGACTAAGAAAGAATATGTTGAATTGTTCAACATCGCTATTAACGACTAATATACGCCGCTGTCTCAGATGCTCAAAAGGCATTGAAGCGACATACAGCTATGTTAAAACAGCATATTAAGCAACATGATATTTAAAAAAGGTGTCAGAACTGCAAGTCATGCAGTTTTGGCACCTTTTTACAATGCATAATAACGGTATAAAAAAGCAGATGAATATATGGAATATTCATCTGCTTTTTATGTTATGGATTTATTGAATTTCGAATTTATAACCTATTCTTTGAATAGTCACAATTAAATCCTTATATTCCCCCAGATTATTCCTGAGCCTTTTGACATGTGTGTCAACGGTTCTGTTATTTCCGTAAAAATCAAAACCCCATACATCCGTTAATATTTTTTCCCTGGATAAAGCAATATTTTTATGTTTAATAAAATATAAAAGCAGATCATATTCCTTTGGAGTAAGAGTTACCTTTAATTTATCCACATAGACGGTTCTGCTGGACATGTCAATTTCAAGTCCGTTATACTTAAATCTGTTGTTGTCGGACCAATTGGCATAGCTGACATCTTGTATGTTATATTCTCTTCTTAATATTACCTTTATTTTTGCAAAAAGCTCTTCAATATAAAATGGTTTAACAAGATAATCGCTAATACCAAGTTCAAATGCAAGCAGCTTATAAAATTTATCACCGTTAGTGGAGGTTATTATTATCGGAATGTTTTTTGATTTGCATATTTCTTTGCATGTTGAAAAGCCATCCATACCGGGTAAGACTGCGTTCATAACAATAACATCTACTTTTTGTTCTTTGGAGACTTTAATCGCATCAATGCCATTGGCTACCTGTATTACATTATACCCTTCAATATCGGCCTGGTCTTTTATCATTTGCTGTGTTTCTTTATCATTATCTACTGCCAAAATCGTAATCATATAATTTACCTCGGTATAATAAAGATTTACTTTTTTCTATTATTATGCCAGTACTCCTCTTATGATAATTTTAACATAAACAGGGAAAAAAATCAACATTATTTGCACTATAAATTTCACAAATTCGACATAAAACAATCATTAAACGGTTACCTTTGTAATATATAATATAATCAAAATAAATTATTTATGGAGGACATCAATGAATAGGAAAACGTTAAGTATTATTTCATTATTATTAGTTCTTATGATGACACTTGTAACTTCGTGTTCAAGCAGTCAGACTGCTTCTCCGTCTGGTAACGACAACAGCGGAACACAAGCACCAGCAGATGACAACAGCAAAACAGAAACAAAGGAACAAAAAACAGACCTGGTATTTGGAATACCACAGGAACCTAAGTTTTTAACAGCCGGCAGATCAAACGGACAGATACCCAATATTATGCAGACTCAGCTTTACAACAATCTGCTCTATACCAATGCTGACGGAACATACTCTCCTGAGCTGGCAAAGTCATGGGAAGTATCGGATGATAACTTAACCTATACATTCCATTTAAGAGATGATGTAATGTTCCATAACGGCGTTAAAATGACGGCGAAGGATGTTGCGTTTTCCCTTGATTACCATGCAGGAAAGCTTGCTGATTACCCAAGCGGAACTCAGGCTAAATCGTTTTTGAACTACTATGAAAATACCGAAATAGTTGATGATTACACTGTAAAGATTCATTATTCGAAGGTTTATGGCCCGACACTGTCGTGTCTTTCTGACATGATTTTAGGCATACTGCCTGCAGATACTTTTTTGAAAGAGGGACAGGACGAATTTGAAAGTCATCCTATAGGAACAGGACCTTATAAATTCGTAAGCAAGGTTCCCGGCGAAACCATTAAAATGGAAGCAAATGAAGACTATTTCGATGGCGTTCCCGCAATTAAAAATTTAACCTTCAGCATCCGTCTTGATACAGATGCAGCAGTTATAGCTCTTCAGACAGGCGAACTGGACTTCCTGACAAACCCTGCTACAAGCTATAAGCCTACAATTGATGGAGACAGCAATTTAAAATGGTATATGACGGACTCACCAGGTCAGGCATGGGTAATATTTAATACAGGAATAAATACTGATAAAGCCGGAAGCAAGTATTTCTCAGATTTGCGTTTGAGACAAGCTGTGGCATATGCTGTAGATAAGGAAGACGTAAACATTGCGTCAACCGATGGATACGGCAAAATAATAAACTCTCCTATACCGAGCACATTTGCAGGATATTCAGAGGCTCCGGATTATTATACAAGAGATTTGGACAAGGCTAAGGCTCTGGTAAAAGAAGCAGGATACCCGAATGGTTTTTCTGTTAATCTGAGATGTATAACAACACCTACGTACTATAAGCCTGCAGAAACTTTGATAGGCCAGCTGGCTGAAATAGGCATAAATGCTACATTGGAGGTTTTGGAAAGCGGTGCATACTGGACATCAATCATGACAAATTATGATTATGACATAGCAATAGGAAATTATACGGCAACAACTCCTGATGCAGACATTCCCCTTATGCAGCATTATTACACAGGTGCAACTTTAAGATACACAAATCACAGCATTAAGGAATTGGATAATTTGCTTGATGAAGCACGCAGCGAGCTTGATATAGCAAAGAGAAAAGAACTGTATTCAAAGGTTGTTGAAGTGATATTAAAGGACAACTGCCTTGTAGTACCTCTTTATCAATTTGTTGTAACAGGAGCAGGTAACGCAAATCTTAAAAATGTGAGTGCAACTCCTTATGTTGATTGGAAGATAAGCGAATGGTCATGGTAAAACAGGAAAACAATAAAGAGTAAAACAGGTAACAAAAACAAAAACGTAAAATAGCAAAACAGCAAAACAGGAATGCATATGGAGAGTAAATACCATGTAATGCAATTCCTATAGAGTTATCCCTGTCAGGGATAACTCTATCTTTAAGGAGGTTGTAAATTGTTACGATATATTTTAAAAAGGCTTCTTATTATGATTCCTATCATTGTCGGCATTACTCTGATAGTATTTGCAATATTAAATTATACTCCCGGCGACCCTGCCACCTTAATTCTGGGTTTCGATGCAACCGAGGAATCTTTACAGGCTATGAGAGCAGAACTGAAGCTGGACGACCCCTTCCTGGTACGTTACGGAAGATATCTTACGGGACTTGTACAGGGCGACTTCGGGATAAGCTGGAGGCACAACACACCTGTAGTTGATGAACTTAAGAATCGAGTGCCAAATACCTTAAAATTGGCGGCCTATGCTGTTTCGGTCATGCTGGTGCTGGGTATTCCCATGGGTATTATTTCGGCAGTGCGGCAATACAGTCTTTTAGATAATGCAACGTTGTTTATAGCATTGCTCATGACTTCCATACCTACTTTCTGGCTGGCCCTTATGATGATGCTTAAATTTTCCCTTGAACTGGGTATTTTACCTGCCACAATGCCTACAAACGGGATGATAACATGGAAGCATTGGGTGCTGCCCACATTTATGTGCACCGCTAATCTTACGGCCTCAATGGTAAGAACAACACGTTCAAATATGCTGGAGGTTATAAGGTCTGACTATATAAGGACAGCCAAATCAAAGGGTGCAGGTCAATTCAGGGTAATTATGTACCATGCGCTGAGAAATGCCCTGATGCCTGTTGTAACTATTGTTGGAATTAATTTTAACGTACTTATGGGAGGATCTGTTATTACCGAGCAGGTATTTAACATAAGCGGTGTAGGCAATCTTCTTATTACTTCGGTCAGAACCAAGGATGCTCCTACAGCTATGGGATGCATCATATTCATTGCAACGGTTATTGGTCTGGTCAATTTGATTGTTGACCTTTTATACGTATATATAAATCCAAGGTTAAAATCCATGTATGTAAAGACAAAGACTGCTAAGGAGGAGTCATAGATGACAGAAAAATCAGTTCAAATAGAAAAGCAATATAAAAAAAGAAGTCAGATTTATTCAATATGGCTTCGCTATAAAAGAAACAAGATGGCTGTTGCAGGTCTGATTCTGCTTGGGTTTTTGCTTATTGTTGCAGTTTGTGCGCCTTTAATAGCCGATTATGAGCAGGTAATTAAACAAAATTTAAAAATCAGATTTATAGCACCGGGCAAGGATTATGTTTTCGGTACAGATGCCCTTGGAAGAGATATGTTTGCCAGGATTATCTGGGGAGCAAGATATTCATTATCTCTTGGAATAGGCGCAGTGCTTATTGCAATGTCAATAGGAGCAATCATAGGATCTGTTGCGGGATATTACGGCGGTAAAATAGATTCTGTAATCATGCGTGTGATAGATGTTATTATGGCCATTCCGGGCACTTTGATGGCAATTACCATAGTGGCTGCTTTGGGAGCAGGAACAGGCAAGCTTTTGATAGCCATGAGCATATCTCTTATTCCTACCTTTTCCCGTGTTGTACGCTCCATTATCCTAACCATAAGGGAGGAAGAATACGTTGAAGCGGCACGTTCCTATGGCTGCAGGGATAAAACAATTATTATGAGACATATCTGGCCCAATTCATTGGGGCCATTAATAGTACAGGCGAGTCTTTCAATGGCTCAGGCTGTTCTGACAATTTCATCTCTCAGCTTTATAGGATTAGGCGTTCCTGCACCGACACCTGAATGGGGAACAATTCTTTCGGAAAATAAAGCAAATATGCGTGACTATTCTTATTTATGCACAATACCGGGCTTTGCCATATTGCTTTCTGTAATTGCTATGAATCTCATAGGCGACGGACTGCGCGATGCCCTGGATCCTAAATTGAAAAATTAATTAAACCGAGGGCTGAATATGGAAGATAAATTACTTGAAATAGAAAATTTACATGTGAGATATAAGACCGTTGATGATTTGGTATACGCTGTAAACGGGCTTAATCTGTCTGTTCGAAAAGGTGAGACACTGGGTTTGGTAGGTGAGACAGGCTCCGGGAAAACAACAGTTGCTTTAAGTGTGCTGAAGCTTTTGCCTGAAAAAATAGGATTTATTGCAGACGGAAAAATTACGTTTGAAGATAAGGATATAACAAAAGCTTCAGAAAAAGAGATGAGGCGCATAAGAGGAGAGCAAATTTCAATGATATTCCAGGACCCGATGACAAGCTTGAATCCTACCATCAGGGTCGGTGAACAAATAGCGGAAAATTTGCTGCTGCATAAAAAAAATATGACGAAAAAGCAAATAGCTGAACGTGTTGACGAAATTTTAAAGCTTGTAGGCCTTACAAAAGAAAAAAAGGAGGATTACCCTCACCAGCTTTCGGGCGGAATGAAGCAGAGAGTTGTGATTGCGCTTGCGCTTGCATGCGAGCCTAAATTGCTGCTTGCGGACGAACCTACAACAGCTCTTGATGTGACTATTCAGGCTCAGGTTCTGAACATGATGCACAATTTGAAGGAAAAGCTGAATACAGCAATGATTTTAATAACCCATGACCTTGGCGTGGTTGCAAACAATTGTGACAGGGTTGCTATTATGTATGCCGGTCAGATAATAGAGGAAGGCGATATAAGAGATATTTTCGAGTCTGATTATCATCATCCCTATACTGTAGGACTATTCGGGTCTATTCCGGATATGACCAAAAAAACAAAAAGGCTGTCTCCGATTGACGGAATGATGCCTGATCCGACGGATATTCCTGAAGGGTGCCCATTCAGGCCGCGATGCTCGCACAGCACAGATTTATGTCAGTCATGTGAACCAAGTGCCGGATATAAAGGAACACACATGATAAAATGCCATTTGTACAAGGATACGTACAATAAAAGCTTGAAAGATTATACAGCAGGAAAGGATGGGCAGAAAAATGGATAAAACTCTGATTCAGACCAAAAATCTTAAAAAATATTTTCAGACCCCCCTTGGAAGGCTGCATGCTGTGGATGATGTTAATATTTCCATAAAAAAAGGCGAAACGCTGGGTGTTGTAGGGGAATCCGGCTGCGGAAAATCAACTTTGGGAAGAACAATATTGCGTTTAATAGAACCAACCTCAGGAGAAGTTCTGTATAACGGCGAGAATATTTTAAAATACAATAAAAATGAAGTATTTGAAATAAGAAAGAAAATGCAGATTATTTTTCAGGACCCTTATGCGTCCTTAAATCCGCGTATGACGGTAAGCGAAATAATTGCGGACCCCATAAGAGTTAATCAGACAATCACCGATAAAAAGAAAATAAGTAAAAGAGTCAATGAATTGATGGGAGTGGTCGGACTGGCGGAACGCTTTGTCAATACTTATCCCCATGAGTTAGATGGCGGAAGGAGACAGCGTATAGGCATAGCAAGAGCATTGTCATTGGATCCCGAGTTTATCGTATGTGACGAGCCGGTGTCAGCGCTGGATGTGTCCATTCAGGCTCAGATTCTGAATCTTCTGATGGATCTCCAGGAGAAGGAAGGGCTCACATATATGTTTATAACTCATGATTTGAGCGTTGTTAAGCACATCAGCAATGAAATTGCGGTAATGTATCTTGGGCAATGTGTTGAAAGAGCAGAAACAGATGAATTGTTTATGAATCCTCTTCATCCGTATACGCAGGCTTTATTGGATGCCATACCGGTTCCGAATTTAAGTCTTCTGGGAAAAGAAAAGAAGATAATTGAGGGTGAAGTTACAAGCCCGGTGGACCCCAAGCCAGGGTGCAGGTTTTATGCAAGGTGCTCATATGCTAAAAAGGAATGCCTGGGAAATTCGATTCCTTTAAAAGAAGTGTCTCCGGGTCATTTCGTTTCGTGCGTATTGCATATCTAAAAGACTTCAAGTTAAATTATAAGGAGCTGTACGTTTTGCAACAGCTCTTTATAATATTGGTAAAACATTTAAAACATTTTAAATTTGGGGGCCGACATGAAATTTAACAAAAATATGAAAATTGTAAGCTGTATTTTTTTTATTTATATTTTTATTTTAAGCCTGGCTGCATTTTTTGTTTTTGACAGCAGCAATATGTATTTTGTTATCACATACCTATTTACACTTGTATCTTTTGTATCTGTCTATTTTGCAATTATGTATTATCTGCAGAAGCACAAAGAGCTTCCTGAGGGGAAAGCAAATCGTATATATGCCTTGACTGCAGGGGGATATGCCATTGCACAAATGGGATCATCACTGATAATTATAGGAATACATGAATATTTCGGGTTTATATCTTTTATTTATTATGGAATTATAGAATTAGTTATATTACTGTCCTTTTTGTATATATTTTATAAAAACAATTTCCGGTGAATTATTATTTCTTATAGTTTTAATTCAAATAATACCTCAGGTATTTAAAAATACAGAACAATGATATATTTGAATATATTAAAAAATAGTATAATAATAAATTTAAAAAAATTTTTGTTTATTTCAAATATGTGTGTCGAATTTTCACAAGTTTGATGAAATTCAATCATAAGATTGACAAAACAATGTATTATCATATATACAACACTTACTATGGACAACTAAATTTTATATATACTAAGTGTAAGCATATTTGAATTTTCTTGGAAAACGTTGGACATGCGATTCATTTATATGGTGTATAATTTGCAATAATGCAAATATATATAATTATGCAAAATGGAAGGAGATTTACAATGAGGAAGAAATCAATATCAATAATTTCACTGGTTATGGCTTGCTTAATGCTATTGCTAACTGCCTGCTCAGGAACAAGTGAGCCTGCAGCACCGGGGAAAACGGATAGCCAGTCAGAAACACCGGGTGGCAAAAAGACAGATGCCACTCCTGCAAAAACAGAAATAGTAATGGGAATTACAAGAGGTATACCTAGTATATGGCCCGGCGGAGAAAACGATCAGGGTACTGTAATTATGAATAACCAATTTTACAACCGTCTTGTAAGAAAGAATTTTGATACAGGTGCGATTGAGCCCGAATTGGCAACGGAATGGGAAGTGTCATCAGATAATTTGACATATACATTCAAATTAAGAGACGATGTTTATTTCCATAATGGAGATAAAATGACTGCAGAGGATGTAGCATGGACTTTGAATGAATGGCACAAAAAAGAAACCTACACAAAGGACTATTTAGTATTTTTTAACAATGCTGAAGTTATAGACGAATATACCGTAGCACTTCACTATGATAAAGTGTATGCTGCAGCATTAGAAGGACTTTCTATGACATTGATGGGAATTCTGGATAAAAATTATGTTATTGAAAAAATGGGAAGCAACTGGGATTCAACAGGAAATGCTCAGAGCAGAGCTGTATATGGAGAAATTGATCCCAACGGCACAGGACCTTTCAAATTTGTAAGTAAGGTAAGTGGTGAGAGCATCACTATGGCAGCAAATGACAAGTATTTTGAAGGTGCTCCTCAATTTAAAAAGGTTACTGTAAAAATAATGACTGATACAAATGCAGCTTTGATGGCATTGGAATCAGGAGAAATAGATGTGCTGTCACATGTTCCTGCAAGCGATAAAATGGCAGTCGAATCAAATGATGACCTTGTATGGTATCAGAATGACAAAACGCCTGTACTTATTTGGCTGATGCTGAATAATGCTGATGAACATCTTAAGAATGACAAGGTACGCCAAGCTATAGCTTATGCTCTTGATAAGGAAGAAATAGCTATAGGAACAACTGATGGTGCCGGCGGCGTTCTGCATTCACCTATACCGGTAAGTGCAACAGGATATTCTGATGCGGTTAAAGATTATGAACAGGATTTGGAAAAAGCTAAGCAACTGCTGACAGAAGCAGGTTATCCTAATGGCTTCACTATTGAAATGAAGACATACAATTCAAACACATATAAAAAGCCGAGTGAAATAATTCAGGCTCAATTAGCTAAGATAAATATTGATGTTAAAATAACAGTTGTTGATACTTTCTGGTCAGACGTTGCAGCACATGATTTCTCAATGGGCGTAATGAACTTATGTATATATGTTCCTGATGCCGATCAAGCTTTGTACCCACTTTACTACAGCGGACAAAAGAGAAATTATGTTGATGCAAAAAATCCGGAACTGGACAAATTGTTGGATGAAGCAAGAGGCGAAACAGATGTAAATAAGAGAGTTGAGTTATATGCAAAGGCACAGCAGATTTTCCATGATGATTTGTTTATGATTCCTCTTTGTAACTATGTTTCAATTTTAGCGGCTAATAAACATGTTAAGAATGTAGTAGCCAGCCCTGTATTTGCATGGAACATGAAGGACTGGACATGGGAATAATAATTTAGCCTGTTAACAAACGGGCTGATTTTGGGGGCTGTCAAAAGATAGCCCCTTAATTAAGAAAGGCAGGAGGTAAAAATGTTACGTTATATACTTCGCAGGCTTTTAATCCTTATTCCGATTGTTGTCGGAATATCATTTATAGTATTTGCAATTTTATCATTTACACCGGGAGATCCGGTTATGAATATCGTTGGAAATGGTGCAGATGCGGCGACATATGAGGCTAAAAGAGAGGAGCTTGGATTAAATGACCCTTTTATGGTAAGATATATAAATTATATGAAGGGTGTACTTTCGGGAGACCTTGGAAATTCGTGGAATTATGACACAAAGGTATCGGATGAGCTGGGAAGAACAATTCCTAAGACATTGATACTTGCAATTACATCAGTAGGGCTTATGCTTATTATAGGTATGCCAATCGGGATAATTTCTGCAGTAAAGCAGTACAGCTTGTGGGATAATTTGAGTATGGCAGCTATGCTTGTACTGACATCCATGCCGTTATTCTGGCTCGGGCTTATGCTTATGCTGCAGTTTGCGGTAAAACTCAAGTGGTTTCCTGCTACTTTTCCTACGGAGGGATTGGGAACATTTAAGCATTGGATACTGCCGACAGTAACATGTATGGCAAGTATGATGGCTGCTTTGGTCAGGACTACACGTTCAACTATGCTGGAGGTTATACGTTCTGATTATATAAGAACGGCGAAGGCTAAAGGAGCATCGGAAAGAAGTGTTATTACAAAACATGCTTTAAGGAATGCGCTGCTTCCGGTAGTTACGCTTGTTGGCTTGAACTTCGGCTTGTTAATGGGAGGAGCTCTTGTTACAGAGAAGGTTTTCGGTATTTACGGTGTTGGATATTTATTGGTTAATGCAGTTACAAGCAGAGACGTTCCACTGGTTATGGGGTCCATATTGTTTGTGGCTACATGCATAGGTATAGTAAATTTATTTGTTGATGTTTTATATGCATATATCGATCCAAGATTAAGATCTCAATATGTAAAAATAAAAAGCAAGAAAAATAAAGATGCCGCAGTTTTAAATAAAGTAAAGGAGGAATCAAACTAATGGCTGAGATTACCAGTACCAACAAAAATAAAGAAGTAAAAAAGAGAAGTCAATTTAAAGCAGTTTGGTTTCGTTATAAAAAAAATAAAATGGCTGTGGCTGGTCTCATACTTTTGATTATTCTTTTAATAATTGCGGTTGCTGCTCCGATGATAGTTTCATATGACAAGGTTGTGGAGCAGAATATAAAGCAAAGGTTTTTGGCTCCGGGCGGAGATCATCTGTTTGGAACCGATGAATACGGAAGAGATATGTTTGCCAGAATTATATGGGGAGCGAGATATTCTCTTTCACTGGGAGTTGGTTCAATTATAATATCGCTGGTTTTTGGTGCTTTGGTAGGAGCTGTATCAGGATATTACGGCGGTAAAATAGACAGTGTAATTATGAGGCTTATGGATGTGCTGCTGGCAATACCCCAAACATTGATGGCTATTTGTATAGTTGCGGCATTAGGACAAGGTGTATTTAATCTTCTTATAGCCATGAGTGCTTCAACGGTGCCTAAATTTGTCAGAATAGTGCGCTCGTCTGTAATATCTCTTAAAGGCGAGGAATATATAGAAGCTGCAAGGGCATGCGGAACAGGAGATTTCAGAATTATTTACAAGCATGTGCTTCCTAACGTAATAGGACCCATTATAGTCCAGGCAACTATAACAATGGCATTAACAGTTCTTACAATTTCATCTTTGAGCTTTATCGGGCTTGGAGTACCTACTCCGCAGCCTGAATGGGGGACAATTCTCTCGGACAATAAGGGGCAGATGAGATATTATCCATACCTGACGACTATCCCCGGTATTGCTATTTTGGTATCTGTTATAGCGATGAATCTTATAGGAGATGGACTCAGGGATGCTCTTGATCCAAAGCTTAAAAATTAGGAGGTGTTAAAATGGGCGAAAAATTACTTGAAATAGAAAATCTGCATGTTATGTATAAGACGGATGAATCTGACATATATGCGGTTAACGGATTGAATCTGACCGTAAACAAAGGTGAAACGCTGGGACTGGTCGGAGAAACAGGAGCAGGGAAAACTACTGCCGCTCTGAGCATCTTAAAGCTGCTGCCTAAAAAAATCGGATTTATTACAGAAGGTTCTATAAAATTAGGTGACATAGATATTACAGAAGCAACAGAAGCCGATATGAGACTCATAAGAGGTGACGAGGTTTCCATGATATTTCAGGACCCAATGACGAGTCTTAATCCGATTCTCAGAATAGGAGAACAGATTGCAGAGGTATTGGAACTTCATAAAAAGGATATGACAAAACAGCAGATTGAGGACCGTGTTGATGAGATATTGAAATTAGTCGGTATCAGCAAGGACAGAAAAAATGATTATCCTCACCAGTTCTCAGGAGGAATGAAACAGAGGGTTATTATAGCTATCGGATTGGCATGTGAGCCTGATTTGCTGCTTGCAGACGAGCCTACAACCGCACTTGATGTTACTATTCAGGCACAGGTTCTGGAAATGATGCAGGATCTTAAGGATAAGCTTAATACATCCATGATTATGATTACACATGATCTGGGCGTAGTTGCTCAAATATGCGACAGGGTGGCAATTATGTACGCAGGTCAGATTATTGAAATAGGCAATATAGAGGATATATTTGAAGGAGAGAAACATCATCCGTATACAGTTGGACTGTTTGGTTCCATACCTAATATGAATGAGGATACAAGAAGGCTGAACCCAATTGCAGGAATGATGCCTGATCCTTCAAATCTTCCCGTAGGCTGTTCATTTAGTGACAGGTGTTCACACTGCATGGAAATCTGTAAAACTACAGCACCAAAAGAAATACACATGGGAACACACACAATAAAATGTCATCTGTTCGATAATGAAATAGCAGCAAAGTCGATGGGCTAAAGGAGGAATACTGATGAGCACACCATTGATTCAGACAATAGGGCTGAAAAAATACTTTAAGACACCAATGGGAGATCTCCATGCTGTCGATGATGTAAATATCACTATGGAGAAAGGCAAGACATTAGGAGTCGTAGGAGAATCAGGATGCGGTAAGTCAACACTGGGAAGGACTATATTGAGGCTTCTGGAACCCACAAGCGGACAGATATTATACAAGGGTGAAGATATACTTAAATATGATAAGGCGAAAATGCATGAAATGCGAAAGAACATGCAGATAATATTTCAGGACCCTTATGCATCATTAAATCCCCGTATGACAGTAAGTGAAATTATTGCAGAGCCTATAAAGGTATGCAAAACAATTACAGATAAAAATAAGCTTGATAAGAAAGTAAATGAGCTGATGGATACTGTCGGTCTTGCGAACAGATTTGTAAACACTTATCCCCATGAGCTTGACGGCGGCAGAAGGCAGCGAATTGGAGTTGCCAGAGCATTGGCACTTGAACCGGAATTTATTGTATGTGACGAACCTGTTTCCGCGCTGGACGTATCAATACAGGCTCAGATTTTAAATTTGATGATGGATCTCCAGGATGAGCGCGGATTTTCCTATATGTTTATAACTCATGATTTGAGTGTTGTAAAGCATATCAGCACCGAAATAGCTGTTATGTATTTAGGACAGTGTGTAGAATTAGCACCATCAAAGGAGCTGTTCAGAAATCCGTTACATCCGTATACGCAGGCGCTGCTTGACGCAATACCTGTTCCAAACTTAAAGGCAAGAGGAAAAAAGAGAACTATTATAAAGGGCGAGGTAACAAGTCCCATAAATCCTAAGCCCGGATGCAGATTTGCTTCGCGCTGCCAGTATGTAAAGTCTGACTGCACCGAAACAAACGTGTGTTTGAAGGAAGTATCCCCCGGTCATTTTGTTTCATGCAAGATGTGCTGGTAATACAGAATAATATTGATAATTTCTAAATTTATACCTGAATCATCATATCCCTCCCGGATTTTCAGATGGGGTTGTCCCTCCATCTGAAAACCGGAAATTTTTTTAAATTTTGGATGATTATTTGAATGAATCCGGATATAAATGTGTTAACAATAAATTCATAACATTTTCACAAAACGGACAATTGTTAGATTTTGTACTGTCACATGTAAATGGTATATTATTATTAACTTAAAAATAATAA
Source organism: Sedimentibacter sp. (assembly GCA_032059885.1). GTDB lineage: Bacteria > Bacillota > Clostridia > Tissierellales > Sedimentibacteraceae > Sedimentibacter. The sequence continues at coordinate 38,495 of DAMBZP010000024.1, forward strand.
TTGGAGGTAGACAAATGTCTAAAGTTTATTACTTCGGCTGGTGCACATGGATGAATTCTGATGAATTACATCGTTATTGGCCAGACGCAAAAATAGTTACTACCGGTTATGTGGAAAACTTCTCTATGGAATGGAGAGACGCAAGCTGCAGAGGCGACAGAGGATGGTGCCATTTGGACAATACTCCTAATTCATGGGGTAAAAGATGCCTTGGCATAGTTGTTGAAATTCCTGCAGAACTTTACAATGAAGATTTCGATGATTTTGCAAGAATTGCATTTACAGCATACGGAGATGACGGAAAAATGTACAATTGCTGGACATACACTTTGTCTGATCCGGGAAATCTGATGAAAGCTCCATATTTCTACTGGGACAATGTTGTTGCCGGATTAAATGAGCAGAACTTACCATATGAATATAAAAAGGAAGTAATGGAAGCATACAATGCCGCAGGTGACTGCCCGAGAATAGATCGTCCAAATCCAAATCCAGGAAGACCTGGAAAATCAGCTGCAGATAGATAAGAGGAGGAGTAAAAATGGCTATAGTTGATAAAAATTATTTATATATTTATTGTGAATGGCTGGATTCTTCATTAGTTAAAAAGTGGATTCCTGATGCTAAATTAGTTACAGTGGCAGAGCTTCCGGACCATAAAGTAAGCTTTGTTACTTATAAAGATGATGCCGGAGAAAAATTCGAAGGAGGCTGCTGCCTGACTGCCGCTCCCGGAGAAACTCTTTACGGTGTTGTGTGGGAAATAACAGAGGAAGCTCTTTTGAGTGTTGACAAGCTTGTTAAAATCGGCGAAGGAAAATACACAAGAGAGTACAGAGCTGTAAAAGGTCATGATGGAAAATCATACGCTACAGTATCACACTCTATAAAGAATCCTACAGGAATTTCTACACCAAGCGAAGAATATCTGGCTCATATGGTCGGAGGAGCAAAAGAATTTAAATTCCCGGCAGAATATGTTGAAAAATTGGAAGAATTAGGAACTTCAAAAAGCTTTGCTTAACAGCATGCTGACATATTAGATAAGCTAAAAGCATCGTTATTATAAGCGGTGCTTTTAATATATGGAGGAATGAATGAATGTTAATATGAAATCCCTTGCCACTCCTTTAGTAGAAAAAGCGTATATAAAATGGCTGAAGCAGGAAGGGGAAAGGGTGAAAGAAGGAGAAATACTTGCTGAGGTAGAAACAAGCAAGGTTTTATCAAGTATTAAAGCTCCCTGTGATGGAATTCTTACACACATTTTATGTGAAGACAATGCATATGTCAATATTCATGATGACGTTGCAATAATAGAATAATCAATAAACACCAAATTTTATATGGCCGATGAAAGGGTTAACTATGAAAAAAGCATCAATTATGAGATTTTATTTTGTGTGTTTTGTTATAAATGCAATGAGCTGTGTAATTTTGCCTGTTACACCGACTATTTTTAAAAATATAAATTTTCCTGATTACATGTTTGGCGTTTCATTTGCTGCTATGGCAGCAGGTATGTTTTTGTTTTCTCCTTACTGGGGCAAGCTGGGAGATCACATAGGCCGCACCAACGCGTTGATTCTATCTTGCGTCGGATATATTGCAGGTCAGATATTATTTGGAATTTCAAGAACAATATGGCTGACAATAGCGGTGAGATTTTTTACAGGATTTTTCTCTGCGGGAACAATGGTATCGTTTATGGCTTACGTGGCTGATTCCGGAGAAGGAGAAAAACAAAAAGCGAAGTACATGTCATACTATTCCGCTGTTTTATCCGTATCAAACGCCGCGGGATATTTTCTGGGAGGAGTAATCGGCAGTGTTTCTATTTTTGCTGCGTTTGCAGTTCAAATTACAGTAACTGCTTTAAGCTGCATATATGCATGGCTTTTTATTGCAGACCCGCTAGGGCCTGAAGCGCGTATAAAAGATGAGAAGTCTGTTAATCCATTCAACGCATTCAAGGAAATAAAAGATATTAAATCCGTGTCCTTTATAATGATTCTGACAGCAGTATTTCTTGCTGCATTCGGTACCTTTGGATTTGACAATACATTGAGCTATTTCTTAAAGGCAGAGCTTAATTTTCCCGCTTCATATAATGGCTATATAAAGGCAGCCGTAGGAATTATAGGCTTGCTTGCCAACTTTACCATAAATATATACATCATAGAGAAAACCAATATACGTACATCAATAATATATGTGCTGTCAGCGTGCGGAATAACAGCATTACTTCTTTATTTCATAAAAGGCAATACACTGTTTATAGCAATGACACTGATACATTTTACAGTTAACGCTATATATATGCCGATTATACAGGTTCTTGCAACAAAGGCGGATGATAAAATTCCTATGGGTTCAATATCCGGAATATTCAATTCTATTCGTTCCCTTGGAATGTTTCTGGGTTCCATGTCAGTAGGCTTTATTTATGTGCTGAACAGCAGGATTCCTTTTATAGTCGTTGCAGCAGCATTTTTGGGCGGAGCTTTTGTATGTATGGCAAATTATATGTATTTTAGAAAACAAAGAGCTATGGAATAAAATAAAAAATATTGTATTGATAAATAATTTATAACAGATAGGAAGAGTGCATTATGAATGTTAATCTTAAACATTTAAGCGGGCAGCGTGTGAAAACTGCCATAATTGTCGAATGGCTGAAGGAAGAAGGCGACTTTGTAAAAAAAGGCGATTTGCTTGCAAGAGTTGAGACCTTTAAGATTACCGCGGATATTTACGCTCCTTGTAACGGAGTTTTAAGCAAAATTTTATACAAACAATATGAATATGCGGGAATTGAAGATGATATTGCGGTTATTGACGAGGATATCGCGGTTATTGCATGAGATTTGTACAGCATTAGGTGTAATCCGTCATTTCTTCATATATTGACATAAGTCAAGCGTTGATATATTATAATATTAACTAAGACAAAGTAAAAATTTTAACCCTGACTTTTAATATTAGTTTCGGGTATTTATTCAGAAGGTGAGTATATGATAAATAAAATTGAAGATGTGTTGGATCAATATGTAAGACCGCAGCTTTCAGAACATTATGGCAATGTAAAAATTATTTCTTTTAATGATGGGATATTGGAAATATCTCTCACGGGTCAGTGCGGCAGTTGTCCATCTGCTAAGTTTACAGTGGAATCGCTTATAGAACAAGAAGTAAGAAACCATGTGCCCGAAGTGGAACAGGTTGTACTGATTAACGAAATAAGTGATGATTTAATTAATTTTGCAAAAAAAATTTTGAATAAGGAATTATAGAAGACAGTTATGAAAGTCGGCATAAAATATTGTGGTGGATGCAATCCCAAATATAACAGAACCGAGATGGTCAATAAATTAATTAATAAATATCCTGAAATTGATTTTGAGCCGGTGAAGGAGCATGTATTTTATGATGCAGTGCTGATAATTAACGGATGCAAACGCTCCTGCGCCGGTCATCAAATGTTGGATACCGATAAGAAGATTTTTTTGGACTCGCCTGAGGATTTTGACAGTTTGATTGAGAAGTCGGAATTATTATGAATTCGGATTAATCGTATCCAGCAGCTTGTTCGGTGAAATATTTCCGAATCTCTGACGCCTGTATACATCTTCGATTTTATACCAGGTTTCTTCATCAACCGCTCCCGTCGGGTTGATGCCTTCTTCAGTTTGAAATGCACGTACAGCTTCCTCAGTTTCTTTATCATAGACACCGCTGGGTTCAATAGGTGGTATGGAAGGTATTATAAGAGAAATGTATGAAAGCATTTCCTGAATAAGATATACAACCGGAGATTCATGACCAAGGCTGTATATGATTCCGGTCCATCTCAGATAAGGAAGGTATATTGCTTCGGGAGGAAGATTGTCAAGCACTGTATATACATTGTCATATAAAATTTTATAGGTTTCGGGTGTTATATTTCCCGTGGTTGGCAGGTTCATTACTTTTTGAAATGCAATAATTGCATCTCTTGTCTGCATATCAAATATCCCTGTTATTGCCACTTCAGGTATAGCCGGGTGATATATGCTGAGTACATTCAAGCCGTATTGAATGATTTCAACTCCGGGACGGACATCTCCTTCAAGATATACTCTGGAGCTTATATCCTCCCATTGGCTTAACTGCATACCTTCAGAAGCCAATTCCGAAAGTTTTGTTACTGCTCCGTAAATATTATTTATTCTATACCAGGTTGCCTGGTCGATTATGCCTGTTACAGGTAAATTGAATGTTTTTTGAAATGTTTTGACAGCATTTTCCGTACTTTCATCATAATATCCATCTAACGGAAAGATTTGAGAAATTGCCGGATAATTTACTCTTATTCTATTTAAATAAAACTGCATTCTTAAAACATTTAAGTCTGAGTCTCCGAGCTTCAGCGGATTTCCGGGATAAGACGGAGAAACCTCTCCAATAGGTGCGTTTCTTACTATGTCTACATCCTCGCCGTAATAATATCTTAATATTTCTATTGGAGTATAGCCATCTTCAGCTAAATCAACAGTTCCCCATTGATATAACCCATCACACTGCGATACCCTTCCGTCGCAAAATTGTGCAAACAATGGCTGCACCTGCCCTTCCCTTACTATGTACTGGCTGAATATTTCATCAACAATCTGATTGATTGGTTCATAGGTACCTCTGCCATACACAAATGACTGGTCATACTGGGTTGAACTGGTAATATCAAAATTATACCCTCTGGATCTGTACCATTCCGTAAATATCCTGTTCATTGCAACCGACACTATTGCATGTATATTTGCTCTTAAAGCATTTTCCGGCCATGTTGGATACAATTCACTTGACGCAACATTTTTAATATAATCTATAAAAGGAACAGTTATGTTCTCGGCTTCTTCACCAGGGGCTCCCAAATGAACAGTAATATATGAAGGAACTGTAACAACAGGAGTCATAGGAAAAAACTGCTGCAATGTTTTGATATTTTTAATTTTTTTGCGGTTGCTGAACATATTATTGCTGACCTCCATTAAATTTTTTCAGGTCTTAAAATCTGATTTCAGTTGGATTTATTTTATTATATATAATATTAATATGCATCTTAAGAAAATTGATTATAGCAATATAAGTATATTTATAAGTATTTATTTTTAAGGTGACAAGGGGA
>DAMBZP010000025.1:0-36206 GCA_032059885.1 Sedimentibacter sp.
CCGTCCCCTTGACACCCCTTGACCCATAATTCGACAAAATTCGGCGGGAGTAATATATTTTTTGTTAAGTTTATTTTTCAAAAAGTGTTGACAAATACTAATATATGTGGTAACATCTAAATGTATTACAGAGTATTTATAGATTTCACATGTTTTTAGATATTATATGTGTTGCTGTATATAATATGTAAAAATATGTGAATTTTTTTATATACAATGTCAATATAAAATTATATTATTTTTTAGGAGGTACAGTAAAATGGTTTAACGCAGAAAAAGGATTTGGATTTATCACAAAGGAAGATGGAAATGATGTATTTGTACATTTCTCAGCTATCCAGGGAGATGGATTCAAAACATTAGAGGAAGGTCAAAAAGTTCAATTTGACGTTACTCAAGGTACAAGAGGAGACCAGGCAGCTAACGTAACTAGAATATAATTAGCAGCTAAAACAAAAAATCGGGAACATGTTCCCGATTTTTATTTTTGTGTATATTTTAAAAAACTAATATAAATATCCAAGCAAAAATACCACTGCCGCCATAATTACTACAAATGCAATTACATATGGCAGGACCAACGACATTACTGCCAGTATCATTGCCAGCATGTCACCCTTTTCAAGTTTTAATCCATCATCATCAGTCTTTGTTTTTTTCTTTAAATTCTCGTCAGGAAGATTGGCATGTCTTATTTTCTCCAAATCTTCTTCAACTCTGTTTCTTCCGAATATCATTTAAAAAACTCCGTTTACTTTATGGCACATTGCAAAATGGCCACTGCTTATTTCGTTATATTTTGGTATTTCTTCACTGCATACATCCTTTGCATAATTGCAGCGTGTGTGGAAGCGGCATCCCTTAGGCGGATTGGCGGGAGAAGGAATGTCACCCTTGAGTATAACTCTTTTCTTGTTTTGATGTGCTGATGGATCAAATGAAGGAACAGCAGACAGCAATGCTTCCGTATACGGGTGCAGAGGATTTGCAAAAATTTCTTTCTTGCTTCCCTTTTCAACTATCTGTCCCAGATACATTACCGCAACCTCGTCGCTGATAAATTTTACAACCGAGAGGTCGTGGGATATGAACAGATAAGTAAGGCCGAAATCTTCCTGAGCATCCTTCAACAGATTGATTATTTGCGACTGTATGGAAACATCCAATGCGGAAACCGCTTCATCGCACACTATAAATTGAGGATTGACGGCCAGTGCCCTTGCAATACATATTCGCTGTCTTTGGCCTCCTGAAAATTGATGAGGATAGCGCTCAATCTGTTCGGGGAACAGTCCACACTTCATGATTATTTCTATTGCTTTTTCCTTCATTTCTTTTTTGTTTTTAACTATTCCATGCTGGATCATTGCTTCTCCTACGATTTCATATATGGGGAGCCTCGGATTCAGGGAGCTGTAGGGGTCCTGAAATATAATCTGCATTTTTGTGCGGAGATGATTTATTTCACGTTTGCTCATATTGTAAATATTCTTTCCTTCATATTCAACATTGCCTTCCGTAGGGTCAATGAGCCGGAGCATGGTTCTCCCAAGAGTAGATTTGCCGCAGCCGGATTCACCGACTATGCCTAAAACCTTCCCCTTTTGTATTTCGAAGGATACATCGTCAACAGCCTTTACGCTTCCTGTCTGACGCTTTATAAGTCCTGATTTAATAGGAAAATATTTCTTTAAATTTTTAACGGAAACAAGACTTTCATTTAATACGCTTACCTCGCTCATTGTCTTACCTCCTCATTTTTATTATCATACAGCCAGCAGGCAATTCTGTGTTCGCCTTCCAAAACAATTTCATCAGGGAAGGTCTTACTGCATATGTCCATTGCGTATCCGCATCTTGTATGGAATGGGCATCCTGTGGGGACATTGCTTAAATCAGGAACATTGCCAGGTATAACATGAAGCCTTGAACTTTCGGTGTTCATGTCCGGCTTGGATCCAATCAGACCTATTGTATAAGGATGCTTGGGATTTTTAAATATATCTACGGTTTCGGCAACTTCCACGACCTTTCCCGCATACATAACCATTACACGGTCGCTCATTTCCGCAATTACTCCCAGGTCATGAGTTATAAATATAATTGAAGTATTCATTTTCTGCTTCAATTCGTTCATCAAATCCAATACCTGCGCCTGAATTGTAACATCAAGAGCAGTTGTAGGTTCATCTGCAATCAACAGCTTAGGCTGACAGGCCAATGCCATTGCAATCATTGCTCTCTGTCTCATACCGCCTGACAGTGAAAACGGATAATCATCCACCACACGTTCAGGATTAGGTATTCTTACAGTATCCAGCATTCTTATGCTTTCTTTATATGCTTCGCTTTTGCTCATTTTGCGGTGAAGCATCATGGTTTCACTTATCTGTCTTCCTATTTTAAAGACAGGGTTAAGAGATGTCATAGGCTCCTGAAAAATCAAGGAAATATCATTTCCGCGTATTTCTCTTAATCTTGAATCAGAAACCTTAAGCATGTCCTCGCCGTTAAATATGATTTCTCCGCCCTCATACTTTCCCGGAGGAGTTTCCACAAGCCTTACTATTGACATGCATGTAATGCTTTTGCCGCAGCCTGATTCTCCTACAATCCCCAGAGTTTCACCTTCATTAACATAGAAACTGACATCGTCGGCAGCTCTTACGAGACTCCTGTCTGAATGAAAATAAGTTTTCAGGTTCTTTACTTCCAATAATTTTTTTCCCATAAAGCACCTCATTTCTTCATTTTAGGGTCTATTGCATCGCGCATGCCGTCACCCAATAAATTAAAACACATAACTGAAATAAAAATACATATTCCGGGAGGTATCCAATACCACCATTTCTGCTGAATTATTAAGGTGTTCCTTGCTTCCTGTATCATGTTGCCCCATGTAGGAGTCGGGGGAGAAACACCAAGTCCCAGAAAGCTCAGGGACGTTTCTGCCAATATAACCTCCGCCATGCCCAATGTTGCATATACTATAACGTATGCGAGAACATTGGGAAGAAGATGTTTGAATATTCTTCTGAAGTCGGAAATGCCCAGCGCTTCGCACGCCTCCATGTATTCCATTTCCCTCAGTGTCAATATTTGCCCTCTCACTATCCTTGCAATATTTGGCCAGCTTATTATTGCAAGAACAAATATTAAAATCCATACGCTGTTTCCGAATACAGCAACAACAGTGATACAAAACATAACGTACGGAAAGGACATGAATACTTCAGCTGCACGCATTATTACAATATCCGCTAATCCACCGTAAAAGCCTGATATGCTGCCCAATAAAATTCCTATAAAGCATTCGATAGCCACTACCATGAGAGCCAGTCCCAATGAGACTCTCCCTCCGTAAAACAGCCTGACAAACATGTCCCTTCCTATCTTGTCGGTACCCAGTATGTGCTCGGAGGTCGGGCTTTGGTCTTTATTGTTCCTATCTGTTTTTTCAATAGAATAGGGAGATAAAATTGGCACAAAGATACATAAGCCTATCATAGCAATGAGTATGAACAGGCTTATCATAGCCATTCGGTTCTTTTTAAGCCTGTAAATAACTTCTCCCCAATAGGTCCTGTCTTTTTGAACGGGGTTTTTTATAGCTTCTGACTTAACCATGCTTACCTCCTAGTCATATCTGATTCTCGGGTCCGCTATTGCATATAAAATGTCTGCCACCAAAGCTCCGATTAATGTGAGTATGGCAAGCATGGCATTTATTCCGAGAATCAAAGGATAGTTTCTGGTAAATGATGCTTCAACCGTAATTTTTCCAAGACCGGGAAGTCCAAATATTGTTTCTGTAACAACAGCCCCGGACAAAAGGGAAGGTATCCAGAATCCAAAAAGTGTTATTATAGGTATTATGGCATTTCTGAATGCATGCCTGTATATAACGGTTTTTTCCTTGAGCCCTTTTGCCCGGGCTGTTCTTATATAGTCCTGCCTTATTACTTCAAGCATGCTTGAGCGTGTGTATCTCATAAATGTGGCTGTTGAACCCAGTCCAAGGACCACGCTTGGAAGTACAAGATGCCACGCAACATCAAGGGCTTTATCAATTGGGCTTGTGGACATCAATAATGGGTTCTTTAATCCGAACAATGGAAAAAGCTGAATATCAACTGCAAAGTTTTTCAGCAGAAGAAGCCCGAAGAAAAATGAAGGAATGCTTACACCTATGAATGAAATAACCGTAAGCACATTGTCTATAACAGTGTATTGTTTTGTGGCGCTTATTACACCTGCAGGTATACCTATTATCACTGAAATAAGCAAAGATATGAGGGCCAGAAGAAGTGTAGCTCCCATATAATTTCCTATAACCTCCGTTACAGGTTTCTTATGATTTATGGAATATCCCAGGTTGCCATGCATGGCTTCTACTACCCAATTGGCAAACCTTTCGTACCATGGAGTATCAAGACCGAGTTTTTGCATGAGCTCTGCCTTTTGATCCGGAGTCATTTTAGGATTCATCATATTTGAAGCCGGTGTACCCGGTGCTTGTTCCAAAATGAAGAATAATATAAATAAAATTCCTAAAAATACGGGAATCATCTGAATTATACGCCTGATAATGTAGTTTTTCATTATAATCACCTCGTTCCTAAGTCATAAAGGAGGGTATTTACCCTCCTGTTAATTATTCAAGCGTAACATCCCTTATACTCTGTGTAAATTTAACATAGGTATCAATGTTCATACCTTTTACTCTGTTATTAACTCCGAAAATCTCGTTTCTGTATGCAATAATTACATGAGGAATTTCATAATTCATGATTTTTGCCCATTCCTTGTAAATTTCCGCACGTTTTTCAATATCAAATTCTGACTTGCCTTTCTTTACAAGCTCCATGGCTGCAGGATTTTTATACCCTGATGCGTTGAATCCTCCTGCGACATATGCATCATCATCAAATAATGCTCCCGTTGGGTCAGGGTCAACATCCAGAGAGAATCCCATTGTGTATATATCAAAATCCTTATCGGCTGGGGCTGCGTCCATTGTACGTGAAGATACAGTATCAAAATCCATCAGTTCTATTTCAAGATCTACACCAAGCTGCTTCCATGTATCGGCAGCCATTCCCGACAATGTTCCGGGCCATGAAGAGTCTGTGTAAACCAGCCAGTTAACATGGAACTTATTTCCGTCCTTATAGCGGTATCCGTCAGTTCCCATTTTCCAGCCTGCTTCATCCATTAACTGAGAAGCTTTATCCATATCAAATTTATAGGCATTTAATTCCGATGAGTCAGGGAATGCCCAGGATGCAGGAGATATAGGAGCCATGCCAACTTCGGCAAGTCCTTCGCCGTACTGCGCTTCAATGAAGGATTCTCTGTCTAGTGCATACATCAGCGCCTGTCTCACCTTGACATCTGCAAGCTGAGGTCTTGTGCAGTTGAAGCACATAAATGTATATCCGTTACCAAGATATTTGAAAAGGTGAATGTTGCTCAGTGCTTGTGCAGCCTCCAGATTCTCTGCACTTGAAGGAATCTGAGCAAAGTCAATCTGGTTTGTTTGAAGAGCTGAAAGTATCGATTCATCAGGAACTTCACTCATAAGTATACCGTCAAATTTAATAGCGTTCGAAGGGTCCCAGTAATTTGTGTTTTTCATCAGCTTAATATACTGCTTAGGCTCCCAGCTGTCAAACACAAACAAACCTGAACCTATTGGTTTTTCATTAAGTGCAAGGAAATCTTCCCAGGTATCAAAAGCGTAATAATCCGATGGCATTATACCATAATTAAAGCATTGAATATTTGCAGGTGCAGCCATACCATCCTTAAATATGAATGATATGGTTTTATCATCTATAACTTTTATTCCTTCAAACACGTCGGTTTTTTTGCCGTGATATTCATCATATCCTGCAAGGTTTGAAACCGCATATGCTCTCGGACCGTTGTAATCAGGGTGAGCGATAGTCTTATATGTAAATTCCACATCCTCTGTTGTTAAAGGGGAGCCATCGGAAAACTTGATGCCATCCTTTAGAGTGAAGGTATAGGTAAGGTGGTCCTCAGATAATGTCCAGTCAGCAAGTACCGGAACAAATTCTCCATCAGGTCCGTTGTCGGTAAGCGGTTCGAAAAGTAGATTTGTAACATAGTCATCATATACATTGTCTTCCATAATCGGATTGAACATTCCTCCCCAGCCACTACCTCCGAATTTTAAGATTTGATCAGCTTTGGGCTTTTCAGACTCAGAAGGAGCCGGTGTTCCGGACTGACCGGAATCGGTGGGAGCCGGCTGGTCTGTTGTCTTCGCACAGCCGGCAAACAATGTTACAACCATTAGTAACGCTAGAATTAATGATATTAATTTTTTCGTTTTCATAAAAAACCTCCTATTATTTATTAATACAATACATTAAAAATGTATTTATATTTAAAGTTTTTATAATTATAATGATAACGTTTACAGAGCTTATTTCTATTATATAATATTGCATTGGTTAATTCAATTCGTATCATTAGACAATAAGTGACAATAATCGACAATTTATTGAAACTTGTGTTTTGAATTATTGTTATATTAATCAATATGTCTTAAATATCGAATATATGAAATTAATTTGTACAAACAGCAGGACGTGGCTGTTATTATCTTGCAAGGACGGTACGAAATGAGTTATAATGCATAAGTAACATACGGAATTTGTGATGTTATAAAGGATTGAAAAACAGCTTAAAATTTTTTGAATGGCAGATGGAATTCAGGTTAGTGTTTTATCTGCAGTTATTCAATATTAAAAGGGTGATGAAATGAATTTTAAAATCTGGATGGATGAAAAGGTAAACAAGGTAGAAGAATATTTGAAAAATGCTGTTATAGAAAATGATACTCCACAAAAATTAATTCATGAAGCGATGAATTACAGCCTGCTTTCCGGAGGTAAAAGATTGAGGTCGGTGCTTTTGCTGGGTTCATATGAATTGTTTCGGGATAATGAAGATGCGGCAGTACCATTTGCATGTGCAGTGGAAATGATTCATACATATTCTCTCATTCATGATGATTTGCCTGCCATGGACAATGACGACTACAGGAGAGGAAGACTGTCAAATCACAAAAAATTCGGCGAGGCGGCTGCTATTTTAGCTGGAGACGGCTTGTTGAACAAGGCTTTTGAAACAGGTCTCAAGGCTGCGCTGGAACACAAAATAAACATTGAAAATTCACTGAAGGCTTTGTCTGAAATAGCAGTATCATCCGGTTCTGACGGAATGGTAGGCGGACAGGTAGTGGATATGTTCGGACATGATAAAATATCTTCTTTGGAAGATTTGAAATACATGTATTCCTTAAAGACGGGTGCAATTATAAAAAGTTGTGTAACGGCCGGCGCACTGCTTGGAGGTGCAGGAGAAAAAGAATTGAAGGCTCTGGAAAGCTATGCCGAAAAAGTGGGGCTTGCATTTCAAATAGAGGATGACATACTTGATGTGACAGGAACACTGGAAAAGCTGGGTAAACCGGCAGGGAGCGATGCAGCAAATGATAAAATTACATATCTGACCTTTGCTTCAGTTCAGGAGGCAAAAAATGAAGTGTCAGTACTTACCGAAGAAGCTGTTCAAGACATCGGTATTTTTGGAGAAAAAGCAGCTTACCTGGCAGAACTGGCCAGATATCTCACAAATAGAGACCATTAAAATGGCGGGGTGGCACACCCCGTCATTTTGTCATTTTAATTATTCATTGCGAGCTCGATTGTATTGCAGTTGTCTGTCAGCAGCAAATCAGCTACATCGTTGACATTTCCTGCACCCATTGTTATTATGGTGTCGCCTTCGCAGACAAGGGATTTTACTATATTGGCGGCCTCCTGAAAGGATTCAGCATAATATCCCTTTTTATTCAAGGCATTCATTTTTGCGATAATATCTCTTGAATGTATTTCTCCGTTATCCTTTTCTCTTGCGGCATATATGTCCAGCAGTATTGCTTCATCTGTGTGTGTAAGTGCCTCCGCAAATTCGTTCAGAAGTTTTTTTGTTCTTGTAAATGTATGAGGTTGAAATACTGTTATAATCCTTCCGGAAGTATGAGATTTTGCAGCTTTCAGTGTGGCCTTCATTTCTGAAGGATGATGTGCGTAGTCATCTATTATTGAAGCTCCGTTATAATTTCCCTTGTACTCATATCTTCTGTGGGTTCCTTTGAAGTCCGACAAGCCGTTTTTAACAGTTTTTGCATCAACGTCCAGAATTAAGGCAGCCGCAGCTGCGGCAACCGAATTTAATAAATTGTGCTCGCCGAATACCCTCAGCTTTATATCCTCAATTTTCTGTCCTTTATGCATCAAGGTATAGGAGGGAACAGGCATCAGACTTATATTTTCAGGATAGTAATCTGAACTGCTGTCTGCACCGAATGTTACAACGTTACATTTTATATCCTTAAAAAGCATCCTGTGTTTTTCGTTGACTACCAGGTGACCTGTTGGAGAAATTTTTTGTGCATATTCAACAAATGCATTTTCGATATCCTCTAAATCCTTATAATAATCCAAATGGTCTTCTTCTATATTCAATATAATTTCCATAGTGGGGTTGAACTTTAAAAAGTTTCGCCTATATTCACATGCTTCTGTAAGCATTATGTCATAGGAGCCTCTAAGAAGGTTTCCTCCCATAGAATCCATTTCGCCTCCTAAAAAAATCGTAGGATTCATATCTGTTTCTATGAGAATGGAGGAAAGCATTCCGGTTGTTGTAGTCTTACCGTGAGTTCCTGAAATACAGACGGAATTTTTATAATTTTTCATTATCAATCCCAAAAATTCAGCCCTGTCCATTATGTCCAGGTTCAGCTCCTGCGCTCTTAAAAGCTCAGGGTTGTCATTTGAAATGGCCGAAGTGTATACAACCAAATCAATATCTTCAGTTATGTTTTTTCTGTCATGATTTATGTAAATTTTCGCGCCTAACGATTCCAGCTTTTTGATTATGTGTGACGAGCTTCTGTCAGAGCCTGAAACCCTGGTTCCTTCATCAATCATTATTTCCGCCAATGCACTCATGCTTATTCCGCCGATACCGATAAAATATATATGATTAAATTTTTGCATGCTGTTCTCCTTGAATATTTCATATTATATATTCATATTATTCATAAAATATGTAATTAACACTTGTTAAGATAATTATTTCTTGTTTCATACTCGAAACAAATCATAATATTATAACATGTCCATATATATTCTTCAATATTTTTTGCTTAGCTGGCAGCAGCTTAATTTTTCCATTTATTTAAAGGGAGCATTACTCAGCGAATTATCAATTATGTGCCTTACTTTTTCGGTTATATCAGTATATTTTCCTATAGTGGCTTCGAATGCTTTTTCGAATACCGAAGGAAGGTCTTTTTCATATATTTTTATACCTTCGTATGTAATTCCGCCTTTTGTTGAAACCCTGTCTATAGTATCCTTAAAGTTCATGCTTTTTTCAATGAAGAGTTTTGACGCTCCCGCCAGGGATACCATCGCAAGGTGCTCGATTTCCTCACTTGTTACATTTATGCTGTGTTTTGATGCGGCACGGGTGAACTCAAGCATTATTTCGGAGATGATTGCGGGAAGACTTCCTGTAAGGTTATGACATAAATTCATATCTTCTTCTTTTATTGTTTTTACTTCGCTGATATTTGACATCAGATTTTCAAAGAATGTTTTTTCATCTTCTGTTACAGGTTCATTGTGACATACTAATGTTATTCCGCCTCTGATGGAAGAATTCAGGGTAGGCATAAATTTTGTAATTTTGCCATTGTAAAGCTTGTGTAAATCCTCATAAGCAACTGTTGCCGTAGAAATCATGAGATAGCTTTCTTCATTTAAAAAAGGTATGATTTCCAAAATCACCTCAGGAACACTGACAGGCTCAACACAGACAATTATATTTTGACAGTTTTTTGCAATTTCGCTGTTGCTTTCACACACATTTACTGAGGGATATTTTGCTGCAAAGCTGTCTGCCTTATTCCGTGAACGGTTTGCAATATATAAATCTTCTTCATTCAATACTCCCATTTGCAGCAGCTGCTCCAAAATCATGGAGCCCATGTTTCCCAATCCTATAAGTCCCAATTTCTTACTCACTGTATCTCTCCTTATTATTAAAATTACATTAATTATAATACAAATAGAATCCGGTAACAATAATTTCATGCATAAAATTGAAAATCCGGACACGTACTTTTGAGATTTTTGAGTTAAAAATCTCAAAAGTACGTGTCCGGATTCTGCCATCGCCGGCTTATATTTTGCTGCTATCAGGTGCATTATCGGTTGAATTGCTCATAATATTTGAAAGCTCGGTAAATAAATTTGAGGTTTTATCTGATTTTATAAAGGGTTTTGCATCTTCAACACTGCAGAAGGGAGCGTAATATTGTTCTTTTCCCACATATTCAGTAGACAGGTTCTGATATATCACCTTCATTATGTATACATGTTTATTTTCTTCTTTCACTGCTGCGATGCCTGTTACCTTATTTTTATTACCGAAAAACAAATATTTTACATCTCCTTCTTCCGAAGAATCAACAAACTCCTGATAATCTATTTCCGTAAAAAACATGTGGTTATTTTCAAGGTCGTCAGAAATCTCACTGTATTGTATTACGTCTCGCCAGAACTTTATTTTTAAACATTATGCTATCATATGATGTCGACATTAATATTTCATATGTTATAACGAGAATTTTAGGGAATAGTTTTCAAATAATCCTAAAACTTTAGTAAACTACCGTATTACTATATTTTATAACGGTTTCAACGACTTTTCCTGAACTGTTCAGTGCAATGTGAGTTAGCTTTAAGCGATATGAGCCTTTTTCAACATACCACTCTTTGTATAAGTACACTTTATCATTGTCACTGGTGTCTTCCCATGTTTTTATGGTTGTCCAGTCATCTGATAGTTTTTGTAATTCCATCTTTACTTCTGCAATATATTCTTCCTGTACAACCGTATCTCCTTCACACCTTAGTTTTCCGCCGGAATTCAAAGTCAAATCATTCAAACACCATAAAATAGCGGTATAATATGGAGTGATTTCAAGACTATTTTCTGAGTCAATAGTTTCTGCATAAATTCTTGTATTCATAAGATTTATTAAAATCATAATAACAACAAGAATTAAAACAGACAGTGTTTTCTTTTTCATTAAAAATCCTCCTTAAAATTGTTTTCATTGATAATAACAAAATTAAAGAGGATTTTCCGACAACTTTTTAAAAATTTTTTTTTATCTTTTATCTTTTTATATTTTCAGCTATTTTTATAAACTCACTTTCGCTGATATTTCCTGTCAAAATATATGCTGTCTCGTCATCGTTCCATACAAGGATGTGGATGTTGTCATTTTCACTGTAAAGAGCTTCTCTTCCATGTATCATAAGCTCTTTTACAACGGCATTTTCCGTATCAATTGATAGGGAGCTTCCGATATCTCTTGTATGTAAATTAAAAGATTCATTGTTTTTTTTGAATGTTAAATTCAAATGTTTTTCTTGTATTTGGCTATTTTCAAGCTTAAAGCCCTCCGGTATATATTCCATTATAATTTCACCGAATTTATAGTTATCAGCGTTTGGAGGAGTATTATCTGTAAATTTAATATCAGTATCGTATTGCGTCCTTTCCAGTATGAAATTCATAAACCTTACTCTTAATGCGCTAACACTGCTGATTGCAACAGCGCTTAAGGTAATAACAGCTACAAGAATAACAGCGGCACGTCTGGAATAAGTTCTCATTCTTTGGTATAATTGAGACTTTTGTTCTTCTTTAAACAGTCTTCGCATCACTTCATTGTGTTTTTGTGAAAAATCATGTACTTGACCTTCAAATCCTTCAAGTAAATCATCCACCATTTTATCCTCGATGTCGGAGGCAGATGTCTGTAGCATTGCTTCTATTGTTTTATCTGCAACATACTCTTTTTTATTCATTCAATTCACCTTCTTTGCTCAACAATACCAAAAGCTGTTTTTTTGCCCTCTCAATTCTTTTCTGTATGGTTTCAGGCTTGATTCCTTTTATTTCAGCTATTTCTGCAACAGAAAAACCATGTGAATATTTAAGGAAAATAACTTCCTGATAAATAGGCTTTAATTCGCCTATAATTTTATGCAACCGCTCCAGACTTTCGCTGCTGATTACAATATCGCTTATATTGGTATCATCCGGAACGGTGTCATCATCAAGTTCATCAGTTATTATGTTCTTCCTTTTATTGTATATGTTTATAGAAACGTTCTTACATACAGTAACAAAAAAGTTTCTGGTTTTCCGACAGTTATTTTCATCAATTTTATCTAAATAATTATATGCCTGTACGAATGACTGCTGAACAGCATCTTCTGCCAGAAATTTGTCATATAAAATATTATTGGAAACATAGAACATCATGTCCCTGTATTTGTTATAAAGCCGCTCTAGTTTTGAATTTTTTGATTCATCATCCGATAATATAAAAATCATAATACCGCCCGCCATTGTTTTTTAACTTATAGTTTTCATACTTTACAAAATGGAATAGTTGATTAGTACATTTATTATATCGTATTCTACTCATATTCACAAGTAATTAATGCCGCCGATTGAAATGCAATAGTTATTCTGTTTTTTAGCTAAAAAAGAGCGTTTATGATGGAAGACTACCATATCAGATGGGTTTTATAGCATAAAAGCTCTCAAGCATAATCTAAAAAGGCTATATCAAAGGCGAATAAATAAATTGTCTTTGATATGGCCCATTTAGTTTGTTTTAATAAACTTATATTATTTAACTTCCTATGTTAATTTAAGTTAATTATCCCTATTTACATTTACTATTGTTGTTGTTAATTTATATTTATCCTTATCCAACCTTCTGATGTGCTTCCATCATCTGCTTTTTTTATAGCAAAAGCATACTTTGTTCCCGGATCACAATTATAAAATCTAATGTTTTCGTGACCGTTAGTTACTGAATATCTAGCGGATTCGACACCTTTACCGCTTCCAGTCATAAGTAGTACATCAAATTTCCCCTTGTTTATGTGATCGCCGCTTCCAGGAGAACCATCTCCTCTGTATGTTTCTTTTGCCTCTACATAATATTGATCATATCCAGTAAAATTATACTGTGTATATGATATTTCAAGGCTTACTGAATAATTTGCATCATAAATACCATTATTCCAGTTCCATGTTTCGGTGGGCATTTTAGTTGCATATGGTTCTACACCAGTTTTGTACTCTTCTATTTCCGTAGTATCTACTTTAGAAATATCTATATATATGGTATCTCCCAGAATAAATTTTGCTTCATCTATTACCTTCACTTCATCATAAGATTCTCTGATTTCTTGGATAATATTTTCCGGTAGATTATTAGGCAATAAATATTCAGCCTGTGCACTTACCGGTACCACAGATATTGCTAAAATTGTGCATAATAAAAGTAAACGAAATATTTTTTTCATAAAGCTCCTCCTTTGTAATGAAAATTTGTAAAACAATTTTTATTAGGGATAATTTAAAATTAAAACAATTTTCTTTTTAGGTTTATACTTAATTTTTATTAACCTGATTTTTAATAAATTTGGAAAATATAATATTTGTTAAGTTATAGCCTATTAATATTCCACACGTATACACAAACCAATTATTTATGTCTATAACCACAAGAAATCCTGTAAATATATGAATAATATCAATAAACAATATCACTAAAATAATAAAAATATGAATTTTAAAAATACTTCGATTAAAATATTTTATTAAATAAAAAATTACACCTATTATGCTGAAAAACAATAATTTCAAAATTACTCTTTCTAAATGATTTGTGAGTATGTATTTTAAATTTTTAAACAGCAATAAATTGTAAGATATATCTTGATGAATGATTTTTTCATTGATATTGAAATGGTAACCCATACTTCTTTTATGATTATATAAAAGCAATAATAGAACAATAAAAACGAAACCTGCTATTGTTATGATTTTTTGTTTTTTTAAAAAAGCCTCCCCTTGTTGCTCAAATTCTTTTAGTTTCATAGAAAATCCTCCTTAAAATTGTTGTCATTAATAATAACAAAATTAAAGACAATTTTCCGACAGCTTTTTTAAAAAAGTTTTCTTGTCATGCTGAGAATTAATTTTTCAACTGTGGATAGGATTTTCCAGTGCAGGCAATTCAAACATTCCTTGATTTTTTATATCTGCAAATGTATAATAAATAAGGTCGGCTGATGAAAATCAAAGATTTCAACATTGAAATTCTCCGGAAAGCGGAGGAGTACATACAAAATTAAACTTTAAACTTAAGGAAACATTATGAAAATAAAAGTAAATAATTTAAATGATACAGAAAATGTAGGCAGAATTATAAGCCGCTGCCTGGATAAAGGAACTGTGCTGTGTCTGGACGGAGATTTAGGTGTGGGAAAGACGGCGCTCACTCAGTTCATTGCCCGGGAGTCCGGAGTTGAAGATTACATAACCAGTCCCACATTTACCATAATAAAAGAATATGAAGGAAAATTTCCTCTTTATCACATGGATGTATACAGAATCGATTCGGAAGATGACATGTATGATTTGGGCTATGATGAATATATTTATTCTGAGGGTGTAACAATCATTGAATGGTCTCATAAAATTAAAGGAATACTTCCGGATGAACGAATTAATATTGAGATACAAAGAGTTGATGATACAAGCCGGGTTTTGGATATCAGCGGCAGAGGGGAAGCATATGACAAGCTGGAGGAGGAGTTAAAAAACTATGAAGGTACTTGCAATTGAATCGGCATCAATAACAGCCTCCTGCGCAGTATGCAGTGATGGAAATTTACTGGGTGAATATACATTGAATCATAAAAAAACACATTCGGAAAAGCTGATGCCGTTGATTGAATCGTTAATGAGTGAGCTTGAGCTTAAAATTCAGGACATGGATGTTATTGCAATTTCAGAGGGACCGGGCTCATATACGGGTCTGAGAATCGGAGCTGCTATTGCAAAAAGCCTGGCTTTTGCTGCAAACATACCTGTGGCGGGTGTACCAACCATGAAGTCTCTTGCAGGAAATATTTTTGGTTCTGATAAGCTTATTGTTCCTGTTATGGATGCAAAGGCAGGAAGAATTTATACAGGCATATATAAATGGGAGAAGGAGTCCTTAATTGAGGTCACAGAACAGTTCCCATGCAATATTGATGAACTGATTGACATATTGAACAGAAATGAAGAACCTGTAATTTTTAACGGAGATGGTTCGGTTAATTACAGAAATATTATAGAGGAGAAATTAAACAGGACAGCATATTTTTCTCCAGGCAATTTTAACTGCTTGCACGCTTCAACCCTGGCGTTAATTGGTTATGAGATGGCTTTAAAGGGTGAATTGATTAATGCATCTGATTTCAAGCCTCAGTATCTGAGATTGTCCCAGGCTGAACGCAATAAGAAGTAAGGAGGATTTATGGTAGTAGTTAGAGGCATGCGTTATGATGACTTAGATCAGATAACGGAAATTGAAAAGGTATGTTTTTCTTTACCTTGGTCAAAGGCTTCTTTTGAAAAGGAGCTGCAGAACGAACTGGCGTATTATCAGTGTGCTGAAGAAAACGGTAGAATCATGGGTTACATGGGTATGTGGAGAGTGCTTGATGAATGCCACATTACTAATGTGGCTGTCCTGCCGGAATACAGGAAAAAAGGAGTTGCCAGTCAGCTGATAAATAAGATGGTTGAAATATGCAGATGCTCAGAAATTCAAGGCATGACACTTGAAGTCAGAGAATCAAACATGCCTGCAATAAACCTGTATCAGAAATTTGGATTTGTATCTGCAGGCAAAAGACCAAAATATTATTTAAGACCTGTAGAGGATGCAATAATAATGTGGAAGAAAATTCAGCAATCATAGAAAACAGAGGAGAAAAATGAAGCATAGAAGAAAAGTCAAGATACACAGGGTTTTAATATTAGTAACAGCATTTCTGCTTGTTTTGTTCGGAGCAATGCTGTTAATAGGTAAACTTACTGATAAAAATGAAAATGATTCAGAAACTGCTGTCAATGAGGGGCCTTCTGATAAGCCTTCTGAGGAACCTTCCGGAAATGCAGAAGAACCTGCAAATGAACAGGAACCTAATGAGCCCGGTGAACCAGAAAAACCGGTTGAAAATCCTGAAACGGAAAATCCGTCCGGTGATATTATAGTAGTTGAAAATCCTGAAGCCATAGACGTACTGGTAAACAGAACATACAACCTTTCGGAAACATATATTCCTGCTGATTTAGTTAAATTGACGGATGTTCCCACAGTGTTATCCAATCCGGAGGTTAATCAGTTAAGGTCGGTTGCATATGATGCTTTGAAGGAGCTGTTTGCGGCCGCCAAGGAAGAAGCAGGCTATAATTTGTATGCGCGTTCAGGATACAGATCATATGCCACTCAGGTTTCTTTGTACAGCTCATATGTGGCCAACCACGGGCGGACGGCTGCCGATACGTTCAGTGCAAAACCGGGACAAAGCGAGCATCAGACAGGGCTTGCTATGGACATCACATGTGAAGCAATGAACTTTCAGCTGGATGATACATTCGGAGAAACAGAGGAGGGCAAGTGGGTATCAGAAAATGCTCACAGATTTGGATTTATCATAAGATATCCCAAGGGCAAGGAAGATATCACAGGTTATATGTATGAACCGTGGCATCTGAGATATCTGGGAGTTGAGCTTGCAACAGACGTGTATGAATCAGGTCTGACTCTGGAAGAATATTTCCAGTCGGTAAATGATTAAATTTTTATTTACTGTTGATTTTTGAGTATAACTATATTTATAAGATAAAAAATAGACAATCGGCGCGGCTGACTAAAAAGATATTTCATCAGTAAGATACTCTGGGACTGACAGGGTATCTTCTGCTTTTTTGGATATAAGAAAGGCAGAGAATATTTCATCTGCCCTTCTAAATCAATACCCAGAATTTTCAGTCTTTTAATTAACTGTTGATTAATTCATAAACGTCATTTGCATACTGTACCGGGTCTTCAATCTGGAGACCTTCAATCAGGAGAGCCTGGTTGTACAATACTCCAGACAGCCTCTTCAATTTTTCTTTGTCATTTTCATATGCATTTTTAATTTTCTCGAACATTTTATGTTCAGTATTTATTTCCAGTATTTTTTCTGCATGTACATCATTTGCCATGTTGTCAGGCATTGATTTCAATACCTTTTCCATTTCAATTGACAGCTCTCCTTCCGTAGCCAGGCAGACAGGGTGAGTTTTCAGTCTTTTAGATGCTCTTACTTCTTTAACCTTGCCATCTAATGCTTCCTTCATGAAAGCAAATATGTCCTTATTTTCTTCGGATTCTTTTTTGTCTTCTTCACCCTCTGATTTCAGGTCCAAGTCAGCACTTGATACGTTTTTAAATTCTTTTTCTTTGTAGTTCATCAGAACTTTGATTGCAAATTCATCGATTTCGTCTGTAAAGTAAAGAATTTCATACCCTTTGTCAGAAACAAGCTCTGTTTGAGGGAGTTTGGCAATGTTATTTATATTTTCACCCGTTGCATAGTAAATATATTTTTGATCTTCCTTCATTCGGGATACATATTCGTCAAGAGTAACCAACTTTTTCTCCGTCGAAGAATAGAACATAACCAAGTCCTGCAAGGTTTCCTTGTTTGAACCCCACTCACTGTACAGCCCAAATTTTAATGTTCTTCCGAAGTTGTTGAAGAATTCCACATACTTATCTCTTTCATCCTTGAGCATTGACAGAAGTTCGCTTTTGATTTTTTCTTTTATTTTTTTTGCAATAAATTGGAGCTGCCTGTCATGCTGCAGAGTTTCTCTTGAAATATTCAAAGACAAATCCGCCGAATCCACAAGCCCCTGTACAAATCCGAAATAGTCGGGCAGAAGGTCTCCGCATTTGTTCATTATCAGTACGCCGTTTGAATAAAGCTCCAGCCCTTTTTCAAATTCCTTAGTATAGAAATCAAATGGAGTTCGAGACGGTATATATAGTATTGCATTGTAGCTTGTAATGCCTTCAACACTTACATGAGTATATTTTAAAGGCTTATCAAAACCGAAGTGCTTTTCCATATAGAAATTTTCATAATCAGAAGGTTCGAGCTCGCTCTTATTTTTTCTCCATATAGGAACCATGCTGTTTAATATTTCATCCTCAAAGTAATCCTCGTATTCATCTTCGGTTCCTTCTTTTTTACTTCTTTTCTTCATCATCATTTTGATGGGGTATTTAATGAAGTTGGAATATTTCTTAACCAGATTCTTTATGCTGTATGAATCAAGAAATTCATCATAATCCTCATCATCCGCATTTTTCTTGATATTCAATATAATGTCAGTACCAACCGTGTCTTTTTCACATGGAGTTATGGTGTAGCCATCCGCGCCGTAGGATTCCCATTTGTAAGCCTCCTCAGAGCCCAATGACTTAGTTATTACAGTTACTTTTTCTGCAACCATAAAGGCAGAGTAAAAGCCAACACCAAATTGCCCTATAATATCAATGCCGTCCTTGTCCTCATTATTTGCTTTAAAATCAAAGGAGCCGCTTTTTGCAATTGTTCCAAGGTTCGAGTCAAGCTCTTCTTTTGTCATACCTATTCCTGTATCAGATACCTTCAGGATTCTTTCATCTTCATCAAGAGATATTCTTATATAAAAATCATCTTTGTTAAATTCAATGCTGCTGTCTGTCAATGATTTATAGTAGCTTTTGTCAATTGCGTCGCTTGCATTGGATATAAGCTCTCTTAAAAAGATTTCTTTGTGTGTGTAAATTGAATTAATCATTAAATCCAGGAGCCTCTTTGATTCGGATTTAAACTGTTTTTTAGCCATAATTCATTCCCTTCCTTATATATATTTGTCGCTTGTAACAGCAAATTTTTGCTAAGCTAAAGCATTCATCCATAACATTGTTAGCACTCGAAATTAATGAGTGCTAACCTCAATTTCTATTTTAGCAAATGAAATATATTTGTCAATAGTCAAACAAAAAATTTATTAAAAAAGCGGTCCGAGACAGACCGCCTAATTGTTTCCGCTATACCTGAGACTCTGGTAAACACTCATAATCTTGTTCCAGGTATTTATGTCCACAATCCCTGTGGGCTCTAATCCGTATATAGTTTGGAATGCTTTTACTGCTGCGGTTGTACCGGGATCGAAGATTCCGTCAATAGTTATGGGCGGTATTTCGGGTACCTTTGTTGAGATGTAAGAAAGCATTATTTTTAATATTAAATTTGCGGGATATTCCGCTCCCATCCCTTCCTGCAGGTCAATACCCAGATATCTTACATACGGAATATATATTTGCTCCAGAGGAAGGTTAGTCAGTATGCCATAAATAATCCTGTACATTACATTCCAGGTTTCCTGATTCACTATGCCTGAGGGTGGAAGGTTCATAAGCTTTTGAAATTCAATTACCGCAGCTGTGGTTTCAGGTCCGAAATATCCCGTTATAGCCACCGCAGGCACAGAGGGGTAGTAATATGACAGAATATTTAAAAAAAATTGCAGCAGTGTCACTACCGGACGGTTTCCTCCTTCTAAAATAATACCTGAATACAGATTTAACAGTTCACTTGCAAGCAGTCCTTCTGTACTCAGCTCGTAAAGCCTGGTAACTGCTATATAAATTCTACGTATCATATACCAGGTGTCTTCATCAACTATTCCTGTAACCGGAAGTCCGAAGACCTCCTGAAATTTTCTGACCGCATCCTCCGTCTCTTCTCCAAAATATCCTGTAGCCTCAATTTTAGGTATTGCGGGATAGTTAACAGATATTCTGTTTAAGGAATGCTGCATTCTGAAAACCGATATTCCGGAATTTCCAAGCACAAGCGGAGTTCCCGGATATGTACCTGTTATATTTGTCGGAATTGTACCGTTTATTATTGATACGTCATCTCCGTAATAATATTTTAGTATTTCATCAGCTGTGTAACCTTCATTTGCCAGATCAACACTGCCCCATTGAAGCATGCCGCTGCATTGAACTTTTCTTCCATCGCAAAAAGAGGCAAACAGTGGTTCAATGTGACCTTTTCTTACAATGTAATTGTCAAATATTTCATTTGATATATCTGATATATTGTCAAATACACCTCGTCCATATACATAGGCCTGATCATATTGTGTTGAATTCGTTATGTCAAAGTCATATCCTCTTCCTCTGTACCATTCTGTGAAAATTCTGTTCATGGCAATGGAGGTTATCGCATAAATATTGGCCTTGAGAGCTTCTTCAGGCCAAGTGGGGTATAACTCACTTGAGGCGACATTTTTAATATAATCTATATAGGGAACAGTTACATTTAATGCGCTTGCATCATCAGGTGCTCCCAGATGCACGGTTATTTCCATTGGAAACGGAACTATAACATGCGGCAGGATTGTTTCGGATATATATATATTTGATTCTGGAATACTCATAAATTACCTCTCGTGTTACTATATTAACCTATAACTGATCCCGGAAATTGTCCTGTGGGTCTGACTTCTGAAAATCTTAACTGCCTGTATACTCCTACAATACCATCCCAGGTATTTTCATCAATTATTCCATTAGGTTCCATACCATACAAAGTTTGAAATGCTATTACAGCTTTAGTTGTATCCGGACCAAATATGCCGTCGGGAATTACCGGAGGTATATCAGGCATCACAGACGAAATAAACAGCAGGTATTGCTGCATGATGTAGACATCAGGTCCTTCAGAGCCTTCTCTGAAAACTTCAGGCGGATATAATAATGCCGGAAGAGCAATTGCGGATGGAGGTATTGTCCTCAGAATTCCTTCAACACTGCTGTACATTTTAGTCCAGGTTTCATCGTCAATTAAGCCTGTCAAAGGAAGGCCAAAGGTTTTTTGAAATTCCATTATTCCTTTTCTTGTTTGAGAGTCAAGCATACCGTTAATATCGACAGCTGGTATAGATTCATAATATGCTGACAACACATTCAGGAAATATTGTAAAAGCTGTATTTGAGGAACAACCTCAAGGTCTTCAATTTCTCCTGCAACATTTTTAGGGATTTCTTCCGCCAAAGGTGCTTCGGCAGTTACTACAGCAAGCTTTCTTACGGCAGAAAATATTTTTCTTATTTCATACCACGTTGCTTTATCTACTATTCCTGTATCAGGCAGATTGAAAATCCGCTGGAACTGTTTGACAGCTGCTTCCATTGATTCATCAAACTGTGTGGTAACCGGAGCTATCCTGGGGATTGCCGTATAGTTTACAGATATAGCGTTCAATGCGTTTTTTGTATAAAGTACAGCCTGACTGTTGTCT
The DNA here is from genome assembly GCA_032059885.1 of Sedimentibacter sp. GTDB lineage: Bacteria > Bacillota > Clostridia > Tissierellales > Sedimentibacteraceae > Sedimentibacter. The sequence continues at coordinate 21,400 of DAMBZP010000025.1, forward strand.
CCGGGTTTCAAAGGAGACCCTGGATAAATTTCCTCAACATTATCAAGGGGAGTAACTCCCGGAATTTGTAAGCTCATGTGATCACCTATTCAACAACGGACTCAAACGGTCTTCTTGGAATGACAACTGTCTGCTCAGGCATACTGTTATTGCCGCCCTGTGCCGCAGGGATCAGGTTTATTCTGTAATTGGTCGTTATATTGGGAAATACCTGAATGTCAAGTATGTTGTAGGTATAATACCCCATTGCCTGAACTCTTAAATTATAGGTTGAAAAATAATCTGTCGGCTGACCCTCACCCTGATATTCTACGGGTACCTCCATTACGGGAACCAGGCCGCTTTCGTCGGTAACGAAGTGGTATAGAACATGTTGTTCACCATCCTCATAGGTATGGTATAAGGTTACGACGGCATCCGGTACAGGGAGTGCTCCTGATGCCGTGAATACTCCGACATTTATGTAACCTACTTCTTCCGGAGTCTGCTCTTGCGGCTGACTGCTTTCAGGCTGGGATTCAGGCGTCTGATTTGTTGAGGGCTGTTCAGAAGGAATTTCTGATTTTTTAATTATCATATTTCGCGCCCGGTATGGGCTTATATTTTTAGAACTATAGTTGCTGATAATCATAGAAACACACCTTTCTTATATTCTTCCTTGCAGTATCAATATATGCAGTTTATTAAATTTTGACTAATATTAATAATAATATAAGTGAATAACAAATATATTGACAATAATTTCATAATATAATATACTTTGACTATCAAAATAATGAAGTTATTGCTTACAATAAACAAATAAAGTTACCGATTTGTTAAACATAATAATGTTAAAATGAGAGGGCAATTACTTTATTAAATGTTTTAAAGCGAATAAATGTTGACTTTATTATGTAAATTTATTATTTTATATATATTGGTTACTATATATGTAAGAAATCAGGAGGTTAAAATTGCCAAACGAAAAATTGACGGAACTTGCAGGAAGAACCGAAAAGATTATGCTGGGCGGAGGGCATAAGGCAATAGATAAGCAGCATGAAAACGGTAAACTTACAGCAAGGGAAAGAATACTGAAACTGCTTGATGAAAAAAGCTTTGTGGAAATAGATGCCTTTGTGGAGCACAGATGCGTAAATTTTGGAATGGAAAACAAGGAAGCACCGGGCGAAGGGGTAGTGTCCGGATACGGAACAATTGACGGGAGATTAGTATACATATTTGCACAGGATTTTACAGTAATAGGCGGCTCTCTGGGAGAAATGCATGCGGCAAAAATTGTCAAGGCACAGGAAATGGCATTGAGGGTAGGAGCTCCTTTAATAGGAATCAACGATTCAGGCGGTGCCAGAATACAGGAAGGTGTTGATGCGCTGTCGGGATATGGAAAAATATTTTACAATAATACAATAGCATCAGGAGTAATACCTCAAATATCTGTAATATTGGGTCCTTGCGCAGGTGGAGCAGTATATTCTCCTGCATTGACAGATTTCGTATTCATGGTTCAAAATATAAGCAAAATGTTTATTACCGGTCCTGAGGTTATAAAATCAGTGACAGGAGAAGTAGTATCCGGGGAAAAGCTTGGAGGTGCTATGACTCACAATTCCATAAGCGGTGTTGCTCACTTTGTTGATGATACTGAAGGAGAGTGTATGGAGCACGTAAGAAAATTATTGAGCTTTTTACCTCAGAATAATCTGGAAACAGTACCGGTTAAGGAAGTACAAGATGATCTTAACAGGAGAGATGAAGCATTAAATTATATAATACCTGATAATCCCAATAAGGCATATGACATGAAGGATGTTGTATATTCGCTTTCAGACAACAAAGAATTTCTCGAATATCAGCCTTATTATGCCATGAACATAATAACAGGATTCATGAGGCTAAACGGAAGAAGTGTCGGAGTTATAGCAAGCCAGCCTAAGGTACTTGCAGGATGTCTTGATATAAATGCATCGGATAAGGCGGCAAGATTCATAAGGACATGTGATGCGTACAATATTCCGGTTCTCACATTAATGGACGTACCGGGATTCCTGCCTGGAACGCACCAGGAATATGGCGGAATAATAAGACACGGAGCAAAGATGCTCTACGCTTACTCAGAAGCGACGGTGCCGAAGGTAACAGTGATTACAAGAAAAGCATACGGCGGTTCCTACATAGCAATGTGCAACAAGGAACTGGGAGCGGATGTGGTGCTGGCATGGCCGACGGCGGAAATAGCGGTAATGGGCCCTGATGGAGCAGCAAACATAATATTCAAAAAAGAAATAGAAGCTGCAGAAGACAAGGCTGAAAAGCGCAGAGAAAAAATAGAAGAATACAGAAATACGGTAGCGAATCCTTATACTGCAGCAGCAAGAGGATATGTTGATGCAGTGATAGAACCGGCAGAAACAAGAAAAAGAATAATCAGTTCATTTGACATGTTGACAGGCAAAAGAGTGTTAAGACCTGAAAAGAAACATGGCAATATTCCTCTGTAGGGAGGTATAAATGAGTTTTTTAGGTAATTTCTTTAAAAGAAAAGAAAGCGATCCGGATATAAATGAAAATCAAGTAAGCTCGGAAAGCGAGGATGAAATCACAGCTGCAATAGCGGCAGCCTTGGCTCTTATGGATGAAGAGGAAGAAATAGTGGCAGCTGTAACCGCTGCAATATCATGCATGCTGGGTAAAGGCACAGATGAATTCATAGTCAGAAATATTAGGAGAACTTCTGAAGCAGACTCTTTGTGGGCACTAAGAGGAAGAATGAAGTTAATGAGATAAAAACGGAGGGAAAAATGAAAAAATTTAACGTAACAGTAAATGGAAAGGCATATGCGGTAGAAGTGGAAGAAGTAGGAGCAGGACAGGGTGGATTTACATATCAGCCTGTTCAGCAGTCAGCACCAATTCAGCAGGCTGCGGTAACAGCTCCGTCACAGGAGTCTCCCGCACAACAAAAGCCTGCGGCACCTGCACCAAAGGTACCCTCAGGACTAGTATCGGGTGAAACAATTTCGGCTCCAATGCCTGGAACAATAGTGGATATCAATGTATCGGAAGGACAATCAATAAAGGCAGGAGATATCTTGTTGATTCTTGAAGCAATGAAAATGGAAAATGAAATAGTATCGCCAAAGGACGGAGTGGTAAACAGAATCCACACATCTAAGTCATCAACTGTAAGTACAGGAGATGCTCTTGTAACAATAGGATAAAAAAATTAAATTTTCTTAACTCTTCTTTAAAAAAGAGGAGTTTTTTTTTGCAGTAATTTGTGGTAGAATGTAGAAACATATATGGCAGTACAACAAAGAATATGCATTACACTTTGGATAAGGGGAACAAAATGATAAGCAATGAAGATATAATCAGATTGCAGCTGGTTAATGGTTTAGGAAGAAAGACGATCAGTAAAATTTTAAGTTACGCTGAAAATAAGGACTTAAAATTTAACAACTTTTCTGATGTTTTAAAGTTGTTAAAGGATATGGATATAAAAAGATTAAAAATTGATATGGATAAAATAGAAGCAGATGCTTCTGAAATTTTTGAATGCTGCAGAAAATCCAAAATAAAAATAATTGGGTTGTATGATGAAAAATATCCTCAAAAACTGAAATCAATTGAAGACAAACCATTAATACTCTATGTTGACGGAGATGAAGAGCTGCTTAATCAGGAAAACAACATTGCTATAGTGGGTTCAAGAACCCCCTCACAGGAAGGATATGAAGTGAGCTCAATTTTTGCAGAAAAACTTACAGAGGAGAATTGCTGTATAGTAAGTGGTTTTGCATCCGGGTGCGATGAGGCTGCTCATAACGGATGTCTTCAGGCAAAGGGGAGAACAATTGCGGTAATACCATCGGGACATCTGCATCTGATTAAAAGCAATAAGGTTCTTTACAACATGATAATAATTAACGGCGGAGCTGTTGTATCAGAGCTTCCTCCGAACGCTAAGGCAGAAAAGCACGCATTTATAGACAGAAACAGGATTATAGCTGCAATTTCGGAAGGGATAATAATAATAGAGGGCGGCCAGAAAGGCGGAACATCTCATACAGTTAAATTTGCAAATGCATATAACAAACCTGTTGCATATACTACAAGTTTTTCGTACATGGGGCAGACATCCATATTTGATAACAGCATTGAAATTATAGACAGCTTTGAGAAGCTCATAAGATTTAAAAATAAGTCATGTAAAAAAGTGCTTGACAAAGCAGTGGCGCAGTAGTATAATCAATTCTGTTGTTGACGAAACAGCAGGTATGCGGATGTGGCGGAATTGGCAGACGCACTAGACTTAGGATCTAGCGCAATAGCGTGGGGGTTCGAGTCCCTTCATCCGCACTATGAACAAAAGGTGAAAAGTTTTATAGCTAAAGAGCAGATAAATCTAAACCTTTTTGAGCTTCCACTGTGAAAAGTGGAAGCTCTTTTTGTATAATTGAGAATTACCAAAAATTAGTGAGCCGACATTGAGAGAATTTTGACGAAAAGTACAATTACATATTAAGGTACCAAGACGTGAAAAACAATTTGATGTATAATGAAGTAAGGTAAATTTTTACTTAATCATTTATGGCCGGTATGTAAGAGATGAGCGGTTTTCACATAAGGTGAGCCGCTTATATTATATATAATCAACATAATTTTGAAAACTGATTTATTAAATAATGCATAGGAAGTGTAATAATGCTTAATATATTTGTTTTGGCTGTTATGCTGTCAATGACATTGGCAGTTATTATGATGGTATATGCTATAGTTAAGCATACCGTTGAAAAATCTTTTTATTTGATCCTTCTTTCAGTAGCTAATCTCTTTTTTGTCTTTGGAAATCTGCTTGAGATGACTGCAGCGACCTTAGAGGCCGCCTTTTACGGTGTTCGTGTACAGTATATGGGGGCACCGTTTATCGTGCCTCTAACCTATCTGTTTTACAGAGATTTTTATGGGAAAAAGAGACTAACGCCTCTGAAACATGCTTTGTTTTTTGTTATTCCTGTTCTAGCCATGCTGTCCTTGCAGGCGTATCCTCTTGTGCGGCTGCAATACGGTGATATATGGTACACTACCAACAATCAAATCGTCAATGTGCAGCATACTTGCGGCATTACCTACTATTTGAGTACTGCTCTCAATTACACCTGTATTTTTTTAAGCCTTCGATTAATCCTTGAGAGGATATGTTGCGGCGGCAAAGGGCAAAGGAAGCAAAGCCTCATGCTTCTGGCAGGTGCGTTGGCACCTATTGCTGCCAATGTATTTTACATCTTTTGGGATGGTGTTCGCGGCTTCGATCTGACACCTATCGCCTACGTCACTTCCATGGCGGTCTTTCTTTATTCGGCTTTGGCACATAATTTATTAGATGTGCTTCCCCTTGCCAGAGCTCAGGTAATGGATGAGCTGGAGGACGCTTTTATTGTATGTGATGAAGGGTTTCGTTTTCTGGATGCAAACCTGTCTGCAAGGCAGATGTTTCCTCAGCTTTCCAATCTTACACCTGGTGAATCAATAGAGAGTGTAAAGGGGTTTAAGAGTGAGGGAGAGATGAATATGCTTGTCAATGGGGAAGAGAGGCATTATAAGATTACTGCAAATCCTATACTCCACGGTACAAAGAACAGCGGTGTATGTATCGTTTTCCGTAACATAACAGTGGAGAACAAACTGCTTGAGAATCTTCAACGTCAGGCAACAATGGACGCTCTGACAGGAATTTATAATCGAGGTACATTTTTTGAACTTGCCGAAGGGGAAATGGAACAAAGCAAGGTGAAAAAGCTGGATTTTGCTCTGCTGATGATTGATTTGGACCATTTCAAACGTGTGAACGATACCTATGGGCACCCTTGCGGTGATGTTGTGTTAAAAGCAGTAGCTGAAACGGCAAAAAATCATTTTCGCAGGGGTGATGTTGTAGGACGATACGGAGGAGAGGAATTTGCAGTGCTGCTTGAGAACATATCTGATAAACAGGCGGTAACATCTGCGGAAAAACTTCGTATAGCCATTGAAGATATGACGATTCCCTGTCAAGATAAAAATATCAGAGTAACAATAAGTATAGGTGTTGCTCACTGTACCGCCGGAGATTGTCAAACGCTGGAAGATCTCCTGATTCATGCCGATGAGGCTCTGTATATATCTAAAAGCATGGGGCGCAACCGAACCAGCTTGTACAGGGAAAAGGAATGAAGCATTTGAGAAACATAAGGAAGATTATGCCGGTGTTCAAAGAATGGTTTATTGGAGGGTAATCTATCATGAAAAACATACAAAATCAGGCTTTTAATCACAATATATTTACTTGGGAAGGCCTGGGCGATATCAAAAAAGGACGCGGAGATTTGGGAGAAGAAATGCCTGTGCTTGTATACCGTTTGATGCAGTACACGATGCTGGATGTACTAAGCAGAGCTTATGGAAATGATATGGCAAATGAACATTTTCGTCAGGCAGGATATTTGGCCGGTACTGAATTTGCACGACATGTCCTGGATTTACAGGTTACGTTTGATACTTTTGTGGCAAGTTTGCAAAAAATTTTGAAGGAATTAAAAATTGGCATCCTTCGTATGGAGGTCTTTGATGAAGCTACCGGAGAGATTGTTCTGACGGTTGGAGAAGATTTGGACTGCAGTGGTATTCCTGTTACAAATGAAACGGTCTGCTATTATGATGAAGGTTTTATTTCAGGCATTCTTGAGACTTATACCGGTAAAAAGTACATTGTTCGCGAAATTGACTGCTGGGCGAATGGCGGCAGAGTATGTCGTTTCCGTGGAACTGCCGAATAAAAAACATACGTCTCAACTTTGAGAGAGGTGAAAAAACATGGAATCTGTTGCCATGATTTTGCAGGACTATTTGAATAATGTGATTCATGACCCGGATAATGCTTTTTTGGATTTAAAAAAACTACCTGAGGAATTTCAGGAGTTAGGAAAGAGCTTGATCTATTTTTCTGAATGTGTTGCTGAGACCACTGCGCTGGCAAGGGAAATTGCAAAGGGAAATTTGGGTGTTGCACTGCCGCCTCCCTGCAATGGGATGGCTGCCCCGCTCAAGGCTTTACATGCTGCTCTGAAGCATCTGACATGGCAGACACAGCAGGTAGCTAAGGGGGATTATCAGCAGCGCGTAGATTTTATGGGTGATTTTTCCGAAGCATTTAATACAATGGTAGAGCAGCTTGAACAACAGCGTCTGGCTTTATTGGATCAAATACGTACAATGATGCAGAGCAGGAGCCTGTACGAAATGCTGTCAGGACAAATGGAACAGAGAATAATAGTGACTGATTCCGATACAACTGAAATATTGTTTGTCAGCAGCAAGACGAATGGGACTCAGATTTGCGGTGATTGTGAGTCTGAATTGGTTCAATGGCTTAAAGAACAGACGGAAATCATGCGGGAAAAGAACGAGATATGTGTATCAGAATTTGAACTGGTAAATAACGCTGTAGTTCAGCATTACTCTGTATCTATTCATCCTCTGCGCTGGAATCAGTACAATGCACTTGCTTTTGTTCTCACGGACATCAGCACTCAGGCAGAGCAGCTTAAAAGACTTCAAAATATTGCCGATATTGATACTCTGACTCAGATTTATAACAGGCGCCATGGCATGGAGATTCTGGAAAAATGGCTTTCTGAAAATCGCAGCTTCATTCTGGGCTTTATTGACATTGATAATCTGAAATTTGTTAATGATCAGTATGGGCACGCAGAGGGAGACCATTACATTGTATGTGTATCAGGGGCAATGCGTCAATTTTCTCCGGATGCTGTCCTATGCCGAATTGGCGGTGATGAATTTATGCTGCTGGCTGAGGATTGGAGCACAGAGGAGGCAACTGACCGTCTGGAGGTCCTGCGTAACAGTCTGATTGACTGTGGCGGTTCCTACGAGCTCAGCGTAAGCTATGGAGTTATTTCTGTCAGGCATGACAATACATTGAAAGCTGATGATCTGTTAAATGCCGCTGATGAAAAAATGTATGAATACAAGAGAGCATATAAATTGCGTAAGAAACACACACCTATGTGATTAAAGCTTCACAATACTTTATTGCCAACATAACATAAGAGTAGTTATAACTTTATATGAGTGAGGCGAGAAAATGAATATTATTGCTGAAACAGATAGATTGACAATAAGAGAATTAGAGGAAGAGGATGCTTTAAGTCTTTATAAAATAGAAAGTGACTCCAGAATTATAGAATTTATTCCGTGGAATAAGTTAAGAACATTAAATGAGTGCAGAAGGCAGATAAAAAAATATATGAATGACTACAAGAAATATAAATTAAATACCTGGGCGGTTGTAGTCAAGGAAACGAATGAAGTAATAGGCGTTACTCAATTATTTTATTCAAACAGAATAAAGGGGGTTGAGATAGGCACTAAACTTCTTCCTAAATACTGGAACAAAGGGTATGCTTCAGAGTTAAGCAAGGCAGTTGTTTATTACGGACTGTACGAATTGGGGATAGATGAAATAACTGCGGCTACAGATGTAAATAATGCCGGTGCAATAAAATCACTGATAAACATGGGTATGACATTTAAAAAATATGGATATTACAATGGTGCGGAATCTGTATTTTACAGTATAAAAAAGAAATCATCCAATAAGTATTATTAAGGATTATATATTTTTGTTGACAACGAGTCAATACCATAGTATTATAAATTTAACTAAATAGGCAAAATTTCCTAAAGGAAATGACGCAAAGCTATAGGGTCTAAGCCGCATAAGCGGTATGACAGCCAGTTGCTGTACACTGTATATTTTTATATTCATGTATTTGTACATTACGATAACTATGCTTTGCTGTTTTCAGCAAAGCTTTTTTTTGACAAAAATAAGGTAACCGAGAAACGGAAACTGCTAATTAACTTGTAATGTCTCTGCTCAACGGAATACGGCTGCAGCGGCTGTGAAATGACAGAAAAACCGATGAAAAAGGGGGAAACTATGAAAAACATAAAAATAGCAATACTTTTATTAATATTTACATTTGTGTTGTCATCAGTTGCGTACGGTGCTGATATATACAAAGGCAGCAAATCAGAAATTGATGCATCAAACGCAGCTGACGGTTATATAAAGGTAAAATACCTGGAGGAAACAACCAGGAAACTGAAAGTAATAATAGAAAAAGATTCGTCACAATATACTTATGATTTAAACTGCAAGGGTGAATATGATACATATCCCCTACAAATGGGTGACGGAACCTATAAGGTAAGGGTTTTTGAAAACATCAGCGGCGACAAGTATGCAGCCAAGCAGACTGAAAGCATCAATGTTAAATTAAAGGATCAGAATGCTCCATATTTAATATCGAGCCAAATGGTTAAGTTCAATGATGCATCCGAAACAGTGAAAAAAGCTAATGAACTTACAGAAGGTAAAGCAACAGACATTGAAAAGATAGATGCCATATATGATTATATAACTTCAAATATAGTATATGACAATGAAAAAGCCAAGACAGTCAAAAGCGGATATCTTCCGTCGGTTGATGAAATACTTAAAAGCAGTAAAGGTATATGTTTTGACTATTCGTCTGTAATGGCAGCCATGCTTAGGTCACAGTCAATACCTACGAAACTTGTTATGGGGTATTCGTCAAATATAAGCGCATTTCATGCCTGGAATGAAGTGTATACAGAAGAGACCGGATGGATTGCCTTAAACGGAATGTATTTTGACGGAGAGAAGTGGAGACTTATGGATGCAACGATCGCTTCACCGGCAAAGCAGTCCAACAGTCCAAGAATAATTGAAAGTACCAATAAATTAATGGACAGCAAATTTTATACCAAGAAATTTGAATACTAGCATGAGGTCCTCCATTGAATTCATAAAATAAAAAAATCCTCCTTTGAGGATTTTTTTATTTATGAATTGTGCTGGACCAATTTTTTCATCATAGTATCTGGATCCATTGCATACATTATGGCATTTTCTTTGGTTATCATGCCGTTTTTATAGAGCTCTTCTATGCTGGTATCCATAGACCTCATTCCTTTCCCTTCAGATGAGTAAATAACACTGCTTAACTGATGAACCTTAGAATCCCTTATTAAATTTGAAATAGCATTATTTACAAGCATTACTTCAAATGCAGCCGCCCTTCCGCATGAGGCGGATGGTATGAGGTGCTGAGATATAACAGCCTGAAGCTGCATGGACAGCTGAATTCTTATTTGTTGCTGCTGTCCTGACGGAAAAACGTCTATTATTCTGTCTATAGTGTTTGCGGCACCTGTCGTATGCAGTGTTGAAAGAACAAGGTGGCCTGTCTCGGCTGCGGTTAGGGCAATTTCTATGGTCTGCAGATCACGCATTTCGCCTATAAGCATTACATCTGGAGCTTGCCTCAATGCAGAGCGCAGAGATGAGACATAGCTTTTGGTATCTGTGTATATTTCTCTTTGACTTACAATTGATTTCTTGTGTTTATGTATATATTCAATTGGGTCTTCAAAGGTCATTATGTGACAATTTCGCTGGCTGTTGATTTTATCTATTATACAGGCAAGTGTGGTTGATTTGCCGCTTCCGGCAGGTCCTGTTATTAATACCAGACCTTTCGTTTTCTTGTATAAATCCATTACAACATCAGGTATGCCTAATTTTTCAGGATCAGGCAGGTCGAAAAATACAACTCTGATAACAGCCGCATAAGAATTGCGCTGCATATACGCACTTACTCTGAATCTTCCAAGACCGGGAAGTGAAAATGAAAAATCGACGTCCCCTTCATTGTAAAGATTGTCTATATTGTCATTTCTGGCAATTTTAAATATATCATAAATGAGAACATAGGTTTCTTCTGCGGTCAGAGGTGTGTCATTTACTGAAACTATTTCCCCCATTACTTTATATGAAAGAGGTCTTCCGGCTATTATAAAAATATCCGAAGCATTTTTCTTAATAGCGTTAGTAAATACGTCTGCGATTTTCATGTTATTTAAATCCTTCCCATAGGTCAATATTTTCTTCTTCATAAGCCGGCAGCTCAATTGCTGAGAGATTCCATGTCTCCACATCATAATCAGGATTTCGGCTGATAGGATCGTACATTATATTTAAAGTTACACAAATTTTTTGATTTTTATCTCCCGGTACTTCGTAATATATTTTAATTGAATCACTGCTGCTGTCTGTGATTGACACATCATTAATTTCGATCAGCTTTTGGGCCGCATCATTAAAGAATTTTTCAGGTGTGTCTGAATTTTTCATTCCTTCACTGGTTGTAATCAATACTTTATAAATGTCACCAAGCTTGTCCTCAGCCTTGCCATTGATCTTATAATAATCATATATCATTTCTTCTGTTTTTTTCGTAAGCTTTAAATCAGAATATGCAGTTGTAAAAGATAAAACAGAAAAAACAGTAAGACAAAGCACAACAAGAATTATTATAATGATAGAACCACCCATGCTTATGGAAGAATCAGCGGACTTATAATTTTCGATTTCCATTTATACCGTTACCTCTCTTTTTACTTCACAGCATATTTCGGGAAAAACTTTTTTGTTTCTATTTCAAAAATACTGCTGATTTTTTTGCCCTTGTCAATAAATGGATAAGGTTTTATCTTTTCTGCATTTATGATAAATTCATCTGTTTCCCCGTAGTCTGTCAATATATCCCTTACCTTGACAGTGATGCTGTATTCACTTTTTTCTTTGCTGCATATATTCCAGTATTTATCATAATAGTTCATATAAAGCTTTTCGTTATCACTTGTTTTCTTAAGGATAAAATTTTCTGTCAGATATTCATGCACTTCCTTATTGATATTAATCGACTTAATCATTTCTGCAATGGATTGAATTCTGTTTCCTGCTTCAACCCTGTCATTTGCCTTTACTTGCGTAAATCTTGCTGAGGCGAAGCAATTGAGCATTACCGCCCCTGCTATGGCAAATATTAATATGGATATTGTTATTTCAACAAGTGCTACCTCTAAATTTATGGATATCTTATTTTTCATTTCAGCCTCTTAATAAGAATTTATGTTTAAAATAAGTTCGGTACTTTCAGTGTTGCTTTTGGCAGTGAATTTGTATAAATTTTTCTTGAGCTTTTCTATATTGAAGCTTTCAACCTCCAATATTTTCATTCCATCATCTGAACTAAATTTCATGCCGGCATCAATAAACATTTCGTAAATTGCATTATCATAAAAATAAATCCATGTTTCATATTTTTCGCCATCATACACTTCATTTATTACAACGGCATTTTCTCCATTTAGGTTTTCTATTTCAACGCATCCTTTTTTATCGTTCTGTCTGATTTTGTTTGAAACGTATGAAAGAGATACTCTCTTTTGATAATTGCCGATTCTGTCGCTGTTGATTTTTGAATAAACATTACTTCCCATTGCTATAATGATAAAAGATAAAAAAGCAATCATTAGAAAAAGAAGCATTACAAATATAAACTGAAATGAAAATTGCTTTGATGCATTCTCTTTAAACATTTTAATCCTTCCTTATTTTATATAAACTTCTATATCAGGCATAATGTTTGAAGCAAAGACGCGGTAGCTTACAACGTAACTATCATGGTCGACAACCAGTCCGTAATTATCCTCCAAATATTCTATACTTGGAGGATAAAATCCTTCAATGGCATAACACTGGACAGCACTTCTTTTTATAGCATCCGATAATATTTCAAATTTCTCTTTTTCATTTGCCTTATGTATGTTCTCAATGTTATTATAAAAGCAGCAAGCAAGGAGGAAAATCAATACAATTGTAAGAAATTTAATTTTTTTCAAAATATCAATCCTTTCTGCTTAACCTATTGAGGACATTATGCTCATTAATGGAAGCATGACGGAAATTAAAATAAATCCGATTACTACGCATAATATTCCGACTGTTACCGGTTCAATCAAGGACACAGCCCTGCTTATTGCCTGTTCTGCTTCATTTTCATATAAATCAGTCAATTTTTTCATAACAATATCCATTTCACCGGTACGCTGTCCCATATTGAGCATCTGCAGGTGCATGCTTGAAAACAGAGATAATTTAGAAACTGATTCAAGAAACTCTTCCCCTGAACTTATTGAACGGCTGCATTGCTCTATTTTACTTTTTAATTCCGTATCCTCCGTGATATCAAGCAGCATATCAATAGAACTTTCAACATTCATACCGCTTGACAGCAGCAAGGACATACCTGAGGTAAACCTGTAAGCTGTTATTTTCTTTATTATGGACTTTGTCAAGATGAAATTGCTTAAAAATCTTTGCAATACTGCTTTTCCTTTTTTTGTTTTAGAAATTATGTACAATAAAGATATTACAGATATAAAAGCTATAATAAGGATTAATACAAATCTGCCGGTCATTATGCCCGATGAAAAGGACATCATAAATGAGGACGCATTTGACATTTGCCCGCCCAATTCCTCAAACATATCTTCAAATATAGGAAATATCTTTGTTACAAGGAGAATTATAACAAAAGACATCATTATAAATAACATTGCAGGATAAAAAATTGAATTTCGTATTTTAGATTTAATAAAGCTTTCTCTGTTATAAAATTCAGACAAAGAACTCATTACATCTTCAAGTCTCCCTGTTACACTTCCAATCTGGCTCATGTTTATTATATATGGAGGGAAACATTTTGAGTTTTCCATAGCCACATATAATGGAACTTTATTTGAAAGTTCACCTCTCAGTATGCCCAAGACATTTTTAACGTTGCCTTCCTCAATATCATTATACATCCAGTCTATTCCGTCAAAAATCAGCATTCCTGATTTCAGTATCATTGCAACTTGTGTGCAAAAGTAAGACAGTTCCGAAGAAGACAGTTCCGAAGAAGACAGTTTCTTTATCGATTTGTTTTTCATATGACCACCATCCTGTTGCTTATAACATCTAGATATTAGTAATTATATTACAATTAAACCACAAACTCAACAATATTATACATGATTTTACAAAATACGATATAAGGCACAAAATATGCATTTATTGCCTGTCCATTATATTCAGGTAAGGTAACATTTTTATAAAGCTTCATATAATATATGTGTTCGCATTATAAAAGATATGCTTAAAAATTAAAATAGGGGATTGACAAAGGTAATTAAGTAAGCTACAATATAAAAGCACTTCGGACATGAAGATGCGCAGGTAAATATAAAATAGAAAATAAGTAAAAAACCAGTTGACAACAATAAACAGTTGTGTTAAACTAACAAAGCTGTCGGAAGTGAAGGCAGCAGGAAATAAAAAAGATAAAAAACTAGTTGACAGCATCGGCGAGATGTGCTAGACTAGTCAAGCTGTCTCAAGAGACGGCAAGCACATTGACAATAAAACAGCATAAGAAACCTTTGAGAGTTCTAAGAAAAAAAGAACAAAAGAAGTAAAAAAAGATAAAGATAATGCTAAGCGTTATCTTGAGCAAGAATATTAAACGAGAGTTTGATCCTGGCTCAGGACGAACGCTGGCGGCGTGCCTAACACATGCAAGTCGAACGAAGTTTGTTGCTTCACCAAATATTAAAGTATTCGTGCCCCAAGCGCATTTGCGTATGGATTGCACAAGAATGAATTGATACATAAGGTGAAAACAGAAACGGAAAAGAGTGAAGGAACAATGCGCTTCACGCTAATTCCAAGAGACAACACTTAAGAAATTTTAGTATTTGGTGAAGTGACAAACTTAGTGGCGGACGGGTGAGTAACGCGTGAACAATCTGCCCTGTACAGAGGAATA
>DAMBZP010000026.1:0-20495 GCA_032059885.1 Sedimentibacter sp.
CTGCTGCGCAGATGACAACAACCCCGTCCCCTTGACACCTTCCTTGACACCTTTATTGTTCTTCCCAATCTGTTTCGTATTTTGAAAATTCGTCAGCTAATATTTCATCAGTATAATCTAAAATGATATTCCTTACAATGCTGTCCATTGTACCAATATCACTATTTTCATCAAGCTGGGATTCTTTTATAATATCCCTGAAGATACTGTATGCCCTGTTGTAAGAAATGTTCATTTTAGTCAGTTCATTGAGCATTTCCGGACTAACGGCGTTTCTAAAGTCCTCAAAGCTCATTTCCTGAGCACACTTTTTAATCATTAACCCACCCTCTGTTTTTTTTCTTTTCTCTCTAAATATTCATCATAAGTCATTGCTCTGTCAATCATGCCATCCTCAGTGAGTTCAACAATCCTGTTGGCTATTGTCTGAATGAACTGATGGTCATGCGAGGAAAACAGCGCTATTTCCTTAAAATCAATCAAACCGTTATTCAATGCAGTTATTGATTCAAGGTCCAAATGGTTTGTAGGCTGATCCAGAATCAATACATTAGAGCCTGAAAGCATCATTCTCGAAAGCATGCACCTTACTCTTTCTCCTCCTGAAAGCACATTTGCAGGTTTTAATGCATCATCTCCTGAAAACAGCATTCGTCCTAAAAATCCTCTCAGAAAACTTTCAGACTGGTCTTCTGAAAACTGTCTCATCCAGTCAACAAGATTTAAATTTACATCATCAAAAAATTCCGAGTTATCCTTAGGAAAATATGACTTGGTTATTGTCTGTCCCCATTTGATTGTGCCCGCATCTGGTTCCATTTCACCAATCAATATTTTAAACAAAGTTGTCTGTGCAAGTTCATTTTCTCCTATGAATGCAATTTTATCATCTCTGTTAACTCTGAAGGATATATCCTTCAACACATTTATTCCATCAATTGTTTTTGATAATCCTTCTACCGTCAATATTTCATTTCCAACTTCCCTGTCAGGAGTGAATTTAACGAAAGGATATCTTCTTGAGGATGCTGGCATTTCTTCAATTTCCAACTTTTCAAGAAGCTTTCTCCTTGATGTTGCTTGTTTTGATTTAGACTTGTTCGCAGAGAATCTTTGGATAAAGTTTTGAAGATCCTTTATCTTATCTTCTCTTTTTCTGTTCTGGTCTCTCATGAGCTGCTGCATAAGCTGACTTGACTCATACCAGAAATCATAGTTTCCAACATACATTTTAATTTTTTTATAATCAATATCCACAATATGAGTACATACCGTATTTAAAAAATGCCTGTCATGGGATACTACTATTACAAGGCCTTCAAAATCCAGCAAAAAATCCTCAAGCCAGTTTATTGAATCAATATCAAGGTTGTTGGTAGGCTCGTCAAGGAGAATTATTCCCGGACGTCCGAACAATGCCTGAGCAAGCATAACCTTAACCTTGTCGCCGCCGTTTAAATCTCTCATATAAGAATAATGAAGCTCTGTTCCTATGCCAAGCCCCTGAAGGATCTGCGCAACTTCAGTCTCTGCATCCCAGCCGTTCATTTCCGCAAATTCACCTTCCAGAACTGAAGCTCTTACACCATCTTCATCTGTGAAGTCTTCCTTTGCGTAAAGGGCGTCCTTTTCTTTCATTATTTCGTATAATCTTTTATTACCCATTATAACTGTTTCCATTACAGGAAAATCGTCATACATGAAGTGGTCCTGTTTTAACACTGACATTCTCACATTGTTGGGTATTGATATCTCTCCTGTAGTATAGTCAATTTCACCTGACAATATTTTGAGAAAAGTAGATTTTCCGGCTCCGTTGGCTCCTATGACGCCATAGCAGTTACCCGGAACAAATTTTAAATTAACGTCATTAAAAAGTTTGCTCCCGCCAAATTGGAGACTTAAATTTGTTACTGTTATCATTTAATCATCCTTACTATATAATAATATTATGTGTATTCATCTTGAACCTTTAAAGGATAACATATAAAAATGAATAATGCAAGAAAAAAAAGAACCTGACGGTCCTCTTTATCCGTTTTATATGTTTTATTATTTTTATTCTTAGTTATTGCTTCTCTTGTTTAAAAAGGTTGGTATCTGGAAATCAAAAGGATTTTCTTTCTGTGCGGCCTTATCATCTTTACCTGTTTTTGTGCCGTCCTTTACAGTATTTCTTATGCCTTCAGCTTCTTTATTTTCTCCGAAGCCTGTTGCTATAACCGTAATTTTGATTGAATCACCAACAGCTTCATCTATGTTTGCTCCAAAAATTATGTTTGCTTCCGGATCTGCCGCTTCTTCAATAAGCTTTGCAGCCTCATTAACTTCATGGATACCCATATTGGTTCCGCCTGTTATATTTAAAAGCACACCCCTTGCTCCGTTGATGGATGTTTCCAGCAATGGGCTCTGGATTGCCTGCTTAACGGCATTTAATGCTCTGTTTTCACCTGTAGCCTGTCCGATTCCCATATGTGCAAGGCCTTGCCCTGACATGATGGTCTCAACATCCGCAAAATCCAGGTTCATTATGGCAGGGATGGCAATTAAATCTGAAATACCCTGAATACCTTGTCTTAAAACATCATCTGCCAAGGAAAAAGCCTCAAGCATTGTTGTTTTTTTATCGGATATTTCGAGGAGCTTGTCATTTGGAATAACTACAAGAGTATCTATGTTTTCTTTCAGTTTTTTAAGTCCTGATTCGGCATTTTTAGCTCTGCTTCTGCCTTCAAACATAAACGGCTTTGTTACAACTGCAACTGTGAGTATCCCCATCTGTTTGGCAACACCTGCTATGTATGGTGCTGCGCCTGTACCTGTGCCTCCCCCCATACCCGCGGTTATGAACACCATATCTGCACCTTCCACCAATTCAGCTATATCCTGTTTATTTTCCTCAGCAGCTTTTTCTCCAATTTCAGGTTTAGAACCTGCTCCCAGTCCATTGGTCAGCTTTTCACCTATTTGGAATTTGATTTCTGCTTTTGATGTATATAATGCCTGCTTGTCCGTATTTACACTGATAAAAGTAACACCTCTGACTCCAGCATCAATCATCCTGTTAACAGCATTATTTCCGCCCCCGCCAACTCCGATTACTTTAATATTCGCAAGTCTTTCTGTTGGTTCCTCAAATTGAAACATATATTGACCTCCTAAACAAGGGAAAATTTTTCTTATTATAAACTTTATTATATCATAAAATTATCTGTTTTCATACACATTTTTAAAGAGTTTACTTAATTTTAAGATATTTTTCAAGCATAAAATTCGTTATATTTCTTATATTTTTGTATATATTATTTCCAAACGCAAAAACGGCCGCCAAATAAATGGGCAGTCCAAGCTGCTCTCCTACATACCCCATCAAAAGCCCAAAGCATAAATCTCTGACTAAAAACACCACGCTCTTTACAACTGTTAACTCTCCACTGATATTTTCATTTAACATATTGAAGATTGTGTTTAAAATTGCTAAAACAGCAAGTGAAATATACACCGCATAGTCAGCGCTGTACATTATATTCAGATTCAGACCCGCAATAACCCCAAGAACAATACCTGCAACTACATATATCATAATTATACCCCTTACCTTTCTACGCTGACTGCATATTTAACTTCGTACCCATCACCATAATTATATCCGTAACGTTTATATTTAGGTATGGTCATGTTATAAACCATTTTGGCTTCAACTTCCATTTCATAATTATTTTTCAAATTATAAGCATATGTGCCTTCTTCTGTTATAGCGGCATATAATTCTTCCATATCACCTATGGCTCTGATAACGAACGGAGCAGGTACCGCTTCACCGTTTATTCGAAGCACAGGTCCCGCACAAACAACTTCTGATATGTTTATAATTCTTTTTCCGTTAACGTCAATTGCTTCTGCCCCGGCGGCCTTCAAATCATTCAGCAGCACCGTTACATCTACATCATGAATTATTCTTTCCATTATGTCAAGACTTTCATCTTCAATTGTACTGTCTGAAACTCTTAAAAATATTCCCGGCCCTCTGACATCTGTAAACCCGTTGTAAAATTTCAGCTCCTCTATTTGAGAGTTTATGCTTATTATATCGTCTAAATATTTACTATTTTCATAGCCTGATATAAATTTTTTTTTATTGTCCACTTCAGATTTAAGCTCTTCAACAACATTTTTCATATCTTCTATGTTTTTTTCGTAATTATTCAAATTCTTAATAACGTATATAGTATTTTCATCAATATCAGCATCCACACCGTTAACTATAAATGCAGCGGCAATGAAAGCCAGCATTGCAATGAAAATGTTTATTGATTTGCTTTTTATATTAATCTCCTCCGTTCTAGTTTTCTTCTTCTCTAATTTGCTCAGAATATCTAAATTCCTTTTTACCGTCAAAGGCATTGATAATTATTTCATCAGAACTTTCTATTTCAATAAGATAGCCTCTTTCGGTCATCTGTGTTACTATGCCTCCCACAAAATTCAGCGATGCTTTTATTGTTTTGTCATTGCCTATTGCTTTAATTTCCAGAGGAAGAACCATTGCAACACCGTTAACATTTATATGGTCAAGCACAGGAACTATTTCCGTGTAATTTGTATATCTCTGACCGTTGATAGATATTGCTTCTACTCCCGCATTATTCAAATAGCTTATTAAGGCTAAAATAAACTGATGGCTTGAAGCCAGACTCACATATGAATTGGGAGCGGCGTCAATTGTTATAATCGTACCAGGTCCTTTAACATCGGAATATCCGGACAATATTTTTTGTTTCTGAAGTTCATCCATAAGTCTTTGAATCTCGGACTCCTTGGCATTATATGCCTCCTCGTTTTCTCTTGCTGTTTTTCTGAGTTCATCCAGCTCTTCTCTGAGCTCATTTTTTTCAAGAGTAAGCTTAGCCAGCTCGCTGTTTAACTCTGATGCTTTTTCATTGGGACTCTCGTTTCCAATAACCCCGTTGGTTGTTTGAATCTGAGACATTAAAATTATTCCAAGAGCAACACTTATTCCAAACAGCATTCCTTTTTGCCACAATTTATTCATTATATTCCTCCCTTTTAAAGTCTTCTGCATACACCGGACTGTCCCCTTTTGTGAAATCAATCAATCCGTTTGCAACGACCAAATTATTATTTAATCTTTCGTTTATTATTTTCATTGCAAATACCACCTGATACTTGACATCATCGTCAAGTTTGATTCTTATAAACGTTCCGTATCCCGTCTCTAATAAAAAGCTGTTGTTGGAATCAATATACAGGCTTTTTACAGTTTCTGAACCAAACTCACCATCTATGTAATCAACTGTATGAAAAATACTTTGAACATTTTCAATTCCTTCAATTTGTATGATTTCTCCTACATTGTATAATACATCAGCCAAACTTTCAATAGTTATTAATTCGTTTTTTTCTGTTCCTGTCCTAAGGACATATCCTTTTTCGTCAGTAACTATGTATTCATTGTTATAAAATATCTGGTACCTTTCCTGCCTTTCAGTCAGCTCTATAAACACCTTGTCAGGAAGCTCATAGACAACCCTGGCATTTTCCACATAAGTCTCATCTTCTATAATATCTTTAACCCTGCTCCTGTTGACGCTGAAAATTTTTTCTCCATCTTCTATTTGAGATTTGTCCTTGATGTAATCTCTGTCATATACTATGTTGCCGGATACCTGAACTTCCTTTATGTTGAAATAATCCGTCTTAAAATACACATGGTAAAGACAAAAAACAACAACTACAGCAGCTGTAATAAAAGCTGCTGTACTGACAAATAGCTTCCTGAATTTTCTTTTAATTTTTTTCTTCTTCCGTTTTTTAGCTTCTTTTTTCTTTGCCATTGCCATTACCTGTTTTTCAATTTTTAATCATTAGTTCGTCAGTCTCATTCCCCAATGTTTCTGCTTCCTATGGCCGCAAACATTCATTTTTTCTTCGCTGTCGCTCTAAAAAATGGGGTTAGGGCATCTCTGTTATTATTGCTCCTATGTTTTGCAGCTTGCTTACAAATTTCTCATATCCCCTGTTAATGTGGTGGTTATTATTCACTTTTGTGATTCCTTCCGCTCCCAATGCCGCTATTACCAGAGCTGCACCGCCTCTTAAGTCCTTTGATTCGACTTCTGCGCCGTACAGTCTTTCTACCCCTTCTACAACTGCAACTCTTCCTATGGTCGTAATATTGGCCCCCATTTTTTGAAGCTCCGGAACGTGCTTAAATCTGCTTTCAAAGACGGTTTCTTCTATGATGGTTATTCCGTCTGCCACCGCTATTGCTGCCATGAACTGCGCCTGCATATCCGTAGGAAATCCGGGATATGGCTGTGTTGTAACCTTTTCTATTGCATTTAATCTTCCATCATTTGAAATAACAATAGTTCCGTGAGTTTCTCTGATTTCGCATCCTGCATCCTCATATATTGAAGTTATCGACTTAAAATGAGATTTTTCAATATTTCTTATGTAAATTTTGCTCTTCATCGATGCCGCTGCACTCAAATAAGTCCCTGCCTCAATACGGTCGGATATAATCTTATATTCCACAGTGTCTGTATTTTCAATCTTTTTTCCTTCTATAGAAATGGCCCCGGTTCCTGCTCCGCTGACAGAATAACCACATACGTTCAAAAAATTCTGCAAGTCCACAATTTCAGGCTCTTTTGCCGGATTATAAATAACGGTTTTTCCAGGTATACCCACAGCAAAAAGCATAATATTTTCCGTTGCTCCAACACTGGGATAATCCAATGAAATTTCACAGCCTTCGGAATCGTGTACCGAACCAACCAACAGTCCGCTCTTCTCAAGTATTTCAACACCAAGCTTCCTTAATCCTTTTAAATGAAGGTCAATGGGTCTGAGACCTATCTCGCATCCACCCGGAAATGCAATTTCCACTTTGCCGGTTCTCTGCAATACAGCTCCCATTAAAATGATAGATGACCTTATTTTTCTTACAAACTTCTCAGGAACTTTATAAGTATTAAGGCCTCTCGTATCAATCAAGGCAACGCCATTGTCATATTGGACAGTACAGCCCATGATTCTCAAAATTTCAAGCATATCTCTCACATCTTCTATATCAGGTATATTATCAAGAAGATATTCTCTTCCGCATATTACGGTACTTGCCAAAATAGGAAGAGCAGCATTTTTAGATCCGCCTATATCAACGATTCCTTCAAGCTTATTACTTCCCTGAATTATAAAACTTCCCATCTTTATCCCTCCGAAACAAGTATACATATGGTAATCATAATATATGTTATGCACAGTCTTAATACTTGTTACTTTCTGGGTTTTGTGCCGGTGAGTTTTACCATTGATTCATATATTTTATTTTCAACGTCAGTATTGCCCATTTTCTTTGAATTTATCGACATTTTTCTCAATACATTCTTATTGTTGATTATCTCTTCTATCTCTTTTATTAACGCACTTCCGCTCAAGTCCCTCTCGAGAATCACCCTTGCAGCACCTTCTTTTTCCAGCGCTCTGGCGTTGTATTCCTGATGGTTTTCGGCAGTGTATGTCTTGGGTATAAGAATTGAAGGCACCCCCAGAACAGTAATTTCCGCTATTGTTATTGCTCCGGCGCTGCCTATGACAATGTCGGATGCTGACAAGACAGTTGCAGCATCATACATATATTCCGAAATTTCAATGTTATCTTTAAGAATTACTTTTTCTTTTTCAATTTCTTCCATGAAGCCTGAATGCAGCTTCTTTCCCGTTACATGGATTATTTTAATATTTTTTTGTCCGTTGTATTTTTTTATTACATCTATTATTGCTTCATTTAGACTTAGCTGACCGCCGCTCCCGCCAAAGGAATATATTAAAACAGCATCCGGCGGCAGATTGAGTATTGTTCTTGATTTCCTCCTGTCTGCATCCAAAATGTCTTTTCTCACAGGATTACCCACAAGCACAAGTTTTGTTCTTGCTTCCTCCGGAAAATATTTTTCAGCTTCGGCAAAGCTTATTCCAATAACATCAACAATTTTGGAAAGCATTTTATTTGTTATTCCGGGAAAAACATTCTGCTCATGAATCATTGTAGGTATCTTTTTAAGGCTTGCAGCCAGAACAACAGGACCGCAGACATATCCTCCTGTTCCAACAACTATGTCAGGCTTGAACTCGTTTATAATTTTGGAAGCTTCCATTACTCCTTTTACGGATGCAAAAAATGTCTTCACATTTTCAAAGCTTATTTTTCTTCTAAGATACCTGGCGGTGACACATTTAAAGTCAAAGCCTGCCTTGGGAACAAGCTCGCTTTCCATACCATCTCTGGTTCCCACATATAATATTTCGTTATCAGGATTTTCATTCCTTACTTTCTGAGCAATAGCTAATGCCGGATTTATATGGCCTCCGGTTCCTCCGCCTGTAATCAGCACTCTCATTAATATCATTCCTTTATTTAAAATTATGTCAATCTGCCGTAATTCTGAGGCGATACCCTTCGGCTGCTCTCAGGGTGACATACCTTAGGTATGTCAGTTTCTGTATGTATTCGAATATCTTGATATATTTAATAAAATACCCATGGAAAACAGTAAGAACATCAACGAGGAGCCTCCTGCGCTTATAAATGGCAGAGCTCTTCCTGTAGGGGGCATTGATGATGTTGCAACAGCAACATGAATCATAAACTGAACCAGAACCAAAGTAGTCATTCCCAATGCGGCCTGGCTTCCGTAAAAATCTTCGGTATTCATGGAAACGCGAAGACCTCTCCACGCAAAAACTACAAATGCAAGCATTACAAACACACACCCTATGAATCCCAGCTCTTCTCCTATAATAGAGAAAATAAAGTCGTTGTATGCCTCCGGCAGGTAGAAAAACTTCTGCCTGCTTTTTCCTATCCCCATTCCGAATAACCCACCGGTTCCAAGTGCAAGCAATGACTGTATTATCTGCCAGCCTTCATCCTGCTTATATTTAAATGGATCAAAAAATACAATTACTCTTGTAATTCTGTAAGGCTGCATAGCTATTAAAACAGCAACTCCCGCAACAGCTGCAGTAAGCAGCGCAATTAAGTGGCTCATTTTTGCTCCTGAACAAAAGAACATAACCATTAATGTACCGCCTAATATTATAGCAGTACTTAAGTCATCCTGCATTGCAATTAAAAGGCAAAACAATCCTATGAATATCATGGACGGCAAAAAGCCCTTCTTAAACGAGCCCATATTTTTCCTGTTCTTGCTGAAATAATCAGCCATATACAGCACTCCGCCTATTTTTATTATTTCTGAAGGCTGAAGTGATATTCCTCCTATGACAATCCATCTTTGTGCACCGTTGGAGGCAATGCCCAATACGACTGTCAGCATTGCAAGACCTATACATACAAACAAAATTGCTCTGTTAAATTTAGCATATATTTTATAGGGTATATTTGCAAAAAAAATCATTCCAACAAGCCCTATAACCGCAGCTATAACCTGTTTTTTCAGGAAATAAAAAGGATCTCCGTCAAATTTGTAATACCCATCGGGATAACTGGAGCTGTATACCATCAGAAAACCGAAGAGTACCAATACAATAATTATAAAAACCAACACCCAGTCGACTGTCCTTTTACCGGTTTTCTTTGCTGATGCCTCCATAATAATTTACCCTCTCCTTAAAATCTCTTCCTCTAACCTCATAGTTAGGGTACATGCCCCAGCTGGCGCATGCAGGAGATAAAACAACATTATCGCCTTTATCACTTAATTCAAAGCATTTTTTCACCGCTTCATCCATATTGTCCACACGGTGTATATTTGTAAACCCGTATTTTCTCGCGCATTTATCTATATCATCCGCTGTCTGCCCAAGAAGCACCAAAGCCTTTACTTTTCCATCAAATGCCTTTATAAATTCATCATATGATGATTTCTTATCGTATCCTCCAGCTATTAATATTATAGGCTTTTCAATTCCTTGAACAGCCTTTATGGAAGCATCAGGATTCGTTCCTTTAGAATCATTGTAAAACTTAACCTCATTAAATTCACCGCAGAACTCAAGGCGGTGCTCAACTCCTTTAAATTCTTTTAAAACATGCGAAATTATCTTTGTATCAATTCCCAGAGCTAAAGCAGCTCCCGCTGCAGCCATGGCATTTTCCAGATTATGTGTTCCTGGAATAAATATGTCCCTGGTATTTATAATAAATTCAGCCTTGCCATCAGATTTAAACATCATCTTGCCGTCTTCAACACAAATTCCTTCGTCCAAACTGTGCACAGAGCTGAAAAATATTTTCTTTGCTTTAATTTTATCCGAAAAATCTCTGACTATCTCATCTTCATAATTTAATACAGCATAATCATTTTCTTTCTGATTTATAACATTTTTGAATTTTGCTTCAGCATAATTTTCAAATGTATGATGAAAATCCAAATGGTCCGGCGTAATATTTGTGATAACACTTATGTGAGGTCTGTATTCATACGTTCCCGCAAGCTGAAAGCTGCTTACCTCTGCCACAAGAATATCCTCCTTGTCGGAATTAATCGCGTCGTAAAACATTCCGTAGCCTATATTTCCTGTAAGCTTGCCGTTTTTTTTGCTTTCCTTCACAATTTCACCAATCAATGTGGTTGTGGTGGTTTTCCCATTTGTTCCCGTTATTGAAACAATCATGGCATCAGTTACTTTATATGCTGCTTCTATATCACTTATTATCTTAATATTTTTTTCTGTTAACTTTTGAATAATGGGGACTTCATATTTTATTCCGGGACTTTTTATTGCCAGGTCCAGATTATCCATATTTATTTTCTTGATTTCATCATTTCCAAAAAAATATTCTGCTTTAATATTTTCTAATTCTTTTAATTTTTCATCTGATTGTTTATTTTCATCATAAACATATAAATTTGCACCAAGCATGCTCAATCCTTTTATGCATGCAATTCCTGAAACTCCAAGCCCTATAACGAGTATATTTTTATTTTTCATGCTAACCTCTTTTCTGCAGCCTACATCAAAAGTAATGAATCAGCTGACGGGGTAGTTGATACCCCGTTATTATTTTATGTTGTCTATATTGAATAAATTCCTATAAATGCCAGTATGACAGATACAATCCAGAATACGCCAACAACCTTGGTTTCTTTCCAGCCGCACATTTCAAAATGGTGGTGGAGAGGCGCCATTTTAAATATTCTTCTCTTGGTTCTTTTGTAGTGAAGTACCTGAATAATGTCAGAAAGTGCTTCAGCAAAATAAATTCCGCCTATGATTGGTATCAGCAATAATGTATTTGATATTACTGCAACTGCAGATACAGCTCCCCCAAGCGCCATGGAACCCGTATCTCCCATGAATACCTTCGCAGGATTTGCATTGTGCTTCAGAAACCCAAGACATGCTCCCGCAACAGCTGCGCTCATCATAGAAATCCCTTCAAATATAGGACTTATTTCTCTCATACTGTTTAATATAAGGCTGAATGTTGCCATAACAATCAAAGTAACTCCTGTATTGAGACCATCAAGACCGTCCGTCAGATTTACTGAATTTACAATTCCAACAACCACAAATAAAACAAACGGTATGTATAAAACTCCTAAGTCAATATATGCATTTGCAAATGGTATTATGAGCTTTGTTCCATATGCACTGTGTCTTGAACCGTACAGGGCCAGAAGAAGTGCAAAAATAAATTGGCCCAATATTTTCTGATAAGCACGCAAACCTAAATTTCTTTTCAGAACGACCTTAATATAGTCATCCAAAAAGCCTATAAGTCCAAAACCCACCATAAAAAACAACGACGCCCATATTTCCTGTGTGTAGTAGCCGCTTGTAAAAATAGAAATTATTACGGCAAGTACAATAATAACTCCTCCCATAGTAGGTGTTCCTGATTTCTTATAATGAGACTTAGGCCCCTCCTCCCGGATGCTTTGTCCCACCTTAAGGCGTCGTAAAACCGGTATAACCACCGGTCCCAGAAACAGCGCTATTAGAAAAGATACAACAATTACTCTTATTATTTGTCCGCTTCCTTGCATTTTAAACTCCTTGTTTCTATTAGTTATAAGGACATTCCAAGAGCTGTCCCGCATAGAGTCTCCCTATTTTGAAGGTGTGTACCTCTACCTTGTTATTCCGCGTTTTCTTTCAACGTCAATAATTGCTTTCTTGGCTATGGAGCCTTCATCATATGGTACCTTTTCTATTCCCATATCCTGGTATGGTTCCGTAGATTTGCCCGCTAACAATATTACATCCTTGCTCTTTGAATTGTCAATAGCATAATAAACAGCTTTGTCTCTTTCGATTATTATTTCGTATTTACCGTCGTATTTTTTAACGCCTTCGGCTATTTCCAGACATATTTCATATGGGTCCTCAAATCTTGGATTATCTGAAGTCAATATACTTAAATCACAATATTTTCCTGCTATCTCTCCCATAGGAGCACGCCTTGCTGAATCCCTTTCACCTCCGGCCCCGAACAGTACAATTTTTCTGCCTTCCGCAAATTCGTTGATTGTATCCATAACCTTTTGCAAGCCATCCGGAGTATGAGCGAAATCCAGAATAATTGTACATCCAAGATTATTTTCAAGCATTTCAAACCTGCCCGTGACACCCTTTATTTTTGCCAGTGCTTCAATAATCTTATCAGCATCTGCTCCTGAAGCATATGCCGCGCCAAATGCTCCCAGCGAATTCAGAACGCTGAATTTACCTGGTGTATTTACATGTGCCTTTTTAACTGTTCCTTTGATATTTATATCAAAAGATGTTCCTTTCATCGTCGTCTTTAAATTAGATGCCTTTATATCAGCGGCATTATCAATTGCTATGGATGTTGCATTTATTCCTTCCTCTTTAAGCTCCCTGTAAAGTCTTTCCCCGTAAGGATCATCAACATTGATAATATTATTTGTCTTAGTCAGATGAAAAAGTTTTTTCTTCGCCTGATAATAATTTTCCATTGTCTTATGAAAATCCAAATGATCACGGGTAAGATTGGTGAATATTCCCACATCAATTGAAATATTGTCAACCCTGTTAAGCTCAAGCGCATGGGACGAAACTTCCATAAAGCAATGAAAAATTAATCTTTCAGCCATTTTTGAAAAATACTTCTGAAGATCAACAGCTTCGGGAGTCGTATTGTCAACCTTTATCTTCTCACCATCCATCAGCACTCCGATTGTTCCTATTATTCCTGATTTCTCTCCTATATAATCATAAATTCCTTTTAATAAATATGTGGTGCTTGTTTTTCCGTTAGTGCCTGTAACTCCAACAATATTAATTTTTTCTGACGGATGACCGTATATGATACTGGCAGCAGGAGCCATAGAAACTCTGGGCTCTTTAACAACAATAAAATTTCCCCTGTCTTTTGCTTCTTCCGGTATATATGCGCATATTACAGCTGATGCGCCGTTTTTCAGAGCATCGTTGATAAATCTGTGTCCATCTGCGGTAAATCCTTTTACGGCAACAAAAATATCGCCGTGTCCCGCCTTTCTTGAATCGTTTGTTATTCCCGTAATCTGAATATTTTCATCCCCTGAAAAACCTTCATAGTCTAATTGTTTAAGAAGACTTTTAATTTCCATTTTATTGCTCCCTTTATTAATTGTATGATATTATATGCAATTTTATCATATTTAAAATTCATTATCAATAAATTGGATTTAAAAAACAGAGCGGAACGCATTAAATGCGTTCCGCCTTATGATATTATTTCGCTGTCATTCTGAGGCGAAGCCGTAATGCCTGACATTATTTTAATTTAAAATTAATGTTACCATTGAATGCTTAGCTACCTTTTCTCCTGCTTTGGGAAACTGTGCCTTTACTACTTTGTCGGCATCTACCTCAACTGTTATGTTGCTTTCAAGACCCGCCCTTATTAATTTATCTGTTGCATCTGCAATTGTAAGCCCAAGCAGCTCCGGAACCTCAACTTTTTGAGCCTCAACCTTGCCAAGCTCTTCCTCCGTATAAATGGGTTCAACATCATAATATTTCATGATGTTTTCCAGCAGATCCGCAGCCACCGGCCCCGCAACTGTACTTCCGTAATATCCGATGCTCGGATCAGGCTCATCAACCATTACAAGAACAACGACCCTGGGATTGTCAACAGGAGCCACTCCTATAAATGATGAAATGAACTTTCCGTCCATATATCTTCCGTTTATAACCTTTTGCGCTGTTCCTGATTTTCCGCCTATTCTGTAACCCGGTCTGTATGCCTGCTTGGTTCCTGATTCTGCTGAATCCTTCATAATTGAAAGCATTGTTTTTGATGTTTCTTCCGAAATTACTTTTCTCCTGAGAACTGCATCAAAATCCTTTACAACATTTCCATCCTCGTCAATGAGCTGCTTAACTATTCTGGGCTGCATTAGGTTTCCGCCGCTTGATATGGCTGCAACCGCTGATACAAGCTGTATGGGAGTTACTGCTATTCCCTGTCCGAAAGCTTGTGTAACAACATCAACATCTTTCATATTTGAGGGCTCTTTTACCAGACCGAGTGCTTCTCCGTTAAGCATAATTCCTGATTTTTCTTCAAGGCCGAATGATTTTAAATATTTATAAAATGTATCCTTGCCTATATCAAGCCCTATCTGTGCCAGGGCATCATTGCATGAATTCTGAATTGCTTCAGACAATGTCTGCTGTCCGTGAGGTCTGTAATATCTCCAGCACTTAATATTTTCACCCGGTATCTGTCTTACATATCCATCACAATAATATGTTGAATTAAGTGTAGCCTTATTTTCCTCCAGTGCAATTGCTGTGGTAAGCAGCTTAAATGTTGAACCGGGCTCATATATATCATTAACAGCCGGATTTCTCCACATATCAAACCACGCTTTTTGCAGTTCTTCATTAGAAAGTGATGACCACTCCTGCTGAATTGTTTCGTCTATTGGCTTTTTGGGGTCGTTTGGATCATAATCAGGTTTTGATGCCATTGCAAGCACATCCCCGTTATTTGGGTCCATCACTATAATTGTTGCTCTCTTTGCATTATAATCCGTCATTACTTTCTGAGCAGCCGATTCCGCATAATGCTGAATTACTTCATCCATTGTAAGAACCACTCCGAGACCGTCCTTTGGCTCATAATATTCATTATATCCGAAAGGGAGCTCTCTCCCGTAAGCATCTGTGTTTACAACAGTCCTGCCCGGTATTCCGGTCAAATAGTCATTGTATGTAGCTTCAACCCCGTAAAGTCCATCCTGGTCCACATTTGTAAATCCAATGAGGTAGGGAGAAAAGTCTCCGTAAGGATACACACGCTTGTTGTCTTCTATTATATTGATTCCGCTTAATTCAGATTCCCTGATTTGTCGTGCCTGTTCATCTGTAATCCATTTTTTTAAAACAACATATGAATAATTAGAAGTTATTTTTTTCAGAACTTCTTCATAATCCATCTCTAATATTTCTGATAAGATTTTTGCTGTTTCCTCAGGAGTTTTCATATTAACGGGAATTGATTCGGCAGCTGTGGATTTTCCCGAACCAAACATTGACTTGTTCATTTTTTTAAGGATTGATGTTATAAAACCGCCGCCGGTTTCTTTTTCCGCATCTTTATCTTTTTCAGCTGTAGGAACGCCCTTTTTTACGTCTGCCGGGAAACATGTTACACTGCTGGAATTAATGCTCACCGCGAGTTTTTTTCCTTTTGCATCATAAATCGTTCCCCTTTTGGCACTGATTGTAATGTCCCTGGACCAGTTTTCCATTGCCTGTTTTTTATATTCTTCGCCATTTATAATTTGAATAAATCCAAGCCTTACAACCAATGCAATCGTAGCTAAAAAAAAGCAAAACAAAAATACCAACATTCTCTTTTTATTCTGAAGGTTAGTAGTGCTTTTAACATGTCTTTTCACGCGAATTCCCCCTTACTGAATGAAACTGACCACCTTGTCTATTATACCGACAAGTATATTTCTGCTTTCATCTTTTGCTGATTTCTCTTCATTTTCTTCAGTATCTGAGCTTCCGTATGCAAAGTCAACAAACACAGTTTGTTTTCTTGTAGGGTAATTCATACCTAAGTATGTTTTGGCAATTTCTTCGATGGAATTGGTGTTTTTAATGCTTTCCAAGGCTACATTGTAAGCATCTATATCATCTTTAAGAGTTGCGATTTCCTTATTTAATGTATATATTTCCATTTGTTTGTCCGTTATTACAGCATAGTTGTAGACAATTGAAATACCAAGTACAAATGTTATTGCTATCATAATTAAATTCTTAAAGCTTTCTATAACATTATTATTTTTCTTATTTCTTTTTATTCTTTTTTTCTTTGGAGAATATTCTGAATATTCTTGTCCATAATCTAAATCAACGGCTTCTTTTCTTAAAGCTGACATTTAATACACCCTTTCTCCTATTCTTAGCTTCGCACTGTGTGCTCTGTGATTTTCATTAACTTCTTCTTCTGATGGTAAAATTGGTTTTTTGGTGATAATTTTTAACTTGCGTCTGTGATTGCATACGCAGGCAGGAAATTCCGGAGGACAAATACAGTCTTTGTTCAAATCAGCAAATGTGTTTTTAATTATCCTATCCTCCAGCGAATGAAATGTTATGACACAAATTCTACCGCCCTCATTCAGTCTGTCCACAGCGCTCCTGACAGTATTTTCGAGTATTTCAAGCTCTCTGTTGACTTCAATTCTTATTGCCTGAAATGTTCTTTTGGCTGGATGGGAACCTTCCATTCTGACTTGCTTCGGTATGGCCTTTTTAATAATGCTTACCAGCTGCCCGGTTGTTTCAATAAATTCATGCTCTCTTTCCTGAACAATAAACTTTGCAATCCTGGACGCCCACTTTTCTTCTCCGTATTCCCAAAGTATTCTTGATAATTCGTTTTCTTCATATCCGTTTACTATATGTCTGGCAGTGGTAGTCTGATTTTTATCCATTCTCATATCAAGAGGCATATCGTAATTATAGCTGAAGCCTCTTTCAGGTATATCCAACTGAAACGATGAAACTCCCAAATCAAATAATATTCCGTCTATTTTATCTATATCCAATTCATCTAAAACTTCTGCAATATTGCTGAAGTTGTTTTTAACTGCTGTAAAATTTTTATAACTTCCTAATTTCTCTGTTGCCCTTTCAATGGCATAATCATCCTGGTCGATACCTATTACTCTTCCTCTTGTAACATATTTAAGTATCTCTCCCGTGTGACCTCCCCCACCTAAAGTTGCATCAACATAAATTCCGTCAGCCTTAATGTTTAACCCCTCTATAGATTCGTCCAATAAAACCGATGTATGCTTGTAATCCATGTGACTCCTCCTTATAAACCTATCCCCAAATCTGACATTTTTTCCGCAATGCTGTCAAAATCAAATTCGTCATTGTTGGAGTAATCATTCCAACTTTCTTTATTCCAAATTTCAATTCTGTCTATAACCCCTATTATAGCAGCCTCTGAATTTAATTCACTGAATTCTCTCAAGGTTGGCGGTATTAATATTCTTCCCTGCTTATCAAAAGAACATTCACTGAATCCGGAAACAAATCTTCTTAAAAAAAATCTTTCTTGTTTGTTGAATGTAGATAGATTTCTGAGCTTACCGACGAATTCATTCCATGTTTCAATAGGATAAATAAACAGACATTTATCCAATCCTTTTCCTATATAGAAAGTTTCTCCGAGTTCATTTCTAAATTTGGAAGGTATTATAACCCTGCCTTTTTCATCGAATGAATGTATGTATTCACCAGTAAACATTTTCTACCACCTACTGGGCATATTATACCACAACGTGGGTTAAACGCGCCACTATTATTTTAAAAAAATCAAAAATTATTTTGTCCACATTTTTTATGTAAATTTCAATTTTTCTTGAACAAGCTGTATACAGCGCACAGATTCTGTTGTCTAAAACTACAAAAAAGGATATTATTCACATTGCAGAAGGCTGCATTTTGTAGAAAAATCTGATTCAATCTCGCAGTCTCATTCACCAATATATTTGCTCCTTCCGGTTGCATATATTGGGAGTTCGTTGCGAATGCCCTAACGCTATTTTTCAGAAAAACCGTCTGAAAAATAGGGTTAGAGCATCTTTTGTTTGACTTGAAAACTATATAACTGTATAATTAATATAAGTCATAAAAATAAAATGTAACAATAACAATCGTTCGGCAACAGCTTCTCTGTTGCTTATCAATTGTTTCACAAGGAGGGTAAATGGATCCGGTGGCATTCAGAATTTTCGGAATTGAAATAATGTGGTACGGTGTTTTAATATCTACAGGAGTTTTATTTGGAGTCCTTGTTGCGCTAAGGGAATGCAGAAGAACAGGCTTTAAGGAAGACAATCTTCTTGATTTTCTGCTTATAGCAATTCCCTCCGCAATAGTTGGTGCAAGAGCATACTATGTAATATTCTCCTGGGATTTTTACAGCCGAAATCCATCTCAAATAATTAATATAAGAAACGGCGGCCTTGCAATCCACGGAGCACTTATTGCCGGAATAATCGTGGGCATATTATTCTGTAAGAAAAGAAAAATTAACGTTCTTGAGCTGCTCGACATTGTTATACCGAGTGTTTCACTTGGTCAGGCAATCGGAAGATGGGGTAACTACATTAATCAGGAAGCATACGGCGGTCCTACAAATTTGCCGTGGGGAATTGTGGTGAACGGTCAAAAGGTTCATCCTACATTTCTGTATGAATCTATAATGGATATTTTAATATTCATATTTCTGATATGGTTCAGGAAAAATAAAAAAACAACTCAAGGTCAGGTTCTTTCTTTGTACATGATTTTATATTCCGCAGCAAGGTTTTTCGTAGAGGGATTGAGAACAGACAGCTTGATGTTTATGGGAATGAGGGTTGCCCAGCTTGTCAGCCTTTCAGCCATCATAGCAGGTATCGCCATGTGGGTGTATTTAAAGAAGAATAAAGTATAACATTTACATTTCTGTACTATTTGTCATTCTTAACCGGAGGTGAAGTATCTCATGGAAAGATTTATGGCAAAAATTATACAATAAAAAAGAGGAGATTCTTCGCTGACGCTCGGAATGACGGAGTACCCATATCATTCTAAAGCAATATATCGAAGAATCTCTTTTTTTATTATCTTAATTTTGCGCCGAATTTCTTTTCAAGGTCGGCTAATATCTTATTATGGATATTTTCAACTTCTTTTTCCTTTAATGTGCGCTCCTTGTTTCTGTAGGTTACAGAAAAAGCACAGCTCTTATATCCTTCTTCGATATGCTCTCCCTTGTATACATCAAACAGCTTTACACTTTCTATCAGGTGCGGATTAACAGCCGAAATTGTTTCAATCATATTGCCTGCCAGTATCTCATCTTTAACAATTACTGCAATATCTCTGACCATTGCAGGATATTTTGGAAGAGCCTCGTATTTCCAGCCGGTATTTTTATATTCAAGAAGCTTTTCAACATCCAGCTCCGCAAGAAAAACCTTATGGTCCAAGCCGTAATTATCAACAGCTTTTGGACTTACCTCTCCATAAATTCCTATGCAGTCATCATTTATATACATTGCGGCAGTTCTTCCCGGATGGAACGCCGGATTGTCTGACACTGTCCTCAAAGAAACAGCTATTCCGAGCCTTGTCAGCACCCCCTCAACAATTCCCTTTAAATCGTAGAAATCATATTTGCCAAACATTCCGATGCACAGATTCAGCTTTTCACAAGGCTCTTGCGTTACCGGCTGATCCTTCGGAATAAATACGCTTCCGATTTCATACAATTTTGCATCATCAACGCCTCTGTTTGAGTTTCTTTGAATAACCTCCATCATGTTGGGCATTAAAGTTGTTCTCATGGAGCTGAAATCCTCTCCCAAAGGATTTAAAATTCTTACGTAGTTTCTAAGCGGACCGTCCTGAGGAGTGTTTATATTGTCATAGGACTTGGGGCTTATAAATGAATATGTGGTAATTTCATACAGTCCCATACCGCAAAGTATTGTTTTAATATGATCTTCCAGCATACGCTTTTCAGATTTTCTTCCTACTCTGGTGCTGCCCCTCAAAGGCTGTGAAGGGATATTTTCAAATCCGTAAAGTCTTCCCACTTCTTCTATTAAATCAGCTTCCTGCTCAATATCAGTTCTGAAATAAGGAATCCTGCTTATTATCTTTTCACCATCATATGTTGATTCAATCTCAAGAGTATTTAAATAATTAAGCATTTTTTCAACAGGTATGTCGATTCCCAGCAGCCATTTAACTCTGTGAGGTCTCAACGTTACAACAGGTGGAATATATTCGCTTTTTCCTGCTTCAAGATATCCGCCTGCAACTGTTCCGGCTCCTATCATTTCTATAAGCTGACATGCTCTTTTTGCAGCAAGTTCAACCATGACGTAGCCCATTGGCTTTTCATTTCTGGCCGATGCTTCGGAACGCATTCCCAATTTTTTTGAAGTTTCTCTTATGGA
>DAMBZP010000026.1:20505-21388 GCA_032059885.1 Sedimentibacter sp.
TGCGCTTTCAAGAACCATTATTTTTGTATCTTCGCTTATTTCCGAATAGTATCCGCCCATTACACCAGCTATACATGCCGGCTTTTCACCGTCAGCTATTACCAGCATATTTTCGTCCAATTTTCTTTCATTTTGATCAATTGTAACTATTTTTTCATCTTTTTCAGCTCGTCGTGCAATCAGCTTTCTTCCTTCCAATGCTTCCAGGTTGTATGCATGCAGAGGCTGACCAAGCTCAAGCATAACATAGTTGGTAACATCAACTATGTTATTTATGGGTCTCATACCCGCATCCATCAATGTTCTTTGCATCCAGAGCGGAGAGGGGCCGATTTTTAAATCTTTAATTACCTTTGCATAAAAGCGCGAGCACAAATTCTCATCCTTAATTTCTACCGCATTTAGGTAATCTGTTATACTTCCTTCTTCATTTTTAATTTCTATCTCAGGAAATCTGAATTTTGTTCCCAGTGTAGCAGCTGCTTCTCTTGCCATTCCCACAATATTCAAGCAGTCAGGTCTGTTGAATGTTATTTCAACTTCAAGAGCACTTCCATCAAGCTCTAAAACATCTTTAATATCTTTTCCCAGCTCAATGTCCTTTGGAAGTATTGCTATTCCCTCTCTTGCTTCTTTTGGAATAACCTTGTCATCGAATCCCAGCTCTTCATAAGAACACATCATTCCATAGGAAGGCAGCCCTCTGAAATTTGTTCTCTTAATTTTAAGTCCGTTGGGAAGCACTGCCCCCTCAAGACAAACCGGAACAATATCTCCTACCTTTATATTTTTTGCACCTGTAATGATTTGTATATTTTCACCCTTATTTATATCAATCTGAGTAACAACCAGCTTATCAGCATTAGGATGATTAACCAGCTCG
>DAMBZP010000026.1:21398-32243 GCA_032059885.1 Sedimentibacter sp.
CGTTACAACATTTACTGCTTCCTTTGTATAATCAATTACGGCATCAACGTGTGAACCTGTAAGTGTCAATTTATCTGACAATGTTTTATCATCTGTATTGATATCAACATATTGTTTCATCCATTTAATAGGTACTAACATCTTAACCTCCTAGAATTGTTTTAAGAATCTAACGTCATTTTCAAACAGCAGCCTGATATTGGGTATTCCATACTTAACCATTGTAACCCTGTCTATACCCATACCAAAAGCATATCCCGAATATACCTCCGGGTCAATGCCGCAGTTTCTGAGTACATTCGGATGAACCATGCCACAGCCGAGAAGCTCCATGCTCCATCCTGTTCCGTGGCATGAAGGACATCCTTTCCCCATGCATATTGGACATGATACATCTACTTCTGCACTCGGCTCTGTAAACGGAAAATTGTGTGGTCTGAAACGAGTTTCCATGCTGCTTCCGAACAATTCCTTAACAAATTGATCAATTGAATCCTTTAAGTTAGCAAGAGTAACTCCCTTGTCAACAACCAGGCATTCCATCTGATGGAACATGGGTGAATGAGTGTCATCCACATCGTCAAAGCGGAACGTTCTCCCTGTACACACCATTCTGATAGGAAGATTTCCCTCCTTCATAGCTCTTATCTGCACAGGTGAGGTTTGAGTTCTGAGCACCAAATCATCGGATATATAAAACGTATCTGACCAGTCTCTTGACGGATGGTCATATGGTGCATTAAGGTCATCGAAATTGTGAGCCACTGTTTCAATTTCAGGGCCGCTTATTACATCGTACCCCATGCGCATAAACACGCTCTCCAATTCTTCCTTAACCTGTATTAAAGGATGTCTTCTTCCTATTTCAGGAATTCTGCCAGGCATTGTTATATCAATTGTTTCAGATTTAACCTTTTTTTCATTTTCCTTGGCATTTATACTATCCTTAATTGTCTTTATTTCCTCTTCTATGACCGCACGGACTTCATTTGCCAGCTTTCCCATTTCCGGTCTTTCTTCTTCTGACAGGCTGCCCATAGATCTTAATATTAAAGTCAACTCTCCCTTTTTACCTAAATACTGAACTCTGATTTTTTCAATATCTGTGTTGTCATTGCATTCCTTCAGCTGATTTAACGCTTCAATTTTTAACTTTAAAAGCTGCTCTTTCATATATACTCCTTTCATTTTATGTATAATATTTTTTTGATAATACACAGTCTCATTCACCAATTTATTTGCTCCCTGACGGTCGCATAAATTGGGAAGCGCAGTTTCGTTCACAGATTTGCTTATTCGCTTTTCGCTCATGCAAATCTGGAACTCATTGCGTTTGATTTACCTTCAATTTCTTTCTCCCTATCGGTCGAAGAAATTGGGTCAAATCATAATCGTTGCGGTTGACCTACCGCCGTTTTTTTCTCCCTAACGGTCGAAAAAACGGGGTTAGGGCATACAAAAAGCTTCTCCTCATAAGAGGCGAAGCTTCGCGATACCACTCTTGTTCACTTTCAATTATCAGTAATTTAATACTGTCATTCTAAGGTTAGTCTGACACATGGGATATAACATAACCTTATTTTAAAATTGAAAGCCTCATTATAACATAACGGCGCTGCCGTGCAGAACTACTGTTGCTTCATTCTGCATGCTCCAAAGCGAAGGTTCGGCATAAATGTCTAAAATCATTTTCAGCCTTGATGATTTTTCTCTGTGAAAACACTGCTTATGCTTACTGAGCTTCTTCATTGCTTTTAATATTTAATTTCTTAAATGCGTAATTTTTTAATTAACGTTTAAATTATATCAGATGACTGTTTTTATTACAACAATTTTTTTCTTATTTCATAAATGCTTATGCCTGCTGCTATTGACGCATTTAATGATTCGGCACGTCCTGACATTTTAATTGTTATGTTTTTGTGTGAACTCTCACATATTTCCCGGGAAACTCCCTGACCCTCATTGCCAATTACCACACATATTCTCTCATGCATATCTATATCGTCGAATGAATATTGAGAATCAACAACTGTGGATATAATCATATATCCCGATTCTTTTAATTGCTTTATAATTTCCTCATCAGAATCCGCATGTATGAAGGGAATCCTGAAAATAGCACCTGCAGAAGCCCTTACAACCTTTGGATTGTATGCATCAGCACAGCCCTTGTTTATAATGACAGCAGCAGGGCCGAATGCATCCGCAGTCCGGATTATTGTTCCCAGATTCCCAGGGTCCTGTATCCGGTCACACATTATAACAAATTTGTATTCATCGATTACTTTTATATTTTCTTTTTGTTTTATTACAGCAAGCACACCCTGAGCGTTCATTGTATCCGCCGCAGAATTGAACACGCTGTCCTCACAGATTACCGCTTCTGTTCCATATTCCAGAGAATAATTATAAAGCCCTTTGACTTCAGCCCTTTTTAATGCACTTTCGCTGAACATCAGATACATTATATCAGAATTTTCTATGAATGCTTCATTAACAAATTTAATTCCTTCAACTATGAATGCATTTTCTTCATCTCGTCCCTTTTTTGAGCTGAGTGAACGAACATATTTAATTTTGCTGTTGTCTTTACTTCTAATAATATCCATGTGCACCTTCTGTGTGTAATGATAGGAAACGGTATTTCGGATTCATTATACCACAAGTTATTTTATGTTTCCAATTACTTTCAGATTTTTGTTGCTTCCAAGTATAACGACGATATCTCCATGATTTATTACAGTTTCAGCAGAAGGCACAATATTTGTGCTGTCTCCTGTTTTTACAGCTATTACAGTCATTTCGTACTGTCTTGAAAGATTTAAATCCTTAAGCGTCTTGCCTTCCCAGTCTTTAAGGGCCACAGTTTCTATTATGCTGTAATCAGGCGAAAATTCTATCACATCAAGAATGTTTTGAGTTACAAGTCCGTATGCAACACGCATACCCATGTCTCTTTCCGGATAAATAATTTTATCTGCTCCTATCTTGCGCAGAACCCTGCCGTGGGTATCATTTGCCGCCTTTGCTATAACCAGGGGTACTCCTGCTTCCTTTGCAATCAACGTAGCCATTATGGACGCCTGAACATCCGACCCTATTGCCACTATTGCAACATCAAAATTTCTTAGACCTAAAGTCCTGAATGACGCCTCATCTATGGCGTCCATTTGAACCGCATGAGCCACATATTCTGATACATCTTTTATAATATCAGTATTCTGGTCAACCACCATTACATCGTGTCCAAGTTTTGTTAATGTCTTTGCAGCTGCAATTCCGAATCTTCCGCAGCCTATTACAATTATTTGCTTCATATTGCCTCCTTTATCCTATTATGATTCTTCCTTCAGGATAGGTATAACTTCCAATATTTTTATTTTGCTTCAAAAATGCGTATGCAACTGTCATAGGACCCACTCTTCCTATAAACATAAGCATTGATAATATTATTTTGCCTGCATTGCTCAAATACGGAGTCAGTCCTCTTGTCAGCCCCACTGTTGCAAATGCGGATACAGTTTCATACAAAATATCCAGAAAATCATATCCCATCGCTTCTTCGGTTACTGAAAGTATTATCGAAACCGTAAGCACCAGCATCAGTGATATTACTAATACAGCCGATGCCTTCAATGTTGTATCCGGCATAATTCTCCTTTCAAAAACCTCAAAGTCTCTTTTTCCTCTGAACATATTATAAAATGATATAATCAGCACTCCAAAGGTTGTTGTTTTTATACCGCCCGCCGTGGATGCGGGTGAACCGCCTATGAACATCAGCACAACAGTTATGGCTGCCGTACTCATTCTCAAATTTTCCAGGTGCACTGAATAATATCCTGCCGTCCTGGGATTTACCGCCTGAAAAATTGATGCATTTATTTTTCCGGACATATCAAGATTACCCATAGTTCCCGGATTATCATGCTCCAGCGCATACATTGCCGCCGTTCCTCCCACAATCAGCACAGCCGTAATAATAAGAACCAGCTTTGAATTCAGAGTAAGCATATGGAATCTCTTGCTTACATATATGTCCCAAAACACAAAGTAGCCGATTCCTCCGATTACAACAAGACCGCACACCGCCAATGTAATTATGGGGTTATCAACATAATTGACCATACTGTCCCCCAATAGATCGAAGCCCGCATTGCAAAATGAAGAAACAGCATGGAATAAAGAATATCCTATTCCTTTCGCCAACCCATAATCTCTGATAAACACCGTTGAAAACAATGCGGCTCCTGTCAATTCAACCGAAAAGGTATAAATCAATATGTTTTTGGTCAGACGGACAACTCCCTGCAGCTCGTCCGCATTTCTTTCTTCCATTATCAGCACTCTTGTTTTTAATGATATTCTTTTACCGATAAAAAAAGAAATCATGGCAGTCATGGTCATGACCCCCAGCCCGCCAATCTGAATTAATATTATTATTACCAGTTTGCCGAATATGCTCCAATAATCAGCAGTGTTAACCACCGTCAGTCCGGTTACGCAGGTTGCTGATGAAGCAGTAAAAAATGCATTAATAAAACCTACGCTCCTGCCGTCCTGAGATGAAAAAGGCATGGATAAAAGCACTGAACCTATAAGAATAATAATAGCAAATCCAAAGAAAAATACCATGTATGGGTTTTTCTTTATTTCATTAATTTTTCTTTCAAAATATTTCATAATTTTCCTCTTTAATTACTAAACACATTCTTTCCCGAAAAACATAAAGAATGCACAAATGGTGTAAATTTATGCACTCAGGGTCGTCTATTGATTATAGCACTTAGTTTTATAATTTCAATATAAATTTTAAAATTTTTCATAGTATTTACAAAACAATTAGTAATACAGGCTTTACCGTTTTTCATGCTGACAGCTGTTCCTCAGCCAAAAATAAAAAGACTGCAGTAATTACAGTCTCATTAAGGGCTTACCTTATTTAATTTGCTTTTACCTGTTCTACAAGGTTTGTGAATCCTGACGGATCATAAATCGCCATTTCAGAAAGCATCTTTCTGTTGATTTCAATATTGTTTTGTTTCAAAAGATTTATGAATTTGCTGTATGATAAACCATTTTCTCTTGCAGCTGCGTTAATTCTTGCAATCCAAAGCTGTCTGAATTCTCTCTTTCTTAACTTTCTTCCTACATAAGCATATGAAAGTGACTTCATAACTGCCTGATTAGCTGTTTTATATAATTTACTCTTTGCTCCGTAATATCCTTTAGCAAGTTTCAGTACTTTTCTATGGTTTTTCTTAGCGTTTACAGCTCTTTTAATTCTTGCCATTTAATTTTCCTCCTGTATATTTTACCGATTAATATGGTAGTATTTTGCTTATTCTGCCTAAGTCTGCGCTTGATACGGTTGTGCTCTTTCTCAAATTTCTTATTGACTTAGAAGCTTTTTTGCCTGTGAAATGATTCTTCCCGGCTTTTGATCTTTTAATCTGACCGCTTCCTGTTTTAGAAAATCTTTTTGCTGCTGATCTGTTAGTTTTTAATTTTGGCATAACAGTTCCTCCTTAATGTTATTTTTTTGGAGCTAAAAACATAGTCATGTTTTTGCCCTCTACTATAGGTTGCTTATCTATAACGGAATATTCTTTTGTCAATTCAGCAAATTGCATCAGTACTTCCCTGCCTACATCCATATGGCCAAGTTCTCTTCCTCTGAACCTGATAACAACTTTTACTCTGTCGCCGTCTTCCAAAAACTTATTTGCATTTTTTGCCTTAACGCTTAAGTCATGATCCTCAATATTAGGAGTCATTCTTATTTCTTTAACATTAATAATTTTTTGTTTCTTTTTAGATTCTTTTTCTTTTTTAGCCTGAGCATACTTGTACTTTCCGTAATTCATTATTCTGCAAACCGGAGGGTCTACAGCAGGCGACACGTTTACCAAATCCAATTTTTTGCTTTCAGCAATTTTCAATGCCTCTTTAGTGCTTATAACACCAAGCTGGCTTCCATCAGAGTCAATGACTCTTACTTCCTTTTCACGAATTTGTTCGTTGATTTGAAGTTCTTTTATAATTTACACCTCCAATGATTACTGTTGACTTCTTTATTACATAACACCGCATACAAAAAAGATAGCCATGTCACCGCTATCTTAAAACAATACAAAATCAATCATTGCATTTATTTATTAACCTTACTAACAGTCATAAACGCCGTAAGGTGAGAAGCGGTTACTTCTTCTTGAATCTATTATAGTATATACAACCATGAAATAAATGTCAACAATTAATTTTTTTATTATGTTATAACTTTTTCTGTTATGGTAAAGATAAACTCATCTAAAAAATTATTGCTGAGGAGGTAAAATGAAAAATAAATATTTTTATATAGCCGTTTCATTTGTTGTGTACAATATTATTATTTTAATAATATCAAATAAATATTCACTGTCAATATTGTTTTTTCTGCCTATGTTGTTCTACGCCATATTTGTGGTCAGACTGATTATAACATCAGGCAGAAAAAATGAAGGTACCGGTTCGGCAATTTTCATGGAGGAATCAAATGAAAGCGTGGGTTCAACCGTGTATTTTGAAAAGAAGAAAACTGAGGAACCTAAAATACAAATGGGCTTTGATGATGTGGCAGGTTTAGAAGAAATAAAAGAAGATCTGACAGATATAATTGACTTTTTAAACAATGAAGAAAAATATAAATCCATGGATGCTAAAGTTCCAAGAGGAATATTGCTGTATGGACCTCCCGGAACAGGGAAGACATTAATAGCAAAAGCTATTGCAGGTGAAGCAAAAGCAACATTCATATACTCAAGCGGTTCCGAATTTGTTGAAAAGTATGTCGGTGTTGGTGCAAAACGAGTGCGAATGATATTTGAGAGGGCCAGAAAAGAAGCTCCAAGTATTATATTCATAGATGAAATAGACGCTCTTGGAGCAAAAAGAAATACGGAGAGCAACAATGAGAAGGACCAGACCCTGAATCAGCTGTTAATAGAGCTTGATGGCTTTAATAATACCAGCAATGTTATTGTAATAGCCGCAACAAACAGAATTGACCTTCTTGATGAAGCGCTGCTCAGGCCCGGACGTTTTGACAGAAAAATTTATGTGGGTAATCCCAACTATCATTCAAGGCTTAAAATCCTTGAGGTTCACACAAAAAACAAACCGCTGGACAAAAAGGTACAGCTGAAGGATATAGCTACCAAGACCCACGGCTTTTCCGGAGCACAGCTTGCCAACATCGCCAATGAAGCTGCATTGAAAGCCATTAAGGACAAATCAAAGAAAATCAATTCGGAAAACTTTGAATTCGCAATTGAAAAAATTGCTGCCGGTCTGGAAATAAAGCATTCGACTGTTTCTGAAAAAGAAAAAAGAATTGTTGCATTTCACGAATCCGGTCATGCGGTAGTTGCAAAAATACTGAACATAGATAAGGTGCAAAAAATCTCCATTGTGCCGAGAGATAAAGCTCTGGGATATGTACTTAAATTTCCTACCGAAGATAAGTTTTTGTATACAAAGAAAGAGCTTTGTGATAAGGTGACCGTGCTTCTGGCAGGCAGAGCTTCCGAAGAAATATTTATGGGAGAAATATCTACAGGAGCTTCCAATGACATAAAAGAGTCCACAAGCATTATTTATGAGATAATATGCAGCTACGGAATGGGTAAAAACACTCAGAACACATGTATAGATGAAAAGCTGTTTAAATACTATCTGGACAGTATTAAGGATGAAGCATCTGAGATGTCAAAGGAAGCCTATAATAAAGCTCTGTCTCTTATAAAAGAAAATGAGGCGACCGTAAGAAAGGTAGCCGAATATCTTATCAAAAATGAAACAATGAGCGCAG
Organism: Sedimentibacter sp.; assembly: GCA_032059885.1. Taxonomy (GTDB): domain Bacteria; phylum Bacillota; class Clostridia; order Tissierellales; family Sedimentibacteraceae; genus Sedimentibacter. The sequence goes on from DAMBZP010000026.1 coordinate 29,251, forward strand.
AAGAGCTTGATAACATCATGGATGAAAAAAAGAAAAGAGCATTGATTTAACTATAAGCAGATATCAAAAAGGGACGGATTTTTCCGTCCCTCAGCCTGTCTGTTTTATATTCTATTTATACCAATTCATAGCATCTTTTCTAACGCCGTTGACTCTGACCTCATAGTGAAGATGGTTGCCTGTTGAATATCCTGTCGAACCTACAAGAGCAATTTTTTCACCTCTTGAAACTTCCTGTCCCTTAGTTACAAGCAGTTTGGAGCAGTGACCATAAAGTGTCGCAATTCCTCCGCCGTGGTCGACTATTACATAATTTCCGTAAGAATAATGCCATCCTGCATATATTACTACCCCATCATTTGCCGAAACGATGGGAGTCCCATACGGTGCGGCAATATCAGTTCCTCCGTGGATTGTAGCAACTCCTGTTATAGGGTCAGCTCTTCCTCCAAAATTAGAAGTTATCCTTGTTTGTCCGGGAACAGGCCATGCAAGTTCTCCTCCTGCATATTCAACAGAACGCTGTGCCGCAAGTATTTCTCTTTCAATCTGCTTTGACTGCTCGTCCATTGCCGCCTGCTGCCTCTGCACTTCAGCCAGATTGGTCTCAAGGCTTGACATGTATACTTCTTTGGAGCGTGAAGCTGTCATTACTTCATCATGCTTAGAATTTAAATTGTTTATTACGGCTGTCAGCTCGTGTCTCTTCCCTTCCTGCTCAGCCTTCAGTGCTTCAACCTGATTTTTTTGTTCATTTATACTTTTTAACAAATCAACATCACTCTGGACTATCATCTGAATCATGTCCATTCTTGTCAGAGCGTCAACTAAATCCTCAGCCTTCAGAATGACCTCCAGATAGCCTGCTGTCCCGTTCATATACATAACTCTGAGTCGTTTTTCAAGCAATTCGTTGTTTTTGTCGATTTCCTTATTTAACTCTTCTATTTTTTGTTCAGATTCAGCTATTTTCATATTTATTTCCTGTTTTTGAAGCTCATAGCCGTCAATTTCCAGATTCAAAGCCCTGAGCTCTGAATCCAGGGCATCAATTTCCTGCTGTATACTTTTCTGCTCACCCTTAAGAGCTTCTGCTTTTTCACGTATATCCTTTATCTGGTTTTGAATCTGCTTCTGCTTATACTGCAAATCAGCGATACTACCCCCTGCAGCCACCGGAAAAACACTTAAGACCATCACAATCAGTAAAGTTACAACAACACTTTTTCTAAACATGTCCCCTCTCTTATACACTTAAGAATTTTTTCAAGGAAATCAGGCTTCCGAGAATTCCTATGCCGATTCCTATAGTAAAAAATATAATTATCAAATCATTAAGAATCATTTCGACTCCGACCATATATCCGGACATTCCGGATAACAATGCCACATAACGGCCAGCAAGATAATTTATTAGGTAATTGTATCCGAAGAAAATTACCAAAATCGCCACCACACAGCCTATAAATCCCAGCATGATTCCCTCTACCATAAATGGACCTCTCACATATCCGTTCGTTGCTCCTATGTACTGCATAAGCTCTATTTCCTTGTGTCTGTTAAGTACAGTAATTTTAATTGTGTTTGATATGATAAATACACTTATGAGCAGAAGTAAAAGAATTATGCCGGCGCCTATTTTTTTCACAAAGTCCGCTATTGTAATCAAAACATTGATGGCATCCTTGTGATAGACAGCCTTTTCAACACCGTCAAAGGATTCAAGCTTAGCTTTGACATATTCGGATTTGCTTACGTCCTGAAGCTGAATTACATATGTGTTGGGAAGCGAATTGTTTCTTACCCCTTCCAGCAGGTATGCATCCTCCCCCCATTGTTCCTTCATCCTCTCAAGAGCATAATCTTTCGTCTGAAATGCCACAGCCATAACTCCGTCAATTTCCTTAAAAGACCTTCCCAGTTCTTTTATTTCATTTTCATTTACATCGTCCTTGAGATAAACAGCAATTTCATCAAATTCTTCCTTGGTTACCATTGCAACATTGTTTACATTCAAAACAATAATCAACACAAATCCAAGTATTATTAAAACCGCCGTGACAGAACCGATAGATGCAAGTCCCATCATGCGGTTCCTCCACATGCTTTTGAATGCTTGTCTGAAAATATAATTAAACTTCTTTAGGTTCATCGACATATCCCCCTGCCTTCATATCTCTGATAATGGCACCGCGCTTAAGCTCGACTATTCTTTTCTGATATGCATTGACTATATTCATATCATGGGTTGCCATTATGACTGTTGTCCCTCTTTTATTTATTTCAGTGAGGATTTTCATTATTTCTTTTGATGTCTCGGGGTCAAGGTTTCCTGTAGGCTCGTCCGCAATTATAGTCTCAGGCTTGTTGATAACAGCTCGTGCTATTGCAACCCTTTGCTGCTCTCCGCCCGAAAGCTCGTCAGGATAATATTTCGCCTTATCACTTAAGCCGACCATACTCAAAACCAAAGGAACCTCTCTTCTGATTGTTTTTGAATTGCAGCATATCATTTCCATTGCAAATGCCACATTTTCATATACAGTCATCTTTGGCAGCAGCCTGTAGTCCTGAAAAACAAAACCTATCTTTCTTCTGTACTGTGCAACATTTCTTTTTCTTATTTTTGTGATGTCCTGGTTACTATATGTAATTATTCCTTCGCTGGGAGTTATTTCTCTCAATAGAAGCTTAATCAACGTGCTTTTCCCGGCGCCGCTTTTCCCGACTATGAATATAAACTCACCATTATCTATTTTTAAGTTAATATTCTTAACTGCTGTGAATTCATTTTTATATATTTTTGATACATTACTAAACTCTATCACTGTGCCACCTCTTAACACCTACTATTATATAACACCTTTTGACAAAAATACAACTATTATTATCTTATTTTACTTTATTTTTCGCTAAAATGAAATGTTTATTTTTGGCTATAACTAAAAAAAATGGTGCCAAGGGGACGGGGTTGTTGTCATCAGCCGGCTGAT
>DAMBZP010000027.1:0-31836 GCA_032059885.1 Sedimentibacter sp.
TATCTCACTTGCTTTAGTACTCTTCAATGCACCTTCTTATTTTGCACTTACCTTTTACCAATGCAACAGATGCTTCATATGCATCAGAGTTAACTCTTTTAATGTACCTACTGAAAGATTGAGAGGTAGGTTTTGTAAAATAGAATTTTTTTGTTTCTTCCGAATTTTCGCCTTCAGCTTCTATAGTTGCCGTAACCTCATAAACCTTATTATAGTTTTTTATTATTTGTTCTCTGGATAAAACCAAGCTGTTTTCTTCCATGATTACCTCCGTATTTGCAATTTAACTTGAAAATTTTTATATGGCTGCCAGACCGTCACGAACGATATTGCCATAAATAAGCAGGTCAAGGTCAACCTTCAGGTTCTTATCTCCCTGAGTTCCTTTGTGACTTACTTTTGTGATTGTTACTTTGTTCAGCACATCTATTTTGGTACGCTGATATTCATGTGCATAAGAGACTGTTATCTTTGGTATGTCAAGATTATACAGCGCAACTTTTTGTTTCTTGCAATAAGCAGCAAAATCGTCAAAATCATCCTTCAGCATAGTCATTTTTCCGGTTGCTTTATAATTGCCCCGACCGTAACCACGCTGCGCATTTCCCATGCCATAGACCGGTTCTTTTTCAAGTTCATCATCATAGCTGATATCCTGTGCTTGAAACGTCATTCCTGGCAGGTCTATTTCTATACTGTCCCAATCATACGCTCTTCCGTTAATTATCCCCATTTTACACCTCCGATTAAGAATTTGGTTTTTCTATGCCTAGGTCAACATCAATTTCTCTGTAGTGTCCTTTAGGCACGTATCGAATTATAAGGTTTAGTTTTTCAGTTCCAAGTATGTCCTGACCTTCAGGAATAATAATTCGCCCTGAAGATATTTCTTTGTTTTCGACAGCACGGTCAATCGGCTCCTGAATAAATTCAGCTGTGACTGCTAAACTCTTATCTACATCTGACATATCAACTTCCTTCTGAAGCTCCAGAAGAGCTTTAGCTCTTACCTGCTTAGCAAGCTTGTTTGATACTCTTATTCTTTCAGCGTATATGTAATCGCTGCCGTCTGGACACATCATCTTTGCATTCGTTACATAATATCCGTCAAGACCTATATACTGCCTGAAAGTCAAATATTTTGCTTCATCAAGGCTCTCTATATGATAATCTTCTATTACCTCAGGTAACAGTTTTGTTATGCCCTGAACAGGAAACTCTCTTGTTTCGCCGATCGACTGACTGACTCTCGCCCTTGCATATAGACCGCATACTATTCCTGCACAATTGACATCCTTGATAGTTCCGTCCATTTTGTTGTACATAGCCCTGGCTGATACTACCTGAACATATTTATTGGCAATGCCTTGTCGTTCTGCTAGCAATGACTGAACATAGCTGTCCAAACTTGCATCATCTTCCTTAATATTTCTCGCTTCCGAAACAAAGAATATAGGGTACTTGTATGTATTGAAAAACCTGTCTGCCTCAATTGAAAGTGCAGCCCATAGTGCTTTGTTTCCCGGACCTACAACATGGATAAACTCATAATCTTTTTTGATATTTTTGATTTTTTCCAATGTATCCAATACATTTTGATTGCTGAGAGCTGGTGCTGTTGTTGTAAGCGAAAATTTATCACCTGAAACAAAGCCTTGTCCTGTTGGTACAGCAAAAGTCAATCTTATTCCTGAATTATCTATCTCATATTCACCGGCTAATGGAACGGTTATTTCATCACTGTAGGTTTCACCAGCATTCAAGGAATATATAAATGTTGCCACATTCAATTCTCCGGAATTTTGTATCTCCACTATAATTTTAAATTCATTTGTAGGCTCACCAGCAGCTGTCAATATTCCAGTTCCAGATTTAACCGCTGTCACTTCACTTATAGTCCCTGCTACTGAAGGAGTTACCGGATAGCAATATATCAGATTGCTTCCTGTAAAAATACTGTCCATAACAGCATCAGCAAGAGGGCAGTTGCCTAAAAGCTCTTTTATCTTTTTATGATCCATAGAACCTCTAATGGTTATATATTCGGATGAAACAACAGGTGAAGCTCCTATTTTAATATGCACACCTTCGCCAGTTTCGGTTGCCGAACCTAAGCCACCGTCGGTTATGCTTATATTTACATCTCTTAACATGCTTACCTCCTTATTTTAATGGTGCTTTCAAAAACTCACTAATTGCTGTTTCCATTTCTTTTTTAGTAATTTGTTTGCCACGTGCCCACCCTTTATGTGCCATGACTCCGGCAAAAACAGCATCGGAAATGTTTAGCTCTTCTTTGATTTTTTCAACAATGAATAATTCTGATTTCTTTATTTCTTTCTGATCTGCTGATTGTTCTTTTTTATTCTCCATGTTCTACCTCCGTATTTCCAAGTTCTAGAGCTTTAAAGCCTGTATCCTTATACACACCGCCCTCAAATTTTACAAGCATTTGAAGGGTTATTTCACTTTTAAGAATACTGTCTTCTTTATCCACCCAGTCTATTTCTTCAATGGTCATTTCTGTCCAGTTGCCGTCTATATGCAATCCATAGTCAAGCTCAGACAGAAATTTCTCATATAGTTCAGAGCATTTTTCAAAGCTATACTCTCCGATGATGACGATGAAATATATAACTCGTGAAAATTTTTTTGTACGCTTTTTCTGTTTGCCATGCTCATCAATGTATTTTTTCATTTGCCCGGACTTGGTTATTTCTTCTTTATCAGGGAGTACAGCTCCAAAGCGTTTTTCATTGTTATCTTTAAGCTTTTTTTGATTTGTTATTATTGTCTTTTGGATTCCTGCAGCCTGCAGCTTTTCCTTCAGATATTCATTACATTCAACTATCATTCATCTTCACCAACCAATTCTAACAAAGTAGCTCTTATTTCATTGATATCTTCTTCGTTAATGCCCAAGAAAGGTCTTGCCGGAATGTTAACCTTCAGGCTCGGAATGTAAACTTTCTTAACAAATATATCCTCGCCTCCGATATTGAACATGAGAGACTTTCCCCTTTTAGCTCTTATTGTAATCGGTCCAAGTTCACGGCTGTCATCTCCGAACTGGTGTGTGGCAGCATATACAACATTAGTGCCGACCGCAAACCCTCTGCGGTCAACCTTGCTGTTTATACTTCGCCTCAGTCTTCCGGTATCATTCAGGACTTTTTCTCGTTTCCTGCTTGCGGAAGTTCTTTTACTTGGCTTCCACTTTGTACCGTCAGGAGCTTCTTCGTTCCGGAAGCGGTCCAATGTAGAAGCCCTTATTGCTTCAGCAAGAACAGCATTAGCTCCACGCATATCAAGATTTTCAAGTTTTGATAATCTCTTATACAATTTCCTTATATCGCCCTCAATCCGAACTCCGCTCATGATTACATTCCTTTCATGCTGTCTCTTCCGAAAATCTTTCTATTTGAATTGACCTTGAAACTTGTGTTTGCCTTCTGAGCCGAAACTGTTACGCCAATGTCAGCAATACCCTTTGCAACATTTTCAAGAAATTTCACAGCATATTTATAACGTTCAAAGTAGTTGTTTTCACGTTCATCCTTAAGCATTCCATTCCTTGAAAGTATGTTGTATAAAGCTATATCCTTACTCAGCTTATTAATAACAGCCGGAGGAGAGGGAAGAGGAGTAGGATACCTTTTATTCAGGTATCCATCTATTTCTGCATCAGCATCTTTTATAGCCGATTCTGCTATTTCTTGAAGTTTAGCTTCCTTTACCGCTTCATCCTCTATAAATTCATCATTAATAATCGAATTAACCATGTCAGGCTTAATCATATCAATGACTTCATTAACAGTGCTGTACATAATTAAGCCTCTGTACCTGTTGAACCATAAGCAAGCTGCCATAGACCATAGCCTGCATTATCCCTTGAATCAACTCCGTAAATAAATTCCTTGTTGAAAAATACATTATCATCTTTAATATTGTCTTTTGCAACAAATTCGGGTTTTTTACGTTCTTGAAAAATCAATGGTTTAATAGGCTTTGACGTGTCAAGCAAGAACCACATTTCCGGATATGCAGAAAGTTCACTTACTACCAAAAGCTCTGCACTGTCTTTATATGTGTTGGTCGTTGCATCTATATTTTCAGCAAATAAAATCTTTCTTGCAATTCCTTCTAACTGAGGAGGAACAACAAGCAAATTAGGCAATATATTCATTGGATTGCCCTGTTCGTCTTTAAGGCTCATCATTGCAGACCTTGCAGCTCCGTAAGATTCCAAGGACAGTTTTTTACCGCCTTTATTGCTTTGTGTTCCGCTTTTACCTTCTTTATGATCTGCAGCAAAAAACGCTTTGCCATCATAGCATTTACTTGTAAATCCATTAGGAAGCAGAGGAAACACAATCTGATCAGGATGCATTACTGACGACTGCCCCATGCTCTGCACTATAGGGTTATAAATACCTATGCTATCATCCTCTATGTCTTCTCTATCAAGTGAAATAGTTACTTCAAAAGGCTTATTTTTAATTTCATAATCGTATGCACCAAGGTTTTGAATTTGTCTTTCACCGATCCACTCCCTCATACGTGGAATTTTACCTAGCCATTTGTAGCTTTCTGTCTTTGTTGATGAAGGCACTACCGTTGCAACTTTTTCATACAGCGGTTTTGCCTCTGAAACTGCTTTGTTAAATATGGTTTTAAAACCTATAAAAATCTGTTGTAATGCTGCTTGATTTACTATCATAGTTGTTTATCCTCCTATTATCTAATTTCTACCCAGACACCCTCTGAGTCAACTGCCAATACCTTACCTGCCTTTGATGTCTCCGCTGATGCAGACGTGACTGTTTCATCATCCTCAATGTAGCAGTCTTTCAATACATGTGCCTGAGTGACCGCTGCTGTACTGCTGTTATCGAAAAGGAAACAACCTCTTTTAACTACTACAGAGGCATCTCCGGCTGCACCTTCTGTGTTGTCAGAATAAGTTTCAGCTCTGCCTGCAGCTATTAAATCTTCTGCTTTCGTTGCGGGTTCTGCATAGCCTGCTGCATTAACTACAACTATGCTGCCTTCATAAATTCTCTTACCTTCAGCAACTGGCAGAGAAACTTTATCTGCTATTCTGTACGGTGTGTTTCTGCCTTTTGTAAGTGCCATTATTCTTCACCTCCGTATTTTTTTACATCTTCTGCGTTGATTCCGAGCATTTTATTAATACTCAGTTCAAGCTCAGGGTTCTTTTTCTTCTCTTCTTTTTTATAGTTGACTACCTTTAAATCAACTACCACCGGAGCATTTTTTAAGAACTCTTTAAATCCTTCAGGGTCCTTCAGGGCAATTTGCTCTGCCCAGGCTTTTTGTGCCGGTGTTATTTTGCCTTCGCTCAAGGCTACTTGGACAAGATCATTGCTTTCTTTTTTTTCAATAGATGCTTTAAGCTTAAGAAATTCTTCCGTACTTACATAACCTGCAGGATTTTTTAAAGCTATAATTTTACCTTTAACCTCTGCAACTGTAGCGTCATCCTTCAGCTCAAGAGCCTCAAGAACTTCCTTGCATGCTACTGTATTTTGCTCATTTTTCATAGCACCCAAAGCCCTTATAGCTTCAAGTATTTGTTCAATTGTTGCATCTTCAGCCAGACCTAAAGCCTGAGCTATCTGTTTTAAATCCATTTCATTACCTCCATCTAATTTATTGATTATTGCCTCCATACCGTCTATGGCAGGAGTATTGGTTAACCCCACAGAGTGCAGCTGTACTGCTCTTCCGTCTTCTTTGCGCTTTAGAATAACAGGGCTTAAATATCTGTATTCTTTATTTTTCAGATATTCCTTTGCTTTTTCCGTCCATTCAACAGTTGCATATATGCCGTCATTTTCCTTATAAGAAAGTTTTTTAATCCACCCGGCTGCAGGAGCCTGCGTACCTTCAAGAGTCTGATGCTCATAGTCGATTACTATGTCAAGCCTCCGTTCTTTAAAATACTGTGCTATCAAATCATAGCTTTCTTTATCAACTTTAAATGGACCTTTACGGCTCTCCACATTTCCATACGGTAAAATTTTTATTTCCGCAGGAACGGAAGAGACGTCTATCATGTCAGATAAAACGTAAATATTTTTCAGTTTTTATCACCACCTGCGTTAATTTTTGGTGTGTTTGTCCACAACCCACGTTAATCAGCGTTAAACCCCCGTTAATTTTTGAGTAAATATTATGGACAAGCAATTCTTTGATTTACTATATTTTTTTCGTATATTCAAAAATAACGGCTAAAAATTGATTTTTAGAATTCAGCTTTTTATAAATTGTGTAACGAATGTATTATTAAGCGTTATTTTTTGTCCTGACAGCGTTAAAATCTTGTTATTTCAACCGTTAGACAATTAACGCCCGTTTTCATATAATTCATATGCTTTTCTTAAAGGTTCCGGGTAACTGCTTAAGTCTACCTCAAAAGCTTTTTTTGCAGGATTATAATCAAAGTTTTCGTCAGGATATATACGGAACATTTCACCGGTTTCTTTGTCGACACCTCTGTCCGGCAACTCTTCCATAACTTTAAGATTTCTTTGTTCAACCTGACGTCTTGATAATGTCCTTACTCCGCAGCGGCATTTGAAACCATTAGGAGGGAAGTAAACATCCCAAAATGGATGTTCCGCAGGATAAACTGCTCCATCCAGAGCTCGATGGCTTGGTCTAGTCTTTCCGTCATTTAACGCATCGTATTCCCAGTATGGTCTCAATCTCTTTACTTCTGGGTCTGTCATGGCAGCGTAATGTCCGACGTTATAAGCAGTCTGAATATTATTTCTAAATATGTTGTCTGCCTGATAGGGAGTTATACCTTCATAGCCTTTGTTTTCAAGGAATTTGTTCATTTCTTCCTGAAATGATTTGAGGGTACTCCCGTTTTCTATAGCTTTTTGCAACGCATTCATGAACTTTTTAATCATTTCAAGATTGTTATACCCTGAAACCGTAAAAGCCTTTGTCTTGTATTCATCAGCAATTTCTTTGAATTCCTTTTTTGTAACCGGTATTTTGCCACCGAAATATTTCTCAGCCTCTTCAAAACTCAAATCACCATAGAGAACACTAGTTTCTGTCATACTCAAGCTTCCTTCCGTACATGTCCGCCAAGAACATAGCCTTTTGCAGCAGGTCTTCCATATTCTCGTTTTCCATATTCTTAAGTACTTTTTTCAATTCTTCTGGATTGTTCAGCTTAGCCTGCAGCTCTTCAAGAGAGCTAACATTTTCTATCATTACACCAAAAGGTTTAAACATTTCATTGAAAAGTTTCACGCTCATTAGTGTAGCTTCATCCGCAATTGAATCAACTTCCTTCTGATAGTCTACAGTGGCATTCTTATTCGCAATAAGCTGTGTATTCTTTAATCTCATACCGCCATAAACAGGGAGCTGCGGAACAACAATTATTTTTTGTCCAGCTTCAGGCTTTGGTATGCCGAACTTTTCATATAAATGCTCTTCAGCAACTGGCAGACCTATGTCCTTAATGATTGTCCTGTAGGTATTAGCATTCTTTTCAACGTCCTCCGGCTCTTCATAATTGAATTTAATATATGGCGCACGGTCTACATAGCAGCCTCCGAAATTGAAGAGAACTAAAGGTTTTATTAAATCGTTCCTGATAGTCCTTGCCAGAGACTTACAGTCAGCTTCAATAAGGTCGTGTCTAACTCCATCATGTACAGTCGCTGCAGCCCTGCTGCCATTTTCACCAATGTCTGTAGTTAAGGTCTGTCCTAAAATTGCTTTGGACATTTCCTTATTGCAAAAGTTCGCAAGACTTTCATATACATTGAGGGATGACACCTTACTTGCTTCAATGAACTCTATACTTGTACCTTCAGGAACTATTCCTGCTGCATCAGAGCCAAGCATAACTAATGCTACCTTCAGCGCATCCTTGTCGTCATCACTTGCACCGGCATTATATTTCCCAAGTCTGAGAGGCATTCCGTATACTTCAGCAAATGCAATCCAATCTTTAACTGTATAATTCTTAAAAAGATACATCCAGCTTATTACTCTCATTATTCCGGCTTTGCTTGGATGACCGGAACGTGCCTTGTACCTGTGAACAATAAACTTATTTATCGGCAGCTCTTCACCTTGAGGATTTTCAATTGTCATTACCTTGAATTTATCTTCATGATCCCAGAAGAATTTCTTTTGTTCACGACTCTTTATTTCATCAACAACAACCATTCCATTTTTATACTTCCAAATAATTTCTGAAACAGCAAAGCCCTTGCCAATGGAATCCAATAAATCCATAAAGATATCTTCAGTATCAAGGTCAGCCATAATACTTGAAATAAACTCAGTTATTTTCTTGTCAGTCTCATCTTCTGAATAGGAAAGTATTTCAAAGTCAACACCAGTAACGGCATTTTTCCGTGTTTGCATCTGTGAAAAAAGATGAGGGTCTTTGCCTTCAATTTCTTCAAATAATTCCATTTGTCGGTATACATCACCCTGATCAGCTTCCTTCAGTATCCTTGCTAACTTTTCAGGAGTAAGTCCATCAGATGGATACGTGGAGTATTTGTCATATATAGCAGGCGCTGCTATTTCTCTTGTTATGGGTTTTGTTTTTTTAATGGGTTTGCCGTATTGATCTACAATCAAAATTTACACCTCCTAATATGCTCCTTTTTTAAATCTCAATCCACGCTTCAGGATGCTTTGATAGCTGCCCTGATTTGTTTTAGAAATTTTCTTTGCTAACCTTACTGCCATTTCAAGATCGTCAGGTCCGTCATCATGTGCACCCATCGGATACTCTTTCAGCTGCTGCATCAGCAGTTTGTGTTTGGGATTAAACTTTATATATCCATTTTTAATATCCGGCTGCAATGTTGCAATTCTCATGTTCTTATCACTGTAATTAAGCATTTCCTCAACTGGCAGATACTCTCCACACTTTGCACTTTCCTCAGCAAGCTTATCTTTAAAGAACTGCTGAAACTGTACCGTTTCAACCCCAAGCTTTGTATATCCCTTTCGATAGTCAATTTTTAACTTCTTATTACTTTCAATTGCATCAATTATTATCACATCAGGCTTTCTTCTCTCAATACTTGCAATAATGACATACATATAACCAGTCTTTGTATCCAAAGCCAAAGCTATAATAGTTGAATAGTCGCTTTTCTTTGTTTTCCCTAAAGACGGGTCAATAGAACCGATGATTATAAATCGTGGATCGGAGAAGTCAATATCAGCCTCATTATAGTAATCAAACCATTCATCATTGAACATCTGACTTTCCGGGTCAATAGGTTCATTCTGAAGCTCACTGTTAAAGCTTGCATCACCTTCAGATACTTTCATCACCATCAGGTCGTAATAGCTAAGCTTTTCTTCCCAAAGAACTTCCGTTCCTTCAAGCATTGCTTCTTTATTTTCTTCAAAAAAAATAAGAGCATCTTGCTCATGGGTGGTATTGTCGAGGTCTGTGTATATGGTTTTCCACATTTCCCACAAGTCGTCATTCTTTGCAAAGTTGATTATTGCCTTATATTTTATACTCTTATAGCTTGGGTTCTTTAGCACCTTAGCAAGCAGTGAGTCAAAGTGCAGCATGGTCCCTATATATACTATATCCGTATATGTATCACCGGCTTTTGATACTGCCTTGGTAAACCAATTATACAATTTTTTTCGCTGATCAGGAGTATTTACATTCTCATCATTTTCAACATCATCAAGAATTATCAAGTCCGGTCTCCAATTGCGGTGCTTACGACCCCTTATTTTCTTCCCGGAACCAATTGCCGTTACTTTTATATTTGTTGATGTTATAAATTCGGAATCTGTCCACTTGTCACCCTTCAGGTCTCCGAAGTCTTCCTTAATTATACTATTTTCTTCAAGCTCAATTTTTATATCACTGATAAACCCTTCCGCCTGATCAGAGCTGTCAGAAAGTAAAACTATAAAATGCTTATATTCATAACATATTGAATGAATCGAACCTTTAAATGTTAAGTTTGTACTTTTAGCATGCCCACGGGGTGCAGCTGTAACTCTCCTGCATCCTTGAAGCTTATTTATCTTTCTGCTTTCCTTGTACGGGTCCAGCCCTTTCAGTACACCTTCAGTCCAGTGATCATTCAATTCACGGTGGAAGTCCGGAGATTTCCTTGTGAAATAGTGGGGGAGATATGCCCTTCCAAAATACTCAAGGTCAAAAGCTCCGAGCCGTTTCCTTAATCCTTTTTCTCCGCCAATCGGTAGTTTTTGCAAATAATCCTGATAGATTTCATTACGCTTAAGTCTGTACTTATCATTCTTCAGCACATACTCAAGAAATAGACTTTCCTGATATTCTTCAGTCTCAAATTCCTCTAAATCAATATCCGGCTCTAATTCAAGAATATACTTTTCAATACTAATCGTCATCGGACATCATCCTTTGCTTTGCTGTCTGGAGTATTTCAGTCAGCCTTGGTGCGAGCTCTTTATCATTTCTTATAGCTTTCAGCATATCATTCTCCAGTTTCTCAAATGCAAGGTCAACTTTCTTTTTCATATCTTGCTTTACACGGTCTTTGTATATTTTTGTACGGCTCAGACTTGCAATCAATCTTCCTGCTTTGTCCAAGGGCATCATATCAAACTCTTCCTGAGCTGCAGCCATCTTTTTAGTCAGACCGTCCATGAGCAGCTGCATGCTTGCTTCAGTATAGTCAACATCCGGATTGCTTTTCATAACATTAATTAATGCCTTCGTCTGCTCCTGAGCTTCGATGAGCCGTTGGGTAGCTCCGTTTGTGCGTAAAGCATATCTGCCTACAGCAGATTTAGATATCTCATAATCTTTTTCAATAAGAAAATCAGCTATCTCACGGTATGTATATTTTGTATCTGCAAGCATAGCATCAACTTCGGATTTAATCTCTTCCGGCAAATTATCAATTTTACAGCGTATCCTGTTCTTTTTCCTTTTTCCCATTACAGGATCACTCCCGGATCGGCAATCGTCCCTTCTACAAGGTCAACTCCCTTTGCCGTTAGAGTTACAATATCATCTTCCTTTGCATCCTTTATAAAGCCATCCTGCACGGTTATGTATTTTTTATCCTCCAGATATGTCAAGTGCTTGTCCATTTCTCCAGTACTGGTTATGCCTCTCGTTATAAGAGCAGCCCTTATGTTACTCACCGTTGAGGTGTCAGGGTAAAACAGAGCCAGAGTCCGTATTATTTGCCCTCGCATTTGCTTATTCTTCAGCACCTGTGTTTCATCCATTCTATTCACGTTGTTTTCTCTCTCCCTTCATTTCCATAATCAAGTCCGTTATTTTATCAAGTTTTGCATCAAAGGCTGTTATATTCCTTATATAACTTTCTTTATCAACAAAATTGCGATTTACATGCTCTTTAAATAAATCTAACTTTTCATCAACCTTACAGATTTTTTCGTTCATATCGTCGTTGACTTTATTAATTTTATTTTCCATGTCTGAGCGAGCAGCCTTGATATCAGATTTATTATTTTGTATTTCTTTTTCTACACTCTTTTTTAAATCCTGTAGAAAGTACCCTATGATGCCTACACCTAACAAAGTTGCCGTTTGTGCAATCCAGTTAAAGTCCAAAAATTTGTCCCCCTCCTAATTAAAGTATTTTTCACTGCTGAGGATCATCACATCGATTTCATGTTGTCTCTTTAGTTGTGCTTTTTGAACCTCAGAAGTCCTGTCTCTGTACGCCTTTTTTTGTTCTTTACGTTTATTTAGACTAATGCTTTTTCTAATATTTTTTGTCTCTTCAAGAGTAGAGCAGGGGAGAGAGTTTATGTATTTACTAACTGTCTTTCTGCTCAAATTAAGTTCTGAAGCAATATCATTTATTTTTTTTCCTTCTTTAAACAAATTGTTTGCTTGTTCATGCCAATTCATTATCCACCGCCTCCGCTCCATCCAATTCCCTGTATAGGAGAAAATATGTTACATTTTTGTCCCCCGTTTCTGGGCGGACAAATAGATTCAAATACCAAAGGTGTTCAAATCTATTCTTTCAATCTTTGTGTAGTAATCTGTTTAAGTACCTGATTAGTGTATACCGCAACCGCTGCTATAAGTATTCCGTATATAACACCGTCAACTATAACCTTTTGAGTTAAGCCTTGTCCCAAAGAAACAGCCATATATGCTATTGTAATTACGACTGCACATCCTAACAAAACAAGCGGTATGGTCCAGTTTGGAATTCTTTCTGAAGCTTTTAAAAACATTCCTATGCAGTATATAACTACTGCAATAATTAAAAGCTCTGAAGGAATCAGGCTGAGTACATCCAACTCTGTTGTCGCTCCGTAAGCAGGAACCCCAAAAACTCCCATTACAAGAACGCAAATCATAAGTGCTATTATTTTCTTAAATTTAATCATTGTTACCTCCATAAAAAAATATTGTTAAGATTTAATAATCTTAACAATATTCTACTATTTTAATATATATGGTTGTTAGGGAAAAATTTCCCCAACTCATGCTCTGTCAAATAGGCTGATTTGATTTTCCATGCCAAGCTCCTGAACGATTTGTTTAATACGCTTTTCAGTCAGGTTATACTTAGTTGCAAGTTTTTTGACGTTATATCTGTTATATTCGTTTTTAATGTTTTTATCTCTTCGGTTCTTTATTACTTCATCGTACTTGTTTATATATAAAGACTCTCCGCCATAAGCTTTTGAAAGCTTCAGCAAATTTTCTATGCCTATAACCTCAGCAATTTCTTTATTCTTTTCGTCTAAGTCATTTATCTCTATCTCCTTCGTCCAATCTTCCATTTATACCATCCTTTTTATAAATCTATTATCGGCTTAATTACATTATCGTAAATTTCACCAATGGTTATTTTTGCATCCGGGTTTTCTTCAATACGTCTATCAACATATTTTCTATATTCAATAGCCATCTTATTCACTTTCAGCACTCCAAGCTGTTCATCCGTAATTTTTAATTTAGTGTCTCCCGAAGGGCTCATAAAACCTACCACAAAAGCTATATCCCATGTTGATGGTCGATACTCTGCAAGCTCCTTAGCAATCTCCTGTGCAAATTTATGTCTGTTTAATGGCTTTTTTCGTGGTGGAAGGATTCCTTCAGCTCGTAAATATTCTCGTATCTCTTTATTAGCTTTTTTCTCTGCATTGGTGAGCTTTTTATATTTCTTCTTTGGTGCCATCAATTCACTCCCTTTGCTCGACCATTTTTTTAAGCATTTCAATTAATTTGTTACACTGCTGCATGCTGAGCCATTCAATTCTATCAACGCTAAAGTTTTTCTTTACAAAACCATTTATCCTGTTGTTATCATTATTCCAGCCAAGCTGACCAGTCAGCATGTATATTTTTCTTCTTTGTGCAATTGTCTCAATATTGCCACCTTTATCTGTGCGTTTTTGATTTTTCTTTTCGTATGTCTCTTTATTGTTGATGCGGTCAAGTACCTTTGCAGCTTCAACATAAGTCAGATCTGTCATATGCTCTTTACCTGTTATTGATTCAATTACATCATATAAAGCTTCTTTATCAAGTCCATTTGCCTTAGCAGCTCCCCAGAGTGCCTTTTTCTGTACATTTGATATAGTATTAACCTTTGCAACTGCCATATAAACCTCCTTACCTGAGAGAGTAGAGGAATATCATTCCTCTACTTTTCATATTTCAGCCCAATGCTTAATGTGTCCTCAACCGATATTGACCTTTTAAGTCTTCCAATATCTATTTCATCAAGGTTAAAAAACTTCTCAACCAATTCATAATTTTTCTGCTCTCTGATTGCATCCAGTTCCTCTTCAATTTCTGCCTTCACGCCTAAACTCTCAAGCAGCTCTTTGTCCTTTAGATAATCGCCCTTTAGTTTTTTCAATGCTACTTTAATTTGCTTATCATCCAAATATAAATCTTTAAGTATTTGTTCTATACTGTGCTGCTTGTATTGCCCAGTATATAAAATTATTAAAGCTTTCTCGAATTTGTCGTCAACAGTAACCTTCACAGTCTCTTCTTTTGTCACCTTTCCGACAATTACATCACCGACAACTCTTGTCAGCTCAGGCAGATTGTCCACCTCAAATTTTTCCTTGTACATTACTACACAGCTGCTGCCTTTATCTGCGAAATATTCAACGTACTTCAAATTTTTGTTTTCCATTTCCCTCAAAGCTTCCGCCTGCAGCTCCGCCTTAATAGCGTCCAATTCTTTTTTATCCTTTTTCATACGTTTATCTATTGCTATTGCCTTGCTTACCTTTTCTTTTATATTAATCATCTTTACCTCCGCATTATTCATGTTTATTATTAATCGGAACATAATAATCTGCACTAGTCCACATCCAGTCACCTGCATAATACACAAGAAATTCGGCTTTGCGTTTATTGCGTGGGTCTGTTCTAACTCCATAAACCGATACAGTCATTTTTTTATTGTTTTCAAATCTATTAAATCCGGTTACTTCAAATAAACTTTTCATTCGCCTAACCTTTCATAAATTCGTTCTAAATCCAATATCATTTTTTCAAGTTGCTTTACCTGAACTTTGTACATGTTTATAAGTTTTTTAAACTCATCTTTATGCCCTGTATAATATTGCTTGCATTCATCATGTACAAAGTTCTCACCGATAAAATCAACTTCATCCTCATAGATTGGTTCACCGCATATCCAGCAATTCGCTACAATGCATCCGCTTGCCATTTATTTTTTCAATTCTTCCTTGCATTTATTGCACACATACTTTCCTTTGAAAGCCTGTACATCGTCAATGCTGCTGCAGAATATGCAAGTGCCTTGTATTCGTTTTATTACTATATCTCCATTGTCTTGCGTTTCTATGTTAATTTTTTCCTTGCCCTGGATACCTAACTGCATCCTGAGATTACTCGGAATTGTTATACCGCCACTTTTGCTTATTTTTCGTTCCATTTTCATTTTCTTATTCTCCCATATGCAAATTTATCGCTATATTTTTTTATCCTGTCTACAAGGATAAATGTACAAGAAATCTTATTAAATCTTTCGTCCATCTCATCATCGCTGTACAATTCGTATATTAGCAGATTTGAGCCAGTATCCCTTATATAGACTGTATATTCTATCTTTTCTTCGGTCTTTTTACTGCTATACTCTTCACCATACCATCGGATTTTTCCATTAGTTCCTATAACCCTAGGTTCGAAGTAACATTCCTCTCGTGTTACGATTGGCATCTGAGTTCCTCCTTACAATTCATCTCATACAACCGTTCCAGTACTTCTGTCAGTCTTGTCAGTTCCTCATTTTCAGCACCACAATCAATGTATACCTTTGCATCATTAAATTCCTCTTTGTATTTTTCGAGATATTTTCTTGCTGCTTTTCCTGTTAAGAACTCTCCTGTATAGTAATTTTCATATCTGTAATAGTAAACTTTATACTTAATTCCATACATTTCACAAAATTCAATTAAGTCATCAAATTCTGATGTAGAATCCAAACAGCCATATTCTCTTTTTATAAAAGCGACTGCTTCTTTGACCTTGTCATCATAAAATAAATGAAACGAACCCTCGTTATCAGATATGTCAATTTTTCTAAAGTCTTCTAAACCTTTTTCGCAACTATCTCTCCTTACATCCTGTATCCTAAATATCAACGGCTTTCTTGTACCTAAGTTATCTTGTGTCTTCAGCTCCTTGCCAAGTTCAATTAAGTAATCTAAATCTTCTTTATTGCCTTTGAATACATCACTTATCAATAACATATCTTCCTCCTTAACAAATCTTAATATTTTCCCGTCTGAAACTTCCGTTGCAACTTTATGTTTTAAATAAAGCATTTGTAAGCTTTCTGTCCATAATCCCATCTACAAATAAACTCCGACTATGCAAGGATCATCTTCCGGATACCGAGGTAAAAAATTTAAAAACCAAGGCATCTTTTTAGATATCTCTGCCATAGAATCAGCAGTTACAACATATTTTGTAGGCTCATGACTCTGCTGTGGTAAATAAGAGTTGAATTTCTTTTTATTTAACTTTCTATACTTCCACAGCCTAGCAACATACTTTTCATTGTATTCAGTAGTATTTTTATAAACTACAATCATTGGTGTCGTTGCTACAAGAGTAAGTAATTCACCAAGTGTTTCAATTTTAAAAGTTTCTAAAATTACATCCGGATCATTTAAATTCATATATCTTACACCTCCACAAGCTCAACTTTACCATTGAAGGAAACTATAATAAGCTTTTTTCCACACATGCAATCAACTATCTTGTTTCTATTAATTTCATTGATTTGATGCGGTGTATTGCATATAGGGCATTTGACCATGTCGTATTTATTTTTCAAGCTTTTCACCCCTTAATTTATCTTTAATTACCTTCAGTTTGCTAAGCTTCTTTGAAGCAAGGACAGCATATTTGCTGTCACATTGCTTCTTATAAAGTTCCAACCTTTTATCAGTTCCTCTAATCTCTGATTCAATCAGATCAAGTACCGTTGTAACCTCCTCAGAAGTGAGTTGGGCTTTAATAGTTACGTTCACTTCAAAACCCTCCTAACTTTAAGACTGGCTTTATTAACAATGTCTATGTATTCATCCCTATCCTTGACTATTAGCCAATTGTCAGGGTCTAACCTCTTTTTACTCAAGAATTCCTTTTGCCTCCTCGTTGGTCTTGTACCTCTTTTCATCCGTACGCCCTCCTCTTCAATATAGACTTTCAAGCCTTTGTCATTCTCAAAAACAATTGTTTTGTTCTTGAATATAATCATTGAAACAAGAGTCAAAATCCAAACGATGCTGAACAGAGAATGCATTATACTTGCCATAATTACCTCCTGTTTGCAATTAATCCTGAAAATTAATGTTTGAACATCATCTTATAACGCATTGCGTTTTCAGTAATTTCTTTCGTAATTTTTTCACCGTTTGTCTCTTCCAAGCAAAGTTCCAATATTTCTACAAAATTACCCATACCACCAAATGCATAATCTATAGCAACATCTACAAGCATATCAGCACTTTTTTTGTCTATATTAAAACCTTCCAGTATTTCATAAACTTCTTTTTTCTTGATACCTTCAAATTCAAACTTGATAAGCCTTCTATAAAGCTGCGCCAGGTTGTCCTTTCCATTACCACCAGTTACAAGATGCTTTTTCAGCTTTTCAGTACCTACAAGGACTATTGGAACCCTTGTTTTGTCCCATATTTTCCTTAGGACCTCAAACTTATCTATATTCCATTTTTTCAAGTATTCAGCTTCATCAATGATAAACATTATTTCCTGACCGGCATATTCCTTGATTATTTGGTTAATTTTCTTATGAGAAGAGCCTCCTTCAAGCACAATACCTAAGCTGTCGGCTATTTCATCAATCAGGTCGTTTTCTCTCATTCCACTGCAGGCTTCAATTACAACCACATTATCATTTCTTTTCGCATACTCTTCAATTGCTGTTGTTTTGCCACAGCCCGGAGCTCCAATCATGCAGCCCATCTTTTTTCTCTTCATGATGTCATCCAAGAAGCCCAGAGCTTTTATAAACTCTTCTGTAGGATATATTTCTATCTCAGTTTTGAATGCAACCAAGCTGTCAACATTCGTGATACTGTTACTGTAATAGTTAAACAAGAAATCCGCTACGGCTTCCTTTACCTTATCCGTTGCCTGAAACTGATTTGCCAAGTTAGATATATTTGCTCTGTTGTAGCCTATCTGATTTGCAACCTGAGTGTAAGTTAGACCACAATCATCCTTAAGCTTTTGTAATTCCTTCCCTAATTCTTCACAGCTCATATTTTTAAAATTTTTCAATTCAGTATTTGACATATAAACCTCCTATTTTCCGATAGCTTTTCTAAAAATTTCTTCACCGGCTTCCATAAACCTCTTGTCTATAGCACCGCTATTCACATCATTTTCAAATTGTTGTTTTTCAAAGCCTTTTTTGCTTCTTTCATTCAGACGGATGACCTTAGCTTCATCAAGAGCCTTTTTGTTTTGCTTAGGAGTAAATAGAGTTTCTAAAACATCATTATCCACATAGTTGCTCAGCATCATCCTTCTTACCTCATCCTCAGTTACTCCATATTCCTTAACAGCATCCCTCGTTGCGCTTAAAGCCTTAGCTTTCAATTTTTGCCATTTCTTGATATCTTCTTCGGTTGCCTTCATTGACAGCAGTTCCTTGTTTTGGACCTTACAAGTCAGCTTGCCTTCGATATAAACATACAACTCACCGATATTGTTCAAATCGTACCTAACAACGCATTTCTTTCCAATATACGGTATAACGTCATCATTCCAGAACCATTTGCCAAACTTCTTTATACCGGAGCTTAATATTTCTCTCACATCAGACTTAGCCATAAACATATCTAATTCTTCAGCAGTAGGCATATCGTTCCTAATTTTAGGTGCTTCGTTCATAACCTCTGCCGGAGACTTTCCGCCTAAAGCCGGAAGTGGTTCATTGTTATAATCATTCATATAACCTTCAATAACCTTTACTAAAGTTTCAATTCCTATATCACGGATTAATATATCATTCTTATCCAGATTATGCGGTCGTTCCCCGATGCTCTCACCACAGAACCCTGGAATATATCTGCTCAAATTACTGCTAAAGGTTTGAAAAAATCTTTCAATAGGTTTAGCTTTAGCGTTGTATGGTATCGCAAACCTAGTATTTATATCAAACGCTTTAAACAGACCGTCATATGTATTAAAAAATTCTTCCTTTGTCTCTGCGTTTAAAAATCCGCTTTTATAATCCAAGCCGTTATCCATGTAGCACGTGCCCGGCATCCCTCCCGGCAAATTGCCCGTACCTAGGATTCCGCTTCGGAGGGCTGCAGCTATAACGACCGAACTGCTGTGATTTGCCAGGCAGAAGCCAACTATTCCTCGACTCCTCATGTCCATCCATGCTGACATAGTATACCTTTTGATTTTTCCGTTTTCTGGTGTCCAGATAGCAAGCGTATGACCGTCACCAACCCATATCTCATTTATGAGCAAATCATCATATGTCCTTGTAATACACGGAGCATATTTAGCCTTATATGCTCTTTCGCCAGCAAAAGCCAGATATTTTTCCGTCTCGGCTATGCTGTTAGTAATCCGGCTTATCGTAGACAGTGATGTTTCTTCCCAGCCCATTTCTTT
This sequence comes from Sedimentibacter sp., assembly GCA_032059885.1. GTDB lineage: Bacteria > Bacillota > Clostridia > Tissierellales > Sedimentibacteraceae > Sedimentibacter. The sequence goes on from DAMBZP010000027.1 coordinate 19,187, forward strand.
TGCTTTTTGATTATATATCTTGAGTACATGCTGCTTCTTGGGCTTTATCGGCTGCAGATACACTCCCTTTATAAATTTTACGGCTTCATCCGGTAAGGAGAAGGAACCTTTATCACTTTTTGGTTTCCGGATTAAACCGGTTATTCCTGATTCTTCATACTGCTTTTTATACATGTATAAGGCTCGTTGAGAATATCCATATTCCTCACAAATAGCTTTAACGCCATCTTCCTTCTCACCATGCTTTAAATTACAAAGTTTCAGAACAGCATCCTTCTTTCGTAAAGCTTCATCCAATTTTTCTTCAAATTTATCTTCGTACATTTCTTTCAATTCTCCCAATGTGTAATTTTCAACACATCTGGCTTTATTGCAACTGTCGATTTTTGTGTCTATTCTATGACTTAAAAAATACTGCTTCTGTTTATCAACCGGAAGAGAATATAAGTCAACCATGTAGGTTTTTTGGTTTTTAAGACCTGTTATTTCCTTTACTGTAAATTCATCTAACTTTCTTCTTATAGTTCTTTCCGTAACTCCATACAAATCAGCTGTATCTTTCACGCTTATCCAACAAGCCATACATTTCCTCCTTTACATTTCTGAGGATTTTGGTATAATAATTGTAGAGATATTTTAAAGTTGCAGAATGCAGGAGCAGTACATTGGAAGTGTTGGTGCTCCTTTTTTCTTGCTTGGTGACCTTAAAATATCTTCTTTCATTTTTTGCTATCCTCAATGTTGTCATTACTTAGTTCTGTTCTTACATCGCCAAGGCTCAAAGAACTATTTGAAAGTCTATCAAGTGCATCTCGTATTACTGCGATTCTTGCAGTTTTCTTTGTAATAAATTCCTGTAATTCATCTTCCTCTTTCTCAATCATTGCTGTAAACTCATGAGCTATAATTAGATGCATATCAATTTGTTCCTGTAAAAACCCCTTCAGGTACTTTTCATTTAGAAGATTATTCTTAAATAGCTTAGTTACTGCTTTTACGCTTTTTTCTTCGTTTTCCATTTTGTATTTTTGCAGTTTTTCATTCATATTACACAACTCCTCTCATGTTATATTCATCCTCATCAGGATCTAAATTTAATTCTTTATAAATTCTGTCAATGTACTTATTACCCGGTCGCCTGCCACGTATTATGTCAGCTAAATATTGTTCATCCATATTTAATTTTTTAGCCAGGTCCCTTTGAGTCATATTCCATTCAATAAGACCTTTTTTGATTTTCTTACCTCGTGGAGGCAAAGGAATTTTACTAATCTTCATTTTTACAACTCCTTTTACTAAAAATTACTGGCGAAAGGTAGGACCGCCCTAAAATATGAAATAGATAGGATATTACAAAATATTTCATATTTTTTCCAATTAGGACAAGAATTTTTGTATCTTTTTTGGAACTTCTGTGATATCATGTTGACGTAAATTTATATCATATCAACATTATAGTACCAATATTAGAACTTGTCAATTAAATTTATTCTATTTTTAGAACTTTTATTAGAAAGAGGTGATATGTTGGAAAGTATCGGAGAAAGAATTAAAAGGCTAAGAAAGTCATTGAAATTAACACAGTCCCAACTTGGCGAATTGATTGGAAAATCAAAAGGCAATATCAGTGGTTATGAAAATGGAACTTTCGACCCGTCAGCAAGTACTATTATTGCTTTAGCTAAGTGTTTCAATATTAGTACCGATGAATTGTTACTTGGTCGTAGCTCACAAAATAATAGTTCACTATCCAAAACTGAAAGAGTTTTAATTAGTAAATTCAATCAATTAGATGACATAAAAAAAGAACGAATTTTAGAAAGAATTGATACATATCTTGAAGTTCATGAAGCAGAAAAACATAATCTATATATGGTGGCAGAATCAAGAATTCCGTCAGCATATGAAGCGAGTTATATTGATAAATCAAAAGTCACAATTAAACATATTCCGATTTTAGGACAAACTGCTGCAGGACCTCCTATGGATATCATAGAAGTTGGAGGTGGAGATTATGTGGCAGTTCCTGAGACAGTAGATGCTGATTATGCATTGTTTGTAAAAGGGGATAGTATGTCTCCTACAATCAAGGACAAAGACCTTGTTTTTATCAAAAGTATGCCGGAAGTCGAAAACGGCACTGTCGGAGTAGTTGATATTGACGGAACTGTAACCTGTAAAAAAGTACATAGATACAATGGCAGAATGGAACTCATATCATTCAATAAAGATTATGATCCGATTATAGTAGATTTATCTGAAACACCAGTTAGGATTATAGGCAAGGTTGTTTTTTGTAAAAATGCTGAATCGAATTTTTTCACCGTTTAAGTTTAATGACGTAATTTTATGTCGTTTTAATATGTGAAACAAAAAAGCAAAATTATTATGAAGTTCATTGAAATTTCAATATATATTTTGCTTTTTTATTTTAATGTCCGCATGTCCGCTATCAGCTTTTTTTAACAATCTTTTTGAATGCCTAGGGATATTGAAATTCAGCCATTATTTTATATGTCCGCTATCAAAAAAATTTTTTCAAAAATGTCCGCTATCACGTCTTAATTCAAACTCGTAAAATCATATTTTTCAGCCCACTTTAATTCTCGTCGTTAGTTGTTTAACGCGTGAATTTACAATAAAATAACGCTGTCGTTAAAAAACGTAAATCAGCGTTAGAAATATTTTTGCCCTGGCAGCACGTTTTAGTTATAAAACTCTGTTTGCAAGAAATCATGAAAATATTTATTCAAATTTTCTATCGTTTTTTATCCCGTCGAATCCCCGTCAACCCCTTGATATCCCGACATTTCCCACGTATTATTTATATATTTTTGATATAAATCTTAATATTCCCGTATTTGTAATTTATCTTGAAAGATTACATACAACAATTTTTATATTTTTTTCCACTTCCACATGGGCAAATTGAATTTCGGGAATATTTTTTACTCATATCATCACCTCTATCATAAGATTATTAATAAATTAAAGATCACATCATAAAACTTTTTCATTAAAAACAATAAATGGCACAACATGCATCGAGGAGACAATCCGCTCTTTCATCTAATCATAGGCAAATAATACCACATTTTTGTCAGATAGTCCATAAAGATATCACCTTTTTCAAATTTGCGTTGGAATCCCCACTGAATATCCTCTCTTGTATTTCTGCTTTCATCCTGTGCCAACATACCTCTTAATGTAATTTCATATTCATTATTTATATTTATTGAATCTAAGTTCATTTGTATTCCTTCATCATCTATATAAAATATTATGGTGCACTAATATTTTATCAAAAAAGAAAAAACGTGAAAGTCATATCATCATTCTTTCACGTCAAAATATATTTCTATTTATAATACCGCAACCTTACTATTTATCAGCCTTACAGGCATTGCAACAGGATTATGGTCTCAAAAGTATCTTGCAGCCAATCATCCTTCGCTTCGCTCGGCTTCTTAGGCAAGCCTTGCATGAGGCGTACCTCTGCTTCTTCAGTCGTTTCACTCCCTCACAAACAGGGTTACGGCTTCAACGTGGCTCGAGAGGACAGAACGAATGTCATTTGAGCTATCGGTAAAAGGAAACATATCTACGGTGTTTTTACGCCATCGGTAGACGGAAACATATCAATCAATATTCAAAGAAAACATCTCAATGAATAAGTCCCTAAAAGGTTCATCAAGTGTGGCACAAACGAGTTTACTCCAGGTACTTATTTCAATAACTTCGCTTTCAACACACCAGATTTTATAATGTTCATCACCGTATTTATCAATTGGTACTTTTGTATCTGTCACAGCATCCCTAAACTTTTCTTCAAAGATTTCTTTTGAGTACTGATTTACAGAAAAATCAATATGATTAAAGACTTTTTTATCTGGATAGTATTGTGCGTGAACATAATTTGTAATTACAAAGTTATCTATAACTTTTTCTGGACTCCATAGTTCTTCAACCTCAATGTGATAAAAACTGCAACCCTCACTATCTCTATCCGGTTTAATTATCATAAGAACCTTATCTGTATGCTTGGGATCATAGTGAACTATGATTTCCTTTTTAGTGACTAGCTTTTCTATATCCCCAAAATCAACTGTTATTCCACGATATTTTTGAAAACCCATAGTCGCTGTGCTTATCATTTTATCTGCTGGTACAGCTACTTTATCGTCACACCTAAAAAATAGTTTTTTATTAATAATTTCTTTGTTAATTATTTTAATAGTATACGGAACATCGTCAGTAGCAGCTCCAATTGTAGTATCAAAGAATATATTATAAAGGTAGTATATTCCATCAATAACAAAACCTTGCCGCAAAAACTTGGCTTCATTTACTAAGCTTAAACCATATTTATTATGAGGATTTCTTAACACTTCATATTTGCATATTTCTGAGATACCCTCAATTTCTATCATTTTACTTTTTATTAGGGAACATACTAATGCATATACTAACAACTTATGGTCAAGTTCAAAATAATCCTGAAATCTTAACTTTGATGATATAACGGAAAAGAATATTGGCACACCTTTATTTATTTCTTCATAATCCTTTTTAGGTTTCAATAAGCGAACACCAACATACCAAAAACTCTCATCATCAAAGCATAGCCTACATAATTCTTCAACATCTACTTCACATTTCAAGTACTCTTGATAAGCCTCTTCAACTAATGCTGATAAAAAATATGGTATATTATCCGGTTCATGAGTAAATAGCCAAAATGTATCAGCAGCATAATGTTTTAAGTATATATTAGGATAAAAGATATGAGCCACACCCCCATGAGGCTGCTTTTTCATACTTCTATAATAATAATTTGTCTCTCGAAACAAATCTGAATCTACTATTTTATCAATTAGAAATGACAAATCTTTCTTTTCACACAATTATCTTACCTCCTACCTTCAATCGAAATCAAAATTATTCTCTTTTTAAGTTTGGTAAAACAGTCTCTAAATACTCCTGCCAATAATCATTATCGCCTTCCATATCATGAATCCAATAATACATAAATAAAATTTCGAATTCCTGCTTTCTGCCTTTTGTAAAGGACTTTTTCTGCATTTTTCTATACAGTGAATCCAGATTAAAAAGATTACTTTTCTGCTTATAATCGTAATCGTACTTTCTCCAAGTATTCTGGCTTTTCTTTCTATGAGTTGAAGGCCAAATGTCCTCATTATTATAGAAACTATTTATCCAATCATAAGCAAAGGCAAGAAGATTAACCTGATGCTTAGCCCAAGTCTTATCAATCCAATCATTTATTTCATCTGAAATACTCGGTATCCCGAAATTGAATCTTTGTTGACTTTCTACCCTGTGATAATCTTTTATGAAAAGAAAAAGCATCTCTGTTTGGTCCTTAAGAAACGGTAACCTTTTAATGAGCTTTGAATAGCAATCATATGAAACATTTCTAAATTCACTCTCTGCATTATACAGAAAGAAAAACTCATTCTCTTTTACAATATTCCCAATGTATTTGTGTAGTTGTTTCCCATATTCACTATAAATGCCAACAACCCATTCTCTAACTTCAGGCTCATACTCCCTAAGCTGCTTACTATACTTCTCCAGCTTTTCATTATGCAGTACTGTTTTTTCTTCAGCTTCATTAATATTCAGATAGTTGTTAAAATACTCAAATACATAATCAACACAGCTTTTCATATTTTGAGTACGTTCATTAATGTCAAATTCATTGAGCTTATCTTCTTTTTTTCTTCTATAAATGTATTCCTCAATACTTAGCATATAATCACATCCATATTAAAACTTACCACGTGTTTGCATATCCTCTTTGTACCTTGTTAAAATTCGCATATATTCTTCCGGTTCATCATTCTCACAGTCCAGTTTTATCACTCGATCTACAATCGGTTCTAAAGAATCAGGGTTATACCATGGCTCTTTAATGGTTAGATAAATAATCTTTTTTGTTTTTTGATGTTTGGACATTTCTTCAAGCATATTAATTTCTTCTTTATTTTTAGTGACACTAACGATTGGCCATACAATCATAAAATCGAAAGCATAATCATCATATTTTTCACTATTACCTTTTGTAGTTAGATTGTCAAAGAAAATTGTAAGATTTGATAATTTCATCCCTTGTCCGTATTTCTTTGGCACCTTTACATCATAAAGTTCTGCCCATCGAAAAAATTCCTCCATACCATCTTTAGATGTATGAATCAGATTAATCAGACCCTTCCAATTTCCTTGGGCATTCAGTGCTTTAAGAAGTGACAGATGCTTTTCCTTATCTGCAATACCACTTAGTAATAATGTTTTTTCTGTTTCATTCTTTAGAAAATCTACAATTTTATCATAAGCATTTGTTACATCAGACATTTTAATACACCCTTTCATTATAAAATTTACAATTTTTAATCTATGGCATTTTTTAGGCTACTTTTTAATAATATCACGGAGAACATTTTTCAGTGACTTCTCCAATTTAATCATATTAGAAGTCAAAAAAGCAATCATCTGTGGCCAATCTTCTTCGTTAAACACGCTTACGTTTTTTAGCCAGTAAGCTATTCGGCTTCCTTTTCCATCATCTAATCTTTGCCAGTCAAGTTCATCTCCAAATGATGATTCAATTTTTTCTTTATGCCCGTAGATATTATCAAAAAGTTTTTTGTTTTCTTCTTGCAAGCCTTTGTTAATCCAAAGTTCAATTCTTGCGAAGTTGCCGGTGATAACAAAAGTATACGCTATGCCGCTGTGCCCACTGCCACAACCTAGCCAATTATCCTTTGAAGGACTAATGTTCTTGAATAGGTCAGATTTCTCATTCATATCTTGTAGGAGGCGTGTCCAGAAATCAATCCTTACAGTATGCCTTGTTTGATTCTTCTCTTTGCTAATCAATTCTTCTTGCTTCTTATTTGCTATCTTTATCAAATATTCTTCTGCATCTACAATAGGAATAATTTGCTCTGTATCAAGTAGAATCTGACCTTTTAATTCGTATGGTGTGACCCTTATACATTTTATTTTTATATTATGGTCCAACAACCACATAGCTGTAGAAGTTACCTCTTTTCTAAAGTTTGCTGCAATCATAATGATTCTTTGGTCGTCATTATTTAACTCAATTTCACTAAAATCTTCTACCCCTAAAAAATCACACAACACTTTCTCTGAATGTTCATTTTTCCCTTGCTCATCTAAATATTTTTGAAAAATATCTTTGATATCACCCTTAGTTAGACCCGAACAGTAGGATGCATATTTAAGAGATTGCCATACAACATCCTTGCCACTATCATCTAACTTATTTTCAATAATAACAAGATTTCCATTTTCATCAATTGCCAATAAGTCCAGTCTTTCTTTTGTATCATCAAAGCCACAAAATTCCTTTTGTATAATAAGCAACCTCTCACCAAGAATATCGGTATTTTTGCATATCCACTCTTGAAGATGTTTTCTTTCCTTGAACTCTAACTCCTGGAATGTTTTTCTGCTTATTGATATTGCTTCATTTTTATCCTTGTCAATTAGAAACATTAAACCCATCCTCCTAAATCTCTATTATGTAGTATCTGCTCTTATTATAAACCGGTCTCCAAGAAAAATGGTATCTACCTTTTAATGTGATGAAGTCTTTTCCTTTCATTGACCCTGTTGGTTTAAAAATTTGTCCGTAAACCGCATATTCTTCTCTAAAGTATTTATAAATGCCTTCGTTGTTGCGTCCTTCATAAAATGGCTTGTCAGATACAAGAGTAACAGCAGCTGTTTTGTTAAATCCTCTTTCTTTAAGCTCTTCCATGAATTTTATATCTTTCACGAATGAATACATCTGCTCAGGATACTGTCCATTAAGCGGATGCTTTAGTTCAATGGCATACTTTTCAGATTTATCTTCATTAAAAATAGTTATGTCTATTTCCTTCTTAATGGTGTTGTTGTCTCGTGTGAAATAAGACACATTCCTTTCAAATTGAATTCGGTGCCCCTTAAGCTTTTCTCGTAAAAACACACCTATCTCATGTTGAAGGCTAAACTCATTATAGATTTCAATATTATTAGACTGTGTATACAAGAAAAAATCATCTACTAATTTCTTTAAATCAAGCAAATCATTCACCCCTATTCATGTTTATGGAAGCCACAGTTATTAACTGCCCCTCATAAACGTTTGTATATTGCCTCAAACTTTATGTATTTCTGTTGATTTGAAGAATAATATTAACAACACTGATAATGATATTATATATAAATTGCCAACTTTAGTCAATTTACAAAAGAAAAACGCCAATCAAGAGAATTTATCTCCTAATTGGCGGTCGGGTACGAAATTTATGTTCAAGCATCTAATTCAACACCTGATTTGAATCTAACAGCGATTTTATCATCAAATATCGTAACTTTTTCAATAAGCCTCCTTACCATTTGTTCATCATATTCCTCCAGCTCGGTTGACTGCTCATTCAAGAAAGTAGTCATCTCAGCGATTCTTTGCCTTATTCCTTCACGCTCTGCATTTTCAACCAATGCATTTTGTTTAATGTCCCGTAAGCGGTAAATTTCTTCAGCTACTTCGTTATAGTCATTTTTAGACTTTGCCTGTTTAACAAGTTCCTTTTGTAATTCTTCTAATTTTAAGTCAATATCATCTGTAGTATTATCTTTTTTCTCATTAAGAACAGTAGCTATGTTTTTCTGTAGTGTTAAAAGAAATGGCTCTTTATTAACCAAAAGCTCATTTATAGCTTTTACAACTGCTTTCTGTAATGTTTCCTCATTTATGGTAACGGAAGTGCAGTCAGATCCCTTTTCCTCCAAACGGCTGACACATCTCCAGACGATAGACCTGCATCCACGGTTGTTCCAGTGTACCCGTCTGTATATATCACCGCACTGACCGCAGTAAACGATGCTTGATAAAGCATATTTGCTACTATAAACTCTCTTTTTACCGCCTTTGCCACTTTGGATGCTTGCCCTTCGAACCATTTCTTCTTGAACTTGCATAAAAAGTTCACGGGGAATAATAGGTTCATGGCTGTTCTCTACATAATATTGCGGAACTATGCCGTTATTCTTAACCCGCTTTTTAGAAAGGAAATCAACTGTATAAGTCTTTTGCAAGAGCGCATCTCCGATGTACTTTTCATTCTGCAGTATCTTTTTCAATGTTTCAGGTCTCCATTTTGCCTTGTCTGCCGCAGTTAGAATACTATCTGCCTCCAATCCTCTTGCTATCTGCAAAAGGCTCGCACCCTCAAGGTATTCTCTATAAATTCTTTTAACAATCTCAGCACCCTCTGGTTCAATCACCAGGTGCTTATTTTCATCCTTTGTATATCCAAGGAAACGATTGTGATTAATCTGCACTTCACCTTGCTGGTATCGATACTGAATTCCCATCTTGACATTTTGGCTTAATGATTGACTCTCCTGTTGAGCGAGTGATGCCATAATGGTCAATAACACTTCACCCTTTGTATCCATTGTGTTTATGTTTTCTTTTTCAAAAAATACTGCGATATTCTCGTCCTTTAACTGACGAATGTATTTAAGGCAATCCAAAGTATTTCTGGCAAATCGGCTGATGGATTTTGTAACAATCAGGTCAATATTTCCTGCCATACACTCATCAATCATGCGGTTGAACTCTTCACGCTTTTTTGTATTTGTTCCTGTTATGCCATCATCTGCAAAAATACCAGCAAGCTCCCACTCAGGATTCTTCTTGATAAAATTTTTGTAGTGTTCAATCTGAATATCATAACTTGTAGCCTGCTCATCACTATCCGTTGAAACACGGCAGTAAGCTGCCACTCGTACTTTGGGTTTGATTTCGTTACTTTTATTATTTCCGACTCTTTTAATTGCAGGAATCACCGTTACATTCTTGCTAAGCACCAACCGTTACACCTCACTTTCTATTAGACTGTATGCATATTCTGCTTGCTTGAAGGGGTTGTCATATTTCTGCTCCAGTGGTGATACCTTAAATTTGGTTGCATACTTTGTCTCATGTATATCTTTAGGTTCCCATATCCTTCCCAACGCCTCAGCACGTCTCTGTTTTTCTACTTTAGCTTTTTCGAAAGTCTTATCATCAATAATCGATGGATAGAAATCATCTCCAAGGTAGTGCCTATTCTGTAACATTCTGCCTGCAGTTGCGTGATAGCAGTCTATCCCAGCTTTTTTAGCAGCATCCATCAAGGAAAGTCCCGCTAAGTATCCTGAATATAACTCCTGTACTTTCTCTGCTGCTGTTTCATCTATCACAGCCTTTCCGTTTTCAATTCTATATCCATATGGTGTATGACCCATCTAATTCACCAACCTTTCCTTCAGCATAATTCCACACTTTAATTCAAATCCAATCTCCTCTCGTGAATATACAACAATCTGCTCAACGTATTGTTCAAACAACTCATCTTCATAAGCTGTTAGCATTTTAGATTTAGCAACAAACTTAATCAGACGATTGACTTCTTCTACTTTAATAAGATTCCCGTTGACCGAATGGGTAAGCTGTTCCTTTTCAGCTAGTAGCTTTGCACTCTCTGATGCCAGTGAATTCTTTTCTTTATTAAACAGTGCTGGCTCTAGATATCCTTTAGCCATTAAGCCCACAAGCATCTCACTCTGCTCTAAGTTGCTTTCAATTCTGGTTTCAAGCTCTTGAATTCTTTTAAAACTCTCTGTGTTGTTCTGATTGCGCAATCCATCTAACAACGGTCTTAATATGAACTTTTGACCGAAAATCAGTTTATTCATCATAGTAACAAAAGCTGTCTTTATATCATCATCTCGAATAAATTGCATGGAACATTCCGTTATCTGCCTTATGTGCTTACTGCAACACCAAGCGATATATTTCCTTGTTCCAGATGAATGAATCCGACGTTTAAAGGTACTGCCACATTCAGAGCAGATAATTTTGCTGGAGAAAGAATATCTGTTTTGGTATTTATTAGTACATTTTTCTATTCCTTTTTCCTTTGCTCTTTGGTTGATAACCTCATATACTGCATCAAAGTCTTCATGACTGATTATTGCTTCATGATGATTCTCTACCAAGTACATGTTTTTCTCACCATAATTTATGTGTTTGTTAAAATGGCTGTCTGTGTAGGTTTTTTGCAAAATAACATCGCCAGTATATTTTTCATTAATAAGAATCCCACGAATTGTTACTGCTGTCCAACGACCGCCTTTTTTTGAAAGGATACCTTTATGATTAAGGTCATGTGCAATTTTCTGTGCACTCTTACCTAATAATGACTCTGTAAATATAAACTTTATAACCTCTGCCTGCTTATGATTTATAACCATCTGACCATCAATGTTTTCATAGCCATATGGTGGATATGAAATCTTGAATGTTCCGTTCTGGAATCGTCTTTGAATAGCCCACTTGCTATTTTCTGAAATGGAAATCGACTCATTTTCTGCAAGTCCGCTTAAAATTGAGAGCATCAACTCGCTTTCCATCGATTGTGTATTAATGTTTTCTTTTTCAAAATAAATGTAAACACCATGGTCAACCAATTTACGAACCATTTCCAGACAGTCTGTAGTATTTCTCGCAAATCTGCTGATAGACTTTGTAATAATTAGGTCAATTTTCCTACTCTCACAGTCAGATATCATTCTAAGCAGTTCTGTGCGGTTTTCCTTTTTGGTACCACTGACACCCTCATCATAATAAATCCCTGCATATTGCCATTCTGGGTTTGCCTTTATATAGGTCTCGTAATGAGTCTTTTGTGCCTGTAAGCTGACAAGCTGTTCATCACTGTCTGTAGAAACCCTGCAGTAGGCAGCTACTCGTAACTTTGGCTTTAAAAAGGAATCTGTCGTATTTTCTTCTATTTTTGTTATCTTTTTCATCCTCTCACCTCCTTTTGGTAGGTCACATATTACCTCTAAATGCTTTATATATCAACGTTTTTATGGCATTATTTCTGCTAATAAAGGAGAAAAAGTTTGTCTGTTTAACTTGGTTATTTTATTTAATTCAGCTTCTGTAATCAGATCTTTTTCCAACATCTTCTTAAGAATCTTCTCTGCTTGGATATAATCAAATTCACGCTGCAACTGTCCCTGCGAAACACTTCTTCGCTTAATTTTGTTCTCAATAATTTCATCAGTAATCTTTATAACCTTTTTTTCTTCATTCTTACTCATAAAATATCACCTCTTACCTAATAGCCATGGGAACAGGTCAAAGTTGAAGTTTTATTAAAATAATTTAAATCAAGAGCATAAAAAAAAGAGCCAATGACAGAAATATCATCAGCTCAAATTTATAAATTTTTACTCATACTTTATAAAGCCCTCAAATCCTAAAATTTTTAGTCTTTTTAACATGGCTTCAGCATTTGACTTGTTGGAATAAGCTCCTATTTGCACCTTGTAATACCTCTTGACTTGAGGTGTATTTGTCTTTGCTATATTAAACGTATTAACTAAAGCATTAACATAGGCTCTTGCAATATCATCCTTGTTATCTATTATCCACTGTGCTGTTTTCGGATTGTCGTGAAAATCCGTCTCAACCAAAACTGATATAAGTCCAAGCTTTGATGGATTTTGAACCGACCCCCAAAAGTTAGACCAAGAATCTAACTTTTGGGAGGTCGGTTTTT
>DAMBZP010000028.1:0-31336 GCA_032059885.1 Sedimentibacter sp.
TGCAGATGACAACAACCACGTCCCCTTGTCACCAATTTATACTAACAATAATTTGTTTCTTTTTTCAAAAAAATCTTTTGCAACCTGTGGGAACAGTGCGTATGAAAGCACATCCTGTTCTGACTTTGCAAGTGGTCCTATTTCAGCCTTAAGCTTTTCAAATTCATTTTCAAGCAGGTCTGCAGGGCGCACTGTAATTACTTCCTCATCGCCTATAATTTTTTTTCTTATTTCATCGGATATGGGCGCTGCCGGTCTTCCGTACAATCCTTTTACATAATTTTTAATTTCTGTGGGAATAATTTTGTATCTTCCGCCCGATATTACATTAAACACTGACTGGGCTCCTATCATCTGACTCATGGGAGTAACAAGAGGAGGGAAACCCAAATCCGCCCTTACCTCAGGAACCTCTGCGAGCACTGCTTCATATTTATCACCCGCATTTAATGATTTCATCTGGAGTATAAGGTTTGAAAGCATTCCACCCGGTATCTGGTACTGAAGTGTCTTGGGCTCGGTCATCAGTACTTTGATGCTGTATGTGCCATCGTCCTGGTATTTTTTCATAACAGTTTTGAAATAATCAGCAGTATTGTTCAGACTGTCCAGATTGAGCCCGGGATCTCTTTCTGTTCCTGACAGGCTTAAAGCCAGAGATTCCGTAGCCGGCTGTGATGTTCCGGATGACAAAGGTGATATTGCAGTATCTACTATGTCAACTCCGGCTTCAATTGCTTTTAACATTGACATTTGAGCCACGCCGCTTGTACAGTGAGTATGAAATTCCACAGGAAGCTTTGTAATTTTTTTTATTGATTTTACCAGGTTATACGCTTCATATGGGAGAAGAATGCCGGACATATCTTTGATACAGATGGAATCTGCTCCCGCGTTTTCAAATTCTCTTATTAAATTTAAATAATATTCGGTTGTATGAACGGGGCTTGTAGTGTACGATATTGCGCATTGGCAGTGTGCCCCTTCTTTTTTTATTACTTCTATAGATTTTTGAAGATTACGGATGTCATTAAGAGCATCAAATATTCTGACAATGTCTATTCCTTCGTAAATTGCGTTCTTCAAAAATTTTTCCACAATATCGTCCGGATAATTTTTATATCCCAGCAGGTTTTGTCCTCTTGACAGCATTTGAAGCTTTGTATTTTTAACATTCGCTCTTATTTTTCTAAGTCGTTCCCAAGGATCCTCATTAAGAAATCTTAAGGCAGTATCAAATGTTGCACCGCCCCAGACCTCCATTGAATAAAATCCTGCCTTATCCATTTCCTTCAATATCGGCAGCATTTCATCTGTAGTCAATCTTGTTGCAATCAATGATTGATGTCCATCTCTGAGAGATGTTTCGGTGATTTTTAATTTAGACATATTTCCTCCGCTTAAATAATTCTTTAATATTATTATCATTAAAAAATCAAAATATTCTTTAGTATAATTGTGAGGTCAAATCCTTCAGCATATCATAAGCTTTTTCTTGAATCAGTTTATACATGTATGCTATAATAGCATAGATTCACTTGATTGTATATAATAATTTGAAAATAAAATATTTTGATTGCAAAACTATTTTTTAAATCAAAATATTTAATATATGTTGTATATTTAGTATTTTGATAGTATAATAACATGGAAAAACGCATTTGTACATAATTTATGTAAGAGCTTTACGCAAAACACAAGAATATAAAAAGAAGTTTTTAAAATATAACTAATAAAATAAGGCGGGAAACAATGGATCAGACAGATTATAAAATTATCAGTATTCTACAGCAGGATGGAAGAATCTCAATGAAAGAATTGGGCAGGGAGGTATCTTTAAGTCCTCCGGCAGTGGCAGAACGGGTTAAAAGGCTTGAAGACGATGGTGTAATTGAAAGCTACAGAGCAATAATAAATAATGAAAAAGTCGGCAAACCTATATGTGTGCTTATCAATGCATCGATAAAGCCCGAAAAGCAGGAAAATTTCCTTGAATTTGCGGATAAAGCTGAAGAAATAGTCGAATGCCACCACGTTACAGGACCTCACAGCATGATTATGAAAGCATATTTAAGAGAAATGACTCATTTGGAAGAGCTGGTTGGTAAAATACAGTTTTACGGAAATACGGAAACTTATATCATAATGTCAAGCCCCATAGAAGGCAAAGAAATTTAAATGATAATGAGCAAGGCTGAATTACAAAAATCGGAGACATTTATCAGCATGGCAGCGCAGTTTTCCGCTGCCAGTATTTGTGTTATGCCAAAAAAACACATAGAATATTTTTAAATATATGGTATAATGGTAAAGCTATAAAACAAGACTATTTTAATGTAAATGTAAATAAGGCAAGAGGTGTGTCATGATTAGAATACAGCAGGTTAAGCTACCTATAGACCACAGCGAAGAAGATTTATATATAAAGGCTGCGGAAGCGCTGAAAGTTAAAAGAGAAGAAATAAAAACATTATCTGTTTTCAGAAAGTCAATAGATGCAAGAAAGAAAGAAGAAATACTTTTTATATATACCTTGGACTTAGAGCTTGAACATGATATAAAGGTTTCGAAAAGAAATGCCAATATTTCTTTGGTGGAGCCTTTTATATACGAGGCAGAAGCAACAGGAGAAAAGATACTGAGCAGCAGACCTGTAATTGTAGGCTGCGGACCGGCTGGATTGTTTTGCGCCCTCTTATTGGCGGAAAAAGGATACAATCCCATAATTCTCGAAAGAGGGAAAAAGGTCAAGGACCGCGTCAAAGATATAGAAAAGTTCTGGAAGGACGGAACTTTAAACGAAAGATCCAACATACAATTCGGTGAAGGCGGTGCCGGAACATTTTCAGACGGAAAGCTCAACACTCTTATTAAAGACAGATCGAAAAGAGGAAAGAAGGTTCTTGAAGAATTTGTGGAAGCGGGAGCTCCTGAAGAAATCACTTATATAAATAAGCCTCACATTGGAACGGATTTATTAAGGGGCTGCCTGGTTAATATAAGAAAGAAGATAATCAGTCTTGGCGGAACATTCCGTTTTGAAGAGTGCCTCACAGATATTAAAATAAAAGATAACAGTGTATATCGCATTATCACCGAGAGCGATATAATTGAAACAGATGTACTGGTTTTGGCAATCGGTCACAGCGCAAGGGACACTTTTGAAATGCTTAACAGCAAGCTTGAATTGGCAGCTAAACCATTTGCCATAGGAGTAAGAATAGAGCATCCTCAAAAAATGATAAGTGAGGCTCAGTATGGTGAAATGGCAGGACACCCGAATCTGGGACCTGCAGATTATAAATTTGTTCACAAATGTAAAAACGGAAGAAGCTGTTACACCTTCTGCATGTGTCCGGGAGGAGTTGTTACCGCATCGGCCTCAGAAAAAGGCGAGGTTGTTACAAACGGCATGAGCTTTCATGAAAGGGATTTGGAAAATGCAAATGCAGCTGTTGTTGTATCCATCGGTCCGGAAGATTTCGGAGGAGAGGGAAACCCTCTTGCGGGAATTGAATTCCAAAGGCAGTTTGAACGTAAGGCTTTCGAATTCGGAGGGGGAAACTATCATGCTCCCGTTCAGTTATTTAAGGATTTTAAGGAAAAGAAATGCTCCTCATCATTTGGTGAAATATATCCCACATACAGGCCGGGCGCAACATTTGCAAATCTCTGGGACTGTCTTCCGGACTATGTATGCGAGAGCCTTGTGGAAGGCATCAGTGCATTCGGAAAGTGGCTTGAAAATTATGACAGAGATGATGCTGTGCTCACAGGTGTGGAAACAAGGACGTCATCACCTCTTAGAATTACCAGAGATGATGATTTTCAAAGCAATGTGAAAGGAATTTACCCCTGCGGCGAAGGTTCGGGATATGCAGGCGGAATAATGTCAGCGTCAATCGATGGACTGAGGGTTGCGGAACAAATAATAAAAACATATAAATCAATGGATAAATAAATATAAGTAAGGATAAAGACATGAAAATAGCTGTTATCGGCGGAGGCGCCTCCGGTCTGCTTGCTGCCATTGCTGCAGCAAGAAACGGTGCTGAAGTTACAATATATGAAAAAATGAATAAGGTGGGCAGAAAAATATTGGCTACAGGTAACGGCAGATGTAATTATACAAATATGAATATGTCAATGGACCGGTATCATGGGAAAAATATAAAGCTTGCCGAAAATGTGCTGAATTTCTTGGATTTAAACAAGACGTTGAATTTATTTGAGGATTTGGGAATAAATCCTTATGTAGGCGAGCTTGGCAAGGTATATCCCAGCTCTCTTCAGGCATCAAGCGTGCTCGATGTTCTGAGATATGAGGCTGAGAGGCTGAAGATAGAGGAAGTGACCGACTTCGAGGTTGTTGAATTAAGAAAAAGTAAAGGTGTTTTTAGTATTATAGGTAAGGATAATGTTTATGAGGCTGACAGAGTAATTTTGGCTTCAGGAGGAAAAGCAAGCCCGCAGCTGGGCTCTGACGGAAGAGGATATGAATTGGCTAAAGCATTCGGACATAAAATTATAGAGCCTTTTCCTGCATTGGTTCAGCTCAAGCTCAACGGTAAATATTTTAAAAGAATTGCCGGAATAAGGTTTGATGGAGCCGTAAGAGGCTTTACCGATAAAAAAGTCATAAGAGAGGATGAGGGTGAGGTCTTATTTACAGAATACGGAATATCAGGGCCTCCAATACTGCAGATAAGCAGAGATGTCATAGCAGAGTTTAACAGGGGACAAAAGGTATATGTATCTGTAGATATGTTTCCCCAATATTCAAAGACTGATTTGCATGATTTATTAAGCGTAAGATTCAGGAAAATCGGCTATAAAAGCATAGAGGACGGATTGATCGGCTTTATAAATAAAAAGCTCATAGCCGCGGTTCTTACGGAAGCAGGCTTTCAGGATTTAAATAAAAAGTGCGGCAGTCTGAACAAAAAAGAAATTTATAAAATTATTGAAATATTAAAAGAGTGGAAATTTGAAGTTACGGGTCACAATAACTGGCAGCAGGCACAGTCAACTGCCGGCGGTGTGGATATGTCGGAGGTTAATCCGAAAACACTTGAATCAATCAAGATAAAGGGTTTATATATAGCAGGAGAAATACTTGATGTGGACGGCGACTGCGGAGGTTTTAATCTGCAATGGGCATGGAGCTCGGGATATACAGCCGGATACTTCAGTTCAACTTTAGTATAGAGAAAGGACGCATTATGAAAAAGTTTTTAGAGAAAATTTTTGGCTCATACAGTGAAAAGGAAGTTAAACGTCTGGAGCCTACTGTGGAGAAAATTCTTTCGCTGGAAAGTACCATGGCAGAATTAAGCGATGCAGAGCTAAGGGCGAAGACTTCAGAATTTAAAGAAAGACTTGCAAATGGTGAAACAAAGGATGATATACTTCCGGAAGCATTTGCAGTGGTCAGAGAAGCCGCATGGAGGGTTTTAGGACAAAAGCATTATAAAGTACAGCTCATAGGCGGTATTGTTCTTCATCAGGGACGTATAGCTGAAATGAGAACAGGCGAAGGTAAGACCCTGGTTTCTACTCTGCCTGTGTATTTGAATGCTCTTGAAGGCAACGGAGTGCATGTTGTAACGGTAAATGATTACCTGGCTAAGCGTGACTGTGACTGGATGGGAAAGGTTCATAACTTTCTGGGACTGTCGGTAGGCTGCATCATTCACGGGATTACCAGGGAAGAAAGGGTTAATGCATATAAAAGCGATATAACCTACGGTACAAACAATGAATTCGGATTTGATTATTTAAGAGACAACATGGCCATCAGAAAGGAAGAAATGGTTCAAAGAGATTTGAACTACTGCATCATAGATGAGGTTGACTCCATATTGATAGATGAAGCCAGAACACCTTTGATTATTTCAGGAGAGGGAGATAAATCCACCGACCTTTATGAAAGGGCAAACAGCTTTGTTATAACATTAAAGGGGAAAATAGAATCTCCTGAAGATAAGAAGTCCAAAATGGATTATATGATGGGCAATGTGGAAGAAGACGATACGGTTGATTTCATAGTTGATGAAAAAGGGAAAAATGTTACTCTTACAGCACGAGGCGTCAGCAAGGCAGAAAGATTCTTCAATATAGAGAACCTGGCAGACCAGGAAAATATGGAGATATCGCATCATATCAACCAGGCACTCAAGTCCCATAATACAATGAAGAAAGATATTGACTACATTGTAAAAGATGGAGAGGTTTTAATCGTTGATGAATTTACCGGACGTATTATGTACGGAAGAAGATATTCCAACGGCCTTCATCAGGCCATAGAAGCAAAAGAAAGAATTGAGGTAAGAAAAGAGTCCAAAACTCTGGCAACAATTACTTTCCAGAATTATTTCAGAATGTATAAAAAGCTTTCAGGTATGACAGGTACGGCTAAGACTGAAGAAAATGAATTCAGGGAGATTTACGGTGTTGATGTTATAGAAATTCCTACAAACAAGGAAGTAATAAGAAAGGACCTTGAAGATGTTGTATACAAGGGAGAGACAGGAAAGTTCACAGCAGTTATAAATGAAATTGTTGAAAAGCATAAAACCGGTCAGCCAATACTTGTTGGTACAATTTCTATTGAAAAATCAGAATTATTAAGCAAGCTTCTGAAAAAGCAGGGAGTTATGCATGAGGTATTAAACGCAAAGCAGCATGAAAAGGAAGCCGAAATTGTTGCACAGGCAGGACGTTTAGGTGCTGTAACAATTGCTACTAATATGGCCGGAAGAGGTACCGATATAGTTCTCGGAGGTAATCCTGAATATCTTGCAAAGCATAAAATGAAACAAAAGGGTTTCTCGGATGAATTGATTGCATATGCTGATGGATTCAATGAAACTGATGATGCCGAAATAATAGAGGCAAGAAAAGTATACAAAGAACTTTTGGAACAGTCAAGGAATGAGCTTAAGGACGAACAGCAAAAAGTAAGAGAAGCAGGCGGACTTCATATTATCGGTACGGAGCGCCATGAGTCAAGGCGTATAGACAACCAGTTGAGAGGCCGTGCCGGAAGACAGGGCGACCCCGGTTCAACACGTTTTTATATATCACTTGAGGATGATTTAATGAGGCTGTTTGCCGGAGACAAGGTAAAGAACATCATTGAGACTTTAAAAATGCCCGAGGATGAACCTCTGGAAGCAGGTATGCTCACAAGGAGAATTGAAACAGC
Source organism: Sedimentibacter sp. (assembly GCA_032059885.1). Classification (GTDB taxonomy): domain Bacteria; phylum Bacillota; class Clostridia; order Tissierellales; family Sedimentibacteraceae; genus Sedimentibacter. Next base: position 7,208 of record DAMBZP010000028.1, read on the forward strand.
ACAGTCAAGAGTTGAAGGCAGAAACTTTGATATAAGAAAGCATGTTCTCCAGTACGATAATGTCATGAATAAGCAGAGAGAGGTTATTTATACAGAAAGAAGAAGAGTTCTTCTGGGTGAGAACCTTAAGGATTATATTTCCAACATGATTGACCAGCTTATTGACAACGGCATTCAAAGATATACAACTGAGGACAGATATTCAGACAACTGGGACATAGCGGGTTTTGCCAAGTATGTTACCGAAACCTTCTCGATTCTCATAAGCTTTGATGAAGAAAATAATGAGAATATTACCAAGGACTTATTGAGAGAAAAAACAAGAAGTGCAATTGACAGGCATTATGCAAGGCAGGAAGCTGAATTTGGCGAGGATATTTTCAGAGAAATAGAAAGGGTTATTCTTCTGAGAAATGTGGATATGAAATGGATTGACCACATAGATGCAATGGATCAGTTAAGGCAGGGTATAGGTCTGCGTGCCATAGGAAATGAAGACCCAGTAAGAGCATACCAGGTTGAAGGCTTTGATATGTTTGAGGAAATGACTGCCGAAATACAGGAAGATACGGTTAAAATGCTTATGAGAGTAAGGCCGCAGGAAAAAATTCAGCGTAAAGAGGTTGCCAGAATAACCGGAACAAGCGGCGGTGATTCAGGAGGAACGGGAAAACCGCAGCCTGTGGTAAAGAAAGAGAAAAAAGTAGGCAGAAATGACCCATGTCCATGCGGCAGCGGCAAGAAATACAAAAAATGCTGCGGACAAAACGAGGAATAAAAACGATAGATAAACAATAGATAAACAATAGATAAACAATAGAGAAGCAATTGCTGAGCTATTTGCTCAGCAATCGTTAAAGAAAGGGTGATAAATTGATAGATTTTTATGAAATAAATGAAAAGTTAAAGAAATTTAACTCTATACTGTCCGAGGTAGGTGGTTCCCTTTGACTTGGAAAAGTTGAAGGAAGAGAATATTTTACTTGAATCTGAAATGCAGGAGCCTGAATTCTGGAACAATCAGGAAAGGGCTCAGAAGGTGTCTCAAAAGTTAAAATACAATACCTCAAGGATTGAACAGTTTTTAAGTCTGAAGCAGCATGTGGAGGATTTGGAGGTTTTAACAGATATTATACGTGAAGAGGATGACGAATCCCACCTTCCGGAGTTGGAAAAAACAATGGACGAAGTGGGTAAAATGCTTGATGATGCAAGAATTGTAGCACTTTTAAGCGGTGAGTTCGATAAAAACAATGCTATATTATCCATTCATGCAGGAGCTGGAGGGACAGAGGCACAGGACTGGGCTGATATGCTGTACCGCATGTATACGAGATGGATTGAGTCTCACGGATACAGACTGACTGTACTGGACATACTTACCGATACGGAGGCAGGTATAAAAAGTGTTACAATGCTGGCTGAAGGTGAAAATGCGTATGGGTATCTGAAGTCAGAAAAGGGTGTTCATCGTTTGGTTCGTATATCACCTTTTGATGCAGCCAAAAAAAGGCATACATCATTTGCATCGGTGGATGTTACACCTGAAATTGATGATGACATAGATATTGAAATAAATGAGTCTGATATACGCATCGATACCTACCGCTCAAGCGGAGCCGGCGGACAGCACGTAAATACGACAGATTCCGCAATACGTATAACGCATATACCAACCGGGATTGTTGTATCCTGCCAAAATGAAAGGTCACAGCACAGCAACAGGGATACTGCAATGAAGATGCTTAAATCAAAGCTTCTTGAAATAAAAAAGATTGAAAATAAAGAAAAAATCGAAGATATTCAGGGTAAGTACAACCAGATAGCATGGGGCAGCCAGATAAGGTCCTATGTGTTCCATCCCTACAGCATGGTTAAGGATCACCGTACAAATGCCGAAACGGCAAATGTACAGTCAGTAATGGATGGAAATCTGGATATATTTATGAACGAATATTTGAAGATGAAATCAAAAGAACAATAGTGAACGGCAGACGGACGACATCTGAACAATGACTGAGCCGCAGAAAATAATGCGGCTCAGTCACATTTACAGTTCAGCAATCGTTCATTAATTGCCAGGTTATTGTTCAAAAGGGGAGAGCAATGATAGATATAAACAAAATTTTATGTAAAGAATTTAACGTTAAGCCTTTTCAGGTTGAAAACACGGTTAAGCTGATTGATGAGGGAAATACAATTCCTTTTATTGCACGTTACCGTAAGGAGCAGACAGGCTCACTGGATGATGTGGTCTTGAGAGATTTATATGAAAGACTTATGTATTTGAGAAATCTCGAAGCACGCAAGGAAGAAGTAATCCGTTTAATAGAAGAGCAGGGCAAGCTTACTGAAGAATTGAAGGATGAAATATTAAATGCGGATGTAATGCAGCGTGTGGAAGACTTGTACAGACCGTTCAAACAGAAAAAGTCCACGAGAGCATCCAAAGCTAAGGAGAAGGGGCTTGAAGGACTTGCGGACATCATACTGGCACAGAATCTGACAGAAGGAAATCTTGAGGAAATTGCAAGACCATTTGTTGACGAAGAAAAAGGTGTTAAGGATATTAAAGAGGCGTATGAAGGCGCATGCGACATAATAGCTGAAATCATATCTGACAATGCAGACTACAGGAAGCATATAAGAGAAGTTTACATAAATGATGCCATATTGACATCAGAAGCGGCAGACGAAGAAGAAAAAAGCGTATACGAAATGTACTACAAGTTTGAAGAACCTGTAAGTAAGGTTGCAAACCACAGAATACTTGCCGTTAACAGAGGCGAGAAGGAAAAGAAGCTTAAGGTCAAGCTCATAACTCCTGATGATAAAATAATAAATTATTTAAAATCAAAAGAAATTACAAACGAGTCAGCTGTAACGGTTGATTATTATTTATCCGCAATTTCAGACAGCTACAAAAGGCTTATTTCTCCTTCCATAGAAAGAGAAGTCAGAAATATGCTTACTGAAAGAGCGGAAGAAGAGGCTATAAAGGTTTTCGGAAAAAATACGAAGAATTTATTGATGGTACCGCCTGTTAAGGATATCAGAATACTGGCACTGGACCCGGGATACAGAACCGGATGCAAGATTGCCGTATTGGATGAAACAGGAAAGTTCCTGGACCAGGGTGTCATTTATCCCAGCGAGCCGAAAAATGAAGTTGAAAAGTCTCAAAAAATAATGACAGAGATTATCAACAAATATGATATAGATGTAATAACCATCGGTAACGGTACAGCCTCAAGAGAAACAGAGCAGGTTGTTGCGGATATGCTTTCCAGACTGGACAAAAAAGTTACATATACAATTGTAAGTGAAGCAGGAGCATCGGTGTATTCCGCATCCAAGCTGGCTCAGGAAGAGTATCCTGATCTGGACGTTACAATAAGAGGAGCTATTTCCATAGGCAGGAGGCTGCAGGACCCGCTGGCTGAGCTGGTAAAGATAGACCCAAAGAGCATTGGAGTAGGCCAGTACCAGCATGATGTGAACCAGACAAGACTGGGACAGGAGCTTGATGGTGTTGTTGAGGATTGTGTAAACAGCGTAGGAGTTGATTTAAATACAGCATCAACGGCACTGCTGCAATATGTATCCGGAATTTCCAAAACAATTGCCAAAAATGTTGTTAAATACAGGGAAGAAAACGGCAAGTTCACAGGCAGAACAGAACTTTTGAAGGTTAAGCAGCTTGGAGAAAAAGCATTTGAGCAATGTGCCGGATTTATGAGAATATCCGACGGAGAAAATCCGCTGGATAAAACTGCCGTGCATCCCGAGTCCTATGAAATTGCAATAAGCTTGCTGGAAAAGCTGGGATATACGGTTGATGACGTAAAAAATGGGAATTTAAGAGATATAAACGAACGTATAATGAACGTTAAGGTAAAGGAAGATAAGAAGGTCCAGATGACTTCTAAAAATTCAAGATTAAAAGGTCTTGAAGCACTTTCACAGATTAATTTCAAGGAAGAAAAAAAACCGGCAAGAGAAAAAATAAAAGACAGAATCAATGTGCTTGCAGAAGAGCTTAATATTGGTGTTCCCACACTTACCGACATAATAGAAGAGCTTAAAAAGCCGGGAAGAGACCCCAGAGATGAAATGCCCAAGGTGGTTTTCAGAAGTGATGTTGTGAAGTTTGAAGATATGGAAGTCGGAATGAAGCTTAAGGGGACAGTGAGAAATGTTGTTGACTTCGGTGCCTTTGTGGATATAGGAGTTAAGCAGGACGGTCTTGTTCACCTTTCTGAAATGAGCGATAAATATGTAAAAAATCCCATGGAGGTTGTTCAGGTGGGAGATACGGTCAATGTGACAATAATAAGCATCGACAAGGAAAGACAGAGAATCGGTCTGAGCATGAAAAATAAAAAGAATCAGGAGACAAAATGATTGATACGGTAATATTTGATTTTGACGGCACACTGGCAGATACAAGCCGGATAGTTACTAATTCTTTCAGGCACATATATTCTGTTTTCCGCAATGAGGATTGTGATGAGGATTATGTAATGACTACATTTGGTGAGCCACTTGCATTAACACTGAAAAGAGATTTTTCCGAGTATGATTTTGAAGATGTTATTACATGCTACAGAGACTATCAGCTTGAAAAATTCAACGATGAGGTCAGGCTGTTCGAAACCGTCATTGAAGCTTTAGAGTATTTAAAGAGTAAAAACATAAAGATGGGAATTACCACCTCCAGAATGAGAAAATCAACCCTTGATGCGGTTGAAACACTGAACATAAAAAAATATTTTGATGCCGTCATTACCGCAGAGGATGTGGAAAAGCATAAGCCTGACAAAGAGCCGTTGATTAAAACCATGGGGCTCTTAAGCAGCAAGGCCGAAAACACTTTATACGTGGGCGATTCAAGATTTGATATGGAATGTGCAATCAATTCCAATGTAACACCGGTGCTGTGCGGCTGGCACAAGCTTTCAGCAGAGCTTAAAAATCAGTACGATATAAAATATGTACTGGATAAAATGACAGATATTAAAAATATAGTGTAGACTCTGCCGTTACCGGGGTAAGCAAGTATGTCGTAACTCTGTCAGCAACAGCCTTCGCCGTTTTAAAATATTTTTCTGAAACATGGCGAGGGTTTTTTTAATCATTCAGGAAAAAGTCATTGACATAAAAAAATTTATATGATAAATTAAAATAGTCGGTTAGTTTTAGCTAACCTGTAATTACATAATTATATTGCCCGTAATTTAAGCGGAAGGGGGTGATAAATGTGGAAAATACCAAGCTCAGTGTATCACAGATCAAATATCTTTTGGCTATCAAAACCAAAAATTCATCCGGTGCAAGCATATCTGAAATAGCGGCTTATCTGGGAGTAAGCAAGCCCAGCGCATATAAAATGGTTTTGACGCTGATTTCCTTGGGATTGGCTGAAAAGGAATTTTACGGAGAAATAATCATTACCGATAAAGGTGCAGAAACAGCCGAAAAATATGAAAAGAAATATTTGCAGGTATTGGACTTTTTTGTTGAGGGATTGGGAATCGGTTTTGATACTGCAAATGAAGATGCCTTGAATTTTGTGATATATATGTCACCGGAGCTTGTGAGCAGTTTTATCGATGTTATAAGCAAGGAAATTGAAGTTGTTGATTACAATAAAAATGTGGAGCCTGATTACCTTGGGTTGAAGGATTTGGCAGAGTATGACGGAAGATATGAGGTTCCTTTTAAGATACTCAGGCAAAATGAAAGAAAAGTGTCTATGAGCAACAGGGCATTTGAGCATCCATGTTACGTAGAAGTTACGAATGGAAGTGCGGTGGTTAAGTTAAAGGCAAAAAATATAACTAACCGAACACTGGCAGGAAGGCTGTTAAGCGGCAAGCTAAGCAGTTTGAGCTATTGGAACGGCAATGAATACCTCAGTGCAATGTCTGAGGGGGATACGTATATAATCCCTATATTTAACAGTAATGATTCAAACACAATGTGTGGTAAGGTGTATGACGGCACTTTGTTATTAAAGATTTACACCTCTATTGGAGCATTCCATACACCTGAGCCTAAAGCCAGACTCAGGCTGAATCTTGCTTCACGCAGGAAAATTTTATAAAACAGAATACAACAAATAATTGATTAAATAGTGAGGAATGATGCAAAAGTATCGTTCCTTACATTGATTTTTGGGGTATTTCACCGAGCTAACATTTTATTTTTCAGTAAAAAACGAAACGGAGAGTGTTATGATGAAGAAAGAGGAAATTAAATGATTAAAAAAAGACTTTTCGAGTTGGTGGAGGGCTCAAAAAAATACATATTTACAGCAGTGTTAATAAACTGGATAAGGATGCTGTGCAATGTGGTTATAATTTTCACTGTGGGAATGCTGCTGCAAAGTGTATTGTATGAGGGTGCGGAAAATATTAATGGATTCCCATCAGCGCTGATTATAATGGCAGCCCTTGTATTGAGCTTTATATGTAACAGGTACTATGTTGTAATAAGTCACAGGGCATCCGTCAATGCAAAAAAGTCACTTAGAACAAAAATATATAAAAAGCTTATTAAATTGGGAATTTCCTATATGGGGAAGGTTTCAACGTCAGAAGTTATTCAGTCTTCGGTAGAGGGTGTTGAGCAGCTGGAGGTTTATTTTGGCAGATTTCTTCCTCAGCTTTTTTACAGCATATTGGTGCCTGTAAGTCTGTTTGTGATACTTTCCTTCTTGAGTATGAAATCAGCCCTGGTTCTCCTTGTATGCGTTCCGTTGATTCCTGTCTCAATAGTGATAATTATGAAGTATGTAAAAAAAATATTTCGTAAATACTGGGGAAGCTATGCGGATTTAGGTGAGGGATTTCTTGAAAATTTAAGGGGCCTGACAGATTTAAAAATATATAAGGCAGATGAGTATAAAAATGCTAAGATGAATGACAGAGCAGAAAAGTTCAGGGTAATAACAATGAAAGTATTGAGAATGCAGCTTAATTCCATAACACTGATGGATCTCATAGCCTATGGAGGGGCAGCTGTTGGAATAATAATGGCCCTTTTGGAATACAGATCGGGAAACATAGAATTTTGGGCGGCATTTTCAATAATAATGCTTTCATCGGAATTTTTTATTCCTTTACGATTGCTTGGTTCATTTTTTCATACGGCAATGAATGGTATATCTGCAAGTGAAAAAATATTTGATATATTGGATTTGGACGAGTATGAAGAAAAAAACGGAAAATTTAAGACAGGAAATATAGTTATAAGCAATGTTTCCTTTGCATATGACAGCGAAAGAAATATTCTCGACAACATTAATATGGAAATACCAACAGGTAAGCTGGTTTCAATAGTTGGAGAATCAGGCTCAGGCAAGAGCACCATAGCAAGACTTATAATGGGAATAAGCAGAGGATACAAAGGCAGCATAGAGATAGGGAAAATCCCGAGAGAGAACATTTCGGAAAAAGAAATAATGAAAAACATAACTCTTCTGGATAATAACAGCTATATATTCAAGGGAACAGTCAGGGATAACCTGCTCATGGGCAAGCCGGATGCAACGGAAGAGGAAATGAAGGAAGCTCTTAAGCAGGCAAATTTATATGACTTTATAGAATCTGAAGGGGGTCTCGAATATCATCTCAGGGAGCACGGCTCAAATCTGTCAGGAGGACAACGCCAGAGGCTTGCATTATCGAGAGCATTGCTCCGGGACAGTTCTGTATATATATTTGATGAAGCTACCTCCAATGTGGATTCCGTAAGTGAAGAAAGTATAATGAGAGTTATATACAATCTGGCAAAATCAAAGACAGTAATTTTGATATCACACAGACTGGAAAATGTAAAGGGTGCAGATAAAATATATGTTATGAACGAGGGAAAAGCTGAAGAAAGCGGAACACATGATGAATTGATGGGAATTGACGGTATTTATGCTAATCTGTATTATACTCAGAGTAATATAGAAACTTACATCAAAAGGAGTGAAGTATATGCGTAGAAATGTGTTTAATATTTCATTCAGACTTAGCAGTCTTTTGGGATCACTTACAATAGTTATGATTTTGACAGTGATTTTAGGTGTGGCAGGATATTTATGTTCAACATTTCTGACTATTTTTGGAGTAAGGGCAATGCTTGAGATTTTAAATACATCAGCAAAAAACGGGTTGGATGTACTTTTTTCTCTTATAATTGCATGTGCCGTATTAAGAGGATTTCTCCGTTATGCAGAGCAATTGGGAGGACACTACCTTGCATTTAAAATCCTGGCAATTCTGAGAGACAGATTGTTCAAGGCACTGAGGAGACTGTCCCCTGCAAAGCTGGAGAACAAGGACAAGGGTAGCCTGATTGCTCTCATAACCAGCGACATTGAGCTTTTAGAGGTGTTTTATGCACATACCATAGCTCCTGTGGCTATTGCGGTGATAACCTCCGCAATTATGTCAGTCTTCATAGGAGCTGTTCATCCGTTGCTTGGAGTGATTTCTGTATTGGGGTATATTGTGGTAGGAGTTGCAATTCCGGTAATAAACTCTAAAAAGGGAAGAAATACAGGAGCTCTGTACCGCGAAAACTATGGAGAGATGAACAGTTATTTTTTAGAAAGCTTAAGAGGTATGAAAGAAAGCATACAGTATGAGCAGGAGGAAAATCGTCTGAAGGTTATTGAAAATATGACAAATGCATTGGACGAAAGTCAAAAAAGACTTAAAGAGCATGAGGGATATGCAAAGTCTGTTACGGATATGGCTGTATATATATTTTCACTTGCAGTGCTGTTTGCCGGTATATACATGATGAAAGACGGAATAGTCAATTTCGAAGGTGTCGTAATATCTGCTGTTGCCATGTTCAGCTCCTTTGGTCCCGTAATTGCACTAAGCAGCTTGTCAAACAGTCTGGTTCAGACCTTCGCAAGTGCCGACAGAATGTTTGACATATTGGACGAGGAGCCGGAAACTCCGGAAATTACAAAAGGGATAAATGTTGAATATGGCGGTGCCGATTATCAGGATGTGGTATTTTCTTACGGGGATAAAAAAATATTGGATGGAATAAATCTTTCTATTGACAACAATAAGATTTTAGGGATAAAAGGAAGAAGCGGCTCGGGAAAATCAACCATGCTCAAGCTTCTGATGAGATTCTGGGACAGAGACAGCGGCAGCATCAAAATATCGGATACAGATATAAAAAATATAAATACAGAAAATCTCAGAGATATGGAAAGCTATATGACTCAGGACACATTCCTTTTTAATGATACCATAGAGGAAAATATTAAAATAGGAAAATTAAACGCAAGCCGTGGGGAAGTGGAAGCTGCGGCTAAACAGGCATCTGTCCATGATTTCATAATGACCTTGCCTCAAGATTATCTCACAAAGGTGGGAGAGCTGGGAGACAGATTGTCAGAAGGTGAAAAACAAAGAATCGGATTAGCCAGGGCATTTATTCATGACAGTCCACTGCTGATTTTAGACGAGCCCACGAGCAATCTGGACAGCCTAAACGAGGCGATAATTCTTAAGACACTAAAAGAAAATTCCGACGGAAAGACTGTGATGCTTGTTTCTCACAGAAATGCACCCATGAAAATAGCAGATGAGGTATTTAATTTAAATACGGTAAACGGTGCATAAAATTTGTCAGAATTTATTTATGAAAATAGTGTTGACAAGCAAGAAAATCTGTGTTAATTTGTATGTAGTTAGCTTAAACTAACTAAGGGTTGGAAAAATAATAGACAATGATATATTTGTGAGGAATGATACCGCGTATCATTCCTCACAGTAGTTTAAGGAGCATTTCATCAGTCTAACATTTTTTATTTTTCAATAGTCCTTTATTAAATATCTGCAACGTATTGATAATTACCAAATACGTTTGCAAATAAGTTAGCTTGGACTAACTAAGCCGGGGAAAGGGTACGGGGAATAATATTTTCAAAAAAATAAAAAAATAAAGGAGGACATATGTTTAAAACAATTAACAAATCATTAAGCCTAGTTATTGCTATAATGATGATATTTACAAGTGTTGTACCGGGCCTTGCGTTTGGATATAATACAGTTGATGCTGAAGGCAATCCTACCACTGATGTGATATCAGAAGAAAATGAAACGGTCAGTGGAATAAACGGATTAAGCACAACCCCTTCTGCTGTTACGGGGCTTGCGGTTAAAACTCCACCTGATAAAACAAACTACATAGAAGGAGAAAAACTGATCCTTGAAGGGCTTACAGTTACTCTGCAAAGAGAAGAGGGAAGTACAAATATTAATTTTGCGGATTTCTCAGAAAACGGAATAGTTACGGATCCTGCAAACAACGCAGTTTTAGCAACCGATCATACGGCTATAACCATAACTCATGCGGAAAGCGGGAAGTCAGTTCAACAGTTTATTACGGTTACGCCCGTATCTGAGGGGATAGGCTTGGCGGCGGATTTTGAACAGGAACCTGTTGATGATAAAATAACAGACGGTATATACACAATAGATGTAGCTGCCTGGAAAGAGACCGGGGATACTCTGTCAAACATGGCGTCGGCATTGGCTCCTCAGGCTACATTGAAAATAAAAGATGAAAAAATAACGGCAACAATTAAATTTGTTCCGACGACCATAATGGGATTGCCGGTAACAGGCGCAGACATAGCAGAGGTGTGGGCAGAGCCTGAAGGCGCACTTATGTTAGGCACAGGAACAGCAGGTATTGTGAATGAAGAGGAAAAAAGCAATGTATTTACATTTGAATTGAGTACATTAGAGTTACCTAAGCTTTCAATGACAGTCACTCCGATGAATAATGCCATAATGACCATACGTTTGAAATTTGAGATGGCAACCTTGACAAAGGTGTCAGATTCACCGGGCGAGCCGGAAACAAAAGGCTGTACAATCACCATCAACGAAGTTGAAGGTGGCAAGGGTGTTATCGCATCAGTTATGGATCCTTCGAATGGATATCAGCAGGTTACTTTGCCTGTTGAGAGATTTGAAAAAAACTGGTATGTCGCGCTTAAAATTCAAAATTCAGAGGAAGGATATCAATTTGTTGAGTGGCAGGTTGATAAAGGAGACATAACACTAAACAACAAAACGGATAAAGATTCTGCTAACTTTACAGTAGGAACTGAGAATATAATTCTTACGCCGATATTCAAAAAAACAACAGTGGACATCATTCAAGGTGATAACGGAGCTATAACCGTCAGAAAAGTTTCGGATGGAGAAGAAATTGCAAATGGAACTCACGTAATTGAAGGAACCGAGATGGAGATTGTACCTCAGGCAGAGGCGGGATACAGAATAGTTCGGATGAATGTCAAATACTTGTGGGATCACATAAATACCGTACAGGTATATCCGGATAAAGATGGTAAATTTATTATTACAATGCCGGAGAGAACAGTAGAAATTACTCCGGTTTTCAGAGAGGCTTTATATAAAGTTGAGTCTGAAGTTGAAGGGCAGGGAGAAATTTCTCGTGATATAGCAAGCGAAAAATATGCTATGGGAGAGAGAATTACATTTACTGCAGCTCCGGCCCAGGGTTGGGTTTTTGTTGGTTGGCATTACGAAAAAGATGGTTACCCACGCGTATCTACAGAGTCAGAATGGGAATTTGACGTATTTAGTGCGGATGTAGCAATTAAAGCTGTATTTGGACAAGAAACACTGTCGTTTAAATTAAATAACGGTGAAAATGGAAGCGCAAAGATTGAAAGAAACAGCAAAGAGAGGTATGCCAAGGGAGAAATAATAGAAATCAGCGCAACTCCTAATGAAGGCTATAAATTTATCCGTTGGGAATTTGAAGGAGGAAATATAGAGTATCCTACAGGTTCGTATGCTGTATTTACAATAGAACAGGACAATGCATCTGCAACACCTGTATTTGCAAAACAGCAGAAAGTTACGGTTACTTCAAATGACTCAGAAAGAGGAACCGTAAAAATTCAATATTCATCTGTTTTGACAGGTTTATATCTTCCAGGTCAAGCTATCACGCTGCAAGCAACCGCTTTAGAAGGGTGGAAGCTTGATAAATGGGAATCTACAGATGTTACGGGTTCCTTTGAAAATGAAAAAGCGATAGAGACAAAATATACTGTTGGAACATCTGAAGATGATGTAACAATTAAGGCGATATTTTCAGAAGATGCTTCTACATTGATTCCGGACGGACAATATGAAATTGGAGTGGTAGCCTACAAAGAAGGAACAACCGCCCTGTCAATGATGGCGGCATTGCTCGACAAAACGGCAATTGTAAATGTTGTGAACGGAAAGTACACGGTAACCATCAAATTTATTTCGGGAGCCATTATGGGTATTCCTGTAAGCGGAAGCGATGTTAAGGAGGTATGGCCGGAAAGATATACTGCAGTTGACCTGAGCGAAATCGGAACAGGGCTCAAAGGAACATATGACGAAGCAACAGATTCACAAACATATACCTTTGAAGTCAGCACATTGAAAAATCCAAGGCTTTATATGAATGTTGAGAGAATGGGCATGCGCCCGGCTATTGACCTTGGATTTGATACGAGCACTCTTCCGGAAGTAGCTGCTGAAAAACATGATATTACAGTAAACGCAGGTGAAGGCGGAGCCGTTAATACGGCAGGGGGAAGCTTTGAAGCAGGACAAACAATTGATTTAACAGCGACACCGAATGACGGATATAAGTTCACAGGCTGGACAGTAACAGGAGCAGGTACCGTGGCAGATGTCGCATCAGCAAGCACAATATTTACGGTAGGTGCGGGAGATGCAACGGTAACGGCAAACTTTGAACAGGAACAAATTGATGATAAAATAGCAGACGGCATATATACAATAGCTGTAGCCGCCCTGCATGAAACTAATGATACACCGTCAGCCATGGCATCGGCATTGGAGCCGCAGGTAACTTTAAGAGTAGAAAATGAAAAAATAACAGCAACAATTAAGTTTATTAAAACAGTATTATACACTATTCCGGTTAATGGAAATCATATAAGAGAAGTTTGGCCGGAGACGGAGAACGTGAATAATATTGTAGTAGGGACAGGACTTAACGGAGTATACAATGAAGCTGACGAAAGCAAGACATTTACTTTTGAAATCAGCACATTAGATAAGCCTAAACTTTCAATGTTTGTTGAGTCTCCGATGAACTCTGTACAGACAATACGATTGAATTTTGACAAAGCAACCTTAACCAAAATTTCGGATTTATCGACGGATGAGCCTAATTTGGAGGAGCCTGTTGAACTTCCGGATGGAATTGTACAACCGTCAGAAAAAGAGAATGTTGTTACTTTAGACAAGGAAGCTTTGAAAACATGGATAGACGGCATGGACGAAGAGGAAAAGAAAACCATGGCGGTTTCAATACCTGTTCAAAAGGGAACAGAGGGCAGCGTAGACGGTGCAGTTGTTATACCGGTCACTGTACTTGAAAGTCATATCGACGATGCAGAGAGTCTGCAGATAATAATCGAAAAGGTTACTAGCGGAGACGAACAAGGAGCGAAAAGTGTATTGCCTGCCAATACAACGATTATACAAGGCTTTGATGTGAAGCTGATAAAGGTTGTAAATGGCGGAGTAACAGAAGAAGTTCATAATTTAAACGGAAAAGTAAAGGTAATAATTACTCTGACAGCTGCTCAAAAGGCAGAGCTTTCCGGGGGAACACCAAGGCTGTTCCACTATAATCCTGTTACAAAAACGCTGAATAACATGAATGCAACTTTTGAAGATAGTACAGCTGCTTTCTATACAGAACACTTCAGCGCATATGTAATAACCGTTACAAAAACCGGTGACGGAAATAATGGTGGCGGTAATGTACCAAGCCCTGAGCTTGATCCGAACAATTTAGCAGACGGCAGGTATACTATCATGGCTGAAGCCTTGAAAGAAAACAACAATACATACTCAATGGCTCACGGGCTGATTGTTCAGCCGTTACAGCTCGATGTGGAAGGCGGAAAGATTTGGGTTTCGATGCTGTTGAAAAGCACGGGGGAATATCCTCTGGAAGAAGTAAAAATGTTATGGTACAGAGACAAATCGGGAAACTATAAGGAAACCGATTTGACATATAATGCTTCAAGTCAGACAATAGTATTGGAATTCCCGACAAATTCAATCACGAAAGAGCAATATATGAAGGTTGATGTGCCCATTATAACCGATAATATAGGAAAGCAGATCTTCAGGTTGGTATTTGATACGGATACTTTGAAAAAAGGCGGGTCAATGAAGGATCCTTCGTCCATATCACCTGCAACACCGGCTAATGAATTTGTGATTAAAGCATCAGCAGGAGATGGCGGAACCATAACTCCAAGCGGTGATGTAAAAGTGCAAAAAGGTAAAAATCAGGAATTTGTAATAAAAGCAAATGAAGGGTATAAAATCAAGCATGTAATTGTTGACGGAAAATCTGTCGGATCCGTAGAAACATACACATTCAAAGATGTGCAAAAAGGAGCAACTATCAGCGTGTCATTTGAAAAAACTGACGGTGCGGGCTCATCTGCGGAATTTGCAGATATATCCGGACATTGGGCTGAGAACGTAATAAAAATTGTTGTTGAAAAAGGACTGCTTGTAGGAACAGGGGACAATAAATTCAGTCCGGATCTAAAAGTAACAAGGGGCATGCTGGTTACAATATTAGGCAGATTAGCAGGTGCTGATATCAGCAGCTATGAAAGCTCGAAATTTAATGACGTGGATTTTGCACAATACTATGCGAAATCTATTGCGTGGGCAGCCGAAGCAGGTATTGTTGCGGGAGTAGCGGATGACAGATTTGCTCCGGATACGGAAATAACCCGTGAACAGCTTGCAGTAATTTTTATGAACTATGCAAAATTTGCAGAAATTGATTTAACAAAAACAACCGACGAAACAACTGACTTTGCGGATATTGATGAAATAAGCTCATGGGCAAAAAGCAGCGTGACTGAAGCACAAAAAGCAGGGCTTGTAAGCGGCAAAGAAAATAATCTTTTTGATCCAAAGGGAACAGCTACCAGAGCAGAGGTTGCGGCAATTCTTGTACGGTTGCTTGATATTATAGAAGCTCAGTAGTATTAACAGAATTTGAGCTTGATATTTCATCGCATTTCCGATTCGGGAATGCGATGAAAGTCATTCAAAAAGGAGTGTGTTTTAATGAAAATAAAAATTTCTGCACTGATGCTTGCTGTAATTATGGTATGCTCATTCACAGCAGCTTACGCTCTTGAAAATGGGACATACAGTGTAACAAACTCCACATCTTATGTGAATCCCGACACAGGAAAAACAGAAGATGGAGGAACTGACCTGAGCATCGGAGATCCAATGGCCAGAAGCATGACTCAAAAAATTATGCTGTACGAAGTTGATGGAGATAAACAATATGCAACAATACGTATTGGACTAAGCTCGTACACAAGGGATATGCGTATCTCAATATTGGATACAGAAAACAAAGAAAGCGGGTATCAGCCGGTGCCCTTTGATGTTGTAAAGGCCAACAAAGAAACTGACACATCAGAATACAGATTTGAGGTAGACTCATTAAATATACGTCTAAGAGTAACCTTTTATGTTGCTCCAATGAGCAGAGATGTTATTTTCTTCATTACCCCCGATGCATCTACAGCAGTTGCCGACAATGGAGCTTTTTCCGAATCCGACAAGGTACAGTCCGGTTATGGGGCAGCATTCTCGGGAGGAAATGCTGAAGAAGGTAAAATGCCTGCCATTGTAAAGGATTTGACGGGAGTTTCTGAAGTAAAGACTGACAAACAGCCTGATTCGGAAACAGCGAAAACACCGGATGCTTCAGAAAAGGAAAATCAGCTTAATGAAACAGCCGGTGAAAGGAACGAAGCTGACAGCAAGGAATCCAAGACAGAGGCAGATGCCATTGCAGATACAAAAGATGTTGAAAAATCAGATATCAATACAGAGACTAAGACTGATGGGAATGTAAATACAGATAATAATGAAGTAAATGATTCCGGAGAAAGCATTGAAACGGCAGTTATAAACGAACCGGCAACAAATAATGAATATTCTACTGAGAATAAAAAAGCAGATGAAGCAGGTTTAACACAATTTGACAGCCAGGGAAATAAGGTTGAGCAGCCTAAAATTTCTGAGGTTTCAGAAAACAGCTATACTGTGCCAATAGTAATTGGAGCACTGGTATTGGCAGGTGTAATTTATTTTGTATTTAAAAACAATAATCAGAAAAAGAAAAGAGACAGGTAAAATGAAAAAATTTATCACCATGATATTATGCTCTGTTATTGTTTTAATGTTGGCAGGATGCGCTGTAAGACAGACGGAGGTTCAAGATGACAGCCAAAATGGTGAGCTTAGAATAATTAGCACATCAGCACCTCTTTGTACCATTATGGACAAATTGGATTTAGACCTTGTGGGTGTGCCTGAGACTGCATTTACAATTCCTGAGAGATACAAGGATGCTACAATTGTAGGAGCTCCCATGATGCCGGATTTTGAAATTATAAAGTCGCTGAATCCCACAGATGTTTTGACACCAAAGGCATTGCAAAGCGACCTGCAGCAGCATTACCAGAGAATAGGAGTGCCATCGACTTTTGTAAATCTGTTGAGTCTTAACGGACTTTTCAAAAGCATAGAGGGTCTTGGAGAAAAATATGACAGAGCAGAGCAGGCAAATGCCCTTATTCTTGAATATGAAGCATATATGTCAGAGATTAAAGAATACGTTAAGGGCAAGAAATCACCGGATGTATTGATATTGTTCGGATTTCCCGGAATGTATATGGTTGCGACAGAAAACTCATATGTGGGAAGTCTTGTAAGCATAATGGGAGGAACAAATGTATTCGAAGATTCGGAGCCTTTTGTTTCTGTTAATACCGAAGAATTGATATTAAAAGATCCGGATATTATTTTGCGGGCTTCTCACGCAATGCCGGATGTTGTATTGGCGGCATTTGCCCAGGAATTTGAAGAAAATGACATATGGAAGCATTTCAGGGCTGTGCAGCAAGGCAGGGTTTACGATCTTGATCACAATATGTTCGGAATGAGTGCAAACCTGAATTACAAACAAGGATTGGAATATTTAAAGGGGATTTTTTATGAGCGGAACTAGAGAAAAACGGAAAAAGAATATCCTGTGTTTTGCAATACTGAGCTTCATGCTACTGCTGATGTTTTTTTTGGCAGTGAATACAGGCGGCATAAAAATTTCTTTTGGTGAATTATTTAGAGGTTTGTTTATAAGGTATAATAAGGAAGTTGAAATTATTTTTGATTTGAGATTTCCCAGAATTGTCATAGCAATGCTGTCCGGAGCGGCACTTGCCGTTTCTGGTGTACTGCTTCAGGCAGTAATGAAGAATCCTCTTGCAGATCCCGGAATTATAGGGATATCCGCCGGGGCAGGTTTCTTTGCTGCTTTTGTTATATTGCTTTTACCGGGCGTGTTTTTGTTTATGCCTTTATTTGCTTTTGCGGGAGGTATGATTGCCTGCGCTCTCGTTTATGGGCTTTCATGGAAATCAGGACTCAGTCCCATAAGAATTATACTCGTGGGGGTGGCGGTAAATGCGGTGTTTTCTGGATTGTTAAATTCCCTTGGATATATGAGCTCCGGAGTACAAAGCAGCATTATAACTTCGATTACCAATTCAAATATTGCAATGAAAACCTGGGAGGATGCGGAGTTGATGAAATGGTATGTACTTATCGGACTTATTTTGGCAATGCTGGTATCAGGAAGATGTAATATTTTATCACTGGAAGACAAAACTGTAAGAAATTTGGGGGTAAATGTAAACTTCACAAGACTATATGTATCCGGAATTGCTGTCATGCTTGCTGGTATTGCAACAGCAGTTGCGGGGAGCATCAGCTTTGTCGGATTAATCGTTCCCCATATAGCCAGATTGCTGGTGGGGTCAAATCACAGGATATTGATTCCATTTTCCATATTATCAGGAAGCTTTACGGTCTTATTTGCAGATACTGTCGGAAGAACGATTCTTTATCCGTATGAAATACCCGCATCTATTGTGATGGCGGTTGTAGGCGGGCCATTCTTTATATATCTGCTGAGGAGGAGCGAAAAGATTTATGGAAGTTAAAAACTTATCGTTTCAATATGACAAAAATAATGATAAAAAATTTGTATTAAATGATGTGTCTGTAAAAATTTCCAAAGGGAAAATTACCGCTCTTATCGGGCCAAATGGCTGCGGAAAAACAACATTGCTTCATCTTATGACAAAAAATCTAAAGCCGACATCAGGAGAAATTTTTCTGGATAATATGGACTTGCGGAATATAAGCCTTAAAAAGTTTTCACGCAGGGTTGCAATCGTACACCAATACAATACTTCTCCGCCTGATTTGAGCGTAAAAGCTTTAGTTACTTACGGGAGAATTCCGTATCGCTACTTCTGCAAAGGTCTGTCGGATGAAGATGAGCAAATAGTGGACTGGGCTATGAAAACAACAGAAATTGAAAAATTAAAGGATGAGAGGATTGACAGTCTTTCGGGAGGACAAAAGCAAAGAGTGTTTATTGCAATGGCACTTGCACAAAAAACAGAGGTTTTGTTTTTGGACGAGCCTACAACATACCTTGATATACGCTATCAGATTCAGATATTGGAGCTGATAAAAAAATTAAACAAAGAATATAAAATGACGGTTGTCATGGTATTGCATGATATTAATCATGCGATTTGTTATAGTGATGAAATTATTGGAATGAAAGAGGGTAAGGTCATATTTCAGGGAAACAAAAACAAGATTATAAACAGAGAATCATTACATAATATCTTCAATGTATATTTAAAGGTTTTGCATGAAGAAAATCAAGATTATGTGCTTGCTCTGGACGAAGGATTTTAATAAAATATAAAATAAGCGGAGGTCAACAATGAAAGCGAATATAATATATTCATCCAAAACCGGAAATACAAAAAAAATTGCTTACGAAATTTTGAAGGTTATGCCGGAAGGAACAAATATATACGATATGAAGGAAGTAGAATCTGTACCGGAGGAGGAACTGTTAGTTTTGGGATTTTGGGTTGACAGGAAAAAACCGGATAAAGAAACCCTAAAGTTTTTAGAGAAAGTTAAAGGAAAAAAAATAGTTGCATTTGGAACTATGGGGGGATATCCTGAATCGGCTTACGCGCAAGAAACAAAAGAAAATACAAAGGCAATTGTACAAGAAAATAATGAGCTTCTTGGGAGCTTTTTGTGTCAGGGAAAGATTGATTCGGCCATAACCGAAATGTTTATGAGCGCTGTGGGAAATGATAAGGTAAAAGAGATACATAAAATGACTCCGGAAAGAATCCAAAAGCACAAAGAAGCCTCAAAACATCCCGATGATGCAGATTGTATAAACGCAAGGAGCTTTATGCAAAATATTTTAAAAGAAATCAGTATTTAAGCTTTTATAAAACAACAATAGCAGTAAGCCTAAATTCAGGCTGTATTCTTCAGAGGAGTGTTGTAAAAGATGAAACGACAGGTATATATATTACTTGGATGTATTTGTTTGGGACTTTCTTTTGTCGGGGCTGCCGTGCCCCTGCTTCCCGCATTTCCATTTGTGCTTTTGACTGCTTATTTTTTTGGCAAAAGCTCGGAGCGGTTACACCAATGGTTTATTAATACGAAATTATATAAGGATAACCTTGACAGCTTCTTAAAGGGAAAGGGAATGACTGTCAGAACAAAAATCAGAATCATCGCAAGTGTTACCGTAACAATGGGCATAGGTTTTTATTTTATGAGCAGAATTCCGGTGGGACGTATAATACTTTTCTTCGTTTGGACAGGACATATAATATATTTTATATTTGGCGTTAAAACCATAAAAGAGGAGTAGCCGCAAATCAAGATTCAAAATGCAAGTGTTAATACCTTTCATTTTCTCCGCAACAATGATATATATTATCAAGTCAGCTAAGGATGATAAAATCATATGTTAAAAAATTTAAACAATATGGTGTACTTTTAGAATTTATTTATGATATAATATAATTGTAAGTGTGAGCTGCGAAATCAGCGAGAGTCGTATGCGTTAACAGCGCGCGTACGGTTTTGAACAGGGGCGCAGGGGTGTAAGCCCAGTGATATGCTAAAAAAAATCAGGAAAAGGATAATCATTATGGAGCTGAAAAATTTATTAGTTGAGAAAAATGAAGGTGTGTGTACGGTAAAAATCAACAATCCACAGTCCTTAAACGCATTAAATGCAGAAGTTTTAAAGGACATCGAATGTGCATTCGATCAGATAAAGGATGATGATGAAATCAAGATTGTCATATTGACAGGAGAAGGGAAAGCTTTTGTTGCCGGAGCCGATATTGCTTATATGAGTAATCTCAGCCCTTCAGAGGCAAAGAAGTTCTCAGAGGATGGTTCAAGAATTTTCAGAAAGATTGAAACATTGAATAAAGTTGTTATTGCAGCAGTTAATGGATTTGCTCTGGGAGGCGGATGTGAGCTGGCTATGGCCTGCGATATAAGAATTGCTTCCGTTAAGGCAAAATTTGGACAGCCTGAGGTTGGGCTGGGAATTATACCAGGATTCTCAGGGACTCAGAGACTTGCAAGATTAGTCGGATTGGGAAGAGCAAAGGAATTAATTTTTGCAGGCGGCCATATTGATGCTGAAGAAGCTTACAGAATAGGCCTTGTTAATAAGGTAACAGAAATTGAAAGCTTAATGGACGGAGCATATAAAATGGCTGACAAAATTAAGTCAAACTCAGGAATTGCCGTAAAATATGCGAAGGAATCCATGAACAGGGGAACAGAAACAGATATAGATACCGGAATTGCTTACGAATCTAATGTTTTTGGATTATGCTTTGCATCTGAAGATCAAAAAGAAGGCATGAGTGCATTTTTAGAAAAAAGACATCCTAATTTTAAATAAATGAGCAGGCAAAGTACAAATGTTTAGTTTGTAACGTTTGCCTGCTTTTTTCATGTGAATTTAAAGAAAATAAGGCTTGATATTTAATATACAATTTAGTATAATTAAAAATGTTGATAAGAAATTTTTTTAACTACAACAGTTAAAAAGTTAACAAAATAGGGGTTTAGTATATAGGGTAGAAAAAAATTTAAGGAGTGGAATCATGAATTTTCAATTAAGCAAGGAACATGAAATGGCAAGACAGCTGTTCAGAGATTTTGCTGTCAATGAAGTTGAACCATTAGCTCAAGAGATTGATGAAGAGGAAAGATTTCCTGTAGAAACCGTTGAAAAAATGCAGAAATACGGTTTTATGGGAATAATTTTTCCGAAAGAATGCGGCGGACAAGGCTGCGATTATTTAACATACGCTATGGCAGTTGAAGAATTATCAAAGGTTTGCGCAACAACAGGCGTTGTTGTATCAGCACATACATCCTTGTGCGGTTCTCCACTTTATGAATTCGGTACTGAAGAGCAAAAGAAAAAATATTTAACTAAAGTTGCATCAGGAGAATGGCTTGGAGCATTCGGTCTGACAGAACCCGGAGCAGGTACAGATGCGGCGGGACAACAGACAAGGGCGGTGCTTGAAGGCGACCACTACGTATTGAACGGAAGCAAAATATTCATAACAAACGCATCATACGCAGATGTATATATAATTATGGCAATGACAGATAAGTCCCAGGGAACCAAAGGCATATCAGCATTCATAGTAGAAAAAGACTTCCCAGGCTTTTCAATAGGAAAAAAAGAAAAGAAAATGGGTATCAGAGGATCAGCCACATGCGAACTGATTTTTGAAGACTGCATAGTACCAAAAGAAAATCTTCTGGGAAAAGAAGGACAAGGCTTTAAAATAGCTATGAAGACTCTTGACGGAGGAAGAATAGGAATAGCAGCTCAGGCTCTAGGCATCGCACAGGGAGCAATAGACGAAACCGTGAAATATGTGAAAGAAAGAAAACAGTTCGGAAGACCTATTTCCAAATTCCAGAACACACAATTCCAGCTTGCCGACATGCAGGCAAGAGTTGATGCTGCAAGACTATTGGTGTACAGAGCAGCATGCAGCAAGGATGCAGGAGAATCATACGGAGTAAATGCAGCAATGGCCAAGCTTTTTGCGGCAGAAACAGCAATGGAAGTTACAACAAAAGCTGTACAGCTCCACGGCGGATACGGATACACAAGAGATTATCCTGTAGAAAGAATGATGAGAGACGCCAAGATAACCGAAATCTATGAAGGAACATCAGAAGTACAAAGAATGGTTATCAGCGCAAACATGTTGAAATAGGGAGGCAGAAAAAGTGAATATAGTAGTATGTATAAAACAGGTGCCAGATACAACAGAAGTCAGACTAGATCCTAAAACAAACACATTGATAAGAGACGGCGTTCCAAGCATCATCAATCCTGACGACAAAGCCGGCTTAGAAGCAGCAATAAGACTGAAAGATGAAATAGGAGCACACGTAACAGTTATATCCATGGGACCACCACAGGCAGATTTGGCTTTGAGAGAAGCCCTTGCAATGGGAGCAGACGAAGCAGTGCTTTTAACAGACAGAGCATTCGGAGGAGCAGATACATGGGCAACTTCAACAACAATAGCAGCAGCAATAAAGAATTTACAATATGATTTGATCATAACAGGAAGACAGGCAATAGACGGAGACACAGCACAAGTGGGACCACAGATAGCAGAGCATTTAGGACTGCCAAACATAAGCTATGCAGAAGACATTAAAATAGAAGGAGACGATATAATAGTCAAAAGACAATACGAAGACAGATACCATACAATCAAGGCAAAACTGCCGGTATTGATTACAGCATTATCCGAATTGAACGAACCACGTTACATGACTCCGGGAGGAATCTTTGACGCATTCAGAGCTAAAAGCCCAAAAGTCTGGACATTGAAAGATATAACAGTTGATATGGAAAACATAGGTCTTAAAGGTTCTCCTACAAAGGTTAAAAAATCATTTACCAAGGGAGCAAAATCAGCAGGTAAAGTATTTAACCTGGAACCACAAGAATCAGCTGAATTAATAGTTGATAAAATGAAAGAAAAATTTATATTATAGTAGGAGGCGGACGATGAATATAACAGAATATAAAGGCGTATTTGTATTTGCCGAACAAAGAGACAGAAAAGTACAAAAAGTAGCGCTGGAGCTGATAGGCAAGGGAAAAGAACTGGCAAAAGATTTAGGAACAACAGTAACTGCAGTCCTGCTGGGAAAAGAGATGCAGGAAGAAGCGAAAAGACTTTGTTATGCAGGAGCAGACAAGGTAATATATGTAAATGATGAATTACTTGATATATATATGACAGAACCATATGTATATACAATGAACGAAATAATAAAAGAAAAAAAACCAGAGATAGTATTGTACGGAGCAACAGCAATAGGAAGAGACATGGCGCCGAGAGTATCAGCAAGAGTTCATACAGGACTTACAGCAGACTGTACAGGATTGGCAGTTGAACCGGATGATGCAGAGCCTGAAAAGTTGAATCTGATGATGACAAGACCGGCATTCGGAGGCAACATAATGGCAACAATAGCATGCCCAAACCACAGGCCGCAAATGGCAACAGTGAGACCGGGAGTAATGCAGGCAGCCAAATATTCGGAGCAAAACCCTGTAAACATTGAAGAATTCAAAGTTGAAATACCGAAAGAATGCAGAAATGTAGAAATATTAGACGTAACAAAAATAATTCAGCAGAGAATGAATATAGAAGACGCGAAGGTACTGGTATCAGGCGGAAGAGGAATGCATGGACCGGAAAACTACCCGATGCTTGAAGAATTGGCAGGCCTCCTTGGAGGAACAATATCAGCATCAAGAGCAGCCGTAGATGCGGGCTGGGTTCCAAAGGACAGACAGGTAGGACAGACAGGCAAGACAGTAAGACCGAACCTATATATAGCATGCGGAATATCAGGAGCCATACAGCACTTGGCAGGAATGGAAGAATCTGATTTCATCATTGCAATAAACAAGGATGAAACAGCACCGATATTTGATGTTGCTGATGTAGGAATAGTGGGAGATATATTTAAGGTTGTTCCATTGTTAATAGATGAGCTGAAAAAAGAA
>DAMBZP010000029.1:0-24473 GCA_032059885.1 Sedimentibacter sp.
CAATGGTTCAACTTCATTGACAGCAAAATCTCTGAATAGTTGCCTTGCCATTTCATGTTCCTTGCTTAATTGAAAATTCATGTTATCACTCCTGACCTTTGCATTTTTAATAAATATGAATTAATATTGTTATTTTTTTAACATCTGAAATTATTAGATATATAATTTAATCTGTTATCATTTCACTCTTTTTCAACTCAGCAGAAGCATCCGACCTCGGCTGAGCTGAATAATATATTCACTAATATGTTTTTCTGACATACTCATCAATTCTTCTTACCGCTTCCTTTAAGTTTTCATCCGAATTGGCAAATACAAAGCGCAAATATCCTTCTCCCATTTTTCCAAAAGCAGAACCCGGTACCACTACAACCCTTGCTTCTTTTACAAGTTCTTCGGCAAACTCCTGTGAAGTTTTTCCGAACGACTTAATATTTGCAAAAGCATAGAAACTTCCGGGAGATTTTTTGCAGCTTATGCCCGGTATATTGTTCAGTCCGTCTATTAATATAGCACGCCGTCTTTCATAGTCCTTTATCATACTTGCAACAGCGTCCTGATTGCCTGTAATAGCTTCTACAGCCGCTTTTTGGGTAAATGTTGAAACGCAAGAAACAATACCTTCCTGTAATTTTGGCATATTAGAAATAATCTCTTTACTGCCTGCTATATATCCGATTCTCCAGCCGGTCATTGCATGAGATTTAGACAGACTGTTTAATATTAATACTCTGTTTCTGACTTCCGGTATTTGTGCCATACTGAAATATTCCAAATTATCAAATAAAATTTGATCATATACTTCATCGGAATATACTAACAAATCATATTTTTCTGCTATTTCTGCAATCCTTATTATTTCTTCCTTACATAATACCGAACCTAAAGGATTACTCGGCGAATTCAACAAAATAGCCTTTGTTTTAGGTGTTATTGCTTTTTCGATATCTTCAGCTTTAATATTAAAATCATTTTCTTCGTAAACAGGAACACTTACCGGTTTAGCTCCGGACATCATAATTTGTCCGAAATAGTTTGGAAAACATGGATCAGGAACAATAACTTCATCACCGGGATTTACGGTTGTAATCAGGCATAGTGTAAGTGCTTCCAATGCCCCCACTGTTACCATAACATTTTCAAATGTATACTCTTCAGAATATCTTTTATATTTATTTGCAATAACTTCTCTTAATTCTTTTAGCCCGGCATTGGGAGAGTAATGTGTAAAACCTTGATCTATGGCCTTTTTAGCCGCTTCCTTTATATTTAAAGGTGTGCCAAAATTAGGCTCGCCTACAGTAAGTTTGATTACATCATCATATTTTTCCGCCAAATCAAACATTTTTCTGATTCCTGATGCCGGATAATTTTTTGCAATTTGGGACAAATGTCTCATATAAAATACCTCCGATTTTTATATATTTACAATAATTCAAGAACCGCAGCAATTGCCGGGCCGCCCCCAACACAAAGAGATGCTACTCCATACTTCTCTTTACGTCTTTGCAATTCATAAACAAGAGAAACCATTATTCTTGCACCTGTGCATCCTACCGGATGACCTAAGGCTATGCCGGAACCATTTGCATTTACCTTATTCATATCCAAATTCAGCTCTCTGTTCACCGCTAAAAATTGTGCCGCAAATGCCTCGTTTATTTCATAGTATCCAATGTCCTCTTCTGTCAATCTGGCATTTCGTATTGCTTTAGGCACAGCGTATGCAGGGCCTATTCCCATGATTTCGGGTTCTACTCCAAAATTGTCAATACTTAATATTTTTGCCAAAGGTTTTATTCCCAATTCTTTAGCTTTATCGGCAGACATCAGGATTAATGCGGCTGCTCCGTCATTGACGCCTGATGCATTTCCTGCTGTTACAGTCCCATCCTTTTTAAACGCGGGTTTCATCTTAGCAAACTTTTCCAAAGAAGTGTCACTCCTTGGATGCTCGTCCCTGCTTACGACAACTTCTCCCTTTCTTGTTTGAATTAAGACAGGTGCAATTTCACTGTTAAATTTACCCTCTTCAATTGCTTTTACAGCTCTTTGATGGCTCATATAAGCAAGGTTATCTTGTTCTTCACGTGTGACTCCGTACTTTTCCGCAAGATTTTCAGCTGTAATTCCCATATGGTATCCCAGCATTGCGCATACAAGCCCATCATTAAGCATCGTATCAATAATTTCCGCATTTCCCATTCGGTATCCTTCTCGTGCTTTTTTTAAAACATAAGGTGCCTGAGACATGCTTTCTGTTCCTACGGCTACTCCTATTTCTGACTTGCCAAGCATAATAGAATGATAAACTGTTTCCAATGCTTTCATACCTGATCCGCACTGCTGGTCTATTGTATAAGCAAATCCCTCCACAGGCATTCCACACTTTATTTGAATTTGACGAGCGGGATTTCCTTTTGCCCCGCCCTTATATATCATGCCGCAAGCCACTTCATCAACATCTTTGGATTCTATATTTGCTTGTTTAAGCGCTGCGTTTACAGCTATAACTCCTAAATCCACTTGCGAAACATCTTTTAGCGAGCCTAAAAAGTCTCCTATCGGAGTTCTCATGGCTCCAACGATTACTACATCTCTCATATACTACCTCTTTACAAATTTAAATTTTGATATATTCATTTATAGATGTTATCATTCTATCAAATAAATCTTCCGGCAGTGCCGGTTCACAATTAATTGAATCGCTTTTAACTATTATTGTAGGTCCTGAAAAATCGGGATGAGTAGCACAACCTACCGGACAACTATTCAATATGAGCAATATGAGGTAATCCTCTTCATCCCATTTGACAAATTCCATTTTTTTATAGTGGCTTTTCAGTTTATCCAATAACTCTATCGTATCAACATACGGATTACAGTTACCGCAAAATTTAATGCCGATTCTTATCGAAGTCTTCAAAACTATTTTTCCTTTTCATCCTTTGTTTTGATTCCTGCAATTTTCAAAGCGCACTGTTTTTTATGGTTTAAATTTGAAAGTTTAGAATACATAACTTTTTGTGCCTGAGGTGAACCCGCACCGTGCATGCTTTCCACTAATGCGGTCCCGCCTGTCATATTTTCTATAAGTCTTCCTATTCTGAGCCGATCCTCTGTTGCTACCGCAGAAACTCCTTTAAGATATTTCTCAACATATTTGCCTATTTCAGGACTCTTCAAGTCTGATTCCGAAGGCATTGTAGCTGTAATACCACCTCCGATATCCTGGGCCAGCCTGTCAATATCATATATAAGTTTTGTAACATTGTGCTTTCCTACATTCGCAAGCAAAGGATCAACATAGTATGACCCTGATGCCGTTTGTTTTCCTTCTGCGGAGCAGGCAATGGAGCAAGCATACAGTGTTTCTGCCATATGTATCATTTCATTTATTTTTTCTTTTACATGATTTGCTTTGCCATAACCGCTGTAATCAGCCATAACTGCTGCTGCACCGATAACCACGTCGGATACACCACCTTTGCAGCCGCCATAGTTTTGTCGGTGATAGCATGCGAATCTCTCAACAAGCATGCCTGAAAATTCTGTTTCCCCGCACATAAATACTTTATCCCATGGTACAAACACGTCATCCAATATTGTAAGAGCTTCGCCTCCAACTATTCCAAACTGCGCATTACCCTGATCTATATCCCCGTCGCATTTTCTGTCATCATTCGTCTGACGTCCAAAAATATGGATTATGCCCGGTGCATCAACAGGAATAGCACATGAAACTGCATATTCGCTTTCATTTTCCAACATTCCCATAGTAGGCATTATAAGCATTTCATGGGAGTTAACCATACCTGTCATGTGAGCTTTTGCTCCTCTTATAATAATGCCTTTATCATTTTTTTCTACTATATGAACAAATAAATCCGGATCCTCCTGCTGACCAGGCCTTAAGCTTCTGTCCCCTTTGGGGTCAGTCATTGCACCAGCCACCATATAATCAGTTTCTTGTATATGCCGCAAATAATTTCTGAACCGTTCATGATAGTCTGTTCCCAATTTTTTATCCATTTCATATGTCACTGTATACAGAGAGTTCATTGCATCGAATCCGACACATCTTTGATAACATGTACCTGTATTTTGAGAAATCATTCTCAACATTTTTACTTTTTTAATTAAATCTTCCGTACTTTGATGTATATGTGTAAAACGATTTATTTTTTTTCCTGTTAAGTGGGAAGTCACAGTCATTAAATCTTCATATGCTGGGTTATGTGCAAGTTCATAAGTCATTGCCGCAGCATTGACATGACCTTTTATAAAAGGATGGTCTATCAAATCATAGCTATTAATCAGCTCGCCTTTGATATATACCTTTATATTTCTTTTTCTTAAGCTGTCTCGGTATTCCTGACCTGTCATCATAATTATCACTCCTAACTTTTATTTAGAGTCGCCATTATTACTAGCAATTAAGCGCGGGGACACCTTCTCCCTCACTCTTTTTCACCCATTCATTTCTAATCTTTGCCCACCTCTTATCCCTCTGTCTCTCAACCTCTTCTATATCAACATTATTTAAATGCGAAAAACGTCCTTGACTTAATAGATAATCTTTAACCGGCAAAAATTTCTTTGGATTTTTATTTAATTTAAATTCGCCGTTCTCATATTCAGCCAAATACCACAATCCACAGTCAACCGCTTCTTTTCCCAATTCTATGGTTGTATCGGTTTCTGTACCCCACCCGGTAGGACATGGGGCAAATACATGTATATAAGAAGTACCATCCGCATTTTTTGCCTTTTCAAGTTTTTTGAGAAAATCCTCCGGATATCCTACACTTGCCGTTGCTGCATATGTAATGTCATGCGCAGCCATAATTTCAAACATGTTCTTCTTCGTAGTCATTGATCCATGTATGTTATCTCCCGCAGGTGTATTAGTTGTCTTCATGCCGTAAGGGGTTAGACTGCTTTTCTGAATGCCGGTATTCATATATGCCTCATTGTCATAGCATATGTATGTAATTTTATCTTTTCTGTCAACCGCGCCGGATAAAGCCTGCAATCCGATATCGGCAGTTCCGCCATCACCGGCAAATCCTACAACATGATAATCCTTTAACCCCTGAGCCTTGGCTGCTGCCAGAATACCGGACATAACCGAAGCTGTTGCGGCAAAAGGAGGAATCATGGCATTGCACGAGAATGTCATATGAGGAAAAATGAATCCTACAGTAGACATACAATTCGGAGGAACAACCGCAATTGTATTCTTTCCGAAAACCTTTAAAGCCAGTCTTATCGTAAGACTTCCTGCACATCCCGGACACGCCTTATGACCGTAAAAGATTTCTTCATTTATCATATTTTTTGCATTAATCGCCATATCCTTCACACCTCAACTTTATAAATTCAACATTATTTTTCAACGCTTCATTTTTATCAATATCCATAAGCTTTTCATACATTTCTCTTATGTCGTCTTTAGATATGTTTCTTCCTCCAAGACCTGCAATAAAATTAAACGTTTTAGGGCTTCTGCCAAGCATTGACAGCGCTGAATTAACTTCTGTAAAAACTGCACCTTCATAACCAAAACTTATATCTTTTTCCAGAACTCCAATTGCCTTTGCATTGCTTAATATTTGAACAATCTCATCCTTTGGAAACGGCCTCAGGCATCGCAGTTTTAAAAGCCCTACCTTATACCCCTTCTTTCTTAAATCGTCCACAACAATTCTTGTTGTACCCGTTACACTTCCCAAAGTGACTAATATAACCTCTGCATCATCACATTTATAGTTTTCAGTGAGACCTCCATATGATCTTCCAAACTTAGCACCATATTCTCTGTCAACTTCTTTAATTTTTAATGCGGATTTTAATATTGCCTTGTGCTGCTGATATCTAAACTCCGTATTCCACAAAGGCCCAGCACTTATACATGTACTTTTAGGACTTTCTAAATCCATTTTATTTTCAAAGTCACTATAAGGTATATATTTGTCAACCTCATCCTGGTTCGGAACTTCCACAAGCTCATACGTATGTGTCAGAACAAAGCCGTCCAGATTAACCATAACCGGTGTCATTACATCAGGGTCTTCCGCAATCTTAAACGCCTGAATAATAGTATCCATAGCTTCCTGTGCATTTTCTACATACAATTGAATCCATCCTGAATCCAGTTGAGAAAGAGAGTCACGTTGATCTCCATATATACACCACGGTGCGGCAGTTGATCTGTTTGCATTCATCATAACTATAGGAAATCGCGAACCACTTGCATAATGAAGGCACTCACACATATAAAGCAGCCCCTGAGAAGATGTTGCCGTAAAAGTACGAGCTCCCATTGAGCTTGCTCCTATACATGCTGCCATAGCACTATGCTCAGATTCGACATATAAATATTCGCTTTTTAAACTTCCATCCTCCACATAATCAGCTAACCTCTCAACTGTAATAGTCTGAGGAGTGATAGGATACGCTGCAATAACATGAGGTTTTGCTGCCCTTACTCCCAGAGCTATAGCTTCATCTCCTGATACAAATATCTTATTGCTCATTGTTACCCTCCATAACCATAGTAATTGCATTAAACTTACATTCTTTTCTGCATATTCCGCATCCTTTGCAATAATCGTAGTCTATCTGCAGGACATCTCCGGATTTATCTATCACTCCATCAGGACAAACCAAGAAACATCTTAAGCATTTAATACATTTTTCCGTATCAATAATTGGTCTGTAAGTTCTCATGCCTGAACTTACTTCTGTCAGATGTCCTGATGTAAAGGAAGGTCCCATAGGATAGTCAGTTATATTTTTAGGTGGTGTATATTCTCGCATTTTAGGTCTTTCCATATTAATTGCCTCCTTTTACGAAGTCATATGACGCCGCAAGAAGCTGTTTATTTCTGCTTCTTATTTTGACCTGCAGTTGTTCGTCTATGGTTTCGCTTATGGAATCCATCTTCACGATTCCTGCGGCAGCCGCCAGTGCTCCCGCCATAGGAACATTGGTAATTGGTCTTTTAATGATCTCAAGAGCCATTGCTGTTGCATCAATAATAATAACATTAACTCCCGATTCTTCAAATTCGCTTGCCGCCTTTGTTGTATTTATAAGTAATATGCCGTCTTTTTTTAATCCCTGGCAAATTAAGGGATTATACAAAGTATCATCTAAAACCACCACATAATCGCAAATTTCAAGCTCACTGTGATCATATATAGGTTCGTCGCTTATTCTCGTAAACGCAAGTACAGGTGCGCCTCTCCTTTCCGGACCGAATGATGGAAATGCCTGAGCATATTTTCCTTCATGAATAGCTGCCCCTCCAAATAATCTGGAAGCAGTGAAAGCACCCTGCCCACCTCTCCCATGCCATCTTATTTCAATCATATCAACACCTCACACATAATATAATTATTTTGAATTTTCTTCAGTTGCATGTCTTCTTTTTACTTCATTTTGATTGCGCCCTATATGGTGCACTCGTTTCTGGTATATGCATCAATATCTTTACCGATATTTCCAGCAATTCTGACTGTTGAAACAATATTCACTTGCATCCTCCTCTACTATAATTTTATATCTGATTTATCATATATAAAATTATAGCATTCAAATTTGGAATTGTCAATTCCAAATTTGAATGCTATATTAATTTATAGTTGAGTATTATTTATTATACGGTAATCTTATGCCTCAGAATCTTCAAATTTCATTTTTTGAAGTCTAATAATAGCTAAAATTAATCCGCCCCAAATCAACCCAAGAATAATAATCATTGTAATTATAGCTTTTAAAGTCATGTTTTTACCTCCATTTCCTATTAACAATTAAAACTGCTACATACTAATCATTGTCTTGAACAGGCGGGAATTCAATGCCATTAAATAATTTAGGGCCTGTTGAATTTGCTATTCTTGTATTAATAAGAAGTGCGACAATACTTGCTCCGCCAAGCTGCAAAGCCAAAGTTCCTATTGATAGGCCAAATGGATTCCACCAGTCCGGACTCCAGCCAATTGATAATATTAACCACCAAGCAAGCATAGCCACTGCCATAATGGGGAATAATATTGATACCGACACATTCCACCATTTCCCCATAGAAAGACCTGAGTACCTATTATTCAACAATTTCACTCTGAGATTCTCAGCTCCGAATCTAGTTATAGCATAGCTGGAGAATATAGCACCTATAACCATTCCCATACCCACTACAAAATCCTGGTTATCAAAAAATTTTATAGTCCACGCCGAAGGTGCCCCCAGCAGTACTGTTGCAATAAACAAACCAAATGCCGTTTTTTTCTTGCTTACCCTCGCATCATTAAATGGCTGGAATATAATTGCATACATTGCAATAAGCGATGAAAATCCTGCCATTATAAGAGCCACAAAAAACAACATTCCTATAAACTGACCGCCCTGCATTCTTTCAAAAATACCTGTAAGTGCTACAAATGCCAATCCATTATTACCAGAGCTCAAAAATGACATTGCTTCTTCCGTATTCACTGACATCGCAAATATAGCTGGTATTATAGCAACACCTGATAATAAAGCAACACCCATATCTCCAAAACCCTGAATAGCAGTAGATAAACTAATGTCCGATTTTTGTTTTGCATAAACCCCATAGGCAATGCAAATGCCCCATCCTGGTCCGGCAGACCACACTGTTTGTGTTAATGCTTCCAACCAAACCTTTGATTTAAAAAGCTCTTGTATCTTGAAATCAAACAAATAATTCAATCCCAGAGATGCCCCAGGGAGAGTGACAGTTCTTATTGCAATACCTATAAGCGATAAAAATAAAATAGGTAAAATTACTTTGGTCGATTTTTCTATAGCTGTAACACCCTTATAAGCCATATATGCACCTAAAGCCTGCAAAGCTATGAATATTAATACAATTGTGATATTTCCATTTGATACAGAATTAAATAGCTCAACCTTATCAACTCCTATATATCCATTAGTTATTGTAAGCCCTAAATAATATACCACCCAGGAAATAACTACTGTGTAATAGCTGATAGTCATAAAAACAATTACCCATACAAACGATCCAAACCATGTGGATTTTTGTGTACCAATGAAATCTTTGAAGGCGCCGGGAAGTCCTCGTCTGGTAGCACGGCCTATTACATGCTCTCCCATCATTAAAGGGATTATAGCAAAGATCATTATAAGTACATATGCTATAACAAACGCCCCTCCACCGTTTGTAGCTGCAACTCTTGGAAACCTCCATATATTTCCTGTACCAACAGATCCTGCAATCAGGCAGAATGCCATAATGAGCGGAGATGAAAAACCTGTGGATTTACCTCTTTCTACTTTTTTTTCCATTTTAAAACTCCTCTTTTCGTCATGTTTTTTATTTTTTGTCTCTATAAACACATAAATAACTTCAACACTTAATTTTTGGCAATTTAATCTGCAGCCACTTCATATGCGGCAAATGTAAGAACTTTAGCATTATAAAGTTCCATACATTCGCCGCATACCATACACTTTTTGTATAATTAATATATGTTCTAATCTACATTGACATAAGCTTCAGGCAATATGCTGCTAATTGCTTGCACCCTCTTCTGTAGCATATCTCCTTCCTACCTCCATTCTGTCTCCCGCTACAGCGTTTACCACCCATATATTGTTTGGAGGACACCCCTTTACATAAGTGCCATAAGACTCCAGATGCTTAGTACATACTCCCATCAATATTAAATCTTCTTTCTTAATATCTTTAGGAAGCTCTTCCTCAGGTAATTTTCCTATAACAATAGTCTTCCCTTCTAACAACCATTGTATATTGTCGTTTTTCATGTCCATAATTGCACTTATTATAGTAGTCCTGCAGCCTGTGCAAGCAGTAGGGTGATCTATTAGCACAAATGGCGGAACCCCCTCTATCTCTACTTCACTTGCACGCTTAAATCTTCTTTTGACATCTTCTAATTTTTCGCCCTTTATTTCAATCTTGTCAAGGTCAGCTTCACCCAGTCCGCGTTCGTATGCTATTCTTGTAATTTTTACTTCTTTCGGATCTTCATACCCCATTACAGCACTTCCAATTGCATCTCCGGCTACAATATCTTTAGACGCAACTATCACTCCTAATTCCACAGGTTCTCCGAATACGGGTCCCAAACCTTCCTGTGCTATTGTGCCATCCATTACAACCAACTGTGGTTTTAGGCATTCTATTATATCAACAACTCCGTCAAATACACCAAGTGTATGAAACTCCCTCTTCTGCTTATCGCTGATTAAGCCCTTAAGGTTTTTTATACCTAAAGTTACATCTGTTTGGTCATGAATTTTCATTACCGGAACACTCACTATAACGTCTGCATTGGAAACAATTTCCCATGTATTTAATTCTTTTGCAATTATACCTTGTTCAAATCGGATATCATGTCTTTTTGCCTTTTTTAAATCAACAACTTCATATCCCAGCTCTCTTAACTTATCATATTCACCAAAAACTATGGTTTTTTCAGTATCGACGCCTGCTGCAGACGATTCCGCAATAATTGGAGTCGCTCCCAGTTCTCTTATAACATCTGCTATCGTTTTGCATATTTCATATCTGGTAATTGCGCCAGAAAGTCTTTCTTTAGCGGGAGCCACAAGGTTAGGCTTAATCAAGACCTTAAACCCGGGCTTTATTATATCTTCTAATCCTCCGATTAAACTCAGTGATTCTCTGACAGCCTTATCAATATCACTTTCGGTATTTCCTTTAGTTTTAACTAACGAAACAACACTCATTTTATATCCTCCATTTCAATAAATGTAAATTTATAAGCAATTTATCCACTTGAAAAATGTAGCCCTTAAAAATGAAATTGTTTCATTTTTAAGGTCAGATGTTAAATGTTTAACATCAACAGTCAGATTTACAATTCATTAGCTCTCCTGACAGAAGCTCTTACAGCATTCATAACTATTCCTTGAAATCCAGCTGAACTAAGTACATGGCAGCCTTCAATTGTTACACCTGCCGGTGATGTCATTGTATCAGTAATTTGATATGGATTTTTACCTGTTTCAGATATCGTCATTCCTGAGCCTATTAAATTTTCAATCGCCATTGCTGCAGCATCTTTCCTGGAAAATCCAGACTCAACTCCGGCATCAATTAATCCAGCAAGAAAATACATCACATATGCCGGACCTGCACAACTATAAGCAGTAAACTCATTAAACATGCTTTCAGGAATATATAGCGTCTGCCCGATTGAACCACATAATTTTGAAATTACTTCTTTATCTTCCTCTGTTATTTTATCAGAAACACAAACGCCACTATATCCATGTCTGGTTTCAATCAACACATTTGGCATAATCTTTGCGATTTTCATTTCAGGACTTGTCCATCTTTGCATTCTTGCAATATCGACACCGGCGCAAATGGAAATAAATATTTTATTTTCATTTAAAAAATCTCTGAATTTAACAACAGACTCTTCAGCATTTTGAGGACGCGTTGCCAGAAAAATAATATCTGCATCTTTTACTGCTTCCGAACTTTCCTCTACTACATTAATCCTATAAGTTTCTTTTAAATACTTTCTTCTTTCTTTAATAATTTCACTTACTGTTATTTGACAGGCGTCCATTGTCTCAGTATTAATAAGCCCTTTTATAATGCCTTCTGCCATATTGCCGCCGCCAATAAAAACAATTTTTGATTTCATCATCTTAACTCACATCCCTTCATTTTTATTTCAGCTACAGGTTGACTCCATATAATTTTCAATAAGTGGTGAATAAAATCAATTTCGAATATGATTTATCGAGGATTCTAAAACACCATTGAGTTAAAAATTATTCTTTTATGTAATTACACAAATATTCTACAATTTCATCGCACTTTATTTTATACGTACTATTAGCTATAACTGTAAAGCTTTCACCTTTGTTTACCTTTTCCCATTTCCTTTTATCAGGAGGTAATAAAACTTCTGCCGTACCAGATGTAATGTCCACAATTTCTTTTTCACCCACCGGGAATTCATATTCGCCCGGCAAAATTATTCCCAAAGTTATAACATTGCCATCAGAGGTCACAAATTTGCGGCTTGTAACTTTTCCTCCGAAATAAACATTTGCCTTTACTTCAACATTAACATTTTCTAACTGCTTCATTTAAAATCCACCTTTCCATTATTTTTATTTAAGGATATATCTAATCCCCATTAAACTGTGCAGCAACTGCATTCCATTTAACCTTATATTTTATAGATAACCATAATTATATTATAAAGCATTTTTTGGAATTGTCAATTCCATATTTTATAGATTTTACACATTGTGGTATTCTTTATTTTTAGAATCTATTTTTTTATTGGGAATAGCAAAAATTTTTAATTAAAAAAATTAAAAATAAATACTTATTAGCAAAAATGGTATTGACAATTCCAAAATCGTTAAATATAATAAAAAGAAAATGAAATCGTTGTCAGGTCTATGAAATTTTAGCATTAGCAATTCTATATTGAAAATATTTAACAGTTATAAATTTTTGCCTTATTGCTTGTATATTAAATTACAGACTGCTGATAAGGAAAAATTTATATATATGATATTAAAAATAGGAGGGAAAAATTTTGACAGAAAAAGCAGTAAAGAAAAGCGGTTATACTTCTCGTTTTGGTTTGTTATGTGTTTTGATTGGAGGAAGTGTAGGTACTGGTAACCTGTGGCGCTTCCCACGTCTAGTCGCTAACTATGGCGGCGGATTTATCCTGGTTATGGTTACCTGTGCGTTCCTGGTAGCAATACCTATAATTTATGTTGAAAATTTTCTTGGCCGTGCAACACGTCACTCCGCTCCCGGTGCATTCCGGGATACGATAGGACCAAAGTACAGCTGGATGGGCACTGTATCTACAATAATTTATTATCTGATGACATGTTACTATATGGTGGTCCTGGCATGGTGTTTACGCTATGCCATTATGTCTTTATCGAAGAGCTATTTTGGTATGGATAAGTTAGCTCTGTTTACCGAAATTACAAATGGTGATATTGGTACTGCAGTATTATGGGTAGTTGGTTTGATACTCTTATATATCTGTATCAGAAAGCAGGAGGCATTAGAGAAAGCATCCTCTGTAATCGTACCAGTACTATTTGTGATATTAATTGGTTTAGTAATCTATGCATTGACACTTAAAGGAGCCAGCGGTGGTTTAAAATATGCATTCACTATAGATTATAAATCGATTTTCAAGCCTATTATTTGGCTTGAAGCTTTAACTCAGTGCGCTTGGTCTATTGGACCTGGTACAATGATGATGATAGCATCTTCTAAATATACTTCCAGGGATGAGGATATCACCCTGAATACTCGAACCCAAGCATTTGGCGATATGTCTTTTGCAATGTTGGGTACTTTGTGCGTGCTGCCTTGCATATTTGCATTTTCACCATCTACAGAAGCAGCTGCAGAAGTTATGAAATCCGGTAATAACGGCTTAACATTCATCGGATTAACCAATATGTTTGAAATAATGCCGGCAGGTAACATTGTTGGCACTCTGTTTTTCATATGCTTGTCATTTGCTGCTTTTTCTTCTGCCGCTCTCATGACAACTTGTATGAGCAATATCTTGATTGATATAGGTATGAAGCGTACAAAAGCATCCAAAATTTGTGTAGTTGCAATGGCAATAATCGGAATCCCCTCTATTATAAGTCAGGATTTCCTCACCAACCAGGATAACGCTTGGGGCTTTGGTCTAGTGTTCGGTATTGTTTTCTTAGGATTTTTGACACATAAATTTGGACCTGAAAAGATGCGTACACAATTTATCAATCCTGTCAGTGATATTAAAGTAAATAAAAGCTTTAATTTCTTAACTAGCAGGCTGGCCCCTATCGTAACTGTTGTCGTTCTGGTGGCATGGTGTATTCAAGCTATCGGCTGGGATGAAAAGTGGTGGAATCCCATTTCAACCAGCAGCCTGGGTACTATGCTGTATCAATGGATTATTGTATTTATTATAGCATTTGCCGTAAATAATAAGCTTAATAAGTGTATCAAACACAATTACTTTAATGGTGAGTCTTTTAGTGATGTTCCTGAAGAAATTTTAAATGAAGAATAAAAAAGGAGGAATATTTTATGTGGATTGTTAATTTAATTGTTCTTGCCGGCATTAACTTTGGATTTTTCGTATATTACATCATTAGTTCAATGAAGGCTGATAAAAGAGAATATTAAACAGGCTAAATTATTATCATCGCTATATAAATAAAATGCCTAACGCCTATCGTAATAGTTAGGCGTTTTTTATATACATAATCTTTCATATATAATAAAAAAAGGTGTTGTAATAACAATATCATTAGTACACAACATCTTTTTTACAAAACATATTAATCTATCATAAATAATCTTCTTAATTTAATTAAAACTTAGTCAGCTCCGCTGAAATATTATTTGCAGTTTCTATCAAATCTTTTGTTATTTCAGGCACGTCATCCATTTCTAATCTATACTTTGGTATTGTAGTACTTATGGCAGCCATCACTCTGCCCTTAAATCCTCTTATTGGAGCAGCTATGCAGAATAATCCCTTCTGGAATTCTTCATCTTCTATTGCATATCCCTGTTTTCTGATTTTACTGAGCTCAGATCTTAATTTATCGGGATCAATTACGGTTTTTTCGGTGCATGCTTCTATAGGAGAGGACAGCATGGTATCTATTAATTCCGGTGGTTGATGTGCTATCAGACACCTACCGAGAGAAGTGCAAAAAGCAGGATATTGTACTCCGACATTAAAATTAGGGCGCAGTATGTTCGGCGAATCTACTTTAGTCAGGTATGCAATTTTTTGTCCCTGCAGTATTGCAAGGTTAACGGTTTCTTTATGCTTGTTAACCATGTTCTCCATGTGAATTCTGGCACTGTCTATCCAATCAAAGTTTTCGGCATAACTTTTGCTTATATTGTATAAAGCAATTCCTAATCGATATTTATCATTTTTGGGGTTTTGCATCAAATAATTCTTCAGTTCCAGTGTATTGACAATACGCTGCACTGTACTTGCCGGGAGCCCGGTGCTTATGCTGAGTTCTTTAATTCCTAATTCGGTCGAGCTGTTAAACTGTTCCAATATTAATAGGGTTCTAAGTATTGATTTCCCATATGAATCATCTCTTGCCATAATTACCTCTATCTTCAATAATTTTTACTATTTTGTACATTATAGAATAAATTATTTCATTTTTCAATATATTTTTAGAAAGTTGACTAACTCAGAAATAGAATATAATGAAGATAATTATTGTAAATATGCTTCTATAAATTTCTTTATTTCCAGTGAAGCTTTGTACGCTTCATTTTTGGATGCAGTTCCTTCATCTACTGCTTCACTGACTGCCTCTTTCAGAGAATAATTTTTGTGAATTAATTTATCAAACAAAATACCATGAATGCTGACATTAGAATTATTCTGTTCCTTTTCTTCGTAATCGTTGTTATATCCCACAATTACATATTCTCCCCGTTCTGCGTCTTCGTGACTGTTCAACTGCTCAAGAACAGAATCAACTTTTCCGTAAAATGTGTTTTCATGAAGCTTGGTTAATTCCTTGCATACACATAATACAGCATTGGGCATATGCTGTTTTATGTTTTCAATCAGATTAATCACACGTTTGGGAGATTCATAAAGCACAAACGTCCTTATAGAATTATCCTTAACCGTTTTCATCGCTTCATCAAGCTCACCTTTCTTTCTGGGCAGAAAACCGTAAAATGCAAATTGATAGGTATCAATACCTGCAACAGAAAGCGCAATTGTAACCGCAGAGGCCCCTGCCAGACCTATAACCTCTATTCCTGCCTCTCTTGCACTTTTCACAAGCTCATATCCCGGATCAGAAATACATGGTGTACCCGCGTCTGTTACCAATGCTACGTTTTTGTCCTCTGCAAGAATTTCATTTATGATTTCTTCACTTCTGCTTTTTTCGTTGAATTTGTGATATGAAACCAAATGTTTTTTAATATCAAAAAAATTCAATAATTTCTGTGTATGCCTTGTGTCCTCTGCCAGTATAAAATCACTTTCTTTTAAAACTTCTATGGCCCTCTGTGTCATGTCACCCAGATTGCCTATAGGTGTCGGTACTACGTATAATTTACTCATCTTTTTCTCCTGCTGTTTCCAATTTACAAAGGGCAAATTTAATTTCTACATATGATATATCCTGAGGCAAAGCTTCTTTTATTGGTTTCAGTTTATCTCCGCCGATTTCTTCATATACCTTTAAAATCAGCTTTTCTCTGTCTTCCGAAACAAAATCTCTGTAGTTTATCTCATATCTCAATTTTGCACAATCCGCAAGGTGATTTTCCACCGTGGTTTGTGAAAGACCTCTTTCTTTAGCTATCTCAGCAATGTTTCTTCCTTCTCTGTACAGCTTATACGTTGCTTCCCTCGTATCTTCCTTTTTTGCCTTTCCTTTCACTTCTTCTGTTTCTTTTGTTTCTTCATTTTCATCTTGCTTTTGCGTTTTAATATCTTTAATATTTATGTTGTTATTATCTATGTACTCTTTAATGACATTCATGAATTTACTTCCGTATCTTTCAGCCTTAACCTCTCCTACGCCTGTTATTTTCAGAAATTCGCCTTTATTCAGAGGATATTTGATACACATGTCCTTCAATGCCGCATCTGAGAACACCACAAAAGGAGGCACTCTTAAGCCGTCTGCGATTTCTTTTCTCAACTTCCTCAATGTCTCGAATAAATCTCTGTTATAATCAACTGTATTATTGCTGTATTCATGTTTGGCAAATATCTTTTTAATTGTTACCTGCTGTATTCCTCTCAATACATCATGTCCTGTTTGAGATATGTTCAGTACAGGATATTTATCTCCTGCAACATTTATATATCCGTCTGATATTAAATACGAAATCATTTCCTTCAATGTGTCCTTGTCGTATTCCTTCATTAAACCATATGTGCTCAGCTTATGAAAATTTAATGACATTATCCTCTGGTTTGAACTTCCTTTCAAAACATCTATGACAACATTGCTGCCAAATCTTTCTCCCATCCTGTAAATACAGGATAAAATTTTTTGAGTTTCAATCGTTATATCTCTGCTTTCAATATCGCTCAGGCAATTGCCGCAGTTGTGACAGTTTTCTATATTGTAGTCTGAATCAAAATAGCTTATGAGGTGCTTTCTCAGGCATTTATCTGTGTTGCAGTAATTAACCATATTCTTGAGTCTTTCGTACTCATTTGATTTTGCCGCATCATCACTCATACTGTTTTCTATCAGAAAATTATTCATTACTATATCCTGAGGACTGAACAATAAGATACAGTCAGATTGTTCCCCGTCTCTCCCGGCCCTGCCCGCTTCCTGATAGTATGATTCAATATTCTTCGGCATATTGTAATGGATTACATATCTTATGTCAAGCTTATCTATTCCCATGCCAAAGGCATTTGTAGCTACCATTATATCTGCATTGTCATAGAGGAAATCGTCCTGATTCTTGCTTCTTTCAGAATCGCTCAGGCCCGCGTGATACTTTACGGCCTTATATCCTGCGCCAACAAGTCTTGCGCAGACTTCGTCAGTTAATTTTCGCGTGAGGCAGTAAATAATACCTGACTTACCCTTATTCTCCTCAACATATTTTAATATGTACGAAAACTTCTTATTGATTCTTACCACTTCAAATTTTAAATTTTTTCTGTCAAAGCCGGTAATAATTTCATAATGTTCATTTAACCCTATCAGACTTATAATGTCTTTTTTTACTTCAGGTGTTGCCGTTGCCGTAAATGCTGAAACAACAGGATTATCCTTTAATACATCTCTCAGCCTCCTGATTTTCAGATAGCTGGGTCTGAAATCATGTCCCCACTGGGAAACGCAGTGAGCTTCGTCAACAGCTATCATGGAAATTTTGATGTTTCTCAGCATCTCCATAAAGCTTTCAGATTCCAGACGTTCAGGCGCAATGTACAACAGCTTGTATTTGTTGTTTTCGGCCTCATATATAATCTGCCTCAGCATTCCCAGGGATAAAGAACTGTTTATAAATGCTGATGACATCCCCATTTGCTGCAGCGTATCCACCTGATCCTTCATTAAGGAAATAAGGGGTGAAATAACTATTGTTGTTCCTTCCATAAGCATTGCAGGTATTTGATAGCAAAGTGACTTTCCGCCTCCTGTAGGCATTATTGCCATCACATCCTTGTGGGACAAAATATTTTCAATTATTTCCTTTTGCCCATCCCTGAAGGAGTCATATCCGTAATATTTTTTTAATAATTCAACAGCTTTATCCATCGTTCACACCTTTATTATCATATTAATAAAATTATAGCATGTATTTGTTTAAATATAAAGGCATAATCTAAAACATAAACAAAAAAGCACTGCAAATTTCAGCAATAAATCAAAATTGCTCACCATGTCTGTAAAATTATGTGGTTGTAAGATATGTCGTTTAGCTGTATAATATAAGCTTGTGATGTAAACCGTAAAATTAAAACCGGAGTGTAAAATGAACACAGAAAGAAACAATAAACTGGGAACAGAAAATATAAAGAAACTTCTTTTCAGCCTTGCTGCACCTTCAATAACCGCTCAGCTTGTTAATATGCTGTACAATATTGTAGACAGAATTTACATAGGCCACATGTCTGATGTCGGTTCACAGGCTCTGACCGGTGTCGGAGTTACCATGCCGATTATTTTAATAATTACTGCCTTCAGCAGCCTGATTGGAATGGGAGGTGCTCCCAGGGCAGCAATTAAAATGGGAGAAAACAATAACAGCGAAGCCGAAAAAATCTTAGGAAACTGCTTTACTGCTCTGCTCATAATCTCAGCCGCCTTAACCATGATATTTCTGATATTTGGTGAAAAGCTTTTATGGCTCTTTGGTGCCAGCTTTGAAACCATTAAATATGGACTGGAATATTTGAATATTTATGTGTGCGGAACAGTTTTCGTTCAGATGACACTGGGTTTAAACAGCTTCATTTCAACTCAAGGCTATGCTAAGTTCAGTATGCTGACAGTTATAATAGGTGCAGCTGTAAACATTTTACTTGATCCTGTATTAATGTTTGGATTTAATATGGGTGTGAGGGGTGCGGCAGTAGCGACAGTACTTTCTCAAGCATTGTCCGCCGTATGGGTTTTAAAGTTTTTAACAGGAAATAAAACCAAATTAAAAATCAGAAAAGAAAATTTGAAAATATGCAAAGAAATTATAACCTCTGTTCTGCTGCTTGGAATATCTCCTTTTGTAATGCAGAGCACAGAAAGTCTTTTAAATATCGCCTTCAACTTTTCATTGAAAAAATACGGCGGAGATATTGCAGTAGGCTCAATGACTATATTGTCCAGCATGATGCAGATCCTTAATCTTCCTCTTGTAGGACTTACTCAGGGAGCACAGCCCATTACAAGCTATAATTATGGAGCAAAAAATAATGAGCGTGTTAAAAAAACATTTAAGCTTCTTATTAAAAGCGCATTTGCATATACAATTATTATGTGGCTTTTTATGATGCTTTTCACTAATGCATTTGTATCGCTGTTTACAAATGATCCGGCTCTTAAAAGCTATGCTGTATGGTCAGCAAGAATTTAT
The DNA here is from genome assembly GCA_032059885.1 of Sedimentibacter sp. GTDB lineage: Bacteria > Bacillota > Clostridia > Tissierellales > Sedimentibacteraceae > Sedimentibacter. Next base: position 19,656 of record DAMBZP010000029.1, read on the forward strand.
TTGGGTACTGCTTTCGTAACTGCAGCGCAAAGTTCCTGCCAGCAGACATTTGTTTCTTTAGGACAAGCAAAGATATCAATGTTTTTGGCACTTTTAAGAAAAATAGTCTTACTTATACCTTTGATTTTTATATTCCCATATTTTTTTGACTCCAAAGTTTTTGCAGTCCTCCTGGCAGAACCTGTTTCAGATTTTATCGCCGCTTCGGTTACTTCTATGGCATTTGCACTGCAAATCAACAGGATATTGGATGAAAACAATACATTGAGATAAAGTGACAAGGGAAGCAGCCCCGTCCCTTGTCATTCATTGTTCTTGCGTCACATCCACTCGCCGTACAACCGTACGTAAACTTTTTTGACAATCTGCACGCACAGAAGATAACCCGCCAGAATCACAGCCAGCCATGGAACAAATTTGATTGGCAGTCTCATCATATCAAGGCCAATTGCAAAGTCTGTAAATCCGGTTATAATTGCTGCAATTACAACAATAGAAGTAGATAAAAATAATGGTATGGATGGATTGCTTTGGAAAAATGGAACCTTTGACGTTCTGATCATATGAATTACCAGAACCTGGGATATAGTTCCAAACACAAACCAGCCGCATTGAAACAGTGGTGACAGCTCCACCTTGTTTGCACCCATTACCCGCCACATAACAGCAAAACATAAAATATCAAATATGGAGCTTAGCGGTCCCATAAATGCCATAAATGACTTAATGGACTGTGTTTCCCATTTGTGTGGTTTTTTAACGTATTCTTTGTCAACCTTGTCAAATGGTATTCCCATCTGAGAAAAATCGCACAGCAGATTTTGAGTCAGTATTTGTACAGGAAGCATGGGTAAAAACGGAAGAAATATACTGGCTATAATTACAGATATCATATTGCCAAAATTACCGCTTGCCGCCATTTTAATATATTTGATAATATTCCCGAATGTGCGGCGCCCCTCTATGACACCTTCCTCAAGCACCATAAGGTCCTTTTTCAGCAAAATGATGTCGGCAGTTTCTTTGGCAATATCTACGGCACTATCCACAGAGATTCCTACATCAGCCTGTCGCAAAGCAGGTGCATCATTTATGCCGTCACCCATGTAACCGACAGTATGCCCTTCGGCTTGAAACGCCTTCACTACCCTTTCTTTTTGAGAAGGTGACAATTTTGCAAATAAATCGCACATCTGGGCAACATCCAGCAATTCTGCATCATTCATTTGCTCTATATCCCGACCCGTCAGCAGACGTGAAGTATTTACACCAACCTTTCCGCAAACCTTCCTTGCAACACCTTCGCTGTCCCCGGTAAGAACCACCGTACGCACTCCATGTTCACTGAGTGCCGCAATTGCAGCCCTGGCGCTTTCTTTTGGAGGATCCAGGAAACCGACAAAACCAATTAAAACCATATCTTGCTCATCGGAAACGCCGAAACTTCCGCTTCCTGGAACCTCATTTTTTTGTGCCACCGCAACCATCCTCAATCCATCGGCATTGTATTTTTCATATGTCTCCAAAGCAATGCGCCTGATTTCTTCATCCATCGGCAGGACACGGCCATTAATCTCTGCATAAGATGAAATTGCAACAATTTCTTCTACTGCTCCTTTTGTAATAAGCTGACGCTTTCCGTCCTTATTCATTAAAACAACACTCATTCTGCGTCTTGAAAAATCAAAAGGTATTTCGTCAATACGGGTATAATTACTCAATATATTATTCAGTCCATTTTGCAGAGCACGATTAATAATAGCGAGATCAATCAAATTTTTAAGACCTGTCTGAAAATAGCTGTTGAGGTAAGCGTGGCGCAGAATACGAGTATCATCCTCCCCATGAAGGTTCATATATCTTTCCAGAATAATCTTATCCTCGGTCAATGTCCCTGTTTTATCTGTGCAGAGTATATCCATTTCTCCAAATGCCTGTATTGCACCGAGATTACGTACAATTACCTTGTGTTTGGACATGGAAACAGCCCCCTTTGCCAGAGTTGAAACCATAATAACAGGAAGCATTTCCGGCGTAAGCCCTACTGCAATACTGATAGCAAAAAATAATGCACCGGACCAATCATTCTTAGATACTCCATTAATTAGAAAAACAATAGGAACCATGACCATCATCATACGAACCAGGAGCTTGCTGACCGAATCCACACCGCACTCAAAACTGTTTTTTGCCCTGTCGCCGGACAGGGACTTTGCCATTGAACCGAAATATGTGTTGTTGCCTGTGGACAATACAACAGCTGTGGCACTGCCGCTTACTGTATTAGAACCCATAAAGCCTATATTTCTTAAATCTGTCAGCCCCTCGCCTGCACTATTCTTTATATCGCTGAATTTTTCTACAGGGTTTGATTCACCTGTCAAAGCAGCCTGAGCCACAAACATATCCTTTGTAGTTAAAAAACGCACATCGGCCGGGAGCATATCTCCGGCAGAAAGCCGGACAATATCACCTGGAACCACTTCATCCATTGGAATTTCGGTAAGCTTTCCATCTCTCCAGACATCTGTTTTGTTAGAAATCATATTTGACAGCTTTTCTGCAGCGGAATTGGATCTTTCCCCTTGTATAAACGCAACCATGCTGGACAAAAAAACCAGAGATAAAATTATAGTAACCGTCAGATAGTCCGGTTTTGATGATACGACTACGTCTGTGAAATAAGTGATGCCCGCAATAAACAACAAAATAATATTAAACGGATTTACTACGGATTCCCTCAATCTATGCAGTGTTGTATTTTTGCTGCCTGCGGTAATTACGTTCCTTCCAAATTCATTCTGTCTTTCTTCAGCCTCCCCTCTTGTCAGCCCCGTATATGCAGATGACAGGCTTGCAAGCAGCTCATCCTGCGGCAGGAAAGCATAGGAACGAATCTTTTCTTCGGTATTATATTTGTTTTTTTGAATATTTCTGCCAGCAGCTTTTCTTTTCATAATGCTCATTGAAATCATCCTCTCTCTTTTTTATTTTTTCCCAATGAACACACAAAAAATCAAAAAGCCGCCCAAAAGACGGCAAAAATACATAGGTAATCAGACCATCAGTGTATATACACAATGGACAACAACCTGTAATAACCGCCTGCCAATTGATATGTGTTTTCATGTCGGGAATTGAAGCCATCACTCTGACTCCATGAATTATCGTCCATTGTTTCACTTCCTTTTAATAAAATTTAAAGAGTTACCTTCGATTCATTATACTTTAGACGCTTAATTGAGTCAATAAATATCAGAAATTAAATATTAATAATTATTATGCTATGCCCATATTGTGCTAAAAATAAGCTGAGTTGTTATCATTCTATTATTTTTATGGTATGTTTTTACTTACTATATTAGTTTTTTCTGCGTTCTTGTATAATTCTTATAATGTATTATAATCATACTATAAATAAAAACTAAAACATTTTTTAAAGGAGATTAAATGATGAAAGAAGTATTAGATTTTTTAAACAAAGCAGGCGTGTATTATCTGGCTACGACAGATGGTGACCAGCCTCATGTACGACCCATAGGTTTTGTAATGGACTGCGGAGGTAAGCTTGCCTTCCAAACCTGCAACAAAAAGGATATGTGCAGACAGCTTGCTTCCAATCCAAGGGTTGAAATTGCCTGCTATGATGGCGAAGGAAACACACTCCGTATCTGCGGCAAAGCAATTTTTGCAACTTCACCTGAAACACAGGCTATGGCACTTGAGGTTATGCCCGGGCTGAAGAATATGTATTCTGTCGGCGATGGTCTGTTTGAGATTTACTATCTGGAGGATGCTAAAGCCGTATGCTCCAATATGAATGGAGAGAGCCAGGAATTAACTATTTAAAAAAGAAAGAGAGCGGTTGTATTCCATGAAAAATTCATTGACCCCGGCCGTGTACCAGCAGATTTTAGAAATGCAGCAAGATGAAATCACAGGCAGTATTTTATATTCGTATATTGCAGAACGGCAGAAAGACGAAAACAATAAAACTGTTTTGCTTGAAATATCAGAAGCAGAACGAAATCATTATGAAGTGTGGAAAGGTTATACGAACGAGGATATTCTTCCAAACAAACTTAAGCTGACATTCTTTAAAATGCTCAGCCGAGTGTTGGGAGATACATTTACCATTAAGTTCCTTGAAAAGGGCGAAGATTTTGGTATTGAAGAACTGCGCCTAATCGAAAAAGAAATCCCCGAAGCACGAGCGCTCATAGATGAAGAAGAGGAACACGAAAGCCGTCTTATGGCAATGGTTGATGAGGAACGGCTCCATTACATCGGCTCCATGGTTCTGGGACTGAACGATGCGCTGGTGGAACTTACAGGTACGATTGCCGGTCTTACATTTGCTCTTGCTAACACCCGTCTGGTTGCCCTGTCTGCTATTATAACCGGAGTCTCGGCAACACTCTCTATGGCGGCGTCCAATTATCTGGCCGAGCGTGCGGCTGGAAATCCGAACGCCATGAAGTCAAGCTTGTATACAGGCATGGCCTATATGATCACTGTAGCTCTTATGGTTCTGCCCTTTTTACTTCTGCCCGGCAGCATGTCTGTGTCTGCTCTCGGAATTATGCTGGTAACCGTCGTACTTATCATTCTGTTGTTTAATTTTTATATTTCCATCGCGCAGGACCTACCGTTTCTCCGCCGCTTCGTGGAAATGGCAGGAATCAGCCTTGGAGTTGCGGCAATTTCTTTTGTAATCGGGCTGCTGGCAAAATCTCTTCTTGGAATTGATCTATAGAGAAAAGAAAAATTGACGCATAACCTGCTTGAAAGAGGTGACATTATGTTAAAGTAAAGTCG
>DAMBZP010000029.1:24483-24808 GCA_032059885.1 Sedimentibacter sp.
GTCGTTCAGAAAAGGACTATATAGAAGCAATCTACATTTTAGCCAGGCGTATGGGCTCCGTCCGTTCTATTGATGTTGCCAATTACCTTGAGCATTCCAAGCCAAGTGTCACAAAAGCCGTTAAAAACCTTTGTGCAAAGGGCTATCTGAAAAAAATTGACCATGATTTGATTTTTACTGAATTGGGAAAATCCGTTGCTGAAAACATCTTTGAACGCCATTGCATTCTGACACGTATATTGATGACAATGGGAATTGACAAACCAGCAGCGGTCAAGGATGCGCAGTAATAGGGTGTCAAGGGGACGGGGTTGTTGTCATCTGC
>DAMBZP010000030.1:0-21754 GCA_032059885.1 Sedimentibacter sp.
TACAGATAAAGCGAAAATTAAGATAAATACTAAGACAAATTTTGATATAGTTTTCATAGATAACTCCTTTTTGTTTTTTTTAATTAATTGTACGTTACTTAATAATAAATAAATGAAAATACTTTATAGTACTGCTAAATAAGATCACCCCCCTGCACTTTCACTATTATTATTTGGGTCTCCAAATATATAGACTATTTCTATTTTTTTTTTGCAACATTATTTTTAAAAAAAATAAAAGCTGCATCATTATTTACAACTTTTATTTTTATATTAACTATTTTTTTATGCTTTCTGCAATTTTAATCATTTCTTCTTGTGTAATGTTTCCTTCTATTATAAAGATGTATTCATCTAAACTAAATGCCAGGATATTATGTCTATTTTTACTAAACATGCTCCCTTTTATCCCATTAATAAGTACACTTGTTTCTATCCTATTCTCTGTATCTATTCCTGCCATTGCATCTTTATCAAAATAGCAGTAATTAATTTTTTCGTTATTCTTATTAATATATAATATCTCTACTCCACTATCATCAACAAACGTACTTTCAATTTCATATCCCCTTGGCAAATAATAAGGGTAATATCTACCTTTTAACTCCGCTGGTACAGAAACATTATTACTCTCTGGTAATGAAATTATCGAAAACTTATCTTTTTGTTCTATAATAAAATTTATAACTGTTATTTTAAATGCCTCTACGGTAGCAAATGTTATTGCAAAACCTATCGTTAGTATAGCAATAAAAACTGCAACTCTTAATGCAACTCTTTTTAATATCCTATTATTTTTCTTTCTTTTCTCCTTTTTTTCATAGTCCTTTATCATTCCAAGTATCTTCTTGTCTAATTTTTCCTGATTTGGATTAACAATAGTTTCATCGTTTTGAAATTTTTCATATATTTTTTCATCTTCTTCAGATAAGATTATTGCAGCTTTTCTGAGTAAGATTTTCCCATATTCATCATTAAAGTTATTTTTCATTATTACATTCACTCCCATTCAGCCTATCTGCCAGCATTCTTAATGCTCTTGTTTTATACATCCTAACACTGTTTGTTTGTACACATATAGTCTTAGCTATCTGTTCATCATTAAACTCATGAACAAACTTTAACTTCAGAACCATCTTATATTTGTCAGGCATATTTTCTAACGCGGATATAATATCAGATGTACTATTTCTTTCCAGCACACTTTCATAATCATCATGTGCCTCTAAATCAGCTAACTCGCCAATATCTATGTCTTTTATGTTCTCTTTTTCTTTATATTTTTTTAATAAAAGTGTATAATAAGAATTCCTAACTATAGAGACCATATAAGAATTCATTTTGCAACAATTTATTTTTTTCACAGCATCAATGCATCTTATTATCTTTTCAAAAGAAATTTGAATTAATTCATCAGCCTCATCTTCATTCTTTGTTAAACTCATTGCAAATTTCCACATAGCCTTGCTATGTTTTATATACAATTCTTCAATAAAACTTCTTTCATTTTCATCTTTAATAGATGATATAATTGCAATAGTCATCATTATCCCCCCATTTATCATCTGCATTGCAATAGTACTATCCTTAACCATATTACATGGATTTTATAACATATCAATCATTTCATTTAAAATTCATTAGTTTTATAGATATAATATCATACTGGCTTCCATTTTTCGATATATTATTTAATTAAAAAACTTCATGCTGCATAAATTTTGCAATTTTACAGTTAATAAAACCTTTGGTTGATAACCACAATATAGTATTGCTGTGATTTTATATAAGATACGATTCTTAAATAACGAAGCACCCCCCAAAGTAATTAACCTTGAGAGGTGTTTTTGATTTCCTGTATCAAATATTTTTCTTGATTGGATGTCGCACAACGGTTTTCAGTTTACTCGTTTCATATCTTCTTGGATCAGACAGGTAGATTTCATGATGGTAGCGTGTATCAGTAATATCAAGTTCATAACCCCGCTGCCGGGCATACTCATGCATGGCAGCAATCGTTTGTGGTTCATCATCAAAAGAGCCAATATGCATACACTGCACACATTCTCCCTCATCATAAGTAAAAAATTCCACCTTGGAAAAATCAGACTTCTTCTTCCGTGTTGCTTCTTCTACAGCCCAGTCAAATTCTTCCCTTGTAACAAAATCCAGAAGGCGAATCACAGAAATAAAGTTAAAATCTTCTTTGTGTTTATAATCAATTCCTGCCATTCCATTCTGCCACCAGAATCCCTCTAACGGTGGCACCACATACTGAAAATACCCATCAATTTTATGACTTCCCTTATAACTCATCTTAATGGTAAATGCAATACCATAAAGCAATCCGATACCTCCTTTATATTGACCATTATCATCATTGGGGTTCCCTTTGCCGCGAACTGCAATATAATTCATAGCTGGCACGGTTACAATGCCTGGCTTCTTCGGCGGAAGATAAAATTCCTTATATTCCTTCTTAAAATCAAATGCCATAATATTGCCCCCTGTTCTTTTTCTTCGGTGACGGAAGTTCCTCATACATTGCATCAAACAATTTCTCCATAAACTCCCTATTGTCTAGGTCCTCAACCAAAACCATATCTTTTGCCCCCTCGTAGGGCGGCTCAAGAGGCGCATCCGGAAGCATTCGTTTTACACTGTCCACAGGTTTCACTAAAAAACGGTCATCACATACATAAGCCGCAATTTTCCCTCGATAATAAATGATGTATTCTCCCATCATCATTCGATATGTGATTTCAGATAGTCCGGATAACTGATCCCATATGAAGTTTAAATATTCCTTCTTAGTCGCCATCTCACTTATTCCTCCTTAAAAGAACCAATCTCAATCAAATTCCCCTCCGGGTCAGCAATGTAACAGGTGCGTTGTCCCCAAGGTTCCGTTGTTGGCGGCATCACAGCCTGTGCACCAGATTTCACTACTGACTCAAACGCTCTGTCCACATCAGCATAACGCGAAACAGATAATGCGATTTCATAATGACCATTTAATCCTTTCGCATAGGAAAAGCTTCTTCCTGTCATTTTCTCAAAATCTGATTTTCTATAGAGAAGAAAAAGCGTACCATCCTTCTCCAAAAACACATTAGATGTATTCTCATCCTCTTTGATTTCAAATCCAAGCACATCTCGATAAAATCGAACCATTGTCGGCATATCGTCTACCATAATTCCAAAACCATCTAATCTCATTTTTCAACGCCCCTTATCTGTTCTATTAATCTTTGGAGCTTTGTTTCATTTTGTATTTCATTGGTGACATAGTCTCCATTATAAAACAATGCAAAATTTGTCCATGCAAACTGAGCACTCTGTGCTTTCTGCCTGTTGTCAATTTTAATTGTTGTAAGCTGCACATGATTCTCTACTGCACACCGCTCTAATATTGGCACATATTTTGCTGTGAAAGGACAGCCGCTTGTATAGTATACAGAAAAGCCCTCCAAATCATTTTTTGCTGCTTTTGCACATTCCTTCCATCTAGGGATCTTCGCCTGTAGCGTAAAAGGCAAGTACAGCAGTTCATAAAATGGTGCTGCCGTATCTGCTAACTGAAACCCCTTATGCGCAAGATATTGTGGATCAGATAAAAATGGTTTCTTCTTAGCTGAAGAAATGACCGTAATTCCTGCTTTTCCTTTCTGCCTAGCATCCTCAATGCATCTATCCAGCAAATCATTTGCATATCCATGTCCTTTGCAGGAACCGGAAACCCAAAAACAGTTAATATGCATATAATTATCTGCCTGTATCGGACCCCATGCGCTTTCGGCAGGAATATACTCAATGAAGCATTTTCCCCTGATGTCTGCTTTTAGAAACACAAGACCTTCCTGCCTTCTCTCCTTAAGCCATTCTTTTTTAGCAATCACCTGCGGATCTTTATTGCTTGATATGGCACAGCAAATATGTTCTTTTTCTATATTTTCTTCTGTAAGCTGTATATATTCCATCACGAATACCTATCTTTCATTTTCTCTATTATTTGCCGTATTTCATTTCTGATGTCCTGAGGTTCCAAAAGTTCCGCCTGCTCCTGAAAAGTTAAAATCCACGTGATGAGATTTTCTTTATCTGTGTAATCCACCTGAAAAAGCAATTTTCCATCCACTTGTTCTTCAAAACAATGAGGACCAAACTCTTCAACTAAACGCCATTTACAGCGTGCATCAAACAATGCTTTTACACGAATCCCACCAGGAAAGATGCGTTCATTTGACAAATCAGGCAGTTGTACGGATTCTTTCGTAAAAACAGTTTCAGACAGCACCAGATTATCTATTCGATTCAGCTTAAACAGACGAAAATCTTCTCTTGCATGACACCATCCCCACACATACCAGCTTGACCAGCGAAATATGAGATAATAAGACTTGATACATCTCTCACTTTCTCCATGCGGAGCATAATATCTGAATTTCACTTCTCTGCAGTGATCGATTGCATTTCTAAGCAACTCAATTTTGGGTGCAAGGGATTCTTTATACCACGAAGATAAGTCAATCAAAATAGACTGATTACCAGTCATAAAGTCAGATGTGCCTGCTGCCAGCTTTTCCATTAACTGTCCATATCGATTTGTTCCATGAATACTATCGAGACTCCTAAGTCCTGCAAGTATATCCTGCATCTCTGCATTTGTAAGGAGCGTGCGTTCCAATTTATAATTGTCTATAATGGAAATACCGCCATTTACTCCCTGCTTTGTCACAATAGGGATTCCTGCTTTACACAAATTCTCGATATCACGATTAATTGTTCGTCTGGAAACCTCGAACTGTTCTGCTAAATAGGGAGCTGTTACTGTTTCCCTTTGTAGTAATATGGACAAAATCCCAATCAATCTGTCTATCTTCATATCTTTTCCTTTCGACCATAATAAATATATCACACAAATCACGACATCTGTATGTCATGTTTATTATAATCTTTTTAAAAGCTACTTTCAATCCTTTAAAGAAAGCATCCTGCATTACTACAAGGTGTTCATTTTTATCCTCGCTTCACATCCAAATTGATACTCGCTTTAAATCCCACCAGAAACTTTTCTTTGTACACCGTGACCTTTTCAATCGTCTTTCTGACCAAGGCTTCATAGACGCACAACTCATAGGAACTGATTTCTTCAGGATAGTCTGGAAACCTTCCTTCTTCATCACGTGGATACGCATTAGCAGTCAGCGGACTGGATCCGTCAGTTCCGAAAGGCTGATATGTTTCGTTCCCTTGTATAAATCTTTAGCTGTATAAAACAAAACATAACCATCCAAGTCCACGCCATGGATTTGGATGGCTGAAAAATCAATCAAATCCGGTTCTATCTCTCCCTCCGCTTTGCTCCAGAGAAACAAATTGGAGGTCAATAGGTACAGAGCAGCACACTATGCGCTCTCGTCGGGCATTTTCGCAAGTTCCCTTCAGTGCCTCTCAAAACATTGGAAATGTCGGCTGTCAGAGAATAACGTCTGCTGGTTTGCCGACCGGCATGACACACGGCTCACAAAGAGGTGCTCCCGTACTTCTGCGGTAAATATGCGCAGCAGCTCGTCAAAGGGGACACAGCCCGCCACAAGTAGCTCCCGCAGGCAGACGCAGCCTGCAGGGTTTGTACATTTTTTCTTTCTACCTTTAAAAGTGCAGCACCTCAGTCACAGTCGCAGGCACTGTATGCAAACCGGCTCACGACCATTCCACTCCTGTGAAGTGTGAATCCGAGAATCAGTTGCATTTCAAATTCGGTATTTTCATATGGTGTATTGCTCAAAATCGAATGCTTTTTCTATGGCAAGGCTGTCTATATGAAAAAGAGGACGGACGGTTTTTGTGCCGCTCATCCTCTGAATTTTCTCTTTTCATCTATGTTTTGCTTGATGTCATCTGTGGAATAGGCTAAAAAACGGGGCTAAAAACGTCCAATTTTTACTCTATTTTTTGCTTATTTTCTGCTCCAAAACCACAATACATCATCATTATCACCACCTCAACGTGCCTTGTTGCTGCAATTCTGATGACCGTCGATCCTGGTACCCCCTTAGCGTCAGGGGGTATTTTCAATAATTTCGACGATTGTACTTTGTACTCATAATCAAATTGGAATTAGGTAGCTTTAATATCTATTGATAACGTTGAGCTATCATATGAACTATTAGAAAGTTTGCGTGGGTTCAATGTAGCATTTGCCATTTTATATAATTTTTCAAAATCCATTTTGTTCTCTAATTATGTAAGTAACATGCTTAATCTATTCCAAATTTGATAATTTCAACGGTCATAAAACAGAATAATAACACAAAAAATCAAATTCCTGAAGAAACCTCCTGACAACTTTCAAAGAAGCATCATGCATACTCTTACCACTTGACCTTATAGCTCCGAAATCTATTATTTCCCCTGTTTCCGGCACAACTTTCGCATCTATAACTGCTCTCATAATTACGACCTGCTTCAAACAGATTTATCTAATATCTTAATCCATTATATGCCATGCAGCGGGTATTTTCAATATCTAAAGAGTAGCTATCTCTATATAAGCACATCTTCATCAGCTATATATATCATTTCTGCTTTCCTAATTTCTTTTATATTCATTTGTTTTTTATCAGATATTTTCAGTTCGTCTGGTAAATCATTTCTTTGTATCTTGGTATTTTTTACAACTAATAATGGCATATGTACTTCACTTAAATAAGGCATTAAAAAACCTAAAATAAAATGCCTTTGCAATTCAAACATACCATTATCAAATCCACCTTTTTTGTTTTTGTGTCCTTCAATGTCTAAATAAAGTATTCGTTTTTGGTTAGGTGAATTTTCCTGTGCCTTTCTTACCAAATCAAAAATAATTTGTGCACTTTTCTCAAAGTTTTCATTTTTAAAAACGAAATGATATATTGCTATACCTCTATCTTTAAGCCGGTTTATATTATCCGGATTATGTTCAATCATATCCAGAGAGTTAAAATCATTTTTTGCTAATAATTTTGTTTCCCATTTTGCCATCATATCCCACCAATGATCTCTCATTTGCTTAATTTGTTTTCTTTTTTCCGGATTTCCTCCAAAAATATCATGGCAAGAAGCACATAAAGGAGCTGCATTATCAATGGTATCTAAACCTCCATTCATTTCTGGAACAATATGGTGTATTTCTACAAACGGCTTGTAACATACGCAGCATCTGAATCTCGACTTCATTTTAGCCTCAAGCTTAATCTTTTCTGAAAATGGCATCTCTTACTCCTGATTTATTATTATATTTAATTTACCACAATCTATTTTATACTAAGAATGCTAAATCAAGCACATATTAAAATAACTATTTTATCTTGAATTAATTTTATATGTACGTTCCAGTAATAATGGGATTAACTTTCCTTGTGTCTGATTATCTATTAAGTCGTTAAACAATTTAATTAACAAAGGTTTTATTTCCATAATAAATTTTTTAATATCTTGCCTGCTAACTTCATCAAAAGAAACAATATATTGCAATTCATCCAATATTATAGCACTTATAAAAATACACAACATAACTATTTCATACGTGTCATTTGGTTTGCTTGGATTAAATTTATTGCCAACAAAATAATTTTCTATTGTAAAAATACTAGGATGAGTAAAACTAGATAAATATTCATACATAAAATTATGTATATCAATGTCCTCTTGAAAATCACTATTTAATACCTTTTGATAAGTCGATATTGTACCGTCAAACTCAGCTCCTGAAACCTTGTCCTTTATTATCCTTCTATCCTCTTTACCTTTTTTATTTAGTGCATATTCATGTGTCCCCATCATTAAACCGGCTTGTGCAATTAAATCATTAAGTTTTTGAGGTTTATGAAGTATAAAAATAATGTTCAAGTAAGATTCATAGATTGTCCGTAATAATATTAAGGCATCTTCAATTAATTCTCTATGAATCAGGTTGATAATAGATTTTAAAGTTTTAAAAGTTTTTGTAATACAAAATAAAATATAATCCTCTATTTTAAGATCCTGCCTAATATTATCTACGTTAAAATCTACCTCCCCACACCTAAAAATTATTAATGAAAAAATTAGTAATAATTTTTCTAATTTTTGTTCGATAGCTATTATAGATTCTGTTAAATTCATTAACAGTTTATTTTTATCATTGTTGTTTTTAATTAAATGATTATATTCGTCTATTGCATCCTGCCATTCCTTTAGCTCTAAATCCGTTAATTTGTTTATATTTTGTTCCGTCACTAATCGTTGTGTTTTACGATAGGCATAAATAATATCTGGGCTCACATTTATTTGTGTTAATATATCTAACATTATTTTTTCATTTTCTTTGTCTGACATTAAATATTGTTCAAAAAAAATGGGATCGCCTTTACCAGGTTCTCTTCCATAAACATCCGTAAATGTTTGACACTGTTTTTTTAATTCTTGAAAAATTATATCATCACACTTTATTCTTTTTTTAATTTCTTTACCTTCAATTATCCAATCAAAATCTTTATTAATACAATGTAGCTCGCCATTTTATTTTGCAAAAATAACCACGATAATTTGCAAAAAACTTGCAGAAATTTTTCCAGAAAACAACTGCAAGTTTTTTATTTATATTTATAGGAATCTATGTTAGTTTAGTTCACTTTTTTTCATCTTCAATTTCTAATATATCAGTTATATCACATTTTAATACCTTACAGATTTTATATAATTGCTTTAAATTTACATGAACAGTAAGTTCATTATATAAATCCGATATTGTATTTGGTCTTATATCAGTTTTCCTTGCTAATTCAGCTTGTGTCATTCTTCTTCTGCCAAGAATTTCTGATAGTTTTATTCTAATCATGTGATATATCCTCCATCAATAGTAGGAAAATTATATCACCTTTATTTGAAACATTGTTATATCATAGCATAATATGATATGTAATATCGAAATACGATATGATGTGTGTAAAAAAATAATACTAATAATTTTTAATCAATAATTCATTGTATCGCCTGCTGCTGTTCCGGTTGTTTAAGCTATCATTACGGTCGAGTCCTATTATATTATATCCTTTATAAAGCTCTCTTATTATGTCGCTATCATTGTATGATAGTATGAATTTTGATTTAATGCCATCTATGGACGCCTTCAACCTGTAATGGTCTTCTGTGCTAAAATCAACCGAATAATATTTTTCTGTTCCAAAATACGGAGGATCAAAATAAAATAAGCTATCTGACTTGTCATAGGTCTTTATAATACCATCAAAGTCCTTGTTTTCTATTATAACTGTTTTTAATCTTTCTTCAATAGCTTCAAGATATTTTACTGCATTTTCTATGTTCTTTTTGATGCATCCGAAAGAACGGATGTCTGCACCGTAACTTGTTTTTATCAGCATAAAGTATCGTGCGGCTCGTTGTATATCGGTCATTCCTCTTGTTTGATACTGCTGTAAAAAGTCCTGAAACATTTCTCGTGAGTTCAGAAAGTATTGAAGCTCTCTCTGTAGTTCTTGCCTATGATATTTTGCACACCTAAAGAGATTTACAAGCTCTGAATTGTAATCATTGTAAATTTCTTGATTTGCATGTCTATCCTTATGGAATAGTACCCATGCAGCCCCACCAAAAACCTCAACATATCTTTCTATTTTCCCTTTAGGGAATTCATTTGCTATTTTTTCTCTTAGAAGCTTTTTGCCTCCTATCCATCCAATAAAACTATTCACTTTAAAAAAATCACCTTTCCTTATTCAAATTCTGTGATTTTTATTTTTGTTTTTCTTTTTTTTATAATGCGGGCAAGGAATCGAACCTTGCACGATAATTTTCATGGTATCTCGTTTATGCCCGATATTGCTGGGTACTCAGCGCTCTATTATCAAGAGCCATTGTATACACCGTTACACTGCGTCTTCCACTTCCGCCACCGCATAAGTTTTTAAGCATTTATCAATTTTTTTATTCTGCACCACAAAACTGCAGCTTGTTCTCTTGTAAGAGGTTCTTCAGGTTTGAAAGTACCATCAGGATACCCGGCAAATACACCATCTGAAACAGCCTCTTTTACGTCTTTTTCTGACCATCTTCCTTCGATATCCTTCATTTTTCCTTGTCCTTCCTTGAACTTTTCAATTATAGGTAGTGGATCAATACATTTTGTATATCTGTCACCAGATTTAGTCCAAAACGGATCTCCGTATAAGCAATTTCTAATTTCAAAATGAAGGTGAGCTGCAGTCGAACCTCCTGTATTTCCCATATGTCCAATGACCTGTCCGGCTTTTATTTTTTGCCCGACTGATACTTCTAATTTTTGCAAATGAGCATATAAGGTACAGAAATCTGAATGTTCAATTACAACATAATACCCATAGCCGGTTGCAGTAAGATTTGGTTTTGATACTCTTACTATACCATCTGCTACAGCATATATATTGTCGCCTTCTTTTCCTGGTATCTTTGCGCCTATATCTATTCCATTATGATAGGTTAAGCCTAATAAATTTCTTGGACCAAAGTTACTTGTTACTCTACATTCATCATGAGGTAAATTCTTTATTTCCATGTTACCACCTTCTTTCTTCAAAAGTAAAACAGAGCCCGAAGGCTCTATCTTAACTCTATCTTAAATTAATTTTGGAATTTCAAGGGCATCTTCAAGAGCTTTGATGTCTTCAGCAAGCTCTTCATGGTTAAGCTCTTCAGAGCCAGTGAAATTGTAGTAGTACGCTTCATTGCTAAGCTCTTCAGGAGCCTTGTCCTTGTTTCTGCTATGAGCTATAAGCATATCAGTTGCTACACCCATATCTACATCCTTTTCTCTTGATAAAGTTCTGATCTCCTGATCATATTTTTGTTGAAATTCTTTCTTTGTCATTTTAAATGACCTCCTATTATTTTTTTGTATTTAAAAAGAGCATTTAAACATTGTTTAAAGCTCCTTTAAACCCTTTTTAAAGTTTTTTCTTGAAAATTTGCTACATTAAAATATTTTCGCAGTTACCTTCAGGATTAACCAGTTCATTTTTAATTTCGCACATCAAATCACCTTCTTCTAAAAGAATAGCATATTCACAATTTTCACAAATATATCTCAATTCCATACATTTATTTCCCCTTTTCGTAGAGAGCTAAATTTTTCTTTTGTTCCCTATTCTGCAGGCTCGTCCGGATATTCGCTGTCAATCAGTACCATAAGGTCTATGAATTCCTGGTCTGTAAGTAATCCTACCGTCTGCCACAGTGCAACATTCTTTTGATTAACCTCTTTTGTGTTGAGTTTGCTTTTTATTACCCTTTCCTGCAATTTAAAATAAATACTTGGCATGTTATGATTCCCCTTTCAAAATTTGATTTTCTATTTGATTTGAAATATTGTTTACAACTAATGTTTCAAGTTGTGTTAACCGTTCTTCTGTTGTCGGCTCCCTTTCCGGCTGTTTCGGAAGGGTTGCAATATATTCCGCTTCAGTCATTGTTTCTATCCACTCCGTACCTGTCCAACGAGGATGATACAGTCCAGATGGACAACGGGTTTCTACATATCTACTGTCGGGCTTTAGATTCTTTCTTTCGACATCCTCTATAAAAAAATCATTTAAATCAATCAATGCTACCATATCAAGTTGATTATAATTATCATACATTTTAGCAACCTCCTTAATATAAGTTTACTATACTATTAATCATTGCTGCCTCACTAGTTGGTAACTCAGTAGGTCCAGGGTTATAAATTGCTATCTTTCCATCAGATAGGACTACTAAACCTTTGACTACTTTTCCAGTAGTGTGATATATATCAATTGGAGTATTGTACAGTGGTCTATAACCTGCAGGTAATATGCCTATTGTTGTTCCCCATGCAGTAGTACCTGGAATTAACCAAGCAGCCGCAAGTATAAGCTGATTTAATTGATTTTTCCCAAAGTATAAATTACCAGACCAACCATTTTGCAATGTTAAAACAGCAAAATCAGTTTGTTTATCTGTTAAGATCTTTTCCCACGATTGCCAGTTTAATACCTTTGACCTTATATATATATTCTTTGCATTTGACATCAGATACGCTATTTGCCATCCATATTCGCCAGAAACATATGTTTCGAAAAAATAACATTCTGTGTTGGGAGCATTTAGTATATTACATCCTGAACAGCATCCATTTGGAAAGTCATTTGCATTTGTTATAGATGTAATGCCATAAGTCGTAAACTTCTCAAGTTGTGTTTTGTCTGTCATTAAATCCCATTGAACAAGGTAAGAGCCGTCATTGTTATTAATTCTTGCAGTATATATATTTCCATCACTGCCGTATAATTCACACCATACACCGCTTGATGCAGCTAGATGCGAATAAAATACTACAATTCCTCCCACGGGCATATCTGATAATTTGGATGTAGAAAACCTTCCAGTTGTAAAACCTAGGCTAAGTCTTTCCCTTACAATAGAGGAACATGTACCTGTAGAATAATAGCCGGAATTTACTAAGGATTGAACACCTAAGTTTTCAATTTGTTCATCAATTACATTCATGTTTTCGTTTATTACTGCTATGTCTGCACCATCTTCATAACTAGGTTTTTTTAATTTAAGATTCGTTGTTAATTCCATTTTTAATTTGTCACCTCCACTGAAATACGTGCTTTTAATATTTCGGGTCCGATATGGTATTTGAATATTATATAAAATGCACCTTTTTCAACCGCACTAAATAAAGCTATTAATTTATGTCCATTTATTGTAGGAAACCCTTGTTCAATTTCTGTTCCTTCTTTTGAAATTATTTGATACTCCGCTGCTTCTATTATAAAGTCCTCAGAAATTTGATTGATTACTTCAATTCCGACTTCTCTAATTTCTCCTAACTGTAAAGTCATATTATCAGCTCCTTATAACTATATGGACTGCAGCTTTTCTTAAAGGTTAGTTTGCTATCCAGTTCCTTAGAACTAAAAATATTATCAATCTTTTTATATCTAAGGTTGTTGGCATCTTTTTTAAATTGATACTTGCTGCTTAACACTTTGATTTTCATGTGCTGAAAATCTATGTAAATATACATACCTGTTGAACAGTCTATGTTTCCTGCATCGTCTTCAGCTTGTAATTCAAGTATGTATTTACCGTCTAACTTTTTAGGTATTATTGCTTTGAAAGTATCTGGAGGATAGAAATCAAAATTGACTTCTATCCCGTCCACATATCCAATCAGCTTCATTATAAATCACTCACAGTTACCGTAATTACAAATGTCGCTCCTGAATCCACCGGATTAGGAACTAAGGTAACTGCAGTAATTGAAGGTGCAACCGTATCTAATTTAACTGTCCTTGTTATCTCAGAATACAGACCTGCTGCGTCTGTAACCCTGACAACAATTGTATTGTTGCCTTCAGCTAAAGTAATTGCCTTACTGAAGCTTCCTGATGAGACTGTAACCGTTCCTTGGTCTACACCATTTAGTTTGATTGTAGCGGTAACCGGTGAAGATGTAGTATCATTTGTAGTTCCTGATACTGTCAGTGAGGCATTATTTGTTATCAATCCTTCCTGAGGAGCGGTTACATTAAGTGCAGGGGGTACCGTGTCTACAGTAAATGCAGACGATAAAAGATTAGAAGTATTGTCATCATTATCCGATATTTGTATTGTTACAGTATGAGCACCATCTCCCAATGCAGTTGGAGGAATATATGAACAATCATATCCACCTGATACGCTTGTACAAGTCATGCCCGGTGAACCATTGCTAACTGCAGTACCTCCATCTATTTTTAAAGCTAATGTAGAAATTTTTATGCCAGAACCGGAATCCCTAAGTTGAAAAACAAAAGTCGGCTTGGAGCTTGTTACCTTTGCGCCGGACGATGGAGAAGTCAAAGCCACCGTAGGTTTCACTTTTTCAAGAACTCTTAACTGCAGGGCACTTCCTAAAGTCGAATCAGTTCTGTCTTTTACCGTGCTGTTTCCTGCATCATCTGTTGCTGTAACAGTAATTCCATATTTATTATTTGGTTGATTCCAGCTTGTATTGCTTGGAGCTGTTATTGTAGCTTCCCATTTGCCGGAACTACTATTGTAGGTTAAATTATAATTTGTTCCATTAAGATTTATTTTTACAGTATCTACCGACATTTTTACCTCCTTAAATTAAAATATTTTCCTTTTTATTGCGTCCCATGTTTTGTTTATTAAGTGCTGCCATTTATATAAATTTAACCATGTGTTTGATTTTGCAGTTCCCCAAGTTTTACCTTTGAAAGTCTGCCAATCCTCCGGCTTTATATCTGCCCATGTCCCTAAAACTTCACTGACAGTTATCTTTATTATAAATACTTCATTTGTTTGAACCGAGCTTTTACTTAATTCTACATTTTCTATCTGTATCATTAAATATCACCTTTCAAGTCGCCCCAGGTACAGCCTTTTGATACCTTTTTATTTAGCTCTTCTATAGTCGCATATATTACTCCCGAAGTATTAATTATTACATTTACATCAGTCGTAATTGCTAATGCAGCTTTTAGCATCTTTTCATATCTGACAGCTCCGTCAGGTGCTATATACTCAGCATCTGCCCCGGCATTGTCGTATGCATAAAGGATCTCTTGAGCTCCATTCATAGCAAAGATGCCCCACTCACGAAAATAAAAGCCTTCAGATAAATTTTCATTGGAGAAGTAGCCTTCAATATTTACATATTGTTCCTTTGCCTTTTTTGCTCTTAGAGATACAGATTGTTTTTGAGATACCAGGTTTGTTATTGTATTGTATGACCCAGAATAATTTCCATCACCTATTCCAAATCTTGTTATGTTAAGCTCTGCCATTGCACCGGCTTGTACTTTTGCAAGCAAATTCCTACCTGCATTGGTTATAATAAAACCACCCCATGCCATATTTATACCACCTGCCTGTTCGTAATGATTCCACCGTCAACTTTAGCAATAGCAACTCTAATACTTCCGACGTTTGGAGTCAAAAATATTAAGTTAGCTTTAGACGATGCCTGTTTGAATTTATTGATTTCCGAAGCTATTACTGATAACTCGGTTATGTTGCTTATATAACTGCCTGCCAAATATAGATTAAATTCTGCCCATTTAGCCTCATCCGTAAGATATAGGGGAACTAGCTCTGTTTCATTATATCCTAATGATTTAGCCGTCAGAAGTATGCCCCAAACTGTTCCGGCTTGCTTGGCAATTTCCATTTTCATAAGAAGTCTATATCTGTAATCCTCAATAGACTCACCTTTGAGCCGGATCATATCTCTATCCATACCATGAAGAAGCAACATCTCATCTGGAGCAGATATAATACTGCTTGCTTCTCTTGCAAGAAACAAATATTCTTTTGCTTTATCAAAGTATTTGCCAAGGACCTTAAACAATATGTACCATTGGTTAAGCTCTTTTCTTATTTTTTTGAAAGGAGCGTGAAGCAAATAATACATGTAATCAGCATATTTTTCAAATGGTTTCATAAGCTATGCCCTTTCTACATTTATTGTTACAGTTCCTTGCGTAACTATCTGTCCCCTTGTAAGCACAACATCATCTGCAGGGGTGAGTACTTGCACATTTTTTAATATGTTTATATCTTTCTTGAGTACATAAATCAGATCAGATTTATATAGCTCATTGGGAGTGACTAATCTCTTTGAAATAAACAGGTTGCTTATACTTGTTGTTGCCTGTTCAATAAGTCCTTCATCTGAAGCAGCAGATGGAATTATTAAATTAACATTTATGTCTGTTACAACAGCTTCAGCTGATTTGACAATAAGGTTGTCGTAAGGACCTTTGATTGCTTCGCATGCTTCAGTCACTTTATCAATTAAAGCTTGTGAGGCTGTTCCTGTCGGGGAGATTATACTTATATCTATTGTGCCTTGACCTCTTGGATGCTGATCATCTACTTCTGCCACTAAAACACCAGGTATACTCTCAGCAGTATTTTTATATTTATCTCTAATAGGAGTACCGGATAATTCTGCCCAACTATTCTTAGTCCTTTGCTTTAAGCTTTCATCAGTCTCTTCATCAGAGCCTTCGCTTATAATCCAGTCTTCTGTGTTAGTTATGGTTTCAATACCTTCAATATGTATCAAAGACTTTACAATCTGCCCTGAAGGGACATTGTATTCGGCTCCGGGTGATTCTGCTTCTACTGTGATGCTTATGGAAGTCTCGCTGCCAAGCATAATTTTTGTTTCAAGGTTTACATACCGAAGCTCCCGACCGGAGCTGTCAGGCTCAGTTTTGAAGATATATCCTTTTGGAATAGTTATCTGTGTACCTGCAGCTGCTCTGCTTAATGTAAGTTGCCCTTTTGTACGTTGTGCTGCTTTCCTGATTTTTGAAAAATCTGCAGCTCTCAAATCTACCCACGGACCTTCAGAGCTACCAACCGTTGAATTCTTTAGTATTGTTCTACTAAGCTTCAACAATTCCACATAAATTTTTATGAATATTCTTATTATTGTCCTGAAGATGCCTCCGCTACGAAAATTAGTTATTTTAAAACCTTCAGAGTTCAGTTCACTTTTTATTTCATCTTCCAGATCATCTTCATCCGGAAGTGGAATTAATTTGTTTAACAATTCGTCCAAGCTATACCACCTCCGCCTTTACCCGGTCAAGATTAACTTCTATTTTGTATTCTTCACCGGCTATTTCAAATCTTACCTTGAAATGCACAATGTTCATTTCCTCTGTGATAGTTATTGTCACCGTCTGTTGGTCTATCTCTGTATGCTTTTTAAGCTTTTCCTTTATGCGTTGCTGAATCTGAAGAGTTGTCAGCTCGTCAATTTCTGCCTGAAGAAAGTCCAGAAGGCTCCACCCAAAGTCAGAATCATAAAAGCAATCACCTTCAACGGTGCGGGCTTCAATTTTGATGCTTTGAAGTAACTCCTTAATTTCTGAGATAGTCATAACATCTCTATTTGCAGCAACTGCCATTTGATAATCATCATCGATTAAAATATCTGTCATCATGTCACCTTCTTTAAAATACAGTATGATTGCCCATATAGAATTCCAACTATCACCACATCGCCGACATTATATACAGATGAATCTCTAACATTAGGTACTACAGGATAATTTTTATCAGGCTGCTTATATTCATCTAATACTTTAATGCTGTATTTGCCTCCGCCTCCGGAGACTATACTTGCATATTTAAGCTCTTCTTTAGGAGGGTTATCCTTAAAAAATTCTTTTACGATTTTATTTACAATTCTTTTTAAGGTGTTATTATCAGACATAAATAAAACTCCTTGTATAGCCATTCTTGAATGTATGTTTGATTTTTTTAATCTCCTTGATACCCGTCAATTTAGGATGTTCAATATTTATTAAATCTGAATGCTTAATAAAAGGGGAGACAACAACTTCTAGAATCCAGCCATTCTCATATTTGAGGCTAATTATGTTCTCAAGGTATACAAAGTTATATATCTTTTCACCCGGCGTTTTGCTTCCCCAATAGAACACCCTTTCGTTGAAATAAAATTTATAATTGATTTTCCAAAGCTTATTAAGTAATTTAAGCACATCAACACAGTTCTGGTTTACAACCGGCAGTGATGACCGCACGGAAAAATTATCTGAAGATATTTCCTTGTCTGAAACTTGAGCTTGAGCCAAACAGAAATAAATAACCTCTTGGGGAACACAATCAATAAATGTATTTGTAATGAAGGTCTTTTCAAGCTTTTTCATGTCATCACTGCAGGTCAATATATTTGAATTAATTCCTGAAATATTACCTGAAAACACATTAAAGTATTGCCCCTCATAGCCTATTTCAATATCAACAAGGTTTCCTTTATTCAGGCTTATTTGACTAAGTAAATTTTCAGTAATTGTAATTTTAGCCCAGTCTGAATAACTTTCCTGACTTGAGGTTATTTCAGCTTCAGCTCCTGCATCTATCTCATAAGAAGCTATCTTAAGTTTTATAAGAGGATTAAATAAATTCACTTTATCACCTCATCATTTCGAGTTCTTTCTTGTATTGCAAGGCAAGCCGTCTATCGTCAATAGACGGTGAAGCTGCAGTTTTGTCATTTATTTTTGGTGCAGCTCCACGATCGTTGTCTAAGTAATTTTGATAATTCTGATTTAACTGTACATTAGATGACGTTGAAGCAGCCGAGCTGGTCACGGATGCAGATGACTTTGCTGTAATTGTTATAGGTATATATTCAAAAAACTCAAGATTAGCAATAATGTTAAGCCCTTCACCTGCTGCAATCTTAGATGTTACTTTCTTCAGGACAATCAAATTAATGTCCCTAGCATTAATATAATCATTAACAATATAATAAGCATAGGGTGTTTTAACATCCGGCTTTCTAAATATACGTTGTATTTTATTAAGCTTCTGTAAGACCTCTTCTTTAGAGTTACCCCTCAATTCAAGGTCAATAAATACTTTTGCATCAGCATATCCTGTAACCTGTTTAGGTCTGTCGGTTCGTCCTTCTACCTCAATCTCCTCATATAAAACCTCTGATTCAACTTCAATATTTTTGAGGATACCGGGAAGAACCCAGCCTCCAACCATTACCGAATTATCATCCACGTAAATCATATTGATACCTCCTAAGCTGTTACCAAATCGTCATCATCTGGAATTGAGTTATCAATATCCTCCATATCCTCAAGAAGCCTCTTCATGAGAGTTATATCTTTTAGATCTTTAATGTCGAAGTGGTATTCAACTTTTTGGACTATAATTTTCTTGCCATTTGACTTTACAGTGGTTTTGTCTGTCGTGCTGCTTTCACTTCTTGTGGCTTCACGTATTACCTGAAGTATGCTCCCGGACTTCTTAGCTCCAGTATCTGGGCTTTGAGTGCCGCTAGAATCACCTGAGAAGTTTTTCCCGAAGTTCATTGCATCTTCGAAAATCTGTTGTGGCATTAGTTTTGTTGCCTTCATGCCAACAGTTATGGTTTCAAAGATTCTTTTACCGCTTAATGTAAGTTTAGACAGAGGACCCACCTTTGCATCGGAGAATGGGAGCATATTTCTTATCTTCTGCAGCCCACCTTTAAAGGCTTCAACAGGGTTGTTTATTACGCTTTTGATGCCCTCTGTAAATGTCGTCAAAAGCTTTTTACCGCTGTTTAACATGTTAGGAAGAAATCCCGTCATAAAGTTATCGAAGCTTGCCTGTATACCATTCCACGTATCACTGAAAAATTGCTTAATGCTGTCCCAATTCTTAAAAATTAAAAGTGGTATTCCTATGAATGGAACGAATGCAGCTATTAATGCTAATATGGAATTTGGCACCGATGCTATAGTTTCTTTAAACCATCCAAATGCGCCGATTGCACTGTTTATTGCAGAGCTAAAAGCTCCGCTTAAGAATGCTTTAACCTTATCAAAATTCTTCCACAATAAATATAAGGCAGCTATCAAGGCTATAACTCCAATTACTATCCATGTGACAGGGTTTGCAAGCAGAGCTGTGGTAAAGCCCCACACCGAGGAAATTAAGCCGGGTATTGCTTTTATGCCTGCAAATATGGCTTGTTTACCAAAGTTGAATATGCCAAGTGCAAGATTTTTAACAGCTCCAAGTGCTTTTAGTCCAAAGCCTCCAAATTTTCTCAAGCCGTCACCAGCATATAAAGCTACTATCTGGAGGGTCTGGAATCCACTCTTTATATAAGATATACTACCTCCAAGTAGTTTAAAAATTGTAATAGCCTTGCTTACCACAAATCCTATACTACCAAATGATATGGCTATGAATCCACATGCAGAAACTAAAATTCCAAAGGCAAGTATAATTTTCATGATTGTTCCTGCAAGTTGTTGGTTATTCTGCGCCCAGGTGCCAATAACACCAAGAATCTGACCTCCACTATTAATTATATCCATTACGGCAGGGGACAGGGCATTGCCTAAGATCTCGGAAATGTTATGCACCTGCTGCCGGATAATGTCAAATTTACTTGGATCTGTGGCATTAATTTTATTTGCCATCTCCGTTGTTAGACCAATTCCTTGCCCCATGCTGCCGTAAAGCATCAATATATTGTTCTGCAAGTCTCCTGTTTTCCCATAGAGTAAATCTATGAGCTTAATAGCTTCCTCAGTACCAAAGGCTTTGGTTAATTCCATTTTCTCGGCAGCATCCAATGTTTCACCGAAACGTCCACGAAGTATCCCAAGTATCTCCGGCATGCTCCGCAGGTTGTTGTTGGCATCAACAAAGGACAATCCTAATTCGTCTCCTGCCTTAGCAGCACCTCTGAGAAATGCACTGTATTTTGTACCGGCCTCGGAACCGCTCATGGTTGCCTGCAGCATACCCAGAATCGACAACTGCTCTTCCATAGGGACGCCAGCATTTGTTGCTGCCGCTCCAAGAGCTTGTATTGATTGTGCCATGCCGGAGCCGGATGTTTTAAATGCCCGAACACTATCTGCTATACCTGCAGAGAACATTTCACCGAACTCAATGTCAGATAGATTAGAGTAATAGTCCTTGTAAATTCCATATCCTGTGGCAAAGAGTGATGTCATTTCTGCTATTGTTGCTTTTGTCGCCGTTGCTGTTATTCCTGAAAATTCCGTATACTTTGCAACACCGTCGTCAGCCAAGGAAGCTATTCCGGACTTAATATCATATGCAGCAGTGATAAATTGTGATTTTGTTGTCCCTGCCCAGATATCCGAAAATTGAGTTGCCGCATTTTCAAGAAGGTCCAAATCCTGCAGACCTAAGGAACTTAATTCGCCGATTGCCCTTTTAGTTTCCATAGTTGCATTGACAGGCTGCATTATTGCATTTGTTATTGTATTTCCTAGCCCGGTCATTACTGACCCTTGCTTCGCCATGTTTAAGGCTGTAGTTTGCATTTTTTCGAGGCTGCTTACAGTAGTATCAATATCCTTGCGCACACTTACTATTGGACGGCTTAGGTTATCTATCATATTTACAATTACTGATAGCCTAAACACACTTTCCATTGTGCTGCTCATGTATAAAACCTCCTTTCTGGAAAATTTTATATATTTTTCTTGTATCTTTTAACGTTATTGTGTAATATTATATTAGGAGGTGTTTTTAATGTTAGGTGCAATTCTATCTTTTATTTTAAGTGCAGTTATTATAGGTGCAGGAATTGGTGTTATTGGTGGCTTATTGATTGTTATTCCATGTTCTATATATTGTATCCCATACTTTTGGCACATAGGTGGACGAATCGTAAATAAAGTGGAATATAAGGGAATTCGTGATTCTGTTAAAAATGCCACTACGTTATATAAAGCATGGTTAAGGCGTGAACCAGCTCCATTTTAGGAGCTCTTTTTTTTATTCTTCAAACAACCTATTTATTGCTCTTACAAGCATATTCTCTTCCAATTCCTGCACATATTTTGCAACAGCAAGCTGTTCTATAAAATTATCAATGTCATCGGTGTTTTTCTTCAGCTCCTCCGGAACGTACTTTTTGATTTGAATAATGCCAGACTCATAAAAGTCCTCTCTAATTTCATTTAAGCGTTCCGTTAGAGTTTCTTGAAATTTACAGTTTTTGCAAGTCCCATCATAGCCAGTAGCTTTTCTGAGAGATTCATCACTATAGCAGGATATTCTTCAATGGTTTTGCTTAGATCATCCTGCTGTTCAACGATTATACTGTCTTTTACCGTAAGTGCCAAATAAGAAGGTGTATAGAAAAAACTGATAAAAAGATGTAAAATCA
>DAMBZP010000031.1:0-20991 GCA_032059885.1 Sedimentibacter sp.
GGCCTTTATAAGCACCTCTTCAATTTTTTCCAGAGTCGGAACGCCCTCATGAACCTTTACTTCATCAACATAAAATGTCGGGACAAGATAATAATCGTGGGCATTTGCAATTTGAACATGCTGTGACTCCTCGATGCATTCTATCTCAACACTTGAATATTTTTGATTTTTAGCCTTCAGTGCCTCTACCATTTTAAATGCCCTCTTACAATGGGGACAGCTTTCTAAATAAAACATTTTTACCTTTTTCATAATACCTCCTTCACTGTTTATAATAGTTCATTCTTTTTATCAAGTATTTCTTTTATACGTATTTTATATTCTTCAAGGCTTTTAAAATTATGAACGGGAACATGCCTTCCAAGTCCTATTTTTATCTTGCTGGAAGCTCCTAAGCCGCACGCAAGTATTGTTTCCAGCTCCTCAATTATGACCATGTTGTATATACATTCTCTGCCGGTAATTGTAAAGCCGACATTTTCTGAATTTCCTTTAATATTTTTCTGTCTGTACATATAATACGGCTTGTAACCAGCATTACCGCACTCCTTGTATATGACATCATTCATTTTCCTTATCAGTCCATAATCCTTATCAAGCTGTGAACTTTCTCTTGTAAGCTCAGATTTCTTTTTATACGCAAGCGCATGGACAGTTATATTTTCCGGTCTTAATTTAACAATTTCAGAAATGGTATGCTGCACGTCCGTTTCATCTTCTCCGGGCAGCCCAAGAATAATATCCATGTTTATACAGTCAAATCCTGCTTTTCTTGCAAGCTCATACTTGCTTTTAATATCTGACACCGTATGATTTCTTCCCACATTAAGAAGGGTCTTTTCGCTCATAGTCTGGGGGTTGATGCTTATTCGGTTCACATTATTTTCTTTCAAGCAGGAGAGCTTTTCTTCAGTCAATGTGTCAGGTCTTCCTGCTTCAAAGGTTATTTCCTTAATTTCAGATAAATCATAATATTTTTTTATGGAATTAAATATTGTATTTATTTGATTTTCATTTAATATTGAAGGTGTTCCCCCGCCTATATAGACAGTATTGAGGTTCATCCCTTTGTTTATGGCCATTTTTATTGTTTCTTCTGTTTCGTAAACAAGTGTTTTTATATAGTCGTCAATTTTATCTTTCTTGCAGTTTATAAAGGATGTAAAGGAACAATAAGTGCATTTTGATGGACAAAACGGTATACCTATATACAAATTATAATTTTGTTCATTTTGTTCTTCATTTATGTACTTTTTTTCAATGCTCATGATATCCCATAACAATTTTATCTTTTCAGCGGTAACTTCATATGTATCTCTTAATATCCCTGTTATCTCATCATCTGTCCTGCCATTTTTCTTTGCAGTTATCATTATTTTGACTACTCTGACTCCTGTTAGGATTCCATAGTCCGGAACAACATTATAATAATTTTTCAATACATTGTGAATTGATTTTACAACGACAGTCTTTTTTAATTTTTTTTCATTTTCACATTCCAGTAAAATATCATTACTGCTGCATTTTGACTTAAAAATCAGACTGTCACCGGAATATAAATATGCTTTTCCTGTTACAACGCCGTTTTTTTCTTCCAATATCGATATGATTTTAAATCCGTTTTCATTTAATTCATCTGAATCTTTTATATCCTTAATTTCACAGTCAATGTTTAAATCAAAAACTCTGAGTGCATTTCTTGATTCATATTCATAATTGTGACCTGAAAAATAAAATATCATCTTCATTTAATTTACAAAAGGGTTTCCTAATTTTTCAGATTTAATTGTGGAAGGTGAATTATGTCCAGGATAAATTACAATATCATCATCATATTTGAAAATTTTCTCTTTAATTGACCGTATTATTTCATCAAAGGAGCCGCCGGGAAAATCGGTTCTGCCTATGGATTTATTAAACAAGGTATCACCCGTCATCATAATGTTTCCCACCTTGATGCATATTCCGCCTCTGGTGTGCCCTGGAGTATGTATTATTTCAAATTCCAGGTCTCCCAGCTTTATAATATCGCCGTCATTTAATTCTGTATCCGGAGTTATTGATATGCTTTTTCCGATTATCATTTTTGAAAAATTGATATTGCTGTCTTTTAACATACCGGCATCTTCCTTGTGTACATAAACCTTTACTCCGTATTTGTCTACTAAAGCACTTACCGCACCTATATGGTCGCCGTGAGCATGAGTCAATATTATAATCTTTGGCGTCAATTCATGTTCATTCAGCTTATTTACTATTTTATCAAAATCTGCACCTGGGTCGATAATTGCAGCCTCTTTTGTTGCTTCTGAGCCCACTATATAACAATTTGATAAAAACGACCCCACTGTCATTGCCTCAAATATCATAATTCCTCCTAAAATACCTTTTTGCTGTCCAGCAATATGGTAACCGGACCGTCATTTATGAGCTCAACCTGCATGTCAGCTCCAAATTCACCACAATGGGTTACTATTTCTTTTTCCTTCATTTTGTCAATGAAGCTTTCATACATGGGAACCGCCTTATCCGGAACGGCTGCCTGTATGAAGCTCGGCCTCCTGCCCTTTCTTGCATCCCCAAGAAGCGTAAACTGGGAAATCACAAGAAGTTCTCCGTTTACATCCATCAGGCTTTTATTCATCTTTCCGTTTTCATCCTCAAATATTCTTAAATTCGGAACCTTATCAGCCATGTATTCCAGATCTTTATCATTGTCGGTATCTTCAACTCCCAATAATAACAGGATGCCAGACCCTATTTCACCTATTGTCTTATTGTCAATGGATACACTTGCACGCCTGACACGCTGTACTACACCTCTCATTTAATCACCTGCTCCAATTACTTTTTGTTTCTGTATACTTCCAAAACACCATCGAGCCTTTTGATTTTTTTCATAAGGTCTTCGATTTGTTTAGTTTCATTTATTTCAAAGCCCATATCAACAATAGCAACCTTCTCTTTATTTATCCTCAAGTTAAGAGAAATTGCGTTAAGCTTCGCCTCTGAATAAAGGTTTGTCAAGTCCTGAAGAAGTCTTGGCCTGTCAAGAGCTTTTATCTGAATTTCACTTAAAAATGTAGCCTTCTTACCTGTATCCCATTCAACTTCAATGAATCTTTGATCTTCCGAATCATTTAAATCATGAATATTGGTACAGTCCGCCCTGTGAATCGAAACTCCTCTGCCTCTTGTAATATATCCCACTATGGCATCCCCCGGAACAGGGTTGCAGCACTTGGAGAAACGAACCTTAATATTATCTATTCCTTTGATAATTACACCTGATGCGTGCTTTTCTATTTTGGACGGAGCTTTATTCATCATACTTGAATTTTTTTCAAGATTTTCAATTTTTTCAAGCTCAATTTTATCTTTATTTTTTTCCAGATATATTAATTTCAGTCTGTTGACAATCTGATTTTCGGTGATACCTCCGTTTCCAACGGCAGCATAGAGATTGCTTGCAGTGTACATGTTGTATTTATCCGCAACAAACTTGAGCCAGTCATCCTTTAATAAATCAGAAACCTGAAATCCCTGTTTCTTTATTTCACGTTCTACAAGCTCTTTACCTTTTTCAACATTGAAGTCTTTTTCCTTCTCTTTGAAAAATTTTCTTATTTTTGATTTGGCCTGGCTTGATGCCGCAATTTTCAACCAGTCCCTGCTTGGCCCCACACTCGACTGCGAAGTTAATACTTCAACCTGGTCACCTGTTTTAAGCTTTGTGTCTATAGGCACTATCCTTCCGTTCACCTTCGCACCCACACATTTATTTCCTACGGCGCTGTGCACCCTGTAAGCGAAGTCAATAGGTGTTGACCCTCTCGGAAGGCTTACTACCTCTCCTTTTGGAGTAAAAACAAATACCTCATCGGCATACAAATCTACCTTTAAGGTTTCCATAAACTCCTGAGGATCATTTGTTTCCTGCTGCCATTCAAGCATTTGCCTCAGCCAGTTTAATTTTTCCTCATAATTTGTCTTCTCATCAATGCCTTCTTTGTATTTCCAGTGAGCTGCAATACCATATTCAGCAGTTCTGTGCATTTCAAGAGTTCTTATCTGAATCTCAAAAGGTTCTCCGCCCGGTCCTATTACTGTGGTATGCAGAGACTGGTACATATTCGGCTTGGGCATTGCAATATAATCCTTGAATCTTCCCGGTATCGGCTTCCAAAGAGTATGAACGGTACCTAACACACCATAGCAGTCCTTGATACTGTCAACAATTATTCTTACAGCAATCAGATCATATATCTGCTCAAAAGATTTATGCTTAAAGTACATTTTTTTATAAATTGAATACAAGCTTTTAGGCCTTCCCTTTATATCTGCTTGTATTCCGGCATCATTCAGTCTTTCTGAAATAACGGATATAATTTGTGAAATGTAATCTTTTCGCTCTTCGCTCTTCTCCTGAACCTTTTTAACTAAATCCTCATATCCTTCCGGATCGATATATTTTAAGCTTAAATCTTCAAGCTCCCATTTAATGGATGCAATACCGAGGCGGTTAGCTATAGGCGCATATATCTCAATTGTTTCCATTGCCTTCTGATATCTTTTTTCTTCGGGCATGTATTCAAGTGTTCTTATGTTGTGGAGACGGTCAGCCAGCTTTATAATTACCACCCTGATGTCCTTTGACATAGCTATTATCATTTTTCTTAAGGATTCGGCCTGACGTTCCTCCTTGTTACGGTATTTAACCTTGCTCAGCTTTGTAACACCGTCAACCATATTGGCAATTTCTTCGCCGAATTCTTTTTTTATGTCATCATATGTTATGCCTGTATCTTCTACAACATCATGGAGAAGCCCTGCAGCAATTGTTTGAACATCAACATGTAAATCAGCTAAAATAAGCGCAACATTATAAGGGTGAATGAAATATCTCTCACCTGAATATCTCGTTTGTGCATTTGAATGTGCCATTTCAGCATAGTTATATGCTTTAACCACAACTGCAATATCCGCATTTGGATTGTATGACTCTATTTGATTAATTATATTCTCCAGCATATGTTCTCCACTTCTCATTAAGAATTAACAGCTAATAATTATGAATTGACAAAGAAATTGTGCTTTGCACAATTTCTCAATTATTAACCGAATTTTATTTACTGATTGTATTCCATCAATGATCATATTTTATCAATGATTCAACTTTATAACCCGCCAGCTTCTCTCGTCCGTTTACGTCCTCAAGCTCAATCAAAAACCCGAGTCCGACCACCTCTCCGCCAAGCTTTTCAACAAGCTTGGCGGCAGCATACATTGTGCCTCCCGTAGCCAGCAAATCATCAACTATAAGGACTTTTTGACCCTTTTTAATAGAGTCTTTATGTATTTCCAATTTATCGGTTCCGTATTCCAGTGCATACTCATAGCTTATAGTTTCGGCAGGAAGTTTCCCCGGCTTTCTGACAGGAACAAATCCTGTACCGAGAAGGTATGCAAGAGGAGTAGCAAAAATAAAGCCTCTTGATTCAGGTCCCACAATCATGTCAACCTGCACTTCTGAAAATCTCTCTGCCAATTGATTAACGCAGTCCTTTAATGCCTCTGCATCCATTAAAAGTGTTGTTATGTCTTTGAAGCTTATCCCCTTTGCAGGAAAATCATCAATAACGCGAATCTTTTCTTTTAAGTCCATAATTCCTCCAATTTGAAAGGCTATTTTTTTATGTACAGCATGTCATTTTTCAATGCATACTGTATATTATCAGCCTTTTTAAGCATACATATTATTTCCTCTGCCGTTATTTTTGTATTATATAATTTATTCAGCTTTTCTACAAGCATAAATATATCAGTTTTAATAATTTTTGATTTGGTTTTATTTATTATGGAGTTCAGTACCTTCATTTTTTCTTCATCAATGATATACTCAAAGTCATCATGTTCTTCAACATTCTGTAAAACAAGCTGTATGGTTTTCTTGCCGTTAAATTCATTTAAACTCAAGGTCACAACATATGCCGATGGCTTTGAAAGCAGCTTTTCCAACAGGTTTATTTTTCCGAAGCCGATAACTGCAACT
Organism: Sedimentibacter sp.; assembly: GCA_032059885.1. Classification (GTDB taxonomy): domain Bacteria; phylum Bacillota; class Clostridia; order Tissierellales; family Sedimentibacteraceae; genus Sedimentibacter. Next base: position 6,053 of record DAMBZP010000031.1, read on the forward strand.
TCTTTTCCGTTTTTCGAAAGAACAAAGCTTACATGGTTCCCGGCTTTACCTACTTTCCTGATGTTTTTTAAATCAGCATCATTAATTGCCAGTACAGGCTTGGGATTTCCAGCTCCAAACGGTTCAAATCTGCAGATTTCATTATATAATTCAAAGCCTATATCACTTACATGTACAAATGCATCCAGGTCAATTTCATTAAATTCATGAACACATTCACACTGAATGTAATTATTAAGTTCATTGGCAAAAATATTGATGTTTTTCTCAAGTATTGTCAGTCCTGCAGCCAGCTTGTGACCGCCGTACTTGATGAGATAAGAGTCTGCAGATTTAAATGCTTCAAAAATATTGATATACTCAACACTCCTGGCAGAACCCTTTCCTATACCATCCTTTAGTGAAATAACAACGGTTGGTCTCTCATACTTCTCTGTCAGCTTTGAAGCAACAATCCCAAGCACACCCTCATGCCAATTTTCACCGTATACTACAATGATGTTTTTTTTATATAAAAAATTCGCCTCAATATTATTTACGGCCTCTTCAAAAATAACGCCCTCAGCCTGTTTTCGGAGTAAATTTAAGCTTTCAAGCTCCAAAGCAAGAAGCTCAGCTTCATTTTCATCTGTGGTCAGCATAAGCCTAATTGCTTTCTTTGCAGTATCCATTCTTCCTGCCGCATTTATTCTGGGAGCAATTATGAATCCTATGTGATAAGATTCAATTCCTCCGGCGGATATTCCTGATACCTCCATAAGCTTCTTTAATCCCACTATTTTCGTATTGCTTATTTTCATTAATCCGTTCCTGGCAATAATCCTGTTATCACCAATCAAATCAACTATATCAGCAATTGTTCCCAGACAGGCAAGCTCAAGAAGCACATCTTCAACATTATCAACTTTTAAATATTTATTTAAATGAATCAAAAATTTAAAAGACAGTCCTGCCGCACATAAATGCTTGTTTTTCGACGGACAATCTTTTTGTTTAGGATTTATTACAGCGTAAGCGGGAGGAATTTCTTCCTTGCATTGATGATGGTCCAAAATAATAACATCCTTATTTAAGCTGTTAATCTGACTGATTTTTTCTATTTCTGCTATGCCGCAGTCAACTGTTACTATTAAATCTGCCTTTATTGAACCGTTTTTAAGATTTTCTACAAAATCTGTACTGATACCATAGCCTTCACTTTCCCGTTCAGGAACGTAATAATCTATAGTTGCTCCGGCTTTTCCTAGAAGTATCATAAATTGGCTTATGGAGGTTACGCCATCTACGTCGTAATCTCCATAAACTATAATACTTTCTTTATTATTTACAGCCTCTAAAACTCTTAAGCATCCTTTTTGCAAGTCCTTGTAGTTTTCGGCACTCTCAAAATATTTGAAATCAGGATTGAGAAATCCTTCTATTTCTTCAAATGTACTTAATTTTCTGTTCAGAAGTATACGCGAAGATATTTCCGACAGATTAAATTTCCTGCTTATTTCATAAATCTCATTTTTATGGTACTCATTCACTTTGAGCTTCACTTTTTTCATCGTACTTTGCTGTTCCGGCACCTTCATCTGTAGTACTTGGTTCAACTAATGTATGCTGCTTTTTCATTGAATCAAGGTCGATATTTAATTTCTCAATTGTTTCAATATGTATCTTATTTTTTTCCTCAAGCTCGGAAATTCTTGCTGTAAGTGAGTTGTTGGTATCTTTTAATGTATTTAATTCTGTTTCCATTGCTTTGATATTGTTGTCAGCAAGAGCCTTATCATTTTCAAGAGTCTTCAACTTGTTCTTCATTTCTTTTGACTCGGATCTTTTCTTAAATTGTCTGGTGGTTCCAAGTATCAGGACAATAAGTGCTCCTATAATTATACAAGCCATCATTACCACAGCCAAAGGCATTTGAAACCTTGCGAGAAATAAGTCCACCGGAACCGGTGTACCATTTTGAATAGCAAATATTGCTACAAATATTGCTATTATCAGAATAACTATAAAACCAACTTGCATATTAACACTCCTCTCTTGTTGTATCATTATTAGAACTTATCTTCTGTAAACATTATACTACATATTAATATATATTTACCACACTTTTTTAAAATTAAACCACTATATTCAATATATTCAGCTTAATCTGGCTTTAATATAAATTGAACATTCAATTCGTTTTTTCTCCAGCTCACATCCGACTCCATATGGAACGCTGAAATCTCCGTTGAAATTGTATGCATTGGCATGACAGCCGCCGCTGCAGTAATATTTTGCCCAGCAGTCTTTACATACAGGTTTTTCATTAACAGACACATTTCTGAACTTGTCAACCACGGTGTCCTTTGTTATGCCTTCATCAACATTGCCTATTATAAACTCTTCCTGCCCCACAAACTGATGACAGGGATAAAAGTCTCCTGTTGGTGTCACTGCAATATATTCAGTTCCTGCACCGCAGCCAATGGACCTTTTATAAATGCAGGGGCCTCCATCTAACTCTATATTGAAATGAAAAAATTGAAATCTTTTATTTTCATCTCCATATGAATCAATGTACAGTCTTGCAAGTTTTTCGTATTCATCTTTTAAAGCTTCTATGTGTTCTTCCTTCAGTGCATATTTTTCTTCAGGTTTGGCCACAACAGGCTCAACGGAAATCTTATCAAACCCTAAATCTCTGATATGTCGCACATCCTCTGAAAAGTCAAGATTAAATGCAGTATACGTGCCGCGTGCAAAATAATCCTTGTCCATTCTTTTTTCGACAAAATTTTTGAAATTATTTACAATAACGTCATAGCTGCCCTTTTCATTGACGGTCTTTCTCATCCGGTCGTTTGTATCTTTTCTTCCGTCGATACTGAGTACCACGTTGGACATGTTTTCGTTAATATAATCAATTTTTTCATCATCCAGCAGGACGCCGTTTGTAGTTATTGTAAACCTGAAGTTTTTATTGTATTCTTTTTCTATTGACCTTCCGTACTCAACCAGCTTTTTGATTGTATCGAAATTCATCAGAGGCTCTCCTCCAAAGAAGTCAACTTCAAGATTTCTTCTTGTGCCTGAATTTTTAACAAGATAGTCAAATGCCTTTTTTCCCGTCTCAAAATCTAAAAATGCCCTTTCTCCATTGTAGCTTCCCTGTGAAGCAAAGCAATATTCACATCTGAGGTTGCAGTCATGGGTCATATTGAGGCACATTGCTTTTATTGCAGGCTTTATTTTATTTACGGGATTTGAATCTTCTGTATAAAGCATATTATTTACTATAAGATAATTAATTTCTGAAATTGCTTCATCAGTTGTGTCCTTACCATATTTTTTTTCAATTTCTTCAACTTTATGACTACATTTGAAATTATCATTTGTCAATAAATCATAAATTACTTCGTCAACAACATGTACCAATCCGCTGTTTGTATCAATAACGAAGTACATGTTGTCCATAGTATACAGGTGTATCATCTTTTCCTCCAAAATTAAGGTTCATACTTTCCTTCCTTCAATTGCGCGCACAGAAAAAAGTAGTGGCTGAGCCACTACAAATTTATTTGTTCTCGCACTTTTGATTTCCTACTGTACAAGAAGTCTTGCATGCAGACTGACATGAAGTTTGGCATTCACCGCATCCTTTTACATTCATATTATCAGTAAGTTTTGTTTTGTTAAGTGTTTTAATATGTACCATCATGAACCTCCTTTTAAACTTTTTAAATTATAGCATTTTTGGAGATTATTTAAAAGCATTTTTTTATATATTTTAACAATATTACCTCTGAGCAAAACGCTGTTTTAGGTTTACCCCTATGACTCCTCCGAGAATTGATACAGGCAGATACACTAAATTCTGCAAAATACTTATTTCAGCAGGATATCTCAGCAGTACCTTCATTAAAAGTACAACCGCAAAATATACAGCCCAGATTTCTATGCCTCTTAGCAGGCCTCTTTCATGCATGTTTTTAGAATAGAGCAATGTAATTATAAACATGCAGATTGGTACAACAAATTTGTATGCTGCTTCCAGGGATGGCTGCTTTGAAAAATAATACATATAAACAGTCAAAATAAAAAATACCGCCATTGACATCAGAAGCAATCCTAAGGAATATTTAAGCAATTTAATTATATTCATATTAATCCTCCAACTTTTATAATTCATTAAATTTTATTCATTTTTCATCAAAAAAGAACCTTAATAAAGCATTTGTACACTTTAATTTGTCCAAAATACTACTTGACAAAAATATTTTCATTTGCTAAAGTAAGAACACTAAGAGGGAGTAGTTTTAAATTTTCAGTCAACAACACGGAATCAATGCATTCTGGCTGAGAATCTGCCATGTAACCCAGGTAACCAGACTTTTAGTGTATCTTTGATTTGCAAAAAGATATGCCAAGGGTCTTTTTTTATTCAAAAAAAATGGCATACTAAGAAAAACTTTATAAGGAGAGAACTATGTATTATCAAAAAAGCGCTGAAGCCGTATGTTCAGAATTAAACGTCCAGAGCAGCGGACTTAGTCATGAGGAAGCAAAAAAACGACTTGAGCAGAACGGTCCTAATGCTCTGATTGAGAAAAAAGGAAAAACAATTTTACAAATGTTTTTGGCCCAGTTAAATGACACAATGATTTATATATTGTTTGCGGCAGCAGCAATATCAATTGCCCTCAATGAAGTTACGGACGCAATTATAATTTTGCTTGTAGTATTAATAAATGCGGTAATAGGAGTTGTTCAGGAATCAAAAGCAGAAGCTGCTCTTGAAGCCTTAAAAAATCTTTCAAGCCCTACGGCAATGGTCAGACGCAGCGGAAAAGTCATGGAGATACCAGCAGCTGAATTAGTTGCAGGTGACATAGTGGTACTGGAAGCCGGACGTATAATTCCAGCCGATTTAAGATTATTGCAGTCTGTAAACTTAAAAATCGAAGAATCCGCATTGACAGGAGAATCCGTTCCCGTGGATAAGGATGCGGAATTTTCAGCTTCAGGTGAAGTGGGAATCGGTGACAGAATAAACATGGCTTTTTCTTCAACAAGTGTTGCATACGGTCGTGGCGAAGGTGTAGTCGTATATACAGGAATGGATACTGAAATAGGAAAAATAGCCGCCATGTTAAATGAAAGCGAAGAAGAACTCACTCCTCTTCAAAAAAGGCTTAACGATTTAGGAAAGATTCTGGGCATAGTGGCTGTCGTTATAATTGTTGCAATGTTTGGTATCGCTGTAATTCAGGGCAGAGATTTAGTAGAGATGCTTATTACAGCTATTTCACTGGCTGTTGCTGCAATCCCTGAGGGTCTTACGGCAGTTGTTACCATAGTGCTTGCTCTGGGTGTGCAAAGAATGGTTAAGGTCAACACCATAGTGCGCAAGCTTCCCGCGGTTGAAACATTAGGAGCCGTAAGTACTGTATGTTCAGATAAAACAGGTACTCTGACACAAAATAAAATGACTGTAACCAGAGTTTATTTAAATGGACAGATGAAAAATGTCAAAGATTTGTCATATGACAAAGATACAATGTTCATGAACGGCTTTGTATTATGCAACGATTCCTCCATCGCTGATGGTGAAAGAATAGGAGACCCCACAGAGCTTGCACTGCTGGATATGGGTAAGCTGATTGGTATAACAAGAGAAGGCCTTGAAGAAACAAGCCCGAGAATCAATGAACAGTCATTTGACTCAGCCCGTAAGCTTATGACAACTGTTCATAAAGATGCAGCAGGCAAAATTATAAGCTATACAAAAGGCGCAACAGACATCCTCCTGGGCAGGTGCAGGAAAATTTATTCAAATGGCGAAGCAACTGATATCACAGATAAACATATTGCAGATATAAATAGTGCTGCTTCCGAAATGGCAAAGGGAGCCCTAAGGGTATTAGCTCTGGGAATCAAGGAAGGCGACGAATCAGCAAGTGAGGAAAATCTTACTTTTGTTGGTCTTGTAGGAATGATTGACCCGCCGCGTCCTGAAGCAATGGACTCTGTAAATGTATTGAAACATGCAGGAATTACCACAATAATGATTACCGGTGACCATAGAGATACTGCCCTTGCAATTGCAAAGGAATTAGGCATAGCAGATGATGAAAGCCAATGCATCACAGGTACAGAATTAAATGAGATGACTCAGGAGCAGTTAAATAATAAGGTGAAAAAACTGAGAGTATTTGCTCGTGTATCACCTGAGCATAAGGTAATGATTGTTAAAGCGTTTAAATCAAACGGAAGCATAGTATCAATGACAGGTGATGGAGTTAATGATGCACCTTCATTAAGAGCAGCTGATATAGGAGTAGCCATGGGCATAACTGGTACTGACGTTGCAAAGGGAGCCGCCGACATGGTTCTTACAGATGACAACTTTGCCACAATTGAAAAAGCTGTTTCCGAAGGAAGAGGAATTTATCAGAACATCAAGAAAACAGTATTGTTCCTTCTTTCTTCAAATTTTGGAGAAGTAATATCAATGTTCTTTGCAATTGCTGCAGGACTTGCAGCACCGCTGAAGTCAATCCATATTTTATGGATTAACCTTATTACCGACTCACTGCCCGCATTGGCATTAGGTGTCGATACTAAGGATAAAGACATCATGGATGCAAAACCGAGAGATCCGAAAGAAAGCTTGTTTGCCCACGGCGGCATGGCATTTACTGTATTCAACGGAATTATGATTGCCGCATTGACATTAATTGCGTTCCTATGGTCACCGATTATTCACCTGAATGAAGCAGGCATACCTGTAACACTTGAAAATATCAAATGGATGCTTGAGCAGGTAATTACTATAAACGGAACAGAATACAGTGTTATAAAGCATGCACAGACATATGCATTCACAACACTTGGAGTATCACAGCTGTTCCATGCTATAGGAATGAGAAACTACAACAAATCATTATTCAGACAAAATCTGTTTTCAAACAAAGCAATGATTGGCGCGTTTGTTATAGGTTTATTATTACAATTAGCTGTTACGGAAATTGACATACTTGTTGAAGTATTTGAAACAAGCAAACTGTCTTTGGGTGAATGGTTCAACCTGATTCTGCTGTCAGCAGTTCCACTGCTGTCACATGAAATCATTGTGGCAGGGAAATATTTATTTAAGAAAAATGCATAATAAAATAATATCCTCGGCTGCAAACCGAGGATATTTATTTATTAATCAATTATTCTATTCTTCATCTGAGGGTTCTGATTCAATTTCATCAGCAATCTTTTCTGCTTTATCCTTACCCTTCTTAGCTACGCTGCCTACAGCCCATTTTGAAAATTCGATTCTTGTCTTGGCATACGGCATTTCCAGCACTACTACTTCATCATTAATCTTAACTATTTTACCGTGAATCCCGCCTATAGTTATAATTTCGTCACCAATGGAGAGGCTGTCTCTCATAGTCTTAATTTCTTTATCTTTCTTTTTCTGCGGTCTAATCATCATGAAATACATCAATGCAAATATGACGATCATGAAAAAAATACTGTTAAGTTGATTTCCTTGTGGCATAATTCCTCCTAAAGTTTTTAATATCCATAACTTTCATAAAATTCTTTCTTAAATTTCATGAAATTATCTTCCATTATACTTATTCTAATATGTTTCATTAAATTAATCAAGAAAAATAAATTATGAATTGAAGCAAGCCTTGCTCCAAGTATTTCGTTTTCAGCAAACAGATGCCTTATGTATGCTCTTGAATAATTCCTGCATGTATAACAGCCGCAGTTTTCATCTATTGGTCCAAAATCATGTTTGTATTTTGCATTTTTAATTGTGAGCTGCCCTTTGCTTGTCATAAATGCACCGTGTCTCGCCATTCTCGTAGGCAGTACACAGTCAGCCATATCTATACCTCTCTCCACAGCCTCAAACAAATAATCAGGACTTCCTACACCCATCAAGTATCTTGGTTTATCCTCAGGAAGAAGTTCAACAGTATAATCCATTACTTCACACATTAAATCCTTTGGTTCCCCGACGCTCAGTCCTCCGACAGCATATCCCGGAAAATCAAGTTCCGTAATCTGCTTGACACTTTCAATTCTCAAATCCTTGTACATACCTCCCTGCACAATTCCGAACAATGCCTGGTTATCAGTATTTTTATGGTAATCCTTGCAGCGTTTTGCCCATCTGGTTGTTCTCTGCATTGACTTTTCAACATATTCATAGGTAGCCGGATAAGGCGCGCACTCATCAAATGCCATCATGATATCAGAGCCAAGGCAGTTTTGAATCTCCATAGATTTCTCTGGGCTTATGAAGTGCTTTGAGCCATCAATATGGGAGCGGAACTGCACTCCTTCTTCTGTTATTTTTCTTAATGGTCCCAGACTGAAAACCTGAAATCCACCGCTGTCTGTAAGTATGGGCCTATCCCAGTTCATAAATTTATGGAGACCTCCAGCCTCTTTAATCAATTCATGTCCAGGTCTTAAATACAAATGATATGTATTTCCGAGAATTATTTGTGCTTCAAGAGTCTTTAATTCCTCAGGCGTCATTGCTTTTACAGTAGCCTTGGTTCCCACGGGCATGAATATGGGAGTTTCGATGTCCCCGTGATTCGTATGTATGACTCCAAGTCTTGCCTTACATTCCTTTGATTCCTTTAATAATTCAAATTTAAACATATATTCATCCTTTACTTAATCAGCATGGCGTCGCCGAAGCTGAAAAATCTGTATTTGTCTTCAACAGCAATTTTGTATGCATTCATAATATGTTCCTTGCCTGCCAATGCACTAACAAGCATGATAAGAGTAGATTCCGGTAAATGGAAATTCGTTATGAGACTGTCCACAACCTTGTACTTATACCCAGGAAAAATAAATATATCCGTCCATCCATTCCCGGCTCTCACAAAACCATTTGCGTCTCCTATTGTCTCCAGGGTCCTCGTGCTTGTGGTTCCAACCGATACCACCTTCTTACCGTTTCTTTTGGCTTCATTTATTTTCTCAGCTTCTTTTTCAGAAAGCTCATAATACTCAGAATGCATTTTGTGTTCGGAAATATATTCCGCCTTCACAGGTCTGAATGTACCAAGTCCAACATGTAGGGTGAGCCTTGCAATGTTAACTCCATTTGCTTCTATTTTTTCAAGGAGCTCATCATTAAAATGGAGACCTGCCGTTGGAGCAGCCGCTGAACCCGGATTCTTTGCATAAATTGTCTGATACCGGTTTTTATCTTCCAATTTTTCATGAATGTAGGGCGGTAGAGGCATTTCTCCAAGGGCATCCAGTATTTCTTCAAATATTCCCTCGTATTGAAACTCTATGATTCTGTTTCCGTCTTCCTCCACATCTGTAACTTTACCTGTCAGCAAATTTTCCTTAAAAACTATTTCAGCCCCTGTTCTTGCTTTTTTACCCGGCTTTACGAGTGTCTCCCACTTGTTGTCGTCGATTCTTTTCAGCAGCAGTATTTCTATTACCGAACCTGTATCCTTTTTTGTCCCGTACAGCCTTGCAGGAAGAACCTTTGTATCGTTAATTACAAGGCAGTCACCTTCATTTAAATAGTTTACAATATCATAAAAATGTCTGTGTTCAATCTCCCCTGTCTGCTTGTCGAGAACAAGAAGCCTTGAATGATCTCTTTCCTTTATAGGAGTCTGAGCTATAAGTTCCTCAGGTAAATCATAATAAAAATCGCTTGTTTTAAAATTATCTGTCATTTAATTGTTACTCCAGTATAGTAATGTTTTAATATTTCATCATATGTATAACCTTCCGCAGCCATTTCCTTAGCTCCGTACTGGCTCATGCCGATACCGTGTCCCCAGCCTCTTCCTTGAAAATTATAATCCGAACCTGAAGCAGAGGTGGATGTGCTTGTGTCAAGCACAGATATTCCGCCGGAGCTTATTACCGAAATTTTACCTTCGGTCAGTTCTTTTGCTCCTGAGCTTGTCATGGCATACTTTCCGGATAAATTCCCTGAATCAGGTATATTTGAGCCATCATTTTCTTTCTCTGTTATAATGTCTATAACTCCTCCTCTTGATGGGGTACTGTCTGAAATATATTTATTCGTAAAATAAAATATTCCTCCGTTTCCAACAGCGTCTCCGATGGTAAACCACGAGCTCATCAGCCCCAGAAGAAGTCTTGCATCTTCCTTATAGTATGCAATTTCTCCAATATCAGTTGAAAATATGCATTCCATAACTCTGTTGTTTTCAGATACCTTGCTTATTTCAATACTGTAAAGGTCCCTTACATTATGTCCGTCATCCTTGAGCTTTTTTATTATTTCCTCTTTTTTATACGTCTTCTGCCATTCAGTGTATGGCGAGCCGGACCTGTTTGAAAACTCATCATCAACACCTTTTAAATACGGAAGCTTATCGAACCACACATTTTCTGAGCTTTCGGTACTTCCTCCGCTTGTAGAATGATAAAAAGCCTGAATTAATTTATTGTTATAATAAATCATTTCGCCTCTTGTTTCATCCACCGCCGCATTTGTTGAATCTTTCTCTGAATTATAGCCCATATAAACCTGACTGTTCTGATTATCCTCCAGGTCATATCCGTATGAGGAATATGGATTCAGGCTGGATACCGCGTAAGTTCTTGCGGCAACAGCCTGGGCCTTCAAGGATTCCTTTCCCCAGGATGCGGATATTTCATTGGGTACAACTCCATAAAGATAGCTTTCCAAATCAACATAATTTATTGAAATAAGCTTGGAATTTTCTATTACTTTAAATCCCATGAAGCCTCTGTAAGGCTTTTTGTCTATTTTAATCATATCACAGGATTCATCCTTATTGTATGAAGAAAAAAACACACTCAATTCATTGCTGTACATAAATACAGCATTGCTGTATTCGTCGTATACAATGACATTTTTCATATCTGTGCTTACCGCTTTTCCATTATATCCCGCACCAGTCAATTCATTCAGCAATTCTTTGGCTTCACTTACGCTGGTATAGCAGCCCCCATAAATTTTAAAACCTTCGCCGCTTAACTGGGGATAAAAATCAGCGCCATAATTTTTTTCAAGTTTCATAGCTGCTTTATTTGCTTCATCATAAGATGAATATATTTCATCAAGTACCACATGATTAGGGCCGTATTCAGCCTTGCCGGCACTCCCCGCAAAATTAAATTTCTTGTCAAAGTATGAATCCAACAGGATGCTTATTTTATTTTCTTCCAATTGAAACATTTCATCAAGACTTCCGTCAAGCTCATACACAGTAATACCATTATACCCTTCCAGGGACGACTGCTCGTTAAAAAGCCTGGGCGACCTCACCCTTACTCTCACATATTCTTCATCTGAGGCGCCGTAGCAAGTAGAAATTGAAAACAATAATGTCAGTAAAAATACAGCTGTTATTCTTTGTATCAGCTTTCTCATATGTACCTACCCTTCAAAATCAATTATAATTTGATCCGTGTGTGTTTTATGTTTGTTTACATGTCTGAATCCGAGCTCAGTAACAGTCCTGCCTCTTGGAGTGCGGTTTAAATATCCTATTTGAAGAAGATATGGTTCATATACATCTTCAATCGTACCCTTTTCCTCACCAATGGAAGCTGCCAGAGTATCCAGTCCCACCGGACCTCCCTTGTAAAAATCTATTATAGTGTTTAAAATCCTTCTGTCCAGCTTGTCCAGTCCCATTTCGTCTATTTCGAGCATCCTTAAGGCACTGTCGGCTGTGGCAGTATCAATTACACCATCGCTTTTCACTATGGCATAATCTCTTACACGTCTTAAGAGCCTGTTGGCAATCCTTGGTGTTCCTCTTGAACGCCTTGCTATTTCCTCAGCTCCTTTTTCGTCAATTTCTATGTTAATAATATTGGCAGACCTCAAAACAATTTCCTTTAAATCCTTCACTTCATAAAAATCAAGATTACACATTACCCCAAATCTGTCACGCAGAGGTGATGCAAGCATTCCGGATCTTGTAGTTGCTCCTATCAGCGTAAATTTAGGCAAATCAAGTCTGATTGATCTGGCTGATGGTCCCTTGCCTATTATTATGTCGAGAGCATAATCCTCCAGCGCAGGATATAAAATTTCTTCCACATTTTTGTTCATTCTGTGAATTTCATCAATAAAAAGAACATCATTTTCATTCAGATTTGTAAGTATTGCCGCCAAATCTCCCTGTCTTTCAATTGCAGGGCCTGAAGTTACCCTTATGTTAACTCCCATTTCATTTGAAATAATGTTGGCAAGTGTAGTCTTGCCAAGACCAGGAGGTCCTGAAAGCAGCACGTGATCCAATGGCTGATTTCTCATCTTGGCAGATTCTATAAAAATATTAAGTACCTCTTTAACCTTTGTCTGTCCAATGTATTGAGAGAGCTTCTGAGGTCTGAGGCTAAGCTCCATTTCCTCTTCGGCATTGTTTGCCATACTGGAAATTATTTCATTTTCTCTATCAAACATTATTATACCTGCCTGTTAATATTTTTTAATGCTTCTTTTATTATTTCATTTTCTGTCTTTCCCGTAAAATCAATTCTGTCAAGAGTTTTCTTTGCTTCATAGGCGTTAAAACCCAGTGCCGTTAATGCATTAAGGACATCCGATTCTTCAGAATCCGGCTCAGAAATTATTGCTGTTTCATCTGCACTTAAGCTTTGTAGTGTTCCTACTTTATCCTTAAGTTCAAGTATGATTTTACTGGCGGTTTTTTTGCCTATGCCCGGCACCTTGGACATTCTTGCGGCATCATCCTTTAAAATTATTTCCTTTACAGTGCCTGCCTCGTAGGTCGAGAGTACGGAAAGTCCTGCTTTGGGGCCTACTCCGTTAACAGAAATAAGTTTTTTAAACAGCTCAATTTCGTCAGCTGTTAAAAATCCATAAAGGGCAATCACATCTTCCCTTATATGCATGTATATCTGTATCAGCACATGGCTTCCTTCAACAATTTTGTTCAGTGTGGAAAAAGACGTGTTAATATAATATCCTATGCCGTTGTTATCCAACACTGTGTAATCAAGACCCTTTTTAATAACTTCGCCTTTAATGTAGCTTATCATTATAACTCTCCGTTAGTATTTTAATATTTTAAAATTGTTTGCATATTTTAATGAATGAGCATGGCAAATAGCAGCAGCAAGGCCGTCGGCCACATCATCAGGTTTTGGAATGCAGTCCAAATGCAGTATTACTTTCACCATCTCCTGAATCTGTCTCTTTTCGGCTCTGCCATATCCAACAATTCCCTGTTTTATCTGAAGTGGAGTATACTCATAAAGAGGAATTCCGCTGTTTTCCGCAGCCAGCAGATGAACTCCTCTGGCTTCGGCTATGGCAATTGCCGTTTTTACGTTTTTATTGTAAAATAATTCCTCCACAGCAACAGCTTCAGGCTTGTACAATTCAAACAGCTCCATGTAGCTGTCATAAATCTTTTTAAGTCTCTTTGGAAACTCCTCACAGCTTTCTGTAATGACTGCGCCGTAATCTATAACTTCGAATTTATTACCTATGTAATTCAGAACCCCATACCCTGATATGGCAAGTCCGGGGTCAATACCAAATATAACCATAATTTTTCCTTTTCCTATTACAATTGTTCACCAACTGCTCAGCGACCGTTCAACAATCGTTCAGCTATTGTTGATTATAACATAGAACTTCTTTCATGTTAAGAACTTTTTCTTTTAATTACAGTGCTTGTAAATCTTGCCTTATTTAAAATTTTGTTTTGTAATTCAGTAAAATATGATATAATGACTTAATTAATTTAAATGGAGAAAAATATGTTTAAGAAAGAAAACAAACTTAAACGGTTTGATTTTATGTTGTTTTTCACAACGATAGCTTTATGTGTATTTGGCTTTATAATGGTTGGAAGTGCCACAATGAGCAAGACTTCAGGCAGCGAGCCGTATATGAAAACACAGGTTGCCGCTTTCGCAATCGGACTGGTGGCATTATTTGTTCTGGTAATGATAGACTATGACATATACGGCAGTATTTATATTCCTGTTTACTGTATCACCATTGCGCTGCTTATACTTGTATTGATTAATCCCGTAAACTCGGATAAATGGGGAGGAGCCAGAAGCTGGCTTAAAATTGGTCCCATAGTATTTCAACCCTCAGAGCTGGCTAAATTTGGTGTAATTATATCCGTATCCAAGTTTATTGACATACACAAGGAAAACTTAAACAATCCGGCAGTGTTGATAAAAGTATTGATATTTGCATTTATACCAGTAGCTCTGATTTTAATGCAGCCTGATTTGGGAACCGCCCTGGTTTTTATTTTCTTTATTGCCGTAATGCTGTTTGTAGCCGGAATAGACAGGAAATATATTATCGCGGTGCTTATTATAGGATTGATTTTTTTGATAATCGGCCTGATTGCATTTTATCACATAATGCAGGATTACACTCCGCGTGAAGATTACCAGCTGGACAGAATCGTAACCTTTTTTTATCCCGAGCTCGATCCGGAAGATACAGGCTACCAGGTCATCCAGTCAAAGACTGCTATAGGTTCAGGACTTCTGTATGGAAGAGGGCTTTATAACGGTGTGCAGAATCAGCTTGGATATCTGCCTACAAAGGAAACCGACTTTATATTTGCCGTAATTGGCGAGGAATTAGGTCTTTTAGGAGGATTGCTTCTTCTGAGCTTGTATGCAATCTTGCTTTACAGGTTAATACGAATTGCAAAACATGCTTCAAACTTATTCGGCTCACTTATGGTATCCGGAATAACAGCTATGCTTCTTTTCCACATATTTGAAAACATAGGCATGACAATGGGATTAATGCCTGTAACCGGTATACCGCTTCCCTTCATAAGCTCCGGAGGAACATTCATGCTTGTGAATATGGTGAGTATAGGACTGTCTTTGAGTGTCGGCATGAAAAGAGGTAAAATAGATTTAAACGACCTTTGGAAGCTCTAGGA
>DAMBZP010000032.1:0-20240 GCA_032059885.1 Sedimentibacter sp.
CCCCTTGTCACCTTATGGAGGGTGTAATGCTTGACAGAAGCTCAGGAATACTTATGCCTATCAGTTCGCTACCTTCGAAATATGGGATAGGAACATTCGGTAAGGAAGCATACAATTTTATAGATTTTCTTCATGCAGCAAAACAGAGATACTGGCAGCTGCTCCCTATTGGGCCTGTTTCCTATGGAGATTCGCCATATTCATCATTTTCAGCTTTTGCAGGCAATCCATACTGCATTGATTTGGAAATTCTTATTGAAGAAGGAATTTTGTCTGATGAGGACTGTGAAGCGCTGGATTTTAACGACGAATATGTGAATTATGAAAAGCAGTTCAATTTCAGGTATGAAATATTATATAAGGCATTTATAAAATGCAGATTAAGATATTCAGAAGAAATAACAGAATTCAGGAATAATAATCAGTGGGTGATTGATTATGCGCTGTTTATGGCTTTAAAATATCATTTCAATCAGCTGCCGTGGTATGAATGGGATAAAGACGTTGCGGACAGAAATAAATATGTAATGGAAAAATATACGAATCTGCTTGAAGATAAAATTGAGTTTTGGATTTTTCTTCAGTCTTTATTTTTTAAACAATACTATAAATTGAAAAATTATGCAAATGAAAATGGGATATCCATAATAGGAGATATTCCTATTTATGTTGCAAAAGACAGCGTTGAGTCATGGTCTGAAAGGAAGCTGTTTGAAATAGGTGAAAGCATGAAGCCATCGCTGGAAGCGGGTGTTCCTCCGGATGCCTTTTCAGACAAAGGGCAGTTATGGGGAAATCCTGTATACAATTGGGGATATCTTAAGGAAAATTCATATGAGTGGTGGATAAAAAGATTAAAATGGTCTTTCACACTCTATGATGTTGTGCGTATAGACCATTTCAGAGGATTTGATGAATTTTGGGCTGTTCCATATGAGGCTGAGAGTGCAGTTATGGGGAAATGGTTTCCGGCATATGGCAGAGAGATGTTTGAGCAGGTGATAAAGAAAACAGGAAGACTAAATATTATTGCTGAGGATCTTGGGATAATTACAGACCGTGTTACAGAGCTGAAAAATAAATTTGATTTTCCCGGAATGAAGGTTCTTCAGTTTGCGTTTGACGGCAATAGACTAAATCCATATCTTCCTCAAAATTGCGAAGAAAACGCAGTTTTTTACACAGGCACCCATGATAATGACACCCTGAAAGGATGGTTCAGAAGATTGGACGAAGATACCAAGGCATATGTTTTGAGCAGTCTGAACATTAATTCAGATTTAAATGAAGAAAAGATAATTGATAAGATGATTGAGAGCGTATTAGAGAGCAATGCAGTCTTAGCTGTTATTCCCTTACAGGATTATTTACATTTGGATTCTTCAGGGAGAATAAATACTCCCTCAACATTGGGAGGAAACTGGACGTGGAGAGTAAAAAAAGAAATGCTTACTGATGAGCTTACAGATAAAATAAGATTAATGGCAATAAAAAGCAAAAGGTGACAGCAATGGTCACCTTAATAGTATCAGATATTTTTCACTGCTTAAGTTAAAGCAGTTACTCGCTTTATTTCCGGAGTATTCTTTCATATTTTCTTTTAGTTTTAGAGTTATGGTGTCTTCTGACATGTTGACGGCGATAATCATTTTTTCGCTGCCGCAATATCTTTCAAAAACAAATATTCCGGATTCGTGCACAAGGCATTTATATTTACCCTCAGCAAATAATTTGTTTTTTTTCAGCTCAGACAGCATCTTATAATGATTCAGAATTTCCTCATTTTCATTTCCCCATGGGAAGCATGCTCTGTTGAAAGGGTCCTCGAAGCCTTCAACTCCAGCTTCATCGCCGTAATAAATGCATGGAACTCCCGGAAGGGTAAACTGCAGCAGGCTTGCAGCCTTAAGAAGTCGTATCCCTTTTTCTGATTCTTCTCTGCTTAATTTATATACAGCTTTTTCAGGTCTGCTCTGTGGCTCTTCACTGCATCCAAGGTTAGTCAGAATCCTTGCGGTGTCGTGTGTACCAAGTATATTCATGAGGCAGTTTACGGTCTGAAGGGGATATTTTTCGGTGATAAAATTCATCGTATCGTATAAAAGTTTGCAATTTCTATTTTTCACATAATCAATTACGGCATTTCTTAAAGGGTAATTAGTTACTGAATCAAGTTGTTTTCCACAAAAGTATTCTTTTAATTTTCCATATGAAAACTTGTTTGCCGCGTCCTCCCATACCTCACCTACTATGAAGGCTTCATTATCATATCCCTTCACGGACGAGCGGAGCTTTTCCAGGAATTCGTTCGGCAGCTCATCTGCCACGTCCAGACGCCATCCCTTAACCCCTCTTTCCTGCCAATGCTTCAATACTCCCCTTTCTCCGGTTATAAACTCAATGTAGCCGCTGCAAGTTTTATTGACTGTGGGAAGTGTCTTAATTCCCCACCAGCTTGCATAATCATCCTTCCATTTATTAAATATATACCAGTTATAATAGGGAGAGATTTGGCTTTGATATGCACCAAGGGAATTGTAGTGCCCGTACTTGTTGAAATAAATGCTGTCCGCGCCTGTATGGCTGAAAACTCCGTCCAGTATAATACCGATTCCTAAATCTTCCGCTTTTTTACACAAATCGGTTAAGTCGTTCTCATTTCCGAACATGGAATCTATTGAAAGATAATCACCTGTATCATATTTGTGATTTGAACAGGCATCAAATATTGGAGACAGATAAAGTGCGGTTACTCCAATGGATGAAAGGTATGGAAGCTTTTCTTTTATACCATCCAGGCTGCCGCCAAAGAAATCATTATTTTTAATTTCTCCGTCTTCATCAGGAAGAAAGCTTGGGATTCCACCCCAGTCACTTCTTATTATGATGTCGCCGTCCTTTTTTAGAGGCTTGGTTTTATTAAATCTGTCAACAAATATATGATATATTATTCCTCCCTTAATCCATTGGGGAGTAGTATAATCTTCTTCATATATTAAAAGCTCATAAGGCTGAGACTCAATGTTTTCATCCAATATGAACTTATAATAATATTGTCCATAATCTTTAACAGTAAAGACACCTTTATACAAATCATAGGATTTTTCTGTTCCAATCCATTCTGCAGAAATCTCCTTATAAACTATGCTGCTGTAATCATGTCTTTTTTCTATTCGTATGACAGGCCTTTGCACGAGGTTCCTTTTAACATATACTTTAATTTCAATCTGTTGTCCTGTGTATACTCCTCCTTGAGGATACCGAAAGAATTCTGACCGGCTGTCAAATATAAACATAATATCTCCCTTTTGATTTTAAGACGGCAGCAAAAAATCTTATCTGCTTCTTTTAATCAATTGATTTTAAATTCCAAATATTGCCTGCATATTCTCTGATTGTTCTGTCCGAGGAAAATATTCCTGAACATGCAATATTCATTAAAGACATTTGATTCCATTTTCTTTTATCCTCAAAATACAACCGGGAAGCTTTGCCGTGCACATCAAGATAGCTGTCAAAGTCGGCAAAGCACATATATGGGTCTCCCACCTGGCTGCCTCCTATCAGATATCTGCTTATAGATTCAAAGGATTTGCCGTTAATCCCCTTGTTCAGATAGTCAATTATCTTCCGTAGCTTAGGACTTTTTTGATAATATTGTATTGAATAGTAGCCGCTGCTCCACAAGCTTTCAACCTCATAATCTCTCATTCCGAATAAGAAGAAGTTTTCTTCACCCACCTGATTTATAATTTCAACATTTGCTCCGTCGTAGGTACCGATTGTAACAGCACCGTTGAGCATGAATTTCATGTTTCCTGTTCCACTTGCTTCCTTGCCTGCAAGAGAAATCTGCTCACTTAATTCTCCGGCAGGAATGATAATTTCAGCCAGAGAAACAGAATAATTTTCTAAAAATACAACATTGATGTATTTTTTTATAAAAGTATTTTTATTGATATAATCACTTAAAGCAAATATCAGTTGTATGATTTCCTTGGCCCTGTAGTAGCCGGGCGCAGCTTTAGCCGCAAATATAAATGTTTCGGGAACAATACTATCCGTATTTCCTTCATTTATATCAATAATGAGGCTTATGATTCTCAAGGCATTTAAAAGCTGCCGTTTATATTCATGGAGTCTTTTTGCCTGAACATCAAATATTGAATCAAGATTCAGCATTATGTGTTCGGTTTTGAGAACATAATCAGCAAGCCGCTTTTTATTTGAATATTTAATATCATTTAAAGCATTAAGTACTGAATCGTCATCGGCATATTTTTTTAAAGCAGATATCTTTTCAAGATTTAGGCAGTATCCGGTTCCCAGCAGCTCATCCAGCAAATTTTTAAGCCCTGGGTTTGCCTGATTCAGCCATCTTCTGTGAGTTATTCCATTTGTCACGTTTATAAATTTATTAGGACTGTAATCATAAAAGCTTTTGAATACAGTTCTTTTTAATATTTCGGTATGAAGTCCTGCAACCCCGTTTACAGTGTGACTGCCTATTATGCAGAGATTTGCCATATTGACTTTGTCATAACCGAAAATTGACATTTGGACTGCTTTGTTGTAATCACCTGAATATTTTGAGGTTGCTTCTTCCAGAAACCTCCTGTTTATTTCGGTGATAATCATAAATATCCTTGGTAGCTTTGTTTTTACAATATTTATATCAAAAGTTTCCAAGGCTTCGGTCAATACTGTGTGATTTGTATAGGAAACAGTATCGGAAATAATTTTCCATGATCTTTCCCATGAATAATGATATTCGTCCATAAAAATACGCATAAGCTCAGGTATAATGAGTGCAGGATGAGTGTCATTAATGTGAATTGCAGCCTTGTAGCTGAAATTGTCAAGAGTGTTATACCTGTTGAAATGTTTTTTGACAATGTCCTGAGCTGAAGCGGAAACAAGAAAGTATTGCTGCTTAAGCCTCAGAATTTTTCCTTCATAATGATTATCTGCAGGATAGAGTACCTTGGAAATTGCTTCTGCCATAGAATCCTCAGACAACGCCCGTATGTAATCACCCTGGGAAAATAAATTCATATCAATGGAGTTGAGGCTTCTCGCTTCCCAAAGCCTTAGCAGGCTGACACCACTGCTTTCGTAGCCGGAAATAAACATGTCGTAAGGAATTGCTTCTACCTCTGTGGGAAAATCATGATGAATCAGCAAACCCTTTTCAGTCCATTCTTCTCTTATTTTTCCGTCAAACTTAATGATGACACGTTCGTCAGTCTTGGGCACAAGCCAAACATCTGAGGTGGTGAGCCAGTCATCAGGAAGCTCTGTCTGCCATCCATCTATGATTTTTTGTTTGAACAGACCAAATTCATATTTAATTGAATATCCTGTTGCCGGATAATCCTGTGTTGCCAGAGAATCCATAAAACATGAGGCAAGCCTTCCGAGACCTCCGTTTCCCAGTCCCGGGTCCTTTTCAATTGCATACAGTTCATCCAGAGTAACATTGTATTTTTTTAAAGCTTCAGAAGCTACCTTTTCGATTTTTAAATTGAACAAGTTGTTTCTCAGGGATTTTCCTGTCAGAAATTCCATACACATATAATAAACTTGCTTTTGTCCGTTTTTATTTACTTTATTTATAAACATGTTTCGTTTGTCACGAAGCATATCCCTTATAACTACGGACAAGGCTCTGTATACCTGATTGGAATCCGCACTTTTGGGCTCTATGTTCCAATAGCGGGAAATTTCGTTGTCAATAAGTGAATTGATTAGCCTCGAATCTATATTTGATTCCAACATTATGTAGCTCCTTATAAGTTTTTGTACATCTCAAAATACTTTTCTGCTGATTTTTCCCAGCTGAAGTCCACAGACATGACGGCTTCAACAAGCTTTTTAAAGTTCTCTTTGTCTCCATAGACTCTCAAGGCTCTTTTAACTGCACAAACCAGAGCGTGGGGAGACTGCTCATAAAATGTAAAGCCGTTTCCGGAGCCAAGGCTGCAGTCCTTTATTGAATCCTTTAATCCGCCGGTTTCTCTTACAATGGGGACAGTTCCGTAGCGGGAAGCAATCATCTGGGCTATTCCGCAAGGCTCGCTTATGGAAGGCATGAGAAGGAAGTCTGCACCTGCATATAATTTTCTTGCCAGGTCCGGATTAAAGTCAATTCTTACGGACACTTTGTCGTGGTAGGCATCCTGCAGTGCTTTAAATCGGAGCTCGTAACTTCTGTCTCCCTTTCCTAAAATTAAGAATTGTACCTTTTCTTTTAATATTTCTTCAATTCCATTAATTATTAAGTCAAAGCCTTTATGCTGCACAAGTCTTGAGATTATTGCAATGACAGGTATGCTTTCATCCTGGGGAAGGCCTGCCATCAATTGAATGTTTGATTTGTTGACATATTTTTTTTGAATGTTGTCGATGTTGTAGTTTTCAAAAAGTGAGCTGTCTGTTTCTGGATTATAAAAATCGGTGTCTATTCCATTTAGAATTCCACGCATCTTTGAAATATTTTTATTAATCATGGATGCAAGTCCGCGGGCATAGTAATCATCAAGCAGCTCCTTCGAATAGCTTTCGCTTACGGTGCTTATGATATCGCATGTTTCAAGGGCTCCCTTAATCAAATTGATTGTACCGTTAAATTCTACTATTGATTTTTCCGCTCCGTACAGTCCCATTACATCCTCTGCAATATTAATATCATATGTTCCCTGATATTCAATGTTATGAATTGTAAATACGGTTTTTATTTTCCTATAATCATTATAATTTGAATAAATTATTTTCAAATAAACAGGAACAAGGGCTGTCTGCCAGTCATTTGAATGAATTATATCGGGAAAGAAATTAAGCATCGGCAGTATATACAATACTGCTTTTGAGAAAAATGCAAATCTTTCTCCATCATCAAAATGTCCGTAACATTCATTTCTTTTAAAGTAGTATTCATTGTCTATAAAATAATATGTAACACTGTTTACTTCTTTCTTAAACACTCCACAGTATTGCTGCCTCCATGCCAACGGAACCGTGGTCTTGCCGATAAATTCAAATCCGCTTCTGTCATAAACGCTCTGATACAGCGGAAGAATTATTCTTATGTCAATATCATTTCCGTATTTTTCTTTTAAAGCTTTAGGGAGCGAGCCTGCAACTTCTCCGAGGCCTCCCGTTGTAATAAAGGGAGCGGCTTCCGATGCCGCAAAAAGCACTTTCATTTTATTCATGTCTACCTCCTTTATACGGTTGAATATTTTTTAATAAAAAATGGGCAGTTTGAATAGCCAAGTAAGACTCTTCCGCTTGTGACCTGAGCATAGGTGTCCGTTATGATCGAGTCAAGCTTCGCACTTTCACCTATTACACCATGCTGCATAATTATCGAGTTTTTAACAACCGCATTTTTTCCTATCTTTACTCCTCTGAATATGATGCTGTTTTCTACAGTTCCTTCTATAACGCAGCCGCTGGCTATGAGAGAGTTTTTAACATTGGCATCTGTACAGTATTTTGTAGGTGTGGAATCCTTTGTCTTTGTATAAATAGGTCCTGTATTTGAATAAAATAGTCTTTGTATATTGTCATTTTTCAATAAACAAAGGCTGTTGTTGTAATAGCTTTGTAAGGAGTCTATGTGGGCAAAATATCCGTTGTATTCATATCCGTAAATTCTCAGTGAGTGAACTTTTTTGGCCAGAACATCATAACTGAAGTCCTTGTAGTTCCTTGCAATGGCATCATATATTATGGATTCAAGAAAATCCTTGTTCATAACCCATGTATTCAAACCTACGTTATGGGTACCATTTGTAACAGGATAGACTAAAATGCCGTCAGCTCTTTCACTGTCGTCAAATTCATATAATATTTTATGGATGGAACAGTTTTTATCTATATCAGTCTTGATGTATACAGCAGTTATATCAGAATTTTTCTCCTCATGATAACGGATAACATCATTATAATTGATGTTGTATATCATATCACAGTCGGATAGTATGACATACTTTTCTTTGGATGATGAGATATAATCCAGAACTCTTTTTAAGGCATCAAGCCTGCCTTGAAACAACCCGTGGTTTTCTCCCAAGGCATAAGGAGGGAATATGAGGATACCGCCTTTTTTCCTTGATAAATCCCAATCCTTTCCGGAGCCCACATGCTCCATCAACGATCTGTAATTGCTTCTTGTTATGATGCAGACCTTGTTTATTCCTGAGTTAACCATGTTGGACAGTGGAAAGTCAACAAGTCTGTATCTTCCTCCGAACGGTATGGCGGCAACTGAACGATGGGAGGCCAGTTCTGTCATGCTCCAATCCTGCATATCTGAAAATATAATTCCTAAAGCGTTCATTCTACACCTCCTGTATTTTATTTATTATACTTTCCCGTGGTATGACTGTAATTCCTAAGTTTTTACTTTTTGGAGTTCCTATTTTAAGATTGGCTCCTATTATTACTGCTTCATCTATTATAGAATTGTTTACAATTGAATTTTCTTTAATTTGTACATCAGCCATTATGACGGAATCCCTTACTACTGCATTTTCTCCTATCGTTACCCCGGAAAATATTATTGAATTTTCAACAGAACCATATATGGCGGCCCCTTCTGAAACAATGGAATTTTTGACTGATGAATTGCTGCTTATATATTGAGGAGGTCGTTCGGCATGTCTTGAATAAATCACCCAGTCACCTGACAAATCAAATCCTCCGTCTCCCAGCAGGTCCATGTTCGCCTGCCATAATGAATCAATGGTACCTACATCTTTCCAATATCCTTCAAATTCATATGAATACATTTTTTCGCCAGCTTCCAGCATAAACGGAATTACATCCTTTCCGAAATCCTTTGAGGATTCAGGATTTTTATCGTCAATTTCCAAGTATTCTTTAAGCTTGTTCCAGCTGAATACATAGATTCCCATGGACGCCTTTGTACTTTTAGGTTTTTTGGGTTTTTCCTCAAAGTCTGTGATTCTGCCATTATTGTCTGAACTCAACATGCCAAATCTTGACGCTTCTCTTAGAGGAACATCAATTACGGAAATTGTACAGTCTGCATTTTTCTCCTTGTGATACTTTATCATCAATGAGTAGTCCATTTTATATATGTGGTCGCCGGAAAGAATCAGTACATACTCGGGATTATATTGGTCGATAAAATCTATATTTTGATATATAGCATTTGCAGTGCCGGAATACCACTCGGAATCATCCACTCTTTGATAAGGCGGGAGTATCTGAATTCCTCCATTCATTCTGTCCAAATCCCAGGATTTTCCGTCACCTATGTAAGAATTCAATATTAAAGGCTGGTATTGTGTCAGGACGCCTATTGTATCAAGACCTGAATTGACGCAGTTAGACAGAGGAAAATCAATTATTCTGTATTTTCCTCCGTAAGGTACTGAAGGTTTGGCTATTTTCTTGGTCAGTGCACCCAGCCTGCTTCCCTGACCACCTGCAAGAAGCATTACAACACATTCTTTTTTAGCTAATTTCATATATTCTACCTCCCATTTCATTTATGTTGCATATTTTATCCTTTTTTAAGAAAATTACCGATAGAGGAGGTACTGTCAGAGAAATATAAGAGTTATAACCATGTATAGGTCCTTCTGATGAAATAATGACACCCACATTTCCCGAACCTGTTCCCCCGAATTCCAAAGCATTGGAGTTAAACACTTCTGTGTATTCTCCTTCATCAGTTCCGATTTTATAATGCAGTCTTTCAACTGGTGAAAAGTTAACAACTGCAATCAATTCCTCTCGTTTTTTATTTATTCTTTTAAATGCTATTATGTTTTGCTCATAGTCATCATTGGAAATCCACCTGAATCCGTCCCATGAATGGTCTATTTCCCAAAGCTCGGAATTATTAAGATAAAATTCATTCAAGACCTTAATATATATGTTTAATTTTTTGTGATATTCATAATTTGTCATAAACCATTCTACTTCTTTGTTATAATCCCACTCCGTGAACTGACCCACCTCGTAGCCCATGAAATTAAGCTTTTTACCCGGATGAGCAATCATAAAACCAAGCAAAGCCCGAACATTTGCAAATTTTTCTTCATAGGGTCCCGGCATTTTGTTAAGTATGGATTTTTTCCCATGTACAACCTCATCATGAGAAAGAGGAAGAATAAAATTTTCACTGAATGCGTAGTGCAGTGAAAATGTAATATTTTTATGTTTGTATTTTCTGAAGAACGGATCAGTTTCCATATATTCTAAAATGTCATTCATCCATCCCATGTTCCATTTAAAATTAAATCCAAGGCCTCCCAGATAAACAGGCTTTGTAACCATAGGCCATGCAGTTGATTCTTCCGCAATCATCAATGTATTGGGATGAAGCTTAAATACAGCTTCATTCAATTTTTTTAAAAAATCTACAGCCTCCAGATTTTCGTTGCCTCCGTAAATGTTTGCAGTCCATTCACCCTTTTTCTTTCCGTAGTCCAGATAGAGCATTGAGCTTACTGCATCAACTCTCAGGCCATCAGCATGATATTCTTCTATCCAAAATATTGCATTTGAAATTAAAAAGGATTGGACCTCTGTTTTTCCGTAATTAAATTTGTGTGTTCCCCAGTCCCTGTTTTCTCTCAGCCAGTCCTCGTCATATTCATAAAGGCAGCTTCCATCAAACATATATAAACCGTGAGCATCCTTAGGAAAATGGGCAGGGACCCAGTCAATTATTACTCCGATGCCATTTAAATGACATTCATCTATCAAAAATTTTAAATCATGCGGTTCGCCAAGGCGCCGGGTTGGTGCATAATAACCGGAAACCTGATATCCCCAGGAACCGTCATAAGGATATTCCATTACAGGCATAAGCTCAATATGAGTATGTCCCAGTTTTTTGACATGAGCTATTAAATCTCCGGCAATCTCTCTGTATGTATATGAGCTTCCATCTTCCTTCCGTTTCCACGAGGAAAGGTTGAGTTCATAAATATTGATTGGCAGATCGTATAGATTAATGGATTTTTTATAAATTTGCCAATTTGCATCGCGCCAATTGTAATTATTTATGTCATATATAATCGAAGCTGTTTCCGTCTTTGTCTGAGATGAAAATGCATAGGGGTCTGATTTGAACAGTTCCTTATTTTCTTTTGTTGTTATAAGGTATTTGTACAGCTCGCCGTCCTGCAAAAACGATACAGATAATTCCCATATGCCATTCTTGTCAATTTCCTTCATTTCATAGAGCGTATCTTTCTTCCATTCGTTGAAATTACCTACAACATGTACACTTTTTGCATTTGGTGCCCAAACCCTGAAAATAGTATCTGCATCATTGACAATGTGCGAACCCAGCAGCCTGTATGAATAATAATTAGTCCCTTGATGAAATAAATAGATTGGCAGTTCATTATTTTTTTTCATAAGATGCTCCTTTAAAATTATTGCAGATAATGTGTTTATGTATAAATTATACAGTAAAGTGAATTGCTCATAAAGTTTAATTATGTTTTATATTAATTATACCACAATATTATGAAAACAAAACGAAAATAATGTAAAAAAGATGCTCCTGAGCATCTTTTAAAATAAATTACCGTTTTAATTAAATTTTATATTTCCGACACCAGTTTTTATTTCAAGCTTAGTATGCTTATCTCCACGTGATTCGGTTCTTTCTTTTTCCATGAATTCATTTATCAATGCTTCAAAACTTGAATTATCAGGAATGGTAATATCAATATCTCCTACGTCGGTAACTGCTTTTATATTGTCCGCATCTGAGATATCAGTAAATGATAACTTTATATCACCTGTATTTGTCAGAAATTCTGAACTTTTATCAGCAAGGCTTTCATATAAGTCTATTTTTCCCACATTTGTTTTCAGCCGGTAAGAACCTTGGGAATTTTCAACTGTGATATTCCCTACGTTATTATCAATTTCAAATTTTCCATCAATGTTTTTAATGTTAATGTTGCCTACACTTAGTGAAACAATGATATTTGTTATATTTTCAGGGACAGTTATTGACAGCTCTGTAGATATATTGTAACCATCAGAGCTTCTGTCATTATAGGATGTATCTATATCAACTGAATTATTGTTCTCTTTAACTGTATAGCTGAAATCCTCAATTAATTGATTTGATTTTTCTTTTGAGTCGGATTTTGCAACAATGTTTATGCCTATTAAAGCTTCGCTTGATTTATGAGTATCAATAATAATATCTCCTACGGAGCTGTTAATGTTTAAGGTATTTAAACTTTCCGCATTTACAGTGTGCGATTCCTGCTTGTTTGCTTCGGATTTTCCGACAGTATCAACAAGTGCCTGCGTAATTTTGTCAGAAACATCTTTAACCTTATTCTCATCGACTTTACCTATGGATGAACAGCCGCTTAATAATAAGACATACAATATTATTAATAATGAGTTTATTATTTTTTTCATAAAACACCTCTTATAATATTTTAATACCGGTTGTAATTTCTTTTGAACTTTCTTATTGTTATAAGTTTATTTTCTTTTCCAGGAGATAGCCTGAGCAAAGTGTCAGTAATATGCCTTGAATTATGGCAAAGATATTTAAGGGCATCAATGCACGAGCTAATTCTGAAACTGTGGGTATAGCTGCAAAGTAGTATGAGCTGTAATGAGGATTAAAAATATTTAAAACCTCTGATGATAAACGGGAAATTCCCCAGTTTAACAATAAAAATATTAAGAAGCTCAGGGCACCGCCAAATTTGACTTCTGAAAATATACTTTTTCTTAGAGTCATAGCCGTGTAAGCAGTGGTTAAAAAGCTTATGAGGGATAAAAGCCCCGTAATAAGCATAACAAATACATGACCAAGATTAAAACCAAAATTTCCGGACAAAAGATTGTTTATCACATGAATGATTTCATTGAAATTAATATCTGATCCCGAGAGGAAGATAATATATGCTCCGTTTATTAATATTAATATAAAATACAGAAGCAATATGGCAAAGCCCTCAATAATTGCAGTTATAAGCTTTGATACTATTATTTTGTAACCGCTGTTTGGGGTCATAAACAACATATACCCGGATTTTTTATTTATATCATCGCTGTACATTTTGATTATATCTACAATGTACAAAATAGATACAACCATAGGAAAGAAACACAGGAATAAAGCACTTCCTGCTGTTCCTTTTGTAATCAGAAATAAATTTCCTGCTGCTGATATTATTAGTGTAATAAAAATTAACTTGTATTTTTTTATGAATTCATACTTTATTAAATTAAGCATTTCTAAAAACCTCCTTATATATTCCTTCGACAGACATTTCACGAGATATTCTAAGCTCTTCAGCATCACCGAAAAGTTCCACTCTGCCGTCCTTTAAGAATATAACGGAGTCAAGAATTTTTTCAACTTCGCTGACTAAATGAGTTGATATTACAATTGTTTTGTTTTCGCTGTAGGACCTTGTTATTAAATCCATTATCACATCTCTTGACAATACATCAACTCCGTTTAGCGGCTCATCAAGCATATACAGATCAACATTTCTTGACAACGCAAGAGCAACCTTCAATTTGCCGACTAATCCGGATGATAGCTTTGCTATTCGAAATTCAGGGTCAACGTTTATTTCCTTCAATATATTATAAGCATTTTCTTCCTGAAAATCATTATACATATCAGCATAAAATCTGACCGCATCCTTAACCTTTAAAGAATCATACAAAAAATTTTCTGTGGGCATATATGACAAATTTGCTTTTGTCTTATGTGACAACGGCTCATTATTCAAATGTGCTTCACCGGATGTTTGCTTGTGAAGACCTGCTATAACTTTCATAAGTGTTGTTTTGCCGCTTCCGTTAGGACCCAGGAGACCGTAGATTTTGCCTTTCTCCAAATTCAGATCAACATTATCCAATGCGGTCTTGTTGTAGTACTTTTTGCTCAAATGTTCTAATCTTAATAATTCCAACTTATTCATTCCCTTCTTTATTATTATCTTCCATTTCTATGAATTTAATCATATCTTCCTTTGTGTACCCTATCTGCCTCATGCCTGTTATGAATGCATCTATTTGTTTCTCAGCCATTTCATATCTTAAGCGGTCAATTTTTTCTTCTGCTTCCGTAATGAATGTACCCAGACCCCTTCGGGTAAATAAGAGTTCTTCCATTTCCATCTCCTTATAAACTCTTGCTACTGTGTTAAAATTAATTCCAAGTTCCGCTGAAAGATCCCTGGAGGAGGGCATTTTATCTCCGGGTCCGAGCTTGCCGGCCACTATGTCCTGTTTAATTTTTTCTATTACCTGCATGTATATAGGTATATTATTGTTGAATTCCATGTTTCACCTTCTTTACAACAGTGCATTAGTATCATAGTTAAATAGTATACTATAATAATAAAAATGTCAATATATAAATTTATTAATAAATTGAAACAATTATAATGCAAAAATACATCAATAATAAATCTTGACACCAAATTAATTAAGGTATATACTTCAAGAAAATTTTCAGATACTCTCGTCCCAACAGGTCGGGAGAGTTTTTGTATAAGGAGGGTTATATGCATAAAAAATTATTTATTCCGGGTCCTATTGAGGTCAGACAGGATGTTTTGCAGAAGATGTCTTCGAGCATGATCGGGCATAGAAGCAAAGAAGCATCAGAGCTTCAAAGAAACATATCAGATAAATTAAAAACATTGTTTTATACCAAAAATGAAATTTTGCTTTCAACATCATCAGGAAGCGGTTTGATGGAAGCAGCGGTCCGCTGCTGTACCAAAAGCAGAGCCGCGGTTTTTTCAATAGGTTCATTTGGTGACAGATGGCATGAAATGGCTGAGTCAAACGGAGTAGGAGCTGATTTGTTCAAGTCGGAGCCGGGCAGCATCACTACACCTGAAATGGTGGATGAGGCTTTGTCAACAGGTAAGTATGATTTGGTAACAATAACACACAATGAAACTTCTACGGGTGTTATGAACCCGATAAAGGAAATAAGCAGCGTTATAAAAAAGTATCCGGATGTTATATTTTGCGTGGATACTGTAAGTTCAGCCGGGGGAGTTAAAATAGAAGCAGATGAGCTTGGAATAGATATATGTATAACTTCATCTCAAAAAGCTCTTGGATTGCCTCCGGGACTTTCAATATGCACAATAACCGATAGGGCGGTGGAAAAAGCAAGAACAGTTAAGAACAGAGGATTTTATTTAGACCTGGTAAGTTTATATGACACGGTTAAGAAAAAGGATTATCAATATCCGTCAACACCTAATTTATCACTCATGTTCGCGCTTGACTACCAGCTTGACCGAATTATGGAGGAAGGACTTGAAAACAGATTCAAAAGGCATATTGAAATGGCAGAATACACAAGGACATGGGCAAAAAAGAACTTTGAACTGTTCCCTGACGAAAGATATGCTTCAATAACGTTGACGACCGTTAAAAACACAAAAGGAATAAGTGTTAAGAATTTAAATACAGAGCTTGGGAAAAAAGGCTTCGCCATATCAAACGGTTACGGAAACCTAAAAGAAAAAACATTCAGAATAGCCCATATGGCAGATTTGACTCTGAACGAAATAAAAGAACTATTGACGGCAATAGACGACATATTATCCATTTCTTGACGAAGTTATTCCTTTATAGTAATATAATTCAGGAAATGGGTGATACAATGTTTGATTTAAACAAAATCAATGATTGTCTGAGTACAAAGGAAACAGGCCGGACAATAATACAATATGATACACTTTCTTCAACATATTTAAAAGCTAAAAATATATTTAATACATGTCCGGAGGGCTCTGTTGTTTTAACAGAAAACCAAACTAAATGGAATGTCAGGATGGGGAAGGAATGGTTTTGCTATCCTGGGAAAAATATATATTTAAGTATAATATTAAAGCCTTTGGTAAATAATCATTTAATATCAAAATATGATATTATTGGATGTTCTTCGGTGTGTGAAGCTTTGAAAAGTCTGTATAAACTTGATTTCAGAACGAAATGGCCCAATGACGTTGTAATTAACGGCAATAAGGTTTTCTCCGTATGCAGCAGTCTTGTCAGCAAAAATAACAGGGCTGAAGGCGTTATTATATCGATGGGTATAAATGTAAATATGGATAAAGCAGAACTGGAATCAAATGAAGAAATAAAAGATACTGCTACCTCTCTACTTGTTGAAATTTCCCGGGAAATTGACAGAGAGGTGCTTATTGGAGAGATATTGAATAATATAGAAAAGTATTATAATGAGCTTAAGAATGAAAATTCGTCTTCGGGTGCAGTGAGTATTTTCAATGAAAATTCTGTAATAAACAATAAAAGCATCAATGTAATTAAAAAAGGGAAAAGATCTATAAGGAAAGTTTATGCCCGGGAAATTGATTCGGAAGGGTGGCTTGCCGTAACGAACGATAAAGGTAACGAAGAAATATTAAATCCGGGAGAAACGATTATAATATATGAAAAAAACGCTTAAAATAGGTAATATTGAATTAGACACAAATGTTATTCTTGCACCGATGGCAGGGGTAACGGACATAACATACAGAACAATATGCAAGGAAATGGGAGCAGGGCTGGTTTATACAGAAATGGTCAGTGCCAAGGGCTTATATTATAAGGACATTAAAACCAAGTCACTCATGAAAATAAATGAAAAAAACAGACCTGTGTCCCTGCAGATATTCGGAAGTGATTCGGATATAATGGCATATGTTGTTGAGAATTATATTAATGAAAGAAAAGACATAGATATAATAGATGTAAATATGGGATGTCCAACTCCTAAAATCGTAAAAAACGGAGATGGCAGCGCGCTGATGAAGACACCAGAACTTGCAGGTGAAATAATCAATAAGATTAAAAAGGTTTCAACCAAGGCGGTAACGGTAAAAATAAGAGCCGGATGGGACCCACACAGCATAAGTGCACCTGAGTTCGCCAAGGTTTTAGAATTTAACGGAGCTGACATGGTTGCCGTACATGGAAGGACCAGAGAGCAATTCTATACTGGAAAAGCAGATTATGATGTTATTAAAAGGGTAAAAGAAGCTGTCAGCATTCCTGTAATCGGAAACGGTGATATTTATACACCTCAGGATGCGGTAAAAATGCTGGAAGGTACCTGTTGTGACGGAGTAATGGTTGCAAGAGGTATTTTAGGCAATCCTTGGCTTATAAAAAATATTATTAAAATACTAAGCAATGATCATGATTTTTATGAGCCGTCTCCAAGGGATAAAATAGAAATGATAAAAAGACATGCTCTAATGCTGGCTGGTGAGCTGGATGATAGAATAGCTTCATTGGAGATGCGTAAATTTGCGGCCTGGTATATGAAAGGAATGAAGAATTCTTCGGAAACAAGAAATAAAATAAATAAAATTACACAAGCTACTGAATTATGTAAGGTTTTAGACGAATATATTAATACAAATATTATTGAATGATATTGTGATAAAAATTAACAAAAATCTTGACATTTCTTAGAACCTTGTTTATAATATTTTAATTAATTAAAAGAATTGTCACAGAATTATCATAATATATCAAAATCATAATAGAATAGAATAAAATATACATCATGCTTTACATAATATGATGAAATGCATTAATTTTGCAACAAGCTACATTATTAAAAGGAGCAATAATATGAAAAATAATGAAACTTTGATTACTGCAGAGGGTTTGGAAGAATTAAAAAATGAATTGGAATATTTAAAAATCACCAAAAGGAAAGAGATTTCCGAAAAAATTAAAGTTGCGCTGGCTTTTGGGGACATAAGCGAAAATGCCGAATATGACGAAGCTAAAAATGAACAGGCAAACGTTGAAGCAAGAATTGCAAAGCTTGAACAAATGGTTAAAAATGCGAAGGTAATAAAAACCGGAAAGCAAAAGGGAGTTGTAAGCATAGGCTCCAAGGTTACAATTAAGGATTTGGAGTTTGATGAGACTATGGAATATATAATAGTAGGCTCCGCTGAAGCTGATCCCTTTAAAGGGAAAATATCCAATGTATCACCGTTAGGTAAAGCACTGCTGGGTAAAAAAATAGGAGAAATAATTGAAGTTGCATCTCCGTCGGGTGATATGATAAAATATGAAGTACTTACGGTATAAGTGTATTTAAATAAAATTTGAAACAAATGATAAGGTGGTGTATTAGTTGAGTGAACAACAAACAGGAAATTTAAGACAGGTAAGGGTAGACAAATTAAAAGACTTAATCAATGCGGGGAGAGACCCATATAAAGTATCAAAGTATGAGGTTACATCAAATACTCAATATATAAAAGACAATTATGATGAGATGGAAGGAAAAGTTGTTTCCATAGCAGGAAGAATAATGTCTAAAAGAGGACAGGGTAAGGTTGGGTTTTATGACATTCAGGACCATTTAGGAAAAATCCAAATGTTCGTTAAACAGGATGCAATAGGTGAGGAAGAATATAAGTGGCTTAAAACCTATGACATAGGGGACATAGTAGGTGTTGTGGGAGAAGTGTTCAAGACTCAGACAGGAGAAGTTTCTGTAAAAGCCGCTGAGGTTAAGCTTCTTTCAAAATCATTGCAGACTTTGCCTGAAAAATTTCACGGATTGAAGGACCCTGATTTAAGATACAGACAAAGATATGTTGATTTGATAGTAAATCCCGAAATAAAAGATATATTCTTAATGCGTAATAAAATTATCAGGGGAATCAGAGAATACTTAGATGGTGAAGGGTACCTTGAGGTGGAAACACCAATACTCAGCCCAATAGCGGGCGGAGCTAACGCAAGACCATTTATAACACATCATAACACTCTTGATATTGATATGTATATGCGTATTGCCAATGAGCTTTTCCTTAAGAGACTTGTTGTAGGCGGATTGGGTGATGGCGTTTATGAAATGGGAAAGATGTTCAGAAATGAAGGAATGGATGCAAATCATAATCCCGAATACACTGCCATGGAAGTATATAAACCATACGCAGATTTCAATGATATGATGACATTGACAGAAAATATAGTTGCATATGTGGCAAAGAAGGCCAGAGGAACAACTAAAATAGAGTTTCAGGGCAAGGTTATTGATTTTACTCCTCCATGGAGAAGAGTAAGAATGCAGGATATGGTAAAGGAATATGCAGGTGTTGATTTTGATTTGATCAATACAGATGAAGAAGCGATAGAGATAGCCAGAAAAAAGGGAATAGAAATTAAGCCTTTAATGACGAGAGGTCATGTTATCAGTGAGCTGTTTGAAGAATTCTGTGAAGAGTATTTAGAGCAGCCTACATTTGTAACTCACCACCCTGTTGAAATATCACCTCTTGCCAAAAGAAACACAGAGGACCCAAGACTCACAGACAGATTTGAAGCTTTTGCAAACACATGGGAAATTGCAAATGCATTTTCAGAATTGAATGATCCTATTGACCAGAGAGAAAGGTTTGAGGAGCAGCTTAGACAGAAGGAAGCAGGGGATGATGAGGCTCATATGATGGATAATGACTTCATCAATGCAATTGAAGTAGGCCTTCCTCCTACAGGAGGTCTGGGAATCGGCATAGACCGAGTTATAATGTTAATAACTAACCAGCCTACAATCAGAGATATTATATTGTTTCCGACAATGAAACCAATTGATTGATTCAATATATTCTTATTAATAAGAGAGCAGCTCAGCTGCTCTCTTTTCATTTGGAGATAATTTTGCCTTTATTTGTGAAAAGCCTTGACAATAAAATATATGGGTGCTAAACTATGAAAACTGTCGTAAATATAAACAGGAAAGTACAGATTGTATAAGAGCGAAGTTCAACACATAAAGTGGAGCCTGACAGCATAAAACTACACTAAAAGTGGTCCTGTCGAAAAGGAAATAACTAGCAGTTGACAGTGTGTTGAGGATGTGTTAAACTAGCTAAGCTGTCTTTGAGGGCAGCAAAATGTATCTTTCGGGAAAGTTGTAATTAAAAGAAAATATCAGTTGACAATGTTTCGAAGTTATGATAGACTATTAAAGTTGTCTCTGAAAGACAATTGATAAAAATAAGGTAAAAATTACAGTTGACAGTATCGAAAAGATATGATAGACTAATCAAGCTGTCCTAAGGGGCAGCGAAAAACAGATAAAAAAATAAGAAAAAAGTAGTTGACAACATCAATAAGATGTGATAAACTATATAAGCTGTCTCAAGAGACGGCAAGCACATTGACAATAAAACAGCATAAGAAACCTT
>DAMBZP010000033.1:0-19529 GCA_032059885.1 Sedimentibacter sp.
GTAGTCTAAAAAAACTTCTACGCCATAAAGTCTAACTTTTTGGGGTCACATCATTAATTGCATGTCTTCTTTAAATTCCGCTAATTTTTCGCTTTCAGTTGTTTCAAGCATTTTATTTGTAATTATTTTTTTGCAATATGTGTACGTCATCCATTACACCTCCAATCCTAATTCAATTTTTGACACTCTGAAATCAAGCTCTATAAGATAATCCTCTACAGTCGGCTCCTGAAGTGGCTCTATAGGTGGTTGTTCTATCTTCGTCCACTCTCCACTTTCATATTTATCACCAATACCAAAGGGAGAATCATTTTCTAATAAAACCATATCATCTATAAAACTATCACGAATAAACACTTCTTTAAGGGTTTCTGCTTGTTCTTTACTTTCAAATACAGCTATATTTATAGCTGTTTTGTTTTTAATAAATACATAATTCATTTTTACCTCCATTAAAATCCATAATAACCAATATAAACCACGCCTTGACGACCTGCACCACCATTACCCCCGGTTTGATTACCAGCTGCGGCGCCGCCGCCTCCACCACCGCCACATCCATATACTGTGGCAGCTAACCCATGTCCAGCTACAGAGCCCGTACCACCTGAACCACCATTTCCACCACCATCACTAGTTCCACCAGTTCCCGCAGTATAACCACTTCTGATGCCGCCGCCTCCACCACCGCCACCAGATAATATCGGCTTTATGGTATTAAAAAGAAGATTTTTACTACTCCCTGGATTCCCTGGGGTGGCTAAATTATCTGAGTTTAGCATTCCGTTACCCCCCGTACCACCATTGGCTACTGTACCAGTACTTATAAACTGATTTGAAATTTGCGTAATTCCACCATCACCACCTGGATCACCTACTCCTCCTTGTCCATTACCTGTTCCAATTGCGCCAGCACCACCGCTGCCGCCAGCACCAATTACTATATTAAAAACATCACCAGAAGTTACAGGTATATTTGCGACTTTGACAGCTCCGCTGTTACCACCTGCACCACCATTTCCACCTTCATTATTACCATAATATTTAGTAGCTCCTCCCCTTCCTCCTTGTCCGCCATCAATAGCTAAAATATCAATAGCAGTGACACCAGCAGGTACAGTCCAAGCCCTAGAAGTTGTTATTGTTTCAACTGTATATTTAAATTTGTTATTTATAGCTGCACCCATATAAGCAGATAAAGCTTCTCCATCAGTATAGCTTGCTGCTGTCAAATCATTTCTGATTTTAACATGTCCAAAAGCTGCTGTAGTTCCAACACCATATGTACCAGCTGTATTTGCATGGTTTGTAGGTGCAAACTCAGTGGAATCTTTATTATCTAATTTATCAGCATTTCCAACTTTAGTAGTACCATTAATTATATTATTTATGATATTTACAATATTTTCTAAAGATATTAATATTTTAGGCTTTGCCATTGTGAATCAACCCCTTCTCTAATTTCTTGCTTGTTCTCGTCATTTAGATTAATATATGTTGCAAGAATGTCTTTAAGATTCTCGCCACGTGCTAATTTTATCTTTATTCCTGCAATCAGTATTCTTTTCTGTATTGTTGTCATTAGATAGCACCTCCTATTAAATCAGCTAATGTTTCGGTTAGCATATCTATGTTTTCATTTGCAGTTTTTTGCTGATTCTTAAGCATGTTGTTCTCAACCTTCAAATTTTCAATCTCAAGTATTTCCTCTGTAGCAGTGTTCTGATATTGAATCTGCACCCACTTGAAATTTTGATTCAATTTATCATACATCGGATAATTAACCGACATATGATCCGATTCAGGTGGTTCAGTATAATCATCTATAAGAATATATTGCCTATTGGTCGGATTATTCTCTATGTATTCAGGATTCATTATAGATAGAACCTTTACTACTTGTTTGTTTGATTGTTCTAAATTTATTGCTTTTTGCATGCTTCGCCTCCTTATTGAATGTATGTTGCTACAGCGTATGTTACCCCAGTTGAGTATAGAAAATTAGATACGCGAAAACGACATACACAATTATTAAAATTAAAAATAGTTATAGCTCCAACAGTGCCATAAGTACCCGATACGGTTATATTCGACACATTGTTAAATTTTGTACCTTTATCGTCAATTCCGCTAAAAGTACCTGATTCTGTATATACTTCGAAATTACCCTCTGGAACAGTCCCGCTAAATCGGTCTGTTATTCCGAACATAGTAGCATTTACAGTTGTTGATGTTGTTGGATTGTTCTTGTCTAAGTAAAATGTTACTAAATCAGCTGATGTAGTTATACAAGGTATATGGGTATTATAACTATTCCCAAATCCTTCACTTTTCACACCAACCAGTGACCCAGATAAATCATTTAATCCTTTCAATGTCCCAACCTTCCCAAATATATTAACACCATTTTTAATATTAGCTGGTGTTAAATTTGCACTACCTTCAATGGTTTGTACACCACTCAGATATTGTCCTGCGGCTATCGTTTGATTTGTTGTTCCAGGTGTATATGTTTGTGCGGTTTTACTTGGTATAGTGCCTGTAATTAGACTTCCGCTGCTATTTTTAAAGGTTTTGCCTGAAAGAACATCACCTGCTGTTGCATTACCTTCAATTTTGGTTAAAAAAGTTTTAATTTTATTCGCCAGTGATGAGAAGGTCTCTGCTGCCGTGGCTGCTACACCTTTTGAATTAATTTCAGCAGCTACATTTGTTTTTCCATCACTGGCAAGTTGAAAAAGCTGCTTTACTGATTCAGCACTTGCAATCTTATTTATGCCACCACTATAATCATTGACTATTTCAGGTTTATTTGCTAAAGAATTATAGTCATATGCTGTTTGAGTAATCATGAAATGAAGCGATTCTCCGGCAATAAGGCTATACTCAATTAAAGTGACTGTATTATTTGATATAACATAGTTAATATCTTTTAGCAGAATCAAATTATTATCATCAACTATTTCAAGCCCGTCGTTTATCGGATTAAATTGTTCTGTAGGTATTACTATTGCATTTGTTGCTTGTGAAGCAGTATACTTCCAATATCTTTTACCGCTTTGAAAAATAACATTTGTAACACCACCCCCTGAACCTCCATTAGAAACCATAAATTGGCGAACCTTTAAAGGGGTCATAAGAGCCGAATCAGATACTCCTGCTTCAGCTTCAATTTGATTAGCAATAGGAAGTTCATTTATAGGAACCTTATTATTTATTAAATTTGCTTTTTGGATTGCAATATTTTCATTTTCTTCTTCAAGCTCCTTTATTTTTCCATCAATCTTATCCCAGTTAGGGTTCATAGCAGTTATGTCAGGTGGACTGTCTGTGAGCTCCGGTTTTATAAGATTATAATTTGTTGTTTGTTTCATTTTCTATCACACTCTCTTTCTTTTATTTTGATTAATCAACATTAACTGTGACCTTTTTATTTAACACTGATTCAGACAATTTATAGCTGGCTTTCTCATGTTATACGCCAATAATATATCGATGCTGCATTAACAATGTTTTGACAATCTTCTCCAAATGATATATCAGCCTAAGTTTTGATATTCTACCAGCTATAGCTTGCTCTGAATTTTGCATTTACTGTTTTTTATACTTCTGTTATTAAAACGATATATAGCTTTTCACCGATTCCCAATCATTCATAGATGCCACGGCATTCCAGTCGGCAAAATTGCTCTTTATGTCTTTCCAAACAGAAAAGTATTGTATAACCAACAGTTGAATGTGTCCGGGAACTAAGGGCTTTAAGGACCTGGAAATATCCTCATATCGGTAATCCTTACTGTTATCCGGACTCAAAACCTGGACTCTTAATAGCCCATGTCCGGGTGCAGGATTGCTTGATTCATCAGACCCGAAAAAAGTAACTATGCAATTGCTTCCTGTTATTGCATTGGCTATATTTTTTACGCTGTTTTCATTAAGCTTATTTCCCTTCTGGAGCATGGAAATTAAATAGCTTTTTCTTTGCGCAAGTGTACCCAGACCTTTAATTTTCATGAAATCTTCGAGTCTGACAATTGCATCATCAGAAGCTGTTGTAATGAATGCATCAGATTTTATTTTTTCAATTTGAAAATACAAATTATCAAAATCCTTATTTTCAATATCAAATATTGTTTTAAGCTGCTTTGTTTCTGATATAAAATCCGGAATATACCTTTCAAGGCAGGTTCCGTCTATTGTATATTGAATATTGTCAATCATACTGCTGTCACCACCAGATTAAGGCTGTTTAAAACAGGAATATTATCACCTTCCAGCGAGATATCCGTTATACCTCCATTTACGGTTAGATCACTTACATCCGATATGCTGAGACAATCTAATAAAACACTTCCTATCTTCATATAGCTTACGCTGGACTTAGCATATGTAATTGAAGCCAAATAGCCTGCTATTGCGTCTGAAACACCTTCCGCTTCCGAATACCCTTCTGCCAATACAATTGATCCTGATACATCTATATTCAATTGTGTTCCTCCGGTAACAGTTACCTTGCATCCAACCGGGGCAGCTCCATTTCCTAAGCCTGTACTTCCCGGGTCCATGTATTTCTGAAATCTTTCCACCAATGCAGTCTCTGCAGGCAGATATTGCCTGTTTGTTATGGCAATCTTCAATGTATTCCCTCCTGCCCAAAGAGGAAATATCTTCGCTGTACCTATACCGTCAAATTCTGTAGCCCACTTAAGATATTGAGATGTATTTCCATTCTGATAAGGAATAGTCAAGTATTGTTTAATTCTGCTTCTTAAGCTTTCATCGCTTTCCTCATTAGTTCCTGCCTCAATTATATCTGTCAGAACGGCCGTAACTCCGTTTACATTATCGATATTTTCAAGCGTGCCATTATATGTGTTTCCCATTTCTCCCGACTGTTCACATGCAGCAACATATATACCAT
This sequence comes from Sedimentibacter sp., assembly GCA_032059885.1. Taxonomy (GTDB): domain Bacteria; phylum Bacillota; class Clostridia; order Tissierellales; family Sedimentibacteraceae; genus Sedimentibacter. The sequence goes on from DAMBZP010000033.1 coordinate 4,922, forward strand.
CATCTGATTCTTCAATGATTTTATATGTAGTTTCTCCTATAGCCCATCTGGTTCCCACATCAATTGGTCCTGTCGTTTCAACCCGCCTTTGGGCATAAGCAGCGGGCTTTCTCGTAATTCCATAGTCTGCCGCTTTTCTGTCCAAATACTCGTCTACGGCAGTGTCCGCATAAAACAAGTCAGCATAATTGCTTAAATTGAAATATGCCTGTGCCAATTGATATGCACACGGAGCAAGTGCATCATAAATAACCGAGCCTTCTCTCTTATCCACATCACTGGTAACTTTCATCAGCATATCATTTAATATTTTTTCATAAGTCATGTTTTCAAACATTAGATATTCACCTCCCTTGATACTGTTAAATTACCATAAATACTCTGCACATCAAATATACAGCTCAATGCATCTGTATTTTCCGTAAATTGGAAGTTATTAACCTCTATAATTCTTTCGTCCTGGAGCAGGCATTCACGTATTCGTTTCTTCAGCTCAATTTTTACATAATCTCTGTCCATACCTCTTAGATTTTCAAGCTCAATTCCATAATAAAAGCTATATATGGGATACTCAAACTTTTCTGTATTAAGTACTTTGTATATAGCTTGTTTGACAGCTTCCAGTCCATCTGTGAATCCTTGAACACCTTCCTTAGACATTTTATATGTTCTGGTTGTTTTAACTTCTTCTGTAAATCTTGTATCTGTATCAATTTTTCCTCTTGGTATCACTCTTCTATCACCTCCAAAATATAAAACTGCTGACCGCCGTGGTTTCTAAGCAATCTCACCTTGCGCCCCGCTGTCAGAGAATTTTTTAGATTTCCCACTACCAGCTCAGTTGGAATAACCAGCTTATCACTTATCTTAATTCCATCAGAGGTTACTGTTCCGGCCATTAAGCTGCACAGTTTTGCATTGTTTAGATAATTTTGAACAACTGTTTTTATTTCATTAATCATATAAACACCTCTAAAGACATTGTGTGAACAGGAAGAAATTTATGAGTAACGGATCTAACAATAAGGTTTTTGTTAAGCTTTGCATCTTCAATTCTTCCGTAAAAACTGCTTCCTGCCCTGATTCTTGTATCGCCCAGACATTCCAGACTTAATGATTCAACTTCCTTGTTATATAGTTTAAGGAGCATATCTGTCTTTGACTTTGCCTGAGATGGATTTAAATTCTTGTCAAGAACCTCAAAATACTGCAGCAAACCAAGCTTGTCAATTGAATCTCCATCCTTTGCTATATAAACGTCTCTCTTACCTGATACTTCATTATCGCTGACAAGTTTTATCTGGTTATAAAAACTATCATCTATTGACTTTTCAAAACTATAGTCATAGCATAGGCTTTTATCTCCCAATACAAGGTCAAGCTCCAGCTCTGTAAGGTTTCGCAATGAAATTTTTCCAAATTCATCCCTGAGTAAATACCATTCACCCTTATTGGTTAATGTGTCCTTTATTCCTTCATAGATCATATCCAGCCAGGTTTTATCATCCTGAGCGCTTGTAGCAAGGATGTAGCCTGTGTCAGACAAGTTTCCGGTTTTCAATTCAAAATATACACACATCTTCTTAATCAAATCGGTTATGGTGCTGTTTTTAATTATTATCGAATCCTTGGCCTTGCAGTACCTTAGCTGATCATATGCAGTAACAGATATTTCACCCTTGCTGTTTATACTGTGCTTAAAAACATAACCGTAAAATATGCCTGTATCGTCATATTCAAATGTCACACAGCTTCCATTTTGTATTTTCAATTCATCATCAATATATGAAAATTCAAGCTTGCTGCACCCATCATTCAGCTTGTCGGTATATGTTGCTTCCTTTACAAGTTCGCTGATATCATACGTCTGTCCATCTATTTCTATTAAAAACTTCATTGTGGTATCACCAGCCTCTGCCCCGGATAAATCAAACTGGGATTTTTTATATTGTTTGCTTCAACAATCTTATTATATTTTGAGCCGTCTCCGTAATATTTTTTTGCAATGGCCCACAAACAGTCGCCTCTTACAACCACATAAGTCCCGGTTCCTTTAGGGTTAACATCAACTTCAGGTGCCTTACCCAAAGTATTTACTGTTCCCGTTAGAGCAGATGAAGGAATCCTTTTAAATTTCCTATATTCAGAAAGCTTAAAAGAAACATACTTGTCCCCTTCTTCTCCTGCTTTTTCTGTTATGGTAAGCTCCTCAATCAATACAAGGGAATTTATGTCTTCTCCCAATCCGTTGCTTGCTGTGAACAATACAGGCTTCATTTCCTTTCTCCAATCAGAAAAAAGCTTCAAATAGTTATCTGATGTTTTAAAATCTCCTGCAGTCTCCATATAATGGCGCAGGTTGTATGGAAATTCTGTCTCAAAGCTGTACTTTGCAAGCTCCATATGTGTCGGTACAACTATTTGTCCCAGCCTCAATATATTATATTTCTCGTTGGCCTGCGCAATTGATACTTCTATCTGCTCAGGGTTAACAGGCAGTGTATATGTTTCATTATTATATTTAAAAGATACTGAATATCCCATTAACTATACGCCCCCTCTGCTGCCATTGCTATTTCTTCTTGTAATATTCTTTTTATACTTCCTGCAACTTTGTTAGCATCTGCTTCTTCATGTATATCACCGAATGTCATCTGTATACTCGGAGCCAGTGTCGCAGTATTGAATTGATTAATATAATCTCTTTCAGCTATATCTCTCATATACTGTAAATCTTCATCAGCCATGTTTACTTCAACAGCTCCGTTATTACCCATACCTTCAACTATTACAGGAGTATCAGGATTAGCATATTTGTTAAAATCAAAAGGATTATCAATATCATCAAACCATGAACCCGCAGCCAGATTACTTCCAAAGTTATAACCTTCATCCATCATTTCATCTAATGATTTATAGTCCCATCTGACAGTCTTAACTAAATCATTTTCATTTGAAATATCATCTCTTGCTTTCTGCAAATTCGATAAAATGCCTTCAAGACCACTTGCTGTATTTAACTTAATTCCTGGTATCATATTAACTACTTCCACTAACGAAGTTGCTAAATTACTTATCCATCCAACAATGGATAAAACCAAGTCAATAAATAAAACCTTTATAGCAGCTATAGGGTCAATAAGGAAATTTCTTAGAAAGTCTGAAAAAGTAAAAAATAAATTTACAGCGCCCGCAATCATGTTATATATAAATGAAAAAAGACCCCAAAATGCACTAAATACCGAACCCAGTATAGTCTCCGTACTGATTCCGAATGCATTCAATGCTGCAACAGCAATACCTATTGCTAAAATCACGAGAAAAATCGGACTTTTTATCATGCTCAGCAATTTAAAATTTTCAAGCAGAGGCACTGCTGTAGACCATAATTTTGTTATTATTCCAGCCAAAAGATATCCTCCAATTGCTGCTAATACAGGGCCTATAATATTCCAATTTTTTATTACTATATTAAGCAGCCAGTTAATCATGCCAGCTAAGAGGCTAACCCCATATATAATATTATTAATAAACGCCTGAAACCCATCCGTATTGATTATTTTATTTATGGAATCCATAAGCGGCTCAAACACTCGCAATCCACCATTTTTTATCTTATTCCACAAATCAGCGAATGTCATGTCTGTTTTTCCAAATTCCGTATTAATGCCATTTGCTGCCATGAACATAGCGTTCTTAATAATATCAGATGTTATTACTCCCTCAGCCGCCATTTTCTCCAGCTCTTCATTTGATTTGCCCGTAAATTTTGCAATGGCATCTGTCATTATAGGAGCCTTTTCCATAAGGTAAAGGAAATCCTCTGCTTTCATATTACCATCGGACATAGCCTGAGTGAGTTTCTGCCATGCGGATGATTGGTCTGCAGCGCTTGCGCCCCCAGCCTTAAATGATTTTTGTGATAATTCCGCAAATGCTACCAGCTCATCATTAGACTTAAAAGAATCTTTAGCCATAGTACCCATACTGTATATAGCACTTGCCATTTCAGTGTAGGATCCTCTTGAGCGATCTGCAGCAGCAAATACTTTGTTCTGCAATTCTGTCTGAGTTTGTAGACCGTCATTTATTAAAGCAAGCCTGGTCGAAGTATTGGTGAATTCATCTATAATACCCATACCTTTTTTAATATTTTCAATACTGGCTAGTGATTTAAAAAGTTTGCTAAATCCTATGCTCGCTTTTCCTGCACTTGTACCTGAAGCTTCAAATTTATTATTGATTTTATCTATTTGAACATTTGCTTCAAATACTTTATCCACCACTTGATATGTTTTTCTAATTATTTTATCAATACTCGAAGAATATCCATCAAGTGAATTAAGAGATAATTCTAATGTCGCCATCCCTTTCTGCCTCCTTTCTGTTTTAATTTGTCTGCTTCCTTTTTCTCAGCCTCAGTTCTTATTTGTATGCTTGCATATACAAATGACTTTTCTCTTTGAGACATTTCATTTAAAACTGAGGGGAGAATATGGAGTTTCTGCAGGGCAAAATGCGCAAGATTCATCTCCGCATCGCCCTGCTTTATTAGTTTTTTGCTTCTTCAACATCCTCATTTACATCCGTATCCAGACTGCTTAACTTTTGTACAGCCTGTGACAGCTCCGCATATTCTCCTACAAGCAGCATTTTTTGAAGCAGAGCGGATTCACCCAGCACTCCATAAGCATTTTGCAGTTCTGTGTTCTTAAGGTCCGGGAACACAACAGCGCTGGCCGTTAAAGCCGATACATATTCTGTTCTGTCAAAGGTTTCAAACCCTTTTTTATCTCTTTTAGTAACTTTTTTTATAAGCTGCTTGTTTTCCTCCTGTGATATAGGACGTATAACAAACGGAACAGGCTTTCCGTCTTCAATAAACCTGCTCGAAATAACAATCTCCTGATTTTCAACTTTTACAGGATTTAAAAATGCATTTAATGAACTCATTTCATCATTCCTCTCTTATCTAATTTATTTTAAGCATTTCAGGCTGCTGAAAACTCCTCCCATTGATGCCGTCAGACAATAAATATTCACGTATATAAGAATATTTTATTGCCTTATGATTAATACATTTTTCAGGATGAACAATTTCAACAGCCTTGATTTTATAATATATTATTTTTTATTATTATCTGTAATTTTCCGGTAAATCGAAATAGCTTAATACTTCCATATCATCGAATGTAAAATCAACATCGACAGTAACAGGGTCATCTGACTGGTCATCAATCGTTGCAACTGGTATTGTACCCAGAAGTACATTCATAAGTACAACCTCCTGAGCCCCTACTGTAGACTGCTCGTCCTCATTTTTAACCTGTATTTTTATGCCGCCGTATGAACCTTTCTTTATATAGCTTAACGCTTGCTTCAGCATACTGCTGTTCATAAAGTACATTGTCATACTTCCTGTTCCCTCTGCTCCTGTTACCTTATGTTGAGTCATTCTGTGACCAAGCATTCTTCTTGCCTGAATATTAAGTTCCAATTGAGCGGATAAACTTGATATTTCAAAAAGCTCTCTGTTAACACCATCTATAGTTATATAAGCTTTTCCTTCTTTTGACGATATGGTATCCGCCAGTCTAGTGTAATTATTATCCATAAAAATCTACCTCTCTTTCTTATGCCAGATTGACAGTAATATAAATCTTTTCCACACTGTCAACCGGTTGAATATAGCAATCGATTATTACTGCATCTGAATCTGTTCCTGCAGATACCATTACATCCTCAGCCGTAAAGTTCTGAATTGCATTAAGTCTCTGCAGCTCATTGAAATATTCAATCAATGTTGCCCGAAGCAAAGACCTTCCGTCAGCATTATTGTTAATTTTGCCGATATAGTTTGATTCGAATATCTCAACAATATCATTATTTATACCATCCAGGGTTCTTATAACACGGTTTTTCCTGAACACCTTTCCCTTATCTACTGTTTCAGAAGTAAGTGAATTGATGTCATATACAGCCGTAACATTCTGAGCTGAATCAACCTTGAAAATAAATTTTCCTGCAGTAATGGCTGCCTCCATTTCTGACTTTGTCATGCGCGGTACTATATCAACAGCTCCCGTGTACTTTCTGCCTGTATTTGACTTGTTGATGCCCGCTCCGGCTGTAATACCAGCAACCCATGCAACAGCTTGTGCTGCTGTTAAATTTGTTCCATCAGACAATGTAATTCCCTGCGTAACATTTATAACAGCTTCTGAGTCAGCCGTATAGTTGGCAAGCACTCCTTGCATTTTTTTGCCTTCAACATCTCTCATAGATTCAATCCATTCAGATATTGCCAGCTTATTTGAATCAAATCCCGTACCATCATATGGATATGCAAGTACGTTGAACTGAATAGTCCTGAGAGCTGATAATGCACTTGTAATATCCTGCGTATCATGTCCTGAGTCTAAATTATATACCAGTACAGTCTTTGCTCCTTTTAATGTTTCATTTACCAACAGCTTATCGGCTGCCGCAACTCCTTCAGGATAACTTTCCTCTGTTGCCGTAATTTTATAGATTTCTCCAGGTGTACCTGTATTCATTTCCTGTAATAAAACCACTGTTCCACGTTCCCCTGGTGTAATTGACAAAGGAGTGCTGGTAAGGAAATTTATGTACGCTCCCGGTAATATTTTATTTTGATTTTCCCATGTTCCTGCCATGTTTTAACCTTCCTTCTTATATATTTGTATTTGTTTGCTGCTTTTGCATCTTATCCGACACATTTGCCTTAATTTCACAATAATTAATATCAAAAGTGAAATGCAGCACGTTTTCTGTTATTGCAGTCTTTTTATTTAAAGCTCTGTATTTTCCAATTAAATCAAAACTTCTGAGCAAGGACATCTGCACATTCAGGCAATCCTGTTTAATTTCTCTCTCTTCTTTATCACTGAAATATGCAATGTCAAAGGATATAGAGCTTTTATATTTATTGTCAAATCTCTTGCTGCAGCTCTGCGCCGTAACAGATATTAAAAATGACTGCCTGCTAAAGTCTTGCGGAGTAACCTCATCATAAAGCATATATCCCGGATACAATTCAATAAGCTTATTTACAATAGCTTGTTTTATATCACTTATCATACTTTTATTTCTCCATTTCACCTCTTTTATGAACCTCTTAAATAGTTTTGCTGTTAATGTGTGTACTGTTCTATCCTGACTGAATATGAGATTCATCATATTTTACATCATTATGTCAGCTGCAAGCAGTTCATAAATCAGGCTTAATAGTATTAACTATTTTTTTAATCATAACTAATACCTCACTTTCATATAAATTTTATTTCCTCCTGATACAATGTCTAAATTACCTGTTACTGCACCGCCTTAAAATCATTAGCCATTTCTTTGGACAATACCATAGTATCAGGTTTTTATCCCCTACTACTATCAACCTGATTTTAATTTCTTTTAAAGCAATTAATTTTATTTTTGCAATTTAAAAGACACTGCGAAGTATAGATCAGTGTCTTTAGCTGACGGCAGACTGTAACTTTTTCATATTTATAATACTTAGTAAGTATGTGCTTCCAGAGATCTGTCATTTCAAATAACATTCTTCCAGGTAATCAGCCATTGCTTTGGATAATAGCATAATATCAGGTTTTTATCCCTTACTACTATCAACCTAAAAATTATCTTCTCAACCCTCTCTCATATGAAAATACTTCTCTTGCTTTCTTTAAATATCTGTATACTGTGGCCGTGCCTGCAGGAATATCAATACTGGCCTTAATGACTCTGTCCTGAAATTCACCTTTTTTCATGTCCTCTTTTGCATGTGAAAAATAAACTATTTCGACGGCCTGTCTCTCCATTGTATGTAGCTGTGCAATTGTCTTTTCCACAGCAAGTATATCCCATAATTCAGCCTGTTTCTGCCTTATAATACCTTCAGCATACATAATAGCCTGCTCCGTAGGCTTGCTTATTCCTGTTCCTCCGGTCTGCTGCCTTCTTTGATATTCATCAAGAGCCTCTTGATAATATTTTTTCTCCAAATCTTCTTTATGTGGTTTACCCATGAAAGCATAATATCTAAATGCTTCCGTTGCATAGTCTCTTATATGATCCTTTTTCAATCTATTTTCCTCCTCCAAAATCTTTATTTTAGACTCACATTTTTTCTTTAAGCTCAGTTGTTTAAATTATTAACGAATATTCGTGTATTTTAATTATATTATAAACGAATATTCGTTAATGTCAATACACATTTTTGGTTTTTCGTAAATAATTCTTGATTTTTCGTAAACAAAATGTTAAAATAAACATGCAATTAATTATTAGGAGGAAGTATGCTGTGTCGGTAGAATTGGAATTAAAGAATTTAATTTTAGATAGGTATAAAAGCTTAAGAGAATTTGCAATAAAAATAGACATGCCTTATTCAACAATAGACACCATATTGAAAAGAGGAGTTGATAAGGCAAATGTATATAACATCATAAAAATATGCAAGGAACTCAATATTGACGCAGAAGCTCTGGGGGAAGGCAGAATCGAGCACAAACAGACTGATAATCAAGTTAACACCATAGCAGCCCATAGAGATAAACTTGACGCCGACTGGACGGAGGAAGAGCTTGAAGATATTGAAAATTTCAAGAAATATGTTCTTAGTAAAAGGAAATTTAAGGAATAACATCTCGGGGGAGGTCAACTATGACTGCATATGAAGAATTATTACAGACGGCAGATGACGAGGGTATTGAAGTAATAGAATTTACTTTTAAAAGTGATATTAAAGGATTATATTCTGATAATTGCATCGCAATAAGCCACAAATTAAATACTGCAACAGAAAAGAAATGTATACTTGCCGAGGAACTCGGCCACTATTACACATCTGAAGGAAGTATTATAGACTTAAAAAACATTTGCATTCGTAAACAGGAAAGGCAAGCCAGAAATTGGTCATTTGAAAAGCTTATACCTTTAAATAACCTGATTAAGGCTTCTTTTGAAGGCTGCTCAAACTTATATGAACTTGCTAAATATTTAGATGTAACTGAAGAATTTTTGAAAGAAGCATTAGATTATTACCAGTCAAAGTATGGTCTTTACACAGAGGTTGATAATTATTGCATATATTTCAATCCACTGACTGTTTGTAAATACAAATATAAAAAATAGCGGCGGATATTTCCGCCGCTTTAGCTTTAATAACAATGTCACTCTCATAAAGCTTATTCAAAAACCATCATATTGCTGCGATTTTGCAGGTAACATTAGAGCAAAGCAAAATAGTTATCCTTAAACTAAGCTGCAATTTTTTATTAGTAGTCTATCTTTTAATTTTATTGACTATATATAATAAAATGCATGCTCCAATTACAGAAACTACAATACTCCATATGTTTAATCCAGTTACGCCGGAGCCTCCCAGCAGATTAAATACAAATCCTCCGATAAAAGCGCCTACAATACCTACTATAATATTTGCAAAAGCACCCATCTCAGAATTTTTGTCCATTATCATGCTTGCTATCCATCCTGACAGTGCCCCCAAAATTAACCATGCTATATATCCCATGATTTCAACCTCCTTATTTCATACAAATTATTTATATGAAAGTATACCCAATACATTGTCAGAATATTAAAAAAGACCATAAATGATTGGCCGCGACATTTATTTACTAATTGTATATATTGATAAATAAAGTAAAAATACAGATGAAACCTATGAAATTTTCTGCCCGCTCTGAAATTGTTGTTAATTTCTTTCACTATACTTATAAAGCAATTCAAAACTTATATCCAATGCCTTTACAGGACTTAAAATTATGGGAATAGGTACATCTTTTCTCCTTACTAACTCTAATTTTTTTATAAATACCTAAGGAATACCTTATATCTCTGATAATTCTTTTGCAGTCATTTTCTATTTAATCTATACCATCTTATATAAAAAAGCATACAATACCATCCTTTTTATTCATTTAATGGTATTATTATGGCTAAATTAATAATGTTAATACCTTTAACATATATATTTTCTAAAAATAAGAAAATTCTTTTATAAAATCATTACTATTCATTTTTGTCTTATTAACTTCTGACTCTAATTTATTATTCATACTAAATAGATACTCAATATTTCTGTCCGAAATCTATAGGATACGTCCGCTTGATTATATACACCAATTCAAAACTTATCAACACACTTTTTACGCCTTAGGGTAACCTTTTTCTTTACAACATAAAAACTTTGATATATAATTCATTTAAGCAAGTGCACGCTATATTGGAGGAATCTATAAAATGTCATTTTTAAATAAGTTGGAAAATTTAATGCATGATAAAGGGATAGAAAATATAAGTCAATTATCGCGCGAAACAGGAATACCATATACAACCATCGATGGGTTTTATAAAAAAGGCACTGAAAATATAAAGCTTTCAACTTTGAAAAAACTGGCAAGCTATTTTGAATGTAGCCTTGACTTTTTGGTTGACTATAATGTTACGGAAAATACATACAATAAAATATATACTATAGCAGCACACCCTGACAGAGAAGAATGGACGGAAAAAGAATTGCGAGCAATAGAAAATTTTAAACAATTTTTATTAAATAAAAGAAATAAATAACAATAAAATTAAGAGAAAGGTAATTTAAAAAATGGAGGCAAATAAAAAATATTGTAAACATTGTGGAGAGATTATCGATGCTGATTGCGTAATATGCGTGAAATGCGGAAAGCAGGTAGAACAATTGCAGGGTTATAATGATGCTCCTATCATTATTAATAACTCTTCATCCTCTAGTTCAAGTGCTGATACTCAAGTTTATACTGGCACGAGACGGCTACCTTGGTACCTTAAATGGTCTTGGATTTTCATCTTGGGAATACTCACAGGAGGTTCTTATTGGATTGTTGGACCTATATTAAGAGCAATTTGGAACTCTAAAAATTAAAATACCATTTATATGAAAGTAAACACATGGCAGATAGCAGAGTAAGAAAATACCTGATACATGTTTGCACTACTTTTAGTTTAAATTTATAAACTATTTTGCCATTTAAAAACCGACCTTCCTTCGTTATATTTTTGAAAGGTCGGTTCAATGTACTGAACCATAAGGGATTCGACCCCCCGACGCCTAGAGACCCATTTATTGTTTTATCCTATTTTATTCCGTGTTAAAATCATTGAAATATCAATACTTGCGTCCCGTGTCGTGCCAATGTGTTTTTATACAAAATTAAATTGTATTGGCGAATTTTTTATTGATAACAAGGCGTGAACGAAAACTTATAATACAAATGTCTCTTCTCTGACCGAATAAATTAAAAGGGCAGCCTATATTTACATAGACTGTCCTTATTCTACCTTTTAAACAAATACCAATCCTTACTATCAGCTTCATACTTAATCTCAAATAGACTTCCATTTGGATTCTGACAGACAAAGATAACACGTTTAGCACCTAAGATATTTTCTTCATAGATTTTATTGATTTGCTGGATACGTACAACCTGGTCTTCATATCTAAATTTCACAGGCTCTATTTTTCCACTGTCAATTTTTTTATCAGGATTAAAAATTGCCATAACTTTTATAGGCTTATTAACAATCTTCATAAGATTCACCTTCTCAATCGAATATATGTTCTCTCTGAAAATATTATAACATATATTGAAAGTTTTAAAAGCGTAATTTTTTAGTCGAATTATTCAAAAATCCCGGGCATTACGCCCGGGAAACATTCTTATAAGTCAACAAATCCATGAAATACAAAATTCTTAATTACCTCTTGACCGGCTCCGCCTATTACTTTGACCTCGCCGTCGTCTCCAATATTCAAATACTGTATTTGTAACCTAGATGTGCCATAAACCAGACTTTTATATACAATAAGTACCATCCAGTTCTGCTTTATCCTGAATAATCTTTTCAGATTCTTGTACTGTCATATCATTATCCTCCATTTCTGCTTTTATCACGTCTAGGAATCTATCCCACCCCATATCAAGTGTCCTGTGAGGGCAGTATTTGCCACTGTAATCCTGATGCTTGGTCACCTTATCAATTCATACGTACGCTTTTAATCGTTCTGCAATGAATTTGGCGGCTCTCTGTTCGGCTTTGATAAACTTGTCCCCTCCGGACTTTGAATAGCATATTTCTATGGCTATGCCTCCCCTGTTCCCTTTTCCATTGGCACCGTCACCTGCATGAAATGCGTTTCTACCTTCCAATATTGATGTATTGATAATGGGCCAATGGAAGCATTCTGGGGCATGCTAAAATCAGAAATGTATTATCTTAGAAAGTTTAATACGTTTGATGAATTGAAAGAAGCTATAATTGAGTATATAAATTATTATAATAATCAAAGATACCAGGAACGTTTAAAATGCATAGCTACAATAGAATACAGACAATATTTATTGGGTATGTCAGCATAAATTAAGGCCAACCACATAAAATGGTTGACCTTGATTAAGATAAAATTTTTCATTATTTCCACTGTTTACTTGACAGGGGCATATTTAATTGTAAGTGCTTTTTTGAAATTATCTTAATCCTATTTGCGCTTTTGAAACAAGTTTATCTCCTTGAAATGTAAAATTTGCATTAGCTCCACTTACTCCGTCACCATACCAAGTATAAATTACAGTACGATATTGTTCGCCCATTCCTATATCTACTTCAGACACAAGCTCGCCTTCGCTGCCAATAATCTCACTCACCTCTTCATACGTCATACCTTGATTTATTTGATTAAACTCATCCATTGAAATATACTTATTGTCATCTCCTCCGGACATGCCATTCAAAGATAGCATTCCTATTATTGCAAATACTATAATGACTACAATTGCCACAAGACATCCATTCGGCTTTTTCTTAACCTGCGTATTTCCTTTAGCTCTTACAGATGCAATAACATCATCAATTTTTTCTTTGTCGTTTTCATCTGTAATTTGTATTGCATTTTTAGCCTTAGTTTTGCAGATATTACATTTTTTATCTGTATCTGCTAATTTGTTTCCACAATTTGAACATATTTTCATAGTCTCCCCCTATTAAATATTTTTCTATATACATATTACTATTATAGGAAAACAATGTCAATACTTGTCACTTTTATTTTGATCTTTCTGTAAAATTATGTTATTATCTTTCCAAAAGTGTTTGGATGTACATTTTATTATGGGAATATTTAATTTTATTAAATCTGTTACTATGAACACCCCTAAGCCACTGACAATAAATACTGTGTTGGAAAAAGAATTAATTCAACTTGAAAAGCTCATTGCTGAAGAGAAGTTAATACTTGGGCTTGCTTATACAAAAAATACTATTTTGTTTCCTTCATCGAACGGAACATATATAGATGCTAAAAATTTAAGAAGATCATGGAAAAGACTGCTACAAAGAGCCGAAATTCCATACAAAAAGTTTCATGCTCTTAGGCACACTTTCGCCACCACCTTGCTGAAGAACGGTGTCGAGATTACTAGGACATTCATCCATAAAGACAACAGAAATATATCTACACGTATTGAAAGATATGAATGTAGGAGCAACATCAGTTTTAAATGATGTATTCGGTCAATAAATAATAAAAAGACCCTGCCGTAGGGTCTTTTTATTATTTTTCATATTGGCGAATAATTGGCGAATTAAATTTTCATCGACTTATTTTATCCGTTACAACCCTTGAATTACTGAACCATGAGGGATTCGAACCCCCGACGCCTAGAGTTGATTTTTTGCTTTCTAACGATTACTATCGCTTTCATATTTGGCTTGATTTCAATGTTTTTCGTTCTATGCTTTACTAAAGATTTCTATTAATTTTTAACTATGTGTAGTTAAATTATAGTTAAAATATTTTTTATCTACTTCTTAAACAAATACCAGATTTTACTCTCTGTTTCATATTTCAATTCATATACAAGAACCACCCGTATATATTAAATCAGGACTATAAAACCAGGGCAGCCGATCACCTCATTAGTAGATGTCTGCTGCCCTGGTTTTATGTAAGACCCGGGCATTACGCCCAGGTAAAATATAATTTTTATAAATCAATCATTCCATTGAACATAAAATCTGTAATAATCTGATCCGTATATCCTGGAATATAAAGTTCGCCATCATCGTGAATATTTAAAAACTGTGTTCTAGTAGTGTTTGTATTTCTTTGCCTATAAGTCACAAATCCAGTTATAGTTTTAGAATTAGCTGGGCTAACTGACTCAGGAATATAAAATATTGCACTATCATCATTGCTGCCATTGTATTCTACGTCAGCATAAATTTGTAATATATCCTGATTGCTTAGCCTGCGATACTTAAATACGCCCTCATAATCCGCCGGAAGGCTTACATCATGCCACAAATCATCTCCTACTGCATTCACAACACTTAAAAAAGTTTCTTTTTCTTTGTTCTCTTTCATTTCTCTACACCTCACATAATATTTGTAGACAAGCTATATTATGCCTACATTGCTATCCTATGCTTGTACACAATATATGTGATATGGTATAGGTAAAGGATAGCAACTCCAAGCGCAAATAAAAAAATCCCGGCCATTTCTGACCGGGGTATTATGATCTAAAGAAAG
>DAMBZP010000034.1:0-16872 GCA_032059885.1 Sedimentibacter sp.
CAAGAGTTTTTTTTATAATTTTTTGCATATCATAAATTCATTCAGAGTAAGCGTACATAGATGCTAGTTTGCTTCATAGTCCGCTATTTTCCTTATTCCTGATTCGGTAATTTTTGTTCCCATTCTTCCTTTACCGATTGTTATCAGACTTTGCTCCTGCAATCCTTGCAGAACATTGCGCAGGCTTGCATCTCCTATATACAGCTGCATCGATTTAAGCTGCGTATTTAACTGCATACGCCCAATACCATGATACAACTGTGAATTTTCCATAATAATTTTTAAGATTTCCATTTCAATAGACGCACAATTTATTGAACTCTTTGGCTTATTTACATCTTCTTGAGGAGCAGCAGAAGCGTCTATAATATACTTGGGCAGCACAGACAATGTTTTGTAATGTATGGCAGCATTTTCAATTTCTCTCACATTGCCCGGCCATTTATATTCACATAAAAGCCTTTTATTATAATCATTAAGCTGATTATATTTTGAACCAAGAAAATACGACATCAATGGAAGTATATCTTCTTTTCTGTTTCTCAGGGGATCAATCGAAATGGATATTACATTCAGGCGGTAATAAAGATCTTTCCTGAAGCTTCCTTTTTCAACCTCGCTCATCAAATCCCTGTTTGTGGCGGCAATTATTCTTGTATCAATATTTATCATTCTGTCACCACCTATGCGCATTATCTGGCGCTCCTGCAGAACGCGCAGAAGTCTTGACTGAAGATTTGGAGAAATATCACCGATTTCATCAAGTAAAATAGTTCCACCATTAGCCTGCTCAAACAAACCAAGTTTTCCGTTTTTCTTTGCACCTGTAAATGAACCGCTTTCATATCCGAACAATTCACTTTCCAGTAATGACTCAGGAAGAGCTGCACAATTTATTGCTACAAACGGCATTTTTTTGCGCTGAGAATAATTGTGAATTGACTGAGCTATCAATTCTTTTCCTGTTCCGCTTTCCCCTGTTATTAAAACCGTATGGTCTGTCAATGCAACTGTTTTTGCGGTATTGATACATTCTTTCATAGTGCGGGAAACATGTACTATATCGGAAAAATTGTATTTTGCATACAGTCCCTTTCTTTCAAACAGCTCTTTTGCATTGATTTCTATATCTCTTAAATCCTTTTCATTCTGGAATGTAACGGCGTAGCCCATTATTTCATCCAGCAGCATAATAGGCATCTTCTCAACAAAATATTGAATACCATTCAAAACAATGCCGTTTCCCGGCATTGTTTCTTCCTGAATTATCGAAAAAATTTGTTTTTCAATCATATTAGAAAGAGGAAGCATGGAGCTGTCACCTTTTATATCAAATAAGGCCTTTGCCTTACTGTTTGAAAAAAGCACAAGATATTTTTCATCAGTAACAATTAAGGCTGTGGGAGAATCATTTATGACACTGTTAAAAACATGGTCCTTGACAAAATTATTTAAATAATTTTTATAAAAATAAATATCAGGTACTGCCAGTGAACGTATATGCCGTACAAGATTCCTGTTTGTAAGTTCAAAATTCAGATTCAGCCTGTTCATAAGCTGTATAAGCGTATCAAAACTTATTTCTCTGTACCCCATGTTTACAATGTTTTGTATATGCTTCGGTACCAATGGAACTTCATCCGGGGTTATGCAGAACTTATATTCTTTGTATATGGGGTTGTCACTGTCATTTGGGTCAAACGGAAGCAGATTGATATGATTTATGCCTAATTCATAAAGAGAGCATAATGTTTCTACTGCCGTTGCATACGTATCATTGACAAGCAGGACATTTGTATCCTTAGGAATCTGTAAAATTTCATGAAGTCCCTGCTTTTTTATACTCCTGTGCATAATTACTATATTTGTATAATTTGTAATTCTGTTTTTGAGCGAATAAAGCATTGTATCGTTGGTGCTTATATAGGCATCCGCATCAATTTTGGTATCCGGAGCAAGCTCAGACAAATAGTAATTTTCAACGGCTATATAACCTTTAAATATCTCTTCCAGCTTATCCTTTAAATATTTTATGACTTCCTGATTAAAATTATTGTAATAAATTACTGCAACCCTTTTCATAATTGTACCCGCATCCATAGTTTATATTCTGAAATAATCCCATTTAATAGGATTATATCAAAAACAAATAAGCATAGCAACAGCAAAAATAAATTAGGATTTAATAAGTTGAAACCTATTAAATCCCCTTGTATTTATTAAACTTATTAATTTACTCTCTGAAAAATTCTGGTGTAGCATCTTACACCCCAAGCCTTGCCGTTTCTGATTAAAAAGCGCATGGTAGTTCGCTGCTCGTCCGGTTCTTTCGCCGACCTGGCGCTGAAAAGAGTTTCTTCACAATGATACAGAACTAAATCTTCATCATAATATTTTGCAAATAAATTACCTTCATCATCAGCAGTTACAACGCAGTATGCCGGAACTGCCTCTCTGCTGATATAAGTACCTGCAACTGCTTCAGGCATGCTGAATTTCTTACCTGAGGGAATTGCAAAAGTATCAGATTTATCAAGAGGCTGTCCCAGAATCAAATTATAGCACGCCCAGATAAAAGGCTCCACAGAAGCATCTCCATGATTGCAGAGTACAGTCATTGACCAGCCTCCCATTATTAATCCGCCATAGGTTGAAACGCCATGAAGCCCTCCCGAATGCTCACATATTATCTTTCCGTTTACTGTACGTTTATTTAATCCAAAGCAGTAAAAAGGATAACGTGTTTCAGGGAATTCATGCCCTATAAGGATTTCAACAGCTTTGGCATCAATTATCTGCTTTCCTTCAAATTTGCCATATTGAGAAATCATCTGATAATACTTTGTAATGTCTGAAGCGGTTGATTTAACACATGCACAGCCTCTGTAAGGCGGAAGTACCGACCACTCCTGATCAGAGTATAGATTTCCATCATCGTCCAGATCAAACAAATCTGCTATATCACCATCAGCCAGTGCAACCGCTTCTTTTCCGTCCAAATCAAGAACTGTGCGGGTCATTCCGAGAGGCTCGAAAATTCTTTCCCTAAGAAATTTCTCAAGAGATATTCCTGCGGCTTTATCAACAACATAAGAGAGAACAGCATAGGCATCATTTGAATAGCTCATGCATTCGCCGGGAGCACCCAGCGGTTCATATTCCCCGCTATTGGCAATATAATCTATAATATCTTCAATTGTATCCATTTTATTTGGTGCGCTTTCCATAAGTTTTTTAGATGCCTCCGTAACTCTTCCGGGAGTATTCATGACGATGGACCATTCCAAAGGCGGTATAGGAGGAATTCCTGCTGTATGCATTGCCAAATGCCTCAAGGTTACACTTTCCCCGGGTGTGCCCGGAATAGAAAACTGAGAAAAATACTTTGTCACAGGGTCTGAAAAACTCAGTCTTCCTTCGGTTTCCAGGATTGCGCATGCCAGCGCCGTCATGGATTTGCTCATGGATGCAATGCCGTAAACCGTGTCTGTTCCGGCAGCCTTTGTTTTTTCAGAATCGCAGAAGCCATAGCCCTTTCCAAAAATAATACCCTCAGGTCCTCTTATGCATACCGCAAGGCTGGGATATTGTTTTTCATCAAACATCTTTTTCAAATACTCATCAAGCTTTTCTGTATCATACATACAATCACCTTCCCACATAATTCCTGACATTATTGAAATAGTACATCAAAGAAATCAGTGTGTCAATAACTATATTTTCGTCTCAGAGCTCTATGAAATTGGCATAAATATTGCATATAATATTGCAATATCTTGGTGTCATTTTTTATTTCTCTGATTTTTTTAGTATGGAGATGGTGGCAGCGATTTATTTGAAAACATTTTCACATTGCTCAAATGGTATAATCAAGAAAGGAGATATTTATATGCGAAGCTACATTTTTAAAAGGCTGGGAATAGGGTTATTGCTGCTTTTCTGTGTATCCTTCCTGGTCTTCAGTATGATGTATATGATGCCGGGAGATCCTGTAACACTTATGGCAGGTCCGCTGGCAAAGGCTGAAAATCTGGAGGGTTTGAGACACCAATATGGTCTTGACAGACCTCTGGTGGTGCAATATGCCGATTGGATGAAAAAAATGATCTTTGAAGGTGATTTCGGCATTTCTTACAAATACAGAATAGATGTTGCTGCATTGCTGAAAAAAGCAATACCAATAAGTCTTAAACTAACAGCAACCACCTTAGTTATAGCCGAAGCTGTTGCAATACCCCTGGGACTTTTATGCGCTTTTAAGAAGGACACTATTTTTGAAAGAGTAACAGTAAACACAACCTTAATTCTGACGGCTATACCTTCATTCTGGCTTGCGGTATTTATGATGCTGATTTTTGCGGTCAGGCTTAAATGGTTTCCTTTAAGCGGATTCGAATCCTGGAAAAATTATGTGCTTCCTATAGCAACCGGAGTAACAGGAGGACTGGCAGGCACCATAAGGCTGACCAAATCCGAAGCTTTGGAGGTTTTAAGGGAAAAATACGTAACAACAGCTTATGCTAAAGGATTAGGTCGCAAGACCGTACTGATAAAACATGTTCTGCGTAATTCATTAATAGTAATTACGGTAAATCTTTTCATGTCATTTCCCTGGCTGATTTCCGGATATATAATAATAGAAAAAATATTCGGCATACCGGGTATGGGAAGTTTACTTGTAAATTCGATAATTTATCAAGATTTCAATGTTGTACAGGCAATTATAATGATAGTTACTATATTGACAATCATATGCAATATATTAAGTGATATTGTACTGGGAATATTAGACCCCAGAATCAGAATTTCAGTAACAGGCGGTGACAAATAATGAATGATAGTCCATTAAAGGAATTTTTAAGTTCCTGTTATAAAAATATAAATTTTATGATTGGCTTTATAATTGTATTAAGCATAATTATATTGGCAGTATTTGCAAATCAGATTGCTCCCTACGGATATGATGAAGCACATCCACAGGATATACTGGCGAAACCTTCTTCACAGTACTTATTCGGTACAGATAATATGGGAAGAGATTTATTCAGTCGAATAGTTTACGGTACCAGAATTACACTTAAGGTAGCCCTGATTGGTGCAGGTCTCGAACTTATTTTAGGTGTGACCATTGGTCTCGTCTGCGGATACTTTGGCGGTTTTTGGGACAGGGCATTAACATTTATAGCTGACATAACCTGGTGTATACCCGGAATGATTATGGCTCTGGCAGTTGTTACCATAATAGGTACAGGACTGACAAATGCAATAATTGCAATTGCACTGGTGGGTTGGGCATCATATGCCAGAATGGTTCGTGCAAAGACCATGTCCATAAAAAACCAGGCATTTATTGAAACAGGGATATCTTTCGGTGAAAGTTCGCTTTCCATAATGTTCAGGTACATCCTGCCGAATATCATTCCGGTTTTAATCGTAACAATTTCAATGGAATTACCGGGAATTGTTATGTCAACCACTACTCTGAGCTTTCTAGGGGTGGGATCACAGCCGCCGTCACCTGACTGGGGACTGATGGTATCCGAAGGAATAAACTTCATATCCAGAGGACCATGGCTTTGTATTTTCCCCGGACTTGCACTGATTTATACCGTATTCGGATTCAATGTGCTGGGTGAAGGACTTCGTGACCTTCTTGACCCAAGAATGAAATCACAGTAAGGAGGGACAGCATGAACGAAGAGTTATTAAAACTAAACAAATTATGTGTGGACTACAAGGTTAAGGGCGGATACCTGTCGGCAGTTAAAAATGTGTCCTTTTCTATAAATAAAGGAGAGATTTTTGCTATTGTAGGTGAATCAGGATGTGGAAAATCTACAATAGCCCATTCAATCCTTCATCTTTTACCGGAGCATAATGAGGTCATAAAGGGAAATATATATTTTAAAGGTTCGGATATAAACCAATTTACGGAAAAACAGCTTGAGACCATTCGAGGCAGAGATATAGGAATGATATTCCAGAATCCGCTGGATTCGCTTAACCCTGTGTATACCACCGGATTCCAGGTGGCAGAGGGAATAATGCTTGACAATGTTTCAAAGGTTGATGCATGGAACAGGGTTGTGCAGCTCTTTAATGATGTTAAAATGCCTGATGCAGAGAAACGTGCTGAAAGCTTCCCTCATGAGCTTTCAGGCGGAATGAGGCAGAGAGTTATGATTGCAATGATGCTTGCCAGAATGCCTGACCTTCTGATTGCAGATGAACCAACCACAGCTCTCGATGTTACAATCGAAGCACAGATTTTAAATATAATCAAAGAACTGCGTACTAAACATAATACGGCAGTGATGCTTATTACACACAACTTCGGTCTGGTTGCCGAGGTTGCCGACAGGGTTGCCGTAATGTATGCAGGGCAAGTTGCAGAACAGGGAACGGTATACGACATATTTGACAACCCAAGACACCCCTATACAACACTTTTAATGAAAGCTCTGCCGAGAAAAACAAAAAAAGAAGGCCGGCTTCAGACAATTGACGGAAGTGTTCCAAGGCTTACAGAAAACAAACCCGGATGCAGGTTTGAAAACAGATGCCCATATGCAATGGATGTATGTAAGAATCAGGACCCTGCGGAATATAGGATTACAGATTCACATACCTGCAGCTGCCATTTGGGCGGGGAGGTGAAATAATGAGCGAACCCATTATTGAATTAAAAAACCTTAAAAAATATTTTGCGATAAATAACGGAATATTAGCCAAAAGCTCTTATGTCAAAGCAGTGGATGACGTTACACTTACAGTAAACAAAGGCGAAATTATGGGCCTTGTAGGAGAATCAGGGAGTGGAAAAACCACGCTGGCAAGAGTTCTTTTGAATCTTACCAGACCTACAGACAGCTATGTAACCTTTGACGGAGTAAACCTGTCAAATGCAACCAGAAAGGAAATGAAAAAATTCAGAACAGAGGTTGCGGTAGTTTTTCAGGATCCGGCTTCAAACCTAAACCCCAGAGACACGGTTATGGGTTCAATAACCAGGCCGCTGGTACTTCACGGAATGTCAAAAAAAGAGGCAGGACAAAAGGCGGTTGAAGCTCTTGAAAAAGTAAAAATGGACTCCAGATATCTTAACAGCTACCCTCACCAGCTTTCGGGAGGTCAATTGCAGCGTATTGCCATTGCAAGAGCTTTAGTTTTAGACCCTAAGGTTATGATACTTGATGAACCCACATCAGCCCTTGATATTTCAGTACAGGCGCAAATATTGAACCTGCTGCTGGATTTACAGGAAAATCTGGGACTTACCTACCTTGTAATTACCCATGACCTGAATGTAATACGATATATCAGTGACCGGATAGCCGTAATGTATCTTGGAAAACTTGCAGAGCTGGGAACCACCGAGGAGGTTATAAATAATCCGAAGCATCCCTATACAATGGGATTAATGGCAGCATCACCAATCTTGAATCCCCATGAAAGAGACAAAGAAAAGCAACTGATGCAGGGAGACCCGGGAAGCCTGATTAATCTTCCCACAGGATGCCATTTCCATCCCAGGTGCCCCTACGCAACAGAACGGTGCAAAAAAGAGGCTCCTAAGGATATAATCCTTCCGGATGGGCATCAGGTTAACTGCTTTTTATATGATAACAAAGGTAACACAACATCAAGCGAATATATCGGATAGTTTATCTATCGTATATTATATATTACAAATTATTTAAATCTTAGGAGGAAAAAATGAATAAGAAAAGAATACTAGGCTTTGTTTTAACCGCAGCTATGGTACTTTCAGCCCTTACCGGATGTAGTGGCAACGGCAATGATTCCGGCAATAATGCAAACAATGGCGGAAGCAAAGGAGGAAAAACCCTTGTTGTCCGTGACGGGGCATGGGAGGGAACAGATGTATTCCAGGTTTCATGGTGGACTGACATGCAATGCCTGATTGCAGATACTATACTTGAAAAAGACCCTGAAACAGGTGATGCTGTTCCGGGAATTGCATCAGAACAAAAATGGAGCGATGACGGACTTACATGGACTCTTACCTTCCCTGAGGGCATGTATTACTCCACAGGAGAACAGGTTGAACCCGAGGATTTCATAGCAAGCGTCGAATACGGCTTGAAAGTCAGCCCTTATTCAGACGGCTACAAATGTATCGAATCTATGGAGGTTGATGGACGCGATGTGATTGTTCACCTTAGTGAGTATCAGGCAGATATGCTGTATAATTTCCAGACTTCATTTATCGCACTGATTGATAAAGATGAAATAGATAAATTGTCTGCTGACGATATGCTTTGGGGATGCCATCCTTACGGAGCATACTATGTTGATGATTATCAGCCGGGAGCTTACGCAATTTTAAAAGCTAACGAAAAATATAAGACAAATAACCCAAAACTTAAAAATCAGGGAGCTGCCCCAATCAAAGACATAAAGGTAGTATTTACAGGAGAAGACTTCACACAGGCCCAGGGCATACAGAATGGAGATTTTGACGTTCTGGCTTCTGTTCCGGCAGAGTATTACGACGAGCTGAAAAAATCAGACAGTGTAGAGGTTGTCGAAGCATCCGGTGCAGAAGTACATTACACAGAACTTAATATGACTGACCCGCTTTTCCAGGATATTAATGTACGTAAGGCGATTATACACGCAATCAGCAGAGACAACCTTGGAATTTATCTGAGTGTATTTGAAAAACCAGCATACAGCCTCGTTGTTTCAAAATGCCTGAATTATTCAGATGACGCTGTGGACTATTATAAGCAAAACTATGGATATGATGCCGAGTTATCAAAGAAGCTCCTTGCGGATGCAGGATGGACTGACACGAATAATGACGGCTTTGTTGATAAAAACGGACAGAAATTTACATTTGAGTTTGACTGCAGAGATGATGAAGTTGCAAAGAAAGCTGCTCAGTCCATACAAATCGACTTAAAGGCTGTAGGAATTGACATGCAGATAAAGACACAAAACTGGTCATATGTTAACCAGGATGTGGTAGATGGTAATTTCCAGATGGCATACTTAGGTCTTGGATGGGGCGAACCATTCCTTTTAATGGATAACTTCTGCAACAGAAATCCCGAGGTAACTAACCCTGATCCTGAAAACTATAACGCAATGGTTGCAGCAGCAAGAAAGACACTGGATTATGACGAGAGAACAGAACAGATTACTGAATTACAAAAGAAGCTGTTTGATTATGCAACAATCATTCCTCTTATAGACAATGAAGGCTTCAGATGCTGGAGATCTGAAATCAAAGGTATTGTTCACACTCAGACAGGAGGTTTTTACCTCGGAGATGTTGTTGCAGATGCCGATGGAAACTTCAGAAACGTTCAATAATTAATAAGCAAAAATCCCTTCAGTAAAACAATAAGCAGAGTAATCTCTGCTTATTTGTTTGTTATACTAATTTATAGAAAATCTCTTAAGCTCTTTGCTTCCTTTCCGCGAAAGCCAACAGTAGTATCGGCATGATAGAGTGAACTTATAATTGCTTCTTCAACAGCCTCTGTAGAGGCCTCAAAGACCCTGTCTATGTTTTCATCATAGAACATTTTTATTTCTATAATATCCTTGCTGCTGTAGTGAGGAACATGATTGGCAGTTGTAAAGGCTATAGATACATCACCGCTGCCGTTACCCATATATGATCCCGTTCTTGCAAGAGATATGGCAGCACGTTTTGCCACTCTTTTTAATTGTCTTTCAGAAAGAGGGATATCTGTAGCTATAATAATAATAATTGAACCCTGATCCTTTTCTCTGTCCTTTGCTTCTTTTATTCTTCGGCCTATATGATCTCCGCCGATTACCAGGTTACCTGAAGCTCCAAAATTGGACATTACCACGGCACCTATCGTATACTCATTTTCATCAATATCCAGAATCCTTGATGAAGAGCCTAATCCCCCTTTAAATCCAAGGCAGCACATTCCTGTTCCGCTGCCCACAGCTCCCTCGTCAAATGTATCAGAAGGTGAATCCAGAGCCTTGAATACGTCTTCTTCAGTTACGTGAAGTCCTCGTATATCATTTAATGAACCGTCATTACATTCTGTTACGACACAATTTACGGTTCCTGTCGTAGTACCTATATCCTTGTTCTGCTCAAGCATATACTTTGTCAATGCTGTTGCTGCAGTGCCAATGCTGAGAGTATTAGTCATAACAATGGGAGTTTCTATCGTTCCCAGCTCTTCTATCTGTATCAGGCCCATACTTTTACCAAATCCGTTCAAAACAGCCGCCCCTGCCATAACCTTATCCTGAAATATATTGCCTTCATGAGGAAAAATTACCGTAACACCTGTGTTAACATCACCGTTTTGTATGGTGACGCTCCCCACCTTCACTCCCTTTACATCCGTTATGAGATTCTTACTGCCCTTTTTATACTTTTCATATAGATTTAATCCGCTATTGCCTGGTAAACCCATAATTATTCCTCCCAAAATATGATTTTAGCATAAATACTATAAAATATATGCAATTATTATGCCAGTTTTTTAACATAAAAAAGCCCTCATATCATTGATTATACATGCTGAATTCAATTAAACAGGTTTAATTTCAGGCTTTTTTAAAGTTAAATCACATTAAATCCCATTAATATACATTATCCAGAACAGACAAGGTAGCTGCTGTTAAAATCGTCATGCTTCACCGCATCTGATAAATAGTATCATTTCCCTAAAAAATCGCTGTTTCAGAGCCATCTTCCAACTCTATGGAATCATCAGAATCAACTTCCACCTTTGATATTCTGTCAAATTTTTTCTCTATTTTGTTTGAAGTAATATGGATTTTATCCACATCATCCGAAACCCTTTTGATATCCTTAGCCAGTGAATCCCACCTGTCCTTGTAAAGCTTGAATTCTCTGCCCAGTTTGTTTAATTCTTCATGAATGATGCCTGCGTATTTTTCTCTTTCCATATTTCGCATGACGATCTGCACTGTTGACAAAACGGACATAAGTGTCGTGGGTGAAGCAATCCAGACCTTTTTGGAACCTGCGTAATCGATTAAATCCTGATGATATGCATTTATCTCCGCAAATATTGCTTCTGCCGGCAGAAACATTACAGCCTGCTCTGAGGTTGCGCCTTCAATTATGTATTTTGACGAAATATCATTTATATGTTTTTTAACATTTGTCTTGAAATCACGCTCATAAATTTTTCGTTCAGGTTCACCGGCATTTTTATCAATCATACGCTGATAATTTTCCAGAGGAAATTTTGAATCAACGCAAAGCATTCCGACAGGTTGGGGAATATAAAGAACCGCATCGGCTATTGTTCCGTTTATAAGCTTTTTCTGAAGTTCATATATCTTATTGTTATTTTCACCAAAAACGGACGTCAATATATGATTAAGCTGCACCTCCCCGAATGTACCTCTGCTTTTTTTATCCGTTAAGACATCCTGCAAAGACACTATATTGGTTGAAAGACTGTCAATTTTTTTCTGAGCCTCATCAATTTTTGAAAGTCTTTCCAATACGCTTGCAAAAGTTTTGTTTGTTTTCTCAAAGCCTTCATTCAATCTTTCTTCAACACGCATATTAATTTTATCCAAATTTAAACTTACTTTTTCATTTAATGATGAGAAATTATCATTTAATGTCCTGGAAGTCTCGCTGCTGAAATTCATGAACGATTCCGTCATTTTATTTGTATTTCTCTCCAGTCTTTCAACCGTTTCCAGTTTTCCCGTGAGCATTTCTCTAAGCTGCTTCTGTTCGGAATCAGATATCTTTTTAGATATCTGATCTATCAAATTAAGGTTATTCTGACTTAAATTTATTTTCATTTCAGAAATAATAGTATTGCTGATTTCTTTGTTTGATGACTTAATTAAATAAATCATGTTTATAATTATTAATATTATAAGTAAAGCAATTATTAATATGTCCATACCGTCCTCCTTGTCCCTTATAATATTAACCCGAAACCGAACATTTGTCCATAAAAAATACAAAAAAAGATAGCGGTCTCCTTTTTAAAATATATCAAGGTTTTTCCACTATCTCCAACATACGATAATAATTGGTTGCTATATTAAGTTTTCCTTCACCAGAACTTCCGCTATCTGAACAGCATTTGTTGCTGCGCCTTTTCTTACCTGGTCGCCGCAGCACCATAAAGCAAGTGAATTTTCCATACTTATGTCTTTTCTTACCCTGCCCACGTATATTAAATCCTGATCTGATGTATCCAAAGGCATAGGATATTTTTTGTTTGCAAGGTCATCTACCAGTTTTACACCTGCGGACTTTGAAAGAAGCTCTTTTGCTTTTTCCGGAGACAATTCCTTTTCAGTTTCTATGGTTATTGATTCTGAGTGGCTTCTGTAAACAGGTACTCTGACACAAGTACAGTTTACCTTTAAGTCGGGATTATGCAGTATCTTTCTTCCTTCATTCTGCATCTTCATTTCTTCCTGTGAATATCCCATTTCATCAAAGTCACCTATTTGAGGTATTACGTTGTATGCAATTTGATGCTGGAAGGTTTTTATTTCCACGGAATTTCCTTTGCTTATATCCTTCACCTGCTGATCCAGCTCCATTATCCCGTTTATTCCCGCTCCGGATACTGCCTGAAAAGTTGAAACAATCATTCGTTTAATTTTTGCATACTTATTAAGCTCATTAAGTGCTGTCAATGCAATAATCGTCGAACAATTGGGATTCGCTATTATCCCTTTGTGCGTCCTGACATCTTCTGCATTTACTTCGGGAACAACCAGGGGAACATCATCCTTCATTCGGAATGCTGAAGAGTTATCTATTACAACTGCACCTGCATTTACGGCTGCGGGAGAAAGTGCCTCACTGATATAATTTTCCGCAGCACATAAAACAACATCTATATTTTCAAAAGAATTTTCTGCCGCTTCTTCAATAATATATTTTTTTCCTTTAAATTCAACTTCTTCTCCTGCGCTTCTTTTGCTTGCTAAAAGTTTCAATTCATTGTAAGGGAAATTGCGTTCTCCGAGAATCTTAAGCATTTCCTGCCCTACCGCGCCTGTTGCACCTAGTATTGCCACATTATACTTTTTCATAATAATTCCTTCTTCTCTATAAATTTATAATAATTAAACCTTTTTAAAATATATAAATTTTATTATAGCAACATTTTTTTTGTTGTCAAGTTTTTTGTTTATATTTTTATTACATTGGTATTTGCTGCACGAACACATTTTGATAATTGAATTATATGCTTTATACTTCTGAATTGTTCTCTGAAATGCAAATCATGTCAACAATATATGCCAAAGCACACTCAAAGGTTATAAAAAAAGAGGTATACTCTGCCTAAAACTATTGGAAAACTGACTTGCTTCCAACAGTTTTAAGCAGAGCTGCCTCTTAAAATTTACTATTGCTGAGCCGAGGTTTCAAATTCGGCTTTTATTTTCCATATGTTGCCCTCTCTTACAGCCTTCCACTTAACATTATCTTTTTCAACTGATTGCTTATTTTCACCATCTGTAACTTCAATCTTATAGTATAAATCAACCGTTGCCATATTCTTGTCACTTGAATCCGCTGTATAGCTGTACACCTTATAATTTAACAGTTTAATGTTTGAAGCTTCCTGCAGCTCTGCAAACTTATCAAAATCCTTCACCCTGTCCTCTACCGGTATCATAAGATACATATAGCTGTACCTGCTCTGAAGCATTCCGGATAAATATTTATCTGCCGCATCAGCAGGGGATTTTTCTTTATAGTCCAATTCTCCCTTATCCGCCGGGTAGGCTGCGCCAGCTTCGACAGCCGTCGGCATAAATGAGCGTGGATCATATGAATTGCTTGGATTCCATATCATGTATTCAGTGATTCCAAGTTCCTTTGCAGCAATTACCTGGTCCCTCACCTTGTCAGGTCCGTATTTTATGCCTGCCCAGTCAAAATCCTGAATCCAGGGTCTTATTACAGGAGGCTTTTCCATTGATGCATTTTTTTCAATTGCTTCTTCCATTGCACCCTTAACAACCAGGTATGGATAAGCATTCGGATTGTCCAAATTGTACCAGCCTGCTGAATAGTGGCTTGGATAAACCATTGGAGCCAAATCATGAACATGTTCTCCCATCAGAATCCATGTCTGTCCAATATCCTCAGGATAATCATCCCATGTTCTCGTGGTGATTCCGAATACATCGGCTCCTAAATTTACATTGTATGGTTCAAGTTCTTTCTCTGCATATTGCAGGAATTCCGCAATTGCTTCATCCTTGTCTCTTTCGTTTCTGCCCGGAAACTCCGTAATAGGGTTGTATTTTGCTGCTCCGTCAGGGAATCTCACATAATCAAACTGAATTTCATCAAAGCCAAGAAGTGCTGCTTCCTTTGCTATTGCAACATTGTAATCCCACACATACTTATCAAATGGATTAATCCAAGGAATATTCCCGCTGTTGGGATCAAGCCATGTTCCTCCTGACTTCAGCTGAATAGAATGTTCGGGGTTTTTAACAGCAAAATTTTTATCTTTAAATGCAACTATTCTGCCTATCGTATAAATATCATAGTCCTTTAAAATCTGCAGCATGTTGCTTACATCCTTTATAGGAATCGGTGTTTCCTCATTCATTTTTTGAACAACTTCGATATTGCTGTTATACGTTATGAAGCCATTGTCATCCTTTACATTTATAACAAGTCCATTGATTTCAGTTCCCACTGCAATGCCAATAATCTTTTCAAATTTATTTGCATTTTCGGCTGCTGCCGAAAGCTGTTTTGCCTTAGCGGTGTCATTTTCAGCCAGAGCCTTTACATATGCACCGTAAGCATCTATATTTTCTTTGCTCAAGGAATTTCCTGCTGTATATCCTGTAGCATATAATGCCTTAACCTCGGTATTTTTCTTTTCACGTTCCTCTCCAACAGGAACTAAAGGAACATAAAATTCGCCGAGCTCTGTCCTGCGCTGTTTTTCTAATTCTTCTCTTTCTGTCAGCTTCTTTTCTTCTTCCTGATGAGCTTTTTCTTCGTCTGTCAATTCAGGTTCTGCTGAAACTTCAACTTCCTGCTGTTCTTTCTCATCTTCGGGTATGGGTGAGTTTGCATTAACCTGGCCCGCGCAGCCCGCTAATACTGTTGTCATTAATAATATTATTATTGCTTTTCTAGCTTTCTTAAACATAATTCCTCCTGAATGTTTTATGTAGATATTGGTGAAAAACCATACCCATATTATCTTATTATTATAATGTATAAAAATATGATTAATTTACAATAATTCTATCATAAATATATTTTACAATCAATAAACAATACATGTTTTTTCATTTTTCGACATATGTAATATTTAGCAAAATATGAAAAGAAGAGCTTGTAATTATAAATATGCCAAAGTATATAGTGTTAAATTATTATGAGATTCTTAGGGATAATTTCTCAGAACCCCATCCATTAAATTTTGCTGTAAACAGCAATGGTATGCAAAAATAAAAACACATACAAAAAATAATTTCTTGACATTAATTTTCGTAAAATATATAATTTTTTTAGCAAAACATAAGGAGGTTTTTATGCTAACTGCAATAGTAGGAATTAATTGGGGAGATGAAGGTAAGGGCAGAATGGTCGATTTGCTTGCTGCTGATTATGATATTGTCTGCCGTTACCAGGGAGGTAACAATGCAGGTCATACAGTTGTCAATGAATCGGGCAAATTCGTGCTTAACCTGCTTCCATCGGGTATTTTAAGACCTGAAGTTGTGAACATAATGGGAAACGGTATGGTCATAGACTTAGAACACCTCCACAAAGAGTTAAATAATTTGAGAAGCTCAGGTGTTAAGATTACGCCTGATAATTTGAAAATCAGTGACAAAGCAATTATTTGCCTTCCATACCATGTTAAACAGGATGTATTGGAAGAAGAACGGCTGAAGGATTTGAAGTTTGGTTCTACAAGGAGAGGCATCGCACCCGTTTACGGAGATAAATATCTGAAAAAAGGTATAAGAATTGGTGAGCTGCTGGATAAGGATTCTCTTAAAAAGCGCGTGGAGCATATTGTGGAATGGAAAAATCTGACCATTGCCGGCGGATATAAATCAATAGAATTTTATGCTGACGACATATATGACTGGCTTCTGAAATATGGTGAGGAAATTGAAGAATATATCTGCGATGTGGGACTATACCTAAATGATGCCGTAAAAAATAATAAACAGATAATGTTCGAAGCTCAGTTGGGAGCACTGAGAGACATAGATTTCGGAATATATCCATATACCTCATCATCATCTACAATAGCCGCCTATGCACCCATAGGCGCAGGAGTTCCGGGTATGAAATTAAACAATACAATCGGAATTATGAAAGCTTATTCTTCGTGTGTGGGTGAAGGACCGTTTACGGCCGAAATGTCCGGTGAAGAAGCAAAAGCCCTTAGGGAAGCAGGCGGTGAATACGGAGCTGCAACAGGGCGCCCAAGAAGAGTTGGACCTTTTGATGTTGTGGCATCTAAGTACGGTGTTACTGTTCAGGGAGCTGACATGCTTGCACTTACAAAGCTTGACGTATTGTCTTACATGGATAAAATACCGGTTGTCACAGCATATGATGTTGACGGTAAAATTACAGAAGAATTTCCCATGGGCATTGAGCTGGATAAAGCAAAGCCCGTAATAGAGTATATGGAAGGCTGGAAATGCGATATCGGCAAATGCAGAAAGGAATCCGATCTTCCGAAGGCAGCGTATGATTATATTAGGTATCTTGAAAAAAAGGTCGGCTGCACCATTAAATATGTATCGGTGGGAGCAGAGAGAGAAGACTATTTAATAATGGATTAACAAAAAGGTGTCAAGGGGACGGGGTTGTTGTCATCTGCTGCG
>DAMBZP010000035.1:0-15381 GCA_032059885.1 Sedimentibacter sp.
AATTATAAAATAATTGAACAGTTGTAAAAACAGGGGACGCGAAGCGTCCCTTTAACTATTGCCAGACACTGTTTTTCTATTGCTCAGCCATTGTTTAAAAAAAACTGTTGACAGCATCAATTTCGTGTTGTACAATTAATTGTATTTTTACCGAGGAGCTCTTAGGGGCTTTTTTTAATGAATGAAATATTTTATGTATTTA
The DNA here is from genome assembly GCA_032059885.1 of Sedimentibacter sp. GTDB lineage: Bacteria > Bacillota > Clostridia > Tissierellales > Sedimentibacteraceae > Sedimentibacter. The sequence goes on from DAMBZP010000035.1 coordinate 203, forward strand.
TTGTAAAATTAAGGTAATCATAAAAATAAAATTATTGACAGCTAAAATGATTTATGATATCTTATATTGGATAATGAGTCTTATTGGAAATAAGGGTCTGGAGGTGTTGAAATGAGAGTAGCAGTTAAGTTAGCTTGCACAGAGTGCAAACAAAGAAATTATGATACAGAAAAGAACAAAAGAGAAAACCCTGAAAGAATAGAGTTGAACAAGTATTGCAAATTCTGTAAAAAACATACTCTTCACAAGGAAACAAAATAACCGTATTGAGGTGTTGGAAATGTCAAATAGAGAAAATGAAAAACCGAAGTTTACAACTCGTGTAAGTAATTATTTTAAAGGTGTAAGATCAGAATTAAAAAAAGTTAATTGGCCTACTAGAAAGGAATTAACAAATTATACTGTTGTAGTGCTTGCTACTACTTTTGCTATGACTCTTGTAATTTGGGGACTAGATCTTATATTCCAGAATTTGGTTAAGCTGATTGTATAAAAGGAGTAAATACGGGTATGAAGCAAGAATCACAGGGAGCAAGATGGTATGTCGTTCATACATATTCGGGGCATGAGAATAAAGTAAAAGCAAATATCGAAAAGTTAGTTGAAAACAGAGAGATGCAGGATACTATTTTCGAAGTGAGAGTGCCGGTTGAAGAAGTAGCTGAAGTGAAAGACGGCAAGAAAAAGGTAAAAGAAAGAAAAATGTTCCCGAGCTATGTTATCATTAAAATGATAATGACTGATGAATCTTGGTATCTTGTAAGAAACACAAGAGGCGTAACCGGCTTTGTAGGTCCTGGATCAAAACCTGTTCCATTGACAGATGAAGAAGTAAAAGCACTTGGTGTTGTTGAGAGACTTCCTGCAATCGAACTTGTACCAGGAGATACCATCAAAGTAAAAGAAGGACCTTTTGAAGAATTTATTGGTGCTGTTGAAAGCATCAGTCAGGAAAAGAGAAAAATCAAAGCTTTTGTTTCAATGTTCGGTAGGGAAACTCTTATTGAACTTGATTATGACCAGATTGAAAAAGTTTAATGCTTTTCAATATACATGCGTTTCGTATGAAGGAGGTGCAACAATATGGCTAAAAAAGTAACAGCTATAGTTAAACTGCAGATACCGGCAGGAAAAGCTACTCCAGCTCCACCGGTTGGTACAGCATTAGGACCTCATGGTGTGAATATTATGGGATTTTGTAAAGAATTCAATGCAAAGACAGCTGATCAGGCAGGTATGATAATACCGGTTGTATTAACTGTTTATCAAGATAGATCATTTACATTTATCACAAAGACTCCACCGGTAGCAGTTCTAATCAAAAAAGCAGTAGGAATTGAAAGCGGTTCAGGAGAACCAAACAAAAAGAAAGTAGCAACACTTTCTAAAGCAAAATGCGAAGAAATCGCAAAATTAAAAATGCCTGATTTAAACGCTAATACAGTTGAAGCAGCTATGAATCTTGTAGCAGGTACTGCAAGAAGCATGGGCGTTAATGTAGAAAAATAGCAATGGCACTGTGGGAGGCCTAAAGGGGCTGCCAGACCACTAAGGAGGTTAACAATATGCCAAAAAGAGGAAAAAAGTATCAAGACAGTATGAAATCAATTGATAAATTGAAATTATACGAATTAGAAGACGCTGTAGGAGCAATGCTTGGAACAGCAAAAGCTAATTTTGACGAAACAATTGAATTACATGTAAAATTAGGTGTAGATTCAAGACATGCAGACCAACAAGTAAGAGGAGCTATAGTTCTTCCGCACGGAACAGGTAAAGTGGTACGTGTACTGGTATTTGCTAAAGGCGACAAGGCTAAAGAAGCTGAAGAAGCCGGTGCAGATTATGTAGGAGAAGCTGAATTAGCTGACAAAATTCAAAAAGAAAACTGGTTTGATTTTGATGTAGTAATTGCAACTCCGGATATGATGGGTGTTGTAGGAAGACTTGGTAGGGTATTAGGTCCTAAGGGATTAATGCCGAACCCGAAATCAGGAACAGTTACATTTGATGTAGCAAAAGCTATTCAGGAGATTAAAGCAGGTAAGGTTGAATACAGACTTGATAAAACAAACATTATTCACGTTCCTGTAGGAAAGAAATCTTTCGGTAATGAAAAACTGGTTGACAACATTAAAACAATAATGCAGGCCATTGTTAAAGCAAAACCGGCAGCAGCCAAAGGTAAATATATCAAAAGCTGTGTAGTGGCAAGCACAATGGGACCGGGACTTAAGGTCAATACTGCAAGACTGGTTGAATAATACGGTAAAGAACTATATTGAATTGATTATAGACAACAATTAAATAAATACCGCAGACAGTTGGTACTCTCAGGAGTTTAAATATCCAGCCGAGGTGAAATTAATAAATCAATTTCTCTTCGTCTGCGGAGAGATTTTTTTAATGACCTAACCCCATATGTTCGAGCGATAGCGAAGAACAGATGGCTGGTAGGTCAGACGCAGCGCAATCCCATTTTGCACGACCATCGGGAGTGAACAAAATGGTGATGGAGCATGCTGTATAGATTAAGACATTATGTTAAGTTAGAAAAAATACCTGTTAATGAATAGGAGGTGTAACGTACATGAATCAATCGGTTTTAGAACAGAAAAAACAAGTAGTAAGCGATATAACAGAAAAGTTCAGAAGTGCAAAATCAGTTGTGTTAATTGAATATAAAGGTTTAACTGTTGAAAAGGCTACAGAGCTTAGAAATAAATGCAGAGCAGCCGGAGTTGAATACAAAGTATACAAAAATACTTTAATGCGTTTTGCATTTGAAGAATTAGGATACAAGGATATAACATCAAGCCTTGAAGGACCAAACGCTGTTGCAATTTCATTTGATGATGAAATTTCTGCGGCAAAGATTACGAATGACTTTGCAAAAACAAGCAATGATACAGTGGTATTAAAAGCCGGAATAGCTGAAGGCAGAGTGCTGAATGCCGAGGAAGTAAAAGCATTGGCAAGTGTTCCTGCAAGAGAAGTCCTTCTTGCTCAATTGGCTGGTGTATTACAAGGAAATATCAGAAACCTTGCATATATGCTTGACCAGGTATCAAAGAAAAACGAAGAAATAGCATAAGAAGCCCTAACCCTATTTTTCAGAATGGTTTTTTCTGAAAAATAGCGGTAGGTCTTTCGCAACGAATTCTCAAAATATGCGACGTGAGGAGCAAATATTTTGATGAATGAGACTGCGCGAAGCCCTAACCCTATTTTTCAGAATGGTTTTTTCTGAAAAATAGCCGTAGGTCTTTCGTAACGATTATGTTTTACACAATTTCTTTGGACCGGTAGGAAAAAGAAATTGTAGGTAATTCAAACGCAAACAGAATATAAAAACAAATAAAATTATTTTAAGATTAATAGGAGGATATTTAAAATGGCAAGTGAAAAAATCACAAAATTTGTTGATGAAATAAAACAATTAACAGTATTGGAATTAAATGAATTAGTAAAAGCAATTGAAGAAGAATTCGGTGTATCAGCAGCAGCTCCTGTTGCAGTTGCAGGCGGAGCAGCAGCAGGTGCAGCAGCTCCTGCAGAAGAAGAAAAAACTGAATTTGATGTAGTATTGACATCAGCAGGTGCAGGAAAGATTAAAGTTATTAAAGTAGTAAGAGAGTTAACAGGTCTTGGCTTGAAAGAAGCAAAGGATGCAGTTGATGGAGCACCTACTACATTAAAGACAGGCGTATCAAAAGAAGATGCTGATAAGATGAAAGCAGCATTGGAAGCTGAAGGCGCTTCAGTAGAAATAAAATAATAAATAAAACATTTGTAAGAAAAGACTTTACAGTATAAGTAAAGTCTTTTTTGACTTCATAAATATATATATACAAAAGTATATAGTTCATGTATATTATTCTTATATCTGTAAATAATAATTAAGGCGTGTTTTCTAAATTCTGTCAAATATATAATGATTTCAAGTCAAAGCGTTTTTTTACAATGAAGACAATATTCCCTAAAAAATAAAAATTTATAGAAATCTGCAGAAATATTAAAAAAATTTAAAAAATATATTGACAGAAAAATTTTATGGTGATAATATTATATATTGCCATGAGCATAAAATGTTGGCATAGAATTTGTATGCCAAAAAATATTAACTAAGGGGTGAAAAAATGCCGCATCCTGTGAAAATAGGTAATAGAGTGAGAATGACTTACTCTAAAATTGATGAAGTGTTAGATTTGCCGGATTTAATTGAGGTTCAGAAAAAATCTTATGAATGGTTTTTAAGTGAAGGGCTTAAAGAGGTATTTGAAGATATTTCTCCAATCGAGGATTATACCGGCAATTTGATTCTGGAGTTTGTGGACCATTCTTTGTATGGAGAACCTAAATTCAGTGAAGTAGAATGTAAAGAAAGAGATGCAACATATTCAGTTCCTTTAAAATTAAAAGTAAGACTGATAAACAAAGAAACTGGAGAAATTAAGGAACAGGAAACATTTATGGGTGATTTCCCTCTGATGACGGACAGAGGTACTTTCATCATAAACGGAGCGGAGCGTGTTATTGTCAGTCAGTTGGTAAGATCACCAGGTGTTTATTACAACATGACAAGAGATAAGGTTGGTAAGGAATTATATGAGGCCACACTTATCCCAAACAGAGGAGCGTGGCTTGAATATGAAACAGACTCCAACGATATTATCTATGTAAGAGTAGACCGTACAAGAAAACTTCCTGCCACAGTGCTTGTAAGAGCCATGGGGCTTTCTTCCAATTCTCAGATTATCGAAACATTGGGAGAAACCGAACAGCTTTTGAAAACACTTGAGAAGGACAACACTTCCAATTCTGATGAAGCGTTAATTGAAATATACAAAAGATTAAGACCGGGAGAACCTCCAACATTGGATAGTGCTTCATCATTAATCAATTCTTTGTTTTTTGACCCAAAAAGATATGACCTTGCAAAAGTTGGAAGGTATAAATTTAATAAGAAACTAAGCCTGGGAAACAGGATTATGGGCAGTCGTGCAGCTGAAGATGTAATCGATAAGGAAACTGGTGAAATTTTAGTACATAAGGATGAAGCCTTCAACAGTGAATCCATAGATAAATTGGAAGCAGCAGGAATTTTTTCAGTAAATATTTTTAATTCCGAAGAAAAAGTAACCAAGGTATTAAGCAATAAGTTTGTAAACCCAAAAGTATTTGGTTTAGATATAGATTTTGAAAAATTAGGGTTAAAGGAACGCATTTTCTACCCTGTTATGAAGAAAATACTTGAAGAGAACAGCTCGATAGAAGATATTGAAAAAGCAGTAGCTGACAGTACAAAGCTTCTTTCACCAAGACATATTATAGTTGAAGATATGATAGCTTCCGCAAATTATCAGCTTGGTTTATTTAAAGGCGCCGGCGGAACAGATGACATTGACCATCTTGGAAACAGAAGACTGAGATCTGTAGGAGAACTTCTTCAGAATCAGGTCAGAGTCGGGTTGTCAAGAATGGAAAGAGTAGTCAGAGAAAGAATGACTATTCAGGATGTTGATGTTGTAACTCCTCAGGTTCTGATTAACATAAGGCCTGTTTCCGCAGCCATTAAGGAATTCTTTGGTTCAAGCCAGTTGTCACAGTTCATGGACCAGACAAATCCATTGGCTGAGCTTACACACAAAAGAAGAATGTCTGCATTGGGACCCGGAGGTTTGTCAAGAGACAGGGCAAGCTTTGAAGTCAGAGACGTTCACCATTCTCATTACGGCAGGATGTGTCCTATAGAAACACCTGAAGGTCCAAACATCGGTTTGATAACTTCTCTCGCAACATATGCGAGAATAAATGATTACGGCTTCCTTGAAGCTCCATACAGAAGAGTCAACAAGGAAACAGGTCAGGTAACTGAAATAATAGATTATTTAACTGCCGATGTGGAGGATACTAAAATAATTGCCCAGTCAAATGAACCGTTGAACGAAGACGGGACATTTGCAAACACTCGTGTTGTTGTCAGAGGTATCGATGGAATCAATGAAATTGTATCAAGAGATAAGGTTGATTACATGGAAGTTTCTCCTAAACAAGTAATTTCTATTGGTACAGGTATGATTCCGTTCCTGGAAAACGACGATGCAAACCGTGCTCTTATGGGTGCGAACATGCAGAGACAAGCGGTGCCTTTACTGATTACAGAGGCTCCTATTATAGGAACAGGTCTGGAATATAAAGCAGCCAAGGATTCAGGAGCGGTTATTGTTGCTGAACATGATGGCGTTGTTGCTTCTGTTACGGCATCAATGATATTAATAAAAAGAAAAGACAATGGCATGATTGACAAGTATCCGTTATTGAAATTCAAAAGATCAAACAGCGGAACATGTATAAATCAAAGACCTATCGTTCTGAAAGGCGATGAAATAAAAAGAGGACAGATTATTGCGGATGGTCCATCTACGGATAACGGAGATATGGCAATCGGAAAGAACCTTCTTATAGGATTTATGACCTGGGAGGGTTACAACTACGAAGATGCAATGCTCTTGAATGAAAAGCTTGTGATGGATGATGTTCTGACATCCTTACATATTGAAGAATATGAATCAGAAGCAAGAGATACCAAACTTGGCCCTGAAGAAATAACAAGGGATATTCCAAATGTGGGAGATGATTCTCTCAAGGATCTGGATGAAAGAGGTATCATAAGAATAGGCGCAGAAGTAAAGGATGGAGATATTCTCGTAGGAAAAGTTACTCCAAAAGGAGAAACTGAACTGACTGCCGAAGAAAGACTTTTAAGAGCCATATTCGGTGAAAAAGCAAGAGAAGTAAGAGATACATCATTGAAGGTTCCACACGGTGAAACAGGGATAATTGTTGACGTTAAGGTATTTACAAGAGAAAACGGAGACGAGCTGAGCCCAGGAGTAAGTAAGATGGTCAGAGTTTATATCGCAACAAAACGTAAAATAAACGTAGGCGATAAGATGTGCGGCCGCCACGGCAACAAGGGTGTCATCTCCCGTATAATGCCTGAGGAAGACATGCCGTTCCTGCCGGATGGAACTCCGCTGCAGGTTGTTTTGAATCCTTTGGGCGTTCCTTCACGTATGAATATAGGTCAGGTGCTTGAAGTGCATCTTGGTCTTGCAGCTAAAAAACTTGGATGGAATGTTGCTACCCCTGTATTTGACGGAGCTGTAGAAGATGATATATGGGATGCTCTCGAAATGGCGGGATATCCAAGAAGCGGTAAAATTGAACTCAGAGACGGACGCTCGGGTGATTACTTTGACGGTCCGGTAACTGTTGGCTACATGTATATGCTGAAACTTCACCACTTGGTTGATGATAAGATACATGCCCGTTCAACAGGACCTTATTCGTTGGTAACTCAGCAGCCGTTGGGAGGCAAGGCCCAGTTTGGAGGACAAAGATTCGGAGAAATGGAAGTTTGGGCATTGGAAGCATACGGAGCAGCTCATACACTGCAGGAAATATTGACTGTCAAGTCAGATGACGTAAACGGAAGAGTAAAGACATATGAAGCCATTGTCAAAGGTGAAAATATTCCGGAACCGGGAATCCCTGAATCATTCAAGGTACTTGTAAAAGAATTGCAGAGTTTATCGCTGGATATAAAGATAATTACCAGCGATCAGGATGAAGTTGAAATAGTTGACACAATGGATGTTGATGATGATTTGCAGGTTGACGGCGAAAGTCTTAACGACATAAAGTATGTTGAAGAAGATGGAATGAACGAAGTTGATATGCAGATTGAATCCGATGGTGTCGAGGATATTGACGATATAGATGTTGAAGATATTGATGACATTGACATGTTTGAGGAAGACATTGATTTAGAAGATGATTATGTCGATGATGAGTTTTAAGTAATATGTAATGGGACACATCTTTAATAAAGTATAATCCTTGACTATAAGCATTAAAGTAATGTCCCTAAAATATTAAATACAAGGACCAGTTGAAAAAATTATAAATTATAATGAAGGGAGCGAACTCCTTGATAGATTACAATAATTTCGAATCAATAAGAATCGGCTTGGCCTCGCCGGATAAAATAAGACAATGGTCAAGAGGAGAAGTTAAAAAACCGGAAACAATCAATTATCGTACGCTTAAACCGGAAAAGGATGGTTTGTTTTGCGAAAAAATATTCGGACCAACAAAGGACTGGGAATGTCATTGCGGAAAATATAAGAGAGTAAGATACAAGGGAGTAGTCTGTGACCGCTGCGGAGTAGAGGTTACAAAAGCTAAAGTAAGAAGAGAAAGAATGGGACACATAGAGCTTGCGGCTCCTGTTTCCCATATATGGTATTTCAAAGGAATACCATCAAGACTTGGCCTCATTCTTGACATGTCTCCGAGAGCATTGGAAAAAGTGCTGTATTTTGCACAATATGTTGTTACTGAAGCAGGTGACACGTCATTATCCGAAAAACAGCTTTTATCTGAAATGGAGTACAGAGAATACAAGGACCATTATAAAAATGCATTCAAAGCAGAAATGGGTGCAGAGGCAATAAAAAAACTTCTTGAAAGAATAGACCTTGAAAAAGAGGCAGCAGAACTTAAAAGTCAGCTTAAAGACAGCAAGGGACAGAAAAAAATAAGAATAACAAGAAGGCTTGAGGTTATTGAAGCTTTCAGGATTTCAGGAAACAGACCAGAATGGATGATTCTTGACGTAATTCCTGTCATTCCTCCTGAATTGAGACCTATGGTTCAGCTGGACGGCGGTCGTTTTGCAACGTCAGATTTAAATGATCTTTACAGAAGAGTTATAAACAGAAACAACAGGTTAAAAAGACTTCTTGATTTGGGAGCACCTGATATAATAGTAAGAAATGAAAAAAGAATGCTTCAGGAAGCTGTTGATGCTTTAATAGATAACGGCAGACGTGGCAGACCTGTTACAGGACCCGGAAACAGACCGCTGAAATCTCTGTCTGATATGCTTAAGGGAAAACAGGGCCGTTTCAGACAAAACCTTCTTGGTAAAAGAGTTGACTACTCAGGCCGTTCAGTTATAGTTGTCGGTCCTGAGCTTAAATTCAATCAGTGCGGCCTTCCTAAAACAATGGCGCTTGAATTATTCAAGCCATTTGTTATGAAAAAGCTGGTTGAGAACGGAACAGCGCACAACATTAAAAGTGCAAAGAAAAAAGTTGAAAAGATTGATAATTCAGTGTGGGATGTATTGGATGAGATAATTAAGGATCATACCGTAATGCTAAACCGTGCTCCGACACTTCACAGGCTGGGGATACAATCATTTGAACCTGTTCTTGTTGAAGGAAAGGCGATTAAGCTTCATCCTCTGGTATGTACAGCCTATAATGCCGACTTCGACGGAGACCAGATGGCCGTGCACGTTCCATTGTCAGTGGAGGCTCAGGCAGAGTCAAGATTTTTGATGATGTCGACTAACAATATTTTAGCTCCAAAGGATGGGAGACCAATTACCACTCCTACACAGGATATGGTTCTTGGAAGCTACTACATGACACTTGAAATTGAAAATTCCAGGGGACACGGAATGATTTTCAAGGATTATGATGAAATGATGATGGCATATTTCAACCAAAATGTTGATTTGCATGCCAGAATTAAATTAAGAAAGACAATTGACGGTGAAACAAGGTTCGTTGAAAGCACTGTTGGAAGATTCGTATTTAATGAAAATATCCCTCAGGACCTGGGATTTGTAGACAGAGAAAAGGATAAATTTTCTCTTGAAATAGACAAGACCGTAACTAAAAAGACACTTGAAGAAATTATATACAGATGCTTCAGAAGATATGGAAATTCTGCCACGGCAGACGTATTGGACGGAATTAAATCAAAAGGCTACAAATATTCAACCAAGGGTGCCCTTACAATAAGCGTAAGTGACATTACAGTTCCTGATGAAAAGAAAGAGCTTATTGAAAAAGCGGAGAAACAAGTTATTGAATATGAAAAGAAATACAGAAGAGGCTTGATGACAGATGAAGAAAGATATGAAAATGTTATTAAGATTTGGAATCAGACTACAGAAGATGTTACAGAAGCATTGATGAATAATCTGGATCCTCTGAACAGCATTTATATCATGTCAGTGTCAGGAGCTCGTGGAGGACGTAATCAGATTAAGCAGCTTGCAGGTATGCGTGGTCTTATGGCCAGTGCTACAGGTAAGACAGTTGAGGTCCCGGTTAAATCAAACTTCCGTGAAGGACTTACAGTTCTTGAGTTCTTCCTTTCAGCTACCGGAGCCCGTAAAGGTCTGACAGATACTGCTCTTAGAACAGCCGACTCAGGTTATCTTACAAGAAGACTTGTTGACGTAAGCCAGGATGTTATTGTAAGAGAAATAGACTGTGGCACTACAGACGGTATTGAGGTTGAATCCTTCGTTGACGGCAAGGAAGTAATTGAGGAAATGAGTGAAAGATGCGCAGACAGATACTCATCTGATGATATTATAAACCCTGAAACAGGAGAAATTATTGTTAAATCAGGAGAATTTATTTCCGAAGAAACTGCACATAAAATTCAAAATTCAGGCATAAAGAAAGTAAAGGTAAGGTCGGTTCTTACATGCAAGACACCTCACGGTGTCTGTGCGAAATGCTACGGAACAAACCTTGCAACAGGAAAGCTTGTTAACGTGGGAGAAGCAGTTGGTATAGTTGCAGCTCAGTCAATAGGGGAACCTGGTACACAGCTTACGATGCGTACATTCCATACAGGAGGTATAGCAGCAGCAAGCGACATCACTCAAGGTTTGCCGCGTATTGAAGAGCTTTTTGAAGCAAGAAAGCCAAAGGGGCAGGCAATTATAACAGAAATTCCAGGTCGAGTGACTGTTACGGAAAAAATACACAAAAGAGAAGTTACAATTACAAACAATGAATCAGTGGAAAGCAAGACATACTTGATTCCATACGGCTCCAAGATACTTGTTACGGACGGAGACTATGTAGAAGCCGGTGATAAGCTTACAGAAGGTTCAATCAATCCTCATGACATAATGAATATCAAGGGAATGAAGGCTTTGGAGTCTTACATTCTTATGGAAGTTCAAAGGGTTTACAGGATGCAGGGTGTTGATATCAGCGACAAGCACGTTGAAGTAATCATAAGGCAGATGGTAAATAAGGTTCGTATTGAGGATGCAGGAGATACTACTCTTCTTCCGGGAAGTCTTGTATCGACCTTTGAATTCAAAGAGCAAAATGACAAGGCTGTTGAAGAAGGCAAAGAGCCTGCAACAGGTGAGATTGCGCTTCTGGGCATAACAAAATCGTCTCTGGCAACAGATTCATTCCTGGCATCAGCATCATTCCAGGAAACTACAAGAGTGCTGACAGACGCAGCAACAAAGGGCAAGGTAGACAATCTGCTGGGACTGAAAGAAAATGTCATTATAGGAAAACTGATACCTGCCGGAACAGGAATGAAGAAGTACAGAAACATTGGAGTAACTACCAAGGATATTGAAAAAGAAGAAGAACCTGAAGTAGTTAATGAATAGTAAAAAAATATTTGACATCTAAAAAATAAGATGATAGAATACTTGAGTGTTTTAAATCCTTGAATAAATTAATAACGTTGTTCAAATTGTCATTCTGATGCGATATGTAAGATTCTTTAAAGCATTGTGTTAAATGCAGCAGTTCTTATGTATCGTTCAGGATGATTTATGTGTGAATGGTTAGAAATTGAGGAGGATTGAAATGAAAGACAATAAAAAGATAGTGATTGGAAAGAGGCAGACTTTGAGAGCTTTGGAAAGGAATGAAGCTGAAAAGATATATATATCAAAGGATGCTGATTTGCATGTTACTAAGTCAATCGCAGACGCATGCAGGGAACATAATGTTGAAATAGTGTATTTTGACAGCATGAAGGAACTTGGGGCGTCTGTCGGTATCAATGTAAACGCAGCGGCTGCTGCCGTTTTAAAATAAACATTATTGCAAGGAGGTGCACGAATGCCATCAATTAACCAGTTAGTGAGAAAAGGCAGAGAACAAGTAACATATAAGTCTACTGCTCCAGCTTTAAATGTAAGTTATAACACACTTCAAAAAAAGATGAATGAATCAAATTCACCGCAAAAAAGAGGAGTATGCACATCAGTTAAGACTGTAACACCTAAGAAACCTAATTCAGCTTTAAGAAAAATTGCCAGAGTTAAGTTAACAACAGGTGTTGAAGTAACAGCATACATTCCGGGAGTGGGCCATAATTTACAGGAACACAGCGTTGTTCTTATAAGAGGCGGAAGAGTTAAAGACTTACCAGGGGTTAGATATCACATTATCAGAGGTACCCTTGATACAGCTGGTGTTGCTAAGAGAAAACAATCTAGATCCAAATATGGAGCTAAAAGAGAAAAACAGAAAAAATAATTAGACAATATCCGGCACACTATGCAGGTTATGATGCATCGCGCCATAATTATATAGAAATATGCATTTTGTGCACAACGGCATATTTATTGTCGAGTACCTGTGAATTAAATTAATATTAAGGAGGGAAGTAAAGTGCCAAGAAAAGGTCACATACCTAAAAGACAAGTAATGGAAGATCCAATTTACAAAGACAAGGTTGTTTCAAAGTTAATCAACCAGCTTATGTATGATGGAAAAAAAGGTGTTGCTCAAACAATTGTGTATGATGCATTTGACATCATAAAAGAAAAAACCGGTGAAGAACCAATAGAGGTATTCACAAAGGCTATGAACAACATCATGCCGGTTCTGGAAGTTAAAGCAAGAAGAGTCGGTGGAGCAACATATCAGGTTCCAATCGAAGTAAGACCTGAAAGAAGACAGACTTTAGGATTAAGATGGCTCGTAGGTTATTCTCGTAAAAGAGGAGAAAAAACCATGCGTGAAAAGCTTGCAAAAGAAATAATGGATGCAGCTAACAACGTAGGAGCAAGTGTTAAGAAAAGAGAAGATACACATAAAATGGCAGAGGCTAACAAAGCTTTCGCACATTTTAGATGGTAATATGCTTAAATTAAGTAATAAACTTAAATTAGCAGCGTGAAGGAGGTTAAAATATGAGTAGAGAATATTCTTTGGAAAATACCAGAAATATCGGTATTATGGCGCATATAGATGCGGGAAAAACTACAACTACTGAAAGAATTCTGTTCTACACCGGGAAGATTCATAAAATTGGAGAAACTCATGAAGGTGCATCCCAGATGGACTGGATGGAGCAAGAGCAGGAAAGAGGAATAACAATAACTTCAGCTGCTACTACTTGTCATTGGAAAGATGTAAGAATTAACATTATAGATACACCAGGCCACGTAGACTTTACAGTTGAAGTTGAAAGATCATTAAGAGTACTTGATGGTGCCGTAACAGTATTTGATGCTAAAATGGGAGTTGAACCCCAGTCAGAAACTGTTTGGAGACAGGCAGATAAATATGGTGTACCAAGAATTTGTTTTATAAATAAAATGGATAAGATGGGTGCGGATTTCTTCTATTCAGTAGGAACAATTATTGAAAGACTGAAAGCTAACGCTGTTCCTATTCAGCTGCCTATAGGTACGGAAGAAAACTTCAGAGCTATTATAGATTTAGTTGAAATGAAGACTATAAACTATGGTAATGATGAAGGCACAGATATAACTATTACTGAAATACCAGAGGAGTATGCTGACAAAGCAAATGAGTACAGAGAAAAGTTAATTGAAGCTGTGGCTGATACAGATGAGACACTGATGGAAAAGTACCTGAACGGTGAGGATATCACAGTTGAAGAATTAAAAAGAGCAATAAGAATTGCGACTATCAATGTTAAAATAATTCCTGTACTTTGCGGAACTTCATATAAGCATAAAGGTGTCAGACTGATGCTGGACGCAGTAATTGATTATCTGCCGAGTCCCGTAGAGGTTCCTCAGATGAAGGGGTTCGATCCTGATACTAAAGAAGAGGTTGCGGTTGGTGTTAAAGACACTGATCCTTTAGCAGCTTTGGCATTTAAGATTATGTCTGACCCATTTGTTGGAAAACTGACGTTCTTCAGAATTTATGGAGGAACTTTAGAGTCCGGAAGTTATGTTCTTAATTCAACTAAGAATAAAAAAGAAAGAGTCGGCAGAATTCTTCAGATGCATGCCAACAAAAGAGAAGAAATCAAGACATCTTATTCGGGAGACATAGAAGCGGCAGTAGGTTTAAAGTTTACTACTACCGGAGATACATTGTGTGATCCAGATCACCCTGTTGTATTGGAATCTATGGAATTCCCTGATCCAGTTATAGAAGTAGCAATTGAACCTAAGACTAAAGCAGGACAGGAAAAAATGGGAGTCGGCCTTCAAAAGCTTGCTGAAGAAGACCCTACATTCAAAACATTTACAAATCCTGACACAGGTCAAACAATTATTGCCGGAATGGGCGAGCTGCATTTGGAAATCATAGTTGACAGACTTTTAAGAGAATTCAAGGTTGAAGCAAATGTAGGTAAACCGCAGGTTTCATATAAGGAGACAATTTCGAGCACGGCTGATGTTGATGTTAAATACGCCAGACAATCAGGCGGTAAGGGACAATACGGTCATGTTAAAATCACAATGGAACCTCAAGAACCAGGCAAGGGAATTGAATTTGTCAATGCAGTTGTGGGAGGAGCTATTCCGAAAGAATATATTCCGGCTGTTGAGGCTGGTATAAGAGGAGCAGCAGAAAACGGCATACTTGCCGGATTCCCTGTTATTGATTTTAAAGTTACATTGTATGATGGTTCTTACCATGAAGTAGACTCCAGTGAAATGGCGTTTAAGATTGCCGGTTCTATGGCATTTAAACAGGCTATGCAGAAGGCATCACCTGTATTGCTGGAACCATACATGAAGGTTGAAGTAACAACTCCTGAGGAATATCTGGGAGATGTTATGGGAGATGTAAGCTCCAGAAGAGGAAGAGTTGAAGGTTTCTCAGACAGACACGGAATCAAGGTTGTAGATGCGTTAGTTCCATTATCCGAAATGTTCGGATATGCTACAGTACTTCGTTCTATGAGCCAGGGAAGAGCAGCTTACTCAATGGAATTTGATCATTTTGAAAAAGTACCAAATAACGTAGTAGAAAAAATAGTAAATAAATAAATAATTTTATCCCAGGAGGAGATTAAAATGGCAAAAGCAAAATTTGAAAGAAGCAAGC
>DAMBZP010000036.1:0-8064 GCA_032059885.1 Sedimentibacter sp.
ATAGGGGGTCAATATTCAATTAAACTGTGGGGTCAATTTTAGTCTATCATATACAGGTGTTACTAAGCCCATACTATCAAGGTATTTTATATACTTATCATGTATTAAGTCATTGTTATATAGATATAAATCATTTGACAATAAAAATTCATGCGATTTTGATATTACTTTATACCATTGACTTAATTCATCATCCGCTATGTAATTGATTTTTAAGTCTAATTTCTCATATTCAAATCTAATGAACTCTAATCTTGATGCATATCCATTTGGAATGCATACCAGTTATTAACCTACTAAATACATCAACAACCAAATATAAAATTGGTCGGCCTATAATTGAAGTTCTATCTACCCTACTTACCAAATATACGTCAGCTACAGTAGCATCCAACTGGTATCTATGTCCCGGACCATATGCTTCAAAAGTAGAATTTGAAGTCAGTGCTCTATTGTTTAAATTAAATTTTATATTACCTTTCCTTTTTCTCTTTTCCTATTCTAAATTACGATTTTTATAATACCAATATTCAAATTGTCTAAATGTTGGTATCTCTGACTTGTCATAAACCTTCCTTTCCCCGTTATCTATATAAGAAAAAAAATCTTTTATCATTAAATCATAAACTTTTGTTAATGTTCTTTCTTTAGGCTTATTAAAATATCTCTCAATAACTATATGAAATATTTCCTTCATATCTTCATCCACAATAACTCCACTTTTTTTACCAGGAAGCATTTCTTCAAAAGACACTCTGCCTGACTTTATATTATATTTTTTTTCTTCACCGGGGCATCCACAGTTGCAAAAATTAGGAATCAAAGAACTTTTCAACTTACCGCCCTGCCTCAAATATTTGTAAATTACAGTTTGGCTCATATTAAATTTTTGACTTGCATCCAGAATAATTTTTCTTCTTATATGGCAATCAAAAATATACGGTTCATTTTGTTGTTCGAATATGTATTTAACCACTTCAAAAGCCTTATCAAAATGAATTTTAGCACTATTGCTTAAATTCTCATCCATTGTAATAGCGTATTGTTGACTGTCATTGTACAACTCAATAACATTATCTTTTATAAGATCTTCTATTTCATTAATCTTTCTTTTCTCAACAATAATTTTTGACACATTCAATTCAATTGTAAAACAGGTTTCATAATTGTTACTTATCCATAGTATTCTTACGTCTTTGTTGCCAAAACCACTTTTTATATGTAATATATCATAAAGCAAAAGCATTTTTTACTCCTTTATCCACACATTCATATTATTAAAGTCCAGTGATTTATTTAAATCTACATGTACCTTTTTATGTGCTATTAAATATTTTAAAAACAATAACCCTTCACCTTTACTCCAATCCATGTAATCCGAGAATTTTTCAATTGTTTCAACAACATTAAAGTTCTTTTTTACTAATATGCTAAGAAAATCATATGTAATATCATTAATATCCATTTGAGATATTTGAATTTGTTTATCCCAAAAATAAGAATCATAAATGTAATATAGATTACGTGCCTTCTTTATATTGATATCATATTCAGTTATAATCCCCCAATCATAAATTCCTTTTTGCCTAAAATATTCTTTTCCAATTCTAAATTTATCAATATTCCTTTTAGTGAGATCATTTTCAAACTTAATAGTTCTAACAATATCTTTTACAATTTTACCTGCTTTTACTGTTATAACGAAATCTGTTGTCATTACTATCTCATTTCCCACCTTATTATTGATTGAAGAATGCCTCATTCCACAATTATCGGCAATTAGAATTGTGCTTTCTAACGGCAGCAATGGAAATTGTTCTCTTATGTCTAAAACATTGTCAGCAAATTGTATATTTAAAAACGCATATAATTCCATGTCTGAGAGAAGATGATGTATCCTGTTAGTCTTCCAACCAAATATTCTATGAACCCTACCTTTAGAACCAAATTCATGCACTTTTATCCACGGTTTATAATTTTGCATTCTACCGCTTCCCCTTCCTTCTTTTAATTTTGCTGAATCACTTTTGCGTCTTGTCATTAAGTAACCTCTAATCATAGGTATTAAAATTTTTAAGTCTATTTTAGTATACTGCAAAAATGAATTACTAGGAACTTTATGCTTTATAGTATATTTTTATTCATGTTATGCCACAAAATTGCAGTTACTTCAATT
The DNA here is from genome assembly GCA_032059885.1 of Sedimentibacter sp. Lineage (GTDB taxonomy): Bacteria > Bacillota > Clostridia > Tissierellales > Sedimentibacteraceae > Sedimentibacter. The sequence continues at coordinate 2,177 of DAMBZP010000036.1, forward strand.
TTTTATAGTATATTTATACATTTTTAGTTGATATTTCAAACAATAGCCTTGCATTAATAAGAGTTAACTTTTCACTATTTTAATTTCATTAATACCACACCAAATAAGAAATAATTAAAATATTAATATAATGTAATACTGCCTCTTTTAGGAAATAATATCTTTAATTCGCTAATCTCCCATAGAAAGTAAATAAAAAAATAGCTAAAATGTCAACTTAACATAATGGCTATTTTCATATTTTTTTACTTTCTTCTACCTGTCCATATCCTGTCACTAATCTCTTGAAAAGGCATTATATTCAAACGACTGATATGGCTTTTAATTTTTAAATGTTGAAATATGTTTCTAATCTGCTTATGTCTTTGACATGGTACAACGAGAATTAGAAAGACGACAACCTGGACATAATCGTCATAGCGGGGTCCATATGTTTTCAGGAAAAATCAAATACGGTGAATGTTGCAGCTGGTACGGGTCAAAGGTTTGGCACTCCAATAGCAAATACCGCCGCATGATTTGGCAATGTAATCATAAATTTGATAAAGATGAAAAATGTAAAACGCAACAGTCCCAACGTGCGTTTTGACTGATAAACGATAATAATTGGCGAAATTATAATGGTTTTTACGTATGCGTCAAATAAGAAAGTATAGAAAAAGCTGATAGAATGATATGAAAATCAGATATCAGTTTTTTACATAAATATTAAACTTCCGGATTCCAAGGAAGGAAATCAGCCAAAAATTGAGGTTGTTGCCCATATTGAACTCAGAGAAGATTTTTAAATATAAATTTTAAGTACCGTATGGATTTAAATTGTTGGCTTTTGCAGTCTCTATGATATTGTAAACAGCAGCACTTACTTGTGTACCTTCCGAGCTTCCACTAAATAACAACCAATTTTTTCATCCGATTATAAACGGACATATGCTGTTTTCAGCAAGGTTTTGAAGCGGAACAGTTCCATTCCTTCTTTAAGATATTTCAATAATCCAAAAATAGCTGTATAAAAGCGGATGTATATATCTATATTTTTGTGCCCCTATGAAATTTAACCATCCATTGTTATCCCCTTCATCAACAAATGAATCTATTAACTTTAAGAATTTTTCCGAATAATATAAATTAAATTCCTTTATTAACTTTCTTCTGTCAATAGTACCATATTTAATCTTATAACCTCTTTTTTGCAATAATACATCATATTTATCTATTGTTAGTTTTATATTTTGATTTTCAAGATTGGTATTAAATAAATCATTTAAGTCATCATTTAAGTTAATTTGTTCTTCATATACTAAAAAACTCATATTATCATTATTTAAATTATAATTATTTATGTCTACAAGTTCAGTTCTTCCAACATCTGAAGGAACTACAAATTCACTTAATTTTATTAAATATTTACTGCATATTTGATTACCTGGGATTTGATGCATTCTATTAATATAATATTCTCCTTATTTCTCATAATCCTCTTTATAACATTCCTTTCAAAAGTATAGTTTTTGAGTTTTATACTTTGTTTTAATGTTCATTCGCTTCTTTGGTATTGTAGTGTATTCTTCTTTTATAAATGAAATTATAATATTCTTATATTCATTCTCACCAATAAATGGTTTAAATAAAGGTATCATTGTATGTTTTTCAATTACTTCTTCAGGAGTAATATTAAAATACTCTGATATATTTGAACAAAAATATTCCAAATAATGTGGATAATACATTGACAAATAAACCTTATTTGTCTTATTAAATAAATTATAAATTGTGTTCTTGTTACAATTTCCACTAATTGATCGATATCTTGATATCCAACTATAAAACAACTCATTGGGATATATAGGAGGTATACTATCTATCATAAAGTTTTCCTTTCTCTGCGACTTTTATTTTGCTTCATAATAAAAAATTCTGTAGCAAATTATCTTCTACAGAATTTTTTATTTAGAGAACATTTTTATGCATTTTGTATTTTATGCTAATTCAATTTTTTCACAACATAGTTGTAGTTTTCACGACTTAGTTGTGGTTGAACAAACAGTCCTCTTTTTTCTTGCACTTTATTCAACTGTAACCGATTTTGCAAGATTTCTTGGTTTATCTATGTCACAGCCTTTTAACAGCGCTGCGTAGTAAGCAAGATACTGTGCTGGAATTATGGCTGCCAGCGGTAATAAAAGCTCGTTGACGTCATCAATTATAATGTCATCTGTTTCCTGGCTTAATCTTCGCATGGATATTGCCATTGTGGCAGCTCCTCTGGCCTTAACTTCCTTGATGTTGCTTCTTGTGTTCAGATTTATATTTTCCTGTGTTATTACAGCAATAACAGGAGTATCCTTTTCAATTAAAGCAATTGTTCCGTGTTTCAGCTCACCTGCTGCGAAACCTTCGGTCTGAATATAGGAGATTTCCTTTAACTTCAATGATGCTTCCAGACAAATGAAGTAATCCATGCTTCTTCCTATATAGAAGCAATTCCTGCTGTTTACAAGGAACTTCTCTGCAAGCGACTTATATCTGTCCTTGTCATCACAGAGAGTTTCCATTGTGTATGCTATTTTGCTTAATTCCTTGAAAACATCTATATTTATTTTGTTGTCAACCCTTGCCGCAAGTATCGACAACACTGCAATCTGAGCTGTGTATGCCTTGGTTGAAGCAACTGCTATTTCCGGTCCGGCATGTAACAGCAATGTGTTGTCTGCTTCTCTTGAGAGGGTTGAACCTTTCACATTTGTCAATGTCAGAGTCCTGAATCCCATTTCTTTGACCTTTACCAGAACCGCTCTGCAGTCTGCTGTTTCCCCGCTCTGTGATATGAACATGAACAGAGGTTTTTCTGTCAGAAGCGGCATATTGTAAATAAATTCACTTGCTATTATAACTTCTGTAGGCTTTCCTGCTATTTTTTCAAAAAATTGCTTCCCTATGAGTCCTGCATGATAGCTGGTTCCGCATGCTATGATGTACAACTTATCGCAGGCTCTCACATCTTCGACAATTTCCGGGGAAATATACATACTCCCGTTTTCATCTGAATATTCTGACATAATCTTTCTGATTACAAAAGGCTGCTCCTCTATTTCCTTCATCATATAATGCGGATATGTGCCCTTCTCGGTATCTGATGCATCAATGTCTGCCTTGTAAGGTGCTCTTGAAACCCTGTTCCCGTATATTGTATAAATTTCTATGCTGTCCCTGGTGATTTTCAAAAATTCCTTATCCTCAATTTCATAAAATTGATTTGTGTAATTTATCATTGCCATTGCATCACTGCCAAGCATATTGAAACCTTCTCCTTTTCCCGCAAGGAGAGGTGTCTTGTTTTTTGCGGCATACATTGTATCCATATCATCCCTGTCGAGTATGGCAAGAGCATATGAGCCCTTCAGCTCGCTCATTGTGTGTCTTATGGCAAGTTCAACAGGTTCTCCGTCATTTACAAATTTTTCTATAAGCTGGACTATTACTTCTGTATCTGTGTCACTTGTAAATTTCACTCCGCTTAAATATTTTTGTCTCAATTCATCTTCATTTTCAATTATTCCGTTATGCACCAGGGTAAATCTTTTAGTGCTGCTTTGATGCGGATGTGAGTTAATTTGATTCGGCACACCGTGTGTAGCCCACCTTGTGTGGCCGATTCCTAATTTTCCTGTAATACTGTCATCTATACATCCTCTTAACTGAGCTATTCTTCCTTTTTCCTTGCATATATACACCTCATTGTTATATGCTATTGCTATTCCGGCTGAATCATAGCCTCTGTATTCAAGCTTTTCCAAACCGCCTAAAATAATTTCCTTAACATCATCAAATCCTATATAACCAACTATTCCACACATATCAATTCTCCATTCTGATTTTATAATATTTTTTTGGTTTTCTGCATCATTGATTAAATCTGCAATTACCTTTTGATAAAGTAACACACTAAATATAAGTATTCCTGCAATTTCAAATTATTCGCTTTAGCATTCAGCTTAATAAAGCATCTATTTTTCATGTTTATATTAAAAAACCGCACAATAAATAAATCATTCATGTTTTCTAAATTAAGCATAAAAATACTGAGAACACAAAAATCAGGAATATTACCTTTAATAATATTTTTAATATTTTAATTCAATTGTAGTGTGGGAATCAGACAATAGATATTATTTCATTAAGATGTGAAAGCTGTCGGTTTTCTTTTGTCTCAACAGTCACCTGTAGGATTTGTAAAAACCATGTCGGTGCAGCCGCACCGCAGAGCATCCGCCGAATTTTCGATAACTCTGTCCTCGTCAACTATAAAGTTCTGGCGCTATAATATATTTGCAGTCTTTATTCCCTGATTTCCTCCTTTCAGTTTTATTATTAGATTATGTAAATATATAAAAATAGTTACTTCACTTTTTCATTTTAACACACACTGGCGCAAATGTAAACCAAAATAAAAAAATTACATGATATATTTTCCAGATATTCTGGTGTCACAGTTATAATATTAAGAACAAAAATGTTTTGCTGTGAATAAAATAACCTATAAGATATATAGGAGGATTTATATGTTTCAATATATTGTTCAGCCATATGATACTGTTTTCAGTATTGCTCAAAGATTCGGACTTGAATATAAAGATATAATTTCTGCAAATCCGCAAATTAGCAACAGGGCGGTATTTACCGGACAAATAATCAACATACCTGGATTCACATATAAAGTGCGGTCAATGGATACACTAAACAAAATATCACGAAAATTTAATGTTCCGCTTAAATCGCTTCTGTCGGTAAACCCTCAGATTATACACAGCGGAAATATAGTGGTCGGTCAGGAAATTTTTATTACAAATACTCAAATACCATCAGACTTCATAAAGAAAGCAGAAGAAATAGAAATTAATTCAAACAGCATAATGAAGGATATTGATGATGAAGATTGGGATAAAGCTGCTTATAAGGCAAATTTAATAAAAAATGATTTTGATGATATAAAACCTTTACTGCAGTCAGACCCGGAATCAATACCGACAGACTTAATTAACTTAATTGACGGTGCAATAATAAGTCTGCAAGGAGAACTAGGCTTAAAAAATGTACATGAAGCTAAAGTTCAGGCCTTTATCATTTCTGAGTATTTTCCGGATATACTGGATATTGTAAGAGAAATGAAATCCGGGCAGTCTTGAGATATTATTATTAATTTGCTGTATTTTTCAACATAAAAATTTATTTAACAGCATGTTATTTTTAAAATAAATTTATTCTTCCAGTCTCCATCCTGTTATTCAATTATTTGCCATGTATTATTAAAAACATGCTGTCAATAATAATGTTAGAAAGTCACTTAAACGACTTTCTCAAAATTTAATCCTGTAAATTGTAATTGACCTGAAGTACATATTTGAATTCAGGTTAATTGGGCCCATAGTATAATTTACCAATTTAACATTATCTTACATGATTAAATTAAACTTAAAGGACAATACTAATATTATCTACAACGAAAGGAGAAAACAAAATGGCATCAAACAATAACAGTGGAAGCAACAACATCGTTGTTCCAGAAGCAAAACAGGCTTTAAATCAAATGAAAGCTGAAATAGCTAATGAATTAGGATTAACAAACTATGAGCAGGTTGACAAAGGTAACCTGACAGCTAGACAGAATGGTTATGTAGGTGGATACATGACTAAGAGATTGGTTGAAATGGCTCAGAGACAAATGAGCGGAACTAGCGGAATGCAAACTAAATAAGTAAGTTAAAATAATAATTGGTGAATAGCTCAGCTATTCACCAATTTATTTTTTGAATTATTTGTTTGCGTTTACTTTTTCTTTTTTCAGCTCATCTATTAACAATGGAACAACCTTAAATATATCTCCCACT
>DAMBZP010000037.1:0-7589 GCA_032059885.1 Sedimentibacter sp.
ACTGGACCTTTGAACTCCCAAATACGCATCATGTCGAGTGTGTTGCTCTGCTCGTAAAAGCCTAGAAACCTTTGAACGAAAGCATCTTGAAAAGCCTTGGAGACAAGGCTTTTTAGCTTGGGGTGGGGAAGTATCAGAGTGAGAAAATTTTTAAAGTGGGTAGAAGTGATAGCTAGAAATTATCAGTTTCTATTTCCATTTACCCTTTGGGTACGTGTTTGTTTCCATCGACAAGGAGTTTGTGGGAATAGAAATATACCCACCATCCAAAGTCGTCTAAATGGTTGCTATGGAAATAGTGGTAACAATTGAATATAAACTGTTAGAGATGTTATAATTTTTTTAGAATTGAGTTGAATATGAACAATCAAGAATGCTTACTAACGATTTTTCTGCGTTTGCAGTCAGGTGCTCATCTTTCTAAGTTACGGCTAGCAGATGAGTTTGGAGTTAGTGAAAAAACGATACATAGAGATTTTTCTCTCCTTGGTAGTTTCTTAGAAACGCAAACTACTCTTGCAGCGGAACTTGCATATGATGCAAAATACCATACACGTTATCTAAAAGGAAAATCCTTATTTAATAAAAAGGACATTTTGGTTATATAAAAGATTTTATTAGAAAACCGTTCTTTGAACAAAGAGGAAAATCAGTCTCTAATCGATAGTTTGTTAGCTTTAATTTCTAAAGAGGAACAAAAAGAGGTTTATCAAATTATTGCGAGTGAACTACTAAATTATTCGCCATTATCTGATACTCAAAATCGAATTGATAAAATCTGAGAATGGTCGGAAATGATACGAAAAGAGCTAGTTCTAGATATTCGATATCAATCGCCTTATAATACTGAAAAACAACATACGATTCTTCCAACCTCCTTTACTATGATGCACATTATTTTTATGTTGTGGCATTTAACTTAACATTTGAGTCGTATATGACCCTAAAATTGGATAGAATAATAGATTGGAAAGTATCAAAAGAAAAGAAACCACTGACAAGTAATTACTTTCAAGTACATATAAAGGTTGAAATAAGAGCTGTAAAATGTTATGATAAAAAGAGAAGGTGTATTTAGGTATGGATAATGAAGATAAAACACTTCGTCATAGCCTTCAAATCAGGTTTCGAAATGGAATCATGAGATACATTTGATTATTTTTGTATTGAACACATCGTTTTATTGTGTTATTCTATAGGTTGATATAAATAAAGATGTAGGAGGAACCGAAACTATGACAGCATCAATGCGTTTAAGATAAGCTGGCAATAAAAAAGGCAGAATCTATCCCAATGATTGGCTTTTTTGTTGTGCTTATTTTTACGATATTGAGCATTCATTAGTTGAGGTGAGGATATAGGTTATTTAACTATACCTTTATTTAACTATGTCTTTAATATGAATGTTTCCAGATTGTATGTATGCAGACCAAAAGCCACATTGTGGATTTTGGCCTGCATTTTTTATTGCCTAGAATGCTGTTCAAAATAGAAATTTAAGCAAAATAATATGCAGGAGATAATATAAATGGAAAAATACAACAATTGGAAACGAAAATTTTATGCAATATGGGCAGGGCAGGCGGTATCTTTAATCACTAGTGCCATCCTGCAAATGGCGATAATTTTTTACCTTACAGAAAAAACAGGATCTGCGATGGTCTTGTCTATGGCTTCACTATTAGGGTTTTTACCCTATGCGGTCTTTGGACCAGCCATTGGTGTATTAGTGGATCGTCATGATAGGAAGAAGATAATGATTGGTGCTGATTTAATTATAGCAGTAGCTGGAGCAGTGCTCGCTATTGTTGCATTGTTTACGGAGTTATCTGTATGGATGGTTATGGTAGTATTGTTTATCCGTAGCATTGGAACGGCTTTTCATTCTCCGGCTCTCAATGCGGTTACGCCGCTTTTAGTACCAGAAGAACAGCTTACGAAATGTGCAGGCTATAGTCAGTCTTTGCAGTCTATAAGCTATATTGTTAGTCCGGCGGTTGCAGCATTGTTATATTCTGTTTGGGAATTAAATGCTATTATTGCCATCGACGTATTGGGTGCTGTGATTGCATCTATTACGGTAGCAATTGTACGTATACCTAAGCTGAGTGATCAAGTGCAAAGTTTGGAACCAAATTTCATAAGAGAAATGAAAGAAGGAATTGTCGTTCTGAGACAAAACAAAGGATTGTTTGCCTTATTACTCTTAGGAACACTATATACTTTTGTTTATATGCCAATTAATGCACTATTTCCTTTAATAAGCATGGAATACTTTAATGGAACACCTGTGCATATTTCTATTACGGAAATTTCCTTTGCATCTGGAATGCTAGCAGGAGGCTTATTGTTAGGAAGATTAGGGAGCTTCGAAAAGCGTGTATTACTAATAACAAGTTCATTTTTTATAATGGGGGCCAGTTTAGCCGTTTCGGGAATACTTCCTCCAAATGGATTTGTAATATTTGTAGTTTGCTGTGCAATAATGGGGATTTCGGTGCCATTTTATAGCGGTGTGCAAACAGCTCTTTTTCAGGAGAAAATTAAGCCTGAATATTTAGGACGTGTATTTTCTTTGACCGGAAGTATCATGTCACTTGCAATGCCAATTGGGTTAATTCTATCTGGGTTCTTTGCTGATAGAATCGGTGTAAATCATTGGTTTTTACTATCAGGTGTTTTAATTATGGGCATTGCCATAGCTTGCCCGATGATAACTGAGGTTAGAAAATTAGATTTAAAACAAAATTCATAGGAGGGACATATTTATGTATCTTATTTTCATGTAATTCTTCCTGCTAAAATCGCAGGGTTTTCCCTGCGTACAAGCAAATGAAAACGTGCGATTATAGACAGGAGGAAAATGTTATGGAATTGATATTAAAAGCAAAAGACATTCGTGTGGAATTCAAAGGACGCGATGTTTTAGATATAAATGAATTAGAAGTATATGATTATGACCGTATTGGTTTAGTAGGAGCAAATGGTGCTGGAAAAAGCACTTTACTCAGGGTACTTTTAGGAGAATTAACTCCCCCAGGATGTAAAATGAATCGTCTGGGTGAACTTGCCTATATTCCCCAGTTGGACGAAGTAACTTTGCAGGAGGAAAAAGATTTTGCACTTGTAGGCAAGCTCGGTGTTGAGCAATTAAATATACAGACCATGAGCGGTGGTGAAGAAACAAGGCTTAAAATAGCACAGGCCTTATCGGCACAGGTTCATGGTATTTTAGCGGATGAACCTACGAGCCATTTAGACCGTGAAGGAATTGATTTTCTAATTGGACAGTTAAAATATTTTACAGGTGCACTGTTAGTTATTAGCCATGACCGCTATTTTCTTGATGAAATAGTAGATAAAATATGGGAACTGAAAGATGGCAAAATCACTGAGTATTGGGGAAACTATTCTGATTATCTTCGTCAGAAAGAGGAAGAACGCAAGAGCCAAGCTGCAGAATACGAACAATTTATTGCGGAACGTGCCCGATTGGAAAGGGCTGCGGAGGAAAAGCGAAAACAGGCTCGTAAAATAGAACAGAAGGCAAAAGGTGCCTCAAAGAAAAGAAGTACTGAAGGGGGAGGCCGTTTAGCTCATCAAAAATCAACAGGAAGTAAGGAAAAAAAGTTGCATAATGCCGCTAAGTCCCTAGAGCATAGGATTGCGGCATTAGGAAATATAGAAGCTCCAGAAGACATTCGCAGGATTCGTTTCAGGCAAAGTAAAGCATTGGAGCTCCACAATCCATATCCTATTGTCGGTACGGAAATTACTAAAATATTTGGAGATAAAGTATTGTTTGAAAATGCATCTTTTCAAATTCCGCTTGGAGCAAAAGTGGCGTTAACTGGTGGTAATGGAACCGGAAAAACAACTTTATTCCAAATGATCTTAAACCGTGAAGATGGAATATCTATTTCACCTAAAGCAAAAATAGGTTACTTTGCACAGAATGGTTACAAGTATAATAGTAATCAAAATGTCATGGAGTTTATGCACGAGGATTGTGATTACAATGTTTCAGAAATTCGTTCAGTGCTAGCATCCATGGGGTTTAAACAGAACGATATTGGGAAAAGCTTAGCTGTTTTAAGCGGCGGAGAAATTATTAAATTGTTGCTAGCTAAAATGCTTATGGGCAGATATAACATCCTACTAATGGATGAACCAAGCAACTTCCTTGACATACCAAGCTTAGAGGCTTTGGAAATTTTAATGAAGGAGTATGCTGGAACTATAGTGTTTATCACCCATGACAAACGGTTGCTTGATAATGTGGCTGATGTAGTTTATGAAATTAGAGATAAGAAAATAAATCTGAAACATTAAATTTAAGGTAGTCGCTGGTCAGTATAGTCTGTTCTGGCTGGCGGCTCCATTTTTAAAAAGTATAAAGACTTTTTTCTAAAAATATTATTCGTTGAGAATGAGATTGGAGGGTTTATATTGTTTATACGAGTAGTTCCGTACGACCCCTTTTGGGAAGTAGAGTATGAAAATGAATCACAGAAGATAAAGAATATATTGAAGGATATATTGGTGGAGGTTTACCATATTGGCAGTACAGCAGTCAAAGGGTTAGCCGCTAAATCAATCATTGATATAATGCCCGTAGTGACAAATATTAGTTTGGTTGATAAGCATAACAAAGAATTTGTAGCGATTGGTTATGAGTGTATGGGTGAGTTTGGTATTGAAGGACGTAGATATTTCCGCAAAGGCGGCGATAACAGGACACACCAGATTCATATTTTTGAGCAAAGCAATCACAAAGATATTAATAGGCATATAGCAGTAAGGGACTTTCTGCGTACACATCCAGACATCGCTTTAGAGTATGGTGAATTAAAGATGGAGCTGGCTTATCGATTCTCGGAGGATATTGAAGGCTACTGCACTGGTAAGGATGCATTTGTAAAGCAACTAGAAAAGGATGCTTTGCTATGGTATCAAAATAATGAATCATATAAAACACGATAGAAAACATATAAAAGTATGAAAGAGAGGTGTATCCTATGATAGGACCAGATAAGAAAAAAATATATCCAAATGAAAACATAAAAACTGTTTGTTATTTAAGTAACCTACCGAAAAGACCTAATGTTGAGATTGGAGATTATACCTACTATAGTGATCATAAAAATTCACCAGAGAAATTTTATGATAATATAGAGCATCATTATGAGTTTCTTGGAGATAAACTGATAATAGGCAAGTTCTGTGCAATTGCAGAGGGTGTTAAGTTTATTATGAATGGTGCAAATCATAGAATTGATGGAATTACAACCTATCCCTTTAATATCTTTGGCTGTGGTTGGGAGAAGGTAACTCCAACAATAGAGCAGTTACCATTCAAGGGTGATACAGTGATTAGAAATGATGTATGGATTGGACAGAATGTTACCATTATGCCGGGTATTAAAATTGGTGATGGTGCGATTATTGCTGCTAACTCAACAGTAGTAAAAAGCGTTGAACCATACACAATATATGGTGGGAATCCAGCTAAATTTATCAAAAAACGATTTATTGATGAAAAGGTTGAATTCTTGCTAAAGCTCCAATGGTGGAACTGGGGCGAAGAGGAAATATTTAATAATCTTGAAATGTTAACATCCGAAGAAGGGCTAGAGCAATTAATGAAAAATCATTAGACACGGGGCATTTCTACCACGGCACAAAAGGGGACTTAAATCTGGGGGGTTGCTGGAGCCTCGATTTAGTTCTAATTATGGCGAGCAAAAAAAGGCAAACTTCATCTTTAGCATAATAGCTTCGAGATTTATCGCTTATAAATTTTAATTTGAACGGAGGGGTTGCATGGTAAGTAAAACTGATGCCATTGAGATAATAACATACGCTGAAGAAAATGGAATTAACATATGGATTGATGGCGGTTGGGGAGTAGATGCATTATTAGAAGAAGAAACAAGAGCACACAACGACATTGATTTATTTGTGGAAGAAAGTAATAGTAAAAAGTTTATTGAAATATTAAAAGAAAAAGGCTTTGCTGAAGTTACCGAAGCATTTACCACCACATCTCACACGGTTTGGAAGGATAGTAAAGGCAGGATAATTGATCTTCATATATTTAAATTCAACGAACAAGGATACATTGTTTTTGAAGGAGAAGCATATCCTCCAGAAGTGTTTAGCGGCATTGGGAAAATAGGCGATAAAACGGTAAGATGTATTGATGCTGAAAACCAAATATTATTTCACTTGGGCTATGAGTATGATGAAAATGATGTGCATGACGTAAAACTATTGTGTGAGAGATTTAATATTCCTGTTCCGAGTGAATACAGGTAACCAACAGATTCTAATTTAAATAGGCAAAAATTGAAGTTACGAAGGAAAGCATGTGGTCTTCCTAACTAATGGGAAACAGGCAATTGAAAAGCTAAGCATGAATTAGATTTCGTTTCTTAAGTCTCATAAGAAAATATTTTAAATAATAGCCGACTATACTGTGCACAGATTGTCGGATTAGTAAGCACATCCTTTGATAATATTGATGATGAAAGGAGGTTATTCAATGGATTCTTTGAAAAGTATGAATAATGCATTAGCATATATTGAAGAACACTTAACTGAGGAGATTGATTATAGTAAAATTTCTAAAATTGCTTACTGTTCAGAGTATCATTTCAAGCGGATGTTTTCTTTTTTATCAGGTATAAGCTTATCAGAATATATTCGAAGAAGAAGATTAACGCTGGCAGCACTTGATTTGAAAGATAAGGATTTGAGAATAATTGATGTAGCCGTAAAATATGGCTATAATTCGGCTGATTCATTTTCTCGTGCTTTTCATTCCCTGCATGGTATTCTCCCTTCTGAGGCAAGGAGTGAGAATACACAATTAAAAGCTTATCCTCGAATGACCTTTCAATTATCAATACAAGGAGGATGCGAAATGAACTATCGTATTGTTGAAAAAGAGGCATTTAAGTTACTAGGATTTAAGAAGAGAGTTCCAGTTATTTTTAAAGGTGTTAATCCAGAGATTGCAAAAATGACTGAACTTTTAACCCCGGAGGTTATTAAACAATTAAAAGTAATTTCAAATGTAGAACCAACTGGTATTATTAGTGCTTCCACTAATTTCTCGGAAGGAAGAATGGAAGAAAGAGGAGAACTAGATCATTACATCGGTGTAGCAACATCAAGTGATGAGACAGCGGAATTTGATGTATTGAAAATAGATGCTTGTACCTGGGCAATATTTGAATCCATCGGTCCATTCCCAGAAACACTTCAAAATGTATGGGGGAGGATCTATTCAGAGTGGTTTCCATCTTCAGGATATGAAGCAGTTGAAGGTCCTGAAATTTTATGGAATGAGAGTCCAGACACTGGAAATCCAAAGTATCGAAGCGAAATCTGGATTCCAGTAAAGAAAAAAGACTATTAATTACATTAATGTTTATTATTGAGGGCGCTCCTAGTAAGAGTGCCCTTTTCGTAAACGGGTACGATTGGTGAATATGTTCCCGTCTACCGATAGCTCCAAAAACGCAGTGGATATGTTTCCGAGAACGGGCAGGTTCAAATGACATTCATTCTGTCCTCTCGAGCCA
>DAMBZP010000038.1:0-3237 GCA_032059885.1 Sedimentibacter sp.
GACAACAACCCCGTCCCCTTGTCACACTTTACTTATTTGGCGTTTGCCAATGTTTTGATTATATCGTCCAATGATGTTCCCACTTTAATTTCATATGTACCGCTTCTAAGCCTTGTATCCAGTCCAAGCTCAATAGAACGGTTTAAAAACGTATCCTTGTCCTCAATTAAATTTGAATTAATAAGAATATCTGCTATTTTTGAAGGATAAGAGCCTTCAGGGATGTTAATTGTTGCTATGAGTCCGTTTTCTGGTTCATTTCCGGAAGGATTATCAGGCTTGTCAGTCTGTTCCGGGGCATCAGGCTTTTCTGGATCAGAGGGCTCTGGATTATTTGTGTTTGACTGTTCAATCATTTCGGGAGTTTCTTTGATGACTTCCTTGTCAATGCTTCTGCTGAATAAAATATTAAACCTCCAGCCTAATACTAAAACCATAACCACTACTACAGTAATAATTAATCCGTAGTCCGTTATATTATATAAAAAGTCTCTTATTGCATCAATTATCTTTTTCATTTGTCGCTCCTTATGTATATCCGGTACATAATATATTAGCACAAAATATAATTAGATACAATAACCTCATTTAATAAAAACTTGTTAATTTTATCAATTTTTGCAAATGGTATATACTTTGATAAATTATTTGATATAATTAAAGTAACAATTTTTATTAATATGGAGAAAACATGAAGGAAATTAAAATTTCAAACAACGAAGAAGGCCAAAGACTGGACAGATTTTTAAAAAAATACCTCAATAAAGCAAATCAGTCTTTTATACAGAAGATGATAAGAAAGAAAAATATAGAATTAAACAACTTAAAGGCCGAACCGGAAGCAATATTAAAAAAGGATGACTTGGTGCAGCTTTATTTATCTGATGAAACAATTGAAAAATTCAGAGAAAAGAAATCATTGAAGCAGACAGATATACATTTTAAGGTTATTTATGAGGATGACAATATTCTCATTGTAAATAAGCCCATAGGACTTAGCACTCAGCCTGACGAAACAAGTGCAAGAAACCTTGTGGATGAAATTAAGATGTACCTGGATGCAAAGGAAGAAAACATAAGCTTTACATTTAAGCCTGCGGTGTGCAACAGGCTTGATAAAAATACATCAGGCCTTGTAATTGCTGCAAAGAATTATGATGCATTGAAGCAAACCAACAAGGCGATAAGGGAGAGAAACATAAAAAAATTATATATGGCTAAGGTTCACGGAATTATTAAAAAGGACCTGGAGCTTAAAGATTATCTTATAAAAAATGAAAACAAGAATATGGTTAAGATTGTCAAAGAAAATGCCGAAAATGCCAAGGAAGTAATAACCTATGCTCATCCCCTTAAAACAGAAGGCAGCTATACATGGCTTGAAATAGAAATAGAAACGGGCAGGGCGCATCAAATAAGAGCACATCTTGCTTCTATAGGAAACCCTGTGGCTGGAGACAAGAAATACGGCATAAAGGATTCGGAAAGGTATCAGGTTCTTCATGCCTACAAGCTTGTGCTCGGAGGATACGAAGGCGGACTGAGCTATTTGAACGGATTGGAGGTGAAATCTGAAATAAGTGACAGAATACTACTTAAATAAGAGGAGGATATATGAAAGTAAAATTAATCAATGAAAATAAAATTGTTGAAATTGATGAAGATGAATCATTGTTTGACTTTTTAAAGAAAAATACAAGTGATTACACCAAGTATCTTGGAATAAAGGTTAACAATAAGCTGCAGGAGCTTGCAAATGCTGAGTTTAAGGAAAATGACAGCATAGAATTTTTAAGCATAAAGGACAGAGACGGTCACAGAATTTATGTCAGGACTTTAACATTGATATATATTAAGGCATGCAAGGACATTTTTGCAGGTTCTGACGTAGAAATAAAGCATTCTCTGAACAAGGGGCTGTACACTGAGCTTGAGTACAGACAGCTTGTAAATAAATTCCGCCTTGAGAACATCAAGAGGAGAATGCAGGAAATTATTGATGAAAAAAGACCTATAAACACAATGTTTTTAAGTATGGATGAAGCAGAAAAAATTTTTCTCAAACAGGGAATGAAGGAAAAGATAGAGCTTTTAAAATATTGGAACAGAGATACTATCCGTGTCTATGAATTAGATGGATACTATGATACGTTTTACGGGTATCTTGCTCCGAACACAGAATTCATAGATAAATTTGACTTAAGATTGTTTTATCCCGGAATCATATTGAATTATCCCACACGTGAAAACAATTTTGAACTTCCTGAATATATTGAACAAAAGAAGCTTTACAAGGTATTCAAGGAAGCTGAGGATTGGGGAGAAATAATGGATGTTGCATATGTGGGCGCTTTGAACAAGAAGATTACGGATAACACAATAGATGACATGATACGTGTTAACGAAGCTCTGCATGAGAAAAAAATTGCATATATAGCGGATGAAATTGCCAACGATAAGAATGTCAAAATTGTACTGATAGCAGGCCCTTCATCTTCAGGAAAGACGACCTTCGCACAGAGGCTTTCAATTCAGCTGCGTGTTAATGGAAAGAAGACATTTGCTCTTTCACTGGATGATTATTTTGTTGACAGGCATTTGACTCCAAGGGATGAAAACGGAGATTATGATTTTGAGACAATTGATGCATTGGACCTCGATTTATTCAATGAGCAGCTGCTGAGCCTTATGACCTGCGAAGAGGTAAATATGCCTGTTTATAATTTTAAGCTTGGACAAAGAGAATATACGAGAGAGCCTGTAACACTGACAAAGGATCACATTATCATAATTGAAGGAATACATGGATTAAATGACCGGCTTACAAAGCAGATACCTCAGATAAATAAATTTAAAATATATATAAGCGCATTAACTCAATTAAACATAGATAACCATAACCGTATTTCAACATCTGATTTAAGATTGCTGAGGCGTATAGTCAGAGACAATACCCACAGAGGCAATAATGCTCTTAAAACTATGGAGCTGTGGGATAATGTTGTAAGAGGAGCGGAACGATATATTTTCCCTTATCAGGAAAATGCGGATGCAATATTTAACTCTGCGTTGGTTTATGAGCTTTGTGTTTTGAAAAAATATGCTGAGCCATTAATAATGGAAATCGGAGAGGACAGCAGGTTCTATCCTGAGAGGCAGAGACTGCTCAAGTTTTTAAGCTATTTTAAACCAATTGTAGACGAAAGCGCAATTTCCAGCACTTCAATTCTAAGAGAA
>DAMBZP010000039.1:0-2680 GCA_032059885.1 Sedimentibacter sp.
AAAGCGGTACGCGAGCTGGGTTCAGAACGTCGTGAGACAGTTCGGTCCCTATCCGGCGTGGGCGTAGGATATTTGAGAGGAGCTGTCCTTAGTACGAGAGGACCGGGATGGACTGACCTCTGGTGTATCTGTTGGCTATCAAAGCCATGGCAGAGTAGCCAAGTCGGGAAGGGATAAACGCTGAAGGCATCTAAGCGTGAAGCCCCCCTCAAGATGAGATATCCCATCGCAAGAGTAAGACCCCTTGAAGACGACGAGGTAGATAGGGCAGAGGTGGAAGCATGGCAACATGTGCAGCTGACTGTCACTAATAGGTCGAGGGCTTAACCAGGTTGGTTTAGGTAAGAGGAAAGAACGGATGAAAATAGATATGTAACAATGTGTGGTTTTGAGGGTATATGTCTCAAAAGTAAAGAAGAGATATGCGCGAGTGGCTCAGTTGGTGGAGTACGACCTTGCCAAGGTCGGGGTCGCGGGTTCGAGTCCCGTCTCGCGCTCTTTTTATTTGTAGCGAAAACCTAGATTTTATCAGGGTTTCCGCTATTTTTTGATTTGTGAAAATGTCTTATTTGAGACAGCTTGTGGAAATGTAACTGATTTTAAAGTGAGGAGAAAAATGAACGGACAAAATAGAAGTGATATTAAAATAGGTGCAACAGTAAAAATTGTATTGAAATCTGACCAAAGAACCGGAAAACTAACAGAAGGAATCGTTGGGAAGATACTAACAAACAGTAGCTTTCACCCTCATGGTATCAAAGTGATGTTAACGAATGGTCAAGTGGGGAGAGTCCAGGAAATATTATGATTTAAGGCACAGCCGAATCATTGAAAGCTTTCGTCATAAGTTTATTTCCCAATGATTATACTATTTGTAATATCATTAAATAATAGAAAGAAGGTTAAATTTATGACAGGTGAAGTCAACAAATTAATAAAAGGTTTGGTGACAAACAAAAAGTTTATGAGTTGTTTTATAATTTCTATAATTTACTCTTTAATGGCTACATTCATATGTCGGTTTATTTTTAATCATCTACCAGACAAATATAGGGCAATCTGAAGTTATCCTAACAGGAAAGCCGGTAATCATATGAAGTTGTGGACAAGCATCAGATTTATGTTAGACAATGTGTATATTTTCTTATGTTACATAAGTTCAGAGGCGGTAATATCCGGCTCCATTTTCGCTCTTATAATTTTAAGGACCAGAAGCGGATCTCCAGTTATGGAGATCTGTTTTTTTGCATGGGGAAATAATTGAATCCGGGATGCTTCTTTTTTAAGTACTTATGCTATACTGAGGAGAGATGATTAAAAAATCAGCGGAAAGGAATCAGATGTATATGGATATAAATGACTTGATTGGAACAGACTTTAGGGGCTGCCTGTTGATACAAAGAGAAGATGAAACAGTTTTTCAGAAGTCATTTGGGTATGCCGATTTACCTAATAAGGTTCCAAATGAAAACGATACAAAATTTGCGACTGCATCCGCAGGAAAGGTTTTTGTTGCTATTGGAATATTGCAGCTAATAGAAAGAGGATTACTCCATCTTAATGACAAAATTGGTAATATTTTCGATTTTGACTTAAAGGCCATTGATGGTACAATAACCATAGAGGAATTGCTATCCCATACTTCCGGAATACCGGATTATTTTGATGAAGAGGTTATGAGTGACTATGAGGAGCTGTGGATAGATTTTCCTAATTATAGGATACGCTCAAATAAGGATCTATTGCCGCTTTTTATTGACAAGCCTATGATATATCCACGTGGAAGCCGGTTTAAATATAATAATACCGGCTTTGTCGTGCTGGCTATGATAATTGAAAAAATTACAGGATCGGACTTTGATGAATTTCTGAAAGATAATATATTTGAGCCCTGTGGTATGGTTAACACCGGGTATTATGAATTGGACAGACTGCCTGCAAAATGTGCAGTAAATTATATTTACAATGAAAAAGGCAATGACTACCGCACTAATATTTTCAGTGTAGACGCAAAAGGTACAGGTGCAGGCGGTGCCTTTACAACAGTAAATGATATAAGATTATTTTGGGAACATTTGATGTCCGGCCAATTGCTTTCGCCAGAGATGACAGCTGCTATGATAACGAACCATAGTGGAGACGCACAATGCTATGGTTACGGCATTTGGCTCAAAAAGCAGGATAGCGGTTACCAACCATATTTTCAAGGCTGTGATCCAGGCGTCAGCTATTTCCAGCTATGATGCAAAAAAAAGGCTGATTATAGTTTTAGTAAGCAATTACGGAGATAATGTCTGGGAACTTTTAAAAAAGATAACGAATGATTTCACAAGATAAATGCAGTGCGCAATACTTTTTAAGAGATTCTTCTTTAAGTATGAATAAGTAGAGCCGAAATGTGGTATACAGGTATTTAAGAATGTGGTAAAATGCAGATATATTAACAGGAGATTTAAAGCCCATTTGACAGCCTTGTAGATATCTTGCTATACAGAAACTATGATGGGTAGAAGAGGATTACTCGGGAATTACTCAGCAGAAGATAAGGAGGAGCATATGTTGGATAAGGTGATTACAATTAGCCGGGAGTTTGGAAGCGGTGGACGAGAGTTGGGCATGAAGCTGGCTGAAAAGCTGGGACTTCCATTCTATGATAAGGACTTGATTTCTTTATCTGCAG
>DAMBZP010000040.1:0-2679 GCA_032059885.1 Sedimentibacter sp.
TTAGGGGGTCAGAATTAAACTGAAAAAAGGGTCAATTTTCACTTGACAAATACATGAAGGATAGCCCATCTGTCTATATTCATTGGATGCAAGGCATAAAGAAAGAGCAGACAGTTGTTTTAAATCTTCAACCATCTGCTCTGTATCATCAGTATTACATTTTTTAAATAAGGTATTTAGTTTTGAAGGTGAATTGTCATTCTTATCAATTTCAATAATATATTCTCTAATTTCAGAGCAACTCTCATCACGAATAATATATTGTGGGTGTTCCTCTGATGGAATTGCAGGGATGTTGAAGCTTTCTTTAATATCTTCATTCCAGTCCTTGCATTTAGAAAGCAATCTGCTACATTTAATTCCTTTCTTAGAAAGCAAATCCTGAAATTTTTCACTTGCTTCAATCCCGGCTGCATCATGGTCTAAACATAATAGAACATGATTTAAATTAGGATTAATTTCGAGTATTTTAAGCATTGCTTGTTCCGATACTCCACACAATGCGACATAGCTGTGTTCCTGCCAATTGGTATTTTTATTTATTGTAATGAAAGACATCATATCAATAGGTGCTTCAAATACATAAAGCCTATTACTTGTTCCTGTGTAATGAAAGCTATAACAAGGATTGCTGTTCTCAACATTACCTTTAAAACTTTGACCATTAGAATAGATTCCACGTTTGTGAGCGTGGCAAGGGACTCCATTTTCATCATAACCTACAAATACTGCATTATGATATTCTTTTGTCTTATCTGCTGATTGTTCACAGCTTTCATAGAGTAATTTTTGTTTAGCAAAGAAACTGACTACATTACGTTCAATATAACGATTTTTAATAAGATATGCAAAAACTCTTCGCATCTCTGAATTCTTTGGTGGGAGTTCAAAGGGTTTTTGTTCCGTTTGCTTTATTTCTTTTGCCTTACTTTATACTTCACCTTGCTCACCTCCAAGAAGCTTCGTTACCGCCTCTGGAAAAGACAAACCATAAAAGCTTTGTACTAAATCAATAGCAAGACCTCCCTGCTCTAATGCATGATCATACCATTCATTACCTCTAATTGTAATACTATGGTCACTTGCAAGTCTTTTTTCTCTACCTGATGGCAATAGTTTCTCACCTTGCCTTTGCAAAAATTCTACAAGATCAACTTTATTAGCTCTTAGTTTTTGTTCTTCTGTAAAATGAATGTATACGCTCATATATACCTCCTTGTATTTTCTGGTTTCTTATTTTCAATTGCCTAATACTCGTATATAATTTTAGACATAAAAACAGCCTTTCATTTGAAAGACCGTAGTTTTTATGTACTATTTATTATTAATTCACCTTATCTCCCGCTTTAAATTCCTGTACTCATTAACAAATTATAATTTGTGTTTTTGAAGCAAATCATGACAATTATATCATGATAATTAAAGTGTCCTTAATTCCTGTTACGGCAACAATATTCCTTTTGATGCTAAATACATTTTAATTGCACCGTATATAATAGGTGCCCCAGCTGCAACTCCAGTCACCGCAATATCCCCGCCTTTATCCTTGACATAATCCCACAGCGGATGATTTGAATCTATTTGCTCTTGAATGAGTTTCATGATTGCCTTTTCGACAGCTACTCCATCTTCTCCGGATACAAAGATATTTTTGAGGATAGTCAACTGATGTTCATTAAGTTCAAGTTGTTGCTTCTGTGTGGATAACTGATCCTTCAACACATCAATATATGCATTTTGATTTTCCACAACCTTCTGTAATTGAACATTAGTTTCAGCAGTATTGTTTGCTGTCTGCTCAATCGCTTTTTGCATTCTTTGACGATTATTATAGGCTTCTTCGGCAACCTGCTGTGTTCTTTTATTAGATTCTTCAATTTGTGCCTGAATACCTGATGCTAAGTTTGTTGTATAAGATAAATCAAGTTTGGGTATATTTGCTAATTCCATTTTATTAAAAATATCGCTTCCCACAATTTTCTCCTATCTTACTAAAATTTTCGTTAAATTGTTTAAATAATTATTACCTAAAACCCAGTGTTTACTATTATAAATTCCTGGTTTTTGCTTATATAGCATTTCTGCTTTTTGGAATTTGTTATATTACTTATTTCTTTCTTGTATCAATAAAACTGCATTTTCTAAATACTTATATATTTCATCAGCACTCATTTCAGAAATCCATTTTGGCTTATCTTCTGAGATAAACCACTTAATCTTTTCTTTTGATATTTCGTCATTCAAAAATATCCCATCCAATTTCTCCCTAATTATCCATGAACATAAAGCATCATTTGTATTATAATACTTAGCTAACGCACCTTTATCAAAACATTCATAAAGCGTTAGATCTATTCTATCCTCTGTAACACTATACCTCTGAGGATTCATTTTCCTCTCTGGCAAAAGCATATAATTTCCTTTTGTGTAGCACACTTTTGCAAAATCTTCAATACGTTCATTTGTAGCATTTATTTTCGAAGTATAGTCATTCTTCCATGTAGCTCTTATTTGTTTCAGTAATGCTTTAAGATTGCCTATGGTTTTCGCATTCTTTCCAATTATCCAATTTGCTTCAAGTTTCAATAGTCTACAATAAGGAGTCCAAAACGATATTATTGTATGTAAGCGCACGATAACAATGCGTATTGTAGAATAAAAGACCTTTTGATATAATCG
>DAMBZP010000041.1:0-2068 GCA_032059885.1 Sedimentibacter sp.
CACCTTAATATCTTGAATTTACATAATAGTCGATAACCGACTTTTTTCTTTTTTCAGAAAATACATTTTCTTTTTTTAGCACGTCAAGAAGCCACAGGCTCTTGGAATGAAGAACAGCATATTCAAAATCATTCAGAACAATTTCATACAGCTTCCCTTCAAGGTTTGCTGATTCCATTTTAATAAAATATGCCTCTACATTTTCATAATGTAGAAATCGTAAAAGGCGGAATGATGTTTTATCTTTCTCATTGTAATAATAATCGGCTTCATTCAGATACTTGCTGTAAAAGCTGATGTGCTTTCCCTTATCCTTAATTTCCTGGGCAATCATCATATGATATTTAGCCATCATATTGTAATACTGATAGTTGTACATTCCTTTTTCAAAGCTGTCTATACGCTGAAACGGTTTAATACTTTTTTCAAGCATATATTTATAATTTAATTCCAGATACTCCTTCTTGTTTATATCACCATTCATATGCTGAATAATCAACATGTCCCTATGTTCGAAAAACTCATCAAAAATAGTTTTGTTCGGTTTGAAATAATTCATAGAATTCACTCTTTCTAATTGTCATACTGAAGCGTACATTAATTTTAGCAGAAAATATGCATTTTAGCAAGAGCGATAAGATTAAGATTTAGAATACACAACACCGTTCACCAATGCATTTGCTTCCGCTGCGGCCGCATACATTAAGAATTGGTTGTAACTGAATATACAAAAGCCACCGACGAATCGGTGGCATATATATTAAAGCATTACTGCCTCTTCAATTATTCTATCTCTTAATCCTTCCGGAATATCTTCTACATCATGATTTACACTCATTACAAAATTAACGCTGAATTTTTCTGATAAATAATCCAATCTTCCAACTACGGCATCAAGCTTATCCATACCTGCCTGGGCTATTTTATACAATCCGTCTATGTACACCATTTCCACATCATAATCTGTTGCAATCAAACCGCACACGAAACCCTGAAACTGCTCTGCATTTGTCAATCCGAACTCTTTGGTATTGATATATCTGACACGATAATCCAAATCAAATATGTGCCTGTTATTTGCTTCCAGGAAAACCATCTTTCCCTGTATACCTTCAATTGTTCTGTTTGCCATGTCAATCATTCTTCTTGTTTTGCCGGTGCCATTGTGTCCACAAACTAATTGAACCATAATAATCACACTCCTATGTTTTATTTAATAAAAGTTAATTACAGATATATTGTACCACAAATTGAAAATGTTTACACTACTTATTTTAAAAATTTACAATATTTATTATTAATATTTAAAATTTTAATTCATGGTGAAATTTTTCAATGATTTTGATCCCTGTAATCTTCCTTCTCTCTCCATTTTCTCCAGGATGTCATCCTTAATCTTCCACCAGCTCATACCCCAGTTCACAAACAAGGAGCCTGTTTTTGGAGCCCTTCCGGCAAGTCTTTGCACTGCTATATCTCTATCCAAATATTCAAGGAAGGTGATTACCCTTTCCACATATTCATCCTCTGTTATTACAGTTATCTCCCTATTTTTATATAATATTCCCATTTTTGTATTTTCCATAATATAAAGGGAATGAATTTTTACCTGCTCTACTCCGAGCACTGACAATATCTTTGCCGCCTCAATCGTGTCGGTAATATCATCTCCCGGTAAATTCAAAATAACATGAGTGCATATTTCAAAGCCGTATTTTTTAATTCTCAGTACAGCATCAATAAATTCAGCAAGAGTATGTCCTCTGTTTATGGATATAAGAGTGTGGTAATTAACGGTCTGAAGCCCCAGTTCAATTGAAATGTTTATATTGTAATTGATTTTTATATCATTTAAAAATTCAAGATATTCATTCCCTATGCAGTCTGGTCTCGTTGAAATTGATATTTCAACTATATTTTCAGTTATTGCTTCCATTATATATTGCTTGAATTTTTCAAGCTTCACATAAGTATTGGTATAGTTTTGAAAGTAAGCAATAAATTTTTTTGCCTTGTATTTCTTTGATATATAATCCATATTTGTTTCAATTTGTTCTTTGATACTCAT
>DAMBZP010000041.1:2078-2319 GCA_032059885.1 Sedimentibacter sp.
GTATTTTCAAGCATTTCAAAACCTGTGCCCACCTCTGCACAAAATGTGCAGCCTCCATAGCCCACAGTACCATCTCTGTTAGGGCACGTGCATGGAATATTTACAGGAAGCTTGTATACCTTCTCACCATATTTTTCTTTTAAAAAGCTTGAATATTCATTATATAATTTCATAAATTCCTACCTTTGGATTGCAGGGTGACAAGGGGACGGGGTTGTTGTCATCAGCACAGCTGATGACA